>CAXXKO010000026.1:0-450124 GCA_963666705.2 Alphaproteobacteria bacterium | reverse complement strand
CCTATCCGGTTAATGCAGGTAGCGCGTCGTTGGGTTGCAGACCGTGGATCAACTGGCGGTATGTGATGGTTGGCCGGGCCATGGCGCGGCTCAGGACGAAGTCGCCGAGGTCGTCGATCCGCCGGCGGCGGTTGAAGCGATAGGCCCATTCCCGACCATAGCGCGGCAAGTGCTTGGCGCTGACGCCATGGTAGGTGCCGTTGAGCCAGGTCTTGAGGTTGCTGAACAGGACGTGGATGATCGGCATCTGCGTCTCGGCGTTCTTGCCTTGGCCTTGGACGGTGGGCTGGTGCCGGTAGACGGCGCCGAGCCCGGCATAGCCCTTGAAATCGTCGGTCAGCAGGCGCGCGCGCGGCGTCACGGCGGCCCGCACGAAGCCGCCGAGCTGCTCGGCATTGGCCCGGGGCAGGATGGCAAGCCGCGCCCGGCCGGCGACGAAGCCGCTGCCCTCGACCCCCTTGCCCGGCGCCACCGCCACCTTCTCCACCGCCAGCACGAGCAGGCTCTTGTTGGCATTGGCCATCCCGCGGCCCCGGCTCTCGGGCTTGCCGCGCCCGCCGTAGTAGCTCTCATCGACCTCGACCATGCCGTCCAGCAACGCCTCCGGCCGCTCCGCCAAGCCATGGCGCAGCTTGTGAGCCATCAGCCATGCGGTCTCATAGCGAAGCCCCAGCTCGCGCGCCAGGAACAGGGCCGAGACCCCGCGCTTGTCCCGCCCCATCAACCACGCCGCCAGGAACCATTTGGGCAACGGTGTGCGGGTGCGGTGGAAGATGGTTCCCGCCGTCACCGACTCTTGACGACCGCAAGCCGCGCATTCGAAGACGCGCGCCCGCGCCTTGTGCCGATAGCCCCGCCGGTGCCCGCAGCGGGCGCACGCAAACCCAGACGGCCAGCGTCGATCCGCCAAGGCCAGGATGCACGATTCCTCGTCTCGGTAGCGCTCTTGGAACGTCAACAAGCCGCTCATGCCCTGTCTCCCGACCAATCCTCAGAGGCGGGAACAGTACACCCTTAGAGCGAACATATAAAGAACACTCGGTCGCTACCTGCATTAACCGGATAGGGACGATCGGCAAACTCGCATGGTTGGGGCCAGCGTCCACAATTCTGAACCCCCATTTCCCAAGTGAACTCGATATTCCATGCCCCGTGATGGGAATTCTGCTATAAGAATCAATATGTTGATGCATTGATGGAGCAGCAGGTATGGGACACCCGATGGGTGAATCGAAACGGGACAGTTTACGGGTCGATTTTGACCGTCGCTTGAAGCTTGAATTCCACGGTTCCAAGATTACTTCTGACGCCGGGTTGCTCGCCTACCGGGAGCTTGACGATGCCCTCGGCCTGACTGAGATGGCCGAGGGTGTTTTCCAGGATAGCCGTACCGGCAAGAACGGATGGCACGGCAAGACGGGTCAGTTTCGCCAGTCCGTTTTCGGGCGCCTTGGCGGCTATGACGATGTGAACGACGCCGACCGTCTGGGACGCGATCCCGCCATGCGCTGGATTGTTGGCGGCAAGGCCATCGAAAGACAGGCCGCTTCCACCAGCCAGATGGGACGCTTCGAGACGGAGCTATTGGCCACCGACGAGAACGTTGAAGCCTTGGTCGACATGAACGGGGTGTGGATCGACAAGGTTCATGACCGCCATCCGCCGAAGATGATCATTCTCGACATGGACAGCAGCGTCAGCCCGACCCATGGCGAACAAGAGGGAACAGCGTACAATGGTCACTTCGGCTGTACCTGCTACCATCCGCTATTCCTGTTCAACCAGTTCGGCGACTTGGAGAGATGTTCCCTGCGCCCCGGTAATGTTCACAGTGCCGACGGATGGCGGAATGTTCTGGAGCCGGTGGTGATGCGCTATAAGGAAAGGAAGGTGCGGCTGTATTTTCGTGGCGATGCCGCCTTCGCCTCACCGGAGATATACGAATATCTCGAAGCCGAGGGATTACTCTACGTCATCCGCCTCAAAGCGAACGCGATTCTCCAGCGGAACATTGCCCATCTGCTTACGCGACCTGTCGGTCGCCCGCCCGACCATGTTCGCCGTTTCCACGCCAGCTTCAGCTATCAGGCCGGATCGTGGAACAAGAAGCGCCGTGTCGTGGCCAAAGTGGAGTGGCACCCCGGCGAGCTGGTTCCTCGCGTCGGTTTCATCGTCACTAATCTGTCGCGCCCTACCAAGCGGGTGGTGGCGTTCTATAATCACCGTGGCACGGCGGAGCAGCACATCAAGGAAGGCAAGAACGCCATCAACTGGACCCGTCTGTCATGTCGCAAGTTCCGCAACAATGCCGTTCGGCTCCAGCTTCACGCCCTGGCCTACAATCTGGGCAACTTCATGAGGACACTGGCTTTGCCGAAGGAGGTGGAGCACTGGTCGATGACGACGTTGCGCGACAAGCTGGTGAAGATCGGGGCCAAGGTTGTCCGACATGGCCGCTACGTTACGTTCCAATTGGCTGAGGTGGCGGTGCCGAGGGACCTGTTCCGGAAAATCCTGAGCTTGATTGATGATCTGCGACGAAGACCCGCTCCGGCGTAGGCCGAGGGAATCGACGGCGAGGAGAAAGCGACAGGAGAGGTGTGTCTGGATGGCGAGAAAAATGACCGAGTGGCCTTCCAAGCGCGGGCCGATTACCAAAATCATGCCATCGGATGGCTGCATAGGGGATACAGTTCCCTTGGCGGTGGGAAAGTGGTACGATTTCCACGAATTTGGATGGTATATGGGGAATGTCGGCTGAAGTAAACAAAATCCGCGCCAGTCTGCATCCCCGACGCAATTGCAGGTGTCGGATTATTAAATGCCAAACCAGAAATCGGGCTTTTTCTGGCAATAATTTGTTCTATATATCTATCTTCCGTTATAATAATTCCAATTATAGAATCTAGAATTGGCTTAATAATATTGTCAATATCTAATATATCTCTAGTGTAGAAATAGCACAGATACACCGATATTTTCGTTGCATTATCTGGGTCTTGGTTGGGCCAACTTTGTCTTGCAAGGGATGAAACTCGTGTTTTCCAGGCTTGTAACCTTGATCTTAGCCGCGTCTGTTGGCTGCGTGGAATACCCTGCACAATAAACTCGTGGGGCAGGGGCATCAATCAAACTCCCTGCTGCAACTCAGGTGCGGCGGGAATGGAGCACCGTTCGACTCTATATCGCCCGATGCCCCAATTCTCCGGGTCCTAGACGCCGCCCATGCAGATGTATTTGACCTCGCAGAACTCGTCGATGCCGTAGTGCGAGCCTTCGCGGCCGACACCCGATTCCTTGACCCCGCCGAAAGGCGCGATCTCGGTCGAGATGATACCCACGTTGAGGCCGACGATGCCGTACTCCAGCGCCTCCGAGACCCGCCAGGCGCGCCCGATATCGCGGGTGTAGAAGTAAGAGGCCAGGCCGAAGGGCGTGTCGTTGGCCATGCGGACGACCTCGTCCTCGCCCTCGAAGCGGTAGATCGGCGCCACGGGGCCGAAGGTCTCCTCGCTGGTGATGAGCGCATCGCTCGGCACGTCGGCGAGCACGGTGGGCTGGAAGTAGGAGCCGCCGAGGTCGTGCCGGCTGCCGCCGGCGACGACGCGGGCACCCCTGCCCACGGCGTCGGCGATGTGCTCCTCCACCTTCTCCACCGCCGCCATGTCGATGAGCGGGCCCTGGGTCACGCCGTCCTCGAGGCCGTTGCCGACCTTGAGGCCGCTCACGGCCTGGGAGAGGCGGGACGTGAACTCGTCATAGATGCCGTCCTGCGCGTACATGCGGTTGGCGCAGACACAGGTCTGGCCCATGTTG
The DNA here is from genome assembly GCA_963666705.2 of Alphaproteobacteria bacterium. Taxonomy (GTDB): domain Bacteria; phylum Pseudomonadota; class Alphaproteobacteria; order CADEGL01; family CADEGL01. The sequence continues at coordinate 446,308 of CAXXKO010000026.1, read as the reverse complement.
CGGTACTTGGACTGCATCGCCCCCTCGATGGCTGCGTCCATGTCGGCATCGTCGAAAACGATGAAGGGCGCGTGGCCGCCCAATTCCATGGACACCTTCTTGACCGTGGCGGCGCACTGCTCCATGAGCAATTTGCCGATCTCGGTCGAGCCCGTGAAGGTGAGCTTGCGCACGATGGGGTTCGAGGTCATCTCGCCGCCGATGGCGCCCGAGGAGCCCGTCACCACGTTGAAGACGCCCTTGGGGATGCCGGCGCGCTCGCCCAGCTCGGCGAGGGCGAGGGCCGAATAGGGCGTGGCCGTTGCCGGCTTGGCCACCACCGGGCAGCCGGCGGCGAGCGCGGGGCCGCATTTGCGCGTGATCATGGCGTTGGGGAAATTCCACGGCGTGATCGAGGCGACGACGCCGATGGGCTCCTTGATGACCACGATGCGGCGATCACCCATGTGCTGGGGGATGATGTCGCCATAGAGGCGCTTGCCTTCCTCGGCGAACCATTCGATGAAGGAGGCGCCATAGACAATCTCGCCCTTGGATTCCGCGAGTGGCTTGCCCTGCTCCATGGTCATGATGCGCGCAAGGTCGTCGGCGTTCTCGATCATCAGCTCGTACCACTTGCGCAGGATGGCGGCACGCGCTTTCGCCGTCGTCTTGCGCCAGGCCGGCCAGGCCGCGTTGGCCGCTTCGATGGCGCGCCGCGTCTCGTCGGCCCCCATCCTGGGAATGGTGCCTAGCTGGCTGCCATCGGCCGGGTTGGTGACCGGGATGGTGCCGCCCGAATCGGCATCGGCCCACGCGCCGTCGATGTAGCATTGCTGGCGGAAAAGACTCTGGTCTTGGATGTCCATTAGCGTGCCCTCCTAGGTCTCGCGCCGTCTCTCGGGGGAATATAGTACGGATGCGCGGAGGAGTAGAGTCGCGCGGACGGTCGCGCGCGCCGCGGCGAGGAAATACCGTAGTTGGCGGCTCAGGCCCCGGTCAGCTCCGCGTGCCGACGGGCGAAGGCACCCATGCTGGTGAAGGTGAAATCGGGATCGGCCGCCTCGGACGGGGGAGCGGTGGCGCCCCAGCCGGTGCGGTCGTGGCGGCGGTCGATCCAGCAGGTGGTGAGGCCGAACTTGCCGCCCGGGGCGATGTCGTGGGTGATGCTTTGCGCCGTGTGCAGGATCTGGCTCTTACCGACCCCGAGCGCTTCGCAGGCGGCGAGGAGGGCATCGAAGTTGCGCGGATCGGGCTTGTATGAGCCCACGTCCTCGGCCGTGACGATGGCGTCGAATTCGACGCCGAGCCGCTTGTTGCTTTCGGCGAATGCGGCGCGGCTCACGTTCGAGAGGATGACGAGCTTGTAATGCTTTTTGAGGTAACGGAGCGCGTCGGCCGTGTCCCAGAACGCGGGCCAGCGCGGGACCGAGCCGCCGAAGTCCTCGGCCGCGGCCTCCTCCCGCGGGGTCCTGAATTCCTCCTGCAAGGCGAGGTGCACGCCCGCGAGGACGCCGGGATAGAGCATGTCCGGGTGATCGTGCTCGATGCGGATCTCGTGCCGCCCATAGGCCCCGAGGAGCTCGTCGCGGCTCACGTCGAGCCCGTGGCGGAAGGCCCAGATGCGCAACTCGTCCGCGATCCCGGTCTCCCAGTCGATGAGCGTGCCGTAACAATCGAAAGTCAGCGCGTCGAAGTCGGTGATTTGCATGGCTGGTCCGTTCCCCTCTTCGCCCCCGGCCGGGCGACCGTTGCTACTCCACCGTCACGCTCTTGGCAAGGTTGCGGGGCTGGTCCACGTCGGTGCCCTTGAGGACGGCGGTGTGGTAGGCGAGGAGCTGGACCGGGATGGCGTAGAGGATGGGTGCGACGATGGGGTCGACCCGCGGCAGCTCGATGCAAGCCGCGGCCGCGTCGCCCAGCTTCTCGATGCCGGCCGCGTCGCTCAGGAAGATGACCCGGCCGCCGCGGGCCATCACCTCCTGCATGTTTGACGCCGTCTTCTCGAAGAGGTCGTCCGAGGGTGCTATGACGATGACCGGCACGCTCTCGTCGATGAGGGCGATGGGCCCGTGCTTCATCTCACCCGCGGCGTAGCCCTCGGCGTGGATGTAGGAAACCTCCTTGAGCTTGAGCGCGCCCTCGAGCGCGATCGGGTAGCCCGTGCCGCGGCCGATATAGAGCACGTCCCGTGCCTCGGCCAGCGTGGCGGCGAGGCCGCGCAAGGCGTCGTCGTGGTTGAGCACCTCGGCCGCCCGCGCCGGCACCTCGGCGAGCGCGTGGCCGAGCGCCGCCTCGCGCCGGCGGTCGATGGCGCCCCGCGCCCGCGCCGCCGCGATGGCGAGGGCGGCGAGGACCGTGAGCTGGGTGGTGAAGGCCTTGGTCGAAGCGACGCCGATCTCCGGGCCCGCGAGGGTCGGCAGCACCAGGTCCGATTCCCGGGCGATCGAGCTCTCGGGCACATTGACGATCGAGGCGATGTGCTGGCCCCGCTCGCGCGCGAAGCGGAGTGCGGCGAGAGTGTCCGCCGTCTCACCCGACTGGGAGATGAAGAGGGCGAGGCCGCCCTCGGGCAACGGCCCGCCCCGGTAGCGGAACTCCGACGCGATGTCGATGTCCGCCGGAAGGCCAGCGAGCCGCTCGAACCAATAGCGCGCCACCATGGCGGCGTAGAAGGCGGTGCCGCAAGCCGACATGGTGATGCGCGGCACGGTGGCGAGGTCGAAGGGCAGGTCGGGCAGGCCGATGGCGCCGGTCGCGGGGTTGAGGAAGGTGTGGACCGTGTCCCCGATCACCGCCGGCTGCTCGTAGATCTCCTTCAGCATGAAGTGGCGAAAATTGCCCTTGCCCATCAAGGCACCCGAGGCCGCCGTCTCCTTGATGGGGCGCTCGACGACGGCGTTGGTCTCATCGTGGACCACGGCGGCATCGCCCGAAAGCTCGACCCAGTCGCCCTCCTCGAGGTAGCAGATGCGCCGCGTGAGCGGTGCCAGGGCCAGCGCGTCGGAGCCCAGATACATCTCACCATCGCCGTAGCCGACGGCGAGGGGGGTGCCGCGCCGGGCGCCGATGATGAGGTCGTGACGGCCGGCGAATAGAATGGCGAGCGCGAAGGCGCCCTCGAGGCGGGGCAGCACCAGGGCCACGGCCGCCGCCGGCTCGTGGCCCTCCTCGAGGTAACGGGTCACGAGGTGCGCGACCACTTCCGTGTCGGTGTCGGAGGCGAAGTTGTGGCCGAGGCCGGCCAATTCGTCGCGCAGCGCCTGGAAGTTCTCGATGATGCCGTTATGGACCAAGGCCACCCGGCTGGTGGCGTGGGGATGGGCGTTGGCCTCGTTGGGCGCGCCGTGGGTGGCCCAGCGCGTGTGGGCGATGCCGACCGTGCCGGCGAGCGGCTCCTCCTCGAGCCGGGACGCGAGGTTGACGAGCTTGCCCTCGGCCCGGCGGCGATGGATGGAGCCGTTGACGAGCGTCGCCATGCCGGCGGAATCGTAGCCCCGGTATTCGAGCCGCCTCAAGCTGTCGAGAAGCAGCGGCGCCGCCGCCCCCTTGCCAATGATGCCGACGATTCCGCACATGCCCTCAGCCCGCCTCTCTCGTGTCCTTCTTCGCCCGCTTCCCCGCCCTGGCCGCCTTCCGCGCCCGGAAGCGCGTGGCCCAACCGGGATGCTCTTCCTGCTTGGCGCGCTCGACAGCAAGGGCGTCCGCCGCCACGTCGCGGGTGATGGTGCTGCCCGCGCCGACGATGGCGCCCGCCCCCACCTTGACGGGGGCCACGAGTGCCGTGTTCGAGCCGATGAAGGCCCCCGCCCCCACTTCCGTCACCGACTTGGTGAAGCCGTCGTAGTTGCAGGTGATGGTGCCGGCACCGATGTTCGCACCCGCGCCGATGACGGCGTCGCCGATATAGCTCAGGTGGTTGGCCTTCGCACCCGCCTCGACGCGCGCGGCCTTGACCTCGACATAGTTGCCGATATGGGCGCCGGGGCCGATCTCGGCCCCCGGGCGCAGCCGCGCGAAGGGCCCGATCACCGCCCCCGCCGCGATGCGCGCGCCCACGATGTGGCTGAAGGCACGGATCTCCACCTCGTCGCCGATCTCGACGCCGGGGCCGAAGACGACGTTGGGCTCGATCCGCACGTCGCGGCCGAGGCGGGTATCGTGGCTCAGCCACACGGTCTCGGGATCGACGAGCGTAGCCCCCTCCGCCATGGCGGCGGCGCGCAGGCGGCGCTGGACGACCCGCTCGGCCGCCGCCAGCTCCGCCCGCGAGTTGACGCCGAGCAGCTCGTCCGCCGGTGCATCCACATAGGCGCAGTCGAGCCCGCGCGACCGGGCTATGGCGACGATGTCGGTCAGGTAGAGCTCGCCCTTGGCGTTGTCGTCCCCGACCTCGTCGAGGAGGTCGAAGAGGACCCAGCCGTCGATCGCCATCACGCCCGAGTTGCAGAGGCCGATGCGAAGCTGGTCGGGGCTCGCTTCGCGGGCCTCGACGATTGAAAGGAGCGCGCCGTCGGGGCCGGTGACGAGGCGCCCGTAGGCGCCGGGGTCCTCGGGCTCGAAACCGAGCACCACGACCGCCGGGCCGGGGGGCGCATGGCGCCGATCGAGGACGCGGGCGAGGGTCTCGGCCGGGATCAGCGGCGTATCGCCATAGAGCACCAGGACGTCGCCCGTGAAGCCCTCGAGCGCGTCCCGCGCCGCTTTGACCGCGTCGGCCGTGCCGCGCGGGCTCGGCTGGATCGCCGTCGGCAGGGGGGCGACCGCCTCGGTCACCGCCGCCCCGTCCGGGCCCACCACGACCACGATCTGCTCCATCCCCAGCGCCTCGAGGGTGGCGACGATGTGGCCCACCATGGGCCGCCCGGCGATCGGGTGCAGGGACTTGGGCAGGCGCGATTTCATGCGCGTGCCCTGGCCCGCGGCGAGGATGATGGCGGCGGTTTTCCGTGTTGTCATTTTGGCGTGATAGCTTACAACTAGCCGTTCCGAAACGCTTTTTCGTCCAGCGGCGCTCCCCGGTGCCAGCGGACCTTGCCATAGCGCCCCGCCTTGTCCAAGTCACGATTTGTTACCCAACATTGCGGCGACGACGCGCGCCGGGCCCGGCGCGTCGTCGTGCTCGACCTCGACGGCACCCTGCTCGACAGCGCCCCCGGCATCGGCGACGCCCTCAACCGCACGCTCGCGGAGGCGGGGCGGCCACCCCTCACGCTCGCGCAGGCGACGGCCATGATCGGCGATGGGGCCGTGGACCTGGTGCGGCGCGCCTTCGCGGCCACGGGGACCGACCTGGCCGAAGCAGAGGTGATGAGCTGGTTCGAGCGCTTCGTCGCCATCTACGAGCCCGTGGCGGCCCATTCGACACCCGCCTTCCCGGGCGTGGCGGAGACGCTCGCGGCCCTGCGCGAGGACGGCTGGCGGCTCGGCGTCTGTACCAACAAGCCCGCGTCGGCCACGCGGGCAGTTCTGCGGGCACTCGATTTCGAGGCCTATTTCGGCGCCGTGATCGGCGCCGTCGCGGGCGCCGCCTTGAAGCCCGACCCCCGTCACCTCCTCGCCGTCCTCGAGGCGCTCGGCGCGGGCACGGAAGAGGCGGTCATGGTGGGGGATGCCGAGAACGACGTGAAGGTGGCGCGCGCCGCCGGCGTGCCCGTCGTCTGCGTGCGCTACGGCTACGCCCGGGGCACGCCGGAATCCCTCGGCGCCGACGCCCTCATCGACCATTTCGAGGCCCTGCCCGAGGCCCTCGCCCGCCTCCCCTGACCCCGGTAACGTGGCGGCGAGCGGCGCGGATCGGGTAGCATGCCGGGCGCACCAACCTGTAGGGAGGCTTCGAGGACCCATGGCGACGAGACAATTGCTGCGGCCCGACACCCTGGCCAAGACCGATTTCTATCACGCCGTCTGCGTGAGCGAGGGGCGCCGCCGGATCCATATCAGCGGCCAGATCGCGTTCGATCTCCACCGCAACGTCCACGGCGGCGACAGCCTCGAGGCGCAGACCCGGTACGCGCTCACCAACGTGAAGCTCGCCATCGAGGTGGGCGGCGGCAGGCTCGAGGACGTGGTCAAATTCATCATCTACGTGGTCGGCTACAAGCCCGAGCAGAGGGACGTGATCACCAAAGTCTGGTTCGAGTTCCTGCCCGAGGCCGAGCGCCCGCCCTGCACCCTGATCGGCGTCGAAACCCTGGCCGTGCCGGGCCTCCTGATCGAGATCGACGCCGAGGCCATTATCGACTGAGGCGGGCCGCCCACTTTCTTGACTCATTGCGGCGCGAACCTTAAGTGTCACGCCCACAACCGGGCGCGTAGCTCAGCGGGAGAGCACTCGTTTCACATGCGAGGGGTCGGTGGTTCAATCCCACCCGCGCCCACCATTTTTTGGCCGGGGAATCAGGCGGAAATCGTCAGCCCCGTCAGGGTGCCGGTTGGCACTTGCCCCACACCTCAGCGCAGCAGCTCGATCGCGCCGGCGGTGATGAGGATGAAGCGCTCGATATCGATGGGCTCGTCGTCGTTCCACGCCCCCGTCATGCAGAAGGTGCGCCCGTCGGCGTGCCGGAGGAGGTGCGTGGCGCTGATCACCACCGCTTCCGAGCCGCCCTTGAACGCGACCGCCGCCCAATCCTCCGCCCGCGCGGCACCGGGGTTCACCTGCATGGCGCGGGCCGCGCCGACCTCGGCCACCAACGCGCAGAGCTCGCGCGAGGTGAAGAACCATTCGACGTCGGGCGCGAGCGCGCCTTGCTCGAAACTGGACCAGTCCACGTCGCGCGCGCCGAATTCGGCCAGGAGCGCGCGGCGCTCCGCCACGTCGCCTTCCCGCCAGCGCGCGAGATCCCCCTCGTTACCCGCGCGCTTGAGGATGAAGAGGTCGCGCGTCGATAGGAGCGGCGTGTTGCGCGGGCTCAAGGCCTCGACCGCCTCGCGGCCGACGAGGGAGAGGAGGGCCTCGGTCGCCGAATTTTCGCTTCTGGAGATCATCAGCGTCGCGGCCGTCTCGGTCGTGATCCGCGAGCCATCGAGCCAGGCGCCCATCTGGCTGCCGGGGATGCGCCATTGCGGATCCATCTCCACCACGTCAGACCAGCTCGCCCCACCCGCCGCGATGCGGTTGAGATAGGCCTCGAGCACGGCCATCTTGAAGGCCGAGCCCACGCCGCGCGGCACCTCCGGCGCGCGGGCGTAGATGTCGCGCCCGTCCTCGGTCACCAGCATGGACACCTCGCCGTCGAGCGAATCGAGGCTCCGGCCGACGGCCGCGAAGCCGTCCGGCACCGGCGGCTCGCCCGTGATGAGGGCGATGCGCCCCGCCTCGTCGAGGGCCACGGACATGCGCACCGTCGCCCGCCCGAGCACCACCACCAGCGCCCCACCGTCCGCCTCCACGTCGCGCAGCGACCCGAACGCGTCGAGATAGGTACGAACCGCCGCGGCGAGGTCGTCGCGCGTGGCCACTGGGCCGCCCGGCGTGTAGATGGCGGCCGCGAAGCCCGGGGCGAACCAGCGGTCGTCGAACTGAGAGGAAGTGAACAGGCGGATGAGCGCGTGCTCGGGCTGGAGGCCGCCCGCCCGCGTTACCGCGGTGGGCGCCCCCGCCAGCAGCAGGGCGGTGAGGGCAATAAGGGCAAAACGGCGCGGAGACCAAGCGGTCATGGAAGCCTCCTTGGGGGTGGGACGATCGTTCGCGGGAGAGGGTGCGTGAGAAACCCTCGCCGCACAAGGCGGGGCCCGCACAGGGTCGTGGGACGGCGTGTGGCGGAAAGGGCCCAACCGACTTCGGGCGCAAGAACCGGAAAGCCAGCGCACGTGGCCGTGGCTAGCCTTCGCGGCGGAACAATCGCCACGGAGTCAGCCATGACCGCGCGAGCCGGCGAACAGAGAGCCATGAGCGCCCTCGAATGGGGCCTTCTCATCCTTCTCAGCGTATTTTGGGGCGGGTCCTTCTTCTTCACGGAAGTGGCGCTGGTGGCGTTGCCGCCCTTCACCATCGTGTTGGGCCGCGTTGGCCTCGCCGCCTTGGTGCTCTTGGTGCTGGTCCACGCGGCCGGCTACCGCATGCCGCTCGACATGCGCGCCTGGGGCGCCTTCATAGTCATGGGCGCCCTCAACAACCTGATCCCCTTCAGCCTCATCGTCTGGGGCCAGACGGAGATCGCGAGCGGGCTCGCCTCGATCCTCAACGCGACGACGCCGCTCTTCACCGTGGTGCTCGCCCACGTCTTGACGCGGGACGAGCGGCTGAACGCCTATAAGCTCGTCGGGGTGGTCCTCGGCCTCTTCGGCGTCACCGTCATGATCGGCGGCGACGTCCTGGAAGGCTTGGGCATCGGCGTGGTAGCCCAGTTCGCCGTCCTCGGGGCCGCCGTCTCCTATGCCTTTGCCGGCATATTCGGGCGCCGCTTCAGGGACACCCCGCCGCTGGTGACGGCGACTGGCCAAGTGACGGCATCGACGGTGATGCTGCTGCCCATCGCGCTTACCGTGGACCGGCCCTGGCTGCTGCCGGCCCCGGGCCTCGAAGTCTGGGGCGCGATCGCTGGCCTCGCCCTCATCAGCACCGCGGCCGGCTACATCGTCTATTTCCGCATCCTGGCGACGGCGGGGGCGACGAACCTGCTGCTGGTCACCTTCCTCCTGCCCATCAGCACCATCCTGCTCGGCGTCACCATCCTCGGCGAGGGGCTGGCACCCAAGCACCTCGCGGGCATGGCGCTCATCGGCCTGGGCCTCGCCGCCATCGACGGCCGCCCCCTCGCCCTCTTGCGCGGCGGCAAGCGGCGGAAACGCGCGAGCCGCCCTTGGGCGCCCGATCACCTCTCCGGGTCGCCCGCCATGCCGCGGATGAAGGCTTCCGCGTCGTCGGCGTCGTCGACCCTCAGCTCGAAGCGCGAATCGACGGTCGTGTAGTCGAGGTAGCCGAGGCGGGCCAGGGGGCGGATCTTGAGGACGTCGACGCGCCCGTCCTCGGTCAGAAACTCGTCCTTGATGTGGATGCCGACGACGGTGCCGATCACCACATGGGGCGTGGTCTCCCAGGTGCGGCCTGGCAGGACCAGTGTCTGCCAGTACCGGCATTCGAAATGGACTGGGGATTCGGCGACGCGGGGCGGCTTGACCAGGCGCGAGGGTGCGGGCGTGAGGCCCGCGGCGGCCATCTCGTCAACGTCGGGACCCTCGATCAGCGCCGTCCTGTTTATGGCGTCGCGGAGGTCGTAGGTGGCCATGTTGAAAACGAACTCGCGCGTCGCCTCGGCGTTGCGCACGCTGTCCTTGATGGGGTGTTCGCCGTGGGGCGACGGCGTGTCGGCCGAGAACATGACGTAGGGCGGATCGTAGCCCAGCATGTTGAACTGGCTGAACGGGGCCAGGTTCACCCTTCCGTCCAGGCCCAGGGTCGAAATCCAGCCGATCGGCCGGGGCACCACGCAGGACTTGAAGGGCGCATAGGGCAGACCGTGGTCGTTCTTCGCCGTCTCGTAGAACATCACGCTTTTTCCTGATCCTGTGCCATGCAAAGGGCCTCGGGGGGCCGCCTGTCCCTCAGCTCGGGCGTCGCTTCCTCGTAGGCGCGGCCGAGCCGCAAAACCAGATCCTCGCGCCACGGCGCGCCCACGATCTGCATGGCACTCGGAAGGCCGTCCATATAGCCCGTCGGGATGGCGAGCGCCGGGACGCCCAGCAGGTTGACCGGCATACGGAGCGCGATGGCGCTGTCCCGGATATCCACCGGCTGGCCATCGACCAGGCAGGCGCCGTCCCGCGACGGTGCCGTCGACGGAAGGACGGGCAGAAGTATGCCGGCCACGCCGGCAATCGCCGCCTCGAACGCCCGGCGCAGGCGCGCTTGCTCCACCTTGGCCGCGGCGTGGTCGGCGGGCGTGATATCGGCGCCAATCATGAGGGACGTGCGCACCTCGTCGCTGTAGTCTCCGGGCCGGGCTCGCAGGTTGTCCCGATGCACCCCGTACCCTTCCGCGAACAGGATGGTCGTGCCGGCACGCCGCAGATCCTCGGCGTGGGGGAAGGCGACCTCCACGGTCTCGACGCCGAGTCCCGCGAGGATCTCCGCCGCCCGCGCGATGGCGTCGAGCACACGCCGGTCGACACCCTCGGGCACCAGGTCCGGGCAGAGCCCCACCCGCAAGCCCGCGACGCCCCCGGCGAGGAGGGTGCCGGAATCGGGGATCTGATGCGGCCCCCCACTATCCGCCATGACGGCGAACATGAGGGCCGCGTCCTCGACCGTGCGCGCGAGTGGGCCGACGGAATCGAGGCTTGGCGCGAAGGGGTGAATGCCGTCGAGCGGTGCCCACCCGTAGGTGGGCTTGAGCCCGACGATACCGGTGCAGGCGGCTGGGTTGCGGATCGAGCCGCCGGTATCGGTCCCCGTGGCGCCCGCGCACAGATAGCCGGCCACGGCGGCCGCCGAGCCGCCGCTCGACCCACCGACAGAGCGCGAGAGGTCCCAGGGATTGCGGGTCGCCCCGTGCCACGGGTTGTCGGAGAGCGGACCTTCGGCGAACTCGTCGAGGTTGGTCTTGCCGATGGCGACGGCACCCGCGGCGGCGAGCCGCGCCACGACGGTGGCATCCACCGCCGCCACGCGCGTGAAGGACGGATGCGCGCCATTGGTCGTGGCCACGCCGGCGATGTCGATGATGTCCTTGTGGGCGATGGGGATGCCGTGGAGCGGCCCGCGGTGGCGGCCGTCCGCGATCTCGGCCTCGGCCGCGCGGGCTTCCGCGCGCGCCCGCTCGGGCGTGAGGGTGATAAAGGCGTTGAATGCCTCCTCGAAGCGGTCACAGCGATCCAGATAGGCCTCGGTCAGCTCGACCGCCGAGACCTCCCGCCGCGCGATCAGCGCCGCCAATCGGGCGACGCTCAGCAGGCAAAGCTCCTCGGTTGTCATCGTCGCCCCCTCAATCCGCATCGAGTGCTTCGCAGCGCGGCGCTTCAGGCGGCGCGGGGATGTCGGCTTCACACCGGTAGGCAGGGTCGCGGTAGGCCGCCTGCCAGTTGCGCGTCCGGGCGAGTTTCGCGCAAGTGAGGCCGGTGGCCCCGCGCAGATCGGCCATCTTGAGCTCGACCCCGTCCCAGGCGCCGTCCTCGCCGGAGAATGAGAACGGCAGAGCAATAATCCCCCACTGAAGCGGCCGGTCGATCCGGCTGCGGCGGACCAAAATGGGACCGCGTATAGCCTTCTGTCAGGGTTGCTCTGACTGGAAGGCGGGGGGGATGTATCGGGTGGAGTTGTACGCACGGGTTCGGCGGGCGTGTCATGTCGAGGGGATGAGCACCCGCGAAGCCTCGCGGGTGTTTGGTGTAGACCGCAAGACGGTCCGTAAGATGCTGTCGTTCTCGGTGCCGCCAGGGTATCGCCGAAGCGCGCCGCCGAGGCGGCCAAAGCTGGGTTCGTTCACGGGAATCATCGATCGGATCTTGGAAGACGATCGGACCAGCCACCGCAAGCAACGGCACACTGCGAAGCGCATCTTCGACCGCCTCCGGGACGAGTACGGTTTCACGGGCGGCTACACCATCGTGAAGGACTACGTTCGTGAGCAGGGGCTTCGGTCGCGTGAGGTGTTCGTGCCACTCTCCCATTCCCCCGGTCACGCCCAGGCGGACTTCGGCGAAGCGATGGCGGTGATCGGCGGCGCGTTACGGAAGATCCACTTCCTTGCCTTCGACCTTCCCCACAGTGATGGTTGCTTTGTTGCGGCCTATCCGGCGGAGACGACCGAAGCATTCTGCGATGGCCACAACGCGGCGTTTGCCTTCTTCGGCGGCGTCCCCCGATCCATCCTGTACGACAACACCAAGCTGGCGGTTGCCCGGATCCTGGGCGATGGGAAGCGGCAGCGAACGCGCGTCTTCACGGAGCTTCAGTCCCACTATCTGTTCGAGGACAGGTTCGGCCGGCCGGGCAAGGGCAACGACAAGGGCAAGGTCGAGGGACTGGTCGGCTTCATCCGGCGGAACTTCCTGGTCCCCGTCCCGCGTGCCGAGAGCTTCGCGGCCCTCAACGATGCTCTCGCCGAACAGTGCCGCCGGCGCCAGGCGGCGCGGCTGCGGGGCCACAAGGAGACCATCGGCGAGCGTCTCGAGCGGGATCGTCAAGTTCTCTTGCCATTGCCGCCTGCTCCCTATGATGCCTGCGATAAGCGCCCTGGACGGGCGAGTTCGCTGTCGCTGGTGCGTTACCGCAGCAACGACTATTCCGTGCCCGTGGCCTACGGCCACCGTGAGGTGCTCATCCGGGGCTACGTCGATGAGGTGGTGATCAGCTGCGGGGCCGAGGTGATCGCCCGGCACCGCCGGTCCTACGACAGCGAGGACCTGATCTTCGACCCGCTGCATTACCTGCCCTTGATCGAGCAGAAGATCGGCGCCCTCGACCAGGCCGCGCCATTGGCGGGCTGGGACCTGCCCGAGGCCTTCATCACTCTGCGGCGGCTCCTCGAAGCTCGTATGGGCAAGGCAGGCAAGCGCGAGTACGTCCAGGTGCTCCGTCTACTGGAGACCTTCCGGCTCGAGGAGGTCGAGGGTGCGGTCGGCGACGCCCTGCGGCTCGGCGCAATCGGCTTTGATGCGGTGAAGCACCTGGTACTGTGCCGCATCGAGCGGCGGCCGCCCAGGCTCAACCTCGACGTCTATCCGTATCTGCCGCGCGCCCGGGTCGCGATGACGTCCGCCAAGTCGTACATGAGCCTGCTGTCGGGGCTCGGCGCATGACCGACACACCGCAAGTGCTGCTCGCCCACCACCTCGAGACGCTGAAGCTGCCGACCTTCCTGCGCGAGTACGACAAGATCGCCCGGCAGTGCGCCTCGGAAGGCGTCGATCACGTCCGCTACCTGTTGAGACTCGCCGAGCTCGAGCTGATCGACCGCGAGCGCCGCATGGTCGAGCGGCGCATCAAGGCGGCGCGCTTCCCCGTGGTCAAGAGCCTCGACAGCTTCGACTTCAAGGTCATCCCCTCGCTCAACAAGGCGCTGGTCCTGGAGCTGGCCCGCTGCGAGTACATCGAGCGCCGCGAGAACCTCATCGCGCTCGGCAACAGTGGGACCGGCAAGACCCACATCGCCCTCGGTCTCGGCCTGGCGGCCTGCCAGAAGGGCCTCTCGGTCGGCTTCATCACCGCCGCCGCGCTGGTCCACGAACTCATCGAGGCCCGCGATGACAAGCAGCTGCTGAGGTTCCAGAAGAAGCTCGCCACCTACAAGCTTCTGATCGTCGACGAACTCGGCTTCGTGCCGCTGTCGAAGACCGGCGCCGAGCTGTTGTTCGAGGTGTTCAGCCAACGCTACGAGCGGGGCTCGACCCTGGTCACCACCAATCTGCCCTTCGACGAATGGACCGAGGTGTTCGGCTCCGAGCGCCTCACCGGCGCGCTCCTCGATCGCCTCACCCACCACGTCAACATCCTCGAGATGAACGGTGACAGCTACAGGCTCAACCAGAGCCGCAGGCGTCAAACCCCGACTGCTAACTGAACCGACCACCCAGCCCACGCTTGACCCCGTGGGCCCACAGGTCCCTCCCGCGCGCGCCGCCGCGTCAGCCTGTTGAGGGCACACCGCGTCGCGCGCGGGGCCCTCCCGTGGACTACGGGGACAAGCCCGCAGCCGCCAAGCGGTCCCTTCTTACACCGCCGAGGTGGTCCCTTTTTGCTCCGCCATTGACAGGTGAGGTGGTGGCGAGCGAGGCGGCCGGCTTCAGCGCCGGCGATATCGTCGAGGGACGGCTCGGCTGGCGGACCCACGCCCTCGCCCGCGCCGAGGACGTGCGCAAGGTCGATCCGGCGCTGGCCCCCATCTCGACGGCCTTGGGCGTCCTGGGGATGCCGGGCCTGACGGCCTATTTCGGCCTCCTCGACGTGGGCCGGCCGGTGCCGGGCCAGACGGTGGTGGTCTCCGCCGCCTCGGGCGCGGTCGGCGCGGTCGTGGGCCAGATCGCGCGGATCGAAGGCTGCCGCGCCGTCGGCATCGCGGGCTCGGACGAGAAAGTGGCCTACGTGACCGGAGAGCTCGGCTTCGACGCCGGCATCAATTACCGGACCCACGACGTGGACACGGCACTTCGCGACGCGGCGCCCGACGGCGTCGATGTCTATTTCGACAATGTCGGCGGCCCGGTCACGGACGCGGTCTTCAACCACGTCAACCGGCGCGCCCGGATCGTCATCTGCGGCCAGGTCTCCCAATACAACCTGACGGAGCCCGACCTCGGCCCGCGCAACCTGCGTTTCCTCATCGTCCACCGGGCGCGGATTGAGGGCTTCCTCGTGTTCGACTACCAGAATCGCTACGACGAGGGCCTGGCGGCGCTCGCCGGCTGGATCGCGGACGGCCGGCTCAAATACCGCGAGGACATCACCGATGGCCTCGAGAACGCGCCGGCCGCCTTCCGCGGCATGCTCGAGGGCAGGAACTTCGGCAAACAGCTCGTCCGCGTGGGGCCGGAGCCGGCCGGCCCCACGCGAAGCCGGTGAAGGAGCGGCACCCATGCCCGATTTGAAACCACTGCCCCGCATCGATGGTCTGGGTGTCATCGACATGCATGTCCATACCGGGCCCGAGCTGTTGCAGCGCCGCTACGACCCCATGACCCTGGCCGAGGAGGCGCGCCGCGAGGGCATCGGCATCGTCATGAAGAACCATTTCCAGCCCACCACGGCCTAGGCCGTCATGGCCCGGCGCCCGGACGACGAAGTGGCGATCATCGGCTCCGTGGCGCTCAACCACTCCTGCGGCGGGATCACCGACCACGGGGTGCGTGGCGCCCTTTCGGGCTGGAAGACGGATCCCGGCCAGATCGACCCCGATCCCGAGCGCTTCGTGGTCTGGATGCCGACCTTCTGCGCCGAGGCCCATCTCTCTGTCATGGGCCGGCGCGACATCCCGCTCGACTAGGGCGTCAAGGAGCAGTACACGCGGCTCTTCGACGAGGCCGAGGGTCTGACCATCCGCGATGCGGCGGGCGCAACCGTGCCGGGACTCGACCGCGCGCTCCGCATGATCGCCGAGAACGACCTCATCCTCGCCACGGGGCATGTCGATGCCGAGGAGACCAAGGACCTGGTCCGCCTCGCCCGCGCGGCCGGCATCAGGCGCATCGTCCTCACCCATCCCTTGTGGGACTCGATCGAACTTACGCCCGCGGAGCTGGGCGTGCTGTGGCGCGAGCACGGCGCCTATTCGGAGCTGTGCTTCGTCAACCTCACCGCCCACGGCATGGACAATAAGCTGACGATCCACCACTACGTCGAGGTCATCGAAGCGGTGGGGCCCGAGGGCGTCATCCTCTCCTCGGACCTCGGCCAGACCTTCACCATGCCCATGGCCGAGGGGCTCAAGACCTTCTTCGCCCTCCTCGCCGAGGCCGGCGTCCATGCCGACGACATCGCCCGCATGTCCATCCTCAACCCCCGCAAGCTGCTGTTCGGAGAGATGGGATAATACCAACGGCCCATAAGAATGACCCGTTGTATGTTCCCTCAAGCACCGGGCGGGCGCATCCGCGCCCTTGGCTTACCTCGCATAAGCTCGGGCGCGCGGTCGCGCTTGCCAGCGGTCGATGAGTCAAGCTCATCGGCCGCTGGTATAATACATAGCGTAATTCCGGTGGTCACTCTCCCGGGCCTATGATGCGGGGTCACGAGGACGCGCCCCAGTGGGCAAACCAAGGAGAGTGACCATGACGGAGTATGTTGGGTTTGATGTGTCGAAGGAAGAGACGGCGTTTTGCGTGAAGGACGTGGCGGGAAAGATATTGGCGCGCGGCAAGGTTGCGACCGATCCGAGGGCGCTGTTCGCAGCTTTGCGGGAGCATTGTCCGTGCCCTGGCCGTATCGTTCTGGAGACGGGTACGCTGAGTGGCTGGCTGGCGCGGGATCTGGGCCGGCTGGGGGTCTCGGTCGAGGTGATCGACGCGCGCCATGCGAACGCTGTGATGCGTCTTCAGCACAACAAGACGGATGCGAACGACGCCGAGCTCTTGGCGGAGATCGCGCGCACGGGGTTTTGCCGCCCTGTGGCGGTGAAGAGCGAGGCGGCGCAGGAGGCGCGGGCACTTCTCAAGGCGCGCTGTCATCTGGTGCGCCAGCGGCGCGATACGGAGAACGCGATCCGTGGCCTGTTGGGGTCGTTGGGCCTTCGCTTTCCCAAGGGCTCGGGCAAGCTGGCCGGACGCGTCCGCGAGGCGTTGGAGGGGCGTCCCGAGCTGAAGGTGATGATCGAGCCGCTTCTGTCCGCGGCGGCGGCGCTGGGCCGCGAGATCGGGCGGCTGGACGAGGCGGTCGTGGCGCGGGCGAAAGGCTCTCCGGCCTGCCGTTTGCTGATGAGCACGCCGGGGGTGGGGCCGGTGACGGCGCTGGCCTATGTGGCGACCATTGGCGAAGCGGAGCGGTTCGCCAAATCGCGCACGGTGGGCGCCTATGTGGGGCTCACGTCGCGGCGCTGGCAGTCGGGTGGGATGGACTATTCGGGGCGCATCTCGAAACACGGCGACGCCATGCTGCGGGCGCTGCTCTACGAGGCCGCCAACAGCCTGCTGACGGTGGTGCGCCGGGCCCACCCGCTGAAGGACTGGGCGCGCCGGATCAAGAGGCGGACCAGCCACAAGAAGGCCTGCGTGGCGCTGGCGCGCCGGCTGGCGGTGATCCTGCACCGGATGCTGATCACCGGCGAAGCCTTCCGCTGGCCGGAAAAGGAGGCGAGCGCCACGGCATAGCTGGATAAGGAGAAGAGAGAGCTCCGCGAGAAGCGGAAGACCCGTCCCCGCCGGGACGGTGGCCGAGGCGATCCCGTTCGTTTGGTTGCTAAGCGGACAGCCGTTCGCGATTGCGTCTAATACATAGCGTAATTCCGGTGGTCACTCTCCCGGGCCTATGATGCGGGGTCACGAGTAAGCGCCCCAATAGGCAAACCAAGGAGAGTGACCATGACGGAGTATGTTGGGTTTGATGTGTCGAAGGAAGAGACGGCGTTTTGCGTGAAGGACGTGGCGGGAAAGATATTGGCGCGGGGCAAGGTTGCGACCGATCCGAGGGCGCTGTTCGCAGCTTTGCGGGAGCATTGTCCGTGCCCTGGCCGTATCGTTCTGGAGACGAGTACGCTGAGTGGCTGGCTGGCGCGGGAGCTGGGCCGGCTGGGGGTCTCGGTCGATGTGATCGACGCGCGCCATGCGAACGCGGTGATGCGCCTTCAGCACAACAAGACGGATGCGAACGACGCCGAGCTCTTGGCGGAGATCGCGCGGACGGGGTTCTGCCGCCCTGTGGCGGTGAAGATCGAGGTGGCGCAGGAGGCGCGGGCACTTCTCAAGGCGCGCTGTCATCTGGTGCGCCAGCGGCGCGATACGGAGAACGCGATCCGTGGCCTGTTGGGGTCGTTGGGCCTTCGCTTTCCCAAGGGATCGGGCAAGCTGGCCGGACGCGTCCGCGAGGCGTTGGAGGGGCGTCCCGAGCTGAAGGTGATGATCGAGCCGCTTCTGTCCGCGGCGGCGGCGCTGGGCCGCGAGATCGGGCGGCTGGACGAGGCGGTCGTGGGGCGGGCGAAAGGCTCTCCGGCCTGCCGTTTGCTGATGAGCACGCCGGGGGTGGGGCCGGTGACGGCGCTGGCCTATGTGGCGACCATTGGCGAAGCGGAGCGGTTCGCCAAATCGCGCACGGTGGGCGCCTATGTGGGGCTCACGTCGCGGCGCTGGCAGTCGGGTGGGATGGACTATTCGGGGCGCATCTCGAAACACGGCGACGCCATGCTGCGGGCGCTGCTCTACGAGGCCGCCAACAGCCTGCTGACGGTGGTGCGCCGGGCCCATCCGCTGAAGGACTGGGCACGCCGGATCAAGAGGCGGACCAGCCACAAGAAGGCCTGCGTGGCGCTGGCGCGCCGGCTGGCGGTGATCCTGCACCGGATGCTGATCACCGGCGAAGCCTTCCGCTGGCCGGAAAAGGAGGCGAGCGCCACGGCATAGCTGGATAAGGAGAAGAGAGAGTTCCGCGAGAAGCGGAAGACCCGTCCCCGCCGGGACGATGGCCGAGGCGATCCCGCCCGCCTGGTTGCTAAGCGGACAGCCGTTCGCGATTGCGTCTAATACCTTGGGAGGCCGAAGCCAAAGGGCACTATCATGAAGCGACCCGGCGGACCCGCCGGGGAAGACTTCGCAGACAACCGTGTTCCCGGTGGAGACAAGGGTCCGGAAGGGCTTGACCAACGAACCGGAATTAGACAACCTTGGGAGGCCGAAGCCAAAGGGCACTATCATGAAGCGACCCGGCGGACCCGCCGGGGAAGACTTCGCAGACAACCGTGTTCCCGGCGGAGACAAGGGTCCGGAAGGGCTTGACCAACGATCCGGAATTAGACAACCAAGCTGCGGTGAGAGGCGACGCGCGGTGGACCCCGGGCGCTGAACCCTGTAATGAACCCGCTCCCGAATCGGCGGGGGCCGGCTCCGGTGCGCGGGCGTTGCGTGCCCGGCGCGGCGAACGGGTAGGCTATGGAACGGACCAAGAGGATCAGGAACGGAGAGAAGGCGAGCGGAACCTTTTCCGACACGGAGATGGAACGCCGGCTGGCGGTGCTCCGCCGACACATGGCCGACACCGGCATCGACGCCGCGCTCTTCACGTCGATGCACAACATCCACTACTACAGCGACTTCCTCTACTGCGACTTCGGCCGGCCCTACGGCCTGATCGTCACCCAGGAAAAGGCGGTCACCATCAGCGCCAACATCGACTACGGCCAGCCCTGGCGCCGAACCTTCGGCGACAACCTGGTCTATACCGACTGGCGGCGGGACAGTTATTTCGAGGCCGTGCGCCACGAGGCGCCGGCCGCCGGGCGCATCGGCGTGGAGCTCGACCATCTCAGCCTCGAAGCGCACGCCAAACTGCGGGACGCCCTCCCCGGTGCCGAGATGGTGGACATCGCGGGGGCCACCATGACCATGCGCACGGTCAAGTCGGCGGAGGAGATCGCGCTCATAAAGGACGGTGCGCGCATCGCCGATATCGGTGGCGCCGCCTGTGTCGAAGCCGTAGGCGAGGGCGTGCCCGAGCATGAGGTGGCCCTCCACGCGACGAACGCCATGGTGCGCGAGATCGCCGCCGCCCACCCCCAGAGCGAGATCCGCGACACCTGGACCTGGTTCCAGTCGGGCATCAACACCGACGGGGCCCACAACCCCGTGACCACGCGGCGCATCGAGAAGGGCGATATCCTGAGCCTCAACTGCTTTCCCATGATCGCCGGCTACTACACCGCACTCGAGCGCACGCTCTTCTTCGCCTCCGCCACCGATCGCGAGATCGGGCTGTGGGAGATAAATTGCCGGGTCCACCGGCGCGGCTGCGAGCTCATCCAGCCCGGCGCGCGCTGCTGCGACATCGCGGGCGAGCTCAACGAGATCTATCGCGAACACGGGCTCCTGGAGAGCCGCACCTTCGGCTACGGCCACTCCTTCGGCGTGCTCAGCCACTATTACGGGCGCGAGGCGGGCCTCGAGCTGCGCGAGGACATCGAGACCATTCTCGAGCCCGGCATGGTGGTCTCCATGGAGCCCATGATCACGATCCCCCAGGGCGAGCCGGGCGCCGGCGGCTACCGCGAGCATGATATCCTGGTGGTCACCGAGGCGGGGGCCGAGAACATCACCAGATTTCCCTTCGGCCCGGCACACAACATCATCGGCGCGTGAGGGGCGGGGCCGCTTGTGCCTTCGGGTCAATCCTGGTTCCATCGCCGCCGACCCGCAACAGCCAGCCGGAACCCATCCCATGAGCAACCCGCAGCCAGGAATCTTCGCCGAGGGCTCGGCGCACCACCATCATCTCGAACTCGAGCTCCGCGCCGGCGCGGATGCCGGAAGCCTGAAGGCGGCCGTCGCGGCCGCGCGGCGGGACACGGTGTCGAGCGGCGCCCATATGGTGGTGAGCTTCGGCCCCGACGCCTGGCGGGGAATCGCCCCCGACCGGATGCCGGGCGCGCTGTGCCCCTTCGCGAGAATCGGCCCGGCTGACGATCTGGACGCGCCCGCGACCCAGCGCGACATCTGGGTCTGGCTCCACTCGGGTGGCCGGGATACCAATTTCGACGGCGCGCGCGCAGCCTACCCGGCGCTCTCGGGCGTGGCGACCCTCGCGCAGGAGGAGACCGGCTTCGTCTATCACGATTCGCGCGACATGATCGGCTTCGTCGACGGTACCGCCAACCCGAAGACCGATGCCGACAGGCGGGCCACCGCGCTCATCCCCGCGGGCGAGACGGGCGCGGGCGGCGCCGATGCCATGACCCAGACCTGGGTGCACGACCTCGACAAGTTCCAATCCCTCCCGGTCGCGGAGCAGGAGCGCACCATCGGCCGCACCAAGGCCGACGACATCGAGCTCGAAGGCGACGCCCTGGCGCCCGACGCCCACATCGCCCGCACGGACGTGGAACGGGACGGCGTCAGGCTCAAGATCTTCCGGCGCAGCATCCCCGACGGCGGAGCGGCCCGGCACGGCCTCTACTTCGTCGCCTTCGCCTGCGATCCCATGCGCTTCGAGGTCCAGCTCCAGCGCATGTTCGGCACCGCGGGCGACGGCCTCCACGACCACCTCATCATGTTCTCGGCGGCCGAGACCGGCTCCTTCTGGCTCGCCCCGTCCGAGGACGACCTCAACGCGGTGCTCGGATAGCCGCCCAGACCCGCTCGGGCGTGAGCGGCATGTCGATGTGGCGCACACCGTGGGCCGCCAGCGCGTCGACCACCGCGTTGACGAGGGCGGGCGGTGCGCCGACGCAGCCCGCCTCGGCACACCCCTTGACGCCCATTGGATTGGCCGGGCTCGGGGTGCCCTCGGTCACGCATTCGAAATTCGGCAGGTCGTCGGCCCGGGGCAGGCAGTATTCGGTGAAGGACCCAGTCAGGAGCTGACCCGATTCGGGGTCATAGACGCAGCCCTCGAGGCGCGCCTGGCCGATGCCCTGGGCGAGGCTGCCATGGACCTGGCCCGCGGTCAGCATGGGGTTGAGGACGGTGCCGAAATCGTCGACCGAGGAATAGCGCACGAGATCGACGGTGCCGGTCTCCGGATCGATCTCCACTTCCGCCACATGGCAGCCGTTGGGGAAGGTGTAGCCTTCCTGCGCGTAGTGAGCCTGCTCATCGAGCCCGGGCTCGATTCCGGGCGGCAGGGCCGCGGGCTCGAGTGCGCGCGCGGCCACGGCGCCGAAGGTGACCGACCGGTCGGTGCCGCGCACCGTGAAGCGGCCGTCCGCGAAATCGATGTCCGCTTCCGCCGCCTCCAGCATGTGCCCGGCGATCCGCTTCGCCTTCGCCACCACCTTCGCCGCCGCCAATTGGATCGCCGGGCCGCAGATTTGCAGCGACCGCGAGCCGCCGGTGCCCCGGCCGTAGCCGATGGCGTCCGTATCGCCCTGGACCACGCGGACGGATTCGAAGGGGATGGAGAGCAGGGCCGCGGCGATCTGGGCATAGGCCGTCTCGTGGCCCTGGCCGTTCGACTGGGTGCCGACGAGAAGCGTGAGCGCCCCGGACGCATCGAAGCGCATGCGCGCGGTCTCGCTGCCGCCCACGCCACAGCGCTCGACGTAATAGGCCATGCCGAAGCCGCGCAGCCGGCCCCGCGCCGCCGCCTCGTGCCGCCGCGCCTCGAAGCCGGCCCGGTCGGCGCCAACGAGGCCCGCGTCGAGGGTCCGCGCGTAGTCGCCGCTGTCGTAGGTATGGCCCGTGACGGTGCGGTGGGGGAAGTCGTCCGCGGCGATGAGGTTGCGGCGGCGCAGCTCGGCCGGGTCCATGCCGATCTCCCGCGCCGCGGCATCCACGAGACGCTCGATAACATAGGCCGCCTCGGGCCGGCCGGCGCCGCGATAGGCATCGACCGGCACCGTGTTGGTGAAGACGCATTTCACTTCGACATGGGCGCTGGGAATGCGATAGACGCCCGGCAGCATGGGGCTGCCGTCGACCGTGGGAACGGCCGGCCCGAAGGTCGAGACGTAGGCGCCCATGTTGGCGACGGTGGAGACGCGCATCCCCAGCATGCGGCCCCGCGCGTCGAGGGCGAGGGCGGCCTCGCTCACCTGATCGCGGGCCTGGGCGTCGCTCACGAACGCCTCGCCCCGGTCGGACATCCATTTGACGGGGCGGCCGATGCGCCGCGCCGCCCACAGCACCAGCGCCAGCTCGGCATGGAGGGCCGCCTTCATGCCGAAGCCGCCGCCCACGTCGGGGCAGAGGACGCGCAAGTCGCCCGGCGGCACGCGCAGCACGGGCCCGGCGATCCAGCGCTGCAGATTGTGCACCCCCTGGCAGCCGGCATGGAGGGTATAGCGGCCGGTGCCCGGGTCGTATTCGCCAATGGCGCCGCGTGGCTCCATCGACGCGGCGACCAGGCGGTTGTTGACGAGGGAGACGCGTGTGACGTGGTCCGCGCGCGCAAAGGCGGCCGCGACCGCCACTTCGTCTCCCATCGCCCAATCGACGCAGAGGTTGCCGGGCGCCGCGTCCCACAGTTGGGGCGTGCCGGCGTGGAGGGCGCCGACGGCATCCGCCACCGCCGGCAGGGGCTCGTAATCGACGGCGATCCGCTCGGCCGCGTCGCGCGCCCGGGCCAGGCTCTCGGCGACCACAAAAGCGACCCTGTCGCCCACGTGGCGGACTCGGTCCCGGGTCAAGAGCGGCGAGGGCGGCACGAAGCAGGGCCTGCCGTCCCGGCCCACGACCGGGTCCATGCAGGGCAGGTCGCCGAGGCCGTCGGTGGCCACGTCCGCGCCCGTCAGTACCGCGAGCACGCCCGGCATGGCGGCGGCCGCGCGGGTATCGACGGCGGCGAGGCGGGCATGGGCGTGGGGCGAGCGCAGCACGCAGCCATGTGCCTCACGGGCGAGCTCGAGGTCGCCCGCATAGCGCCCCATGCCCCGTAGGAAGCGCCCGTCCTCGACGCGCCGGGGGGATTGCCCGGCACCGAAATCCGCGGGCTTCACGTCGCGGAGCCGGCGCGGGCCTGGAGGCTGAAGAAGGAATCGTCCCCATCGGCCATCGCGCCACCTTCGGCGGCCGAAAGGCCGTCCCGCCAGAAGCTGTCGATACGGTCCCGGGTCAACGCGCCCATCGATTGCTCACTCTCATCCGTCCCGCCGCAAGCCTAGCACGGCCAAGCCCCGGCTGCTATTTAGACCGAGGCCCACATGGCGCGGCGCGGCGCGGCCCGTCCCGCCAATTCGAACCTCAATACCTGTCGAGGTACACGGATGACGCGATCCAACGGCCGGCTCGAGGCCCTGCTGCGCGCCGGGCAATTCGTGTTGACGGCCGAGACGGCGCCGCCCGATTCGGCGGACCCCGAGGCGGTAATCGCGCGCGCAGGATGCCTCGCGGGCCTGGCCGACGCGGTCAACGTGCTCGACGGCGCGAGCGCCAAGGGCCATATGTCGTCGCTCGCCGCGGCGGCCATCCTCGCGCGCCACGGCATCGAGCCCGTGCTCCAGCTCACCATGCGCGACCGCAACCGACTGGCCCTCCAGGGGGACCTCCTGGGCGCCGCGGCGCTCGGCATTCCCAACATCCTGTGCCTGCGCGGCGACGCCATGGCCGCGGGCGACCAGCCCGAGGCCAAGGAGGTCTACGACCTCGAAAGCCGCGATCTGATAGGGACGGCCCGCCGCATGCGTGACGAGGCGAGCTACCCCTCGGGCCGCGGAATCGAGCCGCCACCCCGCCTCTTCATCGGCGCCGCCGATGCCTCGAGCGAGCCGGGCGCGAATTTCGATACGGCCGACCTCGAAGCCAAGATCGCCGCGGGGGCGGATTTCTTCCAGACCCAGTTCGCCTTCGACGCGGACATGCTGGCGCGCTATATGGCGCGGCTCGTCGATCGGGGCATCACCGGGGATGCATTCTTCATCGTCGGCCTGGGGCCGCTCGCGTCGGCCAAATCAGCACGCTGGATGAACGAGAACCTGTTCGGCGTCCATGTCCCCGAGCCCGTCATCGCGCGGCTCGAGGGCGCCGGCGATCAGCGTGCCGAGGGCCGCGCCATCTGCATCGAGCTCATCCACCGCTTCCGCGAGATCGAGGGGGTGAGCGGCGCCCACCTCATGGGCCCGCACTCGGAGCCGGCCATCGCCGAGGTCATCGAGGCATGCGGCGTGCGCGCCGAGCGGGACACGGCCGCCTGAACGGCGCCCCCGCCGTCGCGGCGCGGTCAGTGGAGCCGCCGCTGGGACGTACGGATGACCGACACCTTCTGGCGCGCCGGCGTCCCAAGGACGACCGTGAGAAAGCGCCGCAACCAGCCCCGCCAAAACATCGTTCCACATCCTTCCCTGTCGCGGCCTCCCTACAGCCGCTTATTGAGGATCGATTCTGCATGGGAATTGTGAAATTTCTGTGATCGACATCACCCGGCGCCGGAAAATTTCGGCCCGCCACCTTGCGGCCTGGAGCGATTCCGGTCGAGATGGAAGCGCCCGAGTACCCACTTTCATAATTCGGTGTGCCATACGATCGCTTTTCCCGTCTCCTCGGTAGGAGGGGGTGCGCCGGCGATGCCGGGGCATCGTCAAGCACCCTCGACGCCCCGAGGGGGCGGGAAAAGCGACCCGTAGGGCGGCGCCCCGAGGCCCCCGGACGTCGTCGCGCGCCGCTTGTGATGCCCCGGCATCACGGCGCGCCACCCTCCTAGCCGGGAACCTCGGGGCGCCGTCGTATGGCACACGGAATTATGAAAGTGGGTACTAGGCGGCCCGAGGCGGATCGGCGATTCGCTCGCGCGGGAAAGTGGCGATGGCCTTGGTTCCCCGCCCGAGGCCGCTGGTGAGATGCAGCGAGCCGCCGTGAAGCTCCATGATGCGGCGGGACAGCGACAGGCCGAGCCCCGTGCCCTTGCGCCGCCTGCTCGGGTCGCGGGCGAGCTGGGTGAACGGCTCGAAGGCGCGCGCGACCTCGTCTTCCCCCATGCCGATACCGGTATCGGATACGGTGAGGGCGAGGCCCTCGGGGCCGAGGACCGCGTCGAGCTCGACGCGGCCGCCGCGATCGGAGAACTTGATGGCATTGGAGATCAGGTTGAGGATGACCTGGCGGACGAGCCGCCTGTCCGCGCGCAGCGCCGGCAGGGTATTGGGCCCGCGCCACTCGACCGCGACACCCGCGCGCTCCGCCTCCTGCGAGATCATCCGGGTCGCCGCCTCGACAGCGCCCATGAGGTCGACCGCGCTCTCCTCCAGCTTCATCTCGCCCCGCTCGGCCTTGGCGGCGTCGAGCACATCATCGATCAATTCGTGCAGGTGCAGGCCGCTCGCGTGGATGTCCTCGGCGTACTCCCGGTATTCGGAGCGGCCGATGGGGCCGAACATCTCGCGCTTGATAGCCTCGGAAAAACCGATGATGGCATTGAGCGGTGTGCGCAGCTCGTGGCTCATATTGGCGAGGAAATCCGTCTTGGCTCGGCTCGCCCGCTCGGCCCGGTCGCGCTGGACCGAGAGCCGGCGAACGAGGTTCTCGTTGCGCAGGCCGAGCAGGATGGCGCCGCGGATGGTGCGGTTCCAGTTGCGCGCGATCGCCGCCGTGAGCGCGGCGAACAGGAACACCATGGCCGACATGGCCAGATGCACGGGATCGCCGCGCATGAGGAAGGAGACCCCCAGCATCAGGTTGAGGGGCAGGGCGTAGGCATAGAAGGCCGGCACATAGGCCGCGCTGACCGTGACCGCGCCGGCCGTCATGCCGGCGGCGACGAAGGCGACGAAGGCGTGCAGGATGCCGGCGTCGGTCAGGAAGGCGACGGCCGAGAGCGCCCCCCAGAGCACACCCGCGACGGCCGCTCCGATGGCGAATCGCCGGCCCCAGACCTGGGCCTCGCCGGTGCGCGGGGCCGCGGCCCGGTAGGCGCGCATCAGGAGCAGACGGCCCAGCACGCTCAACACCATGAGGCCGAGCCACCCGAACAACAGATCGTGGCGGATACTGGTGTAGAGGACGGCCACCACGATCGCCGGATTGACCACATTGGCGATCTGGGCCGGGACCGAACGGTACACGAGGCGAACCTGCTCGGCCGTCGCCATGGCGCCGAAGCGAATCTCCGGATCCCGCCACGGCTCGTCGGGCCGTTCGGTCTCCGCCTGGCCTGAAGTTTGGGCAACCATCCGACTCATCAACCTAGAGCAAATTCCCAATTGCTGGAACCGCCCCGCTCCCCATGTGCCTCACGGCTGCCCGCGGACGCCGAGCACGAGCGCCCAATAGTGGCGATAGCCCGCGGCATCGACCCCCGGCGCGGCCCCGTACCCGATGCCGGCCTCGCGCAGGCCGGGCGACAAGATGTTTCGCCTGTGCCCGGCGCTGTCCATCCATCCCGCGACCGTCGCCTCCGGGGTCTCGGTTCCCGCGGCGACGTTCTCGGCCACGCGCCGATAGGGGTAGCCGGCGCGGGCGAGGCGGCCCTCGAGGCCGGCCCCGTCCGAGCCGCGATGGCCGACGAACCCGTTGAGCGCCATATCCCGCGCATGGGCCTGGGCCGCCCGCATGAGGCTTTCCTCGGCCACCAGCGGCTCGAGGCCGCGCTCGCGCCGCACGTCGTTGATGGCGGCGAGCATACGCTCGGCGGGGTTGATGGCGGCGAGCATACGCTCGGTGGGCAACGCCTCCGCGCCGACACCGCCCGGCCATGCCAGCGCCAGCGCCAACAGGACAACGGCGGCGGCCTGGCGAACCATCGCGCTCACCACCGCCAACGCCTTCCCGCCTCAGTGCTTGTAGCTCTCGCCCTCGGCATCCATGCGCCGGACGAGGGCATCCCAATCGGCCTGGCCGAAGGGCGTGTCCTTGTACCAGCGCCACCAACCGTCGCCGGCCTGCCGGCATATCTCGGCCGGCGGCTCGCGGAGCTCGCCGCCGCTCGACATGGCGTCGATCTGAATCTCGCAGGCCTTGTCGAGGTAATACATGAGCATAAAAGCTTCCGAGACCGTGCGCCCGGTGGTCGCGAGGCCGTGGTTGCGCATGATGAGCGCCGGCTTGTCGCCGAGGTCCTCGACCAGAGCCCCGCAATCGCCGATGGCCGAGACGAAGCCATAGTCGGTGTAGGCGAGGCGGTCGTAGAAGACCAGCGAGATCTGGTTCAACATCTGGAGCCCGCCTTCGAGCGCGCCCACCGCGCAGCCCGCCCGGGTGTGGGTGTGCATGACGCATTTGGCGTCGGGCCGCACCTTGTGGATACCGGCGTGGATGGCGTAGCCGGCCGGGTTCATCTCATAAGGCGTGTCGTCCAGGATGTTGCCGTCGAGGTCGAACTTGACCAGGTTCGACGCCGTGACCTCGTCGAACAGCAGGCCGTAGGGGTTGAGGAGGTAGTGCTCCTCCGGGCCCGGCACGCGCATGGAGACATGGGTCGCGGTGAGGTCGGTCATCCGGAACCGCACCATGAGCCGGTAGCACGCGGCCAGCTCGACGCGCGTCGCCCACTCTTCGTCCGAATACTGCTTGCGCGTCGCTGGGGCCGCGCCCGGAATCTTCTCGATGCTCATCGAAATACTCCTCTCGTCCGATCGGGCCGCCAAGGGTCGGCGGGCCGCGTTTCAGGCCTGGCTCTGGGCCTCGGCCTCCGTCTCGAAGTCCCCATCGCGCTCGGCGTCGTATTCCGCGAAGAGTCGCGGATAGGCGGCCCGCATGGTGGCTTGGATCGCCTCGAAGGGCACGTCGTCGAAGGTGCCCCGGTCGTCGAGGTACTCCATGTGCCGGCGGCCGGCCTTGTCGAGGGGGTGGAACAGTGCGTCCGCCCGGCCGTCAAACTCGAGAGGGAGAACGCCGAATTTCTCGCACAGGCTCAGGTTGAAGGCCGGCGTGGCCTTGACCCGGCGGCCATCCAACGTGAACTCCGTATAGCCGTGAAAGTGAAAGATGTCCGAGCCCATGAGCGCCCGCAGCCGCGGCGTGGCCAGATGGTTGCGCACGTCGGCGAAGCCGACCCTGGCCTCGAGGCCGGCGGCGCGGGCCAGGGCCGTGAGGAGCGAGGCCTTGCCGACGCAGAAGGCGCGGCCGGCGGCGAGGCACGCGCTGGCGCGAAAGGTATCCGGCGCGCTCAGGTCGACGTAGGGGTCGTAGCGGACCTCGTCGCGCACGGCATAGTAGAGCCGCACGGCCGCATCTGCGGCACCCCCAGCCCCGGCCGCGCGGTCGCGCGCGAACGCGACGATCCCGGGATGGCCGCTATCGACGAAGGGCGCGAACTCGCCCGAAATCGTTGCCTGGTCCATGTCCGCACACCTTCCGCCGCATGCCAACGGCGAGATACTAGCGTGCTCCCCGGCCGGGGTCGATGGCCGCGGGCGCGCCGCATCGGTGGTTGATTTCTCCGGCGCCCTGGTTCGTAGTGGGGTGCGCCGCGAGAGCGCCCATCAACGGGCTGGGACACGATGCCACGCACCTCGATCTACGCCGCCGCGATCGTGCTGCTCAGCGTGGTGGGTATGGGCTACGCCGGCGAGGGCGTGCCGGACGCCGCCGAGCGCGCCGCCATCGAGGGCACGATCCGGGCCCAGCTCGCGGCCTTCGGGCAGGACGACGGCGCCGCGGCCTTCGCCTTCGCCGCGCCCAATGTCCAGGCCAAGTTCCGCGACCCGGACACCTTCATGTCCATGGTCCGGAGCGCCTATGCCGCCGTCTATCGGCCGCGCGAGCTGGCGTTCGGCGAGTTGCGGCTCCTGGACGGCGTGCCGGCCCAAGAGCTCCTGCTGACCGGCCCCGACGGGCTGGCGTACCGGGCAATTTACCTGATGGCGCGCCAGCCGGATGGAAGCTGGCGCATCGCCGGCGTCGCGCTCACGCGGCTCGACGGGCAAGCGTCCTGAGCGGACGGATGGCGGGTCGCCGCCTCGACGGTGCCCAACCGCAGGGTGACGCCACGGCGCCGAGAGCCCCATCGCGGCGCGAATCGGATCGAATCGGGCGAGAAAATGTCTAGTAACGTCAAGGTGCGACGCACCCAATCCCTGTAATATCAATGCGTTAGAGGATCAGGACCCGAACCTTGACAATCCTTGACATTTTGGCCACCGCGCAGCGGCGGCGCTCATATATATGGGCATGCGATCCTATCCCGCCAAGGGATTTTTCGATGCCCGGAAATTCAGCGCGCCCGCGCCCGAAGCCACGCGCCGGATGCCTCGCAGCGCCGAAGGAAAGCGTCGAGTTTTAATTCCATGCGGTCCCCATTCATAACCCCGCGCCTAGAGCGGTTCCGCTTTGATCGGACCCACTCTAGCCCTTTTTGTCGCTCGCGGCAGCGGACCAAGAGGTCCGCGCCTGCGCGGGCGCGCCGGGCGACCGGCGGGCCGCCTTGCGGCCTGGAGCGATTCCAGTCGAACTGGAAACGCTCTAGTGTCCTGCGGGATTTTCCTCGGGGGCCAATCCGGTTAACATCCGCCGCCGGGGCGCGCGGCGCTGGGACCAACCCTCATTTACGGAGAGAGAGCCATGAAACTGTTGAGCTATGAGAGCGGCGGCCAGGCGAGTTATGGCGTGGTGTCGGGCGAGGGGGTGGTCGATCTCGGTCGGCGGCTGCCCTATGCCGATCTGCGCGCGCTGATCGGCGCCGACGCCCTCGGCGAGGCGCGCGCCGCCGCCGCGGGCCAGGACGCCGACGCCCGGCTCGACGGAATCACCTATCTGCCCACCATCCCCCATCCGGACAAGGTCATCTGCGTCGGCCTCAACTACCAAGACCACCGGGCCGAGACCGGGCGCACCGAGGAGACCGCCAACCCCACCCTCTTTAACCGCTTCGCCAACGCCCAGACCGGGCACGGCCAGCCCATGATCCGGCCGAGCGCCTCGGACAACTATGATTTCGAGGGCGAGCTGGCCCTCATCATCGGCAAGCCCGGGCGCCATGTCGCGGAGGCGGACGCACTCGCCCACATCGCCGGCTACGCCTGCTTCAACGACGGCTCGGTACGCGATTGGCAGTTCCACACCAGCCAGTTCCTGCCGGGCAAGAACTTCTTCGCCTCGGGCGCCCTCGGCCCCTGGATGGTGACCAGCGACGAGATCCCCGACCCGGCGGCGCTGCGGCTCATCACCCGGCTGAACGGCCAGGAGGTTCAGAACGCCACGACCGACATGCTGATCTTCACCATCCCGCGGCTCATCGCCTATATCTCGACCTTCACGGAGCTGAGCCCGGGCGACGTGATCCCGACCGGCACGCCGGGCGGCGTCGGGGCGCGGCGCGACCCACCCCTGTGGATGAAGCCGGGCGATGTCGTCGAAGTGGAGATCTCCGGCGTCGGCACCCTGCGCAACCCGATCGCCGCCGAATAAGGCCCACCCGGGCGGGCTCAGGCCCTGCCCTCGGCTTGCCAGGCCATGCGCTTGCGGTAGATGGTCGAGGCGCTGATGCCGAGATGGGCGGCGGCCCTGGGGATATTGCCCTCGCAGATCTCGATGGCGCGCTCGATGGTGTCCTTCTCCACCTGCCATAGGGCCCGGATGCCGCCGGGCGTGCCGTCGCCGGCCGCGATCCCGGCCCCGCCCGCCTCCACGTCCAGCGGCGCCTCCTCGCCGTTGGCCGGCCGCGAGCCGCCGGAGCGCGCCGCCTCGGCGTCGAGCGGCGGCGGCAGCATGTCGATGGTCACCACTTCGGCGTCGTGCAGCACGACGATGTTGCGCACGACGTTCTGGAGCTGGCGCACGTTGCCGGGCCACCCGTAGGAGGCGAGGACCGCCTCCGTCTCGGTGGCGAATTTGATGAAGCTCTTGCTCTCTTCCTGGCTGAATTCACGCAGGAACTGCCGCGCAATCAGATAGACGTCCTCGTCACGCTCATTGAGTGGCGGCAGGTGGATGGGAATTACATGCAAGCGGTAATAGAGGTCCTCGCGAAAGCGCCCTTCCTCCACCTCCTGCAAGGGGTCCTTGTTGCTGGCGCAGATGAAGCGCATGTCCACCTTCTCCGTGGCCGTGCTGCCCACGCGCTGGAAGGTGCCCGTCTGGATGAAGCGCAACAGCTTCGACTGCAGCCCCACGTCCATCTCGCAGATCTCGTCGAGGAACAGGGTGCCGCCATCAGCCTCGGCGGCGGCGCCGTGCCTGTCCGCCACGGCGCCCGTGAAGGCCCCCTTCACATGGCCGAAGATCTCGCTCTCCATCAGGTCCTTCGGTATCGCCGCGCAGTTGAGCGCGACAAACGGCTTCTCCCGGCGCGGGCTCTGCTGGTGGATGGCCTGGGCGCAGACTTCCTTGCCGGTGCCGCTCTCGCCGGTGATGAAGACGGTGGCCTTGCTGGGCGCCGCCGCCTCGATCATGCGATAGACGCCCTGCATGGGCAGGGACGAGCCGGTGAACCCGAAATACTCGTCGCGCCCGAAATCCTCCTTGTAGGTCTCGACGATGCGCGCGAGGCGCTGGCGCTCGAGCGCGTTCTTGCAGGGTGACGAGCAAGCGCTCGGACGTGAACGGCTTGACCAGGAAATCGAACGCGCCGGCACGCATGGCCTCGACCGCGTTGCTGACCGACCCGTGTGCCGTGATCACGACCACGCCGGTAGGTAGGCCCTTGCCGACCACGTCGCGCAGGATATTGAGCCCGTCCATGTCCGGGAGGACGAGATCGAGAAGGATTCCCTCCGGAATCCGCTTCTCGATCGCCTTCATCGCCGCGCCGCCGGTCTCTACATGCTCGACCTCCAGCGGCTCTTTGCGGAGGTACTCCATATAGACCCGGGCGATCGAAGGCGTGTCCTCAACCAGCAGGACGTAAGGCTTATGAGTGCCTTCCATTCCGCGTCTCCACTTCGCCCAACCCGTTTTCGACAGCGCCTGTTACGGGATTCGCATTTTGCAAATCTCCTCGCAAGCTACTCCAATCCACCTATCCTGGCAAACAATTGTATTGGGGCCGGCCCAACGCCCGCGTGACGGGGCCGGGCACGCGGGGCCTTGCCCGGCCTTCGAATGCCGCTATTCTCCGCCCAGCGCCGATCATTCGCGCGCGCAAGGGAAGGCCCATGACCGCACCGAAGCAAATGCACGCCGCCGTCCTCACGGGCCATGGCGGCCTCGGGAGGCTCGAATACCGCACCGATTTTCCGGTGCCCGTTGCGGGGCCGGGCGAGGTGCTGGTCCGGGTCGGCGCCTGCGGCATGAACAATACCGATATCAACACGCGCATCGGCTGGTACGACCCGGCCGTGACCACCGGCACCACGGTCGAGGCGGGAACGGAGGGGTTGCGCGCGGCATCGGGCGAGGCCGCGACCTGGTCCCGGTCCACCGTCTCCTTCCCGCACATCCAGGGTGCGGACGTGGTGGGCTCGATCGCCGCCACCGGCCCCGGAGTCGCCGAGCGGCGGGTCGGCGAGCGGGTCATCACCGACCCCTGGCTGCGCGCGCCCGACGATCCCGACGACCGCGACCGAGCCACCTACCTCGGCAGCGAGCGGCGCGGCGGTTTCGCCCAATTCGTCGCGGTGCCTTCCGCGAACGCCCATGCCATCGAGAGTCCCCTTTCGGACGCCGAGCTGGCCACCTTCCCCTGCGCCTATTCGACGGCCGAGAACATGCTGACCCGGGCCCGCGTCGCGGCCGGCGAGACCGTCCTCGTCACCGGAGCCTCGGGCGGGGTCGGCACCGGCCTCGTGCAGCTCGCCAAGCTGCGCGGCGCCACCATCATCGCCGTGGCCGGCGCGGGCAAGCTGCCCCTGGTCCGCGACCTGGGCGCCGACGCGACCATCGCGCGCGGGGAGGGCGACCTCGTCGCAGCGGTGGCGAAAGCGGCGGCGGGGCGCACGGTCGATGTCGTCGCCGACGTGGTCGGTGGCGCGGACTTCCCCAAACATCTCGCGATCCTGCGGCGGGGCGGGCGCTACGTGACCGCCGGGGCCATCGCCGGCCCCATGGTCGAGCTCGACCTGCGCACCCTCTACCTCAAGGACTTGGAGCTCATCGGCGCGACCATGGTGCTCCCGGGCGTGTTCCAGGCGCTTGTCAGCCACATCGAATCCGGCGCCGTCAGGCCGGTCCTGGCCAAGAGCTTCACCCTCGCGGACATCCGGGTCGCCCAGACCGCGTTCCTCGACAAGGCGCATGTGGGGAACTTGGTGCTCGTCCCGCCGGCCTGACGCCGTACTGCTTAGAAAAGGCTCGGCGTCTCACCGCGCGGCTCGATGCAGGCTGGGTCGTCGTTGCGCGCGGCGTTCACGTGGCGGCTCACGGGATAGGCCACCAGCCGCCGCGCGGCGGTAGGGCGCGGCAGGGCGAGCGCCGCCGCCGCATCGGTTTCGCCCGGGTCGAGCCAGGCCGCGTAGCCCGCCGGATCGAGGATCACCGGCATGCGGTGATGGATAGCCCGCAGCGCCTCGTTCGCCTCCGTCGTCAGGATGGCGCAAGTCTCCATCACACCGCCGGCGGGGTCGCGCCATCGCTCCCACAGGCCCGCGAAGCCGAACGGCGCGCCTTCGTCGAGACAGATGCGGTAGGGCTGTTTCGCCTTGCCCTCCTTCTTCCACTCGTAGAAGCCGTCGGCGGGCAGGATACAGCGCCGGGCCCCGGCGGCGGCGCGGAACGAGGGCTTCTCGTGCGCCGTCTCCGACCGCGCGTTGATCAGTCGGTCGCCGATGCCGGCGTCCTTGGCCCAGGACGGGACCAGGCCCCAGCGCAGCATGGCGAGCGAACGCGCCCCATCCCCCGCCGCGCGCACCACCGGCACGTCCTGGCGCGGCGCCACGTTGTAGCGCGCGGTCAGGTTGGGCGCCGGCCCCACGAAGCCGAACAGCCGGCGTAGCGCCTCGACCGGCGTGGTGATGCTGTAGCGCCCGCACATACCCAGACCTCGGACTTGCCCTCGAGCCCGCCACCGATTATCAGGTTTCGGGCGGCTTCCTCCGACGTTGCCACCCATTCGCGATACTGGCACATTTCGTGCTCAATCCGTATGGCGACGCTTCGGCGACTTCCCCCGCGCCCCTCCACGGCAAGAGACACGATGCTTCTCCGATCACCGGCACAGCCTTCCTCGATGACAGTCACCCGGCGGCCGCCTCCATCGCGGGCCATCGTGGCGGCCGCAACGCCAGGGACCGGCTTCGATGGCTGAGCCGATGCGCATACTGATCGTCGGCGATTCCGAGGACGATGCGGCGCGCCTCGCCGGAGCGCTGCGCCATGGCGGGATCGAGGCCGCCACCCGGCGGGTCGAGGCCGCGGTGGATATGCGCGCGGCGCTCGGGGGCGAGCGTTGGGACGCCGTCATTTGCGACTGCGCCCCGCGGCATTTCAATGCGGCGGTCGCCCTCGAGCTGATGAAGGAGCTGCGCCTGGACCTGCCGTTCCTGGTCGTCGCGGGCGAGGCGCATATGGCGGATGCCGGCGCCATGGTGCGGGCCGGTGCCCACGACCTCATCGCGAAGCGCGACCTCGCGAGGCTCGTGCCGTCGCTCGAAGGCGGCCTCCGCGCCGCCGGGGATCGGCGCGCCCGGAAGCGGGCCGAAGCGGCCCTGCTCGAGAAGGAATACCGCCTCGAATCCATCGCCGAGAACCTCCCCGGCGTCGTTTTCCGCCGGGTGCTCCACCGCGACGGCAACATCAGCTATCCCTATATCAGCTCGGGCGTCCGCCGCATCCATGGCTTCGAGCCCGAGGAGGTGATGGCGAACCCCATGCGCTATATCGAGAGCCTGCACCCGGAGGATCGGCCGCGGCTGATGGCCGAAGCGCGGCTGTCGGCCGAGCGCCTCACCCCCATGCACACGGAGGCGCGCATCATCGGCCCCGACGGCGACACCCTATGGATCGAGTCGCGGGCGCAGCCGACCCGCCTACCGGACGGGAGCGTCGCCTGGGACGGCATCGCGCTCGACATCACCGAGCGCAAGACGATGGCGGAGGAGTTGCGGCGGGCCCAGAACCTCGAGGCGATCGGCCACCTGACCGGCGGCGTGGCCCACGATTTCAACAACCTTCTGACCATCATCGTCGGCAACCTCGAGCTGATCGGCGCGGCCCTGGCCGGCGACGAAGCGCTGAGCGGCCTGGTGGGCGAGGCCGAGGACGCCGCCAACCGCGGCGCCACCCTGACCGAGCGCCTCCTGGCCTTCTCGCGCAAGCAGGTGCTGAAGCCGCGTCCGACCGACGTGAACGCGCTCGTCGGCGGCATGCTCGACCTCCTGCGCCGGGGCATCGGCGAGACCGTCGAGGTGCGGACGGGGCTCGCCGAGGATGCCTGGCAGGTCCTCGTCGATTCGAGCCAGCTCGAGAACGCCATCCTCAACCTCGCGGTCAACGCCCGCGACGCCATGCCGGATGGCGGCGCCATCACCATCGAGTCCGCGAACACCCAGCTCGAGGAGGGCCGCGCCGGGCGGCCTCGCGATGCCGCGCCGGGCGATTACCTGCGCCTCGCCATAACCGATACCGGGTCCGGCATGACGCCCGAGGTGATCGCCCACGCCCTCGAGCCGTTCTTCACCACCAAGGGCGCCGGCAAGGGCAACGGCCTCGGCCTCAGCATGGTCTACGGCCTGGTCGAGCAGTCGGGCGGCCACCTGGAGATCGACAGCGCGATCGGCCGCGGCACCACGATCGGGATCTACCTGCCCCGCACCCGGGCCGCGCGCCGGGCCCAGGCCGCCGCGGTCGAGGAGACGGATGCCCCGCGCGGCCGGGGCGAGACGATCCTCCTGGTCGAGGACAACC
Organism: Alphaproteobacteria bacterium; assembly: GCA_963666705.2. Classification (GTDB taxonomy): domain Bacteria; phylum Pseudomonadota; class Alphaproteobacteria; order CADEGL01; family CADEGL01. The sequence continues at coordinate 410,611 of CAXXKO010000026.1, read as the reverse complement.
CGAGCGTCCGCCGGGTGGCGGTCAAGGCCCTGGCGCTGCTCGGCTACGACCTGGTGGAAGCGGGCGAGGCGGCCACGGCGCTCGCCATGCTCGGGGAGCGGCGGGACATCGCGCTGCTGTTCACGGACGTGGTGCTGCCGGGCGGAATCAACGGCATAGAGCTCATCCGCCGGGCGCGCGCGGCCGACCCGGGCCTCAAGGCGCTGCTCATGTCCGGCTATACGGGCGGCGGCGACGGCGGCGACGGCATGCTCGACCTCGACGTGGAGCTCATCAACAAGCCCTTCCGCGCGGCCGACCTGACCCGCAAGGTGCGCCGCCTGCTCGATGCCGGCGCGGCGCCCAACCCTGCCCCGCCCGCCGCGCCGGGCTGAGGGGTCGAAGCGACAAACGACGACCCTGGCGACGACCCCGGCCATGCCGCCCGCGCGGCGATTGGTTTGACACCTCTTTGCCGCTATCCTCGGGCCGTGGCATTGGGCCACATGGACGCAAGGCCATGATCCTGCGCCAGACGGCCGTGGCGGGGCAGTTCTATCCGGGGGAGCCGGAGGCGCTCGGCCGCATGGTCGATGAATGCCTGGCCCGGCCCCGGGCGCGGCACGCCGTGCCCAAGGCGCTGATCGCACCCCATGCGGGCTTCGTCTATTCGGGCCCCATCGCCGGCACGGCCTATGCTTCCCTCGCCCCCGCACGCGAGAGAATCGCGCGCGTGGTCCTCATCGGCCCCTCCCACCGGGTGCCGTTCCGCGGCCTCGCGGTGAGCGCCGCGAGCGCCTTCGACGGCCCCCTCGGCCCGGTGATGGTGGACCGCCAAGCGGTCGGGCGCATCGCCGGCCTGCCCGGCGTCCAGGTGCGCGACGACGCCCATAGGCACGAGCACAGCCTCGAAGTGCAGATCCCCTTCCTCCAGCGTGTCCTCGACAGGTTCGCAATCGTGCCCATCGTGGTCGGCGACGCGGGCACGGAGGAGATCGACGCGGTGCTCGAGGCCCTGTGGGGCGGGCCCGAGACGCTGATCGTCGTCAGCTCGGACTTGAGCCACTACCACGGCTACGAGGAGGCCAACGCGCTCGACAAGGCGGCTTCCCAGGCCATCGAGTTGCTGCGCCCCGACCTGCTCGAGGACGACCAGGCCTGCGGCAACCGACCCATCCGCGGCATCCTCGCGCGGGCGCGGCAGCTCGATCTGCGGGCCACCACCCTCGACCGGCGCAACTCGGGCGACACCCAGGGGGCAAAGGACAGGGTGGTGGGCTACGGCGCCTACGCCTTCGAATACAGCGAGGCGGCGCGGCTCGAGCCCGCGCACCGGGCCGCCCTCCTCGACGCGGCCGCGCGCTCCGTGCGCCACGGGGTCGTCGCCGGCGCGCCGCCCAAGGTGGAGCTCGGCACCTTCGCGCCGCAGCTCGAGGCCATGCGGGCCACATTCGTCACCCTGGAGATCGACGGCCACCTACGCGGCTGCATCGGCTCGACCGTGCCGCACCGCCCGCTGATCGAGGACGTGGTCGAGAACGCCTACAAGGCGGCCTTCGCCGACCCACGCTTCCCCAAGCTCGCGGCCGACGAGCTGGAGCGGCTCTCCTTCAGCGTCTCGATCCTCAGCACGCAGCGCCCCATCGTCGTCGCGGACGAGGCGGCGCTGCTGGCGGAATTGCGGCCGGACCGGGACGGGCTCGTTCTCACCGCCGGCGAGAAGCGCGGCCTCTTCCTGCCCCAGGTCTGGGCGACACTGCCCGAGCCCCGGACCTTCCTCGCCCACCTCAAGACCAAGGCCGGCCTCGCCGAGGACTATTGGTCGAGCGAGGTGCGTGCCCACCGCTTCTCGACCGAGACCTTCAAGACCGCGGCCCCTGGCTAGTACCCACTTTCATAATTCCGTGTGCCATACGATCGCTTTTCCCGTCTCCTCGGTAGGAGGGGGTGCGCCGGCGATGCCGGGGCATCGTCAAGCATTCCCGACACCCCGAGGGGGCGGGAAAAGCGACCCGTAGGGCGGCGTCCCGAGGCCCCCGGACGTCGTCGCGCGCCGCTTGTGATGCCCCGGCATCACGGCGCGCCACGCTCCTAGCCGGGAACCTCGGGGCGCCGTCGTATGGCACACGGAATTATGAAAGTGGGTACTAGGGAGGGGTAATGGCCCAACGGCTGGCGCTCCCTCGATTTTCTCTTCCCTCCACTGGCCGAAAGGCGCTAGAGGTCGGTCTCGCGAGCCCGCGCCCGCCGGCGCGGCTCGGCCCAGGATCGTCGAGGAGGGGACCATGCCCAAGCGGCTGACGGCGGCGCAGGTCGAGCAATACCACCGGGACGGTTTCACGTTCCCCATCGACGTCATGTCGGAGACGGAGGCGCTCGCCTACCGGGGCAGGCTCGAGGAGGCCGAGGCCCGCTATCCCGAGGCCCTCAATCCTTTCTCGCGCAACAATGCGCACTACGCTTTCACATGCCTCGACGAGCTCGTGCACCACGCGGCGATCCTCGACGCGGTCGAGGACATCATCGGCCCGGACATCCTGCTGTGGGGCACGGTGCTGTTCATCAAGGATGCCAACAGCCCCGGCTTCGTGACCTGGCACCAGGACGTGACCTATTCCGGCCAGGAGCCCCATGACGGCGTCACGACCTGGGTGGCGCTCTCGCCGGCGACGCCCGAGACCGGCTGCATGCGCATGCTGCCCGGCAGCCACAAGGGCCCCATCCGGTCCCACGAGGACACCTTCGATGCGGACAATATCCTGACCCGGGGCCAGCGCCTTGGCGGCATCGACGACGGGGACGCGGTCGACGTGGTGCTGCGGCCGGGCCAGATGTCGCTCCACCACCTGCGCGTCATCCACTCCTCTCAGCCCAACCGGTCCGACGAACGGCGCGTCGGCGTCGCCATGCAGCCCTACATGCCGCCCCACATGCGCCAGACCAAGGGCGAGGACTACGCCCTCCTCATGCGCGGGCGCGACACCCACGGGAACTGGCTGCCTGGGCGGCGGCCGGCCTACGACATGGAGCCCGAAGCGGCCGCCTTCCGCCAGAAGGTCAACGACTGGTGGGGCGAGATCCTCTACGACGGCGCGGAACAAAAGCGCGCCTACTGAGGGCCGGGCGGCCGCGGCAATGACCGGCTTCGAGGGCGGGCGCTACCGGCCGCTCACGGACCGGGACGCGGCCCGCATCCACACCGCGACCCTCGACGTGCTGGAGCGGATCGGCATCGCCGACCCCATCCCCTCGGTGGTCGAGCGGGTCACCGGGGCGGGCGGCTGGCTGAACCGGGAGGGGCGGCTCTGCTTTTCCCGTGCCCTCGTCGAGGACACCATCGCGCGCACCGCGCCCAGCGTGGTCCTGTGCGGCCAGGACCCGGCGCGCGACATCGAGCTGGGCGGCACGCGGGTCCATTGCGGGACCGGCGGCGCCGCGCCCTCGGTCGTCGATATGGACACCGGCCGCTACCGCCCGGCGACGCTCGCCGACCTCTACGACCTGGCCCGCCTCGTCGATGCCCTCGACAACCTCCACTTCTACGTCCGCTCCGTGGTCGCGACCGATATGCCGACCACGCGCGACCTCGACCTCAACACCGCCTATGCCTGCATGCGCGGCACCGCGAAGCCCATCGGCGCGAGCTTCGTGCGCTCGGCCCATGTGGAGATGGCGGTCGAGATGTTCGACATGGCGCTGGGCGGGGCCGGCCGGTTCCGGGCGCGGCCCTTCTGCAAGTTCTCCTGCTGCCACGTGGTGGCGCCGCTGCGCTTCGCGCAAGAATCGTGCGAGGCGCTCGAGGCGGCCGTGCGCCTCGGCATGCCGGTGATGCCCATCTCCTGCGGCCAGGCCGGGGCGACGAGCCCGGCGGCGCTCGCCGGCTCCGTCGTCCAGGCCATGGCCGAGGCCCTGGCCGGCCTCGTCCTCGTCAAGTCGCTCGACTCCGATTGCCCCACCATCCTCGGCATGATGCCCCTGGTCTCCGACCTGCGCACGGGGGCCATGTCGGGCGGTGGCGGCGAGCAGGCGGTGCTGATGGCCGCCTGCGCCCAGATGGCGGGCCGCTACGACCTGCCCGGCACCGTCAATGCGGGCATGGCCGACGCCAAGATCCCAGACGCCCAGTCGGGCGGCGAGAAGGGCTGCGCCATCGCCCTGGCCGCCCATGCCGGCGCCAACATGGTGCAGCAGTCCGCCGGCTCGCACGCGAGCCTGCTGGGCATCTCCTTCGAGGGCCACGTCATCGACGACGACCTCCTCGGCGCCGTCCAGCGCACCGTGCGCGGCATCGAGGTGACGGACGAGACCCTGTCCCTCGATGCCATGCGCGCGGCGGCGACCGGCCCCCAGTCGCCGCGCGCCCGCGCCACGCTGGCTCCGCCGACGGACCGGCGCGACCGAGGTATCCGCGAGCGCGCCATCGCCCGCACCCGCGAGATCCTGTCGAGCCACTACCCGGCGCACCTCGACCCCGCGCGCGATCGGCGCATCCGCGCCACCTTCGACATCCGCCTGCCCGAGGCGCGCACCCTGCCAGGAGGGGGGTGCCGGTAGGGGCGGGATGTTCCCGCCGCGCGGTGACAATCGCCCCTTTCTGGAAGCCCGCTCAATCGTCCATCGGTCTGAGGCCGATCTTCATGCCGGCGTTGTACCCGGTCATGCGCTCGGGATCCTCGCGGAGCCAACGGATGGCGTCGTGGCCGATCCACAGCTCACTACCCTTCTCGCGATTGCCTATGACCTCGAGCGACGGGTAGAACAGGTGGACCTGCCGCTTGTTGGTCGCCACCTTGCCGATCAGCCGCAGTGCCTTGGCCGCGAGCTTGAAATCACCGGGGCACGCCACGCGGCAGCGGAAATGGATTTCGCCCTCAGCCAGGGACGGTGGGCTCGGCCCCTCCACGCCACGAATGCCTGACTTCTCGCTCCACGGGTAGATACTGCCGCTCCTGATGATATACGCGTTTGGGTAGGGGTGGTTTGTGGTGCTCCATGTGCGGTATTTGGTCTCATTGCTCCAGAGCGGCCGCCAGTCCGGATCGAAGATCACATCGGTGATGGATGCCGGGCAATCGACAAGCCGGGTATAGAAGCCGATCTCCGGCGGCTCGGGGCCGTCGTAACCGCTCCGCGGCTCGTCCAAATACCGAATTTCTGGAAACGCCTCACGCAAAAGCGCGCAATAGGCCCCTTCGTCCTCCCTGGTGAAGGCGATGTGTCGCGAGCGGAAGTGGGTATCCAGAGCCATCGATTCAACTAACTTCCGGCTGCGTATTTCATCATCCGCGTCCTCCCTGTCGAACTCGCCCTCAGCTCGCGTTGCGAGCGCCGCTCGGTTGCGCGAAAGACGACAGGACCCAGAGTTTTCAACCCGTTTTCAATCGTCCATCGGTCGAACGCCGATCTTCATGCCGACGTTGTACCCGGTCAATCTCTCCGGATCCTCGCGCAGCCAACGGATGGCGTCGTGGCCGATCCACAGCTCACTACCCTTCTCGCGACTGCCAATGACCTCGAGCGAGGGATAGAACAGGTGGACCTGCCGCTTGTTGGTCGCCACCTTGCCGATCAGCCGCAGCGCCTTGGCCGCGAGCTTGAAGTCCCCGGGACACGCCTTTCGGCAGCGGAAATGGATGTCGCCATCAGCCAGGAACGGCGGGTCCGGCCCCTCCACGCCACGCACAACCGACCTCTCCCGCCGCTGATAGATCCTGCCGCTCCTGATGATATACGCGTTTGGGTAGGGATAGTTGGTGGTGCTCCACGTCTGATATTTGCCTGTCTTTTTCCAGGCGGGCCGCCAGTCCGGATCGAAGATCACATCGGTCGTATGCGCCGGGCAATCGACGAGCCTCGTATATATGCCGATCTCCGGCGGCTCGGGGCCGTCGTAACTTCTCTGCGGTCTATCCAGATACCGAACGTCCGGAAACACCTCGCGAAGCAGCGCGCAATAGGCCCGCTCGTCCTCCTCGGTGAAAGCGATGTTTCGCGACCGGAAGCTGACATCCACAACCATCGAATCGACTATCCTCCGACCGGGCTACTCGTCATCGGCGGCGTCATCGTCGAATGTGTCCTTCGCATCCTGTAAAATATCCCGGCACACGTCCCGAGCCAACTCAGCGTATTCGTCCTCGTCCATGCCGGAGCGCAACTTCGGCATGGCCCTCACAACCCTCTGGCCCAGCCGGGACAGCTTCTCCAACTGGCGCCGCTCCCGCTTCGTCGGCGTGGTCCCGTCCACCAGCATACTAGCCGTGTTGATGTGAAACCGTTTGTTTTCGTCGTCGCCATCGAGCGTAAAGCTGATGTCGGGACGGGTGCTCCCGAGACGCGGGTTGTCCCGATTGTCCGGATTCGGGATACTAGGTCTCCTTGACCTTTTTCTTCCCCTCGCCCCCGACAGTCGCGCCGCCTGAGTGTTCGATGCGGCCCTTGAGCTCCTTGAGCTCGGGGAACTCCTCGCGCAGGACCTTGTCGCATTCGCTCACCACGATACTGTTGCCGCGCTCGGTGTGCTCGTCGCCGCGGCTCTCTTGGAAGGGCTTCAAGAACACATCGACGCCCCGCGCTTGAAGCGCCTCCCGGTGCCGCGCTTCGGCGTCCCCCTCGGCCGGCTTGGCGCTGCCCTCGGGCGTGTCGCCGCGGAGGGAGAGAAGGCCGGCGAGCGCCGCGCCGCCGAGTAGCGCCTTGCCGGCAAAGGCGGCGATACCCGCGATCTCCGGCCAGAGAGCCACGCCCCCTGCAATGACCAAGGGTAAGGCGGCGACCTGGACCTCGTCCTCCGCCTTGCGCCGGCCGCCGCTGGCCTCGCCCGCCGTCCCCCGCTCGCGCGCCGGGGATACGGCCCGCGTCGGGGCGGTGCGCACGAGCTGCTTCTCGAGCGCCCGCACGGTGGGGCCGCTGGGCAGGATCTGGCCGTCGACCCTGAGGCCGTTGCGCTCTTGGAACGCCATGATGACGCGCCCTTTCGCGTTGCTCATATAACCCGTCGGCCCCTCGGTAAGCGCGAGGTCGTAGTCGCCGGTGAGAGAAAGCGCCTGCTCGATCCCGACCACGTCCTCGCGCTTGTTGCGCTCGTTCGCGCCGATGCCGGCGGCGAGATCGAACAGCGCGGGCCGGGCGACGGGCCGCTCGCCGCGCCGCCAGGCCCGCCGCATCACCTCGATCGGACCGTCGGGGTTCTCGCCGAACCGCGTAAAGGGTCCGCTCCGCTCGCGCCGCGGCCCGCGTGTCGTCATAGGCATGGTTGGTCATCCTTTTCCATCAACGAAATATGATTTTTAACCGAAATAATGACAATAATCAAGAATATTATAGGAACAAACGAACTTTTCTTACTCCCCCGCGGCCGCTTTGCCACAAACGGCGGGCGCCCCACACCGACGCGCGCACCTGCGCGCCGCTTCTCCACGGAACCTGCGTCCGCCGGGCTGGCCCTCTGGCGCGCGCGGCACTAGATTGACGGGGCGCCCGCCGCGGGCGTCAGCGACCGGATATGCCATGAGCGACTACACCCCGCCCCTTCCTGAGATCCGCTTCGTGCTCGACGAGATCGCCGGCCTCGGCCAGGTGGCGGCGCTGCCCGGGTGCGAGGAGGCGACGGGCGAGCTCGCGGACGCGATCCTCGGCGAGGCCGGGCGGCTCGCGTGCGACGTGCTGGCGCCGCTCAACCACACGGGTGATCGGGAGGGCGCGCGGCTCGAGAACGGTGTCGTCTACACGCCCACGGGCTGGCCCGAGGCATACGGCCACTTCGTCGACGGCGGCTGGGTCGGCCTCCGGTTCGACCCCGACCATGGCGGCCAGGGCCTGCCGCGCGTGGTCTCGACGGCGGTCATGGAGCTGTGGCATTCGGCCAACCTGGCCTTCACCCTCTGCCCCATGCTGACCCAGGGGGCGTCGGAGCTTTTGGCCCAGCACGGCTCGGAAGCGCAGAAGCGCACCTACCTCCGGCCCATGGTCGCGGGCCGCTGGACCGGGACCATGAACCTGACCGAGCCCCAGGCCGGCTCGGACCTGGGCGCCATTAGCACCCGCGCCGTGCCCGAGGATGGCCACTACCGCGTCACCGGGCAGAAAATATTCATCACCTATGGCGAGCACGACCTGGCGGAGAACATCATCCATATGCTGCTCGCCCGCACGCCCGGGGCGCCCGCGGGCGTGCGCGGCATCTCGCTCTTCATCGTGCCCAAGCTCCTCCCCCGCGAAGACGGCACGCCGGGCAAGCGCAACGACCTGCGCGCGGTCTCGCTCGAGGACAAGCTCGGCATCCACGCCAGCCCCACCTGCGTCATGGCCTATGGCGACGGTGGCGGGGCCATCGGCTATCTGGTGGGCGAGGAGAACCGCGGCCTCGAATACATGTTCACCATGATGAACGACGAGCGCGCCTGGCCGTCGGCCTGCAGGGCGTGGGCATCGCCGAGCGCGCCTACCAGCAGGCCCTCGGCTTCGCGCGCCAGCGGGTGCAGGGCCGCGCCGACGCGGGCGGCCCGGAGAAGGTGGCGATCCTCGGCCATCCGGACGTGCGCCGCATGCTCCTCTCCATGAAGGCGCAGACCGAGGCCATGCGGGCCCTCGCCTACTACACCGCCGCGGCCATGGACCGCGCGCGCCACGACCCGGACGGCGACGCCCGCGCCCGGCAGGCGGCGCTCGTCGATTTCCTCACCCCCGTGGTCAAGGCCTGGCCCACGGACCTCGCGTGCGAGATCGCATCGACGGGCATCCAGGTCCATGGCGGCATGGGGTTCATCGAGGAGACGGGCGCGGCCCAGCATTTCCGGGACGCCCGCATCACCCCCATCTATGAAGGCACGAACGGCATCCAGGCCCGCGACCTGGTCGGCCGCAAGGTCCTGCGCGAGGGGGGCCAGACGGCGCGGGCGCTGATCGCGGCGATGCGCGGGGACGCGGCGGCCCTCGGGTGCGCGGCGGACGCGGACCTCGGCGCCATCCACGCGCGCGTCGAACGCGGTATCGCGGCCTTCGAGGCGGCCACGGGCTGGCTGCTCGAGGCGGGGGCGTCGGATCCGCGCCTCGCGGCCGCGGCGGCGGCGCCCTATCTGCGCCTCGTGGGCACGGTCGCCGGGGGCTGGCTGCTGGCGCGAGGGGCGGCGCGGGCGAAGGCCCGCCTGGGCGACGGTGCCGACCCCTTCCTCGCCGCCAAGCCGGTGACGGCGCGCTTCTATGCCGAGAACGTGATGCCCCAGGCCGACGCCCTCCTCGCCGCCATCACCGAGGGCGCCGGGACGGTGCTGGCCCTGGCCGACGACCAGTTCTAGAGCGGTTCCGTTTCCCGCGAAAAAAAGATGCGCGCCTGTGACGGCCGTCACATTGCCATTGCCGGCGGGGCGTCAGAATGACAGTCCCTCCACAGCAAACCCCCCTCACGGGGGCGGGGCCATCCCAAGGCTCCGCCCCCGCTTTTTTTGGCGATTCGGCGGGGACATAAATTTCACGCCCTGTGACGGCCGTCACTTTCCCCTGGCCGGGACCGGGGCATAGTCACATCTCCCTCCACACCTACTGCTACCCACAACTCGGGGCGGATTGGTTTTTCACCGATCCGCCCCATTTTCTTGGGTGCGTTGGCGCCGGAGCCAGCCCGTGACCGGTGGATGGGGAAATGAGACGAGGAATCGCGTTCGCGTTCGCGGCCATGGTGCTGAGCGCGCCGGCCGCCGCCGATTTCAAGGACGCGGCGCGCGCCTTCGACGCGGGCGACTATCGAGTGGCCGTCACCGAACGGCGCCGCCTGGCCGAGGCGGGCGACGCCGAGGCGCAGGCGACCCTCGGCGGCCTCTATCTCGTGGGCACGGGCGTCCCCCTCGACCCGGCCCGGGCCGCCGAGTGGTACCGCCTGGCGGCGGCGCAAGGCCACGCCATGGCGCAGCTCAACTTGGGCGACCTCTATAGCCGGGGACTGGGCGTGCCGCGCGATTCGGTCGAAGCCCACGTCTGGCTCGGCCTCGCCGCCGGCCAGGGCCGAGTGTGGGCGAAGAAGCGCCAAGCCGAGATCGCGCGCGGCATGACGGCCGAGGCGCGCGCCGAGGCGGATTGCCGCCTCGCGGAGATGCTACCCGGCGACTGATACCAAGTCGCGGTGATAGGAACCCATTGAGACCGCCTCTCCGGCTCCCCGGACGTCATCGCGAACGCTCGCCGATGCGCCGCATCGCCCGCGCGCCCGCTCCTGAAGCGATTCCAGTCGAGGTGGAAACGCTCCAGACCGCAAGGCGGCCCGCCGGTCGTCCGGCGCGCCCGCGCAGGCGCGGACCTCTTAGTCCGCTGCCGCGAGCGAAATAGAGCGCTAGTGGAGCGAACGCGACAAAAGAGTCCCCCTCTCCCCTTGGGGAGAGGGTTCGAAGCGTCGGAATCGAACCACTAGAGTGGGTCCGATCAAAGCGGAACCGCTCTAGCTGCCGTTGCCGCCCCAGTTCGGCTGGACGCGCCGCGCTTGCGCATAACAGGCGTCGACCGCCGTATCGCACCCATCCGCGTAGGCGGCATTACTCTGGTACTTCATCTCGTCGAGCAGCGGCTCGGGAATCGGCCGACCGGCATGCATCTCGCCCGCCCGGCAACCGACGCGGTAGCCCGCATCGAACGAGAGCTGAGGCTCAACTGGGCCGGCACAGGCGGCGAGCAGGCCGACGAGCCCGGCCATAACGATCATCTTCCCCATAGGCGCCTCCATATCGCATCCATGCCCGGCCTCGGTCCACACGACCGATCGGCCTCGAGGGAGACCGATCGGATGTTCCCTCACTCGCATGAACTCGGGAGCCCACCCGGCACTTGCCGGACGGTGACGAGTCGGGCTCATCGCCGTCCAGTGTAAGCCTCATATGCGCCGCGAACTGGCGAATGGGCCATATATCACGCAAATTTGATTGTGGCCCGGGATCGCCCCGCGGCGGTGAGCTCCAGCCACACACCGCAGGTCTCCTCGGGGGCGAGGCGGATCAGCGCGTCGCCGACGCGGCCATGGGGGATGCCCCGGCCGGCGAGGAAGGCGCCGGTCGTCGCCAGGTCGCGCACGGCAAGCGTCATGACGGCCGCATAGGGCAGCTCCGCATTCTCGCCGATGTCGATGCCGGGGTGTATTTGCTCCAGTTCGTCCTCGCTCGCGAACATGACGACGTGCCGGCCCACGCGCACCGCCACCACCCGGTCCGTCCGGGTCACGGCCCCGGCGCCGAGAAACGCCTCGTAGCCCCGCGCCGCCGTCTCGGGATCGGCCACCACAACCGTCACGCTCTCGAGCCCGAGGGCGCCGTTCGCATGGTCGAGCCATTGGGGGCGGCGCATCAGCTCGGGCGTCAGGTGTTGGCAGATGAAGCTCGGGAGGCCGGGCGTGGCCTCGGGCGGCAGATGGACGAGCTTGAACTCGGGCAGGACCGTGCCCTCGGGCAGCTCCAGCCGGCGGACGAGGCCCTTGGGCTCGTCGGCCGCGATACCGGCCCCGATCAGCGCCGCCCGTGCGGCCGCGCCGTCGTCGGTGGACCAGGCCAGGCCCATCAGCCCCTCGCGCCGCGCGAGGAACGCATCGAGATTGTTGGAGAACTGGGCGGGATCGACGATGCCGAGGAGCTCCACGTAATCCTGGGCGAACATGATGCAGTAGTTGGCCGTCCCCCAACCGATATGGCTGCCGCGCGGGCAGAGGGTGAAGCCGAGCGCCGCGTAACGCGCGCGCGCGGCCTCGAGGCCGCGCACGCCGATGAGGGTGTGGTCGATCCCGGTGATGCCCCTCGCCATGGCCGCCCTCCACACGCTGCACGGCGCGCCGGTTTGCGCCACTCAACGCGGCGCCGCGGCGATGTTACCACCATCGACCGTAAGGACGGCGCCCGTCGTCGCCGGCGCCAGGGCCAGGGAGAGGAAGGCACGCGCCACGTCCTCGGCACGGACTTCCCGGCCCAGGAGGTTGCCAGCCAGGTATTCCGCCTCGCTCACCCCCCGGGCGCCGGCGCGCGCCGCGATCATCTCGCCGGTCAGAAGGCCGCCGCGGATACGGTCGGCGTTGACCGCGTTCGACCGGATGCCGTCGCGGCCGTAGTCGATGGCGTACTGGCGCATGAGTGCGAGGGTGGCCGCCTTGGGCAGGCCATAGGGGCCGAAGTCGGGGCCGGGGTTGAGCGCCTGCTTGGACGCGTTGAACAGCAGCACCCCGCCCCCGCCCTGGGCGCGCATGACGCGGACCGCCTCCCGAGCCATGGCCTGATGGGCGAAGAAGTTGAGCTCGAAGCTCTCGCGCAGGACCGCGTCCGATACCTCGCCGATGCGGCCCTGCCAGGCCGCACCCGCGTTGGAAACCAGGATATCGATGCCGCCATAGGCCGCGCACGCCCGGTCGCAGGCCGCGCGCACCGCCACCTGGTCGGTCACGTCGCAGGCGAGGCCGAGCCCGCCCAGGGCGCCGGCGATGCGCTCGGCACCCGCGCCGTCGCGGTCGAGGAGCACGACCTCAGCACCCGCTTCGGCGAATGCGGCGGCGATAGCGGCGCCGATTTCGCCCGCCCCCCCGGTCACCAGGGCCACCCGCCCGTCGAGGGGCGCGAACGCGGCATCGGCAAGCTTCGCCCGCTCGGGCGGCCAATACTCGATGGCGAAGGTCTCGGCCTCGGTGATGCTCTCGAAGGTGCCGATCGCCTCGGCGCCCGAGATCACGTCGATAGCGGCCTCGGCGATATCGGCGGTGACGCGCGCCGCGGCGGCCGACGCGCCGAGGGCGAAGAGGCCGAGCCCCGGGACGAGCGCGACCCGCGGTATGGGGTCAGGCGTATTGGGTGCCGGCGAATTCGGCCCGCCGTGGCGCGCGAGATAGGCCAGGTAATCGTCCTGGTAAGCCGCCACCGCCGCGCGCACCGCGGCCGCGAAGGCCTCGAGCTTGCCGGCCTCGGGCGGCGGCACCAGGAGCGGCTTGGGCTTGGTGCGGATGGCGTGGTCCGGTGTCGCGACGCCGGCCTGGCTATAGCGCGCGAGGTCCACGCCGGCGACATAGTCGAGCACGCGCGCGCCACCCCGGTGCGCGAGGACGAACCGCCGCGGCGGGCCGCCGTCGGCCCCTTCGCCGGGCGCCGTCGCCCCGCGCAGGATGGGGCCGACCGCCGCGACGGTTGCGAGTTTCGCCGGCAGAGGCGCGGCCGCGACCACCTTGCGCGGGCCCGATTCGAGTCTGGCCTCGGCCATGCTCACCAGCTCGATCATGCGCGTGTAGGACTCGCGCGCGCTGTCGCCGAAGCTGACGATGCCGTGCTTGAGGAGGACGAGGCCGTGGCAGGCGGGGCTCGCCTCGTACGCCGCGCGCGCCGCCTGGGCCAGGCCGAAGCCCGGCATGACGTAGGGCACCACCGCCGCCCGGTCGCCGATGACCTCGGCCACAAGTGCGGCGCCGTCGGTCTGGTTCGTGAGGGAGAGGACCGCGTTGGCGTGGGTATGGTCGACGAACTTGTGGGGCAGGAAGGCGTGGAGCAGGGCCTCGACCGACGGGCTCGGCCCACCCGGGTCCAAGAGGCTCGCGCGCAGGAGCGCCACCATGGCCGCGTCGCCGAGGGAATCGAGGGATGCCGCACGGCGCAACGCGGCGAGGTCGAGGGCCGGATGGCCATCGGGTGAAATCGTCGCCATATCCCGGCCGCTGCCCTTGACGCAAAGGGCCTCCACCACCTCGCCCCAGAGGTTCGCCGCGCGCGTCTTGACCGAGCCATTGCCGCCGCCATGGAGGACCAGGCCGGGCTCGCCACCGAGCAGGCGTGCCGTATAGGCCCTGAGCGCCAGATCCTCCCCGATGCCCTCTTCGGCATGGCGGGCGACGGCCGCCTCGGCTTCGCTATCGGTCCACAGGTTCCGCATATTCGAACGTCCGCCACGGTCCCGTGCCAAATTTCGAGAGACCTCGCCACGACCCTCACCCTTCGACAAGCTCAGGGTGAGGCCCTCATGCTGAGCCTATCGAAGTATGAGGGCCGGGCGCCGAGCCTCCAGATTACGTGGAGGCCGATACTAGTGTGCTATCCCATAAATACGTAACCCATAGGATCGCTTTTCCCGTCCTCTGGGCAGGAAGCGTCGCGCCGGCGATGCTCAGTGCATCGTCAAGCGGCGGTGACGCCCCCAGAGGGCGGGAAAAGCGACCCGCCGGGCGGCCTTGCGGGGCCCTCGGTCGTCGTCGCGCGCCGCTTGTGATGCCCCGGCATCACGGCGCGCCACCCTCCTAGCCGAGAGACCCGCAAGGCCGTCCTATGGGCTACGTATTTATGGGATAGCACACTAGCCGCCGAGCGTGCGGCCGGCCACCGCGTCGAGCCTCGCCACCAGCGCGGGGTCGCGCACCTCGGGCGCGGTGATGATGGCGTTGTCGAGAGCTGTCTGGCAACCGTGGGGGCATGGGCCGGCATGGGCGGCGAGGCCGGGGGCCACCGTCTTGACCAGCGACCGCGCCCTGTCCGCGTTGCCGAGGAGCACGCCGATGATGGCATCCACGGTGACGTTGTCGTGATCGGGATGCCAGCAGTCGTAGTCCGTCACCATGGCGACGGTGGCGTAGCAGAGCTCGGCCTCGCGCGCGAGCTTGGCCTCGGGCATGCCGGTCATGCCGATCACGTGGCAGCCCCAGCTTCGGTAAAGCTCCGACTCGGCGAGGCTCGAGAACTGCGGGCCCTCCATGGCGAGATAGGTGCCGCCCGTATGGACGGGGATGCCGAGCGCCGCCGCCCCGCCCTCGAGCTGCCCGCGCAGGCGCGCGCAGACCGGGTGGGCCATGGAGACATGGGCCACCAGGCCGGTGCCGAAGAAACTCTTGGCCCGCGCGAAGGTGCGGTCGATGAACTGGTCCACGATGACGAAGGTGCCGGGAGAGAGCGCCTCGCGCAGGGACCCGACGGCGCCCAAAGAGAGCACGTCCGTGACGCCGGCGCGTTTCAGGGCGTCGATATTGGCGCGGTAGTTGATCTCGCTCGGCGAGATGCGGTGGCCGCGGCCGTGGCGCGGCAGGAAGACGAGCTGGATGTCGCCGAGGCGCCCGAACAGCAACGCGTCGGACGGCTCGCCGAAGGGTGAGGACACCTTCTCCCAGCGCGTCTCGGTGAGCCCGTCGATATCGTAGATGCCGCTGCCACCGACGATGCCGATCACGCGGGGTGGAACCGGATCAGCCACGCTTCACCCCCTTCGGATGGCGGGACAGCGCCGCCTGCCCGGGCGGGGCCGGCCGCGGCCTCAGTGCAGGCCCGCCCACACCTTGCGCTTGACGGCGTAGAGGAGGCCCGTGAGCACCAGCAGGAACAGGATCACCTTGATGCCGAGGCGCTTGCGCTCCTCGAGCTCGGGCTCCGCCGCCCAGGCGAGGAAGGTGGAGATGTCCTTGGCCAGCTGCTCGGTCGTTGCCTCGGTGCCGTCCTCGTACTCGACCGCCTCGTCGTAGAGGGGCGGCGGCATGGCGGTCTGGTTACCGGGGAAGTAGTGGTTGTAATAGAGCCCCTCCATCATCTCCTCGGCGTCCTCGGGCGGCTCCTCCTCATACCCGGTCAGGAACGCGTAGACGAAGTCGGCACCGCCCTCGCGCGCCTTGACCATGAGCGAGAGGTCGGGCGGCAGAGCGCCGCCATTCGCGTCCCTCGCCGCGGCGTCGTTCGGGTACGGCTCGACGATCCGGTCGGAAGGGATGCCCGGGCGCTCGTACATCTCGCCCGTATCATCGGGGCCGTCGATGACCTCGTACTCCGCCGCCAGCGCCTTCACCTGGTCCTTGTCGAGCCCGATGTCCCGCAGGTTGCGGTAATACAGCAGCTTCAAGCCGTGACAGGTCGCGCAGACTTCCTCGTAGATCTGGAAGCCGCGCTGCAGGGCCGCCCGGTCGAAGGTGCCGAACACGCCGCCAAAGCTCCACGAGAGGCTGGGCAGCTCCGCGCCCTCGGACGCGCGAAGATCGGAGGCCGGCCCGGCCAGCGCCAGGCCCAGCCCCAGGATGGCCGCCCCGAGGGCGGCGGACAGGCGCCGCGTCATCACGCCTTCTCCATCGGCTTGGCCACGGCACCGGGCGGAGCACCGCCCCCGCCCTTGACCACCGGCTCGCTGATGCTGGTGGGCAGGGGCTTGGGTTTCTCCAGCCACCCGATGAGCGGGATGACGATCAGGAAGTGCAGGAAGTAGTAGGCCGTGGCGAGCCTCCCGATGAGGACGAAATTGCCCTCCGGCGGGTTGGCGCCGACCCAGCCCAGCACGATGGTGTCCGCGACCAGGATCCAGAAGAACTGCTTGTAGATGGGCCGGAACTTGGCGCTCCTGACCCGCGAGGTGTCGAGCCACGGCAGGACGAACAGGATCAGGATCGACGCGAACATGGCGATCACGCCGAGGAGCTTGTCGGGGATCGCGCGCAGGATGGCGTAGTAGGGCAGGAAGTACCATTCCGGCACGATATGGGCCGGCGTGACCAGCGGGTCGGCGGGCACGTAATTGATGACCTCACCCAGCGCGTTGGGCAGGAAGAAGACGACCACCGCGAAGAAGATGAGAAACACGCCGAGGCCGAACAGGTCCTTGACCGTGTAGTAGGGGTGGAAGGGGATGCTGTCCTGCGGCCCCTTGCGGTCGATGCCCAGCGGGTTGTTCGAGCCGTGCACGTGCAGCGCCACCAGATGCACCACCACCACGCCCACGATCAGGAACGGGAACAGGTAGTGCAGCGAATAGAAGCGCTTGAGGAGGGCATCGTCGACGGAGTAGCCGCCCCACAACCAGACCACGATGTCCTCGCCCACCCAGGGTATGGCGGTGAAGAAGTTGGTGATGACGGTCGCGGCCCAGAAGCTCATCTGCCCCCAGGGCAGGACGTAGCCCATGAAGGCCGTCATCATCATCAGGAGAAGGAGGATGACGCCCAACCACCAAAGCACCTCCCGCGGGCTCTTGTAGGAGCCGTAATAGATGCCGCGGAAGAGGTGGATATAGACCAGCAGGAAGAACATCGAGCCGCCGTTGGTATGGGTATAGCGCAACAGCCAGCCGTAGTTCACGTCGCGCATGATGCGCTCGACGCTGCCGAAGGCGAGATCGGCCTGGGGCGTATAGTGCATGGCCAGGACGATGCCGGTGGCGATCATGATCACGAGGACGATCCCGGCCAGGGAGCCGAAGTTCCACCAGTAGTTCAGGTTCCGGGGCGTCGGGTATTCGTGCAGCTCGTGCTGCATGAAGGTGAAGATCGGCAGCCGGTGGTCGAACCATTTGACCAGCCTGTTGCCAGTGGCGGGCGCGCTCATGCCTCGACCTCCTCGCCGATCTCGACCTTGTTGCCTTCGAGGAACTGGTAGGCCGGCACGATCAGGTTGAGCGGCGCCGGCCCCTTGCGGATGCGCCCGGAGGTGTCGTAGTGGGAGCCGTGGCAGGGGCAGAACCAGCCGCCCCAGTCGCCGCGCGGCTGTGTCATGCTCTGGCCCTTGGGCACGCAGCCGAGATGGGTGCAGACACCGACGACGATCAGCCATTCCGGATTCTGCACCCGCGCGCTGTCGGCCTCCGGGTCGGGCAGGTCGTCGATATCGACGTCCTCGGCCAGCGCGATCTGCTCGGGCGTGCGGCGGTCGATGAAGACCGGCCTGCCGCGCCACTTGATAGTGACGCGCTGGCCGACCTCGATGCCCGTGAGGTCCACCTCGACGGAGGAGAGGGCCCGCACCTCGGCCGAAGGGCTCATGGCGTCGATCAAGGGCCAGACGGCGAGCGCCGTGCCTACTGCGCCGAAGGCGCCGGTGGCGATATAAAGGAAATCCCGGCGGCTCTCGCCCACGCCATGGTCGGCGGGGCCGGCCGCCTCACCGGTTGTCGCCATAGTCGGAACCTCGTCTTCAGAACCCCACGAGCCTTCTCGCGGCACCACCGGCCGCGAGGGCCGCCAAGCCGGGCACGAGGGGTATAATCGAAATCCCGTTTCATTGCAAAGAGCGGGAAATCGACGCGGAGACGGCCCCATGCGCCTCGCCCTCTACGAGCCGGACATCCCCCAGAACACGGGCGCGATCCTACGCCTCGCGGCCTGCCTCGGGGTCGAGGTGGATGTCATTGGGCCCTGCGGCTTCGTGCTCTCGGACCGCAGGCTCAGACGCGCCGGCATGGATTACCTCGATGCGGCGCGCATGGCCCGCCACGCCTCCTGGCCGGCGTTCGTGGCGGCGCGCGCGCCCGGCCGGCTCGTCCTGCTGACGACCCGTGCGCGGGAGAGCTATGCGGCCTTCCGCTACCGGGCCGACGACACCTTGCTGCTGGGCCGCGAGTCGGCGGGCGCGCCGGATGCCGTCCACGACGCGGCCGATGCGCGCCTGCTCGTCCCCATGGCGGCCGGGATGCGGTCCTTGAACGTTGCGCTCGCCGCGGCGATGGTGTTAGGGGAGGCGTTGCGCCAGACCGGGCAGCTTCCGGCCGTGGCACCGTAGAGGCCACCACCCACGAGCACCCGGCCGCCATGGACGAATTGCCGAGCCCCGCCATCGATATCGAGCGCGCCCGCGCCCAGACGCCGGGCTGCCGCGAAGTGGTCAATTTCAACAATTGCGGCGCGGCCCTCATGCCGGCGCCGGTCGTCGAGGCGGTCAAGGCGCACCTCGACCTGGAGGCCCGCATCGGCGGCTACGAGGCGGAGGACAGGGAGGCGGCGCGCATCGCCCGGGTCTACGAATCGATCGCGAGGCTGGTGGGGGCGGCACCCGACGAGATCGCGCTGGTCGAGAACGCGACGGTGGCGTGGAACATGGCGTTCTTCGCCATGAGCTTCGCGCCCGGCGACCGTATCCTCACCGCGCGCGCGGAGTACGCCAGCAACTACCTCAACTATCTGGCCACGGCCGAGCGCACGGGCGCCGTCGTCGAGGCCGTGCCCAACGACGCCCACGGCCAGGTGGACGTGGACGCCCTCGCGGCCGGTATCGACGGGCGCGTGAAGCTCATCGCCATCACCCACGTGCCGACCAACGGCGGCCTCGTGAACCCGGCCGCCGCCGTCGGCCGCGTCGCGCGCAAGCACGGCATCCCCTATCTCCTCGACGCCTGCCAGTCGGTCGGCCAGATGCCCATCGACGTCGAGGCCATCGGCTGCGACATGCTCTCGGCCACCGGGCGCAAGTACCTGCGCGGGCCGCGCGGCACCGGATTCCTCTACGTGCGCCGGTCCATGCTCAAGCGCTTGACGCCGCCCTGGATCGACCTGCGCGCGGCCGAGTGGACGGCACCCGACGCCTACGAGCTCGCCCCCGGCGCCCGGCGCTTCGAGAACTGGGAGTTCTACGTGGCCGGAATCCTCGGGCTCGGCGCGGCGGTCGACTACGCGCTCGACTGGGGCCTGGAGGCGATCCGCGACCGGGTCCAGGGCCTCGCGGCGGATTTGCGCGAGCGCCTCGCCGCGATCCCCGGTGTCGCGGTCCACGACCTCGGGCGTGAGAAATGCGGCATCGTGACCTTCACGGTCCAAGGGCTCGAGCCACGAGCCGTGGTCGACGCGCTCAAGGCGGCGGGGATCGCGACCTCCACCTCGGCGGAGAGCTCGACCCTCCTCGACATGCGCAGCCGCGGCCTCGCGTCGGTGGTGCGCGCGGGCATGCATTACTACAACAGCGAGGAGGAGGCCGAGCGCTTCATCGCCGCCGTCCGGCGCCTGGCCGCCGGGGCATGAGCGGCGCAAGCCGGAAGGCCCGTGCCAAGGCCTGGTTCGAGGCGCTGAGGGATCGCATCTGCGCCGCCTTCGAGGGCATCGAGGACGCGCTCGAAGGCCCCGGCGCGGACGCCCCGCCGGGCCGGTTCGAGCGTCAGGCCTGGGTCCGCGCGGCCGAGGGCGAGCCCGACAGCGGCGGCGGCGTCATGGCGGTCATGCGCGGCCGGGTGTTCGAGAAGGTGGGCGTCAACGTCTCGACCGTCCACGGCGCGCTCTCGGAAGCCTTCCGGGACCAGGTCCCCGGGGCGGCGGAAGACCCGCGCTTCTGGGCCAGCGGCATCTCCCTCGTCGCCCACATGCACTCGCCCTTGGTGCCCGCGGCCCACATGAACACCCGCCATATCGTCACCACCATGGGCTGGTTCGGCGGCGGCGCGGACTTGACGCCGATCTATGCCGTGGATGCCGATACGCGCGACTTCCACGCCGCCCTCGGTGGCGCCTGCGACGCCCACGACCCGGGCTACCACCCGCGTTTCAAGACCTGGTGCGACGAATATTTCTTCCTGCCCCATCGCGGCGAGGCCCGCGGCGTGGGCGGCATCTTCTACGACACCCTGGAGAGCGGCGACTGGGAGGCCGATTTCGCCTTCACGCGGGACGTGGGCCTGGCGTTCCTCGATATCTACCCGGCCCTCGTGCGCCGCCACATGAACGCGCCCTGGACGGACGAGCAGCGCCGCCACCAGCTCGTCCGCCGCGGGCGCTATGTCGAGTTCAACCTGCTCCACGACCGGGGCACCAAGTTCGGCCTCATGACCGGCGGCAATCCCGAGGCCATCCTCATGTCCATGCCGCCGCTCGTCGCCTGGCCGTGACGGCGGGGCGGGGCGCGGGCTGGACTTCGCCGGCCGGCCATGTAACGTGCGGGGCATGGGGACGGGAGGCCATGGCATGATGCGAAACATGGTGGCGGTTGCGGTCGCGATCGGGCTCGCGCTCGCCGGCGCGGGCGGGCCGGCCAGCGCCGGCGAGGCGGGAATCGCGGATTTCTTCGGCCACTACAGTGGCAGCGCCCTGGCCAAGACGGAGGAAAGCGACTTCCTCGGCTTCGAGGCGCGCGACCTCGACGTCATCATCGCCGCGGCCGAAGACGGGTTCGTCATCTCCTGGACCACCATCAAGCGGCGCGGGCCGAACAAGGAGCCCAAGCGCAAGTCGCGCACCATGTTCTTCCTGCCGAGCGAATCGCCGGCGGTGTTCCGGCCGCTCGCGCAAGGCGACCCGACGGCGGGCGGCCAGGTGAGCTGGGCCCGCATCGAGGGCGACACCCTGACCGTCTACATCATGGGCGTCTCGGATCGCGGCATTTACGAGATCCAGGCCTACGCCCGAACACTCACCGGGGACGGCATGACCCTGCTGTTCACGCGCATCCGCGACGGGGAGCGGATCCGCAAGGTGTCCGGCAAGCTCGAAAGACTGGGAGACTGAGGGCGCGGCGCAAGCCGGGCCGAGCGAGGAAGGGAGCCACCCACATGCGCGCATTTCCAGCCATCCTGGCCGCCGCCCTCTGGCTCGGCCTCACCGGCCAAGCCCCGGCCCAGAACCTCGCGCGGGCGGCCTTCTACGGGCACTACTCGGGCGGCGGCATCGCCGAGTCGGCCGACAGCCTCTATTTCGGCGTCACCGTGCGCGACATGGACGTGGTCATCGAGCCGTCGGCCGAGGGGTTCTTCGTGGCCTGGACCACGGTGATCCGCCAGGGCGGCGACCCGTCCAACCCGGACGTGCGGCGCAAGAGCACCGAGTACGAGTTCGTGCCGTCCGGCCGGCCCGACCTCTACCGCGGCAAGACCACGAGCGATCCGCTCGCGGGCGGCGTCTACGCCTGGGCCCGGATCGAGCGCAACACCATGAGCGTCTACCTGCTGACCATCGACGAGGCCGGGATCTACAACATGCAGAGCTACGCCCGGACACTGACGGGCGGCGGCATGGAGCTGGTCTTCAAGCGCATCCGCGACGGCGAGGCCACCCGCGTCGTCAAGGCCATACTGGTCAAAGTGGCGGATTAGTTCCTGTCCACGCGAGATTCAGCTTCACACACCCGGCCCTCATACTTCGTCCTTCGGCGAGTGCTCAGGATGAGGAGGCTCAGCATGAGGGCCTCACCTTGAGCCGCCACGCCCACCCGGCCGTCATGCTTCGACAGGCTCAGCATGAGGGCCTCACCCTGAGCCAGCCTACCCATCCGGCCGTCATGCTTCGACAGGCTCAGCATAGAGGGCCTCACCCTGAGCCTACTCATCCTGAGCCTGTCGAAGGACGAAGGGTGAGAACCGGCGCCAGGGTTCGAACGTACGGGATAGGGGCGAGGCCCCGCGTTACTTGAACAGCCCGCGCCAGCCGGCCCATTCCTCGATCAGCTCGGCCATCACCTCGTAGCCCTCGGCCGTGGGATGGACCCCGTCACCGGCGGCCAGGTCCACCTCCCAGCCGGGCTCCGCGCTCAAGGGCGTGAAAAGGTCGAGGTAGGGGAGCACGAGCTCGGCGGCCAGCTCGGCATAGGCCGCGTTGAGCGCGGCGAGGCGCTCATTGCGAAAATCATAGGTGACGCCCGGCCGCGGACTCACGGGCTGGCGCTCTTCCGAGATCGGGGCGGGGCCGACCCACAGAGTCGGGTGCCAGCCCTTGGCCGCCGCGAGAATGGCGCGCGCGGTCTCGACCGAGTCCTCGAGCGCGACGCGACGGCCGGATTCGGGCTCCTCGGCCGTGTCGTTGACGCCGAAGGCGAAGACCAGCGCCGCGGGCACACCGTCGGGCAGGCGCGGGGTGCATTCGGCGCGCCAGCGCGCGGCGATCATAGGCGAGGTCTCGCCGCGGATGCCGAGGTTGTAGCCGGTCACGTCGTGGCCCTCGTCCCAGGCCATCTCGCACAGCCGGCCGGCCCAGCCCTGGAACATGTCGTCGCCGGTGCCGGCGGTGACGCTGTCGCCGATGAAGCAGATGCGCAGCGCCTTCGCGGCGACGACGGCCGACCTCGCCTGTCCGGCGCCGCTGAGCCGGTCGGCGGCGAGGGAGCGCAAGTAGCGCAAGTCTTCCGCCGTCGCGTTGCCCGCGCGCAGATCGGCCTCGATCCAGCCCAGCTCCTCCCGCGTCTCGGCGCGCAGATTGCCGAGCCCTTTCAAGCGCCCGATCAGCCCCAGCTCCTCGCCGTGTCTCTCATTCGTCACGCGCTTTCCCCCTCCTGTTTCCCGTCGGCCCCGACCGGCCCGGCCGCCACCAGGGCCCGCAATTTCCCGAGCGCGTCCGCGCGCCCGGCCTGGAAATCGCCCTCCACCCACCAGGCCTCGACCGCATCGAGCAGCCGGCCGACCTCCGGCCCGGGCGCCACCCCCAAATCTAGCACGTCCCCGCCCTTCACCGGCAGGGAGAGCGGCACCCATTCGTCGGCCGCCGCGAGGAGCGCTCGCCAGCCCGCCGCCCCGCGGTGCGCGGGCGTGGCCGATCCGGCCAGCGCCTCGGCCCAGGCGACGAGGGTCAGATCGCGGAACCCATCGGCGCCCAGCTCGTGGAGGAGGCGCCGCGGGCGGCGCGCGTCGGGCGTCCGCTCGATGCGGCCGGCCGGGGCCGCCAGGCGCAGGAGGCGCGCGCGCTCGGCGCCCGAGAGGCGCAGGCGCCGCGCCACCCCGGTGACGGCGGCGGCATCGGGCGCGAGCAGGGCGCCCAACCGGCGCAACGGGTCGGTGCCGAGGGTGAGCCCTTCGATCGTGACGAGGGCGTCGAGCCGCGCGAAGCCCGTCGCCTCGGGCAGGACGTGCGCGAGGATGCCTTCCGCGCGCATCAGCGCGACGACGGGGCCCGGGTCGGGCGCGCCGAGCAGGCGCAAGACCTCCCCCGCCACCCGCTCGCCCGAGAGCGTGGGCAGCAGATGGGCCAGCTCGCGGCAGGCCGCGAGGCTGTCGGCGTCGGCGGGCAGGTTGCCGTAATGGGCGAGAAAGCGGAAGAAGCGCAGGAGGCGCAGCACGTCCTCGCGGATGCGCGCCCGGGCGTCGCCGACGAAGCGTACGCGGCGGCCGCGCAGGTCCGCGAGGCCGCCGAAGGGATCGTAGAGCCGGCCATCGGGGTCGCAATAGAGGGCATTGATGGTGAAATCGCGCCGCGCCGCGTCGGCCCGCCAGTCGTCGGTGTATTCGACCCGCGCCCGCCGGCCATCGGTCTCGACATCGAGGCGCAGGGTGGTCACCTCGAAATGAGCCGCGCCGACGACGGCCGTGACCGTGCCGTGATCGAGTCCCGTCGGTATGGCCCGGATGCCGGCATCCTCGAGCAGGCGAATGACCCGGTCGGGCGGATCGCCGGTGGCGATGTCGATGTCGCGGATCGGCCGGTCGAGGATGGCGTCGCGCACGCAGCCGCCGACGAACCGCACCTCCGCGCCGGCGGACGCGAGGGCCGCCGCCACGGCGCGGGTCTCGGGCGCCTCGAGCCAGTCCTGGCGCGCCAGCCGCCCGGCGGGGATCACTGCTCCGCCGGCACGACGCGGCTGGGAACGATGACGCCGTCCTCAAATCTGGGCGCCTGATAGACGCCGCCGGGCGCGGATCGCTCGAGATGGGTGAAGAGCAGCAGCGAAGCCACGGTGAGGGCGACGCTCGCGATCAGCAACCACAACGACGACCGCTCCTGGAGCGCGGCCCCGAGGTCCGCGGCGGCCTCGAAGGTCCGCCGGCCCGTGAAGTGCAGCCATCCAAGGTAGGCCAGGATGGGCCCCAGGAGTGGCAGCAGGTAGACCAGCAGCACCCGGCTCATCGATCCCTCAAGCGCTCGTAGAGATTGATCAGCATACCCGCCGTCGCCCCCCAGATGAAGCGGTCCTCGTAGGGCAGGACATAGTAGTGCCGGCGCCGGCCGCCGAACACGCCCGAGCGCAACTCGTGGTTGGCTGGCTCCAGGATGAAGCTGAGGGGCACTTCGAACACGTCGGCGACCTCGAGCTCGTCGCGCTCGATGGGGAAGGGAGGCCGGACCATGCCGACGATCGGCGTGACGATGAAACCCGTCCCGGTCTCGTAGTCGTCGAGCCGGCCGACGACGCGCACATGGTGCCGGGGCAGGCCGATCTCCTCTTCGGTCTCGCGCAGTGCGGCCGCCACCTCGTCCGCGTCATAATCCTCGATCCGGCCGCCCGGGAAGCTGACCTGGCCCGCGTGGTCGCTCAAGTGCTCGGAGCGCAGGGTTAAAATGACGGTCAAACCCTCCGCGCGCTCGACGATCGGCACCAGGACGGCGGCCGGCATGTGGGGCCGCACCGGCGCCGGGATACCCGGATCGAGGTCGCGGTCGCCGCCGATGAGCGCCACCCGGCCCGAGCGCACCCGCCGGCCCGCCCCGTCCGCGCCCGCGGCGAGCCGCGCGATCACCGAGCCCGGCGTCACGATTCGCCCTCAAGCCTGCCGAGGCTGAAGAATTCACCCTTGCTCCACACGCCATAGACATGGTGTCCGCCGATGGCCTCTTCCACTCCGAGGTCGACGAGCTGGTAGTAGACCGCGCGCCCGATCAGGGCTTCGAGGGAATCGCGCACCAGCAAGTAGGGCGAAGGCTCGCCGCTCGAGGGATCGTGATCGATTCTGATTGGGTGGCCGGCGTCCGCCGTGACATGGTCGTCGACGTTGGTCCTGAAGGTCAGCGCCTGGTCCCGGCCGGCCCCGGCCACGTCCAGCTCGACCGCGAGGAAGGGCGCATCCTCGACCACGATTCGGCCACGTTCGGCGGGTGTAATCAGCCAGTAGCCACCGGCCTCGTCGCGATGGAGAACGGTGGAGAACAGCCTGACCAGCGGTTTGCGGGCGATGGGCGAGCCATGATAGAACCACGTGCCGTCACGTGCGATGCGTATCCTGAAATCGCGGTCGCCGTCCGGGGCCGGATCCGTTGATCCGGAGTCCCACGGGCCGGCCGCCTGGAGGCGCCGCGCGAGCCGGGACGGATCGGAAGGGCGTATCGTCATCGCGTCAGCCAAGGCCTCGGGCCACGGAGTAACCGTCTTGAGTGTCACCGAACCCCAGATTTCCGCCGATGGCGCGGGCGAAGCCGAAGACCGGCTGGTCGCCGAGATCGAAGCGCTCGGCCAACGCATGGCCGAGGTGCGCGACCAAATCGGTCGGGTCATCTTCGGCCAAGGTGACGTCGTCGCCCACACACTTATCACGCTGCTTGCCGGCGGTCACGCCCTCTTGATCGGCGTCCCGGGTCTGGCCAAGACCAGGCTCGTCGAGACCCTGGGCACGGTGCTCGGCCTCGACGACCGTCGCATCCAATGCACGCCCGACCTGATGCCGGCCGACATCCTCGGCTCGGAGGTGCTGGAGGAGTCGGAAACCGGCCGGCGCGCCTTCCGCTTCATCCAGGGGCCGGTGTTCTGCCAGCTCCTGATGGCGGACGAGATCAACCGGGCCAGCCCGCGCACCCAGTCGGCCCTGCTCCAGGCCATGCAGGAGCAGCGCGTCTCGGTCGCCGGCCACTACCATGCCCTGCCCCTGCCCTTCCACGTGCTGGCGACCCAGAACCCGCTGGAGCAGGAGGGGACCTATCCCCTGCCCGAGGCCCAGCTCGACCGTTTCCTGATGGAGGTGCGGGTCGGCTATCCCGATACGGAGGCCGAGCGGCGCATGCTGATCGCCACCACCGGTGCCGGAGAGGACAGCGCGGCCGCCGTCATGTCGGGCGACGAGTTGCGCGCCGCCCAGGGGCTCATCCGCCAGGTGCCCGTGGGCGAGAGCGTGGTCGAGGCCATCCTCACGCTCGTCCGCGGCGGCCGGCCCGAGCTGAGCGATATCCCCGAGGTGACCCGGAACGTGAGCTGGGGGCCGGGGCCGCGCGCGAGCCAGGCCCTGATGCTCGCCACCCGGGCCCGCGCCGTGTTGGAGGGGCGCCTCGCCCCGTCCGTCGACGATGTCCTCGCCCTCGCCCATCCGGTCCTGCGCCACCGCATGGCACTCAACTTCGCGGCCCGCGCCGACGGCGTCACCGTCGAGTCGGTCATCGACCGGCTGTGCGGCCGCCTGTCCTGAGCGGCCGGGACACCATTGGCGGGACCGGGATCGACGGGACCGGGATTGACGGGACCGGGCGCCGTGTCTGAGCCGGCCGAGCTCCGGCACAGCGCCGAGGCCATCGCGGCCGAGCTTCCAGCCCTCCTGGTGGCCGCCGAACGGGTTGCCTCGACCGTCACCCAGGGCGTGCACGGCCGCCGGCGGGCTGGCCAGGGCGAAACCTTCCGGCAGTTCCGCGGTTACGAATGGGGCGACCCGGCCGGGACGATCGACTGGCGCCAGTCCGCCAAGAGCGAGCGCGCCTTCGTGCGCGAGACCGAGTGGGAGGCGTCCCAGAGCGTCTGGCTCTGGTGCGACGCTTCCCCTTCCATGCACTACCGCTCGGGGCTCGCCGAGGCCGAGAAGATCGAGCGCGCCCGCCTCCTCCTGCTCGCCCTGGCCGTCATCCTCGTTCGCGCCGGCGAGCATATCGCGCTCGTCGGCGGTGACGCGGCGCCGGCGAGCGGCCGGGCGGCGCTCGACCGCGTGACCCGCCTCCTGACCGCGGGCGCGACCGCATCCCATGCCGGCGCGGCCGCCATGCCCGACTTCCTGCCCCTGCCCCGGCACGCGCACATGGTGCTGTTCGGCGATTTCCTGGCGCCGCTCGAGGACATCGACGCCATGGCGCGGCGCTATGCCGGCCGTGGCCTGCACGGCTCCATGGTCCAGGTGCTCGATCCGGCCGAGGAGACCCTGCCCTTCCGGGGACGGAGCCGGTTCGAGGGTCTCGAAGCGGACGGGGACGTCCTGATCCGGCGCGCCGAGCGCGTCCGGGACGCCTACGCCCGGCGCATGGCCGACCACCAACGGGGCCTCGCGGCGGTCGCCCGCTCGGTGCGCTGGAGCTTCACCACACACCGCACCGACCGGTCGCCCGAGTCCTGCCTCCTCGCCCTCTATCACAACCTCTCGGTCATGCCGGGGGACTGACGCCGTGCTGTCCCTAGGCGCCCTCGCCTTCGCCTCGCCATGGATGCTGGCGGCCGCGGCCGCCCTTCCGCTCCTGTGGTGGCTCCTGAGGCTGACGCCGCCGGCGCCGCTCGTGGTCCGCTTCCCGGCCATCCGCCTGCTCCGCGGCCTCGATCGGGAAGAGGAGACCCCGGCTCGCACGCCGCTCTGGCTCGTGGCCCTGCGCCTCGGGCTGGCGGCATTCATCATTCTCGCGCTCGCCCACCCCATGCTCAATCCGGTGACGCCCTTCACGGGAAGCGGCCCCCTCGTCCTGGTGGTCGATACGGGCTGGGCGGCGGGCCCGGGCTGGGCCGAGCGCCGGCGAATGACGGCCGAGCTGATCGACAAGGCCGCGCGCGACGGGCGCCGGGTCATCCTGCTCGAGACGGCGCCCGCCGCGACCGGGGCACCGCCGCGGGCGAGCGCGCCCCTCTCGGCGGCCGAGGCGCGCGACCGCACACTGG
This sequence comes from Alphaproteobacteria bacterium, assembly GCA_963666705.2. Taxonomy (GTDB): domain Bacteria; phylum Pseudomonadota; class Alphaproteobacteria; order CADEGL01; family CADEGL01. The sequence continues at coordinate 382,454 of CAXXKO010000026.1, read as the reverse complement.
CCCTCGTCCCCCATCCTTGGCCCGCCGACCGCGAGGCCGCCGCGCGGGCGCTCGACACCGTCCGCCTGGAGGGCTCGGCGAATGTCTGGTGGCTGAGCGACGGCCTATGGAGCGACCATGCCGAGCGCTTCACCGAGCGTCTGCGGCGCCTGGGCACGCTCACCCTGGTGCGGGATGCCGTAGGCGCGCGCGCCGGATTGCTCCGCGCGCCCGAGTTCGAGGGCTCCAATATGACCCTGCGCGTCGAGCGCGCCGGCGGCGGCGCGCGGGAGATCGCGGTGCGCGGGCGGGCGGAAGACGGCCGGGTGCTGCTGCGCGAGGCGGTTGCATTCGACGAGGGGGCGGCCATGGCCGCCGTCGTCGTGCCGCTGCCGCTCGAGATCCGCAACCGGCTGATGCGGCTCGAGATCGATGGTGAGGCCAGCGCGGGTGCCGCGTATCTTCTCGACGAGCGCTGGCGGCGACGCCCGGTGGGCCTCGTGGCGACGGGTCAGGCCGCGCGCGACCTGCCGCTGCTGGGCGAGCATTATTACCTGGAGCGCGCGCTGAGCCCGTTCAGCGAGGTGAGCGTGGCGCCGCTGGAGGCGCTGATCGAATCCGAGCTCGCGGCGATCGTCCTGCCCGACCTGGGCGCCCTGCCGCCGGATGAAATCGAGGCCCTCGGCGCCTGGATCGAGGCCGGCGGTGTCGTCCTCCGATTCGCCGGGCCGCGCCTCGCCCAGGGGTCCGATTCCCTGGTGCCGGTCGCCCTCCGGCGCGGCGGCCGCGCCTTCGGCGGCGCCATGTCGTGGAGCCAGCCGGCCACCCTCGCCCCCTTCGCCGCGACGACGCCCTTCGCCGGCCTCACCGTACCGGGTGACGTGACGGTGACGCGCCAGGTCCTGGCCCAGCCCTCGCCCGACCTCCAGGCGCGGACCTGGGCCAGTCTCTCGGACGGCACGCCGCTGGTGACGGCCGAGCGGCGCGGCGCGGGCTGGCTCGTCCTCTTCCATACCACCGCCAATCCCGACTGGTCCGATTTGTCCCTGTCCGGCCTGTTCTTGCGCATGCTCCAACGCCTCGTCGGCTTGAGCCAGGGGGTGGCGGCCGAGGGCGGCGCCACGCCGCTGCCGCCGCTCGAGATCCTGGATGGGTTCGGCCGTGCCCAGGCCCCCCCATCCTCGGTGCTCGCCATTCCCGCCGACACCATCGAGGCGGCGGTGGCGACGGCGCGCACGCCGCCCGGCTTCTATGGCCTGGCCGATTCCAAGCGCGCCCTCAACCTGGCCTCCGGGGTCGGCCCCCTGCGCCCTCTCCCGGCACCGCCTTCGGGCGTTACCCAGCGTGCCTATGGGGGCGGTGGCGAAATCGACCTCAAGCCCTGGCTGCTGGCCGGGGCCCTGGTGCTCGGCATCGTCGACCTCCTGCTCAGCCTGGCCCTGCGCGGTTTGCTGACCTGGCGCCGAGCCGCCGCCGGCCTCGCCATCATGGCCTTCACGGGCGGTGCGGGCGGCGCCATGACCGGCGAGGCCGCCGCCAGTGGCGCCGACGATCGCGCGCTCGCCGCCACGCTCAAGACCCGTCTGGCATACGTCCGTACAGGCAATGACACCATCGACGGGACCAGCGAGGCCGGCCTGCGCGGCTTGAGCCGGATCATCACGGACCGTACCTCCGTCGAGCTGGGGGAGCCCATCGGCGTCGATTTGGCGCGTGAGGAGCTGGCATTCTTCCCGCTCCTCTACTGGCCCATCACCCCGGACCAGCCGGTGCCGGCCCGTAGGGCCATGGGGCGCGTGAACGATTTCCTGCGCAATGGCGGCATGATCCTGTTCGATACGCGCGACCAGCAGAGCAGCCAGCAGTTCGGGCTCACGCGTGAGGCGACTTCGGTGCAGGTGCTCCGCCGCATCCTCGGCCGCCTGAACATCCCGCGCCTGTTGCCCGTGCCGGACGATCACGTGCTGACCAAGTCCTTCTACCTGCTGCAAGAGTTTCCCGGCCGCTGGGCCGGGGGCATGGTGTGGGTGGAGGCCCCCGACGAGAACGCCATATCCTCGGTGGTGATCGGCGGCAACGACTGGGCGGCGGCCTGGGCCATCGACGAGGGCGGCCGGTACCTGTACGCGGTATTGCCGGATGCCGAGGAGCAGCGCGAGACGGCCTACAGGTTCGGCATCAACCTCGTCATGTACGCGCTGACGGGAAACTACAAGGCCGACCAGGTCCACTTCCCAGCCATTATCGAGCGGCTCGGTCAATGAGCCCGGGCGACGGCGCCATGGAGCTGGCACCGCTCCTGCCCTGGTGGCTTCTCGTCGCCCTGGGCACGGCCGCCGCCGGGGCGCTCGGCCTCGCCATCGCGCGGCGCGCTGCCGGTGCCTGGTGGCGGGCGCTCGCGGCGGCCGCCGTGCTGGCTGCCCTCGTCAATCCCTCCCTCCTGCTGGAGGACAGGGAGGGATTGCCCGATGTGGCGCTGGTCGTGGTGGACCGATCCCCGAGCCAGGACATCGGCCAGCGCCGGAATCGAGCCGAGGCCGCGCTCGCGGGACTGCGCGCCGAATTGGGCGGGGACGAAAGTATCGAGCTCCTTGTCGTCGAAGCCGGCGGCGGCGCTCTCCTGGAGAATGGCGGCACGCGCCTCATCGCACCTCTTGCCGAGGCCCTGGCGGAGGTCCCCCGCGGGCGGCTCGCCGGCGTGATAGCGATCACGGACGGCCAGGTCCACGACGCGGCGGCGGCGGCCGGGCTCGGCCTCGCGGCGCCGGTGCATGTGCTGCTGACGGGCGAGCGCGAGGAGGCCGACCGGCGCCTCATCGTCGAAGAGGCTCCGAGCTTCGCCATCGTCGGGCAGCCCACGGACGTCAGCGTCAGGGTCGAGGACGAGGGTGTCGAGGCGAATGCCCGCCCGGCCACCATCACGGTGCGGCGCGACGGCGAGGTAGTGGAGAGCCAGCTCGTGCCCGTCGGCCGCGACCACGGGTTCCGCTTCACCCTCGACCGGGCGGGGCCGAGCGTCATCGAGATCGAGGTCGAGCCCGGGCCGGACGAATTGTCGCTGGCCAACAACCGCGTCGTGGTCGTCGTCAATGGCGTACGCGACCGCCTCAAGGTGCTGCTGGTATCCGGGGAGCCGCACCCCGGCGAGCGGACATGGCGCCGCCTCCTCAAATCGGACCCCTCGGTCGACCTCATCCATTTCACCATCCTGCGCCCACCGGACAAACAGGACCAGACGCCGCTGCGCGAGCTGTCCCTCATCACCTTCCCGGTCCGCGAGCTGTTCGAGGTCAAGCTCGACGAGTTCGACCTGGTCATCTTCGACCGCTACCGAAGGCGCGGCGTGCTGCCGCTGCACTATGTCACCAACATCGTCGAGTACGTGCGCAAGGGCGGCGCTCTCCTGGTCGCGGTCGGCCCCACCTTCGCCACGCCGCTCAGCCTCTACAACACGCCGCTCGGCGATCCGCTGCCGGGTGCGCCCACCGGCCAGGTGATCGAGCGCGGATACCGGCCGACGGTGACGGCGCTCGGCCGGCGCCATCCCATCACCGCGGGGCTACGCGGCGACGATCCGGACGGGCCACACTGGGGCCGCTGGTTCCGGCAGATCGAAGCGAAGCTCAAGGGCGGCGTGGTGCTGATGGAGGGCGTGGAGGATGCGCCGCTCGTGATCCTGGACCGCTATGGCGAGGGCCGGGTCGCGCAGATCATGAGCGACCATATCTGGCTCTGGGCGCGTGACTTCGAGGGCGGTGGCCCGCAGGCCGAGCTCCTCCGCCGCCTGGCCCACTGGCTCATGAAGGAGCCGGAGCTCGAGGAGGACGGGCTCGATGCGAAGGTGGCGGGCGGCCGCCTCGTCATCACCCGGCGCAGCCTCACGCCATCCACCGCCCCGGTCACCGTGACCTGGCCCTCCGGGCGCGAGGCCGTCGTCGAGCTGCTCCCAGCGACGGGCGGCCGCGAGCAGGCGAGCCTGGCGATCGAGGAGCCGGGCCTCTACCGGGTGAGCGACGGAACCCGAGCCGCGTTCGCGGCGGCCGGCCCCGTCAACCCCCTGGAGACGGCGGATATGCGCTCGACCCCGGCCGCCCTCGAGCCCCTGGTCGCGACGACTGGCGGCGCCATCATATGGCTTTCGGAGAACCCAACGCCCGCGACGCGCCGCGTACACCCCGGCCGCGATGCCTCGGGTCGGGCCGGCGGGCGGGTATGGGTCGGCCTGCGGGTCAACGGCGATTATATCGTGCGCGACCTGAGCCGGGCGCCACTCGTCCCCGCGCTCGCCGTCCTCCTGGCCGCGCTCGGCGGCTTCATGCTCGCCTGGCGGCGGGAAGGTCGTTGACGGCGCCGGCCGTCACACGGCACTCGCGAGATTTCGTTCGGTCGAAGAAGAGGGCGGTCGAAGAAAGGGACGCACCCAAAGAAAAAGGCCGGCCCCGACGGGGCGGCCCGCAGTAAAGAAACGGGCCGGCCCCGAAGGGCCGGCCCGAAGGTGGGATCGTCTTCCGGCGCGTGGCCTAGAAGCCGTACTTCAGGCCGAGCTGGAAGCGGCTCGCCGTGCCACCGCTTTCGACACCCGCGGTCTGGCTGACCGTATCGAGCCAGCCATGGATGAACTCGAGGCCGACCGTCACCGACGACACCGGGTTCCACATGAAGTTCGCGTGGACCGAGTCGAGCGCGCTGACCAACCCGCGAACCATACGGGGGCCCACCGCGTTCACATCGTAGTTGTGTTCGGTGTGGCCGTAATAGGCGTTGGACGAAATGTTGCCTGTCCACTGGTGCGTCCCGCCGACCATGAAGCCCCACGAGGTGGCGACCGACATTGTCGAATTGCAGCCGGGGTTGGTCAGCGGCGAAGCGTACATGCCTAGTACTTGATTGTTACAGTGAACCATGACGGAGCCCGATCCCGAGCTGCCGGTCAAATAACGCCCAAGGCCCTGGCCGATGTTGAACAGGCCGACGATCTTGTCGCCCTCGGCGATGAACGGCAGGTTGACCGTGGCGCCGGCATGGAAGCCCCAGCCCGCGGCACTCTCCGAGGCCAGGCCGGTGTCGTGATTGAAGTGCCGGCCGAGACCCGAGACGTTCACGGCGCCCCAGGAATCCCGGTACCGCAACGCCGCGATGAAGTCCGGCATCGTGTCGACGATGTGGGTGTTGGTAACCGTCATGTCATCGTTATCCAACTGGCGGACCTGGAATTCCGGGTTCTCGACCGCCAGATCCAAGCTCAGCCCTTCGGCCAAGCCGGTCGAAAACCGGATCTGGGCCTGACGGGCGAACTCGACGCCGACGGGGCCGGCGAAGTCGACCGTGTTGGCGTAGGTATCCTGGTCCATGAAGGTGGTCCAGGTCTGGCCGGCGAGCACCGGGCCCAACTGGCCCCAGGCATGCCGCAGACGGAACGTGCTCGAGTTCGAGAACCGCTCGTTACCGCCCGTGCCGGAGAAGTCGCCCTCGATCCGGGTCCGGAGCTGGCCCCAGTCCGTCGGCGTCCGGCTGTCGAACCGGAAACGCGACTGGCGGGCGTGCAGGCGAACGTTGCCGTCCGCGTTGCTCGCCACCGAGTTGTCGACCGGGATCGACGAGACGACGAACGAGTCGCCGACGTCGCGGCCGAGGTCGTAGATGAAATCACCCTTCACATAACCGCTGAAGGAGATCGACGTGTCCGTGCCTGGAAGCTTCCAGGACCCCGGGAAATCGCCGCCGACCACCGCGTTCGCGGGCGCGACGCTCTCCTGCCGCTCCTCGATGCGGGTCTGCTGGGTCTCAACCTGATCGAGACGATTCTGAAGCGCTTCGATCTGCGACTTCAGGTCGCTTACTTCGCCCGCTACCGCCGGCGACGCGAGCAGTGCTACCGCCGCGCCGGATCCGAGCAGTACGGACCTCAACTGCTTCTCATTTACCAATGGAACCTCCTCTCCAAACGCTAAGGCTCAGTACGTTTTTTGTGTTGGCTCGGGTCTATAGCCATTGCCCGATCACCAAATTGGCGGAGCCGGGCTGTAGCTTTTTTGATACAAGGACCCAGTGGGGGCAAGGCATTTCGCCAAGTGGACGATAATATTTCCACCCATGTGCCTTTCGTGCAACATATCGGGTCTCGGATTTGGGCCGCACCGGCATCCTACCGCCTAGCGTGTGTTTCAGCGGAGATCCCACCACTATCGCGCCTGGTACCGGCAAAGGCCAGCGCGGCGCCGCGAGGCACCCAGACGGTTGGAATGGAAACGCGACCTTGGCATTATTCATCACCGCCGTCGTTCGGCGGCACAAACGCTTTCATGGAACCCAGCATGAACCGTGCTATTCGCCGTGCCGGCGCGAAAGCCGGGATCCGCAACAAGCCGAGTGCCACACAAGGCGCGCCTGGCGGCTCCAGCGTACCGGACCTGCTGACGAAGGCGGCCGCCCTTTCCCGTGGTGGGGATTTTGGCGCCGCAAGGCGCCTCTGCGAGCCGGTGTTGCGGCGCCATCCGGGCAACGCGGACGCCCTGCACGTTCTCGGGCGCATCGAATGCGCGACCGGCAAGGCGGAGCTTGGAATCTCCCTGCTGCGTCGCGCGCTCGAAGCGCGACCCGGATCGGCGCCGATCCGGCTGAGCCTGGCCGGCGAGGCCGGAAAGCGGGGCGATCTGGCGCTGGCGCTCACACTCTACCGGGAAATCCTCGCCGGCGACCCCGGCAATTCGCGCGCCCATAACGGCCTCGGTGGCCTGCTCGAAGCGGCGGGCCAGACCGGCGAGGCGCTCGAAGCCTACGAAGCCGCCCTGGCCCACCAGCCGGGGGACGCCGAGGCCGCCTACAACCTCGCGAACGCGCTGCACCGGGCGGGCCGGACGGCCGAGGCCGAGCCCCATTACCGCCGCGCGCTCGCGGCCCAGCCCGATCATCCGCTGGTGAACAACAACCTCGGCACCGCCCTCAGCGCGCTCGGGCGGCACGAAGAGGCCGCCGGATGCTTTCGCCGCGCCGCCGCCCTCGCCCCCGCTTTCGCCGAGGCGAGCTACAACCTGGGCATCGCATGCGTCGAGCTGGGGCAAGCCGAGGAGGCCATCGCCAGCTTCCGCCGCGCCATCGCCATGGATCCCGAATACGGCCCGGCGCATTTCCGGCTGGGGGCGGAGCTCCAGGCCGCCGGGAGGCTCGAGGAGGCGCGCGAAAGCTACGCGCGCGCCCTCGTCCACATGCCCAAGTTGGCATAAGCCCATTATGGCATCGGTGCAATCGCCCTGACCGAGGGCCGGCCGAGCGATGCCGCGCAACACCTCGAGAGTGCCATCGGCCTCGCGCCCGACTTCCCGGAGGCGCACTACCGTCTCGGTGACGCCCGCGCCGACCTCGGCCAGGTGGACCGCGCCATCGAGAGCTACCGGCGGGCGATCCGCATTGCCCCCGAGCTGACCGAAGCCCATGTCGGCCTCGGCGGCGCCCTGCAGCACCAAGGCCATTTCGAAGAGGCCAGGCGCTGTTTCGAGCGCGCGCTCGAGCTCGACCCGGATCAGGGGCCGGCCTACTACAACCTCGCGCTCATGAATTCGCTTTCGGGCTGCTCCGAGGAGGTGGGCCGGGTTCGGGCGATGCTCGAGGACCCGGGGCTGGAGCCCGAGCGGGAGATCAGCCTCAACTTCACCCTCGTCAAGGTCCTCGAGGAACAAGGCGCGGACGACGAGGCCTTCGCGGCCTACCGGCGCGCAAACGAGCTCAAGCGGCGCGCCATCGATTACGACCCCGACGAGCACGGCGATTACGTCGCGCGCCTCATGGCGGTCTTCGGGGCCGACTACTTCCAGCGCCATCGCGGGCACGGGCATATCGCGGACCGCCCCGTCTTTATCGTCGGCATGCCGCGCTCGGGAACCTCGCTCGTCGAACAGATCATAGCCAGCCATCCCGCCTGCTTCGGCGGTGGCGAGCTGGCGCTGATCCCGAATATCATCGCGAGCCTCCCGGGCGAAGCCGGATTCCCGGAATCGGCCGCCGCGCTCACCGAAGGGGATTCCGGGCGCCTCGGCAAGACCGTCGCCGACGAGCTCGGCCGGCTCGCGCCAGACGCCGAGCGCGTGACGGACAAGCTGCCCACCAACTTCCATGCCCTGGGCCTGATCGCCACGATCCTGCCGACCGCGCGCATCGTGCACTGCGCGCGCGACGGGCTCGACACCTGCGCCTCCATCTACTTCACGAGCTTCAGCCAGCCGCTCAGGTTCGCCTACGACCTCGGTGCGCTCGGCCGCTATCACAACGACTATCGCTCGTTGATGGACCATTGGCGGTCGGTGCTGCCGCTACCCATGCACGAGGTGCGCTACGAGCGGCTCATCGACGATCAGGAGGGGGCATCGCGCGAGCTCATCGGCTTCCTCGGGCTCGACTGGGACCCCGATTGTCTCGCTTTCCATGAAACCCAGCGCGCGGTACAAAGCGCCAGCTTCTGGCAGGTTCGGCAGCCTCTCTACGCCTCATCCGTTGGCCGCGGGCATCGCTTCGGGCGTCATCTGAAGGCATTGACGGATATCCTGGGACCAGATCGGGAGTGACCGAATGGGCGGAATGGGCAAGTTGGTGACGGAGCGGGGCCCGGGGCGGGAGCGGCGAAATTGAACCGGCGACAACGAACGGACTCTGAAGCGGGCGCCGCTGGCGGGGCCGGCGGCGGAATCCCGGTGGCGCCGCGGGGTGCGATATCGGCGGCCATGCACCATCATCAGGCGGGCCGCCTGCGGGAAGCCGAGGCGATCTACCGCGACGTACTCGAGGCCAGTCCCGACCAGCCCGACGTCCTCCACCTGCTCGGCGTCGTCGCCTATCAGACCGGGCGCCTCGATGAGGCGGCCGAGGCCATCGAGCGGGCCATCGCGGGAAACGCCAGGGTCGCCGCCTACCACGACAATCTCGGGCTCGTCTATCGCGCCCTCGGGCGCGCCGAGGACGCCGTCCATCATGGCCGCCGCGCCGTGGTGCTCGACAGCCGCAATCCCGGCAGCTACTTCAACCTCGCGGGCGCGCTCATCGCCCTGGGCCGGGCCAAGGAGGCGGCGCGGCCGCTGCGTCGCGCCATCGCGCTCGACCCCTCCCACGCCGAGGCCCACAACAGCCTCGCCAACCTACTGGCGCGGGACGGGCAGGCGGAGCGGGCGCTCTCCCATTACAAGCGCGCCATCGCCGCGCGGCCGGATTACTCCGAGGCGCTGAGCAACCTCGCCAACGCGCTGGTCAGCCTGGACCGGATCGCGGAGGCGCTGCCGCATTACCAACGGGCCCTGGCCATCAGACCCGACGATCCCGATACCCTGCTCGCCATAGCCCAGGCGCTGTCCAAGGCGGACCGGGCGCGGGAGGCCATCGACGCTTGCCGCCGCGCCCTCGCGCTCGCACCCGACTCGACGGCGGCTCACTTTCAGCTCGCATTGCTGCTCAAACAAGCCGGCGATGCCGAGGGCGCGGCCGCAAGCTACCGGGCGGCACTCGACCGCGACCCGGCCATGGCCGACGCGCGTTTGAATTTGGGCAACATCCTCTTCGACCAGAGCCGCATGGCCGAGGCCCTCGCCCAATTCGAAAGCTATTCGAAGCTGCGGCCCAACTCGGTCGAAAGTGAGATGAGCAAGGCGGCATGCCACACGGCCATCGGCGATTTCGATGCGGTCCGGGCCTGCCTCGAGCGCGCGCTCGCCATAGAGCCCGGCCACGTAAAGGCCCACGCCTGGCTGGCCCAGATCAAGCGGTTCGAGACCGGCGACGAGCGTATCGTCGAGCTCGAGGCGCTGCTGGCGCGCCCGAGCCTTGCCGATGCCGAGCGACTCGACGCGGGGTTCGCGCTCGGCAAGATCCTCGACGATCTCGGGCGCTACGACGAAGCCTTCGAACGTTATGGGGCGGCCAACGCCGTGCGGGGCGCGCCGCAACGCTTCGACGCGAGCCAGCACGCGGGACTCGTCAGCCGGCAGATCGGGACGTTCGACCGCACGTTCTTCGACAAGCGCGCCGATGCGGGCGGCAGCCCGTCCGAGCAGCCGGTCTTCATCGTCGGCATGCCCCGCTCGGGCACGAGCCTGGTGGAGCAGGTGATCGCCAGCCACGGCGAAGCGTTCGGCGCCGGCGAGCGCCCTGACATCAACCGCCTGAGCCATGGCCTCCCCGCGCTGATAGGCGCTGGCGACCCATTCCCGGAATGCGTCGCCAGGCTCGACGGGGCATCGACCGAGCGCCTCGCCGCCGAATACCTGGCGGCGCTCTCGGGCCTCGCGCCGGAGGCCGGCGAGGCGCGCCGCATCACCGACAAGATGCCCGGAAACTTTCTCCATCTCGGGCTGATCGCCGTCCTCTTCCCGAGGGCGCGGGTCGTTCACTGCCGGCGCGACCCCATGGACACCTGCCTCTCCTGCTACTTCCAGAACTTCGTGGCCGAGCACGAATACGCTTACGACCTCAGCGACCTGGGGGCCTACTACCGGGAGTACGAGCGCCTCATGGTCCATTGGCGCGAAACCCTGCCGCTGCCCATGTTCGAGGTCGCCTACGAGGACCTGATCGCCGACCAGGAGCGCGTGAGCCGCGAGCTGATCGCCTTCTGCGGCCTCGAATGGGACGACGCCTGTCTGCGCTTCCACGAGACCGAGCGCCCCGTGCGCACCGCCAGCTACTGGCAGGTGCGCCAGCCCATCTACGGCTCTTCCGTCGAGCGCTGGCGCAACTATGATGCGCATCTGGCGCCGCTGCGCCGCGCCCTGGGCCGGCCCAGTGGCTGAGCCGCGCCGAAAGCGCCGGCGGTGAGCGACGAGAGCGGGCCCATGGGGCCGGGCACCGATGCGGAGGCCATGCTGTCCGCCGCCCTCGAACGGCACCAGGCCGGCGACCTCAAGGCCGCCCAGGGCCTCTACAGAAGCGTCCTGCAGGCGCGGCCCGACCACCCGGACGCGCTCCACTATATGGGCCTGCTCGCGCACCAGGTCGGCCAGGACGACGTCGCCGTCTCCATGATCCAGCAAGCCATCGCCGCGGGCGGCGCGTCGCCGGTGGTCTATAGCAACCTCGGCGAGGCCTACCGCGCGATCGGCAGGCTGGGCGAGGCGGCGGCGAGCTACCGTCAAGCGCTGGCGTCGGACCCGGAGGATGCGTTCGCGCATTTTGCCCTCGCCAACGTGCTGTATGACGAAGGCAAGCTCGAGGAGGCCATCACCCACTACCGCACCGCGGCCAAGCTCGCGCCCGGCGATGCCGAAGCCCACAACAACCTCGGCAACGCCCTGATCGACGCGGGCGAGCCGGACGCGGCTCTGGCTTCATATGGGCGCGCGATCGACGCCGATCCCAGCTATGCCGAGGCGCACGTCAATATCGGCAACGCGCGGATGGGCGCGGGCGAGGTCGGCGCCGCCATCGAGTCGTTCCAAGCCGCCGTGGCGATCGACCCCGAGCTTGCCGGCGCGTTCGTCAACCTCGGCAATGCCTATATCGGGCAAGGGCGGGATGGTGACGCGCTGGCCAGCTATGAGCGCGCCATCGAAATCGACCCGGGCTATGCCGAGGGGCTGAACGGCCGCGGCCACGTCCTGCGGCAGAGAGGCGAATACGCCGCCGCGGCCGAGAGCTTCATGGCCGCCATCGACGCCCGGCCCGAATACGCCGTCGCCTACAACAACCTCGCGCGCACCCTGATCGAGCTCGATCGGCCGGACGATGCCATCGCCACCTACGAGCGCGCGATCGCGATCGACCCGGCTTATGCCGAGGCCCACAGCAACCTCGGCAACGCCCTCAGCCAGCAGGGCCGGGCCGCGGAGGCCGTGGCCTGCGTCGAGCGCGCCCTCGAGCTCGACTCCGAGCTCGCCGAGGCGCACTACGCCATGGGCATCTGCCTGCAGCAGCAGGGCCGCTTCGAGGAGGCGGCCGCCCGCCACCGCCGGGCGCTCGCGCTGAAGCCCGACCTGGCCGAGGCCCATTACAACCTGGCGATCAACAGCAAGGCGCGCCTCGACGGCGAGGAGATCGCCCGCCTCGAGGAGCAGCTCGGCACCGGGAACCAGCCCCCGCGCCAATTCATCAACCTCAACTTCACGCTCGGCAAGAGCTACGAGGACCTGGGCGAATACGACCGGGCCTTCGCCTGCTTCCGCAAGGCCAACGAGCTCAAGAACCAGGAGGTCGATTTCGATCCGGAGGGCTTCGAGCAGTACGTCTCGATGGTGATCGAGACTTTCACGGCGGACTTTTTCGCCGAGCGCGCCGGATGCGGGAGCGAGTCCGAGCTGCCTGTCTTCATCGTCGGCATGCCGCGCTCGGGCACGACGCTGGTCGAGCAGATCATCGCCGTCCACCCGCGGGCGACCGGCGCCGGCGAGCTCCAGGCCGTGCGCCAGCTCATCTCCGAGTTGCCGACCCTGCTCGGCTCGCCGAGCCCATACCCCGTCTGCGCCACCGAGATCGACGGGACGAATGCCGCCCAAACGGCCGCGCGCTATCTCGAGCCCCTACGCGAGCATTCCGCCGAGGCGGACCGGATCACGGACAAGATGCCGAACAACTTCGTCAGGCTGGGGCTGATCGCGACCCTCATGCCGCGGGCCCGCCTCATCCACACGCGCCGCGATGCGCTCGACACCTGCCTCTCCTGCTATGTCCAGAATTTCGCCCGCGGCATTCACTTCAGTTACGATCTGGCCAATCTCGGCTTCTACTTCCGCCAGTACGAGCGCATCATGGCCCATTGGCGGACGGTGCTGCCCAGCCCCATCCTCGAAGTGCCCTATGAGGATCTGGTGGCCGACCAGGAGGGCTGGAGCCGCCGGATCATCGATTTCTGCGGCCTCGAGTGGGACCCCGCCTGCCTATCCTTCCACGAGCACGATCGGACGGTGCGCACGGCCAGCTTCTGGCAGGTGCGCCAGCCGATCTATTCCTCGTCGGTCGGCCGCTGGCGTCACTACGACGACCATCTGGGGCCGCTCAAGGAGGCCCTCGGCATGGCGCCCGACGTTTGACGGCCAGGCTGCCGCGGTGTGCGCCGGCCCTGCTCGCGGCAGCCCTTCTTTCCGGCTGCCTGGGCCTGGGCCAGCGCGCGGGCGACGATGTCCGGCCGATGACGCTCTCCTACCCCCACCAGGTGGAGGCGGCACTCCTCTTCGACGGCTATCGGGCGATCGCGGGCGAGGCCGCGGCGAGCTACGCGCGCGTCGTGATACTCGACCCCGACACCGGCGCCGAGGGCGGGCGCGGGGCGGCCGCGCGCGCGATCGTGAACGCGGCCAGCGGCGTGATCGTCCATCGGGCGGGATACGTGGTCACGGCGGCGCACATCGCCCTCGACCCACGTTTCGTGGCCGAGGTGATCACCTTCGACGGCCGCACCCACGGGGCCGAGATCCTGCGCGTCGACCCGGCGCGGGAGCTCGCCCTCCTGCGCATGGCGCCCTTCCCGGGCATGCGGGCCGCGCGCCTCGCCGATTCGGACCGGGTGCTGGAGGGTGATCTGGTGCTCGCCATCGGCGCGCCCGGCAACCGCCCCGGCGTGGTGTCGCCCGGCCGCGTGGTACAGGCCCGGCGGGCCACCCGCCTCGAATACAATGGCTACGGCTACGACGACGCCATCAAGCTCCATATCGATGTGGAGCCCGGCAATTCCGGCGGCCCCGTCGTCGATCGCGCGGGCGCGGTGATCGGCATGGTGGCGAGCTTCGTGCTCGGGGACACGAGCCAGGCGGACTATGTCTCGCCGCGCCTGGCCTATGCGGTGCCGTCGAACGCCATCGCCGCGTTCCTCGGCGAGGCCGCCGCGCCGTAGGGGCTTGGAGGACGGCCGGTGGGCGTTTTGATCGACGGCCGCTGGCACGCTGGCGAAGACGACCTCCCGCGCGCGGCGGACGGCCGCTACATCCGCCGCGATTCGGCCTTCCGCGACTGGGTCACGCCCGACGGGGCGCCGGGGCCGACGGGCGCGGGCGGCTTCAGGGCCGAAGCCAGGCGCTACCACCTCTACGCCTCTCTCGCCTGCCCCTGGGCCTCGCGCACCCTAGATCGCGCGCAAGCTCAAGCACCTGGAGGCGGCGGTCACGCTCTCGGTTCTCGATCCCCTGATGGGCGCCGAGGGCTGGGCCTTCTCCCAAAGCCCCGGCTGCATCCCCGATTCCGCGAACGGCTTCGACCACCTTCACCAGGCCTATACGGCCGCCCGGCCGGGCTATACGGGGCGGGTCACGGTACCGGTCCTGTGGGACACGCGGCGCGGGACCATCGTCAACAACGGCGTCTACTGGGCCGGCTTCGCCACCAGCCAGACGGCCTACGAGGAGGCCTTCGAGGCTCTTTTCGCGGCGCTCGACTGGCTCGAGGACCGCCTCCGTGACCGGCGCTACCTCGTCGGCGAGGCGATCACCGAGGCCGACTGGCGCCTCTTCACGACCCTGGTGCGCTTCGACGCCGTCTATGTCGGGCACTTCAAGTGCAACCGGCGCCGGCTCGTCGACTACCCCAGCCTGTGGGCCTATACGCGCGACCTGTACCAGGTGCCGGGGGTCGCGGAAACCGTGGACCTCGACCATATCAAGCGCCACTATTACACCAGCCACGCGGGCATCAACCCGACCCGCATCGTGCCCAAGGGCCCGGAGGTCGATTTCTCCGCCCGCCATGGGCGCGCGGTCGTGGGACGAACCTGAATGTCCTGGTCCGGCCCCATCGGGTGGCGACGACGGCGCGCGCGCAAATGCGCCGCCGGCCACGACCATAGCCAGGGAGGGCTTCCAACATGACCGACCAGGACAACCAGACCAAACTCATCATCCCGGCGCTCGCGGGCCTCTATGGGGCCGGGTCCTGCCTCGCCTGGCCCGGTGTGCGCTTCGCCACCGGGCTGTTCCTGATGCCGCACGGGGCGGGCAAGCTGTTCGGCTGGTTCGGCGGCAGCATCGAGGGGACCACGGGCTTCTTCATGAAAATCGGGCTCGAGCCGGCCATGCCGCTCGCATACCTGGTGGGCATTACCGAGTTCTTCGGCGGCTTGTTCCTCGCCATCGGGCTGCTCACCCGGCCGGCGGCGCTGGCCGTGGTCATCCTGCTGCTGGTGACGGTTTTCCACGTCCACATGCCGAACGGCTACTTCTGGGGCAAGGGGGGCTACGAGTTCCCGTTGTTGTGGGCGGTGATCGCGCTGGCGTTCGTCTTCAAGGGCGGCGGCCGGCTTTCGCTCGACCGCGCCATCGGCCGCGAATTCTAGCCCGCGCGGCGCGGCGCCCATGGCCGGCCCGGCCACGTTCCCGGCGCCCCGCGGCGCCCCGGGACGGCGGTCCACGCCCACGATCCGACAGGCGCCGGGGCGCCGCCGGGCCGAGCCATGACCGCCGCCCTCGCGCCCGCGGCGCCGCACGTCCAGTCCCACGTGCTCGGCATCGTCTTCGGCATCACGGCCGTCACCGTGATGGGCTTCCAGGACGTGCTGATCAAGCTCCTGGGCAACCAGGTCCCGGTCATCGAGATTCTCTTCGTGCGCTCGCTGGTGGCGCTGCCGCTGATGGCCGTGATCGCGTGGCGGACGGCCGGGCCGCGGGCCTTGCGCACCAAGCGCCCCCTCGCCAACGCCCTCCGCGGCCTCCTCATGACGGCGGGCTATACGAGCTTCTACCTCGCCATCGTCAAGCTGCCGCTGGCCGACGCCGTGGCCGTCGCCTTCTCGGCCCCGCTCTTCATCACCGCCCTCGCCGTCCCCATCCTCGGCGAGAAGGTGGGCCTGCGGCGCTGGTCGGCCGTGGTGGTGGGCTTCATCGGCGTCCTCATCATGGTCAAGCCCGGCTTCGGGGCCTTTCATCCCGCCATGCTCTTCTCGCTTGCCTCCGCGGTCAGCTACGCGGCCGCCATCATGGTCTCGCGCCGCATGGGCATCAGCGAGCCGGCCGCGACCATGGGCTTCTACACGACCCTCACCTTCCTTTCGGTGAGCGCCCTCGCCATGCCCTTCGTGTGGGTCACGCCGAGCTGGCCCGCAATCCTCGTCATCGCCATCTGCGGCCCGATCGCCGCGGCCGGCCACTACTACATCGCCGAATCCTACCGCGCGGCACCGGCGAGCGTCGTCGCCCCCTTCGACTACACGGCCCTCGTCTGGGCGGTGCTCTTCGGCTGGCTCATCTGGGGCGAGCTGCCGGGGCCGAGCATCGTCGCCGGGGTGGTGCTGGTGGTCGGCGGCGGCCTCTACGTGCTCCACCGCGAAGCCCGCGTCGCCCCCGCCCCCATCGTCCGCCGCGAGCCCAGAATGCCGACCTGATGGGGCGAAAGCGTCAAGGTTTGTTAAGGTGGCGACGAGAGGAAACGTTAGTTTTCAATGGGTTGAGAGATTGGGGTTTGAACCTTAACAATTCTATACATTTCGGCCGGCGGCGTGGCGGGCCGATTTTAATATTGGGTGGGCATAAAATTTATCAAGCAATACTTACGACATTGGTGAGCGCCCGCGCATGGCCGAACCGAAGTTGCACGAGTGGATTGGCGCAATTCAGCCGCCGACTCCGCACACAGGAATGCCGGGCTCGAGCCGCCTCCGTGAACATCCGGCAAGTTGGCGACAAACGCTCACGATATCCATATCGCTCAAGAATCGATGAACCAATCGCTCGTATCGCAGCCACAAACAAACTCCACGGAAATACCATTCGCACTCAAGGCGCTCTTGTAATCGAGCCAATCGCCGTCGGTCGCGTTGACGACTGGGAGACCACTCCTTCGAGCCGCCGCCGCGAATTTACGATCTGATCTGTCGAAGCCCGCCAAGGCAGGATCGGCGGGAAAATCGATGAATTCCCCAGTGTCGGGATCGACCGGTAGCTCGATCCGTTCGACGCGCGCCGGCGCGCTGCTCAGGATCACCTGATAGAAGCGGTCCCCAACCCCTGGTTGGCCGCTCGGAAAGAGATAGCGCCGGTATTCTTCCTCAATCCGCCCGCCGAGGTCCAGAATCGCGCAACCACACTCGACGAGCGCATTCAGGAAATCAACGCATGCGATGCGACAGTCGATAGACGCGTTCGTGTTTCGACCGTTCGCGGCAACGGGAACGTTCGTGTCCACGACGCGCCGGATCATTCAGCAGCGGCCTTTTTCATGCGTTCCAGGCGCGCCTTCTCAGCCGCAACGGTCTCGCCAAACGCATCACCCATGAAGCTCTGGGGCCAATTGGTAATCTGCCCAAATAAATCGAGATCGAGTGGCCTGAGCTTCGAGGCTCCCTCCCGAGCGTCACAGAAGTACAGCTTGATTTCGTCAGCCGATACTGCCTCCTCGGCAACGCGGCGCTGGAGACGGAGGAGCAAGTGCTCGGAGTGACTCTCCAGTATGACCTGGACCCGTCGATGCATCGCCGCATTGATGATCACATCGGCCAAATTCGCCTGCGCGAGCGGATGCAGGTGTATCTCCGGCTGCTCCAGAATAACCGTGGAGCCCTCTGGGACATATTGCAGCAGGGTCACCACGGGAAGGACTTGCGAAACACCAAAGCCGACATCCGTGAGGTATGCCTCCGCCCCGCCCTTGCTGATCTTGATTCGAGCTTGCCAGCGATTGGAATCCTTGGCGATCTCCTCGACGCGAAAGTCGTGGATCAGGCCCATTTCGCGCAGCCAGTAGGCGATCATATCCTGAAACGGCCGAAGCCGGGTCTTAGGTCGTAGGTTCCGTCGCTCGTCCGCCGCTGTTGCGGCCAGTATCGCATCAATAGCCTTCTCGCCTCGGAGACCGACGTCTTGTGGCCGCGATCGGGCCCACAGGTAATCGCGCTGCGGGTACTCGCGCAACGGACCGAGATAGAACGTGCGATCCATCTGCTCTTCGTAAGCCGCTTCCAGGTCGGCAAGAAAAGAGGCGTTCTGAAAATACGTCCGCGCCTGGTCGGGAAACGCATAGGACTTCATCGGCCCAGGAAGCTGCCACGGCCGACCTTGGGTCCGAACAAACCGAAACTCACCGCCTTGAGCATCGAGCTCGAATTCGCGCTCGCTGGCGCCCCTCGGCTTCAACGAAAACGTCATGTCTCCGACGCGATAGGCCAGTCGCGTCGAGACCACGCTCTTTCCCGTGAATTGGACTTCGCTTTCGATTTCGAGCTCGCGCGACCGGGCGATCGTCGCGGTCCGCTTCCCGCTCGGATCGACCAGTGCGAGGTTTTCCTCCAGCTCGATGGAGAGCGACCACGGCAGCGCCTGATCCTCCGCATGACGATGAATCAGGTCGCGAAACACACCGAGATTCACATACGGCCCATTGAGATCCAGTGAAATTCTTCGATTTGTCGCGTCTTTTGTCTGCTTCAGGAGAAGCAAAAACTGGATCAAGCTCGTCTTTCCGGACGAATTCGTTCCAAACAAGCCAGTGATCCGGCCGCATTCGAGATCGGCACTCGGCCAGCTTTTGAAATTCTCGAGCTTGAGGCTCTTCAGCATGAGCGTAGAATACGTGCTTGAGGCGCGATCGTCACCTTGGTTCGCGAGCGTTTTGCGGCCCATACCGCCCTATAGGGTGACATCCGGTCGCGGAAACAGGCGCGGGCCGATCGCTCAGAGGGCGCCTTCCCTCGGCGCTGTCGCCTCGGGGTGCGCGGCGGCCGGCTCGGGGGCGGCGGGCGGGTCGTCGAGCAGGATGCGCTGGGCGGCGCCGTCGAGATCGTCGAACTGGCCGCTCCGCAGGGCCCAGAAGAAGGCGCCGAGCCCGAGCAGGCCGAGGAAGAGCGCCGCCGGGATGAGGAATGCGAGGGCCGCCATCTCAGCCGCTCCCCCGGCCGCCCGCGCCCAGGCGGCCCGCGCCCAGGCGAAGAGCGTTCAGGGTGACCGCGAGCGAGCTCGACGACATGGCCACGGCGGCCAGGAGCGGCGTCGCCAGACCGGCCACCGCCAGGGGCACGGCGACAGCGTTGTAGAGCAAGGCGAGTGCCAGGTTCTGGCGCACCAGGCGGCCGGCGCAGCGCGCCGTCCGGATGGCCGCCGGCACCGGCGCCAGGGCGGCGCCCTGGAAGACCAGGTCGGCGGCCGCGCGGCTCACGTCGGCGGCACAAGCGGGCGACATGGAGGCGAAGCCCGCGGCGAGCGCCGGAGCGTCGTTGAGCCCGTCGCCCACCATGAGCACGCGGCGGCCCGCGGCGGCGAGCGCGCCCAGGCGCGCGACCTTGTCGGCGGGGAGAAGCCCGGCCGCGAAATCCGCGATGCCAAGTTCCCGCGCCACCGTGGCGACGGCATCGTGCCGGTCGCCCGAGAGCAGGATGACCTCTAGTACCCACTTTCATAATTCCGTGTGCCATACGACGGCGCCCCGAGGTTCCCGGCTAGGAACGTGGCGCGCCGTGATGCCGGGGCATCACAAGCGGCGCGCGACGACGTCCGGGGGCCTCGGGGCGCCGTCGTATGGCACACGGAATTATGAAAGTGGGTACTAGGCCGAGCGCGCGCAGGGCCGCGACGGCATGGGCCGCGTCCGGGCGCAAGCTGTCGGCCAGGCGGAACCGCACCGGCGGCCGGCCCTCGACGGCGAGCCAGATCTCGGTGCCGGGCGACTCGTCGGCCGGCTCGCCCGCGACGCCGCACCAGGCGCGCCGCCCGAGCCGCGCCCGGCGCCCGGCGACGATGCCCTCGAGGCCCTGGCCGGGCACTTCCCCGACGCCGTGGGCCTCGGGCAGGGCCGCGTCCCCGGCCGCCTCGACGAGCGCCCGCGACGCCGGATGGCGCGAGCGGGTGGCGAGCGCCGCCGCGGTTGCCAGGTCCGCGGCCGCCACCGCGTCCGCGCCCACGAGGCCGAGGCGGCCCATGGTGAGGGTCCCGGTCTTGTCGAGGGCGACCGTATCCACCGCCGCCAGGCGCTCGAGCCCGTCGGCCGACTTGAGCAGCACGCCCCCGGCGCATGAGCCGCCCGGTCGCCACCACCTGCACCGCCGGCACGGCGAGGCCGATGGCGCAGGGGCAGGTGATGACGAGGACGGCGACGGCGGCCATCAGCGACGCCTCCCAGCCGGCGCCGATGAGCACCCACCAGCCCAGGAAGGTGCCGGCCGCCAGGAGATGGACGGCGGGGGCGTAGACGCGCGCCACCCGGTCGGCGAGGCGGACGTAGCGGGCGCGGCCCTGCTCCGCCGCCTCCATCAGGCGCACGATCTCGGCGAGGAGCGTATCCTCGCCCACGGCCGTCACCCGGGCGCGGATGGGCGCGGCCAGGTTGAGGGTCCCGGCGTGCAGCAGCGCGCCCGGCGCGACGTCGGCGGGCAGGCTCTCGCCGGTCACCAGGCTGGTATCGACCGCGCTTCTGCCCTCGACGATTCGGCCATCGGCCGGCACGCGCTCCCCCGCCGCCACCGCGACGACCATGCCGGGTGCGAGGTCCGGGACGGCCACGGGGCGGACCCGGCCGCCCGGCCCCACGACCAGCGCCGTCACGCCGGCGAGGCCGACCAGGTGCTCGGCCGCGAAGCGCGCCCGCGCCCGCGCCCAGCGGTCCAGATAGCGGCCGACGAGGAGGAAGAAGAGCAGCCCCACCGAGGCGTCGAAATAGGCGTGCGGGCCGCCGGCGATGGTCTGCTGCAGGCTCATGCCGGCGGCGAGGATGACGGCGAGGGCGATGGGCACGTCCATGTTGAGGGCGCCGGCGCGCAGGGCCGCGAGGGCCGCGCGGAAGAAGGGCTGCCCGGCATAGGCCACGGCGGGAAGCGCGATCAGGGCCGAGACCCAGTGGAACATGGCGCGTGTCGCCTCGCCCATGCCGCCCCCGTGGCCGGCCCAGACCGAGACCGAGAGCAGCATCACATTGGCGGCGGCGAAGCCGGCCACGGCGAGGGCCATGAGGAGGCGCCGCTCCTCGCGCGCGCCCGCCTCGCCCAGGCGCGCGGGGTCGTAGGGCGCCGCGGCGTAGCCGAGCGCCTCCAGCCGGCCGAGGAGGGCGCCGGGTGCTCATATTGACCCGGGCGCGGGTGACCCCGGGCATGGCGTGAAGCCCGTCCTCGATGCGGCGGATGCAGCCGGCGCAATGGATGTTGTCGACCATCAGGTGAAGGCGCCGCCCGCCGCCCGGAAGCTCGGCGACGAAGGGCTCCGCCACAAGGGGGGCCGGGGAGACCGGGGAGGCCGCGACGGTCACGGCGCCACCATCAGCTCGTGACGCATGCGATAGACGGGCGCGCCACCGCGCGCGGCCTCGAGCACCGCATGCCAGCGCCCGGCGAGGGGCAGGGCCGCCGCGGCCGCATAGAGGCCGGGCACCGCCTCTTCGAGCGGCACGACGAGCGTGATCGCCGCGCCGACCGGGCGGCGGAAGGTGATGCGCGCATCGAGCCCGGTGACGGGCGCGCCGCCCGGCCCCGCCAGGCGCACCCGCACCGCGCCGCCCTCGTAGGCGAGGGCGCTCACCCAGCCGCGGCCGGACTGCTCGCGCGCCGCCTCGAGGGTCCGGTTGTACGCGACGCCCTCCTCATAGGCGCGATCGGTGCCGAGGCCGGGCCAGCTCTCGAGCGCGAAGAAGACGAGCGCGCCGTTGGCGGCGAAGACGATGCCGAAGAAGCCGAGCGCCCCCATCAGCACCATGCGCCCGGTGACCTCGCGCCCGGCGCTCACCGCCCCGGCCCCCGGAAGATGCTGTCGTAGATGGCCACCTCCCCGGTCTCGGTGTCGCGGAGCACGAAGCGGATCGCGTGGGAGTCCGCGGCGAGCGCCCCGCGGGGCACGGTGACCAGCAGCCGGATGCTGCGCAGGCTGTCGGGCCCGACCGTCACGACCGGCGCCGCATCGGCCATGTCCTGGGCGCCGATCAGCCCCTGGGTCAGCCCGTCCAGGCCCTCGGCGCCGATGGCGAAGGTGCGCCGCGCGCGCACCTTGTTGAGGATCTTGAAGGTGAAGCCATTGCGGATCGAGCCGTCGGAAAGCTCGGTATAGAGCGGGTTGCGGTCGTGGAGCACGCTGATGTCGGTCTGGGCGCGGGTGAGCAGCGCCACCAGCATGACCAGGCCCACGGCCACGAGGAGCCCGAGGTAGAGCAGGGTGCGCGGGCGCAGGAAGCGGACGGCGCCGGGCTCACCGCGGGCGCGGCGGTCGGCATTGGCGAGGGAATCGTAGTCGATGAGGCCACGCGGGCGGCCGAGGCGGTGCATCACGTCGTCGCAGGCGTCGATACAGAGGGAACAGGTGATGCATTCGAGCTGCTGGCCGTCGCGGATGTCGATGCCCATGGGGCAGGACACGACGCAGCCCTTGCAGTCGACGCAGTCGCCGCGGCCATCCCAGGTGTCGCCCTTGCGGTAGGGGGCGCGCGGCTCACCCCGGTCGCGGCGGTAGGTGACGGTCAGGGACTCCTCGTCCATCATGGCACCCTGGATGCGCGGCCATGGGCACAGGTAGGTGCAGACCTGCTCGCGCATCAGGCCGCCGAGGACGAAGGTCGTGAAGGCCAGGACGGCGACGGTCCCATAGGCGATCGTCGGGGCCGAGAGCGTCACCAGCTCGACGGCCAGGGTCGGCGCATCGGCGTAGTAGAAGACCCAGGCGCCGCCGGTGCCCATGGCGATCAGGAGCCAGATGGCGTATTTGGCGAGGTGCTTGCCCGCCTTGCGGGCCGAGAAGGGCGCCTTGTCGAGGCGGATGCGCGCCGCCCGGTCGCCCTCGACGAAGCGCTCGACCACCAGGAAGAGATCGGTCCACACGGTCTGCGGGCAGCTATAGCCGCACCAGGCGCGGCCGACGGCGCTGGTGACCAGGAACAAGCCGATCCCGGCCACGATCAGGAGCCCGGCGATGTAGTAGATCTCCTGGGGCCAGATCTCGATGAAGAAGAAGTAGAAGCGGCGGCCGGGAATATCGATCAGCACCGCCTGGTCCGGCGCCCCGGGCCCGCGGTCCCAGCGCAGCCACGGGGTGACGTAGTAGATGCCGAGGGTCGCGGCCATGATCCACCATTTGAAGCGGCGGAACGCGCCCTTGACCCGCTTGGGATGGATGCGCTCGCGCTTCTTGTAGAGGGCGCGCCGCCCCTTCTTGTTGACCGGCTCGACGTCGAAACGCTCGACCTCGGTGGCCGCGCCCGGCTGGCTCATGTCCGACCGCCCGTCCGGCATGGCCCGCTCAGCCGCCGCCGCCCAGGGAGTGGACGTAGACGGCGAGCTGCTTCACCGTGACCGGATCGAGCAGCCGGCCCCAGGCCGGCATCACGCCGCCGCGGCTGTTGGCGACGGTCTCGGTGATGGCCGCGCGGTCGCCGCCATAGAGCCAGATGGCGTTGTCGAGGGCCGGCGCGCGCCGCCGGCCCGGCGCCCCACGCCCCTCTTTTGGCGGCCCCACCTCTAAGGGAGGGCGCCCGATGTGTAATTGATTCACGTCAATCGGGGAAAGTGGACCCGGCCGTCCGCCGCGAGGTCGCGCCTTCTCTCACCCGTGGCCCGAATATACTATGTGACGCCCCGAGACGCGCATTCAGACGCAGGAGCCCCCGCGATGACACTGTTCGAGGCGAGCTTCGGCGAATGGACGATCTGGTCGACCGTCGGCGCGCTGCCTGAAATCTATGCCGACCATGCCGCGCACGCATCCCTCGTCGACGAATTCGACCTCGAAAGCGCGGAGGGATGCGCCTCCTTCGTGTCCGTCGGGCGTGGGCAGGCGGGCTGGCCCGAGCTGGTCGTCGCCCAGCGCTTCGCGCCCGGGCCTGAGAGCGGCTTCCATCCCGGCGCCCTGATCGCGCCGGAGGCGGCGACCCTGTTCGTGGGCGCGGGCACGCGGCTCCTCGCTTACGACCTCACGGGCCCCCGCCGCCTCTGGGAAGACATCGCCGAGGTGGGGTTCTGGTCGTGGCGCCAGCATGGCGCGGTGGTGCTGATGGCGGCGGAGCTCGAGCTCGCGGCCTGGGACGGGAACGGGCGCAAGCTCTGGTCCCACCCGGTCGAGCCGCCCTGGGACTACGCCGTCGCGGGCACCGAGCTACGGCTCGAGGTCATGGGCCTGGAATCGCGGTTCCCACTGGCGGGCGGGCCCGCGGGCGCATGAGCGCCCGGGCATCGGGGACGGGGCTTTTTCCCGCCGCCTGGGCATCGCGGTTTCGAATCCTGCCCAGGGTGTAGGGGCGGCGCCCGAGCATTTCGCACCCACACTGCCTTGGCATCGCCAAATTCTTGTTGGATGCTGAGGCACACATAACTTGCGAGGGCACACCCGGGAGGATGGTCATGCTGAGAATCGGTTCGGCGTTGTTCGCGGCCGCCATGATGCTCGCCGCCGCCATGCCAGCGGAGGCGGCAAAGCGCGTGGCACTGGTGATGGGCAACTCGGCCTATGTCAACGCACCGGCCCTGCCCAACCCGCGGAACGACGCACAAGCGATGTCGGCCACGCTCACCGACCTCGGCTTCGAGGTCATCACCGGCCTCGACCTCGACCGCGAGGGCATGGAGGACGCCGTCGACCGCTTCGGGAAAGCCGCAGAGGGAGCGGAGCTGGCGCTCGTGTTCTATGCCGGGCACGGCATCCAGGTGGCGGGCGAGAACTACGCCCTGCCCGTCGACGCGCGCCTGCGGAGCGAGCGCGACCTGCGCCGGGCGGTGCCCCTCTCGTGGCTCGTGGCGGAAGCCGGCCGCGCGAATCGACTCGGCCTCGTGATCCTCGACGCCTGCCGCAACAACCCCTTGGCCGAGGAGATGAAGCGCGGCATGGGGGCGACGCGCGCCTTCGCGGTGGGCCGGGGCCTGGCCCGCCTCGAGGACGCGCCGACCAACACCCTGATCGCCTACGCCACGTCGGCCGATGCGACGGCCGAGGACGGCACGACCCAGAACAGCCCCTATACGACGGCGCTGCTCGAACATATCAGGACGCCCGGCCTCGAGGTGCGCCAGCTCTTCGGCCGCGTGCGCGACACGGTGATGGGCGAGACGAACGGCGGGCAGACGCCGTTTACCTACGGCTCGCTCGGCGGCGATGCGATCTATCTCGGCCCGCCGCCCGACGTGGCGACCCTGCCGGCGCCGACCGCGCCCACCACACCGCAGCCGGTGGTGCCGATCCAGCCGCCCCGCGTCGATGAGAGCCTGATCGAGATCGAGTTCTGGACTTCGATCAAGACCAGCAACGAGCCGGCCTACTTCGAGGCCTATCTGACCCGCTTCCCGAACGGCACCTTCGTCGCCCTCGCCGAGATCCGACTGCAAAAGCTGCGGGAGGCCGAGACCGCCGCCCTGACCCCGGCGCCGGCACCCATACCCACGCTCACACCGGTGCCGCCCGCCATCCCGGTGGACGAGATGTCGGCGACCTACTGGGTGGTGACGCGCTCGAACGTGCGTGCCGGCCCTTCGACCGATTTCGACAAGGTGGGCGGATTGGACGCCGGCACCCCGATCTCGGTCACGGGCAAGGTGCGCGGCGCGAACTGGTACCGCGTCGCATTGTTGGGCGGCGCGGTGGGCTACATCTATGGCGGCCTGATCCAACAGGCGGCGCCGGCGGCGCCGGCGACGCCAGCGCCCATGCCCGCCCCGACCACCGCGGGCACGCCCCACGACATCTATCCGAACGTGGTCTGGAACGCCGAAGGCCAGCTCGAGCCGGCGCCCGGCTTCGAGTGGGCGTCGGACGACCCCGATAGCTACGACGTGGTGTGGGGCGGTGGGCAGACGGGGAACCCGGCCGCCGGCACCTCCCACGACACCTACCCGAACGTGGTTTGGAACGCGGAAGGCCTCCTCGATCCGGCGCCCGGCTATCGCTGGGCCAACGACGATCCGGACAGCTACGACGTCCTGGCGGTCGCCCCCGACACGCCCCACGACACCTACCCGAACGTGGTATGGGACGCGGACGGCCAGCTCCAGCCCGCATCGGGCTACCAATGGCTCAGCGACGACCCCGACAGCTACGACGTCATGCGCGTCTACGCCGGCACCCCCCACTACAAATACCCGAACTTGGTGTGGGACGCGGGCGGCCAGCTCGAGCCGGCGCCGGGATATGCCTGGGTCACGGACGATCCGGACGATTACAGGGTGCAGCCGAACTAGTGGAGAGAGCGCGAGGCAAAAATCTCCCTCTCCCCTCGGGGAGAGGGTCGGGGTGAGGGGGAGCGCGTCGGCGCGTTATTAAGAGTCTCTCCGCCGCCTACCGGCGGCCAAGCCCTCACCCTCCCGCTTCGCGGGTCCCTCCCTCTCCCCCCAAGGGAAGAAGCGGGGAGAGGGTTCCAAGTGTCGGACGCGAACCACTACACTAGCAGTCTGTCGGGCTTGAGGTCCGGAATTTCGGGATGAGCGGTTTTCCGGGCTTTTCTCGGGTGCATGGCTGGGAGGCGGTTGGAAGGCGGGTTTTCGTCCGCGACGGTCGAGACGGCGGCGGATTTCCGGTGCCACGGGGGTGTGGCCGGGCTTTCGCGGCGCCTTGTCGGGCCAAGAGCGCCTTCATGATGCCATCTCCAGCTTGAGCTTGTGCAGGCGCTTGCAGTTGTAGGCCAGGGCCACCAGGTCCCACTCGCCGGCCACCTTGTCGAGGCCGCGCAGGGAAAAGCCGGTGAAGCCGAGGACCGCCTTGACGATGCCGAAGACCGGCTCGACGGTCTGCTGGCGCAGCCTGTAGAGGGCGCGGCCCTCCGCGCTGGCGAGCTTCGCCGCCATGGCCTGGAGCCATTCGGCCTTGGGTTCCTTCGCCGGCGCCTCGGCCTTGGCCGGGCGGAAGTCGTGGCGCCGCCGGTGGCCCGCTCCGGCCGTCGCCACCAGGGCTTCGATGCCGCTCTCGGCAAGCGCCGCAACCTCGTCACCGGTGGCATAGCCGTTGTCCGCCAGCACCATCCCGGGCCGGCCCAGCGCGGCGGGGACCGCCGCGATGTCCGCCACCAGCTCATTGCGGTCGCTGGCGCAGTTGCTGACCCGGGCGCCCAGGATCAGCTGAGAGCCCCCGGCATCCACCACGGCCTGGGCATTGTAGGCTTGGCGGTACTCGTGCGCCGTGCTCTTGCGCATCAGCCGGCTGTCCGGGTCGCTCAGGTTGCTCTGCTCGTCACCCCGCGGCGCCTCGTCGGGCGGCTTCGGGTGCTTGCCCTTGGCCCGGCCCTTGCGCGTCTCGCGCGCCGCCACCTTGGCCTCGTATTCCGCCCGCTCCGCCGCGGCGCGCCCGGGCCTGGGCCTCGAGGCGCCGACGCGCCGCATCCAGCCGGTCGCGCAAAGCCTCCCGGCGCGCGATCTCCTTGGGCAGTGCCTGGGGATCCTCCTCCGCGCCACCGTCCGCCGCCTCGGCACGCCCCATCAGGTCCGCGATCTCCAGCTTCAGCTGATCGATCAACTCGCCGGCGCGATCGTATCTCACGGAGCGGTGCTTGCTCGCATTGGCGTCAATCTTCGTGCCGTCAACGCTCACGACACCAACCTTCACCAGCTTCAACTCCCTGGCCAGCAGCAGAACCCGCAGGAAACTCTCGCCAAACGCCGCCAGGTTCTCGCGCCGAAAGGTCGCGACCGTGTCATGGTCGGGATGGGTGTCGGCGGCCACGAAGCGCACCCCGATATCGCGGTGCGTCGCGCGCTCGATCCGATGGCTCGAGAAGATCCCGTTGGCATAGCAGTAAATCAACAGCGCCAGCATCATCCGAGGGTGATACTGCGCCGACTGTCAATGGCGGAGCAAAAAGGGACCACCTCGGCGGTGTAATACCAGTGAGCGCCTGAATTGACTCTCGGGATATTCATTGATGGCGGATGATGGCGGATTGTGATTCTATGGTCTCCCACCAGATGTGGGGGGATGTCATGGGATCAGCACTCAAGATACGGGATGATTTGACGCCTTTGGAGCTTCGGCGCTGGGCTCGCGTGGAATCGTACGGTCGAGCGGCGGCGCGGGCCTATGGGATCGCGAATGCTTT
Organism: Alphaproteobacteria bacterium; assembly: GCA_963666705.2. Classification (GTDB taxonomy): domain Bacteria; phylum Pseudomonadota; class Alphaproteobacteria; order CADEGL01; family CADEGL01. The sequence continues at coordinate 354,611 of CAXXKO010000026.1, read as the reverse complement.
GGAGGAGATGCCCCGGGCTGATGCCGCGCGGCTTGCGGGGATGGATCGCCAAACGCTTCGCGACGCGGTTGTTCGTTACAATGCAAAGGGATTGGAGGGGCTTCACGACCGTCCAAAGGGCTACTCGCCGCGGCGGCTGACGGCAGACGAGGAAGCGGCGCTGGCGGCGGTCATCATCGCCGGGCCGGAGCCTGAGCGCGACGGGGTTTGCGCCTGGACCCGGGCCGATCTGTGCCGCTGGCTGGAGGAGCGCTTCGCCAAGACCTACCACCCCTCGAGCATGACCCGGGTTCTACGGCGGATGGGATTTTCCCGCCAGAAGGCGCGCCCGAGCCACCCGCGAAGGGACGCCGAAGCGCAGGAGCGCTTCAAAAAAGGGGGCTTCGCGACATCCTGAAGGCGACCGCCGCGGCGCATCCCGACAAGCGCCTACAGCTGTGGTTTCAGGATGAAGCGCGCGTCGGCAACAAGGGCCGGGTGTGTCACCGGTGGTGGCGCAGGGGCGAGCGTGCCCCCGGGACGCGTCAAATCGGCTACCAGTGGGCCTACATCTTCTCCGCCGTGCGCCCGGACACCGGCGACGACGTCACCCTGGTGATGCCGAGCGTCAACGCCAAGGTCATGGACCTGTTTCTCGCACACTTCGCCGATACCCTGGACCAGGATGCGCACGCCGTCATGATGTGCGACGGCGCCGGTTGGCACGACGAGCGCGCCCTCACCGTCCCCGACAACGTCACCTTGGCGCTGTTGCCGCCTTACAGTCCCGAACTCAACCCCGTCGAGCGGGTTTGGCTCTACCTACGCGAACGCTTCCTATCGCTCCGCGTCCTCGACGACACCGAGGCCATCATCGACGCCTGTTGCCAAGCATGGATCGACCTCATCGCAGAACCGGATCGTATGCGAACCCTCTGCGCCTATCCATGGATCATGAAGGTGATTTCATAGGCTCACTGGTATGAGAAGGGACCGCTTGGCGGCTGCGGGCTTGTCCCCGTAGTCCACGGGAGGGCCCCGCGCGCGACGCGGCGTGCCCTCAACAGGCTGACGCGGCGGCGCGCGCGGGAGGGACCTGTGGGCCCACGGGGTCAAGCGTGGGCTGGGTGGTCGGTTCAGTTAGCAGTCGGGGTTTGACGCCTGCGGCTCTGGTTGAGCCTGTAGCTGTCACCGTTCATCTCGAGGATGTTGACGTGGTGGGTGAGGCGATCGAGGAGCGCGCCGGTGAGGCGCTCGGAGCCGAACACCTCGGTCCATTCGTCGAAGGGCAGATTGGTGGTGACCAGGGTCGAGCCCCGCTCGTAGCGTTGGCTGAACACCTCGAACAACAGCTCGGCGCCGGTCTTCGACAGCGGCACGAAGCCGAGTTCGTCGACGATCAGAAGCTTGTAGGTGGCGAGCTTCTTCTGGAACCTCAGCAGCTGCTTGTCATCGCGGGCCTCGATGAGTTCGTGGACCAGCGCGGCGGCGGTGATGAAGCCGACCGAGAGGCCCTTCTGGCAGGCCGCCAGGCCGAGACCGAGGGCGATGTGGGTCTTGCCGGTCCCACTGTTGCCGAGCGCGATGAGGTTCTCGCGGCGCTCGATGTACTCGCAGCGGGCCAGCTCCAGGACCAGCGCCTTGTTGAGCGAGGGGATGACCTTGAAGTCGAAGCTGTCGAGGCTCTTGACCACGGGGAAGCGCGCCGCCTTGATGCGCCGCTCGACCATGCGGCGCTCGCGGTCGATCAGCTCGAGCTCGGCGAGTCTCAACAGGTAGCGGACGTGATCGACGCCTTCCGAGGCGCACTGCCGGGCGATCTTGTCGTACTCGCGCAGGAAGGTCGGCAGCTTCAGCGTCTCGAGGTGGTGGGCGAGCAGCACTTGCGGTGTGTCGGTCATGCGCCGAGCCCCGACAGCAGGCTCATGTACGACTTGGCGGACGTCATCGCGACCCGGGCGCGCGGCAGATACGGATAGACGTCGAGGTTGAGCCTGGGCGGCCGCCGCTCGATGCGGCACAGTACCAGGTGCTTCACCGCATCAAAGCCGATTGCGCCGAGCCGCAGGGCGTCGCCGACCGCACCCTCGACCTCCTCGAGCCGGAAGGTCTCCAGTAGACGGAGCACCTGGACGTACTCGCGCTTGCCTGCCTTGCCCATACGAGCTTCGAGGAGCCGCCGCAGAGTGATGAAGGCCTCGGGCAGGTCCCAGCCCGCCAATGGCGCGGCCTGGTCGAGGGCGCCGATCTTCTGCTCGATCAAGGGCAGGTAATGCAGCGGGTCGAAGATCAGGTCCTCGCTGTCGTAGGACCGGCGGTGCCGGGCGATCACCTCGGCCCCGCAGCTGATCACCACCTCATCGACGTAGCCCCGGATGAGCACCTCACGGTGGCCGTAGGCCACGGGCACGGAATAGTCGTTGCTGCGGTAACGCACCAGCGACAGCGAACTCGCCCGTCCAGGGCGCTTATCGCAGGCATCATAGGGAGCAGGCGGCAATGGCAAGAGAACTTGACGATCCCGCTCGAGACGCTCGCCGATGGTCTCCTTGTGGCCCCGCAGCCGCGCCGCCTGGCGCCGGCGGCACTGTTCGGCGAGAGCATCGTTGAGGGCCGCGAAGCTCTCGGCACGCGGGACGGGGACCAGGAAGTTCCGCCGGATGAAGCCGACCAGTCCCTCGACCTTGCCCTTGTCGTTGCCCTTGCCCGGCCGGCCGAACCTGTCCTCGAACAGATAGTGGGACTGAAGCTCCGTGAAGACGCGCGTTCGCTGCCGCTTCCCATCGCCCAGGATCCGGGCAACCGCCAGCTTGGTGTTGTCGTACAGGATGGATCGGGGGACGCCGCCGAAGAAGGCAAACGCCGCGTTGTGGCCATCGCAGAATGCTTCGGTCGTCTCCGCCGGATAGGCCGCAACAAAGCAACCATCACTGTGGGGAAGGTCGAAGGCAAGGAAGTGGATCTTCCGTAACGCGCCGCCGATCACCGCCATCGCTTCGCCGAAGTCCGCCTGGGCGTGACCGGGGGAATGGGAGAGTGGCACGAACACCTCACGCGACCGAAGCCCCTGCTCACGAACGTAGTCCTTCACGATGGTGTAGCCGCCCGTGAAACCGTACTCGTCCCGGAGGCGGTCGAAGATGCGCTTCGCAGTGTGCCGTTGCTTGCGGTGGCTGGTCCGATCGTCTTCCAAGATCCGATCGATGATTCCCGTGAACGGACCCAGCTTTGGCCGCCTCGGCGGCGCGCTTCGGCGATACCCTGGCGGCACCGAGAACGACAGCATCTTACGGACCGTCTTGCGGTCTACACCAAACACCCGCGAGGCCTCGCGGGTGCTCATCCCCTCGACATGACACGCCCGCCGAACCCGTGCGTACAACTCCACCCGATACATCCCCCCCGCCTTCCAGTCAGAGCAACCCTGACAGAAGGCTATACGCGGTCCCATTTTGGTCCGCCGCAGCCGGATCGACCGGCCGCTTCAGTGGGGGATTATTGCTCTGCCGTTCTCACTTCTGCAGGCGCAACAGGCGTTTTTCATCCCCGGCCTCCATCAGTTCATGAACCAGGGCAGCGGCCGTGAGGAAGCCGACGGAGAGCCCCTTTTGGCAGGCCGCCAGACCGAGACCGAGGGCGATATGGGTCTTGCCGGTTCCGCTGTTGCCGAGCGCGATGATATTCTCACGACGCTCGACGTATTCGCATCGCGCCAACTCCAGAACCAGCATCTTGTCGAGCGATGCGATGGCCTTGAAGTCGAAGCTGTCGAGGCTTTTGACGGCGGGGAACCTGGCCTGTCTGATCCGCCGCTCGACCATGCGGCGCTCACGGTCGATCAGTTCCAACTCGGTCAGACGGACAAGATACCGCACATGGTCGGCGCCCTCGGTGGCGCATTGGCGGGCCAGCTTGTCGTATTCGCGCAGGAACGTCGGCAGTTTCAGGGTCTTGAGGTGATGGGCCAGCAACACTTGCGGCGTATCGGTCATGACGCGCCTCCACCCAACAAGCTCATATAACTGGCGGCGGCCGTGGTCGCCACGTTGGCCCGAGGCAGGTAGGGATAGATATCCAGGTCGAGTTTGGGCGGGCGTCGCTCGATACGGCACAGCACAAGGTGTTTGACGGCGTCGTAGCCGATCGCACCCAGGCGCAGGGCGTCCTTCACCGCGCCGTGAAGCACCTCGAGATCGAAGGTCTCCACAAGCCGAAGGACCTGGACGTATTCCCGCTTGCCGGCCTTGCCCATGCGCGCCTCCAGGAGACGGCGCAGGGTTGGGAAGGCATCAGGCAGTTCCCATCCGGCTAGCGGCGCGGCCTGATCCAGGGCACCGATCTTGTGCTCCAGCAAAGGCAGGTAGTGGATCGGATCGAAGACCATGTCTTCCCGGTCGTAGGAACGGGGGTGTCGGGCAATGATCCCGGCGCCGCAACCGATAACCACCTCGTGGACATAGCCACGGATCCAGACTTCCTGATGGCCGTAGGCGACGGGCACGGAATAGTCATTCGTCCGGTAGCGCACCAGGGACAGCGAGTTGACCCGCGTGCCCTGCTTGTCGCACGCGTCGAACGGTGCCGGCAGTGGCCTCTTCAACGCTTCGCGGTCACGCACAAACCGTTCGCCGATGCTCTCGCGGTGGCCGCGCAGGACGTTGCCTTGCCGGTTGCGGCATTGCTCTTCCAGGTGGCCATTGAAGGCGTCCCAGCTCGCGAACCGGGGAAGCGGCGTCATGAAGTTCCGCCGGGCATAGCCGACCACCCCCTCCACATTGCCTTTGTCGTTACCCTTGCCGGGACGGCCGTAGCGGTCCTCGAAGAGGTAATGGGACTGCAGCCCGCTGAACGCCCGCGTTCGTTGCCGCGTGCCATCTGACAAGATGCGCGACACCAGACACTTGTCGTTGTCGTAAAGAATCGATTGGGGAACGCCGCCGAAAAAAACAAAGGCTCTGTTGTGCCCGTCCAGCCAGGCCTCCGTCGTCGCCGCCGGGTAGGCCGCAACGAAGCAGGCATCGCTGTGGGGAAGTGTCATGACGAAAAAATGCGCCCGATACTTGACGCCGGCGATGATCGCATCCGCCTCGCCAAAGTCCGCTCGAGCATGGCCCGGAGGATGTGACAACGGCACAAACATCTCACGCCGACGAAGGCGCCGTTCCCGAACGTAATCCTTCACGATGGTCTCTTTGCCCGTGAAGCCATGTTCGTCGCGAAGGCGCTCGAATATACGCTTCGCCGTGTGGTGCTGCTTACGGTGAACCGTTCGGTCCTCCTCCAGAATACGGTCGATGATATCCGTGAAGGGGGCCAGTTTCGGGCGTTTCGGTGGCTGGCGTCGCCGATATCCCGGCGGTTCCGAATGCCGCAGCATCTTCCTCACCGTCTCGCGCGCAATGCCAAACCGACTTGCCGCCTCTCGCTGGCTCAGACCATCAACATGGCAGGCCAGCCGAACGCGCAGATATAGGTCCACGGTGTACATCCTCCCGCCTTCCATCTCAAAAAAGATCGAAGGCTACAGGTGGCAGAGTTTTACTCCGCCCGCGGCTGGGAAATCCCGCCGCTTCCGTGGACTAATTTGTCACCGCCGTTCTCATATTGCGGCGCCATTCGCTACCGGGCCACGGCCGCGCCCGTCGTGGCCGCCCACTGCCAATGCACCCATTGCCGCAAGTTCAGCAGCGCCGGGCATTCCTCGCACCTCGCCGTCCCCATGGCGGCGACCAGCATCACCGGGGAAGCCAGCAGCTACGACGTGAAGGCGGACAGCGGCAATACGGTCAGCCGCTCTTTCTGCCCGACCTGCGGCGCCCAGGTCTACTCGACCAATTCGGGCATGGCGGAGCTCGTGTTCCTGCGGGCACCCAGTCTCGACGACCCGAGCCTGTTCCAGCCGCAACTGGTGGTCTATACGGGGAGCGCCGTGCCCTGGGACCATATGGATCCGGCGCTGCCCAGCTTTGAGGCCATGCTGCCGGCGGAATCGATGCCTTAGCGCATACCCCGTCCCGGTTCGCCGGGGACGCGGCGTCCTCCCTTGAACGGCGCGCGCCGAATGGCGACACTCGGCATCGGCGAACGCGCCGCACGGTCCCGGCGCCGACCAGGGAGGGCGCCATGAGGCTGGGCTTGTTCGACACCTTTCACCGGCCCGACCATCTGGACGACTTCCCGTTGCTCCTGGGCAACCTGCGGGAGCAGGCGGTGGCCTGCGAGGCCCTGGGTTTCCACAGCATCTGGCTCGGCGAGCACCACTTCAACCACCTCGGCATCGACCCGATGCCCAACCCGCTGATGCTGGGCGCGGACATCGCCGTCCGCACCAAGAGCCTGCGCATCGGCCAGGCGTGCCTCTGCCTGCCCTTCTGGCACCCGGTGCGCCTCGCCGAGGACGTGGCGCTCCTCGACCAGCTCTCGGACGGGCGCGTCGAGGTCGGCATCGGCAAGGGCACGCGCCCGCGCGAGGGCCTCATCTTCCACGAAGACGCGGACCCGCGCCGCAAGCCCCAGCAGAACGCCCTCTTCACCGAGGTGCTGGACGTGATGATCAAGGCCTGGACGGAGGAGTTCTTCTCCCACGAGGGCCCCAATTTCACCTTCCCGCCCCCCGGCACGCCCTGGAACCATCCCATGATCCCGCCCGACGAGCGCTGGTTCGCGGACGGCGAGGTCAAGAAGATCGCCATGCTGCCCAAATGCCGGCAGGAGCCCCATCCGCCCCTGTGGATGGTCAGCGATTCGGACCACTCGATCGACTTCGCCGCCAGCCGGGGGATCAACGGCATCCTCTGGCAACCGCCGATCCCGACCCTGCGCGAGAAGTTCGCCCGCTACCGCGACAGGCGCTCGGCGGCGGAGGGCCGCGAGCTGCGCATGGGCGAGGGCATGTCGCTCATGAAGGTGGTCTACGTGGCGCCGACCATGGAGGAGGCGCGCGCCGACACCGAGCGGGGCGTCCTCCACCTCTTCAAATGGGTGCATCCCAAGACCCGCGGCCTCGATATCTTCCGCCGCCCCGACGAGGCCGAGTTGCCGTGGCGGGAGATCACCTGGGAGTTCCTGATGGAGCGCGACAACCTGCTGATCGGCGATCCCAATTCGGTGGCCGAGCAGATCGCGATGCTCAGGGACGAGCTCGGGCTCGAATACCTCTTCACCTACTCGAACGTGCCATCGCTCGAGAATTCGAAGATCCTGCGCAGCCTCGAGCTGCTGGCGACCGAGGTGATGCCCAAGGTCGAGGGGCGCTGAGGCGGCCGGTCGATGGCGTCTTGGCGTTCACGCCACCCATTCGGAGACCGGCGCGCGGGCCTCGTGGAGGGGCTGGGCGATGACGTCGACGAGGGTGGGGCCGTCCGCAGCGACCGCCGCCGCGAGGGCGGAGCGCAAATCCGCCGGGTCCTCGACGCGCCACGCCTGGAGGCCGAAGGCCTCGGCGATGCGGGCGTGGTCGGAGCGGCTGAAATCGACCGCATAGTAGCGCCCCTCGAAGCCCGCCTTCTGGCCCGCCTTGATCCAGCCATAGGTGGCGTTCGAGATCACCACGACCGTGATCGGCAGGCCCAAGCGCACCATGGTCTCGAGCTCGCCCACCGCCATGCCGAAGCTGCCGTCGCCGCACACGCACACGGTCTTGGCACCCGGCCGGCCGTAATGGGCGCCGATCGAGCCCGGCAGGGCATAGCCGAGGGCGCCGTGGGCGCGGTTCGAGATGAAGTGGCGGCCGGTGCGCGCGAGCCTGTAGAAGGCGCTGAAATAGGGGCAGGGGGTGCCGGGGTCGCACACCACCACCGCGTCCTCGGGCAGGACGGCCTGGAGGGCGGACACCACGCGCTCGGGCCGGATGGGGCGCTCGTCCGATGCGGCGAGGGCATCGAAGGCCGCCCATTTGCGCCGCCGGACGTCCGCGAGCCGCTCGGCCGTGGCGCCATTGCGCGGCGCATGGTCGGGCGCTTGCGCCGCGACCTCGGCGCGGATAGCGGCGAGAGCGAGGCGCGCGTCGGCCACGATACTGACTTCTGTTTCATAGTTGGTGCCCGGCACCGCCGGGTCGGCGTCGATATGGAGGATGCGGGCCTTGCCGGGCGCGGGGTGGCGCCAGCGCTCGGTCGTCACCGAGCCCGCGCGGCAGCCGAGGAACACGACCAGGTCGGCCGCGTCCACCGCCTCGCGCGTCTCCGGCACGCCGCCGTTGCTGCCCACGGCGCCCACGCACAAGGGGTGGCCGTCGGGGATGCAGCCATGCCCGCTCACCGAATAGGCGACGGCCGCGCCCAGGCTCTCGGCGAGCGCCAGCAGCTCGGCCTCCCCGCCCGAGATGATGACCCCGCCGCCGCAGATGAAGAGCGGCCGCTGGGCCTCGAGGAGGGCCAGGGCCGCGGCGGCGACGGCGTCGGGATCGGGGGCCGCGGGCCGCGCGGGATAGCGCCCGAGAGCGGCATCGCCCCACACGTCGTCCTCGTCGACCGGCTCCTTCTGCACATCGAAGGGCAGGCCGATATGGGCGGCGCCGGGCCGGCCCGTGGTCATGGCCCGGAAGGCCGCGCGCACCACCTTGGGGATCTCGTCGCCCCGGTCGAGCACCCGGTTCCATTTGGTCAGCGGCCGGAACAGGGCGTCCTGGTCGAGCTCGGTCAGGGTATAGCGCCCGCGCGACGCGACGCCGATGTCGGAGGTGATGCCGAGCACCGGGACGCACGATTCATTGGCCTCGACCAGGCCCGGCAGGATGTAGGTGGCGCCGCCCCCGCTCGGCCCCTCGCACACGCCGACCCGGCCACTCACCCGGGCGTAGCAGTCGGCCATGTAGGCGGCCGAGCGCTCGTCCCGGGTCAGGATGTGGGTGATGCCGTGGTCGAGGCGGTGGAGGGCGTCGTAGAACGGCAGGCTCGTATCGCCACACAGGCCGAAGACGATCTCGACCCCGTGCGCCTCCAGCATGCGCACGAGCGCCTCGCCGCCGCTCAATCGGTTCATCTGCGTCTCCCCGGTCCTGCATGTTTCAATCCCGCCACCCCCTTAGCACGGGGCGGCGGCGGGCGGCTACATGGCGGCGGCCAGCAGCCGGTCGAGATAGGCCCGCGCGGCCGCGTGGATGCCCGGCGCGCTGGTTTCGCGCGGCCCCGCCAGGTTGAGGGTGCCCACGCCCTCCTCCGCGAGCCACCTCATGACGCGCGCCGGGTCCGGCTCGCGGCCGAGGTCGATGGCGAGATGGGGCTTGCCGATGGCGTCCAAATGCCGGGCCGTGGCGCGGGTGCCGCGGTCCATGCGGCCGAGGGTGAGGATGAGGGTCGCGTCCGACTCTTCCGCGTTCCGCCGGGTGCGCTCGATGGTGGGGTCGCTCGCCGTCTCGCGGAGGGGATAGCGTGAGGGGATCGGCCCGTCCTCGGCCTTGCGGCCCCGGGGGCACCAGCCGCCGCACGGAAAGTCGGCGGCGAGGGCCGCGTCGAGCGCCGCCCGGTCCACCCCCGTCTGCCCGCCCGAGACGATGCGCCGGAGCGCTCCTGGACGCCGCGCGGGCGGTGTCACTGGTTGTAATCGTAGCTTTCGGTCGTCGGGTTGTAGTCCTCGTAGACGTACCCGCCCTCGGGCGTGTAATCGGCGCAGCCCGCCGACGCCCAGCAGTCCGAGCCCTCGTAGTTGGGATTGATGTGGTAGGACTCGCCATAGGTGCCGTCGCCGTCGGCGCCGCTTTCGCCGCCCCCGGCGTTCAGGCCGAGCGCCTGGGCCGCGGCCTCTTCGCCCGCGTAGATGGCGAGCACGAAATAGACGAACTCCTGCTTCTGCTCGAGCGCGAGGGTACCCCAGGCTTGGGCGTACTGGGTCCAGGTCACCCGCGCCTGGGCCAGCTCCTGTTGGGTCGCCACGGGTACCGAGGGGTAGGCCTGGGCCATGCTCCGCGCGATCTCCATGCGCGCATCCTGGGGGAACTGGGTCGGCTGGCCGATCTGCGCCAAGCTGTACTCGAGCGCCTCGATATAGGCCAGGACGGCATCGACGGTCAGTGTGCCGCCAGGACCCTGGGCCAGAACCTGGCTCCCGCCCGCCGCCCCGCTGGTCGCGCCGCCCGCCGCGCCGCCGATCCCGCCGCCCGCCGCGCCGCCGATCCCGCCGCCGGTCGCCCCGCCGATCCCGCCGCCGGTGGCACCGTCGATCCCGGCGCCGGTCGCACCGCCGCCCGTCGTCCCGCCGCCCTTCGCGGGCTTCGCCTGCGCGAGTCGGGCATGGCCGGCCGGCCCCCAGTCCCGCGCGGCGGCTGTCGAGAGGCTCAGGGCACATAGGACGCCCGCGAGAATGAGACAGCGCATGGTCGATCCTCCCGTGTCGGGTCTCTCACCAGGCCCCTGGCGTGGGTACAATACAGCCGCCGGCCGAAAATTTGAAACCGCGCCACCCGGCCGGTGGCGGCCATCTTGGAAATCCCCGCCTGCAACCGCCATAATGACCGGGACAGACTGCAAATTTGGGAGATGTTGGCTATGAAGCTCTCATGGGTGATCCGCCGAATTTCGAGGAATGCCATCTTCGCGCTCGTGGCCGCGGCCTGCCTCGGCCTGCCCTTGGCGGCGGCACCAGCCTGGGCGGCCAGCGCCGACAAGCTGACGGGCGCCTCGCCCCTCCTCAGCCTCGAGATGATCGACCTCAAGCAGACGAAGATGCTGCAAAGCGCCGGCATCCGAACCATCCGCGCCCTCGCGCGCGTCAATCCGACAATCGTCGCTCGCGCCCTGAAGATCGACAAGGCCCGGGCGGCCCGGATCGTGAAGGCGGCCAAGGTGCATCTAAACCGGCTTCAGCAGGTCTATTACGCGGCCCAGACCAAGTTCAACGTCATCGTGCAACTGGGCGCCGCCGCGACCTCGGAGGCGGCGGCGTACGCAAGCCTGATCGAGCCCACCAACGAATGCACCATCCTGGTCCGCAAGGTCTGTGGCCTAGAGAATCAGTGTTCCACCAGCCCAGGCTGCCCGGTCGCCCTGCAGATCCTCGAGCGCTACAACGATGAGAGCGACCCGACGGAGACAGCCGAGTCGTGCGTCATCGCCCTCGAGGACTCGATCGTCTTCAACCAGTGCAACGACTGAGGCGAATGGCCGGGCCTTAGAGCGATTCCAGTTCGACTGGAATCGCTCCAGGCCGCAAGGCGGCCCGCCGGTCGCCCGGCGCGCCCGCGCAGGCGCGGGCCTCTTGGTCCGCTGCCGCGAGCGACAAAAAGGGCTAGCACCCACTTTCATAATTCCGTGTGCCATACGATCGCTTTTCCCGTCTCCTCGGCAGGAGGGGGTGCGCCGGCGATGCCGGGGCATCGTCAAGCGTCCCCGACGCCCCGAGGGGGCGGGAAAAGCGACCCGTAGGGCGGCGCCCCGAGGCCCCCGGTCGTCGTCGCGCGCCGCTTGTGATGCCCCGGCATCACGGCGCGCCGCGCTCCTAGCCGGGAACCTCGGGGCGTCGTCGTATGGCACACGGAATTATGAAAGTGGGTACTAGAGTGGGTCCGATCAAAGCGGAACCGCTCTAGAGCCGGCTCTCCTTCCTCGCGGCCGCCACGGGGAGGTCGCCCAGGCGCCCGAGCTCGCCACGGGTGAAGAGGCCGGGGTCGGCCAGGTATTCGAGCATCATCCCGGTCACGTCCTCGCCCCAGAAGATCTCTTCGCCGACGACGAAGGTGGGAACCCCGAAGACGCCCCGTTGCACCGCCTCATCCGTGTTCCGGCGTAGCCGCTGCTTGATGGACGCCTCGCCGATCCGCGCTGCGAGGTCGTCGACGCCGATGGACGCGGCGAGGGCGTGGAGGGCATCCGGGTCCTGGCCGTCCTTGCCCTCGCCCCAGACGTGGCGGAACATCGCGCGCACCGCCGCGAGGTCGGCGTCGAGCGCCACGGCGAGCCGCAGCAGGGCGAGCGGGTTGAAGGGATGGCGCGGCGGCGCCTTGAAGGGGATCCCCCTCGTGCCCGCGAGCCAGTGGCAGTAACGGTAGGTCTGGCGCCGCTTGGCCGGTATCTCCGCCGGGCCCTTGCTCTCCCAGTACCCGAGCAGCCCGGCGAAGAGGACCGGGATGGCGCGCACCTCGAGATCCGCGGGCAGCCGGTCGAGCGATTCGAGCTGCAAATAGGCGTAGGGCGAGACGAAATCGAAGTACCAGTCGGCTCGGCGTGTCATGACGGGGTCTCCGGTCCATGGGCCGCGCGCCGGCCCCGCGGCATTGGGCCCGATCCTACAGCACCTCTCCACCAATGATGAATGGTCGCGGATCGGTTTCCGCCGCCCGGATTTTCCTCTAACGTCCTGGTGGCGAAGCCGAGACGGGAGTGGATACGAATGGCCTATGTCGACTGGATGATCCGGACGAAGCAGATCGGGACCTGCAGCTGCGATTACGGCTGCCCTTGCGAGTTCAACGCGCCGCCCACCCGGGTGCCGTGCGAGGGCGTCATGGCCATGGAGATCACCGAGGGCTACTTCGGCGACGTGCGCCTCGACGGCCTGCGGGTGGCCGGGGTCTACCGCTGGCCGGGCGCCGTGCACGAGGGCGGGGGCACCTGGTGGAGCATCATGGACAAGGGCGCCTCGGAAGAGCAGGTCGAGGCGCTGTTCAAGATCATGGGCGGCGAGGAGCAGGAGCCGACCACCGGCTTCGCGATCTACGGCTCGACGATTCAGCACGAGCCCGATCCGGTCTTCGCGGACATCCAGTTCGAGTGGGACCTCGATGGCCGGCGCGGGCGGTTCGTGGTCGTGGGCGTGATGGAGGCGGAGATCGAGCCCATCCGCAACCCGGTGACCGGCGAGGCGCACCATATATCCATCCGCCCCCATGACGGGTTCGAGTTCCGCGAGGCGGAGATGGCGAGCGCCAGCTTCTGGAGCAAGGGCGAGATCGAGCAGAGCCACCTCGAGCGCTTCGCCGCCATCTCCTACGTCACCTACGGCCCCCAGGGGATCGTGCCCGAGGAGAGCCTGCCCAATCGCCGGGGCTAGCGACGGAAACGAGACATAAGAATCCCCCTCTCCCCTTGGGGAGAGGGCCGGGGTGAGGGGTGCGCGCGGCCGCGCGCCAGAAAGAGTCTTTGAGCCGCCTGCCGGCGGCCACGCCCTCACCCGTCGCGCTGCGCGCGCCACCCTCTCCCCCCAAGGGTGTACAGACCGGAGACATAGCTGACAGGTGTTCGGAGACATGGTTGACACTTTCCCGGTCCCTGGCGGATTGGGGAAGGATTGGATCATGGTCTGGCGGGAGCGGTTGGTGATGGATCTGCGAGAGGAGTTTGTGGGTCTGGCGGGAAGCGCGGGGGCGAACCGGCGTGAGCTGTGCCGTCGGTTCGGGATCAGCGCCCAGACCGGCTACAAATGGCTGCGGCGGCACGCGGCCGAGGGGCGGGAGGGCTTGGCCGACCGCTCGCGGCGGCCGCGGACGAGCCCGGGGCGTGTGGCGCCGGTGCTCGAGGCGGCGGTGCTCGCGGTGCGGGCCGACAGCAACCAGGCGTGGGGCGGCCGCAAGATCCGGCGGCGGCTCCAGGACCTCGGCCACGCGGCGGTGCCGAGCGCCAGTACGATCACCGAGATCCTGCGCCGCCACGACAAGCTGGACGCGGCGGCGGCCGGGCCGGCGCGCTGGTGCCAGTTCGAGCGCGCCGGCCCGAACGAGCTGTGGCAGATGGACTTCAAGGGCCACTTCGCGACCGTGGCCGGGCGCTGCCATCCCTTGACGGTGCTCGACGACCACGCGCGCTACGCGCTCGGGCTCGCCGCCTGCGCCGACGAGCGCGCGGAGACGGTGCGCGAGCGGCTGAGCGCCATCTTCCGGCGCTACGGGCTGCCCGAGGCGATGCTGATGGACAACGGCGCGCCGTGGGGCGACGCCGGCGGCCAGCCCTACACCGTGCTCACCGTGTGGCTGATGCGGCTCGGCATCCGCATCGCCCACTGCCGCCCCTACCATCCCCAGACCCAAGGCAAGGACGAGCGCTTCCACCGCACATTGGCGGCCGAGGTCCTGGCCGGGCGCCGCTTCGCCGATCTCGGCGAGTGCCAGGGCGCATTCTCGCGCTGGCGCCACGTCTACAACCACCAGCGCCCGCACGAGGCCCTCGATCTCGACGTGCCGGCGCGCCGCTACCGCCCCAGCGCGGTCGCCTTCCCGGAGACGCCGCCCGAGATCGCATACGGTCCCGGCGATAGGGTGCGCAAGGTCCAGAGCGGCGGCATGGTCAGCTTCCAGGGCCGCCAGTTCCGCATCTCCAAGGCGTTCAAGGGACAGCCCATCGCCCTGTGCCCGAGCGCCGTCGACGGCGTGTTCACGGTGCGCTTCGGCGCCAACACCATCGCCCATATCGACTTCCGAAAAGCGCCCGCCGAGACACGAGCCGCCTGTGGATTTGATGGATATCGCTGGCGCGATACCCACAACCCCACAGGCACAACAACCGCAAAACAGGATTGATCTGGTATTGAAGTGCAGCATCCGAGGTGTCAACCATGTCCCCGAACACCCGTCAACCATGTCCCCGGTCTATACAAAGGGAAGTGGGTGGGGAGAGGGCTCGAAGCGTCGGATTCGATCCACTATGGCCTCTTCCAAGATAGCGCCACCGGCTTCCTTCAGGGGCCGGCGGCCGGGGCGGCCTTGGTGCCGGTGAAGAGGGCGATGTTGCCGTGGAGGTGAAGGCAGGCGGGCGCCAGCCCCGCCTGGGCCAGCCAGGCCATGGTGTCGTCGAAGGTGGCGGGCCGGTTCTTGGCCTCGAGGTCGGCGAGATAGGCGTCGTAATCCTCGGCGCTCCGCATGGCGGCCCCGTAGACCCGCTCGATGCGCCGCCAGACGGCGGCCTGCAACGGGAACTGTGCCCGGCCGGGAAGGCGGATGCGATCGAGCAGCAGGAAATGGCCGCCGGGGGCGAGGCGCTCCGCCGCCCAGGCGATGACCGCGCGCTTGCCCTCGTCCGGCAGGTCGTGAAAGGTCAGGACCGAGATGGCGAAGCGGTAGGCGCCGGCCGGAAGCGCCACCGCGCCCACGGATTCGAGGTTCGCCTCGATCAGCTCGAGGCCGCGCGCGCGGGAGGCCAGGGCGGCGCGGGCCTTCTCCAGCGCCTCGCCGTTGATGTCGATGCCGGCGATGCGCAAGCCCGGCGCCTTGTCGAGGATGAGGCCGGCGACGTAACCGGCACCGATGCCGAGATCGACGAGCGCGTCGCCGGGCGCCGCCAGGTCGCCCACCAGACTGGCCAGGATGTCGAGCTGCTCGGCCCGGGTCGGATGGCCGCGGATCGGGTCCTCGGGCGGGTTGCGGGCGGGCTCGAAGGGCGTCATGGCGCGGAAACTATGGTATTCGTGACCCGTCGCCAAACGATTTATCGACCTCCCCTCATTTCACGAACGGAGTGGACGCGCGTGGTTGACGAGACCTTCGTGCTGCGGCCCGGCCGGCTTTCCCTTGCCGACCTGCGTCGCCTCGACAGCGGGACGGTGAGAGTAGCCCTCGAGCCCGAATGCCGCGAGGCGGTTGAGGAGTCCTGCGCCCTGATCCGCTCGATCGTGGCGGCCGGCACGCCGACCTACGGTGTCAACACCGGCGTCGGCCCCCTGTCCAAGCGGACGGTTCCGCCCCAGGACCTGGAGGAGCTGCAGGCCCGCCTGCTGCTCTCGAACGCGGCGGGGACGGGGTCGCTGCTGTCCGATTCGACCGTGCGGCTCGTCATGCTGCTCAAGATCGCCACCCTGGCCTCGGGCCTGACCGGCGCGCGCCCGGCGCTGATGGATGCGCTCCTCGCCCTCTACAACGCGCATGTCACGCCCTGCGTCCCGGCCCAGGGCTCGGTCGGCGCCTCGGGCGACCTGGCCCCGCTCGCCCATATCGGCGTGGCGCTGCTGGGCCAGGGCGAGGTGCGCGTCGATGGCGCGGTCGTGCCGGCGGCCGAGGGCCTGGCCCGGGCCGGGCTCGCACCCATGCGCCTCGCCCCCAAGGAGGGCCTGGCGATCGTCAACGGCACCCAGGTCTCGACCGCGCTCGCGGTCGCTGGGCTCCTCGCGGCCGAGGCTGTCTTCGCCGCAGCACTCGTCGCCGGCGCGCTCTCGGTCGAGGCGGCGCTCGGGCGCGAGATGCCGTTCGACGCGCGCATCCACGCGGCGCGCGGCCAGCACGGCCAGGCCGCGGTCGCGACCTTCCTGCGCGAGTCACTGGCGGGCAGCACGGTGCGCGCCGTGGCCGCCGAGAAGGGCCGCATGCAGGACCCCTACAGCCTGCGCTGCCTGCCCCAGGTCATGGGCGCCTGCCTCGACCAGCTTCGCCATGCCGCCGGGATCGTCGGGCGCGAGGTCAACGCGGTGACCGACAACCCGCTGGTCTTCGCCGCGACGGGCGAGATCCTCTATGGCGGCAATTTCCATGCCGAGCCGGTGGGGCTCGCCGCCGATGCGGCCGCCCTCGCGCTGGCCGAGGTCGGCTCCATGGCCGAGCGCCGGATCGCCCTCCTCCTGGACGAGAACCACAGCATGCTGCCCGCCTTCCTCGCCTCCGAAAGCGGCCTCGATTCGGGCTTCATGGTGGCCCAGGTGACAGCCGCCGCCCTGGCGAGCGAGAACAAGTCCCTGGCCCATCCGGCCAGCGCCGACAGCATCCCGACCACCGGCAACCACGAGGATTTCGTCAGCATGGCGACCTACGCCGCCCGGCGCCTGGGGCAGATGGCGGACAATGCCGCCGCCATCGCCGCCATCGAGCTGCTGGTGGCGGCCCAGGGGCTCGAGCGCCGCCGCCCGGCGCGCTCCAGCCCGGCGCTCGAATCCGCGGTCGAAGCGATCCGCGCGCGCGTGCCGCCCTACGGCCCCGACCGCTTTCTCGCGCCCGACATCGCGGCAATCAAGGCGCTGGTGCGGGACGAGTTCTTCCTCGGCCTCGTGCCGCCCACCCTGCGCTGGTCCGCCTGACAGGCGGCAGCCGCATACCGCCCTTAGGCGCTGGGCCCACTGCCGGGCGGGCCGAAATCGCGCGGCGCCAGGGACGTGTGGAACCAGGTGATGAAGCTGTAGATATCGAACACCGGCAGGCCCAGATGGCGCCGGAGGGCGCGGGCGTAAGGCGTCATGTTGGTGCATTCGAGGACGATGGCCCCCACGTCCGGCGCCTTGGCGATCAGGCGCTCGCCCGCCGCCAGGATGTCGCGCTCGGCCGCACCGGCGTCGAGCTCGAGCTCGTCCCCGAGCAGCACCCGCGTGAACTCGCTGCCCCCTTCCGTGCCCTCAACGGGCGTGTCGAGCGGCACCCCGGCCGCCTCCAGGTGCGCGGGCGTGAGGGTGGTCGCGTTCACGGTCAAGATGCCCACGCGCCGGCCGGGCGGCAGCAGGGCGGCGACGGCGGGCACCTGCATGAGGCTCGATGTCGCCACCGGCACGGCGCAGTGGCGCGCGATCTCGGCCTGGAACAGGGAGAGGAAGCCGCAGTTGGTGGTGAGGCCGTCGGCGCCGCGCTCCACCAGCTCCGTGGCCGCGTCGAGGAACACGTTCAGGAGCCCGGGCGCGCCCTGGAGCACGACCCGCTCGGGCGAGGCCCCCGGCACCACCTTGTAGTGCACGGGAAAGGGCCAGGTGCCCGCGTTGCCCATGTCGCCTGGTATGCGGGGGAAGCGCGTCTCCAGCATGAGGATGCCGATGGCAGCGCCATAGACCGCCTTCCCGCCCCGCGCCACCCGCGCGCCCGCGCCACTTGCCGTCATGCCTCGCCCTTCCCAGCCGCCTCGCCGGTCATACTGCCGCCCGCCACCGGGCCGCGCAATGTCCGTCCAGAGGGCGCGCCGCCCCCGCTTTACCGCCTCCGCTTTACCGCCTTGGGGGGCGCGGATAGAGTTCCGGGCATGCCGGCACCCGCCCCCACCGACTGCGGCGAGATCGTGGTCCCGCCCGAGTGGATCGACTACAGCGGCCACGTGAATATCGGTTACTACCTGCTTGCCTTCGAGATCGCCGCCACCCGCTACATGAACACCCTGGAGCTGAGCCAGAGCTACCGCGAGCGCACCGATAACGCCCTCTTCGCCCTCGAGACCCACATCAATTTCCTGCGCGAGGCGACCGAGGGCGACCGCTTGGGTTTCACGGCCCAGCTCCTCGGCCATGACGACAAGCGCGTGCGCACCTTCTTCCGCATGCACCACGCGGACGGCGGCCTCGCCGCCACCAACGAGGTCATGTACCTCCATGTCGATATGGCGAAGCGCCGCGCCGCGCCCTTCCCCACCGACCGCAAGGCGGTGCTCGACGCCGCCCTGGCCGCCCATGCCGGGCTCGACTGGCCCGCCCAGGCCGGCCGCGCCATCGGCTTCCCGGAGAAGAAGGCCGCGGCGCGGGCCGGGCCTTGACATGGCCACAACTAGGCCCATATTCCTCTAAGCGCTCGCACCCATCGCGGCCCGATGTCAAGGTTTGTCAAGGTTCGGGCCCAATTCGATTAACTCATTGATTTATAATAATTTCAACTGACCATACCTTGACATTTCCCGACATCCCTTAACCGTTTCGCGCCTCATACCAGACGGCGATGAGCTTGACTCATTGCCGTCTGGCAAGCGCGACCGCGCGCCCGAGCTTATGCGAGGCCAGCCTTAGCGGCGCTTGAGCGAAAGAAGTGCCTTAGCGGCGCTTGAGGGATCATACGATCGGTCTTATCTAAGGCCGGTCGGTATCAGTGCCGCAGCTCCCGGAACCAGAGGGCACACCAGTCCACCACCGCGGCCGGCTTCTCCTCGCCCTCCGCCTCGATGGTGTGGCTCGATTTCATGAGGTAGCGGTTCTCTTCGCGCTGCTCGAAGCCGGTCAGGGTGATGTGGTCGCGCACCCGCGAGCCCACGAGCACCGGCGTCAGGAACCGCCCCCGGTCGATGCCGTAGTTGAGGCCGTAGGACACGTCCCTCGGCTGGGCGCCGGAGCTGTGGGCGAAATAGATCACCAGCGACATGTTGAGGAAGCCCTGGACGATGGTGCCGCCATAGGGGCTCTCCTTGCGCGAGCGCTCGACGTCGATATGCATCCAGTCGAGGTCGAGGGTGGCTTCGGCGAAGCCGTCGACCTGTTCCTGGGTGATGGTGAGCCAGTCGGTGGTGCCGAGCTTCTGGCCGATGAGGCTCGGCGCCGTCTCGATGGTGAACCGCTTCATGGCTTCCTCCCTCCCGTCCGTCCCGCCTCAGTGCCGCAGCTCCCGGAACCAGAGGACCAGGAAATCGACGACGGCGGCCGGCTTCTCCTCGCCCTCCGCCTCGATGGTGTGGCCCGTCTTCTGGAAGAAGCGGTTCTCGTCGCGCTGCTCGAATTCCTTGAGCACGATGTGGTCGCGGATGCGCGAGCCCACCAGGACCGGGGTCAGGAAGCGCACACGGTCGACGCCGTAGTTGAGGCCGTAGGACACGTCGCTCGGCTGGGCGGCGTAGGTGTGGGAGAAATAGATCACCAGGGTCATGTTGAGGAAGCCCTGGACGATGGTGCCGCCGTAGGAGCTCTCCTCGCGCGAGCGCTCGACGTCGATATGCATCCAGTCGGGGTCGAGGGTGGCGGCGGCGAAGCCGTCGACCTGGTCCTGGGTGATGGTCAGCCAGTCGGTCGTGACCAGCTTCTGCCCGATGAGGCTGGGCGCGGTCTCCAAGGTGAAATCTGTCATGGCCGTCTCCCGCTCGTGGCGCGCTTTCCCTCTCACCATGCTAGTACCCACTTTCATAATTCCGTGTGCCATACGACGGCGCCCCGAGGTTCCTGGCTAGGAGCGTGGCGCGCCGTGATGCCGGGGCATCACAAGTGATACGCGACGACGTCCGGGGGCCTCGGGGCGCCGCCCTACGGGTCGCTTTTCCCGCCCCCTCGGGGTGTCGAGGATGCTTGACGATGCCCCGGCATCGCCGGCGCACCCCCTCCTACCGAGGAGACGGGAAAAGCGATCGTATGGCACACGGAATTATGAAAGTGGATACTAGCAGCATGCCCGGCCCGGCCGGAACCTTTCCGGGCGGCTTGATCGGCGCGCGCCGCTCGGGAACACTGCGCGCGCCAGGGTAACGAGGAGGGGGAGCCTTGGAACCGGCCGCCACCCGCGCCGCCCGCCACCGGGCGCTGGAAGCCGAGCCGATGCCGGCCAACATGGAGGCGGTCGTCGAAGCGGCGGCCGAGCGGTTCGGCGACGCGCCCGCCCTCGTCTTCTTCGAGGCGGGCGAGACCTTGAGCTTCATCGCGCTGCGCGACGAAGTACTGCGCGCGGCCAACGCCCTCACCAGCGCGGGCGTGGCCAAGGGCGGCCGGGTCGCCACCATGCTGCCCAACATCCCCGCCTATCCGGTCATCTGGCTGGCCCTCGCCCGTATCGGTGCCATCATGGTGCCGGTCAACAACCGCTACACTGCGCGCGAGCTCGAATACCTGTTGAACGACGCCGAGGCCGGCCACTTCGTGACCCACTCGGACTACCTGCCGGTCCTCGACGGCGTCCGCGGCCGACCCGCCGGATTGAGCGACGACCGCGTGCTGCTGGCCGGCGCCCCCGATGCGCGCTTCGCCAACCGCTGGGAGGCGCTCGTGGCCGCCGCCCCGGCCACCTTCGAAGCGGCCGAGCCCGTCAGCCTCGATGACCTCGTCAACATCCAGTACACCTCGGGCACCACCGGTTTCCCCAAGGGCTGCATGCTGAGCCACCGCTACTGGATCATGACCGGCCGGGTCTCCACCTTCATCGCCGAGTTCGCGCCCCGGCGCATCCTCATGGCCCAGCACTTCTATTACATGGACCCCATGTTCCTCCTGATGATGTGCCTGGAGGGCGGCGGTGCCATGTACTTCTGCTCGCGGCCGAGCACCTCGCGTTTCATGGACTGGGTGCGCGATCTCGGGATCGAGCTCTGCCTCACCTTCGAGTTCGTCTACAAGCAGCCCGAGGACCCGCGGGACGCGGAGAACGACCTCCAGGTGGCCTGGCTCTTCGGCCTCACCAAGGAGAGCCACGCCGATTTCGAGAAGCGCTTCGGCACCACCGCGCGGGAGGTCTACGGCATGACCGAGACCGGGTCCAACCTCTACGTGCCGCGCGACCACGACCACATGGTGGGCTCGGGCTCCTGCGGCATCCCCGCCCCCTACCGCCAGGTCCGCATCATGGGCGAGGACGGGCGCGAGGTGCCGGTGGGCGCGGTGGGCGAGCTCTGGGTCAAGGGCCCCGGCCTCATGCAGGGCTACTACAACAAGCCCGAGGCCAACGCCGAGGCCCTGACCGACGGCTGGTTCCACACCGGCGATCTGTTCCGCCGCGACGAGGCCGGCTACCACTACATCGTCGGCCGCATCAAGGACATGGTGCGCCGCAGCGGCGAGAACATCGCCGCCCGCGAGGTGGAGGCGGCGCTCCGCCTCATGCCCGAGATCGAGGAGGCCGCCGTGGTGCCCGTCCCCGACCCGGTGAGCGGCGAGGAGGTCAAAGCCTATGTCAGCCTGATGCCGGGGCTCGCGCGCGCGCGCGTGCCGCCCGAGAGGATCCTGGCCCATTGCGCCGAGCATCTGGCCCGCTTCAAGGTGCCGCGCTACATCGCCTACCGGGACTCCTTCCCCATGACCGTGAGCGCGCGGGTCGAGAAGAAGCGCGTCATGGCCGAGACCGACGACCTGCGCGCCGACAGCTACGACCGCGTGGACGGGATCTGGCGCTAGTGGCTCGAATCCGACCCATCGAACCCTCTCCCCTCGGGGAGAGGGTGGCGCGCACGGCGCGCCGGGTGAGGGCGTGGCCGCCGGAAGGTGGCCGAAAGACACTTCGTGAGGCGCGATCGCGCACCCCCTCACCCCGGCCCTCTCCCCAAGGGGAGAGGGGGAAGCTTTTGTCGCAATCTCTCCATTAGGCCGGCCGCCCTACTTCGTGCCGTAGAGGCGGTCGCCGGCGTCGCCGAGGCCGGGGAGGATGTAGCCCTTGTCGTTGAGCCGCTCGTCGATGGCGGCGGCATAGACGGGCACGTCGGGATGCTCGGCGTGGAAGGCCGCGATGCCCTCGGGCGCGGCCACGAGGCAGATGAACTTCATCGAGCGGGGTGCCGTCTCCTTGAGGCGGCGGACGGCGGCGGTGGCCGAGTTGGCCGTGGCCAGCATGGGGTCGACCACGAACATATGGCGCTCGGATACGTCCGAAGGCATCTTGAAGTAGTACTCGACCGCGACCAGGGTTTTGGGGTCGCGGTAGAGGCCGATATGGCCGACGCTCGCCGAGGGGATGATCTCGAGCATGCCGTCGAGGATGCCGTTGCCCGCGCGCAGGATGGAGACGAGGCAGAGCTTGCGCTCGGCCAGGACGGGCGCCTCCATGGTCGCCAGGGGAGTCTCGATGGTGACAGAGCCGAGGGGCAGGTCGCGCGTCACCTCGTAGGTGAACAGCATGCTGATCTCGCGCAGGAGGCGCCGGAAGTCACCGGCCACCGTCTCCTTCTGGCGCAGCCGCGTCAGCTTGTCCTGCACCACCGGGTGGTCGATGACATGCACCATCTCGACCATGGCATTGGCTCCCTCGCGCGGTGAATCCCGCCAGCAGTCTTAAAATACCGTGCCGTCGCTTACAACTTGGATTGGCGGGCCGCCGCCGGGGCGCTTCTCGCGGGCGATGCGCCGTCCGGCCGCCCAGGTGCCGCCCTCGAGCACCTTGGCGAGCGGCAGGCGACCGGCATCGAGGCCGAGCGCGGCGCGGATGCGCGCGGCGATTCCGTCGAGGAGCGCGACCGTGAGCGCGCGCCACTCGACCACGGCCTCGGAATCGACCGCGAGCGCCGCCGTCAGGAGGGCCGGGTCGCGCGGGCGCAGCACGCCCGTATCGATGAGCAGCCCGCCGTTGCGGTACTCGGCGAGGCCGGTCAGATCGTCGAGGCCGGTGACGGCGATTCCCGCCTCCTCCAGCGGCTCGACGAGGGAGTAGGCGAGCCATTGGGAGAGCTTGTGGAATGGCACCAGCCCGTCGGTCGGGTCGCCGGTGCGGATGGCGCCATGGCGCCACACGTCGCCCAGGTTGACGCCGCCGAGGGTGAGGCGGCCGGGCCAGATATCCGCGAATCCCTCCAGCACGCATCCGAGGACGGCCTCGGCCGCAATCGCCCCGTCCCGCGCCCGTGCCGCCAGGTGGTCGAAGAGGCCGCCCGGCCGGGGCGGGTCGGCGCCGAAGAGCGCCGGGTTGGCGCTCAGGCACCCGCCCAGCCGGCCGAGGAGCGCCACGCGTCCCGCCAGGCCCGCAAGCGGGTTGTCCGGCCCGGCCCGGAAGCCGCGCGCCAGGTCCGCTTCCGTGAGCCGCGCCAAGGCCTCGGCGTCGGCGCGGCAGGGATCCGCCGGGTCGGCCGAGAAGAGCCCGCCCGCGAACATCTCCAGACTGGCCGCGGCGAGCCCTTCCGAGCGCCCGAGAGCGGGGCCGCCCAGGGCTTCACGGTAGCGCCAGTCCGGGCCGGCGCCGGCGTCGAGCAGGACGCTCGTGACCGCGAGGTCGAAACGCCGCCGCGCTCGTTCCGCAGGGCCTGCGTCGGGCATGTGCGCGGCCAGGCGTGCCCAGCGGTCCACCCCGCCGGTCTCGAAATGGCGCCAGCGGCTGTGGTAGGGGATATCGAGGCCGGGATAGGCCTCTCGGATGACCGCGAGCACATAGCCGGCCGCCGCGTCGAGCTTCTCCGGATGGACGCTGAAGTGATCGAGCCGCCCGTCTTGCGCGGCGGTGAGGATGACGGCGCATCGCGCGCGCACCGCGGCGGCCGATCGCAGGGTGCGGAGCGCCGCGTCGACGTCGGTGAGGCCGGTAGGGCCTGACCTTATGCTCTCTTGAAAGTATTCTGGTGCCATGCGCCCGGCCCTCATACTTCGACAAGCTCAGCATGAGGGCCTCCAGCTACGCCTCCACGCGTGCAACGCCCTCACCCCCTCCTCACCCTGAGCCTCCTCACCCTGAGCCTCCTCACCCTGAGCCTCCTCACCCTGAGCCTCCTCACCCCCAGCCTCCTCACCCCCAGCCTCCTCACCCTGAGCTTGTCGAAGGGTGAGAGTTGCGGCCGGGAGCCCGGATTTCGGCGCTAATCCCCGAGGTCCCGGCCCTTGGGGGCGGCGAGCTCGGCCGCGCCCGGCACCGGCCCGTCCGTGTGGTAGCCGGCCGCGAGCTTGGCGTCGATCTCGACCCGCGCGTCGGCGGGTACCAGGCCCTCGGGGATCGCGACCCGCTCGCCGATCTCGATGCCCTGGCTGGTGATGGCGTCGTGCTTCATGTCGCTCATGGAGACGAAGCGGTCGATGCGCCGGATGCCGAGCCAGTGCAGGGCGTCGGGCATGAGCTGCTGGAAGCGCACGTCCTGGACGCCGGCGACGCATTCTGTGCGCTCGAAATAGCGCTCGGCGCGGTCGCCGCCGGGCTGGCGCTTGCGCGCGTTATAGACCAGGAACTTGGTCACCTCGCCCAGGCCCCGCCCCTCCTTGCGATTGTAGATGATGACGCCGACGCCGCCGCGCTGGGCCGTCTCGACGCAGATCTCGACGCCGTGGGCCAGGTAGGGCCGGCAGGTGCAGATGTCCGAGCCGAAGACGTCCGAGCCGTTGCACTCGTCATGCACGCGGCAGGCGACCTCGGTGCCGGCCTCGCCCAGGCGGGACACGTCGCCGAAGAAATAGACCGTCTGGCCGCCCACCGGGGGCAGGAAGACGGTCATGTCGCTCCGCGTCACCAGCTCGGGGTACATGCCCCCCGTATATTCGAAGAGGCCGCGGCGCAGGTCGCTCTCCTCGATGCCGAAGCGCGTGGCGATGCCGGGCAGGTGCCAGACCGGGTCGATGGCCGCCTTGGTCACGCGCGCGTCGCCGCCGGGGCCGAGGATACGGTTGTCGCTGCGCAGGCGCCGATCCTCCATGGCGGCCTTGAGCTCGGGCATGTTGATGCGCGCCTTGGTGACCGCGATGGTGGGGCGAATGTCGAGGCCGGCCACGATCGACTCGGCGAAGCTCTCGCTCGTGAGGTGCCCCCAGGGGTCGAGCGAGACGATCCGCGACGGGTCCGACCATTGCGGGAAGGGGCCGATCGCCTCCGCCGGCGCGGTGTCCGTGAGGTCGGGGACGTGCAACGGGCTGAGGCTGCCGGCGGCGACAGCCAGGGCGCGGTAGACCGCGTAGGATCCGGAATGGGTGCCGATCACGTTGCGGTACCTCGGCTCGGTCACCGTGCCGATGACGGGCCCGCGGGCGGCGGCCGTCCCGGCGCCCCAGCATATGGGCACGGGCTCGCGCTCCCGCCCGCCGGGGTGGGAGGTGAGGATGATGTGCGACCCGCTTGTGCGCTTCGATTCAACCACGATCGGCGACGGCCCTCCCCGCACCTCTATCGACCAAGACCCCAATGGATCGGCTATTCTAGCGCGCGAAACCGCTTCCAAACCAGCGACTCGTGCGACTCGAGGCCGGCGCTACTCGGCCGCCGTCTCGACCGCGCCGGCCATCTGGCGCACGACCAGGTGGGCGTAGAGGCCGTCCGCCTTCAACAGCGCCTCGTGGTGGCCGATCTCCACCACCTCGCCCTCGTCCAGCACCACGATCTGGTCGGCGTCGCGCACCGTCGACAGGCGGTGGGCGATGACGATGGTGGTGCGGTCCTTCATGAGGGCGCCGAGGGCGCCGCGCACCACCTGCTCGCTCAGGGCATCGAGGTGCGAGGTGGCCTCGTCCAGGATCAGGACGGGCGCGTCCTTGAGGAAGGCGCGGGCGATGGCGATGCGCTGGCGCTGGCCACCCGAGAGCTGGGCGCCGCGCTCGCCGACTTTCGTATCGAGGCCGTCGGGCAGGGATTCGACGAATTCCAGCAGCGCCACCTTCTCGAGCGTCGCGCGCACCTCACCCTCGCTCGCCTCGGGCCGGGCGATGAGGATGTTGTTCGCGAGCGTATCGTTGAAGAGGTAGGTGTCCTGGGCCACGAGTGCTATGCGGCGCCTGAGCGCGTCGAGACGATCCTCGCGCAAATCGTGGCCGCTCGCCAGCACGACGCCCATCTCGGGGTCCCAGAAGCGCAGGAACAGGTTGGCCACCGTGGACTTGCCGGCGCCCGAGCGCCCCACGAGCGCCGTCGTGGTCCCCGCCTCGGCCGAGAAGGAGACTTCGCGCAACGCCGGCACGGCCCGGCCCGGGTAGGTGAAGCTCACGTCCACCATCTCGATGGCGGCGGCGCCCGGCCGCGGCGCGTGTTCGAGGCCGGGGCCGTCCCTGACTGGCACGTGCTCCGTATGCACGGCGTAGAGGCGGCGCGTCGCCCCCAAGGTATCGGCCAGTTGCCGGCCGACCTGGGCGATCTCGGAGATGGGCAGGAAGGCGGCCATGGCGAGTAGGGTCACGAGCGGCAGGGTGCCGCTCTCGATCCGCCCCTCGGCGGCGAGCATGCCGCCGACGAGGACCACGGCGAGCGCGCCGAGCCCGGTGGCCAGCTCCTGGAAGACCTGTTGCAGGGTGAGGTCGTGGAAGAAGGGCAGGCGCATGGCGATATAGGCCCGCACCCGTTCGGCGAAGGCCTCTCCCCGCGCCTCGGCCTGGCGGAAAGCGACGATCTCCGAGAGGCCCTGGATGGTATCGACCGCATGGGCGTTGAGCTCGCCCAAGGCTTCCCGCGCGCGGGACCCCAGATGGTCGATGCGCCGCCGGGCAAAGACCGGATGCAGCCCGGCGAAGGCGAGGAAGGGAGCGAGCGCCAGGGCCATCTCCCAGCCGAAGGCGAAGAGGGTGCCCAGCACCAGGGCCGGGACGAGGATGGCGACGAAGGCGGGGGCGATGGTGTGGGCGAAGAAATACTCCACCATCTCGATATCGTGGGTGGCCACGCCGACGAGATCGCCCGTGCGCCGGCGCATGAGGTAGCTGGGCGCGAGGGCGTCGAGCTTGCGGAACATTTCGATGCGCATCTCGCCGAGGAGGCGGTATGCCAGATCGTGGGCGATCCAGGACTCCGTCCAATGCAGGATGCCGGCGAGGGGTGCCAGGATGCCGAGGATCACGAGGTAGAGGCCGAAGGGCTCGCCCGCCTTGACGGCGAGGACGACGAGCGCGCTGGCCACGCCGACGCCGATGAAGGCGAGGACGCGGCCGACGCCGAAGAGGAAGGTCAGCGCCATCCGCCCCTTGCGCGGCGCGACCATGCCGAGGAGCACGCGCAGGACCCGGAGCCAGCCCATGCCCTCGGCGCGCAGGATGGCGTCCGTGGGCTCGGTGAGGGGGATGGCCGCCGCCTCCTCGCGCTCCGGCTCCTCGGGCAGGATGAGGTCGCGCGCCGCTCCACCGTCCGCCGCGGGCGCCCCCGCATCGCGGACCTGGCCCGCCATGAGGCGGTGATAGTAGCCGCCCTGGCCCATGAGCTCGGCGTGGGCGCCCGCTTCCACGACCCGGCCCCGGTCGAGCACCAGGATGCGGTCGGCGCCGATGATGCTCGAAAGCCGGTGGGCGAAGATGAGGGTGGTGCGGCCCCGCATGAGCCGGTCGAGCGCCTCCTGGATGATGGATTCGTTCTCGGCATCGACCGAGGAGAGGGCCTCGTCGAGCACTAGGATGGGGGCGTCGCGCAAAAGCGCCCGGGCGATGGCCACGCGCTGGCGCTGGCCGCCCGAGAGGCGCACGCCGCGCTCGCCCACGATGGTGTCGTAGCCCTGGGGCAGGCGGTGGATGAACTCGTGGGCATTGGCGCTGCGGGCGGCGGCCTCCAGCTCCCCGGCCGTGGCGTCGGGCTTGCCCATGCGCAGGTTGTCCTCGACCGTGCCGTGGAAGAGGTAGGTGTCCTGGTTGACGACGGCGATGCGGTCGCGCAACTCGTCGAGGGTGAAGTCGCGCAAGTCGCGCCCACCGACCAGCACCCGGCCCCCTTGCGGGTCGTAGAAACGCAGCAGCAGCTTGACGATCGTGGACTTGCCCGCGCCGCTCGGCCCGACGATGCCGATGCGCTCGCCCGCGCCGACGCGGAAATCGAGGCCCTGGTGGGCGCCGTGGCGGCCGCCCGGATAGGCGAAGCTCACGTCCTCGAAGGCGATCGTGGGCTCGATCGGCGCCGCGTCGCTCCTGGGCTCCGCCAGGTCCTTCACCGGCGCCTCGGCGGCGAGGAGGTTGAAGATGCCTTGGGCCGCCGACATGCCGACCATGCCTTGGTGCAGCATCACGCGCAGGTCGCGCAGGGGCCGGAACACCTCCGTCCCCAGCATCAGGATGACGAGCAGGGTCACGAGCGCCATCTCGCCGTCGACCACCCGGTAGGCGCCCCAGCCGAGCGCCACGGCGGCGCCGATGGCGATGCCCGAATCCGTGATCCCGCGCGAGAGCGTGTTGGTGCCCAGCACCCACATGGTGGTCTGGAAGAGGTCGCGCGTGCGGCGCTCGAGCAGGTTCGCGCGCGCCTCGCTCTGGCCGAAGGCCTTCAGGGTGGCGAGGCCCTGGATGGAATCGAGGAAATCGGCCCCGAAAGCCTCATAGGCCTTCTGGCGCGCCCGGCTGTGGGCCGCGTCCTTGTGGTGCCACAGGGCCGGGGCGAAGAGGGTGACGAGGGCCGCCACTAGCAGCACGGCGGCGATCGGCAGGTCGAGGAAGGCGACGAAGGCGAAGATCAGCACCGGCGTCAGGAGGGAGATGAAGAACTGCGGCAGGTACTGGCCGAAATAGACCTCGAGCTGCTCCACCCCCTCGACCATGGAGAGGATGACGTCGCCGGTCCGGTGGAGGCCGAAATGGGCCGGACCCAGCGCCGCCACCTGGGCGTGGATGCGCTGGCGCACGTGGAGCTGGACCCTGGAGGCCGTGTGGTGGGCGACCATGGTGCGCCAGTATTCGAGCCCGCCGCGCAGGACCATGACACCGGCCACCAGCGCCGCCGGCAGGAGGAGCTCGCCCACCCCGGCCCCGTTGAAGACCTTGAAGATGAGCCAGCCGAGAAGGCCCAGGCGCGCGATGCCCACGGCGACGGCCAGGAGGCCCACGCCGACGCAGAGCGCGATGCGCCGCCGCACGCCCTCGGTGAATGCCCAGAGCCGGAGATCGAAATACACGTGCCGGAACCTTCTCCTATGACGAAGGATACCTAAGCCGCCGCGCCGAACGGGGCAAGGGGGAGAAGCCGCTGAATGAGGCTCAATCGCCGTCGGGCGCGGCGAACTCCCGGCGGATGGCGTCGGTGTGGGCGCCGAGGGCGGGCACGGGTCGGTAGGCGCCTTCCCCCCCGCTCTCGCGCACCGGCGGGGCCACGACCTCGATCCGCCCACCCAGCGTCTCCACCGGATCGAGGCGTAGCTGGGGGTGGAGGGCCAGGTCCTCGACCGCGTTGACGGCGCCGTAGCCGATGTTCGCCGCGCCCAGCCGCTCGACGACCGCCGCGCGGCCCAGGGCACCGAAGACGGCGCCGATCTCGGCGTCGAGGGCCGGGCGGTTGGCGACGCGGGCGGCGTTGCCGGCGAAATCCGGGTGCGTCGCCAGTCCGGGCTTCTCCAGGACACCGGCGCAGAAGCTCGCCCACTCGCGCTCGTTCTGGACGGCGATGACGACCTGGCCGCCGTCGCCCGTCCCATAGGCGCCGGAGGGGGCCACCGAGGGGTGGTTGAGGCCGACGCGCGCGGGCGCCTTGCCGCCATGGACCGTGTGCAGCAGCGGCACGGTCATCCAGTCGGCCATGGCGTCGAACAGCGATACCTTGATGCCCTTGCCCCGGCCCGTGCGCTCGCGCTCGAGGAAGGCCTGGTAGACGCCGATCAGCGCGTACATCCCGGCCGCGATGTCCACCAGCGAGACGCCGACGCGCCCCGGCCCGTCGGGGGTGCCGGTGATGGCGGCGAGCCCGCTCTCGGCCTGGATGAGGAGGTCGTAGGCCTTCATGTCCCGGTACAGCCCCTCCTCGCCATAGCCACTGATGTCGCAGGTGACGAGGCGGGGATGGCGCGCGCGCAGCGCTTCCGAGCCGAAGCCCGCGCGCTGGGCAGCACCCAGGGCGAGATTCTGGATGAAGAGGTCCGCGCGGCCGATCATGCGGTGGAGGAGGGCCGCGTCGCCTGCGTCCTTGATGTCGAGGACGACCGATTCCTTGCCCCGGTTGAGCCACACGAAATAGGCGCTCTGACCCCGCGCCGCATGATCGTAGCCGCGCGCGAAATCGCCCTCCGCCCGCTCGACCTTGATCACCCTGGCGCCCGTGTCGGCGAGGCGTGACGAGAGGAAGGGCGCGGCCACCGCCTGCTCGACCGCGACCACGAGGATGTCCTTCAGCACGTCGGACATGGGATCCACGGCCCGGTTGGCGAATCAGGGCGAAGACCCTATCTGATTCCCTCAACCATCCCAACGTCGTATTTGTAGGCCCATGCTCCACGACCTCATGAACCCGTGCGGCCCGCGCCATGGCCGGTGAGGTGCCGGCCCTCCTGGCCGGGCTCGCCCTCGGCATCGCCTTCGGTGCGACGGCGTTGCGCGCCAATTTCTGCGCCATGGGTGCGGTGACCGACATCCTCCTCGTCGGCGACTGGCGGCGTTTTCGCGCCTGGATGCTGGCCATCGCGGTGGCCCTCGCCGGGACCCAAGGCTTGGCCGCGGCGGGCCTCGTGCGGATCGACGATTCGATTTATCTATCCTACGCGCATGTCTGGGGGTTGGTCCTCCTGGGTGGGCTCGCCTTCGGCTTCGGCATGGTGCTGACCGGGGGCTGTGTCCAGCGAAATCTGGTGCGCCTCGGGGCGGGGAGCCTGAAGGCCCTCGCCGTGCTTGTCGTCTTCACCGCCTTCGCCGCGGTCACCCTTTGGGTATTCCCCCTATATCTCAGGCCCTTCCTCGACCTCACAACCCCGGGCTTCGGGCCGTGGGACCTCGGCGGGCTGGTCGCGGGCCTTACGGGCGCGCCGGAGACGACCGCGCGGATCGGGCTGACGGCTGTCATCGCCGGCGCTCTGATCGCGTTTTGCCTGGCCGACGCCAGGTTTCGAGGATCGGCGCGCAACCTCGCCGCCGGGCTCATCCTCGGCGCGCTGGTGCCACTCGGCTGGCTCGCCACCACGCAGCTCGGTATCTGGCGGCCCGATTCGCTCAACTTCGTGCTGCCGCTCGCCACGAGTGGGCTTGCGCTCTTCGCCGGCGGCGGCCGCGCCCTCTTCGGCCTCGGTGCGGCGGCGGGCGTCGTCTCGGGCGCGGCACTCGCCGTGCTCGTGGGCGGCAACTTCCGGGCCGAGACCTTCGCCGACGCCGCCGACGTCGGGCGGCATCTGGTGGGCGCCGCCCTCATGGGCGTGGGCGGCACGTTGGCGCTCGGCTGCACCGTGGGCCAGGCCATGACCGGCGTCTCGACCCTGGCGATCGGATCGTTCCTCGCCCTCTTCGGCATCATCGGCGGGGCGGTCTGCGGGCTCAAGTACCTGGAGGTGGGGGGCATCGGCACCCTCCTCGGCCGTGGTTAGGCGCGTCTCGGCGCTTCTCCTGCTACTGCTCGCCCCGACGGCGATGGCGGCCGAGGGAGCGCGCGAGGAGGCGATGCTCTATGCGAGCGCCTATGCCGCGCTGCCGGCGGGCGCCGCCGTCGCCATCGTCTTCCGGCGCGATTCCGCCATCAACGAGGACTTGCGGCCGCTGGTGGCCGCGGGCCTCGAAGCCCACGGCTTCCGCAACGAGTCGGGGGCGGCGCTCGCCCTCACCATCGACACCGACATCGCCGCCATATCCGGGGGGCAGGGACCGCTCGCCGTCCAGGGCCGTGCCGGCTCGGGCGGCGTCGACAGCTTGAGCTTCAACCTGCAGGTTCCACTGGGCCGCCTCGGTGGCCGGCCGTCCCGGCGGCGTTACCGGGTCGATCTGAGCCTCGGCGAAGCGGGCGCCGATCCCCTCTGGAAAGCGACCGCCATCGCCCATGTGAGCGGCTCCCGCGCCTTCAGCCTCGCCGAGCAGCTCGTCGAATCCCTGCTCGACCGGCTGGGCGACGACGCAACGGGCGAGCGGCTGGCGCTGGACTAGTACCCACTTTCATAATTCCGTGTACCATACGATCGCTTTTCCCGTCTCCTCGGCAGGAGGGGGTGCGCCGGCGATGCCGGGGCATCGTCAAGCGTCCCCGACGCCCCGAGGGGGCGGGAAAAGCGACCCGTAGGGCGGCGCCCCGAGGCCCCCGGTCGTCGTCGCGCGCCGCTAGTGATGCCCCGGCATCACGGCGCGCCACCCTCCTAGCCGGGAACCTCGGGGCGCCGTCGTATGGCACACGGAATTATGAAAGTGGGTACTAGGCTTTCTCCGCCTCCCTGTCCCAGCAATCGTCTATGGCGCGGGAGAGCCAATCCTTGCGGATGCGGTGGGTGGCTGTCTTGGGGAAGTCGTCGATGAAGGCCACGTAGCGCGGCAACTGGAAGCGGGCCAGGTCCTTGGCGCACCACGCGATGATGTCGTGGGGCGCCGGTGTGTGGCCCTGGGCGGCCTTGACGAAGAGCTTGATGTCCTCTTCGCCCACGTCCGCCTCGACGCCGACGACCGCGCACTCCTCGACCCCCGGATGACCGATGACCACGTGCTCCACCTCCCAGGCCGAGACGTTCTCGCCCCGCCGGCGGATCGAATCCTTCAAGCGGCCGCGGAAGGTGAGGTAGCCCTCGGCGTCCAGACACCCGAGGTCGCCGGTGTGGAGCCAACCGTCCTTGAGCGCGGCCGCGGTGGCCTCGGGGTTCTTGAAGTAGCCCTTCATGAGGAGGCCCGGCTCGCGCTCGCGCACCTGGATCTCGCCGCTTTGGCCGAGGGGCAGCGACCGGCCCTCCTCGTCCCCCACGCGGACCTCGAAATAGGGCGCCGGCCGGCCCATGTTGTTGGTGCGGCCCTCGGTGTTGATCGAAGTCATGCTGGAGGCTTCGGTCATGCCGTAGCTCTCGTGGACGGGGATGCCAAAACGCGCCGTGAAGGCGCGCGAGACGGCCGCCGGCGTGCCGCCGCCCCAGGCCACGCGCACCCTGTGCTCCCGGTCGCGCGCGTCCGGGGGCTGGCGCAGGAGGATCTGGAGGACGCCGCCCAGGAAGTGGATCTGGGTGGCGCCGGACGCCCGCACCTGGCCCCAGAAGGCCGAGGCCGAGAAGCCGTCGAAGAGTGCTATCTCGATGTCCTGGACGAGGGCCGTCACCATCACCTGGCTGCCGCCGATATGGTAGAGCGGCTCCCACAGGAACATGACGTCGCCGGGCCTTACGTCCCCCATCAAGATAGTGGCGCGCCCGGCGCAGCGGAACATCTTGTCCGTCACCATGACCCCCTTGGGCGGGCCGGTGGTGCCCGAGGTGTAGCTGATCGAGACCACGTCGTCGGGGCCGGGGCCGGGCACGGCTGGCGGGGCATCGGAGCCCGATGCCAGAAGCACGCTGAAATCGAGGCCACCAGCCACCGCGTCCCCGTGCCAGATCACCGTCTCCACCGGAACGGCCTCGAGGGCCGGCACCAGCCGCTCGGCGAAGGCCGCGTCGGCGATCACGGCCCTGGGCTCGGAATGGCGGAGCGGGTATTCGAGGCCGGCGCCGCGCAGGTGGGTGTTGATCGGGACCTGCAAGGCGCCGAGCTTCTGCAGGGCGAAGAAGGGCACCAGGTGCGCGGGGTGGTTCGCGAGCATGATCGGCACCCGGTCGCCGGGCCCGATGCCGCGCGCGAGCAGCGCGTTCGCGAACCGGTTCACCCGCCGGTCGAGCGCGGCGAAGGTGACGGCCTCCTCCCCGAAGCGGCAATAGACACGGTCGCCGTCGCTGGCCGCCCGCGCTTCCAGCAACTCACGCACCGTGGGCCGATCGGG
Organism: Alphaproteobacteria bacterium; assembly: GCA_963666705.2. GTDB lineage: Bacteria > Pseudomonadota > Alphaproteobacteria > CADEGL01 > CADEGL01. The sequence goes on along the minus strand of CAXXKO010000026.1, from coordinate 320,872 downwards.
GATGTGCTGCATCTTGGAGTGGCTCCGCCGACTAGGATCTGCGTTCGCTCACCCCCTCACCCCAACCCTCTCCCCGAGGGGAGAGGGAGAGGTGTGGCGGCAAACGCCTCCCTCTCACCTCGGGGAGAGGGCTGGGGTGAGGGGGATTCATGGGTATGGGCGCGAATACTAGTACCCACTTTCATAATTCCGTGTGCCATACGACGGCGTCGTGAAACGCCTCCCTCTCACCTCGGGGAGAGGGCTGGGGTGAGGGGGATTCATGTATCGGTATGGGCGCGAATACTAGTACCCACTTTCATAATTCCGTGTGCCATACGACGGCGCCCCGAGGTTCCCGGCTAGGAGGGTGGCGCGCCGTGATGCCGGGGCATCACAAGCGGCGCGCGACGACGTCCGGGGGCCTCGGGGCGCCGCCCTACGGGTCGCTTTTCCCGCCCCCTCGGGGCGTCGGGAATGCTTGACGATGCCCCGGCATCGTCGGCGCGCCCCCTCCTACCGAGGAGACGGGAAAAGCGATCGTATGGCACACGGAATTATGAAAGTGGGTACTAGGCGTCGCCGAGGGCTTCGCGCATGCGCGCGCCCATATCGGTGATGTCGCCGGCGATCCAGGCCCCGGCGGCACGGAGGGCGTCGGTCTTGGCGGGCGCGTTCTCCGCCGCGTCGCCGATCCAGGCGCCGGCATGGCCCATCTGCTTGCCCGCCGGCGCGTGGTGGCCGATCACGAGGGCGACGACGGGCTTCGACATGCGCGCCACGACCTGGGCGGCTTCCAGCTCCGAGCGACCGCCGATCTCCCCCACCATGGCGACCGCCTTGGTCTCAGGGTCCGCCTCGAACATCTCCAGGATGTCGCCGTGGCTGGTGCCGATGACCGTGTCGCCGCCGATGGAGACGATGCTGGTGGCCCCGTACCCGGCTTGGGCCAGGTAGTGCGCCGTCTCGGCGCACATGGCGCCGCTCTTGGCCACGATGCCGATTGAGCCCGGCATCAGGAACCTCTCGTCCATCTCGGAGAAATTGGCCAGGCCGAGGCTGACGCAGCCGGCCGAGTTCGGCCCCAGAACCCAGGCGCCGCGGGCGCGGGCATAGCTCACCGCCCGCACCGCGTCGAGCCGGGGCATATTCTCGATATAGAGGGTGATGACCTTGATGCCGGCATCGACCGCCTCGTACACGGCGTCGAGGGCGAAGGGGGCGGGCACGGTCATGAAACTCGCGTTCGCGTCGAGGGCGGCGACGGCCTCGTGACAGGACACGAAGACCGGCAGCCCGGCGACGAGCTGGCCACCGCGCCCCGGCGTCACGCCGCCCACGAGTGGTGAAGCGCCGGCGAGGAAGCGCGCGGCGAAGGCGCTGCCCACCTTGCCCGTGATGCCCTGAAGAACGGCGCGGGTGCCGGAATTGAGGAGGATCGCCATCGCCGCCGCCTACCCCGCCGCCGCCGCAGATGCCTCGATGGCATCCCGCAGCTCGCCGAACACCTCGAAGCCGGCGTCATTGAAGAGGGCCATCGCCTCGTCCGCCGTGTTGCCGGCGACCCAGGTGAAGACGCGGCCACGCAACGGCGTCTTGCCGTGGACGGCGAGGACCGCGCGGGCAAAACCCTGGGCGACCGGGGCCTGGAAGCGCCCGCCGATGAAGACGACATCGGGGCCAAGCCGCGCCACGGGCTCGATCAGGCGCCGCATCCCCTCTTCACCCTGGAGGGGGACGCCCTGCATATCGACCATGCAGCGCACCCGGGCACCCAGGGCGGTGAAGATGTCGAGCGACGCCATCATCAGCCCGGCCCCGCTCACGACACCCGCGAGCGTGCCCCCGGCATCGACCTCGGCCGCGATGGCGCCGACTTCGAAGAGCGCCCGCTCGAACGGCGTGCCGGCGCGCGCAAGCGCATGCTCCGCCCACTCGGGATGGCGGAACCCGGCCATGGGGTCGACCTCGATGCGCACCCCGCCGGCCCGCGCCTCGCCCACTCCGTTCACCAACAAGGGATCGATGACGACGTTGAGCGCATCCTCGGCGAGCGCCAGGCCGTAGAGGCCGGCGAGCATACCGTCGAGGGACAGGCCGAGCAGCCCACCCATCCGGCGCCCAGCGAAGGGCATGAGGCCGGTCAGAGGATCGATGGCCTGGTACAGCGGCTCGCCCGCGCCGTCGCCGCGCCTCGCGATGAAATTGTGGCGGCGCCCGTCGCGGTCGAGGGCGACGGCGAGCGAGCCACAGGGTGCGCCCGCCTCGGCCCACGCCACGCCGTGCTTGGCCAGGAGCCGCCGGGCCAGGGAGTCGGGCAGGATCATGGGCGGCGCCGGGCTCGTACCACGGTGCTGGCTTGCAAAAGATCAGGAGTCAAACACCCGGTCCTCATACTTCGTCCTTCGACAAGCTCAGGATGAGGAGGCTCGGCATGAGGACCTCACCCTGAGCCTGTCGAAGGGTGAGGTCCGTGATGGGTAGCCGCGCAATGGATTCTAGAAACGCCAGCGCCCGGTATCCACGATGTCCCAGACTTCCGCGCCGGGCGCGCCGCCTTCGCTCTCCCGCGTCCGCGTGACCGCGAGCCGGCCATTGATCAGGCGGGCCACCATCTCCTGGAAGGCGAAGCTGGCGGTGCGCAGCCGCTCGGGCGCGAAATCCTCGAAGGGCTTGTAGCTCCGCAGCACGATGCGGTGGTGGGCATCGGTCACGCGCTCGAGCTCGAAGTCCTGGAAGCAGGCGTCGAGCAGCCCTGCGAAGAGCGCCGCCACGTCGCCCGCCCCCTTGCCCTCGATGCCGAGGTCCCGCTTGAGCTCGTGGGTATACTGGATGGCGAGGCAGCGCATGGTCTGGCCGAGGATGTGGTAGGTCACCGATTCGCCGACCATGCCGAGCAGGACCTTGATGGTGGTGTTGACGTAGCCCGAGGAGAAGTTGCGCTGGGCCTTCACCAGCCGCGCCTCGGGCCATGCCGCGGGGTCGAGCCGGGGCGCCGTCGCCGGGTCGAACTCCGGCGTATGCTCCACGGTCTCGTAGCGCATGATTTCCTCGGGCGCCAAATCATGGTCGTACTCCATGAAATAGCCTTCGTCGTAGGGGTCGCCCTCCATGATGAACTTGGTGCCCACATAGCCGAGACGCGGGCAGCCCATGAGCTTGCCGTTGCGCGGGTGCCACGAGGAGAAAATAGTGCGCCGCACGGTGCCCGGCAGGGCCAGGAGTGCGATGCCGCCATAGGTCCACATCGGCGCCAAGTAGCGGATCCAGGCCTTCTTGGGCGATTCCTCGACATACTCCATGTCGAGGCCGCCGATCAGGTTGGTGTAGTAGTGGTACTTGGCCGCGGCCACGGCGGGCGGGTCGTTGTGGATGCCGAGCTTCTCGAGTCCCGCCCCGTAATGGCCCACCTGGTGGCCGGTCAGGACCTTGAACCAGAGGCTATGGAGGTCGTCGCTCCCGCGCTCGCGATAGGTCATGGCCGTGAGGCCGGCGAAGGTCCGGCCCCACAGCTTGGTCGAGAGCACGCAACGCGCCTTTAGGCGTTCGAGATCTTCGTCCGGCATGTGATCGTCCCCTGGTTGGTCGGCCGCGCCGCCAACCTAGTGTCTGGCCGCCGTGTGTCAATCGGGTCTGTATTACGGGATCAGGCCAGCGGCAGGGAAAGGGGCGAGACCTCGCGCGCGGTGCGGCCCGCGGCGTCCCGCGCCGGCACCGCCGCCTCCATGAGCGCCTGCGCTTCCTCGAGCCGCCCCGCCGCCCCGTCCATGTCGAGGGTGAGGACGCGGCCCTCCGCCACCACCTGCGCGCCATCTACATAGACCTCGCGCACGGCCCGCTCGGCGGCGGTGTAGACGAGGCTGCGCAGGGGGTCGCGCACGGGCCGCATCAGCGCATGGTCGAGGTCGATGCACACGAGGTCGGCTTTCATGCCGGGAGCGAGGCGCCCGATATCGTCGCGCAGCAGAACGCCGGCCCCGCCCACCGTCGCGGCCGCGAAGGCGTCGGCGAGCGAGACGCTTTGGGCATAGCCGTCGGTGATGCGTCCGGCGATGATGGTGGTCCGCATCTCCTCGATCAGGTTGTGGGGGAACGTGTCGGTGCCGAGGCCGATGGAGATTCCGGCGCGCTTGTAGGATCCGAAGCTTTGCAGGGTCTGGCCATAGCGGGAGAAGACGGTCGGGCAATGGGCCAGCGCCGTTCGGGTCGCGGCCAGGATCCCGAGGTCTTCCCGCGTGTGCCAGTGGGTCTTCGCATGGTGGTCGAGGAAGATGCCGTGGCCGAGGCTGGCGCCGGGGCCGAGGATGCCGAGATCGTGCGCCCACTGGACCGGCGTCATGCCGTGCCGGCGCGTGATCTCGCGGAACTGGGGGACGGATTCGCTAGTGTGGACCTGGAACGGCCGGCCCGTCTCGCGGGCGAAGTCCCAGCTCGCACGCAACAGCTCGGCCGTGCAGGTATCGATCTCGGCCGGGGCGATGAGGCCGAAGAACCGCCCGCACGGGTGGGATTCGGCCGCCTCGATGGCCGCGACCGCGCGCTCGAAGGCGGCGCGGCCGGCCTCTTCGTCCCACTCGAAGCGCAGCTCCCCCGGCCCGGCGGTGCCCCACGAGGCCGAGCTGTAGATGGGCGCCACGCAAGCCCGAATGCCGCTCCGCGCCAGGAGGTCGATCCAGCCGTCATAGGGCGACGTCAGGTCGGCCACCGTGGTCACGCCGCACTTCAGCAGCTCGCACATGGTGTATTCGGTCGCCGCGCGCCGCCCGGCCTCGGCGGGCAGGAACAGGGTCGTGTAGTCGTAGAGCGCGCTGCCGTGGAAATAGGGGTTGGTCATATCCTCGCGCACACCCTTGTAGAGGGGCTGGTTCGAGCTGTGGCAGTGGATGTTCACCAGCCCCGGCATGACCATGAGGCGGCGGCCGTCGATCTCCGTATCGGCCGGGCCGGCGAAGCGCTGGCCCACGAAGGTAACGGTGTTGCCGGTGAAGGCGAGGTCGAGGCCGCGGCGGTATTCGTGCCCGCCTTCGTCCGCGTTCCAGGCCACGAGCCAGTCGATATCGCGAATGCATGTCGTCTCGGCCATCGCTTCACTCTCCTCCCATGTGGATCTCGAGATAGCGGAGCTCCTCGATGCTCCTACATCCGGTCTGGGCCAGGAAGCGGTCGAGCTCGTCGGCGAGGAATTCGATGGCGCGCCCGGCGCCGGCCTGGCCCGCGGCCGCCACGCCATAGAGCGTGGCCCGGCCGATGAAGACGAAATCGGCGCCGAGGGCCAGGGCCTTGGCCACGTCCGATCCCCGGCGCACACCGCTATCCAGTGCGAGCACGAAACCGTCGCCCACCGCCGCGCGGATCGCCGGCAGCACCTCGATGGGCGCGGGTGCCGAATCGAGCTGGCGGCCGCCATGGTTCGATACTACGATGCCGTCGATGCCGCGCTCGACGGCGCGCTTCGCCTCCGCCGCCGACAGAATGCCTTTCAGGAGGAACGGCCCCCGCCATCTTTCGCGCAGCCAGGCGATATCGTCCCAATCGAGGGGCCGGGCTATCTGGGCCGCGAGGAAGGCCGCGAGGTCGGCGGAGCTGGCCTTGGGGCCGGCATAGGGGGCGAGGTTCTCGAACCGCGGCCGGCCGTGGCGCAGCATCTGGAGCGACCATGACGGATGGGTCAGCACGTCGAGGGCGAGTGCCGCGCTCGGCTTCGGGCTGTGCTGTAGGAGGCCGTTGCGCAAGTCGCGCTCGCGCTTCGACGGCGTGGGCACGTCGACCGTCACCATCAGGCCGTGCGCGCCCGCGTCACCGGCCCGCCGCAGGAGGTCCTCGCACACCGCGCGGTCGCGCGGAACATAGAGCTGGAACCAGGTATGGCCGGGCGCGGCCTCGGCGATCCTCTCGATGGAGCTTGTGGCGGCGGTGCTGACGACGAAGGGAATATCGGCCGCCGCCGCCGCCCGGGCCAGGGCGAAATCGGCCCTCGGCCAGCTGAGATTCCCCAGGCCAGTGGGCGCAATGCCGAAGGGCAGGGCATGGTTCTGCCCGAAGAGGGTGGTTTTCTTCGAGCGTTGGTTCGTATCGACGAGGTAGCGCGGCACGACCCGGACCCGCTCGAAGGCGGCCCGATTGCACGCGATCCCGGTCTCGTCCTCGACCCCGTCGTCGATATAGTCGAACACGATCCGGGGCAGGCGGCGGCGCGCCGCTTGCCGCAAACCCTCTATATTGTGCGCCTTGGAAAATCCCATGGGCGCCTATCCTCCGGCACCGCTCACGGGCGGCGTGCCCAAGGTGAGGCGCATGCCCGAATCGAGCACCAGCACCTCGCCGGTGATGAGCCGCCCGCCCTCGATGAGCCACAGCACCGCCTCGGCCACGTCCTCGGGCTGGCCGAAACGGCGCAAGGGGGCAGTCTCCTCGACCCGCGCCTTGAAGGCGGCATAGGCGCCGGGATCCATGTTGTCCGTGAGCCAGCGCGTCTCGACGAAGCTCGGGCATACGGCGTTGACCCGGATCTCGGGCGCCAGCGTGCGGGCGAGGGCGATGGTGAGGGTGTTGAGCGCCCCCTTCGACACCACATAGGCGATCGAGCTGCCGAAGCCGGCGATGGCGGCGAAGGAGGAGACGTTCACCACCGCGCCACCGCCCGCCGCGCGCATGGCCGGGGCCGCGGCCCGGGTCATCTGGAAGGCGCCCACCACGTTGGTGGCGTGGGTATCCTGGAAGTCCTGGGCCGAGAGCCCTTCCAGGTCCTCGGCGGGAACGAACCTGGTGGTGCCGGCGTTGTTGACGAGGGCATCGACGCGGCCCCACTGGGCCACCGCCGCGGCCACCAGGGCCCGGCAGTCGGCGTCCACGGTCACGTCCGCGCGGTGGATGAGCGCGCCGCCACCACCCTCGCGGCAGGCGGCCGCCGTCTCCTCGGCCGCTTCCCCGCTGCGCCGGTAGCCGATGGCGACGCGCCAGCCGCGCGCGGCGAGGGCCTTCGCGGTGGCCGCGCCGAGGCCGGTGCCGCCGCCCGTCACGATGGCGACGCGGGGCGCGCCAATCAACGCGCCGCCCCCAGAAGGTTACTCCGCGCGCTCGAGAATCGCGTGCAACAACACGTTGGCCCCGGTCGTGACGTGCTCGGGCTCGGCGTTCTCGGCCTCGGCATGGCTCAGGCCCCCCTCGCAGGGAATGAAGATCATGCTCGTGGGCGCCACCTGGCTGATATAGACGGAATCGTGGCCCGCGCCCGAGACCACGTCCATATGCGCGTAGCCCAGACGCTCGGTGGCGTCGCGCACGGCGGCGACGCATCCGGTGTCGAACTGGATCGGCGCCGAGTTGGTGACCTCCTCCATCTCGACCCGGACGCCTTCCATCTCGGCGCGGGCCTCGATGGCGGCGCGCATCTCGGTGTCCATGCGCCCGAGCACGGCCGCCTCCGGGTGGCGGATGTCGATGGTGAAATGGACCTCACCCGGGATGGTGTTGCGCGAGTTGGGAATGACGCGCACATGACCCACGGTGCCGCGCCCGTGCGGCGGGTGGCCGCGCGCGGTCTCCACCACCACCTGCACCATGCGTGCGGCGGCCAGCATGGCGTCGCGCCTGACTTCCATGGGCGTGGGCCCGGCATGGGCGTCCTGGCCGGTCACGGTCACGTCGTACCAGCGCATACCCTGGACACCGACCACCACCCCTATCGGCAGGCCGGCGGCCTCGAGGATCGGGCCCTGCTCGATATGGATCTCGTAGAAGGTCTCGAAGCCGTGCGCCCCGCAGCGCTCCGGCCCGGCATAGCCGATGCGCGCGAGCTCCGCGCCGAAGACATGGCCGTCGACATCGGTACGGGCGAGGATGTCGGCCTCCTCGAAGGCGCCCGCGAAGACGCCCGAGGCGCACATGGAAGGCGTGAAGCGCGCGCCTTCCTCGTTGGTCCAGACCACGACCTCGATGGGCGCCGCCGTCTCGACCTCGGCGTCGTTCAGGGTGCGGATCACCTCGAGCCCGGCGAGCACGCCGAGGACACCGTCGAACTTGCCGCCGTGGGGCTGGGTGTCGAGGTGGCTGCCGGTCCCGACGGGCCGGCGGCTGGGGTCGGTGCCGGGGCGGCGGGCGAAGATGTTGCCCATCGAATCGACGGTCACCGCGCAGCCCGCCGCCTCGCACCAGCGCACGAACAGGTCGCGGCCGTCCCTGTCGAGATCGGTGAGCGCCAGGCGCCCGCAACCGCCGTTGGGCAGCGCGCCGATCGTCGCCATCTCCATCAGGCTGGCCCACAGGCGCGCACCGTCGATCCTCAGATTCCGCATCACGCCACCCATTCGTGAACCCGTGCTTTCGGCGGCCAAGGTATGGGCGCCCCGGGGGCGGGTCAAGCGGAGGGAGGCGCGCGGCCACGCACCCACGAAAAAGGCCCCGTCCCTGGGGACGGGGCCCTTCCTGGATGACTATGGGTGTCAGGCCGCCTCGAGCACCCGCTCGACGCGCTCGGTCGCGGCCATGCCGTCGATCTTCTCGATGGCCGAAAGCTCCCGACACAGGCGCTCGAGCGCCGCCTGGTAAATCTGGCGCTCGGAGTAGGACTGGTCGGGCTGGTCGCTCTTGCGATAGAGGTCGCGCACCACCTCGGCGATCGATATGGGGTCGCCCGAGTTGATCTTGGCCTCGTACTCCTGTGCCCGGCGGCTCCACATGGTGCGCTTCACACGCGCGCGCCGCTTGAGGGTCGCCATCGCCGTCTCCATCACCTTGCGCGTGCTGAGGCGCCGGAGGCCGGCGACCTTGGCCTTGCCGACCGGGACGCGCAACGTCATCTTCTCCTGTTCGAAATCGATGACGAAGAGCTTCAGCTCCGACCCGGCGATCTCCCGCGTCTCGACGCCCGTTACCTTGCCTACCCCGTGGGTGGGATAGACCACGAATTCACCCTTGGTAAAACCGTCACTTGCCATTCGGTTTCTTCTCCACAGCTTCGGCGCCACCGAACCGGTCCAATTCAGCGGCGAGGTTTACCTTCCCGGCGCCCGGCATTCAGCCGGACCCGTGTTCCGATCCTCCCTATGGAAGAACGGCCCTTCCAGGATCTTAGAACACAAAGGAAACACGGCGCGACGCCGTGTTTGGACCCGATGCGTTCCTTATACCATATTTTTAGGCGAAAAGACAGGGGAAACCCCTGATCGTCCCCCGTCAGGCCCGCGAGCCCTCGGCCGCGCGAACGCCGGCGGCCTTCACCGCCGGGTCAGTCGCGCTTGGCCGGATTGGGGCTGAAGTGGTTCTCCAGCTTGTTCTTCACGCCTTCCCATTCGGCGGCGTCGGCCGGGACTTGGCCAATGCGCGTAATAACGGGCCACAGCTCCGAATACTTCCGGTTGTGCTCGACCCATGCATCCACATCGCCCTCGGTGTCCGGGATGATGGCCTCGACCGGGCATTCGGGCTCGCAGACCCCGCAATCGATGCATTCGTCGGGATGGATGACCACCATGTTCTCGCCTTCATAGAAGCAGTCCACCGGACACACTTCGACGCAATCCATGTACTTGCACTTGATGCACGCATCGATGACGACGTAGGTCATGCCAATCTCCGGTCTTCCGGCTTGGCCGGCTTGCGCCAGCGGCCGGCTGATGTTACGCGCCGCGGCACTTCCTCAAGGCCGCTTCTGCGTTCCGCCCACGCCCAAGCGTACGAGCACGCGTTTCCGGGCGGCACCGCGCTCATGGTCGGAGACGTATATAAGGCCGGCGATGCGCCGCAGCAAGTGCGCTTCGTAGTCATGCAGGACGCCGTCCGCGTAAGCGACCTCCCACAGCATTTCGATGAGCTGGACGCGCTCCTCGTGGGAGAAGCCATTCTTGACAAGCCGGGCGTAGCCCCACAGGTCGACCGTGCTCGATGCCTGCTCGTCCGCCGCCTCGACGAGGGCGTCGGCATCCTCGGCGGATAGGCCGAAGCGCGCCCGCAGAAGGGCGCGGATGGCCGCCCTCTCCGACTCGGCGAAGTCGTCGTCCATGCGCGCCGCATGGCACAGGAGGACGGCGGCGGCGAGTTGCAGCCCGTCATGGGTTACCCGGGGCCGCTTGCCTTCGGGCGCGTCGGCCCGGGCCGCGAACAGAGACTTGAGTCGCTCGATCATGGCCGTGGAGGTAACACGAAGAGCGCCGCCCCATCAACCGGCGGATGCGGGCGGGGTTGCCGCGTGGGCGCGCGGCAAATAGCCTGCCGCCCCATGTCTCGTCTCGGTCTTCCGTACAGCCCCGCCACGGCCCGCAACCGCGGGCCCATCGCCCGCGTCCTCGAGCGTGCCCTGCCGCGCGCCGGGTGCGTGCTCGAGATCGCCAGCGGGACCGGGGAGCACGCCGCTTGGCTCGCCCATGAGATGCCCCGGCTGGCCTGGCAGCCAAGCGAGTGCGACCCGGAGATGCTCGCCGCCATCGCCCACTACCGGGAGGCGGCCGGGCTTGCGAACCTCCGCCCGCCGGCCGAAATCGACGTCACGCGCGATAGCTGGGGCGATACCGCCGACCGGGCACTGGGGCCATTCGCGGCGGTGATCGCGATCAACCTCCTGCACATAGCGCCCTGGGCCGCGTGCGAGGGGCTCTTCGCCGGCGCCGCCCGGCTGTTGGCGCCCGGCGCCCCGCTCGCCCTCTACGGCCCTTTCCGGGTCGGCGGCGCGCCCACGGCGCCGAGCAACGAGTCATTCGACCGCATGCTGCGCGCCTACGACCCGGTCTGGGGCGTGCGCGATCTGGAGGCGGTCAGCGCCCGCGCGGAGAATAGCGGCTTCAACTTCGTGCGCGCGATCGCCATGCCGGCCAACAACCTCACGCTGCTCTATGGCCGGGTCGGCTAGAGCGGTTCCGCTTAGATCGGACCCACTCTAGCGTTTTGTCGCTCGCGGCAGCGGACGCTACGGTCCGCGCCTGCGCGGGCGCGCCGGGCGACCGGCGGGCCGCCTTGCGGCCTGGAGCGATTCCAGTCGAACTGGAACCGCTCCAGGCGCCCCGGCATCGGGCCGCAAATCCTCGTAAAGCGCGCGCGCTTCGGTGGCCGGGCCGCGGCGCTCGCCGAGCGCCAGCACGCGCACGACCCGGATGTCGCGGCCCTGGGCAAAGGTCAGGACGTCGCCAACGCAGACGCTGTAGTGGGGCTTGCGGACCCGCATCCGGTTGACCCGTACCTTCCCCGCCTGGCACAGGCGGGTGGCGAGCGCGCGGGTCTTGCAGAAACGCGCGTACCAGAGCCAGCGGTCGAGCCGGCGGGATTCGGCCGCTTCGGCCGGGCCGGCACCCGCCTCACTTGCCAAGCCTGAGCTCCCCGAGCTTGGCGAAGGGCGAGTCGGGGTCCTGCCGCCGTTGACCGCGGCCCGCCGCCGGCGTGCGGCGCACGCGGCGGCGCGGCTCGAAGGTGGCCTCGGCCGCCGCCCCCTTGGCGCGGTAGCCGATCGCATCCAGCACCGGCGCCAGCTCCACGGGCGCGCATCCGATTGCGGCGGCCAGGGCGGGCGTGGCCAGGAACGGCCCCTGGCGGGCGAGCTTGCGCGCCTCGTTCGCGAGCCGCTCGAGGCTGTCGGCGCGGACGGCGCGCCCGCCCAAAGCCAGATAGCCGATGGTCTCGTAGAAGCCCGTCGGGAGGATGGGGTCGAGCGGCATGGACCGGGCGTCGCCCGCGGGCGCCCGGGGGGCGTCCTCGAGCTCGTGATGCACCGACCAGAGCAGGCGGCGCAAGGCGATCGCCCTGGGCTTCAAGAGGGCGGGCACATAGACCGCGTGGGCGCCAAACCGGAGACCCGCGCCCGTGAGCCGCTTGCGGTCGGCGGGTGGGAGCGCGCCCACGAGATCGGCGACCCGGGATCGGGGCAGCGAGCCGAGGCTCTCGCCCAACTGAAAGGCGAGGCCGCGCGCGGGGCCCGTGCCGGCGGCTTCCCGCAAGCCCTGGAGCGGTGCGAAGGCCCGCGCGAGATGCCGCTCGAGCCAGGCGGTGAGGTGGCGGCTGATGCGGTCGCGGAGGCCGGGTTCGAGCAGCTCGCTGGACAGCGCCGTCACCCGCGGCCGGGCCAGGGAATGGCCGGCCACGAGCCTGGCCACGGGCGCCTCGCGCCACACGAAGAGGCCGTCCATGCGGAGCTTGAAGGCGCTATCGGGCTCGGCTTCGAGGGTGGTTACGCGCAGGGCGATGTCGCTTGCGAGCGCGCGCCGGGCGGCGGCGAGGAGGGCGGGCGCATCCATCTCCGCGGCCTTGCGGTCGGGCGCGAACCGGAAGCCCTTGAGGCGGCCCACATGCTCGCCCTCGACGAGGACGCGGCCATCACGGCTGACGGCGCCCAGCAGTTTCTCGCCCCCGTCCATGCGACGGACGAGGACGGCCGCGCGCCTGTCCACGAAGCGCTGGGTCAGGGCTATGTGGAGCGCGTCCGAGAGCCGATCCTCGATGGCGCGGGCGCCCCCCCGCCAGTGGGCGGGGTCGGCCAGCCAATCCTCCCGGTGCGAGATGTAGGTCCAGCTCCTGATGTGGGAGATGCGCGCCGTCAGGTCCTCAATATTGCCATCGGTGCGATCGATGCGCGCGATCTGGGCCGCCACCCAATCCTCGGGCAGGCGGCCGTCCGCGCCCATCAGGTGCAGATAGATGCGGCCCAGGAGGCCGATATGGGAATCCGAGAGGATCTTGCGGAAGTCGGGGATCTGGGCCACGTCCCAGAGGAGGCGGACGGCGGCGGGGTTGGTGGCGCACCGGGCGATGTCGGCGCGGCGGGCGAGGGCGGCGAGCGACAGGTGGTCCTCGGCGTCGCCCTTGCGCGCGAATTCCGGCCCCGGCGGCGGCGCACCCAAGCTCCGGAGAAGCGCCGCGGTCGAGCGGAATTCCAGCCTGTCGGAGCGCCAGACGAGGCGGTCGAGAGGCTCGAAGCGGTGGCTCTCGATCGCCTCCACCACCTCGCCTTCGAGCGCCCCCAGGGTATCGGTGGTGCCGAAGCTGCCGTCGCGCATGTAGCGGCCGGCGCGCCCGGCGATCTGGGCCAGCTCGGCCGGGTTCAGCCGGCGCACCCCGCGGCCGTCGAACTTGGCGCGGCGCGCGAAAGCTACATGGTCGATATCCATGTTGAGGCCCATGCCGATGGCGTCGGTCGCGACCAGGTAGTCGACCTCGCCGGCCTGGTACATCCCCACCTGGGCGTTGCGGGTGCGCGGGCTCAAGGCGCCCAGCACCACGGCGGCACCGCCCCGCTGGCGGCGCATGATCTCGGCCAGCTCGTAGACCTCGGCGGCCGAGAAGGCGACCACCGCGCTCCTCGGCCGCAGGCGCGTGATCTTGCGCGGGCCCGTATAGGCGAGCTTCGAGAAACGCGGCCGGGTGACGATCTCGGCCTCGGGCAGGAGCCGCCGGATGAGGGGCCAGATGGTTTCCGCGCCGAGGAACATGGTCTCCTCCCGCCCCCGGGCGCGGAGCAGGCGGTCCGTGAAGACGTGGCCCCGCTCCCAGTCGGCGGCGAGCTGGATTTCATCGACGGCGAGGAATTCGACCGTCCGGTCGAGCGGCATGGATTCGACGGTGGCGACGATCCAGCGTGGATTGGGCGGCACGATCCGCTCCTCCCCGGTGATCAGCGCGACCGAGCGCGCACCCTTGAGGCGGACGACGCGGTCGTAGTTCTCGCGCGCGAGCAGGCGCAGGGGGAAGCCGATCATGCCCGTCGCGTGGCCGAGCATGCGCTCGATGGCGAGATGGGTCTTGCCGGTGTTGGTGGGGCCGAGGACGGCCGTGAGGCGGGACCGGTGATCGAACGGGGCCATGGCCACAAGGATCGCCTCTCTCGGCCGCCGGATCAACCGTCCCGGCGCGGGGCCGGCGATGCCAGGTCAGACACCACCCCATGGAGGCCCGCGGCGATGCGCGCGGCATCCGTCTCGCCGGTGCCCCGGCTGCGCGCGACCTCGACCGTGGTGGGCGCGCCGAATGTCACCCGGGCGCGTACAGGTCGCGGCAGCCTGCTTCCCCGCGGCATGGCCTCGAACGTCCCTTCAATGACGGCGGGGACGATGGCACCCCGGAATTCGCCGAGTAGCACGCCGATGCCGGGCAGGAAGGGCTGCAAGCGGCCGTCGGGCGAGCGCCAGCTCTCGGGGAACCAGATCAGGCTGTCGCCCCGATCGAGGACGGCACGGGCGTAGGCGAGCGAGGTGGCGGGAGCGCGGTCGTCCACGGGGAAGATGTTGGTGGCGCGGGCGATGGCGCGGCGCGGCCGGCTCGAGAAGAGGCGGCTCGCCTCGCCGCCCCAGTGGATATTGGCGAGGCGCGGCCACGGCAGGGCCGCGTATACCACCAGGGGGTCGAGGTCGCTGATGTGGTTGGCGACGATCGCGACCGGCCCCGACCGGGGCAGGTTCCCGGCCCCCACCACCTGGAGGGAGAAGTAGAGGCGCATCAGCAGCCGGTCAGCGATGTGGAGCACGCGGGCGAAGGCGAGGTGGCCCGGCCCGCGCGGCTCGATCCAGCGGCGCTCGGCCGCGTCGAGCCGCGTCGGCCCGGCCGGGGCTCGCCCGCTCACCGCCTCGGCGGCCTCGAGCAGATCGCGCAGGGTGACGATTCGGGCGATGGCGTCTTCGTCGATACGCAGGCCGAGCGCGGCCTCGATCTCCACGCTCAGATCGATCCACGCCAGGGAATCGATGCCGAGGTCGAGCTGGGGCGCGGTGTCGAGGGAGAGCTGGCGGTCGGGGTAGTGCGCACGCATGAACGCCCATAGCGGCCCCGCGCGCGGACCCGCGACGAGCGCCTCGTCCGCGGCGCTCATGGCGGCCGGGGTGGCATCCGGGGTGCTGGATCGTGCCCGGTGATAGATGTCGGGGAGCGCGAAGCGCCGATACTTGCCGAGGCGGGTCCGGGGCAGCGCCTCACGCGTGACGGCATAGCCCGAGATGCGCTGGAAGGAGGGGAGGCCAGGCGAAAGCTCGGCCAGGGAGACGCGGATGACTTCGCCGAGGCGGCTCGACGGCGCGCCGCGCAAGGCGTCGAGGTCCGGCACCACCAGTCCCACGAGCGCGCCACCGGCTTCGAGCACCGCCATCTCGGCGATGAAGGGGCTCTGGGCGTAGTGGGCCTCGACCAGCTCGGGCGTCACGTTCTTGCCGCCCGGCATGACGATCAGCTCCTTGGCCCGACCGGTGATGAAGAGGTAGCCGTCGGCGTCGCGGTGGCCGAGGTCGCCCGTGCGGAACCAGCCGTCGACGGCGAAGGCGTCGGCATCGGCCTCGGGGTCGTTGCGGTAGCCGGTGAAGACGGTGGGGCCGCGGATCAGGATCTCCCCACGGCCCTCGCGGTCAGGGTCGTCGATCCGCAGCTCGACGCCGCGTACGGGGCACCCGGCGCTGCCCACTCGGGAGCGGCCGCGCGGGTTGAAGGTGGCGATCGAGGTGGTCTCGACAAGGCCGTAGCCGGTCGCGACTTGCCAGCCCAGCGCCTCGAGCGCCCATTCGGTGGCCGGCTCGAGCCGGGCGCCGCCGCAGCCGAGGAGGCGCAGGTCCGGCGCTAACTGGTGGTGAAGGGCGGCGAAGAGGCGGCGCCCGAGGCGCAGGCCGAGCCGGCGGCGCACCGCCGTCGAGAGGGCGAGCATGGTCTCGAACAGGGCGCGGGCGAGAGCGCCCCGGCCGGCTACGCGGGCGCGGATCCCGGCGATCAGCCCGTCGTAGAGGCGCGGCACACCAACCATGGCCGTGGCCCGGCCGTCGCGAAGCGCCGCCGCGATCTCCGGCCCGGTCAGGCCCGCGGGCAGGACGATCGTGGCGCCGGTGGAGAGCGGCCACAGCATGCCGATGATGAAGGGATAGGCGTGATGCAGCGGCAGCGGCAGCATGACCCGGTCCCCCGCGTCGATGAAGCCCTGGGCGCGCAACTCGACGAGGTTGGTGACGATGTTGCGGTGGCTCAAGGGCACGCCTTTGGGCAGGCCCGTGGTGCCCGAGGTGTAGAAGAGGGAGGCCATGTCCTCCGGTCCGGCACCGGGTTGCGTGCGGGGGCCGTCGGCCACGAGGTGGCGCCAGTGCTCCCCCGGCCCCGCGGGGTCGTCGTCGAGGCGGTGGATGTGCAGGTCGTCCGCGAGGCCGAGGGCGGCGAGGCGCTCGGCATAGGGCCACGTCGTGAAGATGCGCCGTGCGCCGCTGTCGGCGATGATTCGAGCCAGCTCCGCATTCGCGACCAGATCGTCGAGCGGCACGGCCGGCGCGCCGGCGGTGATGAGGCCGAGGCGGGCGACCACCCACTCGGCGCAATTGGGGGCAAGGATCACCACCGGCTCCCCCGGCACCGCACCCCGTGCCGCGAGGCCGCCGGCGATCGCCCCCGCGGCCGCGGCCAGTTCGGCATAGCTCCAGCGCCGCGGGCCGTCCGCGGCCATGGCCAGGATCGCGGTCTTCTCGCCATGGGCCGCTAGGTCGGCGATCAGCCGCGCGAGGGTATCACCCCGTTCCAAGTCCCCGGCCGCCCTAACCGGACCCGCCCACGAGGGGGACGAAGGCCACTGGCAGGACCAACCGCTCGCGCACGCCTCCGGCCGTGTCCTTCTCGACCAGGAGGAGGTTCTGGCCCATCAGGCGACCCCCCACCGGGATGGCCATCCGCCCGCCGGGCCGGAGCTGATCGACGAGCGCCCTGGGGATCCGCCGGCCGGCCGCGGTCACCAGGATGCCGTCATAGGGCGCGTGCTCGAGCCAGCCTTCTCGGCCGTCGCCGATACGCAGCTCCACGTTGTCGTAGCCGAGCTCGGCGAGGCGCGCGGCGGCGGCACGGCCCAGCTCCGGGATGACCTCGATGCTGTAGACCCGCGCCACCAGCGCCGCCAGGACGGCCGACTGGTAGCCGCATCCGGTGCCGACCTCGAGCACCGTGTGATCGGGCGCGGGCGCGATCAGGTCGGTCATCACGGCCACGATATAGGGCTGCGAGATGGTCTGCCCGGCGCCGATGGGCAGCGGCGCGTTGACGTAGGCGGCGCCGGCTTGCCCGGGCGCCACGAAGGCGTGACGCGGCACCGCGCCCATGGCTGCCATGACCCTGGGATCGAGCGTGTCCTTGCCCAGGTGGTGGCGGGTCAGGCGCACCTCGGACTCGATCTCCCTGACCATCTCCGCGCGCGCGTCCATGGGGCCCACCGGTTTCCGTCCGCTTGGCGCCGCCTAGACTAGGGCATTACCCGATACGCTGGAACCGGCCCGCTCCCGCGCCCGGCAGGCACGGTTCAGGCAAGTCGCACCTTGCAGTTGGCCGTCGCGATTCTCATATGGACGGACAACGAGTGTTGCAGCCTAGAGGGAATGCCATGGCGGAAGAAAAGCTCACTTTTCAGGCGGAGGTCTCGAAGCTCCTGGATATCGTCGCGCGGTCGCTCTACAGCGAGAAGGAGATCTTCCTGCGCGAGCTGATCTCGAACGCGTCCGATGCGTGCGACAGGCTGCGCTACGCGGCGATCACGGCGCCCGGCCTGATCGCCGACGATTCCGAGTTCAAGATCACCCTCGCGGCCGACAAAAAGGCGCGCACGCTCACCGTCGCCGACAACGGCATCGGCATGAGCCGCGACGAGCTGATCGAGAACCTCGGCACCATCGCGCGCTCGGGCACCTCGGCCTTCCTCGACGAGTTGACCGGCGACGCGGGCAAGGACATGGCGCTCATCGGCCAGTTCGGCGTCGGCTTCTATTCGGCATTCATGGTGGCCGACAGGATCGAGGTGGTGACGCGCGAGGCGGGCGCGGAGGACGGCTGGCACTGGGCCTCGGATGGCCGGGGCGAGTTCACGGTCGCCGAGGCCGAGGCCGAGGACACGCCGGCGCGGGGCACGCGGATCGTCATCCATCTCGCCACGGCGGAGAAGGAGTTCCTGGAGCCCGAGCGGCTGCGCCAGATTGTCAAGACCTATTCCGACCATATCGGCCTGCCCATCCTGCTGGCCGATGACAAAGCGGGCACACAGGACCAGCTCAATACCGCTTCCGCGCTGTGGACGCGGCCCAGGCGCGAGATCGAGGACGACCAATACACCGAGTTCTACCGCCATGTGAGCCACGGCTTCGACACGCCCTGGCTGATCCTCCACAACAAGGCCGAAGGGCGGCTCGAATATACCAGCCTGCTCTTCGTGCCCTCGGCGCGGCCGTTCGACCTCTTCGATCCCGCGCGCAAGGCGAGCGTGAAGCTCTACGTGCGGCGGGTGTTCATCACCGACGACTGCGAGGGCCTGTTGCCGCCATGGCTGCGCTTCCTGCGCGGCATCGTCGATTCGGAGGACCTGCCGCTCAACATCAGCCGCGAGATGCTGCAGGACAACCCGATGCTCGCGCGCATCAAAGGCGCATTGACCAAGCGCGTCCTCGGCGAGCTCAAGAAGAAGGCCGAGAAGGAGCCCGAGGCCTACGCCGCGTTCTGGGAAAATTTCGGCGCCGTGCTCAAGGAAGGGATCTATGAGGATGCCGAGCGCCGCGACGACATCCTGGGGATCTCGCGTTTCCGCACCACGGCGGCCGATGAGGGGCTCGTGAGCCTCGCTGACTACGTGACGCGCATGAAACCGAGCCAGGACGCGATCTACTACCACTCGGGCGACGACGCAAAGGCTCTCGAGCGCAGCCCGCAGATAGAAGGCTTCCGCGCGCGCGGGGTCGAGGTGCTGCTGCTGACCGACCCGGTGGATCAGTTCTGGCTGCCCATGGTGGGTGAGCGCGAAGGCAAGCCGTTCCGCTCCGTGACCCAGGGCGGCGCCGATTTGGCCGCGCTCGACGAGGACGCGGCCGACGGCAAGGACGAGGCGGCGGAAGAGGCGGATTCAAGCGGGATCGACGGGCTGATTGCCATGTTCAAGCTCGCCCTCTCGGACGACGTGAAGGACGTGCGCACCTCCGGGCGGCTGACCGACAGCGCCGTCTGCCTGGTCGCCGACGAGGGCGACATGGACATGCACCTCGAGCGCATGCTGCGCCAGCAGCGTCAGATGGGCGCGCCGTCCAAGCGCATCCTGGAGATCAATTCCGGGCACTCGCTCATCCGCCGGCTCGTCGGCGCCATGGGCGGGAGCGACGCGGCCGATCGGGTGGCCGACGCCGCCCATCTCCTGCTCGATCAGGCGCGCATCATGGAGGGCGAGCAGCTGCCCGATCCGGCCGCCTTTTCCCAGCGCCTGGCGAGCGTGATGGAACGGGGCATCCCCGGCTGACGCGATGCCAATTCCCGTGGCCCACGGGGAACGACGGGAATGGGCGCGGGTGCGGCGCGGTGGCTCAGGCAGCGCGCACGAGCCCTGACTTCTCGCCGGTCACGGCCCAGCATCCCAAGGCCAGCCAGTGGTCGGCGGCGCTTTTGCCCTCGCCGAAGGGGAGGACGATGGTGCGATAGCGAATCCTGACGTAATGCATGTTGAGGAATTCGCCGTCGCGAACCAGGGGATAGGGGTCGTGGAAGAGTTGCTCGGACTGGGTGAGGATCACGCCCATCACCACGGCGGCCGGGTAGGCCGTGCGGTCCGAAACCTCTCGGCCATTGTTCAACTGATCGAGGAAGTGGCCGCCGATTCGGGTGGTGACGACATCGGTGCGGGTGTAGCCGAAGTGGCCGGCGACGCAGTGGTCGTCGCGGCCGGCACCGGCGACGTCGACGTGATTCGCCCAGGCCGGCAGCATGCGCGCCCCGCGGCAGGCATTCCAGCGCTCGAGGATCATATGCGTCTTGCGGCGGCTCGTCACCGGCGCCGGGACGGGGTGGTCTTCAGGCTTGGCGGCCTCGGATGCGAAGCCGAGCTCTCTCGCGAAATTGAATGGCATGATCCTTGATCCCCTCTTGGCGCCAGACTTGCCGGGCTCCTGATGCCCCGGTGCACTGTTCCGCCGCGCGCCCGCCGGCATCGATCTAATTTCGCCGTGTCTCGTCCGCGTCGGTCTCGATCAACACTATGTTAGGGTTAAGGACTCAAATGGCGTGCCAAGCCGAGGGCACGGCGCCGGTTCCGGCCCGTGCCCGAAAACCCGTTGAATTCCGGTCTGTTGCGCCAGGAGGGGTCGGCGGGCGGCCGGTCAGCCGGGTGCGATCGCAGGTGGCAAACCGCGAACGGCGTTCGCAATTCGCAAATCAGCGCGCTTCAGAGATCGAAGAAACGGGCGAATTCCTCGACCGGCTCGCGCGGCGTCCGCAGGGCGTTCACGGGCGCCCGCTCGTCGGCATGGCCGAGCGCCATGCCGCACACCACGACCTCCTCCTCGGGGATGCCGAGCAACGGCCGGATCACCTCGTGGAAGGGTGCGAGAGCGGCCTCGGGGCAAGTGTCGAGGCCGCGCCCGCGGGCCGCCGTCATGACGTTCTCGATGAACATGCCGAGGTCGAGCCAGCTGCCCCGGCCCAAGTCCCGCTCGATGGTGAAGATCATGCCCACGGGCGCGTCGAAGAAGACGAAGTTGCGCTCGTATTGGCGCCGGCTGCCCTCGCGGTCGCCCTTGGCGATGCCGAGCAGGTCGTAGAGGCCCCAGCCCACTTCGCGCCGGCGCGCCCGGTAGGGCTCGCGCCACTCGGTTAGGGAATAGACGTACTCCTGCACATGCGCCTCGGGCTCGGTGCGCCAGGCCTGGATGATGGTGGCGCTCAGCCGCTCCCTGGCCGCCCCGGCCGTGACGTAGACGTGCCAGGGCTGGATGTTGTTGCCGCTCGGCGCGCGCGCGGCGGTCGCGAGGATCTCGCGCACCACGGCCCCAGCGACCGGCGTAGGCAGGTATGCGCGGACCGAGCGGCGGCTCGCGATCGCTTCGTCGACCGGCCGCCGGGCGCCACCTTCGCCGTCCATCACCGACCCTCCGGCCGCCCGCTCAGCCCGCGTCCATCAAGCCGCGCAGCACGTATTGCAGGATGCCGCCGCTCTCGAAGTACCCGACCTCGTCGAGGGTGTCGATGCGGCACAGGAGGGCGACGCTCCGGATCCCGCCGTCCGCGCGGGTGATGCGGCAGGCCACTTCCATGCGCGGCGTGATGCCGCCCTCGAGGCCGGTGATGTCGACCGTCTCGGTGCCGTCGAGCCCGAGGGTCTTGCGGTCCGTGCCCACGGGGAACTGGAGCGGCAGGACGCCCATGCCGATCAGGTTCGAGCGGTGGATGCGCTCGAAGCTCTCGACGATCGCGGCGCGGACGCCCAGGAGGAGGGTGCCCTTGGCGGCCCAGTCACGCGAGCTGCCGGTGCCGTATTCCTTGCCCGCGAAG
This sequence comes from Alphaproteobacteria bacterium, assembly GCA_963666705.2. Taxonomy (GTDB): domain Bacteria; phylum Pseudomonadota; class Alphaproteobacteria; order CADEGL01; family CADEGL01. Next base: position 299,677 of record CAXXKO010000026.1, on the reverse strand, counting down.
ACCACCAGCGGCACGCCCTCGGCCTGATAGCGCATGGCCGCGTCGTAGATCGGCATGACCGCGCCGCCCGGCTGGTGCGCGGTCACGCCGCCGACCACATCCGGCGTCATCTCGTTGCGGATGCGGATGTTGGCGAAGGTGCCGCGCATCATCACCTCGTGATTGCCTCGGCGCGAGCCGTAGGAGTTGAACGCCGCCGGCTCGACGCCGCGCTCGACCAGGTAGGCGCCGGCCGGGCTGTCGGCCTTGATGGCGCCCGCGGGCGAGATATGGTCGGTGGTCACCGAATCGCCGAGGAGGGCGAGGATGCGCGCCCCCTTCACGGTCGCGACGCCGCCTGGCGCCGATCCCATGCCGGCGAAGAAGGGTGGGTTGCGGACGTAGGTGCTGTCGTCCTTCCAGTCGTATGTGCGCCCGGCCGCCGTGCCCATCGCGCGCCAGCCCTCGTCGCCCTCGAACACGTTGGCGTAGCGGGTCCGGTACATCTCGGGCGTCAGCACCGAATCGATGACCGCCCTGATCTCGGCGTTCGACGGCCAGATGTCCGCGAGGTAGACCGGCGCGCCGTCTTTATCCTCGCCGAGGGGGGCTTGCGAAAGATCGACATTCATGTTGCCGGCGAGGGCGTAGGCGACCACGAGCGGCGGCGAGGCTAGGTAGTTGGCCTTGGTCAGCGCGTGGATGCGGCCCTCGAAATTGCGGTTGCCGGAGAGCACCCCGGCCACGGTCAGGTCCCCGGCCTGAACAGCACCGGTGATGGGGGCCGACAGGGGCCCTGAGTTGCCGATGCAGGTGGTGCAGCCGTAGCCCACGAGGTTGTAGCCGAGGGCGTCGAGGTCGTCTTGCAGGCCGCTCGCCTCGAGGTAGTCCGTCACCACCTGGCTGCCGGGGGCGAGGGAAGTCTTGACCCAGGGCTTGACCGAGAGCCCTCGGGCGCGCGCTTTCCGGGCGAGAAGGCCCGCAGCCACCATAACGCTCGGGTTCGAGGTGTTGGTGCAGCTCGTGATCGCCGCGATCACCACGGCGCCGTCGGCAAGCGCGTAGCCCGCGCCCTCGACGGCCGCCTCGCGCGCCTCGGCACGGCCCGAAAGGCCCTCGAAGTCGCGGGCGAAGGCCGCGGCGGCGCCACTCAGCGCGATACGGTCCTGGGGCCGGCGCGGCCCCGCGATCGAGGCTTCGACCGTGGCGAGGTCGAGCTCGAGCGTATCGGTGAAGACCGGCTCGGGGCTCCCCGCCTCGCGCCACATGCCCTGCGCCTTCGCGTAGGCTTCGACGAGGGCGACCGTCTGGGCGTCGCGCCCGCTGAAGCCCAGGTAGCGCACGGTCTCCCGGTCGATGGGGAAGATGCCGCAGGTGGCACCGTACTCGGGCGCCATGTTGGCGATGGTGGCGCGGTCGGCGAGGCTCAGATGGTCGAGGCCGTCGCCGTGGAACTCGACGAACTTGCCGACCACGCCCCGCGTCCGCAGCAAATTCGTGACCGTGAGCACCAGGTCCGTGGCCGTCGCACCCTCGGGGAGGGCGCCCGAGAGCTTGAAGCCCACCACCTCGGGGATGAGCATGGAGACGGGCTGGCCCAGCATCGCCGCCTCGGCCTCGATGCCGCCCACGCCCCAGCCGAGGACGGCGAGGCCGTTGATCATGGTGGTGTGGCTGTCGGTGCCGACCAGGGTGTCGGGATAGGCGATCTCGGTTCCGTCCGACTCGGTGCTCCACACCACCCGCGCCAGGTATTCGAGGTTCACCTGGTGGCAGATGCCGGTGCCGGGGGGAACGACGCGGAAGTTGTCAAACGCCGCCTGGCCCCAGCGCAAGAGCTCGTAGCGCTCCCGGTTGCGCTCGAACTCGCGCTCGACGTTGCGGCCGAAGGCGCGGCCATCGCCGAAATAATCGACCATCACCGAATGGTCGATGACGAGGTCGACCGGGCTCAGGGGGTTGATGCGCTCGGCGTCGCCGCCCGCGGCCACCATGGCATCGCGCAGGGCGGCGAGGTCGACGACGGCGGGCACGCCGGTGAAATCCTGCAACAGCACCCGCGCCGGGCGGAAGCCGATCTCGCGCACCGAGCGCCTCTGTGTGAGCCAGGCGGCGACGGCTTTCACGTCCTCGGTCGTAACCGATTGGCCATCCTCGTGGCGCAGCAGGTTCTCCAAGAGGATCTTGAGCGAATAGGGGAGACGCGAGATGTCGCCCAAACCGGCCTCGGACGCGGCCGCGAGGCTGAAGTAATCGTAGGTCTTGCCGCCGACTTCGAGGGTGCGGCGGGTGCGGAGCGTATCCTGGCCGGTGACGGGCATGGTCGGGCGATCCTCGTGCTGGCAAACGGCGTTGCGGCGCCCGGTCGCCGGGCGCCGCTCTTATAGCACGGAAGACCCTTACCTAGAGCCGCACGTACTCGTACTCGACCGGCATGGCGTTGATGCCGCGGTCGGGAGGGGCGATCCAGCCGGCGATCTTGCCGGGCTCGGTCACGCGCTGCATGAGGCTCGCAACATGTGCCCGGTCGGCGGCCGAGGGCAGGAAGCGGTCCTCTCCCGCCCGCCATTCGGCTTCGGTGATGGCATTGCCAGCGGGATCGTAGTGTCCCTGCCCGAAGGGGCCGATGGCGCGCCGGAAGCGCGGGCTCGGCAGGCGGATCTCCTCCTCCCGGCCGGCCCGGCGGATGAGCCTGTTCCAGCGCTTGACGCCGATCTCGCAGTCCTGGATGTAGGCGGCGCGGGTGACGGCGTTCATGGCGTTGCGCATGGGCACTTCCTCGCCGCCCGCACCACCGCCCTCGGCCGGCACCTCGACCCTGTAGGTCGCATCCCGGCAATCGTGGTCCTCGAAGCGTTCCTCGTCCGGCCGGCCCTTGAGGCCGTTGGCGAAATAGCTCGCCGCGTTGGTCGAGATGTCGTTGCCGAACAGGTCGAGGGAGGAGGAGAACCAGAAATTGACGTAGCGCTGGAGGAGCGCGAGGTCGACGACACCGTGGGCGCGCAGGTGCTGAGGGTCGTCGGTGCCGAGCTCGGCCATGGCCTCGAGGGTGCGCTTGATGACGCGGCCGATGCCGGTATCGCCCACGAACATGTGGTGCGCCTCTTCCGTCAGCATGAAGCGGCAGGTGCGCGAGAGCGGATCGAAGCCGCTCTCGGCCAGGGAGAGGAGCTGGAACTTGCCGTCCCGGTCTGTGAAGAAGGTGAAGCAGAAGAAGGAGAGCCAGTCCTCGATGGGCTCGTTGAAGGTGCCGAGGATGCGCGGCTTGTCGGGGTCGCCCGAGTGGCGCTCCAACAGCTCCTCGGCCTCCTCGCGCCCGTCGCGCCCGAAATGGGCGTGCAGCAGGTAGACCATGGCCCACAGATGCCGGCCTTCCTCGACGTTGACCTGCAACAGGTTGCGCAGGTCGTAGAGCGAGGGGCAGTTCTGGCCCAGCCGCCGCTGCTGCTCGACCGAGGCGGGCTCGGTATCGCCTTGGGTCACGATGAGGCGGCGCAGGGTGGCGCGGTGCTCGCCGGGTATCTGCTGCCAGGCGGGCTCGCCCATATGGTCGCCGAAGCCGATGCGCCGGTCTTCCGTGGCATCCGCCAGGAAGATGCCCCAGCGGTAGTCGGGCATCTTGACCATGCCGTAGGTGGCCCAGCCCTTGGCGTCCACGGATATGGCGGTGCGCAGGTAGACATCCGTCTCGAGGAAGCCCTCCGGCCCCAGCGCGCGCCACCAGTCGAGGTAGTGGGGCTGCCAGCGCTCGAGCGCCCGCTGGAGTGTCCGGTTGTCGCTCAAATCGACGTTGTTGGGGATGCGGTCGGTATAGTCGATGGCCATGGGTTCATACTCGCTTCTTGTCGAAGGTGGGCCGTTGGCCGGTGCCGTAGACACGCAGCGCACCGGCCTCGCCGACGGCGTTGGGGCGCTGGAAGATCCAGTTCTGCCAGGCGGAGAGGCGGGCGAAGATCTTGGTCTCCAGGGTCTCGGGCCCGGCGAAGCGGAGCGAGGCTTCCATGCCCGTCAAGGCATCGGGCGAGAAGCTCGCCCGCTCCTCGATGGCGATGCGGACCTCCTCCTCCCAGTCGATGTCGTCGGGGGTGAAGGTGACGAGGCCGAGCCCCGCCGCCGCCGCGGCTTCGAGGTTGGTGCCCACGGCCGTCTCGGCGGCCGCGAGATCCTCGGGCCGGCCGAGGAAGCGGCTGGCGAGGCGCGCGAGCCCGTTGCACATGGGCAGCGGCCCCAGGTTCATGGCCGTGAGGCTGACGGCGGCCGGCGGCCGGTTGTCGCCCTCGAGGCGGCCGTCGAGCATGTAGGAGCGGTCGGCGGCGAGGGCGAGCTCCAGAAGCGTGCCGACGAAACAGCTCCCCGGCTCGATGAGGGCGATGAGGCTGCGCGAGGTCACGTCGAGGCGCTTGAAGGTCCGCTTCAGGTAGAGGGTGACCTCGCGCACGAGCCAGTCGTCGGCGTGGGCCGCGAGAAGGGCGTCGGCCGCCGCGACGCTCCTGCCATCGCCCTCGGTGCGCAAGACCCAGGTGCCGATCTCGGGCTCGTTCGCGCGCAGGTGCAGGATGGCGTCGTCGAGCGCGCGGGCGAGCGCCAAGGGCCAGAACGCGGCCCCCGCGGCGTGGATGGCGGCGGCGTCGGCCGGCAGCGCGCTGTCCGGCGCCCGCGCCGTGATCTCCGCCACCGCGCGCGCCCGGTCGATGGTGACGATGAGGTGCGGGTACTCGATGCGCTCGCCCTCGATGCGGCGGGCGAGCGGGGTGAGGGCAATGCCCTCGGCGTCCGCTGGGCGGTCGGAGGCGACGGCCAGGGCCTCCGCCCGGGCAAGCGCTTCTTCCGCGAGGCGCGAGCGCGGCACCACCTCGTCGACGAGGCGCCATTCGACCGCGCGCTTGCCCTTGACCCCCTCCTCGACGGTACAGAAGAAGTCCGCCAGGTCGTGGCGCACGTGGCGCTTGTCGACGAGTCGGGTGAGGCCACCCGTCCCCGGCAGCACGGCGAGGAGCGGCACCTCGGGCAGGGAGACGGCGGTGCTGCCGTCGTCGGCCATGATGATGTGGTCGGTGGCGAGCGCCAGCTCGTAGCCGCCGCCCGCGGCCGTGCCGTTGACCGCGCACACGAACCGGAGGCCGGAATGGGCGCTGGCGTCCTCGAGGCCGTTGCGCGTCTCGTTGGTGAACTTACAGAAATTGACCTTCTCGGCGTGGCTCGCCCGGGCCAGCATGCCGATATTGGCGCCCGCGCAGAACACCTTTTCCAGGGCCGAGGTGAGGATCACGGCACCCACCTCCGGATGCTCGAAGCGCAGGCGCTGGACGGCGTCATGAAGCTCGATATCGACACCGAGATCGTAGGAGTTGAGCTTGAGCGCGTAGCCCGGCGCCAACCCGCCGTCCTCGCGCACGTCGAGTGCGAGCGTCGCCACCCGCCCTTCGGTCGAGAGGCGCCAGTGCTTGTACCGGCCAGGATGGGTCTCGAAGTCGATCATCGTCGCCTCACCTTATCTTCGCCAGCACGGCGCGCGGCCGCAACCGGAATTATCATGCATGTGCGGCGCCGGTCGCCCGGGCGCGCGCCAAAGCCACCGCCGCCACCAGAGCGGCCGCGCTTTCCGCGGGCGTATGGCCCGAGGTCTCGACCACCAGGTCCGCCTTGCCATAGAGCGCTGCCCGCTCCTCGAGGATTCGCTCCAGGTTCGCCATGGCCTCCGGGTTGTCGGCCATGGGCCGCGTGTCCCCCTGGGCCACGACCCGGCCCATATGGTCCTCGGGCGCCGCCTTGAGCCATACGGTCAGGCAGGCACCGAGGAGGCGGTCGTAGGTCGCCGGCTCGGAGACGATGCTGCCGCCGGCGGCGATGACCACGGCGCTGTGGGATTCGAGCACCCGGCCGAGGGCACGGCGCTCGTAGCGCCTGTACGCCGCCTGACCCAAGAGGTCGAACAGCTCCTGTAGGCTCAGCCCCGAATCGCGCTCGACCTCCCGCGCCATCTCGATAAAAGGCACGCCAAATTCCTTGGCCAAACGCTGGCCCAGCGTGGTTTTGCCGGCGCCGCGCAGGCCGATGAGGGCGACCCGGTCGGCGCGCGCGCCGTCGAGCGCGGCGCCGAACCGCTGGCTCAGCAGGTCGAGGGCCTCGGCCTGGGCGGCCACCCCCAGCCGGCCCAGGCGCTCCAGGAGAAGCGCCAGCGCCGCCGGCCGCTCGGGCCCATCCCGGGCCAGCGCCTCGACCGCCACGTCCAGGGCCCGCGCCACCCGCCGCAGGCGGCCGACGGAGATGTTGCCGCGCCCCGCCTCGAGCTGGGCCAGGTAGCGCTCCGAGACGCCCGAATCCCGTGCCAGGGCACGGCGCGTCACGTCGCGGCGCGCGCGCGTCTGGCGGACCCGAGCGCCGAGTCGTTCGAGATAGGCGGCCTCGTCACCTTCGTCCGGCTGGCCGGCGCTGGCGTTCATTCCCGCTCCCGTCCCATAATGGACATACTGGGGAACCATAGTCCATTTCCCCATAACATGCAATATAGTGCTTGTTGTCTGAGCGCGGCTTCCCTATCATTATCCCGGCGAGCGGCGTTCCCAGGCGCCCGTGCGCTTTGTTCGGAGGACCCCTTGTCGAAGCGGCTCAACATTCTCGTCGGCACCATGACGGGCACGGCCGAGATCGTGTCCGAGGACATCCAGGAGGACCTGGAGGGCGAAGGCTGGGAGGTCGAGCTCCTGCTCATGGACGACCTCGGCGACGGGGTCTTCGAGCGTCCGGGCTATTTCCTCGTCTGCTGCTCGACCTACGGCCAGGGCGACGTGCCAGACAACGCCATGAAGTTCCATGACGGGCTGCGCGACCGCCGCCCGGACCTGAGCGCCGTGCGCTACGGGGTCATCGCGCTCGGCGATTCGACCTATCACGATACTTTCACCTTCGGCGGTAAACGCTTCGACAAGCTTCTGACCGAGCTCGGCGCGGTGCGCATCGGCGAGGTGTTCCAGCACGACGCCAGCTCCAACGAGGTCGCCGAGGAAGCGGGTGTGAAGTGGGCGCACGCTTGGGCCGCGGGCCTGGGCGGGGACTTGGCCGCGACGGGGTGATGCGCCGGCCGCGGCAGTGGGAGCGGGGAGCGTACCCATGGCGGAGCTGACGCAGATCGACCGCGCGACGAGCCCGGCCACGATCCGGGTGCCGCGCGACTACAACGCCGCGATGGACTTCATCGACCGCAACCTGGCGGAAGGGCGCGGCGGCAAGGTCGCCGTGCGCGATGATGGCGGCGAATACACCTATGCCCAGGTGGCCGAGCGGGTGAGCCGGGCCGGCAACGCGCTTCTGGCCCTCGGCCTCGCCGCCGAGCAACGCGTCATGATGTGCATGCTGGATACGGTGGATTTCCCCGCCGTCTTCTTCGGCGCCATCAAGGCGGGCATCGTGCCGGTGCCGGCCAACACCCTGCTGACGACCGCCGATTACGACTTCATACTGCGCGACAGCCGGGCGCGGGCCCTCGTGGTCTCGGCCGCGCTGTACGAGGCCTTCGCGCCCATCCTCGCAGGCCAGCCCCACCTTGCCCACGTCGTGGTCGCGAACGGTGCGGCGCCCGACGGCACGCTTGCCCTCGACGACCTGCTGGCGGGCGCGGCGGTGGATCTCGAGGCGGCCCCCACCACGTGCGACGACGTGTGCTTCTGGCTCTATACCTCGGGCTCGACCGGCACGCCCAAGGCGGCCGTGCACATCCACGCCGATATGGTCCAAACGGCGGAGCTCTACGGCGTCGGCGTGCTCGGCATCGCGGAATCGGACACCGTCTTCTCGGCCGCCAAGCTGTTCTTCGCCTACGGCCTCGGCAACGCCATGACCTTCCCCTTCCATGTCGGCGCGACGGCCGTGCTGATGGCCGGGCGCCCGACGCCCGATGCGGTCGTCAAGCGCCTGCGCGAGGCGCGGCCGACGATCTTCTACGGCGTGCCGACGCTCTATGCCGCCCTGCTCGCATCGGGCGACCTGCCGACCGCGGCCGAGATCGGCCTCAGGCGCTGCGTCTCGGCCGGAGAGGCGCTGCCGGCCGATATCGGACGGCGGTGGAGCGCCCATGTCGGCACCGACATCCTCGACGGCATCGGCTCGACCGAGTTGCTGCACATCTTCATTTCAGCCACGCCCGACGACGTGCGCTATGGGACCACCGGAAAGGCGGTGCCGGGCTACGAGCTGGCCATCGTCGACGAGGCGGGCGTGCCCGTGGCCGACGGCGCGGTCGGCGACCTCGAGGTCAGCGGCCCGTCGAGCGCCGTCTCCTACTGGAACAACCGGCGGCGCAGCCTCCAGACCTTCGTGGGCCGCTGGACGCGGACCGGCGACAAGTACAGCCGTGACGCGGACGGCTACTACGTCTATGCCGGGCGCTCGGACGACATGCTGAAGGTGGGCGGCATCTACGTCTCGCCCTTCGAGGTGGAGGCTGCGCTCGTCTCCCACCCCGCGGTGCTGGAGGCGGCCGTGGTCGGCCAGGCGGACGAGAACGAGCTCATCAAGCCCAAGGCCTACGTGGTCACGGTCGAGGGTGCGCAAGCGGGCGATGCGCTCGCCGCCGCGCTCCAGGCCCACGTGAAGGAGACCCTGGCGCCCTACAAGTATCCGCGCTGGATCGCGTTCGCGGACGCTCTGCCCAAGACCGCCACCGGCAAGATCCAGCGCTTCAAGCTGCGCGGCGGCTGAGCCCGGGCCGGCGCGCCGCCGCGATGCCCTTCCTCGAGGCCGCCGGCCAGGGCCTGGAATACGACTGGCACGGCCCGCCGCCGGACGCGGGGCCCGTCCTCGTCTTCCTCCACGAGGGGCTCGGCTGCGCCGCCATGTGGAAGGATTTCCCGGCCCGCCTGTCGGCGGCCACCGGTCTCGGCGCCCTCGTCTACAGCCGCCGGGGCTACGGCGCCTCCGATCCGCTTCCCGGCCCGCGGCCCGTCTCCTACATGCATGACGAGGCGCTCGAAGTGCTGCCGGCCGCCCTCGACGCCGCTTGTGTGCGCGACGCCATCCTGGTCGGCCACAGCGACGGCGGCTCCATCGCCCTCATCCATGCCGGCGCCGTCGGCGGGGGCCGCATCCGCGCCCTCGTCCTCGAGGCCGCGCACGTGCTGGTCGAGACGGTCAGCGTCGAGAGCATCGCGGCGGCGGCCGAGGCCTACCGCGCGACGGACTTGCGCAACCGGCTCGCCCGCTATCACGGCGCCAACGTGGACGACGCCTTCTGGGGCTGGAACGATGTTTGGCTCGACCCCGCGTTCCGGGATTGGAACATCGAGGCGTATCTTTCCGGCGTGGGGTGCCCGTGCCTCGTCATTCAGGGCGCCGATGACGAGTACGGCACGACCGAACAGGTACTGCGAATCGCGGCCGGCGTCACCGGCCCGGTGGAGACGGCCGTGCTGCCCGGTTGCGGACACGCCCCCCACCGGGACAAGCCCGAAGAGACGCTCGCGGCCATGACGCGCTTCGTCCGCGCCATCGGCGCCGCTTGATCGGCACGCGCGAGCGGCGCTTTAATCCGAAGTGACGGGACAGGAGTCGGCAATGGAATTCGAGGACATCCTCTACGAAGAGCGGGACGCGGTGGCGACCATCACCATCAACCGGCCGGCGGTGATGAACGCCTTCCGGGCGCGGACTTGCGAGGAGCTGCTGGAAGCCTTCCGCCAGGCGTCGTGGAACCGGGACATCGCCGTCATCGTCCTCACCGGGGTGGGCGAGCGGGCCTTTTGCACCGGCGGCGACCAGTCGGGCCACGACGGCGGCTATGGCGGGCGCGGCACCATCGGCCTGCCGATCGAGGAGCTGCACACCGCCATCCGTGATGCGCCCAAGCCGGTGATCGCCCGCGTCGCCGGCTACGCCATCGGTGGCGGCAACGTGCTGGCGGCCCTCTGCGACCTCACCGTCGCCTCGGAGAACGCCATCTTCGGCCAGGTCGGGCCCAAGGTCGGCTCGGTCGATCCCGGCTTCGGCACCGCCTATCTCGCGCGCGTGGTGGGCGAGAAGAAGGCGCGCGAAATATGGTACCTGTGCCGCCGCTACAGCGCCGAGGAGGCGCTGGCCATGGGGCTCGTCAATAGGGTGGTGCCGGCGGCCGAGCTCGATGCCGAGGTGGCGCGCTGGTGCGCCGAGCTGGCCGAGCGCAGCCCCACCACCATCGCCCTCGCCAAGCGCTCGATCAACATCGATTCGGACTCCATCCGCGGCATCGGCGCCCTCGGCATGGAGGCACTGAAGCTCTTCTACGAGACGGCCGAGTCCAAGGAGGGCGTGCGCGCCCTTCAGGAGAAGCGCAAGCCCAATTTCCGCAATCCAGCCGATTGAGGCGCCGGCGCGCCACCGGGCCGCGGTGTCCCGTCAATCCGGTGCTTGGACCGGGAGCCCGAAGTTGCGCGCGTAAACCGGCTCCAACGCCTCGATCGCCGCGGCCGGGAGCGGACCGAGCTCCACGGCGGCCAATGCCTGCTCCAGGTGGTCGAGCTCGGCCATGCCGACGACGACCGTGCCGATGTCGGGGTTGGCGAGCGCGTGGCGGATGGCGCGCTGCGCCCGCGTGCCGTGCCCCTCCCCCAGCGCTTCGAGAGCCGCCGCGGCGCGGCGCTCCTCCGATTCGATACCGATGCCCTTGAATATCTCCCCCTCGCGGCCCGTGCGCGTGTCCGAGGCGAGGACACCGGCCGCGAGCACGCGGATATTCATGACTCCCACGCTCTGCTCGCGGCATACCGCCATGAGGCCCGTGAGGTCGTGCCCGAGCCAGGCCGCCGGCATGGCCCGCGCGGCGCTCGGGTTCAGCATGTTGTAGTAGACTTGCGCTGTATCGAAGCGTCCGCTGCTCAAGACGGCCTTGCAGGCCTCGGTGCTCCCGAGCGCCGTGATGCCGATGAAATCGAACAATCCCTCGTTGCGCAGCCGGTCGAGGATGTCGGTGACGCCGCCCCGACGCAGGATGTCGGCGACGCCGACGGCTGTGCCCGACGCCTCGGCCTCGATGGGGTTGTGGAGCTGCATCAGCGTGACGGCATCGCATTTGAGGCGCGAGAAGCTCTGCCGCAGGCTCTCCTCGATCTGGCCAGCGCCGTCGCCGAGGCGCGCGGTGTCGAGCATGACCTTGGTGGAGACGTAGGGCCGCCCTTCGACCTCCCTGAGCAGCCAGCCGAGCGCCTCCTCCGACTGCCCGTCGCCATACATGGGCGCCGTGTCGATCCAATTCACGCCCGCCGCGAGAGCCCGCCCGATGGCGGCGCGCTTGGTCGCGTCGTCCTGGTGGATCAGGAGCCCGCCGACGAAGCCGCCGCCGAAGGCGATCTCCGAGACCTCGAGGCCCGTCCGGCCCAGCGTGCGATATCTCATGGCGACCCTAACGATCCTCCGGCGACCCGCACATACTACGTATCGTCCCTATCCGGTTAAGGCAGGTCGTGCGCCCTGGGGTTGCAAGCCGTGGATCAACTGGCGGTATGTGATGGTTGGCCGGGCCATGGCGCGGCTCAGGACGAAGTCGCCGAGGTCGTCGATCCGCCGGCGGCGGTTGAAGCGATAGGCCCATTCCCGGCCATAGCGCGGCAAGTGCTTGGCGCTGACGCCATGGTAGGTGCCGTTGAGCCAGGTCTTGAGGTTGCTGAACAGGACGTGGATGATCGGTATCTGCGTCTCGGCGTTCTTGCCTTGGCCTTGGACGGTGGGCTGGTGCTGGTAGACGGCGCCGAGCCCGGCATAGCCCTTGAAATCGTCGGTCAGCAGGCGCGCGCCCGGCGTCACGGCGGCCCGCACGAAGCCGCCGAGCTGCTCGGCATTGGCCCGGGGCAGGATGGCAAGCCGCGCCCGGCCGGCGATGAAGCCGCTGCCCTCGACCCCCTTGCCCGGCGCCACCGCCACCTTCTCCACCGCCAGCACGAGCAGGCTCTTGTTGGCATTGGCCATCCCGCGGCCCCGGCTCTCGGGCTTGCCGCGCCCGCCGTAGTAGCTCTCATCGACCTCGACCATGCCGTCCAGCAACGCATCCGGCCGCTCCGCCAAGCCATGGCGCAGCTTGTGAGCCATCAGCCATGCGGTCTCATAGCGAAGCCCCAGCTCGCGCGCCAGGAACAGGGCCGAGACCCCGCGCTTGTCCCGCCCCATCAACCACGCCGCCAGGAACCATTTGGGCAACGGTGTGCGGGTGCGGTGGAAGATGGTTCCCGCCGTCACCGACTCTTGACGACCGCAAGCCGCGCATTCGAAGACGCGCGCCCGCGCCTTGTGCCGATAGCCCCGCCGGTGCCCGCAGCGGGCGCACGCAAACCCAGACGGCCAGCGTCGATCCGCCAAGGCCAGGATGCACGATTCCTCGTCTCGGTAGCGCTCTTGGAACGTCAACAAGCCGCTCATGCCCTGTCTCCCGACCAATCCTCAGAGGCGGGAACAGTACACCCTTAGAGCGAACATATAAAGAACACTCGGTCGCTGCCTGCATTAACCGGATAGGGGCGCTACGTATTAACGCCGCGTCCCGCTCCTCCCGCGTTGAATTGCCGGCGCCGCTCGGGTAGGTGGATAGCCGGGACATACACGGGTGAAGGAGCGAGGACCGATGACTGTGCTGTTCTGGCCCAGTGCCGACCTGCCGGAAGGCTGGCAGGCGGGCCTTCAGGCCCGCATTCCGGGAGAGTCGGTGCGCGCCTGGCCCGACGCGGGCCCGCCCGAAGAGGTCGAGTTCGCCATCCTCTCACACCCGGGCTCCGGCGAGCTCGGACGCTTTCCCAACTTGAAGGCCGTCTTCTCCCAGGGTGCGGGCGCCGATTCGCTGCTGGGCAATCCCGATATCCCGGCCCATGTGCCGATCACGCGCGTCCATGACCCCGACCAGGCGCGGGAGATGAGCGAGTGGACCCTCTACATGGTGCTGCACTTCCACCGCTTGATGCATGAATACGCCGCCCTGCGGGCCGCGGGCCGCTGGCACGCCCTCGGCCGCCGCAACACCCACGAGACGCGCGTCGGCGTCCTCGGCCTCGGCATCATGGGTGATTTGACGGCGCGGCGCCTGGCCGCGCTCGAATTCCCGGTCACGGGCTGGTCCCGGTCGCCAAAGCGGATCGAGGGCGTGCCCTGCCGCCACGGCGCGGACGGCTTCGCGGAGATCCTGGGCCGCTCCGACATCCTCGTCTGCGCTCTCGCGCTCACGGCCGAGACCCGCGGCATCATCGATGCCAAAGCCCTCGCCGCCATGCCGCGCGGCGCCTTCCTCGTCAATATGGCGCGCGGCGGCCACGTGGTGGAGGACGACCTCTTCGCCGCCCTCGATTCGGGCCATATAGCGGGTGCGGGCCTCGACGTCTTCGAGACCGAGCCCCCGCCCCCCGACCACCCCTGCTGGACCCACCCGCGCGTGGTCTGGACGCCGCACATAGCCGGCTACGTGGACCCGGAGACGGCGGCCGACCAGATGGCCGAGAACATCCGCCGCGCCCGCGCCGGCGAGCCCCTGCTTTACGTCATCGACCGGGACAAGGGGTATTAGAGCGTTTCCAGCTCGACTGGAATCGTTCCAGGCCGCAAGGCGGCCCGCCGGCTGTCCGGCGGGCCCGCGCGGGCGAGGACTATCTGGTCCGCTCCCGCGAGCGAAAAACGCTAGAGTGGGTCCGATCAAAGCGGACCCGCTCCAGGGTGGAAAGCCCGGCACAAGTGTTCCCCTCCCGCCACCACCAGTCATGACCCGAGCGGAGGCGGGCGAGATGACGGCTCAGGCCGCCGCCCGCCGCTCCTTGACCACCCGGGCCGGGTTGCCGACGGCGACGGTGTCGGCCGGGATATCGCGAACGATCGTGGCGCCAGCGCCCACGGTGGCGCGCGCGCCGATCCGCGCATCGGGCACGATGTTGACGCCGAGGCCGATGAAGGCCTCTTCGCCACAATGGACGCGGCCGCCCAGGTGGCAGCCGGGTGCCAGGAACACCGCGTCTTCCGGCACGCAGTCATGGCCGATGGTGCAGTCCCAATCGACGATGACGTTGGCGCCCAAGCGCGCGTTGGGGTTGATGACGCTCTTGCCGATCAAGACGCAGCCCTCGCCGATTTCCGCATAGGGCGAGACGATGCAGCTCGGGTGGATGGCGCTCGCGAGCCGGCCACCGCCCGCCTTGATGCGCGCCGCGTATCGGCGCCGTATGGCGCAGTCGCCCACGCTCACGATAAAGCGGTGGGCGGCCAGGAACGCAGGATCGTCGAGCAGCGCGTCGCCCCCCAGCACCGGGCAGTCGTTGACCACCTCCCCGGCCGGGCGGCGGGTATCGAGGAAGCCGCCGACCGCCTCGCCCAAGTCGCGGCAGGTCTCGAGGACGCAACGCCCCTCCCCGGTCCCGATGATGACGATGGGCCGGGTCATGACGCTTCCTCCATGGGCTGGTCGAGGGGGAGCTGGTCGAGTGGTGGGCGGCGGTCGATCACCCGCCTGGCCTTGAAGGCGGTGCGCTCGAAAGTGCCGGGGGTCACGAGCTCGACCGGCACGCGGATGCCGAGCGAGGCCTTGAGGCGGGCCTCGGCCCGCTCGCGCACGCTCGCCGGCATGCCTTCCGCCTCGAGCTGGACGCTCGCCTCGTCGAGCGCGCCCGGCCGGTCGACCAGGATACGGAACTCGGTGCCGGCCCCCGGCACGTCGCGCAGCACGGCCTCGACGGCGCTCGGGTAGACCTTCGCCCCGCGGATGATGAGCAGGTCGTCGAGGCGCCCGATGATGCCCCGCGGCAGCCGCGGATAGGTCCGCCCGCAGGCACAGGGCGCGTCGGTCATCTCCGTCTCGTCGCCGGGGAAGTAGCGGATCATGGGCTGGGATTCGCGCCACAACTGGGTATAGACGACCGCACCGCGCCGGCCCATGGAGACGGCCTCGTTGGGCGCCTCGGGGCGCACCACTTCCGTATAGTCGATATCGATATAGGCGTGCATGCCGGTGCGGTGCGCGCATTCCATGTTGGTGCAGGGATGGACCTCGGCGACGTTGCCGAAGTCGATCGCGAGTAAGCCCCAGCCTTCCTCGATGCGCCGCTTGACGGCGGGGATGCCGGCACCCGGCTCGCCACCGAAGAAGCCGAGCCTGAGGGACGAGGCGGCGGGGTCGTCGCCGAGGCTTCGCGCGACCTCGTGAAGGTGCAGGGCGAAGGACGGGGTGGCGCAGATCACGCTCGCCCCCGGCCGCTTCATGAGGAGGAGCTGGCGCTCGGATTCGCCGCCGCCCACGGGCAGGACCTTGGCGCCGATGCGCTCGGCGGCGCCAAGGAGGCCCCAGCCGCCGACGAACAGGCTCAGGGGAAAGGCGACCTGGACCGTATCGTGGGGCCGCATGCCGGCGGCCCAGCACTGCATGGCCTGGGCCTCGGAGATATGCGCCCAATCGGCGCGCGAGATGGCGAAGAGGGTGGGCTGGCCCGTGGTCCCCGAGGTGCCCTGGATGCGCATGATGTCGGCCTCGTCGATGCCGAGATAGTCGCCGAAGGGGGGATGGGCCTCCTGGGACGCGCGCAGCATCCCTTTCGTCACCACCGGGACCTTCTCGGTGAAATCCTCGAGGTGGCGCACGTCTTCGGGCTTGAAGCCGTGCCGGTCGTAAAGCGTGCGGTAGAACGGGATGCGGTGATAGGCATAGGCGAGCTGGTGCTGGATGCGGGCGAGGATCAGCACCCGCCGCTCGGCCGCGGGCATGGTCTCGCGCGCCTCGTCCCAATAGTGCCGATACCCGCCCGCGCCATCGCCCGCAGCCGCCATTGGTCAGGCCGTCGCCTGTCGGGCATCCGCCCCGCGCGTGACCGCCTCGCCCAGGGCGCTGGCGACGCGCGCGATATCCTCGCCGTCGAGGCCGAGATGGAGTGGCAGGCCGATGGTGCTCGCGGCCAGCGCCGCCGTGACCGGCAGCGGGCCGCGCGGGCAATCGGCGAAGGCCGGGTGGTCGTGGCAGCCCTGGCCCCACCAGCGCCGCGTGGCGATGCCGTGGGCGGTGAGGACGCGCTCGATCTCGTCGGCCGGCACGGCCTCGGACCGGACCATGAGGGTCGAGGAGATCCAGCCCGCCGTCCGCGGCGCCCGCCGGATACCCTCTATGTTCGGAAGGGCGCGCGCATACGCCGCCCGCCGCGCCGCGAAGGCGGCCAGCGTCCGCGGCCAGGCGGCGAGGCCGGCCAGGCCGACGGCGGCGGTATATTCGCTCATCTTCGCATTGATGGCCGCGACCCGGGCGGTGCGGTCGCTGTCGAAACCGAAGCTCGCGCGCCGCCTCACCTCCTCGATGAGGGCCACGTCGCGTGAGGCCACGAGCCCCCCTTCGCCGACGCCGAGGGCCTTGGTGGCGTGGAGGCTGACCATGACCGGTGCCTCCCCGGGCCGGGCGGAATCGAATCCGGCCGCCGCGTCCACGGCGACGGGGATCCCCGTCTCGAGCGCGAAGGCGTCCCAGGCGGCGGCGTCCACCGGCGCGCCGAAGGGGGCCACGGGGAGGATGGCCCCGACCTCCCCCGGCGCCGCCGCGAGGTAGCGCCGGGCCAGCGCGGGCGTCAGCGCCCAGGTCTGGGCATCCACATCGACGAGCCAGGGGGTGAGCCCGGCGGCCACGACCGCGTGGGCGGTGGCGACGAAGGTCCATGAGGGCATCATGCAGAGGCTGTCCCGTGCCGGCTCCCGGGCGGCGAGCGCCAGCGTGAGCGCGAGGGTGCCGTTGGCGACGCAGACGACACCGCCCGGCGGCAGCCTGAAATGCTCCGCGAGCCCGGCCTCGAGCTCGCCCAGGAGCGGCCCGCCGTTGGTGTAGCGCCGCGCCCGGTCGATCGCCTCCAGATAGGGCAGCACCGCCGCCGCCAATGGCAGATGCGGCGCGAAGACGGCGATCTGGAGCCGCGCGCGGGCGCGCGATGCGGTGCGCGATGAGGTGAAGGTATGGAGCTCGGCCATGTCCCTGCCCGGTAAAGCTGGTGCACCCTAGACCGGCCAAACTTAACCATCCGTTAACCGCGCCAGCCCGCGGCCCTCGGTAAATCCGCGTTTACCATTTCTAAAACACGGCGCGCCTAGAGTCCGGGCGGGCCGGGAGAAAGCCGTGGCGAGCTACCAGAAGTTGTTCATGAAAGCGGTCGAGCACCAGGTGGCCGGCGAGATGCCGGCCGCCGAGAAGCTCTATCGCAAGATCCTCAAGCACCTGCCGCGCAACGCCGCGACCATCAACAACCTGGGCGTCGTCTTGAAGGCGCGCGGCGCCATGCCAGAGGCGGAGCGCGCCTTTCGCCGCGCCATCGCCCTCGCGCCCGAATTCGCGGACGCCCACAACAACCTGGGCACGGCGCTCGACGCGCTTGACGGGCGCGCGGCCGCGCTCGAGAGCTACCGGACGGCCGTGCGCCTCGATTCGGGTCACGCCGACGCACGCAACAACCTGGCCGGTGCCCTGCGCGCCACGGGGCGCTACGAAGAGGCGATCGCCAGCTACCGGGCGGCGGTGGCCGCGGACCCCGGCAACGCCGAGGCCTTCGCAAGCCTGGGCGACGCCCTGCAGGTCGATGGCCGGCTCGAAGAGGCCGGTGCCTGTTACGACCGGGCCTATGGGCTCCGGCCGAGCGACGCCGTCCGCATCAAGCGGGCGCTGATGCTGCCGCCCGTCTACCGCTCCATGGCCGAGCTGGAGGCCGCGCGCGGGCGCTTCCACGAAGGCCTCGACGCGCTCCTCGCCATGCCCCTCTCGGTGCCCGACCCGCTGGCGGAGCTCAACGGCCTGCCCTTCTACCTCGCCTACCAAGGCTTCGACGACGCGGCGACGAGCGCCAAGCTCGCGGCCCTGTTCGGCCGGCACCTGCCGGCCCGCGCGGCGGCCGAGCTCGCCCCCCGCCGCACGGGTGGGCCGCCCCGGGTCGGCTTCGTCTCGAGCTGGTGGCACAACCATTCGGTCGGGAGCTGCTATCTTCGCTCCGTGGCGGCCGTGGCCGCATCCGGCCTCGAAGTGACGGTCCTCGATGCCGGCGCGGCGGCCGGTGGCGGCGGGCTGGACCTGCCCCCGGGCGTTGATTGCGTACCCCTGCCTCGCGACCTCGAAGGTGCGCGCCGGGTCATTGCCGCGCGCGGTCTCGACGTGCTCGTTTATACGGATATTGGATTCGAGCCTTTCACCTACTTCCTCGCCTTCACCCGCCTCGCGGCCCACCAATGCGTCATGAACGGCCATCCCGTGACCACGGGCATCCCGGCCATCGACCATTTCCTCTCCTTCCGCCATATCGCGGGCGCCGGCTTCGCCGAGCGTTACACCGAGGACCTGGTGGCCCTCGATTGGATCCCCGGCGTCTTCTCCCAGCCCGCCCCGCCGCCCGCACCCAAGCCCAAGGCGGTCCTCGGCCTGCCCGAAGGCGGCCGGCTCTACGTCTGCCCGATGATGCTGTTCAAGCTGCACCCGGCGTTCGACGAGGCCCTGCGCCTCATCCTCGAGCGCGACCCGGGTGGCCGCGTGGTCCTGTTCCAGGACCGCCACTCGCCACGCCTCCACGAAGCAATCGAGGCGCGCTTTCGCGAGACCCTGGGGGCCGTGGCCCCGCGGGCGCAATTCCTGCCCTTCAAGCCGAGCGACGACTTCATGAGCGTGCTGATGCATGCCGACGTGGTGCTCGACAGCTTCCCCTTCGGCGGCGGCACCACGACCCTCATCTGCTTCACCGCCGGCACCCCCATCGTGACCATGCCGACGGCCCTCGCCCGGGGCCGCGTGACGGCGGCCTATTACCGCGCCATGGGCGTCGAGGACTGCATCGCCGCCGACCTCCCCGGCTATGTCGACCTGGCCGTGCGGATCGCCAATGACGGGCGCTTTCGCGCCGCCGTCGCCGGGCGCATCGCCCAGGCCCGCGACGTGCTCTACGACAACACCTCGGGGGCCGAGGCCATGGCCGCGTTCTTCAAGGATTTGGTCGCGCAGGAGAAGGGCGAGGCGCGCGCCTCTGCTTGACTTTCGAGGCTCGGAGGGCGCGATCCGCACAGGCGGCCGTCCCCCTTCGACAGGCTCAGGGTGAGGCCCTCATGCTGAGCTTGTCGAAGTATGAGGGCCGGGTGGGTGGGTCGGCTCAGGGTGAGACCCTCATGCTGAGCTTGTCGAAGTATGAGGGGCGGGTGGGTGGGTCGGCTCAGGGTGAGGCCCTCATGCTGAGCCTCCTCATCCTGAGCGCTTGTCGAACGACGAAGTATGAGGGCCGGGTGCCGAGCGCAACGGTGGCTCCACGCCCTATTCCGCCGCGACGGCGGCGGCCTTGCCCATACGGCGGGCGAGCGCTGTGTGCTCGGGCAGCTCCCACCAGGGGTAGTGCAGGGAGAGGCCCGCGGCCTCGTCATCGTCGAGATTGGGCGAGAAGGCGAGGTCGTCGAACTTCGCACCCACGATGCGGACACCCGCGCCTGTGAGAAGGAGCCGCCCCTCCCACAGCCAGGCGACGAGCTGGATCAGCCCTTTGCAGGCATGCTCGAAGGCCCGGTGACGCAAGAGGTCCTCGGCCGCGTCGTAGGGTCGGGTGAGGACCGACAGGAGCACAATGGCGCCACCATCGACGCTCTCGTCGATGAGGTGGACCGTGTTGCCGAGCAACCGGGTATCGGCCGCGAGCGACTGGTCGATGGGGTTGAGCCCCTCGAAGGCCGGCAGGATCGAGGGGTGGATGTTGAAGACCCGCCCCCGGTAGGCGTCGATCAGCGCGCCGCGCAGGAGTCGGCGGAACGATGCGGTGACGATGTAGTCGATGCCGTGCTCTCCCGCGAACGCCAGCAGCGCATCCGAGAAGGCGGCGTTGTCCGCCTCCGGAATGATGTGGGTGGCGACGCCGCGGGCCTGGGCCGTGGCGAGGGCGGCCGGCCGGTCGCTCGAGACCGCGTGGATCCGGCCGCGGAACCGGGGCAGCTTGAGCGTCTCGCCCAGGAACGCCCCGCCCGTGGTGGTGAGCAGCAGGATTCGCGGGGCCTTGGTCTCGCCGGGAGCCGACATCGGGTGCGCACCATCGGGCAGGAGGAACTCCGCTCCCCATTCTCCACCCAACCCGCTAACAGATCGCTAAATCCCGCACCGGCGGAGCTGTGCTAAGCTGCGGCCGGCGAGAATGCGAAGGGGGAGGGGTCCGGTGGCTGATTACGACCTTGTGATTAGGGATGGCACGGTGGTCACGGCATCCGATGCCGTCCGCTGTGACGTGGGCGTGCGCGATGGCCGCGTCGCCACGCTGGCGGAGAGCATCGGCCCCGGCGCGCGGGAGATCGACGCGGGCGACCTCCTGGTGCTGCCGGGCGGCATCGATTCCCACACCCATATCGAGCAGATGGGCAGCTACGGGGTGCGCTCGGCCGACGATTTCCATTCCGCGACCGTGGCCGCGGCCTTCGGCGGCAACACCACCGTCATGTCCTTCGCCGCCCAGCACCGGGGCCAGTCCTTGCGCCAGGTGGTCGAGGACTACCACGAGCTGGCGACGCCCAAGGCGATCATCGACTACGCCTTCCACCTCATCATCTCGGACCCGACGGAGCAGGTGCTGGGCCAGGAGCTGCCGGCGCTGCTGCGCGACGGCTACACCTCCTTCAAGGTCTACATGACCTACGATGCCCTGCGCCTCGACGACTACCAGATGCTCGAGGTCCTCGCCCTCGCCCGGCGCGAGGGCGCGCTGGTCATGGTCCATGCGGAGAACCACGACGTCATCCGCTGGATCAACGACCGCCTGCTGGCGCGCGGCTACCGGGCGCCCAAGTACCACACCGTGGGCCATGCCCAGATCGCCGAGGGCGAGGCCACCCACCGGGCCATCCGCTTGAGCGAGCTGCTCGACGTGCCCATGCTGGTGGTCCATGTCTCGGCCGAGGACGCCATGAACCAGATTCGCGAGGGACAGACCCGCGGCCTCAAGATCTATGGCGAGACCTGCCCCCAGTACCTCTTCATCACCGCCAAGGACACGGACAAGGAGGGGCTGGAGGGCGCCATGTTCTGCTGCAGCCCGCCGCCCCGCGACGAAGCCTCCCACGCCGCCATGTGGCGCGGGCTCCAGAACGGCACCTTCCAGGTCTTCTCTTCCGACCACGCGCCCTATCGCTTCGACGAGAGCGGCAAGCTCAGCAAGGGCCCCAATGCCTCCTTCAAGGAGATCCCGCCCGGCATGCCGGGGATCGAGGCGCGGGCGGCGCTCCTGTTCTCGGAAGGCGTGAACAAGGGCCGCATCGACATCCACCGCTTCGTGGCCCTCAATTCCACCAACGCCGCCAAGATCTACGGCCTGCACCCCAGGAAGGGCACCATCGCCGTGGGGTCGGACGCCGACATCGCCATCTGGGACCCTGAGCGCAAGGTCACCATCCGGCATGAGAATTTTCACGACAAGGCCGGCTACACGCCTTACGAGGGCCGCGAGGTGACGGGCTGGCCCATCACCGTCATCAGCCGCGGCCGGGTCATCGTCGAGGATGGGGAATTGCACGCCGAGCGCGGCAGCGGCCAGTTCCTCGCGCGCGAGGTCTCGGAAGCGGCGCGGCCGCTCGGCCGCCTCACACGAGAGCTGGACCCGGCGCGGAACTTCGGCGCCGAGCTTCTGGACTAGGTCTGTTGAGATTTAGGATTCCCAAACGGCATAATATGTGATTCAAACTTTCTTTTGGAGGAGGTTTGAATGACATCGGAGCGTTTTGTGATCACCGATAGGCAGTGGGCGCGGATGGAGCCGCATTGTCTTGGCAAGAAGACGGACCCTGGCCGAACGGGTGGCGATGGCCGGTTGTTTTTGGAGGCGGTTCTTTGGATCGCGCGGACCGGCTGTCCATGGCGTGACTTGCCGGTACGGTTCGGCAAGTGGAATACGGTGTTCAAGCGGTTTCGTGATTGGGTCAAAGCCGATGTTTTCAAACGGATATTCGACGCCGTGTCAGACGATCCAGACATGGAGTTTGCGATGATCGACGGCACAATCGTCAAGGTTCATCGGCACGGCCAGGGCGCAAAAGGGGGACTCAAAGCCAGGCTATCGGCAAGTCAAGGGGCGGGTTGAGCACCAAAATCCTGGCCCTGACGGATGCGCTTGGCAATCTGGTCCGCTTTGTTCTCTTGCCCGGACAACGCCATGACACCGTCGGCGTCGCCCCGCTCATCGAGAATATCGAATTCGGCGGCCTGATCGCCGACAAGGCGTTCGATTCGAATTGGATCATCGAAAACATGAACGAACGGGGCGTGCAAATCGTCATATCCCAACGCCCGCAGCGTCTCCAGCCACTGGACATCGATAGCGAAATCTATAAATGGCGACACCTGATCGAGAATTTCTTTTGCAAACTCAAGGAGTTCAAGCGTATCGCCATGCGAAGCGAAAAAACCGACGACAGTTTCGAGGCCATGATCTACCTCTGTTCAGCAATCATCAATTCACGATGAATCTCAACAGGCCCTAGACCGATTCCAGTTCATCTGGAATCGCTCTCGGCCGCAAGGCGGCCCGCCGGCATTCCGGCGCGCCGCGCAGGCGCGGACCCTTCGGTCCGCTGCCGTGAGCGATAAGAAGCGAGAGCGGGTCCATTCAAAATGGAACCGCTCTGAACGGGAAGGCAGGACATCATGGCACGGAAACTCAAGGTGGCGGCGGCCCAGTCGGGGCCGATCAACCTGGCGGACGACCGGGCAAGCGTCGTCAAGCGCCTCATCGAGATGATGCGCGAGGCCCACGCCGGGGGCTGCAAGTTCGTCACATTCACCGAGCTGGGGCTAACCACCTTCTTCCCGCGCTACTGGATGGAGGACCAGGCCGAGATCGACAAGTATTTCGAGACCGAGATGCCCGGGCCCGAGACCCGGCCCCTCTTCGAGGAAGCGGAGAAGCTCGGCGTCGGCTTCTATCTCGGCTACGCCGAGCTCGCCGAGGAGGGCGGCAAGACGCGGCGCTTCAACACCTCGATCATCGTCGACGGGAAGGCCAGGATCGTCGGCAAGTACCGCAAGGTCCACCTGCCGGGCCATTCCGAGCGCCTCTCGAACGCCCCCTTCCAGCACCTGGAGAAGCGCTATTTCGAGCCCGGCGATCTGGGCTTTCCCGTGTGGCGCACCATGGGCGGGGTCATGGGCATGTGCATCTGCAACGACCGCCGCTGGCCCGAGACCTACCGGGTCATGGGCCTCCAGGGGGTGGAGATGGTGGTGCTCGGCTACAACACCCCGTCCGAGAACATCTTCGACGACGAGCCCCGGCACCTGCGCCAGTTCCACAACCGCCTGAGCGTCCAGGCCGGCGCCTACCAGAACGGCTCCTGGGTGGTCTCGGTGGCGAAGGCGGGCGACGAGGACGGCCACAACCTGATCGGCGGCTCCTGCATCGTCGCACCCACGGGTGAGATCGTGGCCCAGACCGTGACCGAGGAGGACGAGGTCATCCAGTTCGACTGCGACCTCGATTTCGGCAATTACCTGAAGGAGACGGTGTTCAACTTCGCCCGGCACCGCCGTATCGAGCATTACGGCCTCATCACCGAGCGCACCGGCGCCGAGCCACCCCCGGAAGCGTGATACCCGAGGGCGATGAGCGTGGCTCATCACCGTCTGGCAAGCGCGACCGCGCGCCAGAGCTTATGCGAGGCCAGCCTGAGCGGCGCTTGAGCGAAAATATGAGCGCGCGCCGCTCAAATGAAACCCGGTACCTTGGGGCTCTTGGTCAAGGGCTCGATGCCGGTCTCGGTGACGAGCACGGTGGCGCTGGTGGCGACGCCGAAGGTCGCCGGCTCCAAGAGGTAGATGAGGATGTGGAAGATCATGTTGGGCTCGAACACCGCCTCTGAGCCGGGGACGATATCGACCGGCAGGGTTGGGCCCAGGTCGGCGGGAAGGCGAGGCCCAGGCTGTAGCCGAAGCGCGAGTGGGCGTAGCGGTCGCAGCCCGCCTCGGTGACGACCTCACGGATCGCTTTATCGACCGCGTCGACGGTCTTGCCCGGCCCCATGGCGGCCAGGCCGGCGTCGTGGGCCTCGGTGATGCAGCCGGCGACGCGGGCCACTTCCCCATCGGGCGCGCCGGGCCGCCCGCAGGCGGGCCTCGATGACGGCCGAGCGCAGGTTGATGAGGCTGGCGATGATGGATTCGCCGCTCGATCGATCGGTCATGACATCCTCCCCGCTTCCGTGCTGGCGAACCGGGCGATATTACATCGCCTCGGCCTGCTTGTCGCGTGGCGGCGGCGCCTGTGCCTCGCCCGAGGCGGCGAGGCGCTGCTGGAGCTCGGCCGCCTCCTGCTGCCGGCGCCACATGGCGGCGTAGACGCCGTCCCGGGTCAGGAGCTCGGCGTGCCGGCCGCGCTCGACGATACGGCCCGCCTCCAGCACCAGGATCTGGTCTGCGTCGATCACGGTCGAAAGGCGGTGGGCGATGACGATGGTGGTGTGCCGGGCCGCGATCTCCGAGAGGTTGGCCTGGATTTCCTGCTCGGTATGGGAATCGAGGGCCGAGGTGGCTTCGTCGAAGAGCAGGATGCGGGGGTCCTTGAGGATGGTGCGGGCGATGGCCACGCGCTGTTTCTCGCCGCCCGAGAGCTTGAGGCCGCGCTCGCCCACCTTCGTTTGATAGCCCTCGGGCAGGGACCGCACGAAGTCGTGGATATGCGCCATGCGTGCCGCCTCCTCGACCTCCGGGGGCGCCGCACCGGGCCGGCCATAGGCGATGTTGTAATAGACCGTGTCGTTGAACAGCACCGTGTCCTGGGGAACGATGCCGATGGCGGCGCGCAGGCTGTCTTGGGTCACCTCGCGGATATCCTGGCCGTCGATCCGGATGGCGCCCGAGGTCACGTCGTAGAAGCGGAAGAGGAGGCGCGAGATGGTCGACTTGCCGGCCCCGCTCGGCCCGACGATGGCCACCATATGGCCCGCCGGCACCCGGAAGGAGACGTCCTCGAGGATTCCCCGGTCGTGGCCGTAGTGGAAGGAGACGCCCTCGAACGCGATTCCGCCGCGATCCACCGCGAGGTCGGGGGCGCCGGGGCGGTCGCGGATCTCGGGCTCGAACTCGAACAGCTCGAACATGGATTCCATGTCGGCGAGGGACTGCTTGATCTCGCGGTAGACGAAGCCGAGGAAGCCGAGCGGAAGGTAGAGCTGGATGAGGTAGGTGTTGACGAGGACGAAGTCGCCGATGGTCATGGTCCCGCCGGCGACGCCATGGCCGGCCATGATCATGACGATCGTAAGGCCCGTCGAGATGATCACGGCCTGGCCGATATTGAGGAGGGAGAGGCTCGTCTTGCTGATGACGGCGGCGCTCTCATACCCTCGGAGGGCGGTGTCGTAGCGCCTCGTCTCGTGCGCCTCGTTGCCGAAATACTTCACCGTTTCGTAGTTGAGCAGGCTGTCGATGGCCTTGGTGTTGGCCTCGCTGTCCATCTCGTTCATGCGCCGGCGGTGCTTGATGCGCCACTGGGTCACGACGAGGGTGAAGGCGATGTAGCCGGCGATGGCCGCGAGCGTCACGAGCGCGTACCAGATCGTGAACAGCGCCCACAGGATGATGCAGACCAGCAGCACCTCGAAGAGCGTCGGCAAGACGTTGAACAGCATGAAGGTGAGCAGGAACTCGATACCCTTCGTGCCGCGCTCGATGGCGCGGCTGAGGCCGCCCGTCTGGCGGTCGAGGTGGAAGCGCATGGCGAGGCCGTGCAGATGGCCGAAAGTGGAGAGGGCGACCGTGCGGATGGCGCGCTGGGCGACCTTGGCGAAGACGGCGTCGCGCAGCTCGCCGAAGGCCAGCGAGAGCACGCGTACGATGCCGTAGGCGACCAGCAGGCTGACCGGCACCGCGATCACCGCGGCCGCGGCGCCCGCCGTCGGGCTCGTGAGAGCGTCCACCGCTTCCTTGTAGAGGATGGGAATGTAGACGTTGGTGGCCTTGGCGAGCACCAGGAACAGGATCGCGACGGCGACGCGGCGGCGCAGCTCGGGCGCCCCTCGCGGCCACAGATAGGGCATGAGCGCGCGCACTGTCGCGAGGTCGCTCTTGGCGCGCTGGCGCGACGCCGGATCGAAATGCCGGGCGATCACGGGCCGCGACGCCGCAAAGGAATTGCCACCTGCACCGGCGCACCGGATAATCGTGCCTCAATAGGCGAGGGGAAGGATGTCATGGGTGCGATTTCGACCATCGAACAGGACTACCACGTACCGGCGCGGACCGGGAAAGGCTTCCGCGTCGTTGCCGGCGATTTGATTCGTATCACCGACCTGGAGGGCAATCAGCCCTGCGA
Source organism: Alphaproteobacteria bacterium (assembly GCA_963666705.2). Taxonomy (GTDB): domain Bacteria; phylum Pseudomonadota; class Alphaproteobacteria; order CADEGL01; family CADEGL01. Next base: position 273,446 of record CAXXKO010000026.1, on the reverse strand, counting down.
CTTCTGGGCCTTCGCGGCCGAGAACCCGGGGGAGTTCCTGTCCCCCGAGCACACCAAGCCCTCGATCGAGAAGCTGTTCCCGCACGTGGGCGACGCGGCCTACACCAACTACCGCCGCCCGATCGTGACGGTGATCGAGGACAACTCCATCGGCAACCACGACATGCAGTATGCGGCCTGCGACGAGGCGCGCTACGTCCAGCTCGGCGCGCCGCTGCCGCACCCGAGCTGCCAGGGCAACCTGCACATAGCGCTTCGCGAGCTCGGCATCGATTTCGACGCGGTGATCCAGCCGTGGAACCTCTTCACCAACTTCTTCGTCAAGCCGGACGGAACCTTCGATATCCGCCCCCCGGGGACGAGCCCGGGCGAGAACATCGTGCTGCGCGCCGACATGGACGCCTGGGTGGTGGTCTCGGCCTGCCCGCAGGACATGAACGACACCTGCGGCGGCGCGCCCACCGACTTGCGCGTCGAGGTCGGTCGCTAGTACCCACTTTCATAATTCCGTGTGCCATACGATCGCTTTTCCCGTCTCCTCGGTAGGAGGGGGTGCGCCGGCGATGCCGGGGCATCGTCAAGCATCCCCGACACCCCGAGGGGGCGGGAATAGCGACCCGTAGGGCGGCGCCCCGAGGCCCCCGGACGTCGTCGCGCGCCGCTTGTGATGCCCCGGCATCACGGCGCGCCGCGCTCCTAGCCGGGAACCTCGGGGCGCCGTCGTATGGCACACGGAATTATGAAAGTGGGTACTAGAGGCCCGCTCAGACCTGGCGGCCGACGGCGCGGCCGAGGATGAGGTAGAGCTTGCCCACGTCGGAGGTGAGGAAAGTGGCGCTCAGAGCGTTCTCGGGGTCGGCTTCGTTGGCCCGGGCGACCATCTCGTCGAAGCGCCCCAGGTAGCGCGAGACGCGGTCGCGGAACTGGTCGTCTTCCCCGAAGGCGCGGTGGATTTGGCCTTCCGTCCGCCCATCGCTGGCCCCTAGCAGGTAGCGCACATAGGCACCCTCGTCGCCGGCGGCGTGGCGCTGGATCGTTGCGTCAGGGATGCTCATCGCCATGACCTCGGCCATGTCGACGCCGAGGGCGTTGAGTTCGCGCAGGATCTCGCGGGCGTCGGTGAGGAAGCCGTGGCGTGTCACCTCGCGTTCGCGATCCTGCAGGGCGGTGACGTGGGCGGCGGCGGCGCGCGAGGCCGCCGTCAGGTCCTCGGTCTGGGCCCGGAACAGCTCGGCCACGGCGCGCGCCTGGCGCGCCACCCTGTCCATGGTCTGGTCGAGGGATTCCTGCTGGCCCTGGAGGGAGCGCCCGGCGGACCTGACTTGCTCGGCGGCGTCCTCGGAGCTGTCCGAGACCTGGCGCGCGCGGTCGCGCAGGGCATGACCCGCCGCCTCGAGCTGGGCGAGGGCACTCTCCGCCGCCGTTGTCAGCGCTTCCGCCTGCTCGGCCAGGGCATGGCGCAAAACGCGGTCCCGGCTCATGACCGCGTCGGCGGCGTTGGCGGCCGCCGCGCCCTCCTCGCGCATGGCGTCGCCGGCCGCGCGCGCGCGCTCGGCGGCCTCGGTCGTGGAGCGGTCGAGCGCCGCCGCGTGGTCACGGAACTCCTCCCCCATGACCCGCATCTGGGCTCCTGCCTGCTCGGAAGCGGCCGTCAGCACCTTGGCTTCCTGTTCGAGGACCCGGCCCACGGCTTCGGCCCGGCCGACGGTCTTCTCGGTTGTCGCGGAGAGGTCGGCGACCTGGCGGGTGAAGGCGCCGCCGATCTCCGACATGCCGGCGACGGCATCCTCGATACTGGTGGCGAGCTCCTTGCTGCGCTCGCGCAACTCGTCGCCGGCGGCACTCGCTTTCTCCACCGCCCGGTCGGCGTTCTCGGACACGGCGCGGGCGCGGTCCTCGAGGGCGCGCTCGACCACCATGGCGCGGGCCGAGGCCGATTCGGCCGCCGCCTCCAGCGCCTCCCCCAACTCCTTCGCCCGGGTCATGGCGCTCTCCGCGATGGCCTTGGATTGCCCGTCGAACCAGCGTTCGAGCTCCGCCGCGCGTCCGGTGGCCGCCTCGACCGCCTCGCCAAGAGTATCGCCGATCTCCGCCGTCCGCGCCGCGGCGCTGTCGGCGAGCGCGCGGGTCCGGTCCTCGAAGCGGCGCTCGATCTCCACCGTCCGGGCGGTGGCGGCGTCGGCCGCCTCGCCGAGGGTGGCGGCGATCTCCGCCGCGCGGGCGGCGGCCGCCTCGGCGACGGCGCGGGCCTGGTCCTCGAAGCGGCGCTCCAGCTCGGCCGCGCGCGCCGCCGATGCCTCGCCCGCCTCGCCCAGCGCGGCACCGAGCTCGGTCGCTCTCGTTGCGGCGCTCTCGGCGATGGCCCGCGACCGGTCGTCGAAGCGCCGCTCCAAATCATCGGTCCGGGCGACTGCCGCCTCCGCGGCCTCGCCCAGCGCAAACTCCAGCGCCGCGACGCGGGCGACGGCGGCGGCGGCGGCCTCACCCATCGAGGCCTCGATCTCGGCCGCGCGGGCCGCCGCCGCCTCGGTCGCCACAGAGAGCGCGCGCGCCTGGCGGGCGACGGTCGCTTCGGCCGATTTGGCGGCGCTGGCGCCGGTCTCCGCGGCCTCGGTAAGCGCGTTCGCCTGACGCGCGAGGGCGGCCTCGCTATCGCGCGCGCCCTCGTCGAGGCTTGCCGAGATGTCGGCGAATTCGGAGGCGAGGCTGGCGATGCGTTCGCGCGTCGGCTCCATCTCGCGGGTGATCTCGATGGCCGCGCGCTGCAGGAACTCGATCTCGCGCCGGAAGCCCTCGATCTGCCCGGTCGCCGTCTCACCGGCGCCCGAGAGCGCCCTCACATAGCCCGCGACGGCGCCACCGACCTCGTCCAACCGCGAATCGAGCTGGCCCGGGAGCTTGCGAACGGCCTCGAGCTGCTGGCGCACGAGGGCGTCGAGCTCGGCCGATCTGGCCGCTGCCCGTTCCGTCGCCTCGGCCAAGGCCTCGGTCCGGCGATCGATGTCCTCGGCGCTTGCGCCCACCTGGGTGATGGCGTCGCCGGCGGTCGCGCTCAGCGCCGCCGCCTGGCGCGCGAGGGTCTCCTGGATCGCCTCGGTCCGGCCCGTGACCTCCTCGGCCGCCGCCGTAAGCGCCCGGGTCTGGTTGCGCAGGCGCTGCTCGATCTCCCTCGCCTGCTCGGCCGCCCGGTCGCCGGCCGTCGTGAGCTGGGCCGAATGGGCCTGGAACACCTCCTCGATGGCCTCGATGCGGGTGCTCGCGCCCGCGCTCGCCGTCTCCAGCTCGCGGGCGCGGGATTGCAGGATCTCGCCAATCTTTTCGGCCCTGCCAGTTGCCGCGCCGGCCGCGGCGGTGAGCGTATCCGCATGGTCGCGGAAGGCGGCACCCACCCGGCCGGCCTTGTCGACCGCGTAGTCGGCCGTCGAGGTCAGGGCCTGAGCTTCCTGGCGCAAGACGTCGCCGATGGCGCGGGCCCGCACGGCCGATTGCTCGGACGCGGATTTGAGGGCCTCGCTCTGGCGCAGGAGGTCCTCGTCGATGGTACCGGCCTGCTCCGAGAGCCGGTCCGAGAGCTCGGACAGCTCCTCGACCTGCTGGCCGAGAGAATCCGTGAGGCGCTCGGCCTCGCTCGAGATCTTCTCGAAGACCGAGGAGAGGTTGGTCTCTTGCCGGGTCAGGCTGCGGCCGATCGATTCGGTCTGGTGCGCGGCGCGCTCGGCCGCGCCGTCGAGCCGCGTGGCCTGCTTGCGGAACGCCTCGCTGAAGCTCTGCACGCGCACGTCGGCGCGCTCGATGGCGCCGGCCAGGGCGCGAGTCTGCTCCTCGAGCATGGACTCGATGCCGCCGATGCGCTCGGCCGCGCTCTCCGAGGCGCGGGTGAGCGCCGCGATCTGGCGATCGAGGGATTCGCCGATAGCCTTGGCATCGCCGAGCACGCGCCCGGAGACGGCCGCGACGTCGCGCGACTGCTTGTCGAGCACCTCGGTGACGGCGTCGGCTTGTTCGGCCGCCGTCGCCAGCGAGACGCCCTGGGCGCGCACCGCGTTCTCTATCAGCGCCGCCTGGGCGGCGATATCCTCGGTCACGGTCGAGATGTCGCGCAAATTGGCGTTGAGCGTCGATGCCGCGGCGTTGGCCCGGCTGGTGGCCTCGCCCGCCGTCTCGGCGAGCTGGCGGGTCTGCTTGCCGATGGCGTCGGTCACGCCCTCGACCCGGATCGCGGCCTCGCTCGAGGCGGCGACCAGATCCTGCGACTGGCGACGCAGGGATTCGGTGACCTCGGCCACCCGGGCTTCGGCGTCGGGGGCGGGATAGGTCAATTGCGCGAGGCGCCCGCGGAGCGCCCGCACGGTGCGCGAGAGCTGCTGCCCGCGCTCCAGGTAATGGATGAGCAGCCAGAGGAAGACCAGGGGTGCGGCGGCGCCCGCGACCATGGCGGCGATTTCGTTGGGCAGGAAGCTCGGCACCGTCTCCCAGCCGACGTAAGTCTCGATGTAATAGGCGCAAGCACCGATCCAGACTGCCGAGAGGGCGACGCCCGCGACGAAGCCGAGATCGATGCGGGACCGGCCCTCGTCAGGCGGCGCGGCGCCACCGCCCCCGCCGGGCCCGTCGGTCACCGGCCGGCCGGCCTCCCGGTTCCAGCGCTGGAAGAGGCGCCGGGCGGTGGCGGCCTCCTCGCGCGGCCCCGGCCTGGCCCCCCGGCCGCTATCCGCCCCCGCCACGGCCGCGCCCGCTCAAGCCGCCTTGCGGTGGCGGCGGATGAGGCCGAGGATCTCGCCCGCGGCGGCCGGGATGTTGGTGCCCGGGCCGAATATCGCCGCCACGCCATGCTGGCGCAGGAAGTCGTGGTCCTGATGCGGAATGACACCGCCGCAAACGACGGATATGTCCTCGCCGCCCTGCTCGCCGAGGGCGGCGACGAGCTGCGGCACCAAGGTCCTGTGGCCGGCGGCCTGGCTCGAGACCCCGACCACATGGACGTCGTTCTCGACGGCCTGGCGGGCACCTTCCTCGGGCGTCTGGAACAGCGGCCCCATATCGACGTCGAAGCCGATATCGGCGAAGGCGGTGGCGATCACTTTGGCACCCCGGTCGTGGCCGTCCTGTCCGAGCTTGAGCACCAGGAGGCGCGGCCGTCGGCCCTCCTCCTCGACGAAGCGCGCGATCTCCGCCCGGATGCGATCGAATTCCGCATCGCCCTCGTAGGCGGCACCGTAGACGCCCGAGACGCCTTGCACCGTCGCCTGATAGCGGCCGAAGGCGGACTCCATGGCGTCCGAGGTCTCGCCCACCGTGGCGCGCGCCCGCATGGCGTCGATCGAGAGCGCGAGCAGGTTGCCTGCGCCGCTCGCGGCCGCCGCCGCGAGGGCACTTAGCGCCGCGCGGCAGGCCGCCTCGTCGCGCCCGGCGCGCACCGCGCCCAGGCGCTGGACCTGTGTTGCGCGGACGCGGGTGTTGTCGATATCGAGGATCTCGATACTGTCGCGCCCCTCCGGCCGGTAGCGGTTGACGCCGACGATGACCTCCTCGCCCCGGTCGACGCGCGCCTGGCGCCTCGCCGCGGCCTCCTCGATGCGGAGCTTGGGCATGCCGGCCCCGATGGCCTTGGTCATGCCGCCCATGGCCTCGACCTCCGCGATGAGATCCCAGGCCGCCTGCGCGACGCTCGCCGTCAGGCTCTCGACGTAATAGCTGCCGCCGAGCGGATCGACGACGTGGGGCACACCGGTCTCCTCGGCGAGGATGAGCTGGGTGCCGCGGGCGATGCGGGCCGAGGACGGCGTCGGCAGGGCGAGGGCCTCGTCGAAGGAGTTGGTGTGCAGCGACTGGGTGCCCCCGAGGACGGCGGCCAGCGCCTCGTAGGCGGTCCGCACGACGTTGTTGTAGGGATCCTGCGCGGTCAGGCTCACGCCCGAGGTCTGGCAGTGGGTGCGAAGCATGAGGCTGCGCGGATCCTTGGGCCCGAAGGGCTCCATCAGACGCGCCCACAGGAGGCGGGCCGCGCGCAGCTTCGCAATCTCCATGAAAAAGTTCATGCCGATGGCGAAGAAGAAGGACAGGCGGGGCGCGAAGGCATCGATCCCGAGGCCCCGCGCGGCCGCCGCGCGCACATATTCGACGCCATCGGCCAGGGTGAAGGCGAGCTCCTGGACGGCCGTCGCCCCCGCTTCCTCGATGTGATAGCCGGAGATGGAGACGGAGTTGAAGCGCGGCATGTGGTGCGCCGTGTGCTCGATGATGTCGGCGACGATGCGCATCGAGGGCTCGGGCGGGTAGATGTAGGTGTTGCGGACCATGAACTCCTTGAGGATGTCGTTCTGGATCGTGCCCGAGAGCGCGTCCTGGGCGACGCCCGCCTCCTCGCCGGCGACAATGAAGCCGGCGAGGACCGGCAATACGGCGCCGTTCATGGTCATGGAGACGCTGACCTCGTCGAGGGGTATGCCGTCGAACAGCCGCTTCATGTCCTCGACCGTGTCGATGGCGACGCCGGCCTTGCCGACATCGCCGACAACGCGCGGATGGTCCGAATCGTAGCCCCTGTGGGTGGCGAGGTCGAAGGCCACCGAAAGCCCGGTCTGGCCCTGCCTCAGCCCTTCCTTGTAGAAGGCGTTGGTCTCTTCGGCGGTGGAAAAACCAGCATATTGGCGGATGGTCCAGGGCCGGTTCGCGTACATGGTGGCCCGCGCCCCGCGCGTGAAGGGGGCGAAGCCCGGTGCGCCGCCGAGATGCTCGAGCCCCTCGAGGTCCGTCGCCGTATAAAGTGGCTTCACGCGAATGCCCTCGGGCGTGAGCCAGTCGAGCTCGGCCGCCTCGCGGCCATCGAGCTCCTTGCGCGCCAAAGCCGCCCAGTCCTCGAGGGTGGCCGGCGGCCGGGTGGATGTGGGGTGCTCGGCCATCAATCAGTCTCCCGCCGGGCCATAGTATAGGGCAAGCCGCGCCGAAGAGCGAACCAAAGCCGCGTGTCGGCGACCGGCCGCCGCCACCCCTCGCGGCCGCGGTCCGCTCGCCGCCAAAAGGTTCATCGACCTCGTTAATGAATGAACGTTCAATTATCTTTCGGCCCAGGCAGCGCGGCGAGCGCCAGGTCCGCCATATCGCCCAGCGCGGCGCGGCCGGGGGCGAGTTTGCCCAGCACAAGAAGTCCCTCGACGGCGCAGAGGAGGAACCGCGCCAGGGCGCGGGGCTCGGCCGCCGGCGCAATCTCGCCCGCCGTCCGCGCCCGGCCCAGCGCCTCCGCCAGGGCGTCTTCGATGCGCCCGAGATGGGCGCCGATCCGACGCGACACCTCGGCGTCGTGCGGTGCCAGCTCGACGGCTGCGTTGGCGAGCAGGCAGCCGCGCCGACGGGCGTCGGCCGCGGCATATTCGGTCACCATGGCGAGGAAGCCCCGAACCCCGTCGAGGGGCGGGCCGGGACGGCGCAACACCGCGAGCCAGCGCGGCACGACCGTCGCCGCATAACGGTCGAGCGCCGCCAGGAACAAGCCGCGCTTGTCGCCGAATGCCGCATAGAGGCTGCCCCGATGGAGGCCCGTGGCGGTTACCAGATCGTCGATGGACGTGCCGGCGTAGCCATGGGTCCAGAACGCCTCGACGGCGCGGTCGAGCACGGTTCCGGGATGGTATTCGCGTGGCCGGGCCATGATATCGGCATCATCGTATCAGACTATAGGAACGATTATTCCATTAATTCCGGCTTCTCGTGCGCCGCGTCGCCCGGGCGCGCTGCCAGACGAAGGCGGGGACGGCCGCGACGGGTGCCTCACCGGCCTTGCGGCAGGCGGCCGTCACGGCCGCGGCGTCGGCCTCCTCACCGTGGGCGACGCCGAGCTCGTCGCCATGGATGCCCCCCGTCACCAGCACGGAATCGATACCGGCGCCCCGTGCGCCGGCGATATCGGTGCGCAGGGAATCGCCGATCGCCACCACCCGCGCGCGGTCGGCGACGCCCAGCATGGCGAGGCATTCGCGGTAGACCGGGGCGTGCGGCTTGCCGTGGTAGCGGACATGGCCGCCGAGGGCCTGGTAGCGCGCCGCAAGGAGGCCGGCGCAGACCACGCGCCGGCCGCCGCGGATGACCTCGAGGTCCGGATTGGCGCAGACCATGGGAACACCGGCGGCGGCACCCTCGGCGAGCGCGGACTCGTAATTCGCCACCGTCTCGTCATCGCCGACCACGCCGATATTGAGGATGAAGTCGGCGGCGCCGGGGCGCGCGGCCTCCTCGATGTCGAGGCCGTCGAGCAGGCCGCGGTCGCCCGCCCCGCCGATCAGGTGAAAGCGGCGGCCGAGGGCCGCGTGCCAGGGGTCGGCCCGATAACGCAGGGCGTGCCACGTGGCCTCGCCCGAGCTGAGGACCGCACCGTAGCAGTCGCGGGGGATGCCCATCGCCGCCATGGCCTCGATAACGACGGCGGCGCGCCGCGGCGCGTTCGACAGGAGCACGGTGGCCTTCCCGGCGGCGCGCAGCCTGGCGAGGCAGTCGAGGGCCCCGGGATAGGGCTCGATGCCGTCGTGGACCACGCCCCACAGATCGAGCACGAAGCCGTCGTAATCGGGGGCCAGCGCCGAGATGCCGCCCAGCATCGGGATAGCGCCGCCTTGCCGGGCGCCACGGAACCAAGCCACCATGGGGACGTCTTCTGCCACGCGGCACCCGGCCTTGGGAAGGGCCGGGCCGATTACACCACGGGTCAGGGGTCGCGGCTCAGGCGCGGCTCGCCGAAGAGGAAGCCCTGGCCGTACGCGACGCCGAAATCGAGCAGCTCGACGAGGTCGTTTTCGCTCTCCAGCTTCTCGACGATCACCTCGATGTCGTGGGCCTCGAGCGAGCGCCTGAGCGCGCCCAGGTCGAGCCCTTCCTCGCGAATTTTGACCATGGTGGCCTCGGCATCGAACTTCACGAACCCGACATGGCGGCTGGCCATCTTGGCGGGCCGCATATTGAAGTCGGTGACCTGGTCGATGGAGAAGCGGAAGCCGTAGCTCGCGAGGCGGTCGAGCTCCTCGATCACCGGCGGGTCCTGGTCCACGAGGTCGGCCTGGGCGAACTCGAACACGAGGCTCGAGGACAGCTCCTCGTTCGCCGTCATGAAGCGGACGAACTCCTGGAAGAACTCGGTGTCGACCAGCGTGTGGCGCGAGATGTTGCAGAAGAAGCCGACCCGGTAGCGGCGCTGGCGCGTTTTACGAATGAGCTGGACGCAGCGGAAGAGCAGCATGTTGTCGATGGCCGAGATCAACCCCTCGCGCTCGGCCATGGCGATGTACTGGTCGGGCACCACCATCTCGCCTTCCTCGGCGCGGATGCGCGAGAAGCACTCGAAATAGCTGCGCTTGCGCTGCGGCAGCTCGACGATGGGCTGCAGGTAGAGGTCGACCCGGTCGGCCTTGAGGCCGTCGCGCACGACCTCGAGAACCTGGCCGTCATCGAGGTGCGCGGCCACCCGGGGGACGATGGGGCTCTGGTCCGTCGCTGTGGGCGCCGCCGCTGACGCTGCCGCCGCCTCGTCCGCCGCGGTCTTGAGCGACGGGTTGGTCGTAACGCTTCTGGAGATGGTCACCTGCTCCACCAGCCCCTTGAGGACGCGCACCTCGTCCGCCACTTCCTTGAAGTCGCGGGCGGCGGTGCTGTTGCGCTTGTGGGCCGCGGCCTCGAGCGCTTCCTGGATCAGCCGCACCTGGCTGCGAGCGCCATTGAGCTCGTCGAGAAGGTGGGTGTACGAAGTGCGCTGGCTCGCAATCTCGGCGGAGAGGTGCGTCTGGCCCCGCAAGCGCACGAAGATCTCGTGCATGAGCAGGGCCGCGACCCAAAACAGGCCGCCCATTACCGCGGCCTGCATCATGTCGACTTCCCTCATGCCGATGGGCGCCGCAAAGGCGACGCCGCCGGCAATGGCCGTATAGGTCAGGGCGATCAGGAGGTGGAGCTGGCTCAAGGTCGTTCTCCGGGCATCGGCCGTCGGGCGTCCGGACCGACCGGCACTGCCGCCGCGATTAAGGCGCAAAGCTCTTGAGATATGATTAACGGGGTGTGACCGACGGGGCGGCCCTCAGCGGTGATTGGCGCCCACCGCGTCGGCGACCCGGGTGAAACCGTCTGCCCGCAGGCACCGGGCGAGGCCCATTTTTACGCGACGGACGAGGCCGGGCCCTTCATAGACGAGGGCCGTATAGAGCTGGACCAGGGAGGCGCCGGCGCGGATCTTGGCGTAGGCGTCCTCGCCGCTCGCCACCCCGCCGCATCCGACGAGCGGCAGGCGCCCTTCCGTCAGCCGGTACATCTCCGAGAGCACGCGCGTCGACAGCGCGAAGAGGGGCCGGCCGCTCAAGCCGCCCGCCTCATCCCTATGGGGGCCAAGGAGGCCGGGAGGGCGGCTCACCGTCGTATTGCCGACGATCATGCCATCGACCCCGGCCGCGAGCGCGACCGCCGCCACCTCCGCGCATTCCCCGGGTGTGAGGTCGGGGGCGATCTTGAGCACGAGTGCGGGGCCGCCGCCCGCACCCGAAGTTTCGGCGAGCGCGGCCTGGGCCCGGGCGAGGAGCCGGGTCAGCGCGCCGCGCCGCTGGAGGTCGCGCAAGCCCGGCGTGTTGGGCGAGGAGACGTTGACGACGAGGTAGTCGACGAAGCCCGCGAGCGCCCGGATGCCGGCAACGTAATCCTCGGCCGCGTCGGTGCTGTCACAGTTCTTCGCGAGATTGGCGCCCAGCACGCCGGCCGGCTGACCACCCACGCGCAGCAGCCGCATTCGCGCGGCCGCCGCTTCGAGGCCGCGACTGTTGAACCCCATGCGGTTGACGATCGCCCGGTCGGCGGCAAGCCGGAAGAGGCGGGGCCGGGGATTGCCCGGTTGAGGCTGGGGCGTCACGCTACCGAACTCGACGAAGCCGAACCCGAGGGTGAAGGCGCCGGCAATGGCATCGGCATGCTTGTCGAAGCCGGCGGCGAGCCCGATGGGATTGTCGAAATCCCTGCCCCAGACGCGGCAGGCGAGAATGGGGTCCTCACGCCCGCGCCCGCCCGCAACGAGACCGCGGGCGAGGGCGAAGAGGGCCGCGCGGTGGGCGGTCTCGGGCGGCAGCAGTCGCAGGATCGGCCCGACGAGCCTGTAGGTGTCGATCACCGGAGCGCTCCCGGGATTTCTCGGAACCGCCGGGCATCCCCTCGCGGGGGCCGGCTCGGCCGCACGTTAGCCGATCGCACATGAGCTGGATAGCGCGCGGCGGCGATCACGTCCCGGTCAATTCACTGTGAGGTTCATCGCATTTAGGAATTCACTCGCACAATTCCAAGGTTTGTGTAATTATACCCTTTGATTTACAGAAACTTTTGTATGAAGTTCCTCCTATGCTCAGACACTCAGACGTATGGCACGCGATCGATTCCCTGGCCCGGGACAATGGCATGACGGCCTCGGGGCTGGCGCGCCGGTCCGGGCTCGACCCGACCACCTTCAATAAGAGCAAGCGCATCACGCGCGAGGGCAAGCAGCGCTGGCCCAGCACGGAGAGCGTCTCCAAGGTGCTGGCGGCCACGGGCAGCACCATGAGCGGCTTCGTCGCCTATATCGAGGGGCGGAGCGCCGCGACCCTGGCCCGCCCGGTGCCGGTGATCGGCTACGCACAGGCGGGCGACAGGGGCTATTTCGACGATGCCGGCTATCCCACGGGCAATGGCTGGGACGAGGTCGCCTTTCCCGACGTGGGCGACGAGCACGTCTATGCGCTCGAAGTCAGTGGCGATAGCATGGAGCCGGTCTATCGCGATGGCGACCTCATCATCGTCTCGCCCGCCGCCAGCATCCGCCGGGGCGACCGGGTGGTGGTGCGCACGGGCGAGGGCGAGGTGATGGCCAAGCAGCTCGTGCGGCGGAGCGCGCTCAAGGTCGAGCTCATGTCGATCAACGTCGAGCACGCCGACCGCATGCTGACCCTGGACCAGGTGGACTGGATGCACCGCATCGTCTGGGCCAGCCAGTAGCCTCTACGCCCCGCGCCGCGCGCCTGCTTCCAGGGCGGACTTTGGTGGCCGTAGCAGGCGTTGGACCGCTCGCCGCGAGCGGCTATGCTCCCCGGTCGGGGCCCACAGGCCGAGGAGGCAGGACGTGAAGCAGCTCATCTATTACGACGGCACGTGGAGCGAGGAGCAGCCCCTCATCATGGGGCCGACGAGCCAGGCCGTGTGGATGGCCACAGCGGTGTTCGACGGCACCCGCGTCCTCGCCGGTGTCGGCCCGGACCTGGACCGCCACTGCCAGCGCTGCATCGCCTCGGCCGAGGCCATGGGCCTCGAGCCGGCGCTCGACGCCGAGGGAATCGAGGCGCTCATCTGGGAGGGCGTGGCCAAGTTCCCACCCCACGCCCAGCTCTTTATCCGGCCCATGCTCTATCCCGAGGAAGGCTTCGTGCTGTTCGATCCTTCCAGCACGCGCTTCACCTTGACGCTCATGGACTTGCCGCTCGCCGAGCCGACCGGTTTCTCGGCCTGTCTCTCGAGCTTCCGCCGGCCCGGGCTCGACATGGCGATCACCAACGCCAAGGCCGCCTGCCTCTACCCCAACGCCATCCGCGCCGTGCGCGAGGCGCGGGCGAAGGGCTTCGATACCGCCATCATGCTCGATGGCGCGGGGCACGTGGCGGAGTTCGCCACGGCCAACCTCTTCATCGCCCGGGACGGTGCCGTGCACACGCCCGTACCCAACGGCACCTTCCTCAACGGCATCACCCGCCAGCGCGTCATCGCCCTCCTGCGCGGGGACGGGGTGGAGGTGGCCGAGCGAAGCCTTCCCCATGAGGACGTGCTCGCGGCCGACGAGGTGTTCAGCACCGGCAACCTCGACAAGGTGGTGCCGGTGAGCCGCGTCGACGACTGGAATTTCCAGCCCGGCCCCCTTTTCCAGCGGGCCCGGTCGCTCTATTTCAACTGGGCCGACCGCGAGGGCCGCCGGGCGCCTGCCTGAGCCGCGCCACGGCGCGGCAACAATTCCGAGGCGCGGGAACGCGATCCTCGCCCGACATCGTATCGATTGCTGGGGAGCCGCCCTCATGTGGAAATGCACCCCGATCCGAGCCGCCGCGGCCGCGTGCATGGTCGTCGCGGCCCTGTCGACCGTGGGCGCGCTACGATCCGTCCCCGCCACCGCGGCGGTCGCCTGTGACCTGACGGGTCAGTGGCGCAGCACGATCGGCGTCCTCGATCTCATCTACGCGCCATACCGGGCCGCGATGAGCGCCGGCGGCCTCGTGCGGCCGACCGTGGGGACGGAAGGCCCGGCGCCCGAGCCCGTAACGGCGGACGGCGCCGTCAACGGCACGTTTCAGACGGAGTCGGGCCTCGGGCGCCTCGACGGCCTCGTCGATGACGGGCGCATCGACGTGAAGTGGGCGCAGCCCGAGAGCTTCGATCCGCCCGCGGACGCCGGCGACGGCTACTTCGAGGTCTCGGAGGACTGCGACCAGCTCGCGGGCCAGTTCCGCGGCGGCTTCGAGGGTCCCTATACCGGAAGCTGGAAGGCGCGCAGGGTCCGAGCGGCGGCCGATGGTGGTGACCCGGACGCCCAAATGCGTGTCGCGGCCGAACTCGACGAGCGCCTCGCGGCGGCGGCGGCGCTGCGCGCTACCTTGCCCGAGGACACCTTCGATGTCGCCGCCCTGGCCGAGGCGTTGGGGCCCGACATGGACACCGTCTACACCTTCGTGCGCGACCGCATCGGCTACGACCCATACGCCGGGGTCCTGCGCGGCGCGCGGGGGACACTGATCGCACGCGCCGGCAACGCCGCCGACCAGTCGCTCCTGTTGGTCGAGCTGTTGCGCGCCCATGGCTTCGAGGCACGCCTCGCGGCCGGCACGCTCGACGACGTGGTGGCGGCTCATTTGCTGTTCGCGGCCGGCCTCGGCGCCGGCGCGGGGGTCGCCCTCGTCGAGAGAGCCGACGACGCCCTGCTGGCGGCGCTCGGCACCGACCGCGCGACGGTGGATGCCCGGGGCGAGGCGCGTCTGGCCCTCGAGCGGGCGCTCGCGCAAAGCATCGACAAGGACACCGCGACCGAATCCCAGCAGCTGGCGGCGTTGCTGGGCGTGGCCGACGCGAGCCTGGAGATCGACCCGGCCACGCGCCGCGCCGCCCTCATGGCCGCGGCCAGGGACCATGTGTGGGTCGAGGTCGCGCGGGACGGCGACTGGGTCGCCCTCGACCCGACCTTCCCCGAGGCCGGGCCCGGCACCACCTTCGCGACGGCCACCGCGACCATGGACGACCTGCCGGCGGAGATGCACCACGTGGTGCGCTTCGTGGTGACGATCGAGCGCGGCGACGGCGCGTCCCTTTCGACCGACCGGGTCGGGGGCTGGGAGGTCAGGGTCCGGGACATCATGGACGTGGGCATGCCGAGCTTCCGCTTGCTCAACGTCACCATGGACGAGCCCGCGGGGGCGGCGCGCGGCTGGTCGGCCGACCAGCTCAGGACCGCCGTCACGACGATGACCGAGGAGTGGCTCGAGAGCGGATCGACCTTCCACCCCGTCCTGCTGCTGTCCAACGGCGAGGTGCAGGTAGGCACGGGGTTCGATCTCCAGGGCCGGCTCATATCGGACGATTGGCAGCTGCGGCTTGCGAACGATGCGGCCGCGGCCATCGGCGAAGGCTTCGCCGGGCCGACCCAAGTGCTCGACAACCTCTTCGGCGGCGGCACGACCGCGCCGGCGCCCGAGCCGGCCCTCACGGCCCAGTGGATCGAATACCAGATTGCCGGCCCCGGCCGCGAGACGATCGCATACAGGCGCACCGTCTTCGACCGCATAGGCCCGGCCAACAGGGCGGCGGGCGTGGCCACGTCGGCGGCGGGCGCCCTCGGCGACGACGCGGTCAGGCTCGCGCTCTCGACGGTGCACGACATCGTCGTGACGGGCGGGCCGATCTCGGCACCCTTCGCCATCGACGTCATGGCCTCGGCGTTCCAGGCGAACCGCCCGCTTCTCGAGAACCTGCTCGACCTGCGCTTCGGCCGCAAGACGTTCGACCCGTCGATCTTCTCGGGCGCCGTGCGCTACCCCAAGGAGCTGCTCAGCTTCATCATGCTGAAGCAGGGCATCGCCCGGGGCGCCTCGCAGGCCCATGGCCTGCCCTTCATCCAGACGGCACCGCACATTGCCGTATTCCAACGTGCGTTCGTCGCGCGGGGCGAGCGGGATTACGGTGCGAGCCGCCGGTTCGATATCGTCCAAGCGAGCTATGAGCCGGTCCCGGGCGAGACGACGGCGGCATCGCTGGTCGCGGCGCTGCAACGCGCCTACGGCATCGGCATCACGACGCTCGAGCGTGACTTGATTCCGGTCGTCCTCGGCGAAGAGTGCCCGCAGTGCGCGATTCAACAGGCAGTGAGCGCGACGAGCGTCATGCAGCAGGCGCGGGCGGCGCAGGTGCCGATCAGGCTGCTGACGACCGCGACAACCCGCGAGGACCTGGATAGCCTGCGGCTGGACGCGGACGTGCGGGCGGCGCTCGCCCAGTCGCTCGACGCCGGCTACTGGATCGCCGTGCCCGAGCGCCGGGTCACGCTCGCGGGACAGGACACGATCGGATGGTGGCGCATGGAGCCTAGGTCGGGCGAGGTTCTCGGCATGATGCGGAGCGGCGCGGGCGAGGGCTACGCCGAATACGTCATCATCACCGCTCTCATCCTGGTGCCGGGGAATATCGGTGCGTTCTTCCACACCCTCCTGGCCGCGCCCTTCGACGATAATGACCAGAGCGCCCTCGAGGTGATCACCTGCGCGCTGGTCGGGGTCGTTTGTCCCTCGCTGTTCGGGTACAGCGTGCCCGCAGACGGGAGCTATGATTCCTGCAGCGTCCGGGATTCGATTTCAGGGATCAAGTGCCTGCTCAGCGCCGACTGAGGCACCCGCTCTTGCATTGGGCGAGGCCGATGGCGAGGGAAATGCCCGAAGGCGGGTTGCGCGCCGTGTGGCTGCCCATCCTGTTCCTGTCCGGCCTCGTCATGGCGGGCTTTCCGGCCGCGGCGCAAGCTCCGCCGCTCGCGCAGGTCACACGGTCCGATCGCGAGGTCACGGTCGCGAGCGCCGTGGCCGCGGACAGCCTCACGGGCAGCCCGGCACCGTCTGGTTGGGTCTATCTCCTGGTCGAGCTCCGTATCCGCAACACAGGCGCAGCGCCGATCCAGGACTTCATCGCCGCCGACGTAACGCGGATCCTGGAGGACGAGGCCATTCCCTACCTCCCCGCGGTGCCCGCCGAGACGGCCGGCGACGCGCTGTGGACGGCGGCCGAGCTGGCCCCCGGCGCGGCCGTCCGCGGCGTGCTCGCCTTCCTCGTCCCCGCCGCGCGCGGGCCGCTCCAGCTCGTGCAAGAGGCGCCGGGCGGCGTGCTCGTCCTGGCGCTGGAGCCGCCCGAGACCCCGGAGCCCGAAGCCGAGTCGGCCGCCGTGCCGAGCTTGCCCGCGAGCATCTCGGCCGTGGAGGGTGCCAGCCTCGCGCTCACGCGCACCGAGTACGAGCCCTGGTGGGAGATCGTCGTCACCCTCCGGGCACCGCCGGGTCTGCCCAACGACGCCTGGGTGGGCATCGTGCCGTCCGACGTACCCCATGGGGACGAGGCGACGAACGACCAGCACGACGTGGGCTACGCCTACGTTAGCGGAATCACGGAGGGGACCCTCCGGTTGACCGCGCCGGCCACGCCGGGCGACTACGACCTCCGTCTCAACGAGGGAGACGATGGCGGGCGAGAGCTGGCCTCCGTGTCCTTCCGCGTCGTCGAGACGCCTCCCGCCCCGATCGCAGTGATGCCCGACATCATCCCAGCGGCGCCCGTCAACGTCGCTCCGTCGGCCCTCGGCGCGGCCGCCTCGGGCGGCTACAGCGACAGCGCCTGGGCGCTCATCGACGGGGATCTGACGACGAGCCGGTATTTCGCCTACGGCCCCCTGGAGCGCGAGGCGCCGATGACGACCACGTTCGATCGCGTCTACCGTATCGAGCGCCTCGTCCTGCACCTCTTTCAGCCCGACGCGCGCTACTACCGCTACCTGATCGAGGCGTCGCTCGACGGCGAGTATTGGTTCGTCGTCGCCGACCGCACCGAGGGGCGCCATCGCGGCGTACAGGACCTGCCGATCGCGCCGCGCGAGATGAAGCATGTCCGGGTCGTCGTCCTCGAGCACACCGGTGCCAGCCACATGACCCTCGTCGAGCTCGAGGCTTTCACCCGCGATCCGGTGCCGCTCGACGGCACGGCCCGGTCGGTTCACGACGGCAGTTTTTCGAGCCGCGACAACCTGGCCTTCGACGCCTACGGCGGACACATCGTCGACGCGATCCCGGGCGCGGCCCTCGAGTTGGGACAGGCGAACCTGATCGACGGAAATTACGACGCGCCGGGCTGGATCGCGGATTCACCCTTGGGCGGCCACCAGGTCACGATCGGGTTCCACGACGACCGGGCGACCGCAATCGACGGCGTCGCGTTCCGCGGCCTGAGCGAGAGCTACGCACTAAGGTTGCCCGAAGTCGCCGGGATCGAGGTGCGCACGCCCACGGGCGCATGGATCGACATCGGCCGTTACGGCCTGTTCCAGTATGCGGATTGGCAACGGGTCGCGTTCGACGCCGACCGCGTGCGTATCACCTTCCATGGCAACCGCAAGGAAGGGGCGAACATCGGTCTCGCCGAGATCGCCGTGTTCGAGGCAGTGGGCGACCGGGCGCGCTCGATTCTGCCCCACAATCACGGCGAGGGCGGCCTCAACATCGCCCATGTGGCCACTGGCGGCAAGATCGAGTGGGCCTACGATACCGAGGAGGGATTCGATCCCGAGCGGCTGATCGACGGCGGCATCGATGACTGGGGCTGGTATTCGCGCGAGGGCGAGTACCCGAAGGAGGTCGTCATCTCGTTCCCGGACGGCCGCGACGCGCTGGTTGGTGGCGTGGCGCTGAATCCTTACGCCGGCTACAACACCTTCCGCGGGCGATACTCGGGCGTCAAACGGTTCGAGGTGCTGGTCTCCGAGACAGGCCCCAAAGAGGGGTTCCGCCCGGTCGGGGTCTTCCTCCTCGACTTGCGCTGGGCCTACCAGGTGTTCCAGTTCCCACCAGTGCGCGCGCGATACGTCATGGTGCGGATCCTCGACAACCACAGCCACGGGCGGATTTCCCTGGGCGAGGTCGAGGTGCTGGAGGCGGTCGCGCCCGGCACCGAATCGATCCTGGCGAACCAGGCGCTCAACCTGGCCGACCGGCGGCTCGGCGGCCATGTCGTCTTCCCGACCGGCTACAATACCGAGGCCCTGATCGTCGGCGCCCCGCTGGAGAACGACTACTGGTCGACGGAGGGCGAGCCGCCGTTCGACCTCGTCTTCGCCTTTTACCGGCACGAGGTGGCCCGCATCGACCGCGTGATCGTGAGCCAGCACCCCAAAACCGATGAGGCGGACCGCGTGCGCCGGGTCAAGATTTCCGTTTCGACGGAGAGCCCGACGACCGGGTTCCGCGCCGTCGGCGACTACACGCTCGCGCCCGGGACGGAGGAACAGACCCTGTCCTTTCCCGAGACCGAGGCCCGCTATGTGCGGCTGCGGCTGCTCGAGAACGGCGGCGGACGTTACTTCCGACTGGCCAGCGTCGCCATTCCGGAAGTCCTGCACCCCGGCACGCGGTCCATCCTCAACCGCTATCCCGACTAGGCGGTGCTGCCGGAACGCGTGGCGCGCGAGGAGGCGCTCGCGGGCGACGACGCGGAAGCCGAGCCCAACGGGTCGTTGGAGGCGGCGACCCCGGTCGTGCTCGGCCGGTCCATGGTCGGGCGGGTCGATCCGCCCGACGATACCGACTGGTACCGGATCGACACCACGGGGGCCGCGCTGCCGAGCCTCAACGTGAGAATCGAGGAAGCGCCGATCTTGCGCGTGGGACTCGATCTTTACGACGAAGCGGGAACCCGAATCGACGAAACACCCCTCTACGAAGGGCGCGACGCCCGGGCGGCATTCACCTGGCACGTCCCGCAAGGGGTCTATTACCTGCGGGTTTACCGGCCGCTCACCTCCATCGTGGCGCTTGCGGATTTGAGCGGCTCGACCGACGGGGTGCGCGGGGAGATCACCCGTGGCCTCCACGCCTTCGTCTCCCAGACCACGCCCTACGAGCGGGTCTCGATCCTGGGGTTCTGCAGCCACCTGGTCCCAGTCGCCGAGTTCAGTAATTCGCGCGAGGAGCTGGAGGAGGCCGCCTACGGGGTTTACGGCGGCTGCAACGGCACCGGCTCTACAGCGCCGTGTTCGAGGAGGCCAGCGCCCTCATCGAGCGGCAAGGCATGAAAGTGCTGTTCCTCATCACCGACGGCGAGGACAGCGGCAACCATCATAGCGCGCTCCGCGAGGTGTGGGACCTGGTGCTCCCCTCGGGTGTCCGCATCTATGGCCTCGGCTACGGCGGCGGCCTCGTCAGCCGGCTCGGCGGCTTCAACGGCGACGAGCTGCTGCGCTCCTGGTCGGACGCCACCGGCGGGCGCTACTTCCTCGCCCCCTCCTCCGAGGATATCGAGGACGTCACCCGCTTCATCGGCGAGGAGCTGCGCGCGGTCAGCCGCTACCGCCTGACGGCCACGGTCCCGAGGGGCGCGGGCACCGTGCGCGTCCTCGAAGTGGGCGAGAGCGTGGCCGGGGTCGCGGCACCCTCGCGGATCGCCCTGATCCTCGACGCTTCGGGCTCCATGCGCGGGCGCACCCAGGACCAGGTGCGGAAGATGACGGTCGCCAAGGACGTGATGCGGGCCATGATCGCCGGCCTGCCGGCACAGACCCAGGTGGGGTTGCGCGTCTATGGCCACCGCAGCCCGCGCGAGCCCAAGGACGAGAGCTGCCGGGACACCGAGCTCGTGGTGCCCTTCGGGCCCCTCGACCGCGACCGGCTGACGGCGGCCGTGGATGCCATCAAGCCTCAGGGGCAGACGCCCATCGGCCTCTCGCTCCAGCAGCTGCGCGAGGATTTCGGTGACACGCCGGGCCACAAAGTCGTGATCCTGCTGACCGACGGCATCGAGACGTGCGACCCCGACCCCACCTCGCCCAACTACCCGCCGGACGTGGTGCGGGCGCTGCTAGCCGAGGGCTTCGATATCAAGGTCAACGTGGTGGGGTTCGACATCGACGAAAGTGCCACGCGCGACTTCCTGACCCAGGTCGCGCATCTCGGCGGCGGCCAGTATTTCGACGCCGACAACGCGGACGAGCTGCAATCGGCGCTCGAGAGCGCGATCAGGGCCGGCTTCGAGGTCACCGATTCGCGGCGCACGGTCGTGGCCGGGGCCAGCGTCGGCGATCCGCCCCTCGAGATTCCCGAGGGCGGTTATACGGTCATTCTCGACACCGAGCCGCCGGTCGCGATCGCGGATGTCTGGGTCGAGCCGGACATGGAGACGCGGATCATCCTCGACAAGGAAGGCTCGAAGGTGGGCGTCGCGCAAGAGATCGTGGCACCCGGCACGCCGCTGCCCGCCGGCGCGCGCCAGCCCGCGGGCGGGCCGCCCGCGCCGCCGGCCGAAGGCCAGCCGGCGGGCGCATCCGAAGACGACGCGCCCGCATCGGGCGGCCTCGCGGGCCGCATCGCCGCGCTGTTGGCCGAGGCCGAGGCGCTGTTCCGGGCCCAGAAGCTGACCACGCCCCTGGGCGCGGCGGCGCTCGACCGCTACCGCGAGGTCCTCGGCCTCGATCCCGTAAACGCGGTGGCTCTGGTCGGCATCGACCGTATCGTCGCGGCGTATGTGGGCTGGGGCGACGCGGCGCTCGCGCGCGGGGATCCGGCGAAGGCGGCGCGGAACTACCGCAAGGCGCTTCTGGTCGCGGGCGCCGATGACGGCCTCTACGTCCGCCTCGGCGATGCGGAGCGGGCCGCGCGCGCGTGGCCGGAAGCGGAGGCCGCCTACCTCGAGGCACTCAGAATCAATGCCGCAAACATGGCGGCCCTCCAAGGCCTCGACGCGGTGCGCGCGGCCGCCCTATCCCGGCCGACCCCGGCGCCGACCCCGGCACCCTCGCCAACGCCGGCGCCCGCCTCGCCGCCGGTCGTCGAGGGCATCCCCGCGGTGCTCGACACAGGCACACTCATGATCGTGTGGGCAGGTCATCCCTCTCCTCGGCGTGTTGGGCGCGGTGGGGCCGGGGGCCGACGGTCTCAAATCCTATCTCGGCGGCCGGGCCGTGTTCTGTACGCACGTGGGTGCGGGCGGCTATCGCTGCGAGGTGGACGGGTTCGACGTGGCGGAGGTGATCGTCTTCAACGGCGGCGCACGGGCCACGGCGGACGCGCCGGCCCACCTATTGGCCGCCGAGGCCAGCGCCCGCGCCAACGGCCGCGGCATCTGGCGCTAGCGGTCCTGGCAATGAACGCCCGCACGGCCGGCCGTAACAGAAAATAAACCACTCCACGTCAAGCTCCTGGGGCGGCGGGCCTCGGCCCTAGCCGCGCCCCGGCCATCGTCATGGGTTCAGTCGCACCGTGTCCGCCCTCTCCCAGCTCCGCCAGCCCGCCGCACCGCTCGCCAAGGAGCCCGCCGACGACAGGCTCGCCCAGGCCGCCCATCATCACGAGGCCGGCAACGCCGTCAAGGCGACCTCTATCTGTCGCCAGATCCTGCGTCGCGAGCCGCGCCACGCCGAGGCCCTCCTGCTCATGGGCCGGATGGCGGCCGCGGCCGGCAAGCCCGAGCGCGCGGCCCAGCTCTTCGCCAAGGTCACCACCGCCCCGACGGGTGCCACCACCCGCCTCCGCCTCGGCGTCGCCTTGCGCGAGATCGGCCGCCCGGAGGAGGGGCTCGCGCACTTCGAGGCCGCGAGCCGGCTCGAGCCCGACTCGCCCGACCCCCATGCCTGCCGCGGCAACGCGCTCAAGGCCCTTGGCCGCTATGACGAGGCCGTGGCGGCGTGAGAACGGCAGAGCAATAATCCCCCACTGAAGCGGCCGGTCGATCCGGCTGCGGCGGACCAAAATGGGACCGCGTATAGCCTTCTGTCAGGGTTGCTCTGACTGGAAGGCGGGGGGGATGTATCGGGTGGAGTTGTACGCACGGGTTCGGCGGGCGTGTCATGTCGAGGGGATGAGCACCCGCGAGGCCTCGCGGGTGTTTGGTGTAGACCGCAAGACGGTCCGTAAGATGCTGTCGTTCTCGGTGCCGCCAGGGTATCGCCGAAGCGCGCCGCCGAGGCGGCCAAAGCTGGGTCCGTTCACGGGAATCATCGATCGGATCTTGGAAGACGATCGGACCAGCCACCGCAAGCAACGGCACACTGCGAAGCGCATCTTCGACCGCCTCCGGGACGAGTACGGTTTCACGGGCGGCTACACCATCGTGAAGGACTACGTTCGTGAGCAGGGGCTTCGGTCGCGTGAGGTGTTCGTGCCACTCTCCCATTCCCCCGGTCACGCCCAGGCGGACTTCGGCGAAGCGATGGCGGTGATCGGCGGCGCGTTACGGAAGATCCACTTCCTTGCCTTCGACCTTCCCCACAGTGATGGTTGCTTTGTTGCGGCCTATCCGGCGGAGACGACCGAAGCATTCTGCGATGGCCACAACGCGGCGTTTGCCTTCTTCGGCGGCGTCCCCCGATCCATCCTGTACGACAACACCAAGCTGGCGGTTGCCCGGATCCTGGGCGATGGGAAGCGGCAGCGAACGCGCGTCTTCACGGAGCTTCAGTCCCACTATCTGTTCGAGGACAGGTTCGGCCGGCCGGGCAAGGGCAACGACAAGGGCAAGGTCGAGGGACTGGTCGGCTTCATCCGGCGGAACTTCCTGGTCCCCGTCCCGCGTGCCGAGAGCTTCGCGGCCCTCAACGATGCTCTCGCCGAACAGTGCCGCCGGCGCCAGGCGGCGCGGCTGCGGGGCCACAAGGAGACCATCGGCGAGCGTCTCGAGCGGGATCGTCAAGTTCTCTTGCCATTGCCGCCTGCTCCCTATGATGCCTGCGATAAGCGCCCTGGACGGGCGAGTTCGCTGTCGCTGGTGCGTTACCGCAGCAACGACTATTCCGTGCCCGTGGCCTACGGCCACCGTGAGGTGCTCATCCGGGGCTACGTCGATGAGGTGGTGATCAGCTGCGGGGCCGAGGTGATCGCCCGGCACCGCCGGTCCTACGACAGCGAGGACCTGATCTTCGACCCGCTGCATTACCTGCCCTTGATCGAGCAGAAGATCGGCGCCCTCGACCAGGCCGCGCCATTGGCGGGCTGGGACCTGCCCGAGGCCTTCATCACTCTGCGGCGGCTCCTCGAAGCTCGTATGGGCAAGGCAGGCAAGCGCGAGTACGTCCAGGTGCTCCGTCTACTGGAGACCTTCCGGCTCGAGGAGGTCGAGGGTGCGGTCGGCGACGCCCTGCGGCTCGGCGCAATCGGCTTTGATGCGGTGAAGCACCTGGTACTGTGCCGCATCGAGCGGCGGCCGCCCAGGCTCAACCTCGACGTCTATCCGTATCTGCCGCGCGCCCGGGTCGCGATGACGTCCGCCAAGTCGTACATGAGCCTGCTGTCGGGGCTCGGCGCATGACCGACACACCGCAAGTGCTGCTCGCCCACCACCTCGAGACGCTGAAGCTGCCGACCTTCCTGCGCGAGTACGACAAGATCGCCCGGCAGTGCGCCTCGGAAGGCGTCGATCACGTCCGCTACCTGTTGAGACTCGCCGAGCTCGAGCTGATCGACCGCGAGCGCCGCATGGTCGAGCGGCGCATCAAGGCGGCGCGCTTCCCCGTGGTCAAGAGCCTCGACAGCTTCGACTTCAAGGTCATCCCCTCGCTCAACAAGGCGCTGGTCCTGGAGCTGGCCCGCTGCGAGTACATCGAGCGCCGCGAGAACCTCATCGCGCTCGGCAACAGTGGGACCGGCAAGACCCACATCGCCCTCGGTCTCGGCCTGGCGGCCTGCCAGAAGGGCCTCTCGGTCGGCTTCATCACCGCCGCCGCGCTGGTCCACGAACTCATCGAGGCCCGCGATGACAAGCAGCTGCTGAGGTTCCAGAAGAAGCTCGCCACCTACAAGCTTCTGATCGTCGACGAACTCGGCTTCGTGCCGCTGTCGAAGACCGGCGCCGAGCTGTTGTTCGAGGTGTTCAGCCAACGCTACGAGCGGGGCTCGACCCTGGTCACCACCAATCTGCCCTTCGACGAATGGACCGAGGTGTTCGGCTCCGAGCGCCTCACCGGCGCGCTCCTCGATCGCCTCACCCACCACGTCAACATCCTCGAGATGAACGGTGACAGCTACAGGCTCAACCAGAGCCGCAGGCGTCAAACCCCGACTGCTAACTGAACCGACCACCCAGCCCACGCTTGACCCCGTGGGCCCACAGGTCCCTCCCGCGCGCGCCGCCGCGTCAGCCTGTTGAGGGCACACCGCGTCGCGCGCGGGGCCCTCCCGTGGACTACGGGGACAAGCCCGCAGCCGCCAAGCGGTCCCTTCTTACACCGCCGAGGTGATCCCTTTTTGCTCCGCCATTGACACCCTCGCCCTGTTGATGACGGGGGACTGGGCCCAGGGCTGGCGCGAGTACGAATGGCGCCGCCGGCTTCCCGGCTTCCCCGTCGAACGGCTGGCGGGCCCCGAGTGGGACGGCGCGCCGCTCGCCGGCCGGACGCTCCTCATCCATGCCGAGCAGGGACTGGGGGACGCCATCCAGTTCGCGCGCTTGCCCGCGCCGTCCCACGCGACGGCGGGCGGGTGATACTTCGCTGCCAGCCGCGCCTCGTCCGCCTCCTCTCGTCCTCGAGCGGCATCGACGAGGTGGCGCCGTCGGACGGGCCGATGCCGGACTACGATCTCCAGGCCCCGTTGATGAGCGTACCGGGCCGCCTCGGCGACGTGGCCGACAGGGGGCCCTACCTATCGCCCGAGCCAGCGCTGGCGCGAGACTGGGCCGCCTGCCTCGATACCGAAGACGGGCTCAGGGTTGGCATCGGCTGGCAGGGCAACCCGAGCTACGAGGCGGACCGCCGCCGCTCGATCCCACTTGCCATGTTCGCCGCCTTGGCCGAGGTGCCGGGTACGGCGCTCCATGCACTACAAAAGGGGCCGGGACGCGAACAGATCGCCGACTGGCCGGCCGGGACGCCGCTTCGCGACCTGGGCGGCGAACTCGACAACGGGCCGGACGCCTTCGTCGATACAGCCGCCGTCCTGAGTGGGCTCGACCTCGTCGTCTCCTCCGATACGGCGCTGGCTCACCTAGCCGGGGCCATGGGAGTCGAG
Source organism: Alphaproteobacteria bacterium (assembly GCA_963666705.2). Taxonomy (GTDB): domain Bacteria; phylum Pseudomonadota; class Alphaproteobacteria; order CADEGL01; family CADEGL01. The sequence goes on along the minus strand of CAXXKO010000026.1, from coordinate 248,184 downwards.
ACCTGGCTCTTGTTGCCGCATTTGCCGGACTGGCGATGGGGCCTCACGGGCGATACCACGCAATGGTATCCGGATATGCGAATCTTCCGCCAGGACGAGCCCGGCGATTGGCCCGGCGTCTTCGACCGCGTCGGCCGGGCGCTGCGGGAGCGGGCGGCGTGAGCAGGTCCCAGGCCAAGGCGAAGCTGGCGCCCTCCGTGGCCGCCGTCCGCATCGACGTGGCGCCGGGTGAGCTCCTGGACAAGATCGCCATCCTCGAGATCAAGGCCGAGAACATCGCCGATCCGGCCAAGCTCGCGAACGTGCGCCACGAGCTCGATACGCTCGCGGCCGCGCGCGAGGCGGGCATGCCGGGCTCGCGCGCGCTCGACCGATTGGCGGCGGACCTCAAGGCCGTCAACGCCCGCCTGTGGGCCATCGAGGACGCCATCCGCGCCTACGAGCGGGCGGGCGACTTCGGCCCTGCCTTCATCCAGCTCGCCCGCGACGTCTACCGCACCAACGACCGGCGCGCCGCCATCAAGCGGCGGGTCAACGACCTCCTGGGCGCCGCCATCGTCGAGGAGAAGTCCTACACCGCCTATTGACGACGGCGGGGTAACGACGGCCGATTCCGGCGAGACGGGGCGGCTGGAAGCGCGTATATGCTCGGTCATGGCCACGCTGACCCAGGAAGCAAGAATCGAAGACGCCCGCCTGTACGAGGCGCCGGTCAGCCGCGACCCGCGGTTCGACGGCCGCTTTTTCGTCGGCGTGCGCACGACCGGTGTCTATTGCCGGCCCATCTGCCCCGCGCCCAATCCCAAGCCCGCGAACTGCACCTACCACCGCACGGCCGCGGCGGCCGAGCGCGCGGGCTACCGGCCGTGCAAGCGGTGCCGGCCGGAGACCGCGCCCAACTCGGCCGCGTGGCTCGGCACCTGCGCGACCGTGCGGCGCGCCCTCAAGCTGATCGCGGACGGCGCCCTCGACGGCGGATCTGTCGATGAGCTGGCGGCCCGGCTCGGCGTCGGCGCGCGGCACCTGCGCCGCCTGTTCGACCGGCATGTGGGCGCCTCGCCGACCGAGGTGGCGGCGACCCAGCGGCTGCACCTCGCCCGCCAGCTTCTATGGGAGACGCGGCTACCCATGACCGACGTGGCCATCGCGGCCGGCTATTCGAGCCTGCGGCGGTTCAATGCGACGTTCAGGGATGCCTATCGCTCGCCACCCTCCGAGGCGCGGGTGCGGGTCGGGTCGGACGGGTGCGCCGCGTCGCCGGCGGCGATCGCCCTCACGCTCGGTTACGTTCCGCCCTACGACTGGCACGCGATGCTCGGCTTCCTGCGCGCCCGCGCCATTGCGGGCGTCGAGGAGATCGATGGCGACCGCTACGCCCGCACGTTCGAGCTGGGCGGGCAAAAGGGGATCCTTCGTGTGTCCGACAGCGCGCGGCACGACGCCCTGCGGGCCGAAGTGTGGATCGATGGCGTGGTCTCCCTGCTGCCGGTCGCCGAACGCCTGCGGTCCATGTTCGACCTCGACGCCGAGCCGTCCAGCGTCCGCGACGTGTTGGGCCTCGACCCCGGCCTGGCGCCCCTGGTCGATGCGGCGCCGGGCCTGCGCGTGCCCGGTTGCTGGGACCCGTTCGAGCTCCTCGTGCGCGGAATCCTCGGCCAGCAGATTACCGTCGCCGCGGGGCGGACCTTCGCCAGCCGGCTCACCCAGGCATGGGGCCGCCGGCTCGCGCCCGGCCGGGGGGCGCTGCTTGGCGACGGCTGCCTGTTCCCGGTCCCGGCCGCCCTGGCGGATGCCGGGATCGAGGCCATCGGCGTAACCGGGCGCCGCGCGAATACCATTCGGCTCCTAGCGCGGGCCGTCGCCGATGGCTCCCTCCGCCTCGATCCGGGGATCGAGCCCGCGGTGCTGCGCCGCGACCTGCTGGCCATTCCGGGGATCGGGGAGTGGACCGTCGGCTATGCCTGGTTGCGCGCGCTCAAGGATCCGGATGCGTTCCCGGCGGGGGATATCGCCCTCCTGCGCGCGGCGCAGCGGCTGGGATTGGCCGGAACGGGGCGGGAGCTGAAGCGTGCGGCCGAGCGCTGGCGGCCGTGGCGGGCCTACGCCGTCATGCACCTGTGGCGCGGCACAAACCAGGGCGCGTGATGTGACTGTCCAATTGACTGGCGACACCATACCCACGCCCGTTGGCGAGATGCTCCTGGTGACGAGCGGCGATGCGCTCTGCGCGGCCGAGTTCAGCGGGTATGAAGCGCGCGTGCGGGCGCTGTTGCGCCGCCACCACGGTGATTTCGAGTTGCGGCCGGGCGCCGCACCGAGGGCGGTGCGAGATGGCTTCGCCCGCTATTTCGGTGGCGATATCGAAGCCTTCGCGGGGATCGCGCCGCTGACCAACGGCACACCGTTCCAGGAGAGCGTCTGGGCGGCGCTGCGCGTGACGAAGTGGGGTCAGCGGCTCTCCTATTCGGAGCTGGCGGCGCGGATCGGGCGGCCCCGGGCGGTCCGCGCGGTCGGCCTCGCCAACGGCCGCAACCCGGTCGCCATCCTGATCCCCTGCCATCGCATCGTCGGCAAGAATGGGAGCCTCACGGGTTACGCCGGCGGGCTCGAGCGCAAGGCGTGGCTGCTCGATCACGAGGGCAACGGGGCGGACTCGCGATAGGGGGGGCTAGCTGGTAAACCTCACCCCGAATCAGGGATCGGGAACGGGCACGGCCCCATGAACAAGTTCGCCCGCAAAGCGGCGGAGGCCGTCACCACCCTCCTCGGCGCGCAAGTGAAGGGTGCCGAGCAGCCCGGTGGCCGACGGCGCGAATCGGTCCGCGTGCGCCTCGCCGAGGGCGCGGTCATCGCCACGCGCCGGCCCAAGACCAACCGCGGCCGCCTCGAGGTCGGGGTGTTGCGCGCCCTCGGCGCCCATACGCACCACGTGCCCCGTATCCTGGCTTTCGAGGACGGCTGGCTGATTCAGGAGGACCTGGGCGAGCGCCGCCTGTCGGAAGCCCTCGCCCAATCGGATGCGGCCGGCGTCGAAGCCTGGCTCGACGCGGCGCTCGAGAGCCTCCACGCCATCCACCAGGCGGGCCGCGAGGCCGGGCTCGAAAGCAAGGTCGCGGTCATCGGCCATAAAGCCGGTTGGCTCGACGAGCTCACCACCATGCCCGCGCGCCTGGGCGCCCATCTCGACATGCCGCCACCGGCGATCGAGGCGGCGGCCCTCCACGCCCTCCTGCGCGTGAGTACGCCCCGCTTCATCAAGTGGGACGCCCGGCCAGGCAACGCCGTCGCGCGCGCGGACGGCTCCGTCGCCTGGTTCGACTGGGAGCATTGCGGTGCCCGCGCCTGGCTCGACGACGCGGCCTGGCTCCTGGGCGACGAGTATGCGGGCGCCACACCGGCGGCCGAGGGCCGCCTCCTCGCCCGCCACCTTGATGCCTACGCCGACGGGCGCGGCGCGGACGAGGCGGCGGCCTACCTCGCCGCCTTCGGCACCTTCCATATGTGCGTACGCCTGGGCCTGATCCTCAAATACAAGGACCGCGGCGAGTGGTGGGATGCGGCCTACTGCCTGGAGCGCGACAAGATCGGCGTGACCCGGGCGCAGGCGCTCCTGACGGCGCGCCGCGCCGCGCGCTGGGCGGCGCGGGCCGGGCCCGTCCGGGCGCTCGCCCCCTGGTTCGAAGCCATCGCCGCGCGGATCGAGGAGATGTAGCATGTCATGGGCCGGCCTGTGGACGCCGCGCGCCAAGCCATGCAACGATATGAGACATCGTCAGGTCGCAGAGGGAGGCTTCATGACCGAGAGCACCCGGTTCGACCGCATCACCTTCGATTCGGACGTCATGGGCGGACGCGCTTGCATACGCGGGTTGCGGATCACCGTCGGGTTGGTGGTTTCCCTCGTCGCGGAGGGTCGCAGCAACGCCGATATTCTCGGGGATTACCCCGATCTCGAGGAGGCGGACGTTCGTCAGGCTCTCGCCTACGCGGCGTGGCTCACTCGCGAGGAAGTCGTCTCCGCGTAATCGGGCTCAAGTTGTGCGCCCACGAATACGGCCCTCCCGCCAAGAGTAGAGGGCGCGCGCTTTCGTGCGTGATCGCGCCGTGCCAGAATGAGCAATCAACGGAATGCTACCACCCTGGGGAGGGGCCACCATGAGCTACGACGACTACAAGACCATCCTGTTCGAGCGCCGCGGGCGCATCCTGACCGTGACCATGAGCCGGCCCGAGAAGCTGAACGCCGTCGACGCGGTCATGCACGAGGAGCTCTCGCGCGTCTTCTACGACGTGGCCATGGACCCGGAAGCGGACATCATCGTGCTGACCGGCGCGGGGCGGGCCTTCTCCGCCGGCGGCGACATCGGCTGGATGCAGGAGATGATCGATGATGGGGCGGTGTGGGAGCACACCCGCGTCGAGGGCAAGAAGATCGTCTTCGGCCTGCTCGACTGCGAGAAGCCCATCATCGCCAGCGTCAACGGCCCGGCCATGGGCCTCGGCGCCACCATCGCCCTCTTCTGCGACGTGATCTTCGCCGGCCAGAGCGCGATCATCGCCGACCCCCACGTGAGCGTCGGCCTCGTCGCCGGCGATGGCGGGGCCATCATCTGGCCCCAGCTCGTTGGTTACGCCCGGGCCAAGGAGTACCTCATGACTGGCGCGCAGGTGAGCGCGCAGGAGGCGGAGCGCATCGGCCTCATCAACCACGCCGTCGTCGACGAGGAACTGGAAGCGCGGGTCTACGCGTTCGCCGAGCGCCTCGACCGGGGGGCGACCCAGGCGATCCGGTATTCCAAGACCAGCGTCAACATCGCCCTCAAGCAGATCGCCCACAGCGTGATGGACGCCAGCATCGCCTATGAATCCCTGACCAACTTCACGGCCGACCACCAGGAGGCCGTGAACGCCTTCCGCGAGAAGCGCCGGCCCAGCTTCACCGGCGGCTGAGGCGCACCGTGGCCGGCGCCATGGATTACGCCGAGCCCGAGCACGTCACGATCCTGCGCGAGAGCCTGCGCCGCTTCGTCGCCGAGGAGGTGCCGCGCGAGACGGCGCGGGCCTGGGACCGGGAAGAGGTCTTCCCCCGCGAGGCGGCGGCGAAGCTCGCTTCCATGGGGGTCATGGGCCTCACCATCCCGGAAGAGTACGGTGGCGCCGGGCGCGACATCCATGCCGCCATGGCCACGATCGAGGAGCTTTCAAAGCGCAGCCTCGCCCTCGCCGTGCCCTACATCATGGCGGCCTGCTACGGCGGCATGAACATCCTCGCCGCGGGCACACAGGCGCAGAAGCGGGATCTGCTGCCACGATTCGCCAGGGGCGAGATGTTCCTCGCCTACGGCCTGACCGAGCCCGACGCTGGCGCGGATTTGGCGAGCGTGCGCACCCGCGCTGAGCGCCATGGGAAGCACATCCGTATCGACGGCACCAAGCGCTTCTGCACCGGGGCGGAGCACGCCGACTATATCTATACCCTGGTGCGCAGCGACCCCGAGGCGCCGCGCCACGCCAACCTCTCGCTCGTCCTCGTCCCGCCCGATGCGCCCGGCGTGACGATCACGCGCTTCGACGCCATCGGCATGCGCGGGCCGGCCCTCAACGAGGTCGTGTTCGACGGCGTCGAGGTGCCGGTGGCGAACCTGGTCGGCGGCGAAGACGGTTGGAACCAGGGCTGGTCCCTCCTCGCCGGCCCGGCCCTCGATGTGGAGCGCCTCGAGGTGGCGGCCATGGCGCTCGGCATCGCCGAGGCGGCCGTCGAGGACGCCTGGCGCTATGCGGGGGAGCGCGAGCAGTTCGGGCGCCCCATCGCCGCCCACCAGTCGGTACGCCACGCCCTCGCTGATGCGCGCACGGGCCTCCTCGCGGCGCGCCTCGTGCTCTACCACGCGGCCGGCCTCGCCGACCGGGACCGGCCCTGCGCCGTCGAGACCTCGATGGCCAAGCTCTTCGTGTGCGAGACGGCGCAGGACGTGGTGCTGTCCTGCCAGCGGGTGCTCGGCGCCTACGGGCTCGTCGCCGGCCACGATATGGAGCGCTACGCCCGCGACATCCTGCTCTTCCCCATCGTCGGCGGCTCGAGCGACATCCAGAAGAACAACATCGCCAACCGCCTGGGGCTGGGTAGATAGCCGGCTCGGGTCAATCGTCCCATAGCCGCTCGGGCGCCAGGTCGGCGCTTGTGACGCCCAGGGCGGCGATGTCCTCGGGCAATTCCTCGCCGCGCGCCAGGGCCGCGGCCGCGCGGCTCAGCCCGGCCGAGGTCTCGATGCCGTAGCCGCCCTGGCCCGCGCACCAGAAGAAGCCGTCGAGGCCGGGCTCGAACCCCACCACGGGCACGCCGTCGCCCACGAAGCTACGCAGGCCGGCCCAGCTCCTGATGATGCGGCACACCTTCATGGTCGTGGCGCGCTCGATGCGGTCGACCGTGAGGGCGATGTCGATCTCCTCGGGCTGGGCGTCCTGGGGCGGGACCGGGGTCTCGTCGGCCGGGGAGCCGAGGATCGTGCCGGCATCGGCCTTGAAGTAGAACTCCTCCTGGGTATCGAAGATCACGGGCCAGCCCGCCGTCTCCATGCCCGCGGGCGGGGCGAAGGCGATCACCGTGCGCCGCTTGGGCACGATATGGATGGGGCGCGCGCCGGCGAGCCCCGCCACCATGTCGGCCCAGGCCCCGGCCGCGTTGACGACCACGGGCGCGGCGAAGGCGCCGGCCGGGGTCTCGACCCGCCACAGGCCGTCCTTGCGCGCCAGGCCGAGGGCCTCCGCGTCCGTCACCACCGCGCCGCCGCGCTGGCGCAGGCCGCGCAGGTAGCCCTGGTGGATGGCGTCCACGTCGAGGGCCATGGTGTTGGGATCGAAGAAGGCGGCGGCCAGGTAATCGAGCCGCAGCACGGGCACCCGGCGCACCGCCTCCTCGACGCTGATGGCGTGGATGTCGGCCGAGAGATCCTGGACGGCCGCGAGGGCTACCTCGAGGATGGTGCGCTGGTCCTCGCGGGCGACGAACATGAGGCCGTGGGGGTGGCAGAGCGGGATCTCGGTGAAGCCCTCGGGCGGGCCCGTGAAGAAGGTCCCGCCGGCGATGGCGAGCGCGCGGATGACGTAGGGGCCGTAGGCCTCGGTATAGACGGCGACCGAGCGCCCGGTGGTGTGGTAGCCGGGCCGGTCCTCGCGCTCGAGCAGGATGACCCTGCCGTGCTCGGCCAGGCGGTAGCCCGCCGAGGCCCCGGCGATGCCCGCGCCGATGATGAGAAAGTCGCATTCGCGCGCGGCCATGACACCCTCCCGCCCCGTGTCTCGATTCCGCGCGAGCATATCCGTGCGCCTAGGCGGGAAACAATGCCCGTACAGGCTTTCGTGCCGGCGCCGCGCGGCTATACTCGCGGCCGCTCGGATTGAAGGCCCGGATTGAAGGAAAGCGCGCCCGTGATCGATCTCGTCCTGCTGCGCCACGGCCAGAGCGTGTGGAACAAGGAGAACCGGTTCACGGGCTGGACGGACGTGGGCCTCTCGGATAAGGGGGTGGCCGAGGCGCGGGCCGCCGGCAAGGCGCTCGCGCGCGCGGGGCTCGACTTCGACTTTTGCTTCACTTCCGTCCTCACGCGCGCCATCCGCACCCTGTGGATTGCACTGGAGGAGATGGACCGGACGTGGCTGCCGGTCGAGAAGCACTGGCGCCTCAACGAGCGCCATTACGGCGCCCTCCAGGGCCTCGACAAGGCAGAGACGGCGGCCGAGTACGGGGACGACGAGGTGTTCGTCTGGCGCCGCGGCTACGCCACCCCGCCCCCTGCGCTCACCGCCAGTGACCCGCGCCATGCCGGCGGCGACCGCCGCTATTCTGGCCTCGCGCCAGAGGAAGTGCCCCTCGCCGAAAGCCTCGCCGACACGGTCGCCCGCGTCCTGCCCTATTGGGAAGCGGCCATCGCGCCCCGGGTCCGGGCGGGGGAGCGGGTGCTCGTCTCGGCCCACGGCAACAGCCTGCGCGCCCTGGTCAAGCATCTGGACGGCATCTCGGACGAAGACATCCCCGGCGTCGAGATCCCCACCGGCGTGCCACTCGTCTACGAGCTGGACGGGGCGTTGAAACCGACCCGGCACTACTATCTGGACGCCGGGGAACGCAGCGGAGAGGAGACGAGCTCATGACCAAAGAGGCGAGAGTGACGGTGGTGGTGCCGGGCTACGAGGGCCGGGCGGTCGAAGTCGCGGCGGGGGAGCGCATCCGCATCACCGATATGGAGGGCCAGCAGATCGGCGACCTCTTCGCCCTCTCTCAGGCCGACCACACGGAGTTCCTGAGCGCGGCCGTGACCCGGATGATAGGCGCGACCCTCTTCCCCGAAGTGGGCGGCGTCTTCCATTCGAGCCGCCACCGCCCGGTGCTCACCTTCCTCGCCGATCGCTCCCCCGGGCCGCACGACATGCTCATGGCCCCCTGCGACCGGGAGCTCTACGCCTCCCGCGGCCAGCACGACCACCCCAACTGCCGCGAGAACTACCTGGCCTGCGCCGAAGAGGCTGGCCTCTCCCACCGTATCGTGCCCGACCCGGTCAACGTCTTCCAGAACTCCCCGGCCCGCGACGACCTCTCCATCGACGTGACCGGCACCCTCAGCAAGCCCGGCGACCACATCGAGTTGCGCGCCGAGATGGACATCATCCTCATTCTCACCGCGTGCTCGAGCGAGCGCATCAACGGCGGCAAGTCCACCCCGCTGCGGATTGAGGTATTCGCGGGCTGAGCGCGCCCGCGGTGGGGCGGTCGTTGGCGGGACGGCTAGTCCTCAGCGGCGGTGTCCTCTGGGGCGGATTCCAGAGATTGGAAGGCAGAGATGATGGGCGCCAGCAACGTTGCGTCGGGTTCGGTGCCCATCTCCTCCGCCAATCTTGCATAGAGTGAGACCAGCTTCGCCATGAGCGGCGCGAACGCCCCAGGAGACGCGAGGAACAACGATTGCAGCGTGGCGACGCCGTCTTGGATGGACCGCAACGCCTCTTCCCTGTAACCCGACGCGGTCAAACAGTTGGTCAAGGTGCCGAGGGACATGGCGAGGTTGGGGCGGAAGGCGTCGGGGCGGGCCTCGGCCAGGGCGCGGTGGATGTCCACCGCCTCACGCGCCCGTTCGAGGGCCTCCTCGCGGTGGCCGAGGTCGCTCAGCATGGTCGCGAGGTTGTTGAGGGACAACGCGAGGTCGGGGCGGAAGACGTCGGGCCGGGCCTCGACCAGGGCGCGGCGGATGTCCACCGCCTCGCGCGCCCGTTCGAGCGCCTCCTCGCGGTGGCCGAGGGCGCTCAGCCAGGCCGCGAGGTTGTTGAGGGAGCCAGCGAGATATGGGCGGAAGGCGTCGGGGCGGGCCTCGGCCAGGGCGCGGTAAAGCTCGGCCGCCTCGTGCGCCCTTTCGAGGGCCTCCTCGCGGTGGCCGAGGGCGCTCAGCCTGTTCGCGAGGTTGTTGAGGGACATGGCGAGGTCGGGGCGGAGGGCGTCGGGGCGGGCCTCGGCCAGGGCGCGGTACAGCTCGGCCGCCTCGCGCGCCCATTTGAGCGCCTCCTCGCGGTAGCCGACGTCGCTCAGCCCGTTCGCGAGGTTGTTGAGGGACAACGCGAGGTCGGGGCGGAAGACGTCGGGCCGGGCCTCGGCCAGGGCGCGGTAAAGCTCGGCCGCCTCGCGCGCCCGTTCGAGGGCCTCCTCGCGGTGGCCGAGTTCGCTCAGCATGACCGCGAGGTTGCTGAGGGAGGCGGCGAGGTCGGGGAGGAAGGTATCGGGGCGGGCCTCGACCAGGGCGCGGTATAGCTCGGCCGCCTCGCGGGCGCTCTCCAGCGCCTCCTCGCGCCGGCCCAATTCGGACAGGCGGACGGCGCGGTTTGTGGCAAGCCTCGCGCGTTCGGCGAGCACGGCTTCTTCCTCGTCGCCCACCGTCGCGGCGTAGAGGATACCGTCCACAACTTCGGCCAGTACCCGCAACGCCGTCGTCGGATAGGAAATTCTTGGGCCAAGCTCCGCGCCAGCGCAGCGTCGGGATGGCCCTGGAGCCAACCGGCCGCGATCTGTCCGATGGGGTCGCCTGATTCCACCGCCACGCGCACAGCGAGGGGGATGACGCGCGCCGGGTTGGCGGCGATGGCGCTCTCCAGCTTGCGGCGCCCGGACTCGGGCCAGCGCTGGGCGACCCAGTTCAGCTTGGTGAGGCCGTTGGTGGCCTCGGTCTCACTCAATCCACCCATAAGGCTCGCGGCGAAATCGTCCTCGGCGGCGTTCAGCAGATAAGTCCCGATCAGGTCGGGCGTCACGCCGTTGACCCATCCCGGCCCAGGATAGAGGTCGTGAAACAGATCGGCCACGGCGGAGAGCGCGGGGCCGGCGACGCCCGATAGCAGCGGACATTGCCGCAAGCCTGCAATCGCCTGGTCGCGATCTCGAATGCCGGCGCCCAAGGAGACGAGCGTCAGGCAGGCGGCCGCCTGTGCGATAGGCGCACGCTTGAGGGAACTAGGGAGTTCATCCCTTTTGTCGATCGTCTCGCTCCAATGCCGCTTCTCCCGGGATAGCACCCAGTCGAGCAATGCTTCCTCGGACACATCGCCGGCGGATATTTCTCCCTGGTGGAGCGACAGGGCGGCCATGTGGATGAGAATGGCCTCCTCGAACCCGCGGCGGCTCAAGTCCGGCCGTTTCGCCAGGGGTCGCTCCTCGCCGAAATGATCTTCGAACGCGGCATAAGCGTCGTCGAAAATACCCTTGCGGGCCGATGGGTCGCGGCCGAGGGGTAGCGGCTCGTAGCGCGAGAAGCCGTCCCCGGACATGACATCGCCGATGTCCATGTCGCTGTCGGCGATGCTTTGCCAAAGCTCCGATTCCCGGCGCGATATCAGCACGACGCGGATTCGTCGCTCAGCCCCCGCGTCGGCCAGGGCCAGCGATGACTTGAGGGTGGCGTGGACCTCCGCCTCAAATCGCTCAGCGTAATCGACCACGAACAAGAGGTCGCCCGGCAGGTGATAGAAGCAGAGCAACGCCCCAGGATCGGCGCGCAGAGCCGTCATATCGAGGAAGCCGGCGCGCCACTGCCGGTCCATCATGTCGCGGAGAACTTCCACCAGCCGCATCAGCAGGCGCGTCTTGCCGCGTCCCGTCTCACCTGTCACCAGCTTCCACGCGACCCACCCCGACGAGTCGTCGTGGCACCAGTCCTCAAGCATCCGGAGGTCGTCGTCGCGGTAGCCGAAGGGGACCGGAGAGCGCTCCGGATGCAACAGCGACGCGACCGACTGGTAGGACGGTGATGCCCGCCGCGTCGACCTGAACAGCGCCTCGGCCCGCCTTTGCGCGACAAGCGGCTTGACGATCAGCTTGCCCGCCTCAGACAGGCCAAGAGGCTGCACCACCGCCGGCAGCCATTTCTCAACCCAGGGCCGAAAGTCCATCGCTACGCAGCCCGATCCAGTCCAACCGTTACTATTTAACGTCCCTATCCGGTTAATGCAGGTAGCGACCGAGTGTTCTTTATATGTTCGCTCTAAGGGTGTACTGTTCCCGCCTCTGAGGATTGGTCGGGAGACAGGGCATGAGCGGCTTGTTGACGTTCCAAGAGCGCTACCGAGACGAGGAATCGTGCATCCTGGCCTTGGCGGATCGACGCTGGCCGTCTGGGTTTGCGTGCGCCCGCTGCGGGCACCGGCGGGGCTATCGGCACAAGGCGCGGGCGCGCGTCTTCGAATGCGCGGCTTGCGGTCGTCAAGAGTCGGTGACGGCGGGAACCATCTTCCACCGCACCCGCACACCGTTGCCCAAATGGTTCCTGGCGGCGTGGTTGATGGGGCGGGACAAGCGCGGGGTCTCGGCCCTGTTCCTGGCGCGCGAGCTGGGGCTTCGCTATGAGACCGCATGGCTGATGGCTCACAAGCTGCGCCATGGCTTGGCGGAGCGGCCGGATGCGTTGCTGGACGGCATGGTCGAGGTCGATGAGAGCTACTACGGCGGGCGCGGCAAGCCCGAGAGCCGGGGCCGCGGGATGGCCAATGCCAACAAGAGCCTGCTCGTGCTGGCGGTGGAGAAGGTGGCGGTGGCGCCGGGCAAGGGGGTCGAGGGCAGCGGCTTCGTCGCCGGCCGGGCGCGGCTTGCCATCCTGCCCCGGGCCAATGCCGAGCAGCTCGGCGGCTTCGTGCGGGCCGCCGTGACGCCGGGCGCGCGCCTGCTGACCGACGATTTCAAGGGCTATGCCGGGCTCGGCGCCGTCTACCGGCACCAGCCCACCGTCCAAGGCCAAGGCAAGAACGCCGAGACGCAGATGCCGATCATCCACGTCCTGTTCAGCAACCTCAAGACCTGGCTCAACGGCACCTACCATGGCGTCAGCGCCAAGCACTTGCCGCGCTATGGCCGGGAATGGGCCTATCGCTTCAACCGCCGCCGGCGGATCGACGACCTCGGCGACTTCGTCCTGAGCCGCGCCATGGCCCGGCCAACCATCACATACCGCCAGTTGATCCACGGCTTGCAACCCCAGGGCGCACGACCTGCCTTAACCGGATAGGGACGCTATTTAATGCTTGTCCCAAGAGGCCATCTTGCTCGCTCGGTCACCGGCGCACAACGGCGCCCCCCTCACCCCCTCCGCCTACCCTTGCGCCAGCCGGGGTTCCCGAACATGTAGCCGATGGGGATGATCAGGAGGGCGGCCAGGGAGGCCATGAAGAAGGCGTTGTTGAAGGCCACCATGCCGGCCTGGCGCTCGATCTCGCTCGCGAAGCCGGCGGCGACGGTGGGGTCGCCCAAGTCCCAGTCGCTCGGGATCCGCGCGTTGAAGGGCGAGAGGTGCTCGCTCAGAATCGCGTAGTTGGCCTGGGCGCTGATCGTCCAATAGGCCAGGATGCCGGCCACGCCGAAGCTGAAGCCCACGTTGAAGGAGAGGTAGTAGAAGGGCACCCCCTGCTCGCGGTAGCGCGCGTCGAGGGTCGAGACGACGAGCGAGTTGAAACACACCCACAGGAAGCCGCCGCTGATGCCGTGCAGGATGGCGGGCCAGATCACCTGCCAGGGCGAGACGTCGAGCGACCAGCCCGACATGATCCAGGTCGAGGTCGCCGACATGATGGCCCCCAGCGCGATCAGGTGGCGCGGGTCCACCCGCGTGATCAGGACGGCGATGAGCCACTGGCCGATGAGGGTGCCGACCGTGCGCGGCGCCATGACGAGGCCGATGAGCTCGATCGGGTAGCGGAGCTGGTTCTGCAGCATGATGGGCAAGAGGATGGTGACCATCATGTTGGCGCTGCCGAAGCCGAAGGTGCCGATGAGGCCGACGGTGAAGTTGCGGTCGCGGAAGATGCCCGGCGGGATCAGCGGGTTGCGCGCCGTCAGGATATGGACCACGAAGAGGTAGGCCGAGAGCGCCGAGACCGCGACCATGACCGTGATCGTGGTCGAGTCGAACCAATCGAGGCGTCCCCCCCGGCCGAGCACGAACTGCAACAGGCCGAAGACCAGGATGAGGAGGATGAGGCCGAACCAGTCGAGGCCCTGGCGGCTCTCGACCCGCGTGCGGGGCACGAAGAGGAAGGTGCCCAGGAGGGCGAGGGCCGCCACCGGCAGGTTCATGTAGAAGACGCCGGGCCAGCCCACGAGGTTGATGATGAGCCCGGCCAGGGGCAGCGCGATGACCGGGGCCGACATGACGCCCAGGCCCCAGATGGCGAGAGCCCAGCCGTGCTCCTCCCGACGGTAGGTATTGAGGATGATGACCTGGCACATGGGCTGGATGGGCGCGCCCGCCGCACCCATCAGGAAGCGCCATAGCACTTCCTCCTCCAGGGTCTCCGCATTGGCGGCGAGGATGGAGAGGCCCATGAAGATGGCGATCGAGACGATCAGGAGGAGCCTCGTGCCCACGCGGGCGCTGAGCCAGCCCGAGGCGATGATCATCACCGTGGTGCCGAGCACGAAGGCGGTGGCGACCCAGGAGATCTGGTCCGGGGCGGCGGAGAAGGTGCCCTGCATGTGCGGCAGCGCGATGGCGACCACGAAGATGTCGAGGACGTAGACGGCCGTCCCCGCCATGGCCGTCGCCATGATCAGGCCCCGCCGGAAGCGGCCTGGGGATCCGCCGCCGGCCCCGGGCATGGCCATCGTCATGCCGCCCGCCGCCAGGCGCGCGGGCCGGCATCGATCGCGCGGAGCCTTGCCCTCATCTTTCCCCCGTTGGAGAGGCGCTTGAAGCCCGATTGGACCGGGGCGCCTCTCCGGCCAGCCAATCGAAATCCGTCGCCGAAATCAATCCTCGTGAAGGGGGTGGGGTTGCCTGGGGCGCTCTTGTTTGGGGCGCTCAAGCGCCGCGCAGGCTCCTCGCTCTCGCTCGGACGCGTGATCGGGCTTGCCGGCGAGCCGAAAAACGGCTCGCCGGAGGCTACCCTGTCTGGAGCGCTCAGGCGCCGCGCAGGCTCCTCGCTCGCGCTCGGGCGCCCTGTCGGGCTTGCCGGCGAGCCGATTAACGGCTCGACGGAGGCTACTCTGTTCGGAGCGCTCAGACGCCGCGCAGGCTACTCGCTTACTCGGCGGTCCTAGACCGCGAGGGCCATGCCGCCGCCGTAGGTGATGTCGGAGGCGCCGCTCGGCACGCCGTCCTCGATAAGGATGGCCTGGACGCTGGCGAAGGCGTAGCTCAGGTGGCTGCGGATCACCGCGTAGCCCATGGCCTCGAGCGCGCGGCCGGTGTGGCGCGAGATGCGGTTGGAGACGTCGATGGCGTCGCTGGTGGCGGAGAAGCGGGGTGCGATCACCGCTTCGGTGACGGGCATGCCGAAATCGACCGCATTGAGGATCGCCTGCAACACGCCCATGGCGATCTGGGTGCCGCCGGGCGCGCCGATGACGAGCCAGGGCCTCCCATCCTTGAACAGGATCGAGGGGCAGATGGAGCTGAAGCGCGCCTTGCCGGGGGCGATCGAGCCGGCCCGCCCGGGCCGCGGGTCGAAGACGCCCATGCAGCCGTTCAGCATGAAGCCGAGCCCGGGTGGGATCACGCCCGACATCATGCCGAGGGAATGGGTCATGGACACGGCGTTGCCCTCCCGGTCGATGACGGAAAGATGGGTCGTGTGCTCGGGCTCGGGCCCGCCCATGCGCTCGACATGCCAGACTTCACCGCGCTCGATCCCGCCCGCGCGCTCACGGGCGTAGTCCTTGGAGAGGAGCCGGTCGAGCGGCACGTCGACGAAGGCGGGGTCGCCCACATGGGCGTCCTTGTCCGAGGTCGCGATCTTCATGGCCTCGGCCACGGTGCGGATGTAGTCCGGGCTGTTGTGGCCCATGGCGGCGAGGTCGAAATTCTCCAGGATGTGCAGCATCTCGAGCAGCATGACGCCGCCGCCGGGCGGCCGGTTGGTGGCGATATCGAAGCCGCGATAGCTGCCGCGGAGCGGCTGGCCCGGCACGGTCTCGTAGGCTTCGAGGTCGGCGATCGAGAGGAGCCCGCCATTGGCCGCCATGTCGTCGGCGATTGCCCGGCCGATTGCGCCGCGATAGAAGACGTCCGGGCCAGCGGCCGCAATGCGCTCGAGCGACGCGGCGTAATCAGGGTTGCGCAGGATCGTGCCCATGCGCCTGATCCCCCCACCCTCGTCGCAGAACAGGCGTCGCGCCTCGGCCGTGTGGCGCAGCCGGTCGGCGATGCTGATCCGGCCCGAGGGGTCTTCCGAGATCCAGTAGTGGTATATGCCGGGCGTCACCGCGAAGCCGTCCCGGGCATGGGCGATGGCGGGCGCCACCACATCGCCCCAGGGCAGCGTGCCGAAGCGGCTGTGCGCCTCGTGATAGGCTTTGAGGCTGCCGGGGGTGGTGACCGACTGGTGGCCGATATCGTTGACGTGACCCTCGAGGAGGAAGCCGAAGCCGTCGCGCGTCTCGCCCTCGATCAGGTCGAGCCACATGTCGGGCCGCGCCGCCGCCGGCACCCGGCCGTGGAAATCGATCGCCTCGTGGATGCCGGCGCCCGGCATATAGGCCTGGAAGCTGCCGAAGCCGGCGATGCCGCACATCATGGGGTCGACCACTGTCTCGACGAAGGCGCAGGCGATGGCCGCATCGATGGCGTTGCCGCCGCGCCGCAGGATATCAGCGCCCGCGTCCACGGCCTCGGGCTGGGGCGCCACGATCATGCCTGCCTTCATCACGGCGGTCCTCCTTCGGGTTGGCGCAACTGGTGGCCGCACCATACCGGCCCCGGCGGGGCTCGGGTATCCGATCCTTGGCGCGGGCCTTGTCCGCGCTCGCCGGCCGGGTCAAGATCGCCCCCCAAACAGGGGAGGGGACCATGACGGAGACGCGCACCGGGGCCGAATATCTCGCCGAGGCGTTCGAGGCCTACGGCGTCACGGACGTCTTCTTCATGGAGGCGATCCTGCGCCGCGGCCTGCGCGAGATCGAGAAGCACGACGTGCGCCGGGTCATGGCCCATTCGGAGAAGGCCGCCGCCTACATGGCCGACGGCTACGCCCGCGCCTCGGGCAAGGTCGGCGTCTGCATGGCCCAGTCGGTGGGCGCCGCCAACCTCGCCGCCGGGCTCCAGGACGCCTACCTGGCGCGCTCGCCCATCGTCGCGCTGACCGGCCACAAAGCGATCCCCCAACTCCAGCGCAACGCCTATCAGGAGATCGCGCACCCGCCCATGTTCCAGTCCGTGACCCGCTTCTCGGCCAATGTCGAGGAGGCGAGCCAGCTCCCCTTCCTCCTGCGCCAGGCGTTCCGCGAGGCGACCGGCCCGACGCCGCGCCCGGCCCATCTCGACTTCGCCGGGCTGAGCGGCGAGGTGATCGACACGGGCATGATTTCCGGGCCGGTCGAGGCCGACCCGCGCCACGGCCGCGCGCCCGCATACAGGACGGCGCCCGATCCAGCGGATATCGCGGCGGCGGCCGAGCTGATCGTGGCGGCCGAGCGGCCGGTGGCGGTCTTGGGCGGCGGCGCGGTGCTGGCCGGGGCGGGGGCGGAGGCGCGGGCGCTCGCCGCGCTCGGCATCCCCATCGCCTACGGCCTCGACGGCAAGGGCCTCGTCTCCGACACGGACGAGACCACCATCGGGCCGGTCGGGACCTACTCCGCACCCCACGCGAACAGGATCGTCCACGAGGCGGACCTGGTGATCTTTGTCGGCAGCGACACGAGCGACCAGATAACCATGAACTGGCAACTGCCGGCGCCGGGCGCGCGCGTCGTCCAGATCGACGCCGACCATGCCGAGCTCGGCCGCAACCATCCGGGCGCCTTGGGCATCTGCGCCGACGCCAAGCTCGCGCTCCAGGCCCTGCTCGCCCGCCTGCCGGCGCGGGAGGACCGGGGCTGGGTCGCACGGGTCCGGGCCCTACGCGGCGAATGGGAGGCGGCGGTCGAGCCCCGCGCGGCCGCGGCCGGCAAGCCCACGACCGTCGAGCGCCTGTGCCGCGAGCTGGCGGCGGCCCTGCCGGCGGACGCCATGCTGGTCGCCGATACGGGCTTCAGCGGCATCTGGACCGGCACCATGGTGGCGCTCAACGGCCTCGGTCAGGGCTACCTGCGGGCGGCGGGCTCACTCGGCTGGGGGTTCCCGGCCGCGCTCGGCGCCCAGTGCGCCCTGCGGGACCGCCCCGTCGTCTGCTTCTGCGGCGACGGCGCCTTCTACTATCACCTGCCGGAGCTGGAGACGGCGCGGCGTTGGAATATCCCCGTCACGGTCGTGGTCAACAACAACTCGGCCTTCGGCCAGGACATAGCCGGCGTGCGCCAGGCCTACGAGGGCCACAACGGCCGCGCCGAGGACCTGACCCATTTCGAGCCCGTGAACTTCGCCCGCGTGGCCGACGCCTTCGGCTGCAAGGGCACGCGCATCGACGATCCGGCGGACTTGGCCGACGCGCTCGAGGCCGCGATCGGGGCCGAGGAGCCGACGGTCATCGACGTGGCGACCGATCCCGAGAACCGGGCACCCAGCGCCTGGGCGCCGCCCCAGGGGGGATGAGCGGGGCGGCTCCAGGAAATTGGATGGCGCGCGGTGGAGCCAAGCATGGAAGCGGCCCGGAATCGCCCGGAAGTGTTAAGGATTGTCAGGGTGCGGGGCACCAGAATTCAATAAAATCAATAGATTAGAAAGTCGGGGCTTGAACCTTAACAAACCTTGACCGTTGTGCCGCCGCGCCGTCGATGCCTCTGCGCATATGGGGATCTTATCCTAACTGGTCAAGAGATATTTCGGGCTCCCAACCTTCAGGGCTCGAGGACCTCGACCCTGGCCTCCCCACCCTCGCAGGTGTAGGAGCAAAGCTCACAACCATATTTAGCATGACGCCCGACGCCCCAGTGACGTTTCCCTCTCCCGCGAACCCAGGCGCCGAAGCAGATCCGCTCGCCCCGGTTACACTGAATGGCGAACGACCGGGCGGCCCGGTTGTCGAGGACCACGGTCTCGTCGTCGCCGGGCCAGGCGGCATTCCTGTCCACCGAATAGAAGACCAGATGGACGATTCGCGCGATTTCGGCGACAGTGGGGCCGGCGGGCTGGGTTACCATCACCCGCGACCAGGTGAAGCGTCCGGGATGGCCCGGGCCGAATCGGACGGAGGATCGAGCCATGGCCAGACCGGACCCCAAGGATGTGACAGCAGTCGCCTGCGTCGGCACCGGCGTGATCGGCGCCGCGTGGGCGGCGTACTTCCTGGCCCACGGCTACGATGTGACGGCCTGGGACCCGGGCGAGGATGCGGAAGCCAAGCTGCGGCGGGCGGTGGACGCGGCCTGGCCGGCACTCACCGACCTCGGCCTGGCGCCCGGCGGGGCGCGCGAGCGCCTCACCTTCGCGCCGACCCTCGCCGAGGCCGTGGCCGGCGCGCCGTTCATCCAGGAGAGCGTGCCCGAGAGGCTCGATATCAAGATCGAGACCATCGCCGCGATCGACCGCGCGGCCGATCCCGAGGCGGTGATCTCGTCCTCGACCTCGGGCATCAGCATGACCGACATGCAGGTCGATTGCGCGCATCCCGACCGCACCGTGGTCGGCCACCCGTTCGATCCCGTCTATCTGATCCCGCTCGTCGAGGTGGTGCCGGGGGCGAAGACGGACGCGGATGCGGCGGACTGGGCCAAGGCGTTCTACGACTGTGCCGGCAAGGCCGCCATCGTCTGCAAGGACGGCATCCCGGGCTTCCTCGCCAACGTCGTGCAGGACGCCATGTGGATGCAGGCCCTTCACATGGTCCAGCGCGGCGAGACGACGGTCGAGGACCTGGACAAGGCGGTGATCGATGGCCCCGGCCTCAGATGGGCGATGACCGGGCCTTTCTTCACCTTTCATCTGGGCGGCGGCGCCGGCGGGATGCGCCACAACCTGGCCCAGTTCGGCCCCGGCCTAGAGCATCCCTATTCCCTGATCCCACCCATGACGCGGGACCAGGCGACCGAGGACGCGGTGAGCGACGCCTGCGAGCGCATGGCCGGCGGGCGCGGCTACGAGGAGCTGGTTGGAGCGCGCGACAAATGCCTGGTGGCTATCCTCAAGGAGGTGCGCGAGTGGCGCGCGACGTTCGACTGACGCGGGCCGGGTGACGCGCAAGGGCGTGTCGCCGGCGCGCGGCCGAAAGGCATTTCCGGCGCGCGGACGGGCGCGGCCCCCCGCCCCGGCCCTCTCCCCGACGGGAGAAAGAAATCTTTATGTCGCGTTCTCTCCACCAGTGCCCGAGTCGCATCACGATCGATGGACCCATCGCGCGATTGGGACTAAGCTTCGCGCTCGCTCGCATGGAGGGACCGATGCCGATCTATCATAAGCGGCCCCACACCGAGAGCTATGGCCAGGGCGTGGGCATTCTCTTGCTCGACGCCCGGGCGCCGCTCATCCCCGGCGACGTGGGCAATTCCTCCTCGTACGACTATCCCGTCACCTTCAAGACCGTGCCGGGCCTGACCACCACCTGCTGCCTGGGGGGCGAGCCCGGGTTCGAGGAAGCGGTGGTCGAGGCGGCCATGGAATTGGAGCGCAGCGGCGTGCGCGGGCTCTCGAGCGACTGCGGCTTCATGATCCAGTTCCAGGAGGCCGTGGCCGACGCGGTCAGCATCCCCGTGGCGCTTTCGAGCCTCCTCCAGCTTCCCCTGATCGCGCGCTCGGTGGCGCCCCACCGCGCAATCGGCATCCTCACGGCCGATTCCGTGAGCCTCACGGCCGAGATGCTGGTCGCGTACGGCCTCGGGGTCGAGAACCCGGTCGTCATCCGCGGCGCCCAGGACGAGCCCGAGTTCAACGCCGCCATCATGCTGGCCGGGGCCCAGGGCTCGCCCTCCCTGGCGCTCGATTCCGACGCGATCGAGCGCGAGTGCGTGGACTTGGCCATAAAGATGGTCGCCGACTATCCGGACATGGGCGCCATCCTTATCGAATGCTCCGTCATGCCGCCCTACGCCAAGGCCGTGCAGGCGGCGACGGGCCTGCCGTGCTACGACTTCATCGACGTGATCGACTACATGGAGGCCGGGACCAGCCCCAAGAACCACGCCGGCCGATATTGAGACAATCGCATCCTAGGAGGAGACCCATGCCAATCTATACCAAGAGGCCCGAGGCCGAGAGCTACGGCCAGGCCGTCGGCATCCTGCTGCTCGACGTCCGCGCCCCGTTCATCCCGGGCGACGTGGCGAACGCGACGAGTTACGACTACCCGGTCGTCTACAAGACCGTCGAGGGCCTCTCGACCGCGGTCTGCCTCGGCGGCGCGCCCGACGAGTTCAAGGCCAAGATGGCCACGGCCGCGCGCGAGCTCGAGGCCCAGGGCGTCAAGGGCATCTCCTCGGACTGCGGCTTCATGATCCAGTTCCAGGACGCGGTGACAGAGGCGGTCGACATCCCGGTCTGCCTGTCGAGCCTCCTGCAGATACCCTTCATCGCCAAGGCCCTGGCGCCAACCCAATCCATCGGCGTGATCACGGCCGATTCGGCGAGCCTCTCGCTCGAGTTCCTGGAGGCGAGCGGCCTCGAGGTGCCGCCCAACCCCCTCGTCATCCGCGGCATGCAGGACGAGCCCGAGTTCAAGACGGCCATCTTCGACGAGAAGGGCACCCTCGATTCCGACCTCATCACCCAAGAGGCGGTGCGCATGGCCGAATCGATGGTCGCGGAGCATCCCGACATGGGCGCCATCCTGCTCGAATGCTCCATGCTGCCGCCCTACGCCAAGGCGGTGCAGGACGCCGTCGGCCTGCCGGTCTACGACTTCATCTCCGCGATCGACTATCTGGCCGCGGGCACCGACCAGCGCGGCCATACCGGCGCCTACTGAGCCGGCCCCGCCACACGCCAACGAACGATTGGAGATCGGATATGCCAGTCTACAAGACACGGTTGGGGGCCGAGGCCTACGGCTATTGCGTCGGCATCCTGTTGATGGACTTCAAGGGCCCCTTCGTGCCCGGCGACGTGGGCAATGCCACCACTTACGACTATCCCGTGCTCTACAAGACCGTGCCCGGGACCACGGCCGCGCGCCTCCTGCGCGGCGACCCCGCGCTCGGCGAGGTGGTGGTCGCGGCGGCCAAGGAACTGGAGGCCCAGGGTGTCAAGGGCATCTCGTCCGACTGCGGCTTCTTCATCAACTATCAGGAAGAGGTGGCCAGGGCCGTCAACGTCCCGGTCTACCTCTCGAGCCTGATGCAGATACCCTTCGTGGCCTCCTTCCTCGGCAAGAAACGCTCGGTCGGCGTCATCACCGCCGACGACAGGGCGCTTTCGAACCACGTCATGGCCATGACCGGCATCGATCACGACCGCAAGATCGTGGTCAAGGGCCTGCAGGACGAGCCCGAGTTCGGCGGCCATGTGCTGAAAGAGGCCGACACCCTCGATTCCGACAAGCTCGAGGCCGAGACGGTGAAGGCGGCCAAGGCGCTCCAGGCCGAGAACCCCGATATGGGCGCCATCGTCATCGAATGCTCCATGCTGCCGCCCTATTCGAAGGCGGTACAGGAGGCGACGGGCCTCCCGGTCTACGACTTCATCACCATGATCGACTACTTCCAGCGCGGCGCCCACCAGAAGGCGTATAGCGGTTATTACTAGACGCGCGCGGGACGATAGGAGGCGAAACGCCGGCCCCGGGGCCGGCGTTTCCCGTTCGGGGTTCGCGCAAGTGACCCGGCGGCGCTAGGATGGACCGGCCGGCGCGGAGGGCGGCATGGAACAATCCATCCTGGTGACGGGGGCCTTGGGCCAGATTGGTGCTGAGCTGGTGCCGGCGCTGCGGGCGCGCCATGGGCCTGAGCGCGTCGTCGCTTCGGATATCCGCATGCCGCCAACCGGTGCGGCGGCCGCCGCGGAGGGGCCGTTCGAGCACCTCGACTGCACCAGCATGCGCGCGGTCCAGGAGGTCGTGCGCCGTCACGACGTGGGCGCCATCTACCACCTGGGGGGGCTGCTCTCGGCCGTGGCGGAGGAGCGGCCCCAGGCCGCCTGGCACCTCAACATGGGCGGGCTCTACCGGGTGCTGGAGGTGGCGCGGCAGAGCGGGGCGGCCGTCTTCTTCCCGAGCTCGATCGGCGCCTTCGGGCCGACGACCCCGCGTGAGGCGACGCCCCAGGACACCATCCAGCGCCCCACCACCATGTATGGCGTGACCAAGGTCGCGGCCGAGCTGTTGTGCGATTACTACGCGCTCCGCTTCGGCGTCGATACGCGTGGGCTGCGCCTGCCGGGCCTGATCTCCCATGTGGCACCACCCGGCGGCGGCACCACGGACTACGCCGTCGAGATCTTCCATCAGGCGGTCCGCTACCACCACTACACCTGCTTCCTCCGGCCCGATACGCGGCTCGACATGATGTATATGCCCGACGCCATCAAGGCCATCATCGGCGTGATGGCGGCGGACCCCGCACGCCTCAGTCAACGCAACGCCTTCAACGTGACGGCCATGAGCATCACGCCCGAGGAGCTGGCGGCGGCGATCCGCGCGCGCGTGCCGGGCTTCGCGATCGACTATGATGTCGACCCCGTGCGCCAGGCCATCGCCGATTCCTGGCCACGCTCCATCGATGACAGCGCGGCTCGGGAAGAGTGGGGCTGGCAACCCGATTACGACCTTCTGGCAACCGTGGCGGACATGCTGGAGAAGCTCGAAGCGAGGATGGCAAGATGAGCGAGCGGCTGGACCGGATCCTCGCCGCCGCCCTCGAGGAGCTGGAGGCGGCGGGCACGCGCAAGGGGGCCGAGACGGTGATCGCGGGCGCGATCCCGGCCGCGGGCGAGAGGGGGCCGCGCACCCTGATCGAAGGCGAAGGGGAGCGGCCGTTCCTGCGCATGAACGCCAACGGCTATCTCGGCATGGCGACGCGCCCGGAGGTGGTCGCGGCCGAGGAGGCGGCGGTGCGCGCCTACGGCACCGGGCCGGGGGCGGTGCGCTTCATCAGCGGCACCTGGGCGCCACATGTGGCGCTGGAGCGCCGCCTCGCCGCCTTCCACGGGCGCGCGGCGGCGATGATCTTCAGCTCCGCCTACGCCGCGGTGATGGGCGTGCTGCCGCCGCTCACGACACCCGAGACGGCGATCGTCAGCGACGCCCTCAACCACAACAGCATCATCAACGCCGTGCGCCTCGCCCGCCCGCGCGAGCGCCGCGTCTACCCCCATCTCGACATGGCGGCGCTCGCAAGCGCGTTCGAGGAGACGGCGGCGAGCTGCCGGCGCGCGATTCTCGTGACCGACGGCATCTTCAGCATGCGCGGCGACCATGCGCCCCTCGACCGGATCATGGAGATCGCGCGCGGCTTCGAGGATACCTTCGCCGAGGGCGTGCTGGTGGTGGTCGACGATTCCCACGGCGTGGGCGCCATCGGCGCCACGGGGCGCGGCACGGAAGAGCATGCGGGCGGCGCGACCGCCGATCTCCTCATCGCCACCTTGGGCAAGGCCCTGGGTGTGAACGGCGGCTACGTGGCGGCGGGCCGGACGGTCGTCGAATACCTGCGCGAGACGGCACCCTTCTACATCTATTCGAACCCCATCACGGCGGGCGAGGCCGCGGCGGCCGTGGCCGCCATCGACATCCTCGACGGCCCGGCCGGGCGGGCCCTGCTCGACCACCTGCGCGCCATGACCGCGCGACTCGAGGCCGGCCTCATCGCCCTCGGGCTCGAGACCATCCCGGGGCCGCACCCAATCGTGCCGCTCGTGGTGCGTGAGACGGCACGGACCCGGTCGACTGTCCGCCACTTGCGGGAAAGCGGTATCCTGGCTACGGGTATCACTTATCCCGTGGTGCCGCGCGGCGAGGAGGAGATCCGCTTCCAGCTCTCGGCCGACCACACCGCCGCCGACGTGGACGAAGTGCTCGCCGCCCTCGCCCGGCGCCCGGGCCAAGACTGAGCCCAACAGCAATCGAGGAGGACCCCATGACCATCACGCGCCTTCCCGGCGACATCCCCGGCAGATCGTCGGGCACCGCCTACGGCGACCTCGTCTGGGCCGTCGCCGTCGACGATGACAAGGCGGCCGACATGGCCGGCCAAACCCGCGGCGCCCTAGCCCGGATCGACGCGACCCTCGCCCGGCTCGGCACGGACAAGGGCCGGATCCTCATGGCCACCGTCTATCTCTCGGCGTTCGAGGCCAAGGGCGAGATGGACGCCGTATGGACCGAATGGGTCGGCGACGACCCGGCCGGCTGGCCGGAACGGGCCTGCGTCGGCACGGAGCTGGAGCCCGGCCTCCTGGTCGAGGTCGCGGTGGTCGCCGCGCGGGGCGCGTAAGGGCCGATGGGGGCGGCGTCGATGGAGACCGTATAGAATCTGCGGTTCGCAAGGCGCCGCCACCGCGGCATCAAGACTATCCTGTCCCGGTTATTCCGGCCCGGAAGGCGTCCGCCGGCCGCGACCGGGCCGCGCCCCGGTGTGGCCATGGCGGCGTGCCGGCCCCAGGGCCGGCATTTCCCTTCCGGGGCTCGCCCCAGTGGCCCGGAAGGGCAATACCGCATGAAAATGCCCCGAAAGTGTCAAGGTTTGTCAAGGTCTATGGCGACATAACAACGTGAAATCAATGATTTAACAAAACCGGGGCCGAACCTTGACAAACCCCGACCGTTTTCCCCGCGTGGCCGACGGAGCCATGCATATGGGGATGACATCCTAGTAGTTCAAGAAGTAGACCAATAGCCGGGTACGGCTGGCTGGTCGGCTTGGCCTTGCCCGATGCTTCGCTCCTGGCTCTTCGCGACGACGAAGCGTGGCGCCGGGATTTTATGATGTAATGTCCCAACCCACCCTGTTGGGCAGAGCGGCAATCGTGGAGGACCCCATGACCATCACCCGCATTCACGGCAGCGGCAGCGCCACCGGCCGGTGCTCGGGCACCGCCTATGGCGACCTCGTCTGGGCCGTGGCCGTCGACAAGGACAATTCGGCCGACATGGCCAGCCAGACCCGCGGCGCGCTGGCCCGGATCGACGAGGTCCTGGCCGAGGGCGGCACGGACAAGAGCCGCATCCTGAACGCCACCGTCTATGTGTCGGCCATCGAGCGGAAGGGCGAGATGGACGCCGTGTGGACCGAATGGATCGGCGACGACCCGGCCGGCTGGCCCCAGCGGGCCTGCGTCGGCACGGACCTGGCGCCCGGCGATCTCGTCGAGATCGTGGTGGTCGCCGCGCGGGGTTCGTAACGGGTGATGGGGGCGGTATGCGATCTACAGCGCGCAAGGCGCCGCGACAGCGACATTTGATATATACTGTCCCCATTTTCCGAAGATGGTGGGGACCATGACCGCAATCGTCCGCCTGAAAATCAAGCTCGATAACGTGAAGCCGTCCGTGCTCCGGCGCATCGAGGCTCCACGGACGATTCGCCTCGACGACCTGCACTTCGTCATCCAGGCCGCCATGGGCTGGGAGGACTGTCACCTCTGGGAGTTTCGACTCGGCCGCGACATCGCCTACGGCATTCCCGGCCCGGACTGGCCGGACAGCCAGCCGCTCGACGCCAGCGAGGCGACCCTGGCCAGCCTTCTCACGCGGATGGCGAGCGCCAAGACGTTCCGCTACGTGTACGACTTTGGCGACAACTGGGTGCATACGATAACCGTCGAGGCCCGGGGCAAGGCGGACCCCACGAGATCGTACCCACGGCTCGTCAAGGCGAAGGGTCGGTGCCCGCCCGAGGACTGCGGCGGCCCCTGGGGCTATGCCCGCTACCTCGAAGCCATCGCCGACCCCGATCACGAGGAACATGACGATATGATCGACTGGCGCGGCGCGGGCTTCGATCCAAACACCGTCGACGAGGCCGAGATACGAAGGATCCTCGGTGTAATTGGAGGTGTGATTGGGGAGAGCGGGGACAGCGGGTAAATGGGACCGGAATAATTGCGACAGTATACAAATAGCAGATCGCAAGGGGCGCGGAAGTAACGCTAATCATATACTGCCCATGACTAGTCGTATACTGTCCCTAATTAACTCTAACTTGCGCCCGGAGAGACCCGATGAGCGCCACCGGCTACGATATTGGTGAAGTCGCATCGTTCGCCCCTGCCTCCAAGACCGAGGCGGGAGCCGATGCGGTCGAGGCTTATAGGCGTGATGGCGTGGTCTGCCTGCGCGAGGCGTTCGAGCCTGAGTGGCTGGCCGTGATCGAAAGTGCCATCCCCGCCGTGATCGAGCGTGGCGGTATCAACTCGGGCAGCGTCAAGGGAGACGCGGGTGACCCCGGCTCCTTTTTCTACGACTTCATGATGTGGCCCGAGGTGGAGGCGTTTCGCCGCTTCATCTTCGAATCCAACGCGCCCGATCTCTACCGCTCGCTGCTGGCAACCGACAAGCTGGTCTTCTACTACGACTTCCTGATCATCAAGTTCCCGCTTTGCTTCAACAGCCCGACCCCATGGCATCACGACATAGCCTACTACCCGTTGGAAGGGACCCAGATCGCCAACTGCTGGACCGCGTTGGACAACATTCCGGCCGAGACCGCGCTTCGCTTCGTCAAGGCCTCGAACCAGACCGACTCGATCTACCACCCGCCGCAATTCGATCCGAAGGGCGAGCACCCGAACCCTTTGGGCCGCCCGAAGGTGCCCGATATCGACGACCTCGCGGCCAAGGGGGAATGCGAGATCGTGAGCTGTGTGCTCGATCCGGGCGATACGCTGATCTTCAATTGCCGAACCTTGCACGCGGCACCCGGCAATCACCTCGATATCCGTCGGGCGGCACTATCGACGAATTGGACCGGCGATGACGTGACTTACAACGAAATACCCCAGGAGGTGCACCTGGTCCTCAGGGTCGAGAATCTCGTGACCGGGGGACCGCTCGAGTGCGCGATCTTCCCGAGGGTGTATTGACGGCGACGGTGGCGGGGCCATGACCGCATCCGACAAACCCACCTACGACTACATCATCGTCGGCGGCGGCTCCGCCGGCTGCGTGCTCGCGAACCGTCTCTCGGAATCCCATTCGGTGCTCTTGCTGGAGGCCGGCCCCAGCGACCGGGCCCTCAAGGTGAGAATGCCGGCGGCGACCAGCATCGCCATTCGTGACGAGAGCAGGAACTGGCACTACCAGACCGAGCCCCAGAAGCGACTGGATGGGCGCCGGCTGATCTGGCCGCGCGCGCGGATGCTCGGCGGGTGCTCGTCCCACAACCTCATGGTCTTCGTCCGGGGCCATGCGCGGGACTACGACCAGTGGCGCCAGTTGGGTTGCGAGGGCTGGTCCTATGGCGACGTGCTGCCCTACTTCAAGCGCGCCGAGACCCGTTCGGCCGGCGCCGATGACTATCGCGGTGGGGAGGGGCCGATGCGGATCCGGCCCAGCGCCGATCCCAACCCCTTGCAGGACGCATTCCTCGAAGCCGGTCAGCAGGCGGGCTTTCCCTACACGGAAGATTTCAATGGCGCCCAGCAGGAGGGCGTGGGGCGGTTCGACCTGAACATCCGCGGCGGCAGCCGCTGGGGCACGGGGCGCGCCTATATCTGGCCGGTGTTGTCGCGCGCCAACCTCGAGGTCGAGCTCAATGCGCTCTCCACCCGCGTGTTGTTCGAAGGCACCCGCGCTATCGGCGTCGAGTTCGAGCGCGGGGGGCGCCTGGAGCAGTGTTACGCCGGTCGCGAGGTGATCGTCAGCGCCGGTGCCATAAACGCGCCGCAACTGTTGCTGCTGTCCGGGCTCGGGCCCGCGGCAGCGCTCTCGAAGCTCGATATCCCGGTCGTGGCGGACTTACCGGGGGTGGGGAAGAACCTCCAGGATCACCTCGATGTCGCGGTCCAGCAGGAATGCATCCGGCCGGTCTCCCTCTATTCCCACATGCCGCTGCATCGAAAGGCGGCAATCGGCCTCGAGTGGATGTTGTTCGGGACCGGGCCGGGCGCGACCGGACACTCCGAGACCG
Organism: Alphaproteobacteria bacterium; assembly: GCA_963666705.2. GTDB lineage: Bacteria > Pseudomonadota > Alphaproteobacteria > CADEGL01 > CADEGL01. The sequence continues at coordinate 219,797 of CAXXKO010000026.1, read as the reverse complement.
GCGCATTCATCCGCACCAGCGAAAGCGTCGAGCGGCCGGATATCCAGAATCACTTCCTGCCCGTGGCGATTCAGCGGGGGAGCCACTGGCCGGACCGCCACTCCTATCAGGTGCATGTGTGCCAGCTTCGCCAGGAGAGCCGCGGCTATCTCGCGCTACGCTCCCGCGACCCCCGCGAGGCGCCCGTTATCGAGCCCAACTATCTCGAGACCGACGGCGATGTCCGCTGCATGCGGGAGGGCGTCAGGATCACCCGGGAGATCCTGGCCCAGCGGGCCTTCGATGGGTTCCGCGGGCCCGAGATGACGCCGGGCGCCGACCGGACCAGCGACGCGGCGATCGACGCCTTCGTGCGCGAGCGGTCGGAGACCTGCTACCACCCTTGCGGCACCTGCAGGATGGGTGCGGAGGCGGACCCGGACGCGGTGGTGGACCCGAGCCTGCGGGTGCGGGGAATCGAGGGCCTGCGCGTCGTCGACGCGTCCATCATGCCCACGGTCGTCAGCGGCAACCTGAACGCGCCGACCATCATGATCGCCGAGAAGGCGGCGGACATGATCCTGGGCCGCCAGGCGCCCCCGCCCGAGGAAGCCAGGGTCGCGGCGCCGGTGACGTGGGGTGCGTCGGAGCGCGCCGCGGCGTATGATTAGCTCACTAGGCTTCTAGGATCGGGCAATGCGATTCAGCTTTTTCTATCCGACTTGCGTGGAAGCCCTCAACCAGCCGGTCGGTTTCGCCAGGCCGGCCGAGATCCTCGACCTTGCGCGAGAGGTCGAGGATCGCGGCCTCTACGCGCTCTGGGCCACCGACCATCTGGCACCCTGGGCGGATCTGATCGACCCGCGGGCGGGGCCGCCCAACTGGTACGACATCATGATCGCGATGGCCGGCGTGGCGAGCGTCACCTCCACCGTCAAGCTCGGCCTGGGCGTGGTGGTGGTGCCGCTGCGGGACCCGGTGGTGCTGGCGAAACAGGTCGCGACGCTCGATGCCTTCAGCGAGGGCCGGGTGCTGTTCGGCGTGGGCATCGGATCCGCCCGGCAGGAATTCGGGCTCTTGCGGCCGCGGGAGGCCGGGGCCAATCGGGGCCGCATGCTGGACGAGGCATTGGCGGCCATGCAGGCGCTTTTCACCGAGCCCAGCGCCAGCTTCGACGGCGAGTACTACGCCTTCCGCGACCTCGCATTCGCCCCCAAGCCGGTACAGGCGCCGCTACCCATCTATCTGAGCGGCGCGGTCGAGGCGACATTGCGCCGCACCGCTCGGTACGGGACCGGTTTGATGACGGGCGGCCACAGCCCGGGGGCGTTCGCCGCCTGGCGCGAGCGGTTGCGCGTCGAGATGGAGGCGGCGGGGCGTGAGGTCTCGGAGATCGACTTGACGTTCTGCCCCGGCGTGCTGCTCGATGATTCCCACGAGCGGGCGGTTTCGCGGTTCGCATCCTCGCGGATGGGGCGGCGCTATCTCAAGCGTACCGGCCTCGAGCCCGAACAGGGGGCGGCGGAGAACATGGTGGGCACCGCGCAAGAGGTGGCCGACCGGTTGCACCTTTTCGCCGAGGCCGGAATGACCCACTGCGTGCCGACCCACGTGGGCGTGGACACGTTCGAAGAGTATCTCGACCAGTTCCGCCGCTACGTCGATCAAGTCATACCCTGCTACGAGCGGGGCTGAGCTAGTGGTACAAATCCGACGCTTCGAACCCTCTCCCCCGTATCGTCCCTTGGGGGGAGAGGGTGGTGCGCGGAGCGCGCCGGGTGAGGGCGTGGCCGCCGGCAGGCGGCCGAATGACTCTTTGTAGCGCGCGGGCGCGCACCCCCTCACCCCGACCCTCTCCCCGAGGGGAGAGGGAGACTCTTTTGTCGTGTTTGAACCACTAGAAGCTAAGGAGGATGAAAGCATGATCGAATTCAAGGGCCGCCAGATACCCCAAACCCTGGCCGAGATCATCGACCCGGCGCACACGGTGCTCCTGGTGCACGAGCTGCTCAACGACTTCTCGGCCGTGGGCGGCAAGTTCGACAAGGTGGGGCGGCGCATCGATGCCTCCTCGATCGTGCCGGCGACCGTCGCGACCATCGCGGCGGCGCGGGCGGCCGGCGTCCGCGTGATGTACATCCGCTATACGAGGCACACCGATTACAGCTCCCATTCCGACCCCGCCATCCGCAAGGCGTGGGACCAGATCTCGGGCGACGACGACCACAACCTCGCCATGGCGACCGTCGAGGGCACCTGGGGTTGGGAGTTCCTCGACGAGGTGGCGCCCGAGCCCGGCGACCTGGTGCTGAAAAAGTACCGGCCCGATGCCTTCTTCGGCACCCACCTCGACCACCTGATGCGCTGGGGTGGCATCAAGACCCTCATGCTGGTCGGCAACGGCTCCGAGGTCGGGCTCGTCCCCACGGTGGCCCATGGTTACAACCTCGGCTATTTCTGCGTGGCGGTGGAAGACGCCGTCCTGCCGGCCAACCCCGAGCGCCGGGAAGACGCCCTGCGCTACATCGCCGATTGGGGCCTGGTGGCGAGCCTGGCCGAGGTGTCCGACATCTGGGCGGGCAAGTCGGGGTGAGGTGAGTGTTCGTATCCGTGCGTTGGTGAATTAGGGACGGGCTCTAATCGGTCTTCGTGAGGACACCCGCGATCGGCTCGACCAGCTCGCCCGTCGCCGTCGTCTGGCGCAGGCGCCATTCGAGGCGGCGGGGCGTCGCCCAGCGGTCGTCGATGACGAACGGCCCGGCGGCGTTCTCCCCGCGCCAGAAGAGGGTCGCGCTCGCCGGGTCCCACTCGCCCACGGTGTCGTGGGTGTAGCCCTCCGAATCGAAGACCCATTGCCGGTAGGCGGCCGTGTCCTCGTCGTAGGTCATGATCTGGATTTCCACCTGACCTGGCGGCACGCTCTCGGTGCGGAACTCGACGAAGCGCCCCCCGAGGATCCACCGCCCCACCCCGCGCCCGCGGAGCTCTATCGCCGGTTCCGATGTGTCCTGCCCCTGGATCCGCGCTTGGGTCTCCCATTGGCCGATGAACCGCCCGAGCACCGCGCCGGCCTCGGGCGGCAGGGTCGTCTGGTCGTCCGCCGCGGCGGCGACGGCGATGCAAACGCCGACCGCGGCGGCGAGCCACGACCGCGCTCCTATCGCCCTCTTCTCGGCGAGAGGCATGTTAATCCGCATGTCCCGAGCGACCTCCGAATCGGTGGTAATCGTACCAACATGGCACTCCCAGGGATAAATAAGGACAAAATATTGTTGCTCGGAAACATAACGCGGAAATGACGGGCGATAATTATTTCCCGCCCCGATTTCCAATCCCATCCCCCCTGACACACCGCCCCCACTTCCCGCTATGATCCCCCCATGACGCGGATCGGCGACCCCATCTCCTTCGAGCTGTTCAAGAACGCGATCCTTTCGATCGCCGACGAGATGGCGCTCACCATCTGCCGCACGACCTATTCGGGCGTCCTGCGCGACAACATGGATTTCTCGACCGCCTTCGCCGACGCGGACGGCGACCTGGTGGCCCAGGGGCTCACCCTGCCCGGCCATCTGGGCTCCACGCCCACGGCGCTCGCCGCCGTGATGGCGCGCTATGGGGACGACGTGGCGCCCGGGGACATGTATATCCTCAACGACCCCTTCGATGGCGGCATGCACCTGCCCGACATCTTCATCTTCAAGCCCATCTTCGTGGGCGGGGAGCGGGTGGCCTTCGCCGCCACCGTGTGCCACCACGCCGACGTGGGCGGGCGGGTGCCGGGGTCCAACGCCTCCGATTCCACCGAGATCTATCAGGAGGGGCTGCGCATCCCGCCCTTGAAGCTGTTCGACCGGGGGCAGCGCAACGAGACCATCTGGGCCATGATCGAGCGCAACGTGCGCATCCCGGTCCAGGTGTTCGGCGATCTGCGCGCCCAGCTCGCCGCCTGCCATATCGGCGAGACCCAGTTCCTTCGCCTGGTCGAGCGCTACGGCCTCGCCGAGGTCAAGGCCTACATGGCCGAGCTGATCGACTATTCCGAGCGCCTGACCCGCGCCGCCATCGCCGAGCTGCCCGACGGCACTTACAGTTTCGAGGACTGGATCGACGACGACGGCATCGATTACGGCAAGCCCATCCGCCTCTTCGTCTCCATGACCAAGAAGGGCGACGGCATCGCCGTGGACTGGACCGGCACCTCGCCCCAGGTCAAGGGTGCGATCAACAACACCCTCTCCTACACCAAGGCCGCCTCCTACGCCGCCATCCGCTCGATCCTGCCGGGCGACATCCCCGCCAACGAGGGCGTGTTCCGGGCCATCCAGGTGACGGCACCCCCCGGCACCATCGCCAACGGGGTGCTGCCGGCGGCCTGCGCGGCGCGGGGATTGACCGGCTTCCGCATGCTCGACTGTGCCTTCGGTGCGCTCGCCATGATGGCGCCGGAGCGTGTCTGCGCCGCGTCGGACGGGGGCAACACGGGCATCTCCATCGGCGGCTATGACGATGCGCGCAAACCCTTCATCTATGTGGATTTCGCCTGCGGCACCTGGGGCGGGCGGCCCTGGGCCGACGGGTTGCAGGGCAATTCCAACATGTTCGCCAACATGGCCTCCCAATCGGTCGAGGTGGTCGAGGCCGAGCAGCCGGTCGAGATCCTGTGCTACGAGTTCCTCACCGACCGGGCCGGGGCGGGCCAGTACCGGGGCGGGGCGCCCTACCGCCGCGACACCCGCTTCACCGAGCGCGAGGCCATCCTCCAGGTGCGCTCGGACCGGCGGCGCATCCGGCCATACGGCCTCTATGGCGGCCTCGCGGGCAAGCCTTCGGCCAACTATCTGAACCCGGAAGACGAGAACCAGGCGCTCGAATCCAAGCTCACCATGACCATCCGGAATGGCGACGTGTTCCGGCACGAGCTCGCCGGTGGTGGCGGCTGGGGCGATCCGCTGGAGCGCGACTTGGCCGCCGTCCTCGACGACGTCCGCAACGAGCTGATCGGGCAGGAGGCGGCGCGCCGCGAATACGGCGTCGTCCTGGCGCCCGACGGGCGCGCGGTCGACGAGGGGGCGACGGCGGCGTTGCGCGCGGAGATGCGCGCCGCGCGGCCGGCAGGGGAGCCGCCTGTTGTGACCTGGGACGACGGGCCGGCATGACCGGGTTCCGGGTCGGGGTCGATATCGGCGGCACCTTCACGGACATCGTCTTCCTCGGCGACGACGGCAGCCTGCACACGCGCAAGGTCTCCTCGACATCCGAGAACTACGCCCAGGCCATCGCCGACGGGCTGGCCCAGGTCTTCGCCGAGACGGGCCTCGGCGGGGGCGACATCGCCGAGCTGCTGCACGGCACCACGGTGGCGTCGAACGCGATTCTCGAGCGCAAGGGCGCGCGCACGGGCCTCATCACCACCAAGGGCTTCCGCGACGTGCTCGAGATCCGCACCCTGCGCATGCCGCGGCTCTACGACCTGACCTGGGAGAAGCCGGTGCCCCTGGTCGAGCGCTATCTGCGCCGCGAGGTCACCGAGCGCATCGATGCCGCGGGCCGCATCCGCATCCCCCTCGATGAAGGGGAGGCCGAGGCGGCGGTCGACCGCCTGGTGGCCGAAGGGGTCGAGGCCATCGCCGTCTGCCTGCTGAATTCCTACGCCAACCCGGCGCACGAGCGCGCCATCAAGGGAATCGCCGAACGCCGGGCGCCAGGGGTCTCGCTTTCGGTCAGCTTCGAGGTGCTGCCCGAGATCAAGGAGTACGAGCGCACCTCGACCACCGTCATCAACGCCTACGTCATGCCCATCGTGGCCCGCTATCTGGGCGCCTTGCGGGTGGAGCTGGACCGCACGGCGGTGAAGGCGCCCCTCCTCCTCATGCAGTCGAACGGAGGCTTGACGACGGCCGGGGCGGCGGCGCGGCTGCCCGCCAACATCATCGAATCGGGGCCGGCGGGGGGTGTCGTGGGCGCGCAGGCGCTGGCGCGCAAGCTCGACCTCCCCAACATCATCACCCTGGATATGGGGGGCACGACGGCGAAGGCGGCGCTGGTCGAGGGCGGGCAGGTCTCGCGCTCCCTCGAATACCAGGTCGGCGGCGGCATCATGGTGGGCTCGCGGTTGCTGACCGGGGCGGGCTACGCCCTCAAGGTCCCGGCCATCGACCTGGCGGAGGTGGGGGCGGGGGGCGGCTCGGTCCTCTGGATCGACCCTGGTGGATCGCTCCAAGTCGGGCCCGAGAGCGCCGGCGCCCATCCGGGGCCGCTGTGCTATGACAAGGGCGGCACCGAGCCCACGGTCACGGACGCGAACCTCATCCTCGGCTACATCAACCCCGATTACCTGGTGGGCGGCGCCCTGCCCCTCAACCCCGCGCCCGGCCACGCGGTGGTCGCGGAGCGCATCGCCGCGCCCCTGGGGCTCGACCTCGCCCATGCCGCCTTCGGCGCCCACCGCATCGCCGCCTCGAACATGATCCGCGCCATCAAGGCCGTCTCATCCGAGCGCGGGCGCGACCCGCGCGACTATGCCCTCTTCGCCTTCGGCGGCAACGGCCCCCTGTTCGCCGCCGGCATGGCGGAGGAGCTCGGCATCCGCCGCGTCGTCGTGCCTCCCTCGCCCGGCCTCTTCTCCTCCTTCGGCCTGCTCTATGCCGATGTGGAGCACCACTATTCGCGCACCCTGCGCCGGGTGCTGCGGGGTGCCGACGCGGCCGAGCTCGACGCCGCCTGGGCGGCCCTCGAGGACACGGCCCGGGAGCAGCTCACGACCGATGGGTTTACGGTGGAGCGCATGCAATTCCGGCGCACGGCCAACATGCATTACAAGGGCCAGATCTTCGAGCTGACCGTGCCGGCACCTTCGGGGACAATCGACGCGGGCGCCATCGCCGCCCTCGAAGAGGCCTTCGGGCAGGAGCACGAGCGCACCTACGGCCACCGCGCCGGGCCAGAAGAGCCGGTCGAGCTGGTCAACCTCCAGCTCGCCGGCCTCGGCATCCCCGACCGCCCCCGGGTGCCCGACCGGGTGGGGACGGCCGATGCCGAGGCGCCCGCGCCGCTTCCCCCTCGGCCCGCCTATTACGGGCCCGAGGCCGGATGGCTCGAAACCCCGATCCTCAGTCGCACGGACCTCGGTAGCCAGCGCCAAGGCCCCATCATCGTCGAGGAATACGACGCCACCTGCCTGGTCCCGCCCGGTGCGGTGGCGGCGCTCGACGGGTACGGGAACATCATCATCGACCTGCCGTGATATGATCCCCGGCAAGCGCACCCCAAATGTAGAAGGGTAGCCCCCGGAGAGCGCGTGCGTGCCCCAGTCGGCCGTCACCCTTCGACAGGCTCAGGGTGAGGTCCTCATGCTGAGCCTGTCGAAGTATGAGGGCCGGGGGTGGTGGGCTACTCCGCCCCCAAATCCGACGTGGGCAGCCCGTGGTAGGGCGCCCGAGCGCCAGCGAGGAGTCCTAGACCCATGACCGCACCCGACGCCGTCACCAGCCGCCTGCATCCCGCCGACAACGTGGTCGTCGCGCGGCTCGACCTGCTGCCTGGCGCAGCTGTCGCGGCCGAGGGGGTGACGGCGGCGGCGGCCATCCCGCAAGGCCACAAGATCGCGACGCGCGGGGTTGCAACCGGCGAGGCGGTGCGCAAATACGACCAGATCATCGGTTTCGCCAGCACCGACATCGCCCCCGGCGACCACGTCCATACCCATAACGTCGAGATGCGCGACTTCGAGCGCGACACCCGCATCGGCGAGGCGGTGAAGGCCATCGACTACGTGGCGCAAACGGAACAGGCGAGCTTCGACGGCTACGCGCGCGCCAACGGGACGGTCGGCACGCGCAACTACATCGGCGTGATCAGCACGGTCAACTGCTCGGCCACGGTGGTGCGCTATATCGCCGACCATTTCCGGGGCGGGGCCCTCGATGGCTTCCCCAACGTCGATGGGGTGGTGGCCCTGCGCCACGGCACCGGCTGTGGCATGGCCGGCGGCGGCGAGGGATTCAGGAACCTCTCGCGCACCTTCGGCGGCTATGCCCGCCACCCCAACTTCGCCGGCATCCTCTTCGTCGGCCTGGGCTGCGAGGTGGCGCAGGTGTCGCTCATGATGGAGCGCGAGGGGCTCGAGACCGGGCCGCTCGTGCGCTCCCTCGTCATCCAGGACACGGGCGGGACGGCGGCCACGGTGCGTGCCGGCATCGCCCATGTGGAAGAGATGCTGGAGGCGGCCAACGAGGCCACGCGCAGCCGCGTCCCGGCAAGCCACCTGATGCTGGGCATGGAGTGCGGCGGCTCGGACGGCTATTCGGGCATCAGCGCCAACCCGGCCCTGGGGGCGGCGGCGGACCTCCTGGTCCGCCACGGCGGCACCGCCATCCTCGGCGAGACGCCGGAGATATACGGTGCCGAGCACTTGCTAACCCGGCGCGCCGTGAGCGCGGAGGTGGGCGAGCGCCTGATCGGCTTCATCCGCTGGTGGGAGGCCTATACGGCGCGCAACGGCGGCAGCATGGACAACAACCCCACCCCCGGCAACAAGGCCGGCGGCCTCACCACCATCCTCGAGAAATCCCTCGGCGCCGCGGCCAAGGGCGGGACCACCAACCTGGCCGGCGTCTACGCCTATGCCGAGCGCGTGACGGCCAAGGGCTCCGTCTTCATGGACACGCCGGGCTACGACCCGGTCTCGGTCACGGGCATGGTGGCGGGGGGTGCCAACATGGTGTGCTTCACCACCGGGCGCGGCTCGGTCTTCGGCTGCAAACCGGTGCCGTCCTTGAAGCTCGCCACCAACTCGGCCATGTACCAGCGCATGGCCGAGGACATGGACGTGAACTGCGGCACGGTTGTGGACGGGGACGCCAGCGTGGCCGAGATCGGCCAGGAGATCTTCGACCTCATCCTCGAGACCGCCTCGGGCAGGCCCTCGCTCAGCGAGGCCCTGGGCTTCGGCGACGAGGAGTTCGCGCCCTGGCAGATTGGCGCCGTGATGTGAGGCGAGGGCTTGAAGCGAAGCGGGAAGGTGCGGGGTGATCGATCATGTGTCCCTGGGCGTGCGGGACCTGGAGCGCAGCGCCGCGTTCTACGAGGCCGTCCTGGCGGAGATCGGGCTTGAAAAGCTGGTGAGCCGGGCGGACACGGTCGGGTTCGGCAAGCGCTATCCCGAATTCTGGCTGAACGGCCGGCCCGGGATGGGGCCGGTGCCGGCGGGGAGCGGCACCCATGTCTGCTTGCGGGCCAGGGAGCCAGCACAGGTGGACGCCTTCCACCGGGCGGCGCTCGCGGCCGGTGCCGTATCCGACGGCGCGCCGGGCGCGCGGCCCGACTACGGCGAGGGCTACTACGCCGCCTTCATCCGCGATTCGGATGGCAACCGCGTGGAGGTGGTGACGTTCCTCGCGGCGGAGAGCGGGGCCGGTTCCGACCAGCCGTGAAATGCTCTAACATCGCGGCGAGGTAACCGAGGGGAGGTGCTCCATGGAACGGTCCTTTGCCAGGGAGGTCGAGCTGCTCAGGCTCGGCGAGGGCGAGGAGTTCCATGGCGAGGGCATCCTCGCCATCACCAAGGCGCTGCTGCAGTCGGGCGTGAGCTACGTGGGCGGCTACCAGGGCGCCCCGGTCAGCCACGTCATGGACGTGCTGACAGACGCGCAGGACCTGCTCGACGAGATGGGCATCCATTTCGAGGCCTGCTCGAACGAGGCGGCGGCGGCGTCCATGTGCGCGGCGTCGATCAACTACCCCATGCGGGGTGCCGTGTGCTGGAAATCGGTGGTCGGCACCAACGTCGCCTCGGACGCGCTCTCCAACCTCGCCTCGGCCGGGGTCAAGGGCGGCACTGTCATCATCGTCGGCGAGGATTACGGCGAGGGCGCCAGCATCATCCAGGAGCGCACCCACGCCTTCGCCATGAAGTCTTCCTTCTGGCTCCTCGACCCGCGCCCCCACCTGCCCACCATCGTCAACCTCGTCGAGAAGGCGTTCGAGCTCTCCGAGGCGAGCAACACCCCGGTCATGGCCGAGTTCCGCATCCGCGCCTGCCACGCCCACGGGCACTTCACCTGCAAGGACAACAAGCCCGCCACCATCTCGCGCAACGCCGTCATCGAGGAGCCCGATTTCGACTACGCCCGCATCTGCCTGCCACCCGCCACCTACGCCCAGGAGAAGCACAAGGTCGAGACGCGCCTGCCGGCGGCCCGCGCCTTCATCCGCGAGCACGAGCTCAACGAGGTCTTCCCGGGTGAGTGCGACGATGTCGGCATCATCCTCCAGGGCGGGCTCTACAATTCCGTCATCCGCGGCCTCCAACAGCTCGGCCTGGCCGACGCCTTCGGGGCCGCGCGCATCCCCATCCTGGCCCTCAATGTCACCTATCCCCTGGTGCCCGAGGAGGTGGCGGGGTTCTGCGCGGGCAAGCGCGCCGTCCTCGTGGTCGAGGAGGGCCAGCCCGATTTCCTCGAAGAGGCCATCAACGCGCTGCTGCGAAAGGCGGACCTGGGCACGACCATCGTGGGCAAGGACGTCCTCCCCATGGCGGGCGAATACATCCTCGAGGCCGTGGTCGCGGGCCTGGCCAAGTTCGTCGAGGGCGCGGTGCCGGCCGGCATCGATTCAGCAGCCGTGGCGAGCCGGGCCGCGGCCATCGCCGGCATCCGGGGGCGCGCGGCGGCGCTGCTCGGCGGGGCCACGCCCAAGCGGCCGCCCGGCTTCTGCACGGGCTGCCCCGAGCGCCCGGTCTTCGCCGCCATCAAGCTCGTCGAGAAGGATCTGGGCCGCATCCACGTGAACGCCGATATCGGCTGCCACACCTTCGCCGCCCTGCCGCCCTTCAACATCGGCAATTCGGTGCTGGGCTACGGCCTTGGCCTGTCGAGCGGCGCCGCCGTGGGCCCGGCCTTCGGCGAGAAGCGCACCATCAGCATCATGGGCGATGGCGGGCTCTGGCATAACGGCCTCGCGAGCGGCGTCGCGGGCGCGGTCTTCAACAAGACCGATTCCGTGCTTCTCATCATGAACAACGGCTACAGCGCGGCGACGGGCCAGCAGCACATCCCCTCGACCGGCACCAACTTCCGCGACGAGCCCACGGGCCAGACCATCCGCGCGGCCCTGGAGGGCATCGGCGTCAAGTGGCTGCGCACGGTCACGACCTATCATGTGGCCACCATGGTGAAGACCCTGCGCGAGGCGATGACGAGCAAGGAGGGCGGCCTCAAGGTCATCGTCGCCGACGGCGAGTGCCAGCTCGCCCGCCAGCGCCGCATCCGCTCGCGCGCGCGCGCCTCGCGGCCGGGGAGCGCGTGGTGCGCACCCGCTACGGCGTCGATGACGAGGTGTGCACGGGCGACCATTCCTGCATCCGCCTCTCGGGCTGCCCATCGCTGACCATCAAGCCCAACCCCGACCCCCTGCGCACCGACCCCGTCGCCCATGTGAACGAGGACTGCGTAGGCTGCGGGCTGTGCGGCGAGGTGGCGGACGTCGCCGCCTTGTGCCCCTCCTTCTACCGCGCCGACATCGTCCAGAACCCGAACCTGGGCGACCGCTTCATCGCGGCCGTGCGCCGGCGGGTGATCGGCTGGCTCGGCGGCGGTCGGGCGGACGCCGGGATGCGCGCATGAAGCCGGCCACCCGCACCTTGCCCGAGCGCGCGACGACCCTGCTCATCGGCGCTCTCGGCGGGGAGGGCGGCGGCCTCCTCGCCGACTGGGTCGTGGGCGCGGCCAGGGCGGCCGGCTTCCCGGTGCAGAGCACCTCGATCCCCGGCGTGGCCCAGCGCACCGGCGCCACCACCTATTATGTCGAGGTCTACCCCGTGGCCCTGGCGGCGCTCGGCGGGCGCGAACCGGTCATGTCCCTCTACCCCAGCCCGGGCGACGTGGACGTGGTGGTGTCCTCGGAGCTGCTGGAGGCCGGGCGCTCAATCGAGAACGGCTTCGTGAGCCCGGACCGCACCACCCTCATCGCCTCGACCCACCGCATCTACGCCATCGCCGAGAAGTCCGCCATGGGCGACGGCATCCACGACGATGCGCGCATCCTCGCGGCCGCGCGCGGAATCGCGCGACGCCCCATCCTCCACGACCTCGACGCCATCGCGCGCGCGCGGTCGGTGGCGCTCAACGCCATCCTCCTCGGCATCATCGCGGGCACCGAGGCCCTGCCCATCCCGGCGTCCGCGTTCGAGGCCGCGATCCGCGCGCGCGGCGTGGCGGTCGAGCCCAACCTGGCGGGCTTCACGATCGGCCTGGGCGTCGCGCGCGGCGAGATCGAGGCCCCGGCGACGGCGGCCCCGCCGGCGCGGAGCTGGTCGGGCGCGGCACCCGCCGCCGCCGGCATCGAGGCGCGCGTGCGCGAGGGCTTCCCGGCCGAGGTTCGCGATATCGTCGACGAAGGCACCAAACGCCTGCGCGACTACCAGGACGCGGCCTATGCGGCCGAGTACATGACCCGGCTCGAGCCCGTGCTCGACGCCGACCGGGCGGCGGGCGGCCAGGACGGCGGCTTCGCGCTCACCCGAGAGGCGGCGCGCCACCTCGCCCTGTGGATGAGCTATGAGGACGTGGTCCGCGTCGCCGACCTGAAGAGCCGCGCGGCCCGCCGGGCGCGGGTCCGCGCCGATGCCGGGGCCAAGCCGGGCGAGCCGATCCATGTGACCGAGTTCCTGAAGCCGGGCCTGGAGGAGGTGGGCTCGGTCCTCCCCCGGGCCATCGGCGAAGCGCTCGTGCGCCTCGCGGCGCGGGGCGGCGCCTGGCAGCGCCTGCGCCTGCCCATGCGCTTGAAGAGCCACACGGTCTCGGGCCACCTGCGCCTGCGCCTGCTGGCCGCGCTCAAGCGCCGCCGCCGCGGCAGCTATCGTTTCGCGCAAGAACATGCGCTGATCGCCCGCTGGCTCGACGCCGTGACCCTCGCCGCCAGCCTCGATGCGGGTTTCGCGATCGAGGTCGCGAAGTGCGCCACGCTCCTCAAGGGCTACGGCGAGACCCACGCCCGCGGCCGCGCCAATTTCCTCGCCATCCTGGAGACCGTCATCACCCCCACCCTCGCCGGGGCCATTCCCCCTTCCGCCGATTGGCTGGCCGAGGCCCGGGCGGCCGCCCTCGCGGAGCCGGAGGGCAAGGCGCTGGCCGAAGCGCTCACATCCCCGCCGGCGGCGGCCGAGCCCGGAAAGCGCGCGGCGGGGGATTGAGGCGGGGCGAAGCCCCCCCGCGGCATTCGAGCGCGTGTTGTTCGAAGCCGATGAGGGTGGGCCCGTCGCCAAGGCCGCCCCCTTGTAAGAGCTCGGCATTTTTTGTATGTCCTAGCCGAGCGGGCTGGGCTCATGGCGAGCAACCTCGCGATCGCGGCCGAAGACGCTGAATTGATCTGTTAACGAATTGATTTAAAGCATAAAGGGCGATTAGCTCAGTTGGCAGAGCAGCTGACTCTTAATCAGCGGGTCCCGGGTTCGAGTCCCGGATCGCCCCCCACTTTTTCAAGGACTTGGCCGCGTCTGCGTGCGAACGGAAAAGCATCGTCCAACTTGCGCCCAAGCTTTTGTCCAACTTTGTGTGCCTATTCGTTCTTGCGGCCTTCCCTTTTTACCTACTCGAGCCGGCGAAGATCGCCGGACATGGCGTCGTAAAAGCGTGTCGCGATCGCCGCTTCTTCCATCGCTCCGTTCCAGCCGCTCCCGTGGTGGCGCGACCAGCCGGGCTCCCTGACCCTCGCCGACCTGACGGCGGACCTGACCGTCGACCGCCGGGACCGGCGGGCGCCGGACTCTCCGTGTTTGCCCGGCGACCGTCTTCCCGCACACGATAGGGTCTTGGCGGCGTCTCGGAAGCATGGAGTGCCTGGCGCAAGACCCCGAACCGGGCTGTAGGGTCACGCTTTCGTTCAAAACACGAGCGTGCTACCGGCTTCCGTGCCTGGGAGGAATCGTCTGGGACATCCCGGACAAGGAATGGCGCCTGGCCGCGCGAGCCCGATGTTGTGCCCGGGCCAGCGGGCCGGTACTGTCGAGTATCGAACGTGGGTCAGTCGGCGACGACCGGAAAAGGAGGTCTCCATGACGTTGACGGGAGAAATCGCGAAGCTGGTCCGCGCGACGGGGTACGAGGACATCCCCTCGGAGGCGATCGAGTTCGCCAAGCTCACGAGCCTAGCCGTCACCGGCGCTACGCTCGCCGGCTCCACCGAGCCGGCGGGGCGGATCATCGCCGAGTACGTGCGCGCCCAGGGCGCGGCCCCCGAGGTGGGGGTACTGGGCTGCGGCTTCCGCACCACGCTCGACAACGCCGCCCTCGCCAACAATACCATGTGGCATTCGACCGAGTACGAGGGCAATTGCTACCCCGAGTGCGTCTCGCTGTTCATGCTGTTCCCGCCGCTGCTTTCTGTCGCGGAGAAGTTCCACCTCTCGGGCCGCAAGCTGATGGAGGCCTGCATCATCGGCCACGAGGTGCAGGGCCGCCTGGGCCAGGCCGCGAACCCCGACCCGGACGCGCCCGACAACGTGGCCTACATGAACCTCGACACCATGGGGATTCTGGGCATCGCGGCGGGTGTCGCCAAGCTCCTCGATTTCGACGACCACACCACATCCATGGCCTTGAGCCTGGGCGCATCCCAAGCCAGCGGCATCGTGAAGCAGACCGGCTCCATGGCCCACTATCTCGAATCGGGCTTCGCCGGGCGGGTGGGCGTGGCGGCGGCGTTCCTGGCGCGCGCGGGCATGACCGGCCGGCCGGAGATCGTCGAGGTCCAGGGCGGCCTCCTCGACATCATGACCGGGGGCGGGGAGGAATACGACATCCAGGCCATCCTCGGCGGCTGGGGCAACCCGTTCCGGATAGCGGAACACGAATCGAAGCTGTTTCCGTGCTGCTCGCTCATGCAGCACCTGATGGAGATGGCGCGCGGGCTGGCCCGCGACAACGCCATCGATGCCGCCGATATCGCCGGGATCCATGTCGAGACGAACCTGCTGCACGGCGGCCTCTGCCGCTTCGACAACCCGGCGAACGCGGACGAGGCCAAGTTCAGCATCCCCCACGGCGTCGCCGTCGCGGTGCTGGACGACCGGGTCGGGCTGGGCAGCTTCCGGGAGAGCCGGCTCGGCGACGCGGACGTGCGCGCGCTGCGGCGGAAGGTCGAGGTCACCCTGCACCCGGAATGGCACGCGGGCAACCTGGCCCAGCCCCATCCGGTGACGATCAAGCTGCACAACGGCGAGCAGGTCCGGGGCGAGGCCACCGGTTTCCGCGGGCACCCGCCGAACCTGCGCGAGCGCGACGAGTTCGTCGAGAAGTTCCGCTACACCGGCAACCTGGTACTGTCGGAGGCGCAGACGGCGCGCTGCGAGGACATGGTGCTCGACCTCGACGGCCTCAATGATGCGTCGGCACTGGCGTCCGAGCTGACCTACCCGGAGCGGGCCGCTTGAACGACCGCGCCCCGCGGCCCATCGCTCGCGGGGTGCCGGCAGGGAAGAACGGGGGCCGATCCATGGACGCCAGGATGATCGACGTCGACGGCCATATCATGGAGCCGGCCGAGCTGTGGCGCGACTATATCGAGCCCGAATACCGCGATCGAACGGTGCGCATCGAGCGCGACGAGCAGGGGCTCGAGCACCTGACGGTCGACCGCCAAAGGATCGAGCTGATGCAGGGCGGGACCATGGGCGCCTTCGGCGCCATCGGCAAGGACGCGCGGCCCTACCTCACGCCCGGCAAGATCAGCTGGCGGGAGGCCATGGTGCCCGGCGGCTACGATCCGCACGAGCGCGTCAAGGTGATGGACGCCGAGGAGATAGACATGACCCTCGTCTATCCCTCCCTCGACACCTGCTGGGAGTACGGCTGCAAGGACGCCAAGCTGGCGGCCGCCAGCTGTCGGGCCTACAACAACTGGGCCTTCGATTTCTGCCGCCCCCATCCCGACCGCCTGGTGCCCGTCGCCCACATCCCGACGCTCGACCTGGACGAAGGTGTCAGGGAGGTCGAGCGCACCGTGGCGCTGGGGGCCAAGGCGCTGATGATCAGCGACGTGCCGCCGAGCGATCTGCCCTACGGCCTGCCCCACTACGACCGGCTGTGGGCGGCGATCCAGGATGCGGACGTGCCCGTCACGATCCATCCCAGCCAGGGCAAGGGCTGCTATTGGGCCCGGTGCTACCCGGCCGAATACATCACCACCTGGTGGGTCTTCGTGCTGACGCCGCCCGACATGATCATGCACTTCGCCAGCTTCATCAACGAAGGCACCTTCGATCGCTTCCCCGCCCTCAAGGTCGTGTTCCTCGAATCGGGCATCGGCTGGCTCGTGGGCCTCGTCGACCGGATGGAGGAGAAGTACGACGTCAACGGCTTCACCGCGCGCATGAAGCTGCGCCCGAAGGAGTACGTCGCGCGCCAGTGCTGGTTCGCCATGGACCCGGACGAGCGGCTCGCGCGCCTCAGCATCGAGGTCCTGGGCGCGGACCGGTTCCTGTGGGCCTTCGACTACCCCCATTCCGATTCGATCCTGAACCCGGTGAAGGAGCTGCGCGAGAACCTGGGCCCGTTGCCCGAGGCCGATCAGCGCAAGGTGTTCGGCGAGAACGCGATTAAGCTGTACAAGCTGGATGCATAGCGCCCCGGCGCGCGGGGCCGACGCAACGTCCACCAAGGAAGATGAGGGAGGCTCTGGACCATGGATGCGAAAATGATCGACGTCGACGGCCATATCATGGAGCCGGCCGATTTGTGGCAGGAGTATATCGAGCCCGAGTACCGGGACCGCGCGCTGCACATCGCGCGTGACGACAAGGGCCTCGAATACCTGAGCATCGACGGCCACGAGGTCGAGCTGATGCAGGGCGGCACGCTGGGCGCCTTCGGCGCCATCGGCAAGGACGCGCGGCCCTACCTCACGCCCGGCATGATCAGCTGGAAGGAGGCCATGGTCCCCGGCGGCTACGATCCGCACGAGCGCGTCAAGGTGATGGATTCGGAGGAGATCGACATCACCATCGTCTATCCCACGCTCGGCATCTGCTGGGAGCACGATTGCCAGGACGCCAAGCTGGCGGCCGCCTGTTGCCGGGCCTACAACAACTGGGTATTCGATTTCTGCCGCCCCCATCCCGACCGCCTGGTGCCCGTCTCCCACATCCCGACGCTCGACCTGGACGAGGGCATCAAGGAGCTCAAGCGGACCGTCAAGCTCGGCGCCAAGGCCGTCATGATCAACAGCGTGCCGCCGAACAACCTGCCCTACGGTCTGCCCCACTACGACCGGCTGTGGGCGGCGGCGCAGGACGCGGACATTCCGGTCTCGATCCACCCGGGCGTGGGCAAGGGCTGCTACTGGGCGCGCTGCTATCCGGCCGAATACATCACCACCTGGTGGTCGTTCGTCCTGACCCCGCCGGACCTCATCATGCATTTCACCAGCTTCATCAACGAAGGCACGTTCGACAAATTCCCGAAGCTGAAGCTCGTGATCCTCGAATCGGGCATCGGCTGGCTGGTGGGCCTCGTCGACCGCATGGAGGAGAAGTACGACGTGAACGGCTTCACCGCGCGCATGAAGCTGCGCCCGAAGGAGTACGTCACGAACAATTGCTGGTTCTCCATGGACCCCGACGAGCGGCTCGCGCGCCTCAGCATCGAGGTTCTGGGCGCGGACCGGTTCCTCTGGGCCTATGACTATCCCCATTCCGATTCGATCCTGAACCCGGTGAGGGAGCTGCGCGAGAACATGGGCCCGTTGCCCGAGGCCGATCAGCGCAAGGTGTTCGGCGAGAACGCGATTAAGCTGTACAAGCTGGACGTCTAGCGCCCGCGGCATACTAGAGCGGTTCCGCTTTGATCGGACCCACTCTAGTGCTCTATTTCGCTCACGGCAGCGGACCGAATGGTTCGCGCCTGCGCGGGCGCGCCGGACGACCGGCGGGCCGCCTTGCGGCCTGGAGCAATTCCAGTCGAACTGGAAACGCTTTGGTGGTTCGAACCCGACGAGAGAGTCCCCCTCTCCCTTGGGGAGAGCGCCGGGGTGAGGGGACGCGCGTCGGCGCGCTATTAAGAGTCTTTCCGCCGCCTACCGGCGGCCAAGCCCTCACCCTCCCGCTTCGCGGGACACTATCCTTACCCCTCACCCTCCCGCTTCGCGGGTCCCTCCCTCTCCCCCCAAAGGGAAGAAGTGGGGAGAGGGTTCCAAATGTCAGACGCCAACCACGAGGAGCAGGCACATGAAGATCGCATTCATCGGGCTGGGCGCGATGGGCGGGCCCATGTCGTTGTGTCTGGCGCGGGCCGGGCACGAGATCGCGGCCCACGACATCGACCGCGACGGCCCGGGCGCCCGGGCTATCCTGGAGGCGGGCGCGCGCTGGGCGGGTTCGCCGAAGGAAGCGGCCCAAGGCTCGGAGATCGTCTTCACGTCGCTGCCCGGCCCGGTCGAGGTCGAAGCGGTGGCCTTGGGCGAGAACGGCATCTTCGCCGGCGCCGCCAAGGGCTCGGTCTTCATCGATCTCTCGACCAATGCCCCGAGCATGATGCGGAAGATCTACCGGGCCGGCCTCGAGAAGGGCATCCACGTCCTCGACTCGCCCGTGAGCGAGGGCGCGGATCGCGCCAAGCACGAGGGCACCCTGACGCTCATGGTCGGCGGCGACCGAGAGGTCTTCGACCGGGTCGCCCCGGTCTTGCAGGCGATCGGCCGCGATCGCCTGTTCTATGTCGGGGAATCGGGGTCGGGGGCGGTGTGCAAGCTGGTGAACAACCTCCAGGTCTATGTCATCCAATCGAGCCTGGCGGAGGCCCTCACCCTCGGCCGGCTGGCCGGCGTGTCGGTGGAAAGGCTGGTCGAGGTGATCGGCAGGAGCACGGGGCAAAGCCGCGTCGCCGACGACTTCCAGGAGAGCCTCGCCCGGCGGGACGCCTATGACGGCACGGCGGGTTTCCCGCTCTGGATCGGGCGCAAGGATACCCGCCTCGCCACCGATTTCGGGCGTGAGCTGGATTATCCGATGCCCCTGGCGAACGAAGTCGACGCGCTGTTCACGGAATGGATGTCGCGCGGCTGGCACAACAAGGGAATCGAGGTCCAGATGATGATCGACGAGGCCCTGGCGCGATTGGGCAAGACGGAATAGGGGGCAAGAGACGGGCGGCGACACGGCCACGGGGGACGGCGGCCAGGATTCGGGCCCTGTCGGCCAGGCCGGCCGCCGCCGCCCCGCGCCAGGGTCCACCGCCGCGTTCTCGGGTTTGCTCATTGGGGCCCCGACCGAAGCCGGCCGGCGTTGACAAAGATTAACGATAGGTACATGGATAGTTGCGATAGGCATGGGATGGTGTGACGCCGACGGCCTGTGCTTCGGTTGATTGTCTTCGCCGAAGCTCGGGTCAAGCCAGATGGCATCACATCAATAAACCAACATGAGGGAGGTGGATATGAGGCGTGGCAACCAGGGCAAGCGCCCCGAGCTTACCATCAAGCAACTGGCCCCCAGCCGCCGCCGGTTCCTGGCCGGCACCGCGGCGCTTACGGCCGGCTCGGCGGCGAGCTGGCCGCTGATCCTCACCCCGGGCAAGGCGAAAGCGAGCGAGCAGGTGGTCATCGCCCTGTGGGGCGGCTCGTTCACGGAGAACATGGAAAAAGCCTACCTGAAGCCGTTCACCGCCGAGACCGGCATTCCGGTGCTCGCCGCCGGGCCGCCCGACGGCGCCAAGGTGAAGGCCATGGTGACGACCGGTAACATCGAGTGGGATATCGTTCTGCCGCTCTTCGGCGTGCTCGTCAAGGGCGAGGAGGACGGCTATTGGGAGCCGCTCGACACCAGCATCATCGACACCTCCGGGTTGTTCCCCGGCGCCTTGCGGGAGCAGGCCATCGGCCTCGAGGTCATCGCCGGCGGCATTGCCTGGAACGACGACATCAACCCGGGCGACAAGCACCCGACCGACTGGGCCGGGCTCTTCGATCCCGTAAAGTATCCGGGGCGGCGCGGGCCGCGCAGCCGTGCCTTCGAGACCCTCGAATACGCGACCCTGTCGCTGGGCGTGCCACCGGATGAGGTCTACCCGATCGACGTCGATCGCGCCTTCGCGCGCCTCGACGAGTGGAAGCCGTACGTCTCCCACTTCATCAAGGCGACCCAGAACACGATCAAGTTCCTCCAGCAGGACGAAGCCGACTTCACCTATACCTACAACGGCCGGGCCTACGCCGCCCGCAAGGAGGGCATCCCGATCGGCTTCTCCTACGATACCAACTTGATCATCGTCGACTACCTGTCGGTCGTGAAGGGGACCAAGAACAAGGACGCCTCCATGCGTCTGCTCGACTTCATCGTGCGCGCCGACCGGCAGGCCGAGATGGCGGACCTGATGGCCTACGCGCCGGTCAAGCTGGCCGCCCTCGACATGGTGGATCCGGGGATCAAGAAGTTCTTCCCGGACCTGACCAACCCGAGGAACCTCACGTTGAGTCCCGACTGGTGGGGCGCGAACAGCGAAGAGGTCGAGAAGCGCTATAAGGAATGGATGTTGCTCTAGTGTCCTGATCGCGAAGTTTCTATGATTTCTTTTTGGGATCGTGGAGGCATGTGATGGCGCGTGGTCGGGTAGCGGTTGCGATTGAGCTTTCGGTGTCGGAGCGTCGGGAACTCGATGAGCTGGCGCGGCGGCGGCGGACGGCACAGGGTCTGGCGCGACGGGCGCGGATTGTTCTTCTGGCCGCCGAGGGGCTCGAGAACAAGACCATCGCGGCCGAGCTTGGCGCGGCGCCGGATACGGTCGGCGTCTGGCGCCGACGCTTCGCCGAGCGGCGTCTGGAGGGCCTTCATGACGAGCCCCGCCCGGGTACGCCGCGACGGATCAGCGACGACGCCGTTGCCGAGACGATCCGGCGGACGCTCGAGGAGACGCCGGCGGACGCGACGCACTGGTCGTTACGCAGCATGGCGCGGTCGACCGGCTATGCGCCGTCGACGATCCACCGCATCTGGCGTGCCTTCGGGTTGCAACCGCACCGTTCGAAGAGCTTCAAGCTGTCGAGCGACCCGTTCTTCGTGGAGAAGGTCCGCGATATCGTCGGGCTCTATCTCAATCCGCCGGAACGGGCGTTGGTCCTGTGCGTCGACGAGAAGAGCCAGATCCAGGCCCTCGACAGGACCCAGCCGCTGTTGCCCATGCGCCCCGGTCAGGCCGAACGGCGCAGCCACGACTACAAACGCCACGGCACCCTGTCGCTGTTCGCCGCTCTCGACACCGCGACCGGCCAAGTCATCGGCCGCTGCTTCGCCCGCCATCGGGCGCGCGAGTTCCGGGCCTTCCTCAACACCGTGGAAGCGCGGGTGCCGGCCGATCTCGATGTGCACATAATCATGGACAACCTGGCGACCCACAAGACCAAGGCGATCCGCGACTGGTTCGCCCGCCACCCCCGATGGCAGGCCCATTACACGCCGACCTCGGCCTCCTGGATCAACCAGGTCGAACGTTTCTTCGCCCTGTTGACCGAAAAGCAGCTGCGCCGCGGCGTCCACCGCTCCACCAAGGAGCTCGAAGCCGCCATCCTTCGCTATATGGACACCGTCAATGCCGATCCAAAGCCATTCCGTTGGACCAAATCAGCCGACGACATCTTGGCCTCAATCAAGCGTTTCTGCCTCGCAAACATTCGTATCGCCGAGCACCAACAACAAATCACGCAAACTTCAGAATCAGGACACTAGAGCGGTTCCGCTTTGATCGGACCCACTCTAGCCCTTTTTGTCGCTCGCGGCAGCGGACCAAGAGGTCCGCGCCCGCGCGGGCGCGCCGGGCGCGCCGGGCGACCGGCGGGCCGCCTTGCGGCCTGGAGCGATTCCAGACGAGGTGGAAACGCTCTAGGTCGATCGGAAGGGACGGGGACTGGCGTTCGAACCGGGCCGTGGGCCGAGTCGCGGCCCGGTTCGCCCGTTTGCGGCGATGTCGGTCGCGCTCCGCGCGGCGCCCTCACATGATCGCCGGCACGTCCTCGGCTTCCGACGAGTGCCCGTGGATGCGGCGGATTGATGCTTGAGCGGAGACAAATGCGGCTGGCGCTGTACTTCGTCGCGCCCGCCATCGCGTTCTTCATGATCATCCTCGTCTACCCGCTCTGGGGTGTCGTCGAACAGAGCTTCACGTCGGAGGAAGCGACCTTCACCTTGGCGGGGTACAGGGACCTCGAAACCAGCCGGCTGTTCCACAAGGTGCTCTGGAACACCTTCGAGATCAGCTTCACGGCGACGATCCTGACGCTCTTGTTCGCCTATCCGGTCGCCTACCACCTGGCCAAGCAGCCGCCGCGCCGGCGGGCCTTCTTGATGGTCCTCATCCTGCTGCCCTTCTGGACCAGCATCCTGGTCAAGAGCTTCGCCTTCCTCGTCATCCTGGGCGAGAACGGCATAGTCAATCAGGGCCTCCGTTGGATCCCGGGTATCGAGCACGGCGTGAGGCTGATGTTCAATCGCGCGGGAGTCATGATCGGCCTCATGCATTTCTTCATCCCGTTCATGGTCTTTCCGATTATGACCAGCCTTTTGGCCCAGAACCCGGACTTGGCCAAGGCCGCGCAGGTCATGGGCTCGGGCGCGGTGCGGATCTTCTTCCGCATCACCTTGCCGTTGAGCATGCCCGGCGTGATCGCCGGGTGCATGCTCGTTTTCATCATCTGCCTCGGGTTCTTCATCACGCCGGAGCTGCTCGGCGGGCGCAAGGACATGATGGTGGCCAACATCATCGACTTCTACACCCGCGAGACGCTGAACTGGACCTTCGCGTCCTCGATCGCGGTGGTCCTGCTGCTGCTGTCGGGACTGTTCATATTCGGGCTATCCTGTGTCCCGGGCGGCAGGGCGTTCATCGAAGGGGCGAAGTGACGATGGCGGAAGTCGAACGTCCCGTTGGAGCCGCGCGCTCGCCCGCGGCCATCTTCAACTCCGTAACCGCCTGGGCGATCTATATCTTCTTGATGCTGCCGAGCTTCATCGTCGTGCCGATGTCCTTCGGCAACAAATACGAGGTCATGTTCCCACCCGACACGGTTTCGACCTTCCTATACGGACAATACTTCAACGAGTCGAATTGGATGGCCGCGACGTTCATGAGCTTTCGGGTGGCGATAGGATCGACGATCATCTCGCTTCTGCTCGGCGTTCCGGCCGCTTACGGCCTCGTTCGCGGCAACTATCCAGGCAAGCGGTTTGTGACCTTGTTCCTCCTGAGCCCGATTCTGGTCCCGATCATCGTGATTGCGCTCGGTTTGTATCTCTACTACTCCAGCCTCGGGATAGCCGGCACCGACCTGGTGGTGATCTTGTCGCATGCGATGTATACGACCCCCTTCGTCATCGTCACCTGCATGGCCGGCCTGCGCCACGTCGATCCGAATCTGGAGGTGGCGGCAACCATCATGGGGTCGGGGACTTTGCAGACCTTTTGGAAGGTTACCTTGCCATTGTTGAAGCCGGCCATGTTCGCCGGCGGGTTGTTCGCCTTCCTGATGTCCTTCGACGAAGTCGTCATTGCCTATTTCATCGCCAGTGCCGGCAACATGACCCTGCCGGTCAAGATGTTCAGCAGCATCCAATGGGAGGTCTCGCCCGTCATAGCGGCGGTCTCGACCCTGCTCACGGTATTGTCGCTGGTCATTTGCCTGTTCGGCGCGTCCTTGCAGAAGAAGAGTTAGCCGTTCGTCGGGAAGACGCCCGACAGGGTCCATGACGCTTCCGTGAACCCACATCCAATCGGGTGCCCACTGCCTTGGGGCGGCGCGGGCGCTTTGAAAAGGGCCATCGACCCGGCGCCCGTGATTTCCGCACCGGGCCCGAGGTGTCATGACGGGCGCAGGGCGTCGAGGTCGACGCCGGCCTCGCCGGCGATGCGTGCTAGGTTGGCCCAGTCCTCGTCCCTGAGCGGGACGCCCTCGCGCCGCCGGCGCTGGGCCTCGCGCTGGGCGCGCTCCCCCGGCATGACGATCTCGCCGAAGCCCTCGGCCAGACGCGAGGCCTTGCAGGCCCGGATCAGGGCGTCGACCTTGGCCTTGAATGCGTCCAGGTCGACCAGGTTGCCGATGTCGATCGCCATCAGGAACAGCCCGCCGGTCCACGGGTCCTCGGCGGTCTGGTGGAACGGGATCGCCTTGGCCGTCTTCATGCCCGACATGAGGCCCGCGAGCACGTCGACCAGGATCAGCCAGGCGAACCCCTTGGCGCCGAGCGGCAGGATCGCGCCGAGCTGCTCGGAGTTGCGGTCGTCGGGGTCGACCACGAGGGCGACGGGGTCGTCCGTGAAGCGCCCGTCCTCGCCGACCATGGTCTTCGCCTCCAGGCGCCGGCCATCGCGCGCCGCGAGGACGGCGTGGCCGTGGGATATGGCGCTGGTGGCGCCGTCGTAGATGATCGGCAGCTCCTCGCCGGCGGGGATCGCGAAGCCCAGCGGGTTGGTGTTGAACACCGGGTCGCGCCCGCCCCAGGGCGCGACCAGGGGCACGCCGTTGCACGCGGCGAGGCCGAAGAAATCGTGCTCCAGCGCCGCGGCGGCGTGGTTGGATGTGATGGTGAAGGTGTTGGTGTTGCGCACCCACACACTTCCGACCGTCGCCGCGCGCGCCTTGGCGATGGCGATCTCCATGGCCCGGGTGGCGACCACCTGGCCCGGCCCGTAATGGCCGTCGACGAGGGCGAAGCCGGGGCCCTCCTTGACCACCTCGGTCGGCGCGCCGAAGCGGATGCCGCCGGCCCGGATCCGGGGATAGACCAGCGGCAGGGCGGCGATCCCCTGGGTGTCCTTGCCCAACAGGTCGGCATTGACGAAGCAGGCCGCGTAGATGCGCGCCTCCTCGTCGCCGGCGCCGTGGGCGCGCCAGATGGCCTCGTAGGCCGCTTGCAGGTAGGCGGCCGATTCCGTCCGCATGGGTCCGTCTCCTCCGCGATGCCTTGCCGGCTCCGGATCAGGTCGGCTTCCCGCCGAACGGGCGCGGCACTGCGCCGCCGCCGGAATAGCCGAAGCCATAGAAGACGTCGGGGCAGGTCGGCAGCGGACCGAACCGGGGCTTCGGTCATTTGAGCCTTCTTGGCTCGGTGGCGCAACGGGAAGGGCGGCACTCGCGGCTCGGTGGCATTGCCCCGGTTTCGTCGACACCTGATCGGTTGGGCGACCGGGCGATGGCAGTCAGGCCCGCCGCATGACGAACTTGTGCCCAGGAAACGGTGTGCCGTACAGTAGACCCTCGATTCACGCCCGGACCGAACGAACAGCATGGTGCACTCGTGGTGCACTCGGACGCGAGAACCCAGGAATACCGGAGATAGACCAGGGCAGAGAGAAGGGGGTAACTCTCTGTTTTCATTATCATCGTGTATCATGGCTTGCCCTGACCGGTCCCACGGACAAGGCTTTTATCCGGCGGGTCCCGGGTTCGAGTCCCGGATCGCCCCCCACTCTTTTCAACGGCTCAGCGCCTCGGCGCACGGGTGCGAGCGACGAAAGGGTCGGAAGATGGGGCTCGGTTTTCCGGCTTCGCCTCCGTTTCACTCCGGAGAGAGACGCGCATGAGCCTGCACGATAGCTTGACTGGTGAGATCTGGCGCTCGCCGGCGCTCATCGAGGATTTCGAGGCCATCACCGGTTGCGGCGGGCGCTTCGCCGGCTCGGACAGCGAGGCGCGCGCCCTCGCCCTGCTGCGGTCGCGGCTGGGCGCGATCCCCGGCGTCGCCACATCGGAGCATGTCTTCGAATATGACGGCTGGGAGCGGACGGCGCAGCGCCTGACCCTGCTCGGGCCGACCGGCGCGACTTCCCGTGCCATGCCCTGATCTGGACGCCGGACACGCCGCCCGGTGGGATCGAGGCCGAGCTGGTCGACCTCGGCCGCGGCGCCCGCGCCGACTTCGACGCGCACGGGAACGGAATCGACGGGCGCATCGTCGTGGTGCGCCAGGACTACCCGTTCGGGTCGGACACGGTCCACCGGTCCGTCAAATACGCCTGGGCGCGCGAAGCGGGCGCCGTCGGCTTCCTCCTGTCGAGCGCGGTCCCCGGCGACATGCCGGCGACGGGCTATAGTGCCACGAACGCGCCCGACGATATCCCCGCCGCCGGGATCAGCATCGAGACGGCACGGGCCCTGGGCGAGGCCGGTGACGACCGGCCCGCCCGGCTGCGCCTCGAGGTCCGCGGCGCGCGGAAGCCCGCCACCGGCGTCGACCTGATTGCCGAGGTGCCCGGACAGGGGCCGGAATGGGTCGTCCTGTCGGCCCATTACGACGGCCACGACCTCGCCGAGAGCGCGCTCGACAACGCCACGGGCGCCGCCGCGGTGCTGCAGATCCTGCGGACCTACGCCCCCCACGTGGGCGGGATGCGGCGCGGCCTGCGGGCCATGCTGTTCACGGCCGAGGAATGGGGCCTCACCGGGTCGCGCCTCTATGTCGACGGCCTCACCGAGGCGGAGCGCCGGGCGATCGCGGTCGACGTCAACCTCGATACCATCGCCGGCAGCCCGCGGGTGGCGTGCCTCGTCAGCGGGTATGCCGCACTCGGCGATTTCGCCTGCGCGGTGGCGCGCGAAGCGGGCCTCGAGGTCCCCATCGTCGAGCCGCTCAAACGCAACTCGGACCATTACAACTTCGCGCGCCGGGGCATCCCGGCGATGCGCCTGGTGGCCGGGTTCGACGAGCCCGAATGCGACGTGCGCTATATCCTGACGGCGGCCGACAGGCGGGATATGGTGGCCGACGCCGAGCTCAAGGGCGGCACCCTCGTCGCCGCCGAGATGGTGTGGCACGCGCTCAACTGGCCGGGCACCATCGCCCCGCACAAGTCGGGCGCCGAGATCGAGGAGATCCTGCGGGGCCTGGAATAGGCGGGGCGCGTAAGTCCCGAGCCGGTCCAGGCCGCAAGGCCGCCCGCCGGTCCTCCGGCGCGCCCGCCCAGGCACGGACCACTAGTGGTTCGCGCCTGACACTTGGAACCCTCTCCCCACTTCTTCCCTTGGGGGGAGAGGGAGGGACCCGCGAAGCGGGAGGGTGAGGGGTCAGGAAAGAGTCCCGCGAAGCGGGAGGGTGAGGGCTTGGCCGCCGGCAGGCGGCGGAAAGACTCTTTTTAACGCGCCGACGCGCGTCCCCTCACCCCAACCCTCTCCCCAAGGGAGAGGGAGTCTCTTTCGTCGGGTTCGAACCACTAGGTCCGCTGCCACGAACTTGGGAACCAGGACACTAGAGCGGGTCCGCTTCGATCGGACCCACTCTAGCGATTGTGTCGCTCGCGGCAGCGGACCAAGAGGTCCGCGCCTGCGCGGGCGCGCCGGACGGCCGGCGGGCCGCCTTGCGGCCTGGAGCGATTCCAGTCGAACTGGAAACGCTCTAGGCCCGGTCCCCGGGCTCGAGGGATGCGAAGCGGACGGGCAGGATCTCGCGGATCTCGGTGCGCCCGACACCGTCCTTGACCACCAGCATGAGCTGTTGGGCGTCGCTGATGCCGGCGGGGATCACCATGCGCCCACCGGGCCGCAGCTGCTCGATCAGCGGCGGCGGCACGAGGTCGGGGGCGGCCGTCACCATGATGCGGTCGAAGGGCGCGTGTTCGGGCCAGCCGAAATAGCCGTCCGCGACCCGCATATGCAGGTTGGCATAACCGCGCTCGGCGAGCCGCTTCGCCGCCGCTTCGCTCAGGTCCTTGATGATCTCGACCGTATAAACCTCTCCCGCGAGCTCGGCGAGAATGGCCGCCTGATAGCCTAGTCCGGTCCCCACCTCGAGGACGCTGTCGCCCGCGCCGAGCTCCAGGAGATCGGCCATGAGCGCGATCATGAAAGGCTGGGAGACGGTCTTGCCGAACCCGATCGGGATCGGCGAATCGACATAGGCATAGGCCCGCAGCTCGGGCGGGACGAACGCCTCCCGGGGAATGCGGCCCATGGCCGCCATGACCCGCGCGTCGAGCAACGGCTTGCCGAGCTGGCGGCCGGCGCCGCTCGCATGCTCGGCGATCTCCTGGGCCATGAGCTGGCGCAAGCTGGCGAAATGGGTGTCCATCGTACCGGCGGAATCGCCCTCGTTCCGGCCGCCCTTCGACGCGCGGCCACCGCGCCCATGAGTAGAACACGGAATGAAAGCGACCGCAAAACCACTGGTTCCCGGCGCGCCGCGCGGCGGAATCGGTCCCGAACGGTGGTTGACGCGGCCCCGAGCGAACCCGCCTCCACCGTGTTTCTCGTTCAACGGATAAATACAGGGATTTTCAACGCCCCATCGGGGAGCCGCACCATCATCGAATAGACTATCCTTGTGGATGGAATTCTCGGTGGGCACGACGAACGATGACGCCTGAGCAATCGCTTCGGGAGAAACTGCGCAAGATCGAATCCCTGTTCGGCGGCGCCGCGACCGAAGGTGAGAAGGTTGCCGCCGGCGCCGCCGCGGATCGAATCCGCGACCGCCTCGGTCAGATCGCCGGCAAGGAAAAGCCGATCGATGTCAAATTCTCGATCTCCGACACCTGGTCGCGACAATTGTTCGTGGCACTCTGTCGCCGCTACGGCCTGCGCCCCTTCCGCTATCGTCGGATGCACCGTCAGACCATCATCATCAAGGCGCCGAAGAGCTTCGTCGAACAAGTCCTGTGGCCGGAGTTCGAAGAGCTCGACGCCGCCCTGGTCGCCTATCTCTCCGAGATCACCGAGAGGGTCATTCGCGAAGAAGTGCATGGCGAGACAGGTGATGCCGACGAAGTCGACGACCCACCACGGATCGGTCGGTGACGCGGCACATTCTGGTTTTCGTGTTGTTGGTGGCACGTTGGGCACATTGTGTTGGCCGCGCCGCGTTGCTTTGCCGGCGCCGCCACGCCTGATACAGATCGACGCGACGAGATGGGCTGACCCTTGGGGGACTCCTGAATGGAAGAGACGAAGATCGACCATGCGGCCATGGGGCGCTTGGCGAAAGCCTTGGCTTTCATCTGTGGGCCGGATCATTCGACGACGGTCGCCCTCGCGGCGGCCGCCGAGAGTGGTTCCGAAAAAGACATCAAGAATGCCCGCACGCTGTTTCTCAAATTGAAGCCGGGAGACCGCCGGGCCGCACTGACCATGCTCGCCGATTGATCGGCGCGGCATTGTCGCATCACCGCTGTGATGACCGCGGCGATACCTTTGGAGAGAGCCGCGCCGCCGCGCTCGCCGAACGGCGCCCGCTCGCGGCTTGAAATCTCCGGCTTCCGGCTTTTTGGAGATCGGCTCGGCTTGGGCAGACAATGCCGGCGCAACGAGGTGGCCGGCGTCGTCAGTCCGAAGGCAGGCCGTCGCTGACCGGCCCGTGGCGCAGCAGCTTGCTGCCGCTGGCAAAGCCTTCGTAGCGCGGCAGGTTGTCGGCGATGTCGAACCAGGCGATGCGTTCGACGTCGAAGGAGTGGCCGGTCGGCACCAGGACATCTGGGTTATCGAACGTGCTGATATGGAGCTCGAGGATCGGCCCCCTATCGCCGCCGTCGCCTTCCCAGGTCAGCGGCGTGCCGCAGTTGCCGCAAAATGCGCGGCCAACCCCCGGCGAAGACTCGTAGATCTTGCGCGCCTCACCGCTGAACGTGACCTGATCGGCGGTGTAGCCCGCCAGGGTCACCACCGGCCCGCCGTTATGCTTGCGGCAGCTATGGCAGTGGCAATGGGCGACCCCGAAGGACTCGCCCGTGGCCTCGAAACGCACTGCCCCGCACATGCAGCCGCCAGCCAGCTTGGTGTCGTTACCCATTCCGCCCTCCATGAACGCCGTTCGCAAAACCGCGAGATCGATCGCCGAACCCGGTTTCTTCCCACCGCCAACATGAGGAACGCCATAGAGCCGATATTCCCCAGATGACTCTCAATTTCATCGCGATGACAGACCTTGTCATCATAAATCGGCCTGAGCCTCCTGGCGAGTTCCTTGGCCTCCGGGGATGCGAAATCCCGTCCGTTGATTCAATGGCTCGTCCGCGCTCTCCGCCAGCCAATGATCCAATCCTTCTCCAGTCCGCCAGGGACCGGGAAAATGTCAGCCATGTCCCCGAACACATGCCAGCGATGTCTCCGGTCCGTACAGGGGAGAGGGTTCCAAGCGTCAGACTCGAACCACCAGGGCGCCGCGATGATCGTGACTGGAATCGTGGGCCGTCACCCAAACCGCCGCGACATCTTCACGCATATGCGACCGGCCGCCCTGGCCGAATGACGTCAGTTGGCGGCCTGAAAGCCCGATCGCGCGCCGCGCGTGCGCCGGCAATCGACGAGCTTCAGCATGGTGGCGATGCTGATGGAGCGCAGGGTCGCCTGGGCGATATCGTCGATCTCGCCCAGCACCTGGGCCAGCGCCTGGCCGGTCTCCGTCTCCCCGCCCGGCGCGCGGGCGCTGCCCGGCGCCTCGCCGATGGCCTCGAAAAGCTGGATCACGTCCATGAGCGTGGTGCGCTTGGCGTTGGCGGTGAAGCGGAAGCCACCGCCCGCCCCGCGCACCGATTCGACGAGGCCGGCGCGGGTCAGATCCCGCATCACCTTGGCCAGGTGGTTCAGCGAGATGCCGTAGCGCCCGGCGATCTCGGCGGCCGAGAGCTGCTCGCCCGGGTGTGCCGCCAGCTCGAGCGTGGCATAGAGCGCAAAGCGAGAGGCCTTCTGCAGCTTCATCCGTGCGCCGCTCCCCCTGGCTCGAGGTCCATCTCAAGCTGGATGGAGGGGCCGGCCATCATGCCTTGGCCGCGGAAGAAGGACATGATGACGTGGGCATCGCGCGCGAGCATGGTCCGCACCTTGTCCACGCCCGCCTGGCGGAAGCAGTCCGAGATGGCGCCGAACAGCAGGCTGCCGATGCCCGAGAGGCGGCAATCGGGATGGACGTCGATGGCCACGATCCAGCCGCAGGGCGGCGAGCCGAACTCCCAGGCCCGGACTTCCCCGCTGATGAAGCCGAGCACCTGGCCGTCCCGTTCGGCGACCAGGAAGAAGCGCTGGCGCCGCCGCGACTGGTAGCGGTCGTGGAATTCCCGCCAATAGTCGGGCTTGGCGATCCCCGTGCCCAGCTCGTCGATGGCCATGACCGCCGGCAAGTCCTCGGCCGTGACGGGGCGGACCCGGATCGACTGGCCTCCTGGCTCGGCCGTGTTTTCGGGCATCGGATGCAAACCCTCACTCTCGAGCCGCCCATCCCGCGCCGCCGGCGCAAATTCGGCGACAGGATGAGTGAGGCGCATGTCCGTGTAAACGGTAATTCGGTACTGTTTTATGCCTCTCGGTGGGCTATCGCGGTCTTCGGCCGGCCACGTTCCCCGCCCTCACCCCACCACGCGCGAGAAGGCGAGGCGCTGGGAGGGCTTGAAGCCACAAGTGCGGAGGAAACCGATGAGCTCGAAATCGTCCCAGCCCACCTCGGTCCGGATGCGCTCGATGCGCGGCGTGGCGAGGTTGGCGATCAGTTGGGACATGAGCGCGTGGCCGATGCCCTGGTGCCCGTCGTCCGGATTGACGCCGATGGTATCGATGACGGCCGTGGGCTCGACGCGGCCGAACTCGCCGAAATCCACCCGTGCCATGAGGTAGCCGGCGGGCCGGTCGTCCACTTCGGCGACCAGGGAGACGCGGATCCCGGATTCCCCCAGCGCTTCCGCGAACTTGCGCTCGAAATACGCCGTCCTGTCGCGCGCCGTTATCTTGCGGTCGATGCGGACGAGGGCGGACAGGTCGTCGGGCTCGAGGGAGCGTACCGGTATGCGGTCGCGCGAAAGCGCTTGCGGCCGGTCGCCCGAGGGGTCGCTGAAGTCGAGCTCTCTGCCGGCCTCGGGCTCCGGGCTATCGTCCTCGGGTCGCGGCTCGGTCGTGATACACGCTCCATCGGTGGCGGCGTCCGCTAGCGCAAGCTCGAGGATCCGTCGGGGCGCCACCTCGAACCCGGCCTCGGCCAGGAATGTGAGGAAGGCGTGATTGGTCCAGATTTCCTGGGTCTGAAGCGCATGCACGCCCTTCGAGTGCATGACCTTGTCGAGCCGTGCCATCAGCTTGCGGCCGAGGCCCGCGCCCTGGCCTGCGGGATCGACGCCGATGGCGTCGAGCACCGCCACCGGCGCGGTGCCGCCGAACTCGCCCTCGAGGATGCGCGCGAAGGCGTAGCCGTGCAGCGCCCTGCCCGCGGTCGCGCCCACGTAGATGAACCCGCCCGGCTCGGCGAGCGCCGCGGACAGGCGCTTCTCGAAGAAGCCGCGGCGCGGCCGCCCGGTGATCCGGGCGTCGATGGCGACCACCTGGTCGAGGTCGCCTGGCCGCAGGGCCCGCATGGCCGTCCTGGGCCGCTCCCTCGCGGTGCCTTCGTTGGGCTTGCTCTCGCTCATGCCGCCTCTCCGGTCGGGCGCCAGTGTCACGACGCCATCGGCAGCTGGCCCAGGCGGGCGAGCTTCTTGTGCCGGAAGGCGCCCCACAGCGCCGCACCCATCGCACCCGCATGGATCGATTCGGGGTGGGTCTCGACCGCGAGCTCGATCTTCTGCGCCACCATGGTCTCGTTGAGCGCGGCGACGAGGCCGGCGTCGAGGGCGAGCCCACCGGTCATGAGCACCACGCCATCAGCCGCCCGCACCGCCTTCAGGAGCTTGCACAGCCGCACCGCCATCGAGAGGTGGATGCCCTTGAGGATGTCGGGCGAGGTGATGCCGCGCGAGACCATGTTGATGACGTCGGTCTCGGCGAGGACGGCGCAGATGCTGCGGACCTGCTCGGGATCGTCGGATTGCAGCGAAAGCGGGCCGATCTCGTCCTGGGCCACCCCCAGGTAGCGGGCGATGTTCTCCAGGAACTGGCCCGAGCCCGAGGCGCACTGGCTGGTCATCTTGTAGTCGAGCACCTTGCCGCGCTCGTCGATACTGACTGCCCGGCCGTGGAGCGCGCCGACGTCGAGCGCCGCGTGGGCGCGGGGCTGGAGATGGATGGCCCCGCGCGCGTGCGTCGTCATGGAATAGAAGTGCCCGGTGCGGAAGTCGATGCTCTCGCCCTCGCCCGTCGTGGCCACATAGGCCACGTCGTCGCGGCCGAGGCCCGCTTGGGCGAGCACCGCTTCGTAGCCGTCGGCGGCGAGCTGCAGGGGATCGCGGCCCCGTATGCGCTCCATATACCGGCCCAGCCACTCCACCTCCCCATCCTCGATGCTGCCGAGGACGACCTTCACCGCCCCGGTGCCGACGTCGACTCCCGCCGCAATCGTCATGCCGCTTCTCCCACCGCTCCCTCGATCACGGCGCGGTGGGCGAAGCTCGCCGCCCCCAGCGCCCCCGTGTAGATCGAGTCCGGATTGATGTTGATGGTGACCTCGCCATAGTTCTCGGCCACGAGCTTTGCGAGCTCGCGCACCGCGGCCTCGTTCTTGGCCACCCCGCCCGTGAAGGTGAACTGGTCGGTAATGCCGCCCGAGCGCGAGATGATCGACATGGCGCGCAGGATGATGGCCCGGTGCAGGCCGGCGAGGATGTCCTCGCGCTTCTCGCCCAGGGCCAGCCGGTCACGCAGCTCCGCACCCGCGAAGACGGTGCAGGTCGAGTTGATGCGCACCGTCTTGCCCGCCTTCATGGCGAGTGGGCCGAGTTCATGCACGCCCATGTTCATCTCGTCCGCGATATAGCCGAGGTAGCGCCCGCAGCCGGCCGCGCAGCGATCGTTCATCTGGAAGTTCTCGACGATGCCGCCCCCGTCCACCTGGATGGCCTTGGTGTCCTGGCCGCCGATGTCGAGGACGGTGCGGGTCTCGGGATACATCATATGGGCGCCGAGCCCGTGGCACAGGATCTCGGAGCGGATGTGCTCCTTCGAGAAGGGCGGGGTGACGCGGCCATAGCCGGTGCCGACGACGTAGGTGTCCACGATCTCGATATCGAGGGCGCGGCGCACCGGCGGCGCCACCAGCGCGGGGTCGAGCTCGAATTCGGGCGTGTCAGTGACGGTGCGGTCGAGTGCCCGCATGAACTTGCCGTTTAAATCCTCGCCCGGTGGCCGGTTCTCGACCTCGATGATCGACTTGTCGTAGAGGTTCAGCAGCAAATCGTAGGAAAGGCCGGCATCCTTTGCGACCGTCTCGGCGACGGCATGGTAGCTCGACCCCGCTATATCGCGGAAGAAGTCCGAGCGCCGTCGCGCTCCGGGGGCGAACATGTCCGGCGCCTCCGGCGACCTTGGTGTAGGTGTTGGCGACCACTACGGCGCCCTCGTCGTAGAACATCTTCCAGAACTCCCGGAAGCTGGTCCAATTGGGCGCCCCTTCGACCACCAGCCGGTACCTCTCGGGTGAGAGATCGCCTTCGGGCGTGATAGGCCCCTTGCCGTCGCGGATGCGCTCCTCGATCTCGCCGCGCAGGAGGGCGTAGTACTCCGTCGCCTCCGGGATCCCACGGAAGACGGTGAAGATGGGGCCGAGGTAGTAGACGCCGCCGAAAAAGGCGTCGATGGGCGAAGGCTTGTGCTTGGCGCTCTGGAGCACCCAGGCGAAGTCATCCTCGGCGCGGGCCGATTCGCGCAAATACTCACGCAGGCGGTCGATGTCGAACTTGACGCCGCTGATGCGCTCGAAAGCGGGGATGACGACCTCCTTGATCTGCTTGACCACATAGTCGCGCATGTTGCCGGTCATCACGCCATCGCCCTCGTAGGGCACGTGCAGCATCACCGTCTCGCAGCCGTACTGCTCGCGCAGCAGCTCGAACCACTTCATGAAGGTGAAGCAGCCCGAATAGGACAGCAGCAGGAGGTCGGGGTCCGGAAGGGGCTTGCCGTTGGGGCCGATGTTGCCGCGCGACATCATGCCGATGTCGGACTTGACGTAGGTGCAGACATCCTCCGAATGGCCGCCCTTCTCCGCCTCTCGGATATAGCTGCGGCTCTTCTGGCGCATGGCGCTTTGGATGGCGTTGATCTCCGGCAGGTTGTTGGCCATGCCGAAGCACATGATGAGCTCGTTCAGGTTCCCGGGCACGAAGGTCGAGACCACCTTCTCGCCAGTCTGGGGCGCATTGGTCAGGCGGTCGTAGTTGCCGGCGATCATCGCCTTCTGCTTCAGCATCGAAGACTCTTTGACGATCTCGGCGGGTGTGTCCTTGCTCATGCTTCGCTCCATAGCTTGATCGAATCGGCGAAGGTGCCGGCCTGTTCGCGGATGGGCTGCATCTGGCCGGAATTCTCGGCGTACTTGAACGCGATGTTGGGAATGTTGGTGTCACCCAGCTTGTGTTGCAGCATGGGCCGGTCGAGGAGGGCTGGGTCGCAGAAGCTGGGGGCCGCGAAGATGACCCCTTCCGCCCGGCGCGCCCGCGCCGCGTCCACCAAGTGCTGGCCCTTCATCTTGCCGTTGGGCTCGTACTTGGCGGATGTCTCGCTCGAATGGTGCAGGAAGGCGTCCGCCAGGCTGGCGACAGGGTCGCCGTCCTCGGGCACGTCGTCGAGCAGCCAGCGCGTCACCAGCATGAAATCATCGTCGACGATGTAGCAGCCCGAAAGCTCGATGGACCGGATGAGGCTCAAGGGCGGCTGCTCGCAGAAGCCGCCGGCCATGATCACGCGGCAGTTGTCGCGCAAGGGCCGGTCCTCGGCCTCGGCCGCCGCGAGGTAGTCGCGAACGAGGGCCGTATGGCCTTCGACCGGCAGCACCATGCCCGCGCGCAGGACGAGGTAGACCTCCGCCGAGGGCGCCTTCCACGGCGCGCGGGCGCGGAAGTCGTAGAGCTCGCGCACCGTCCGCCGGTTCTCGTTGAAAGCGGCGATCGAGGCTCGGATGTCGTCATCGGTAATAGCACGGCCCGCCAGGCCTTCGAGGCCGGCACGCAGCTCGTGCAGCTCGCGGATGTAGTAGGTGCCGCCGATGCCGTCGTCGTAGTTCTGCGGCACGTCGAAGTAGCGCACGTAGACGTCGGGGAACATGAGCTGCCACATGCCCGAGAGGTTGCGGATCACGTCGCAGATGCTGGGGAACAGCATGCCGTCGATGAAATCGAGCCGGCCGCTCACGCCGAGCTCGATGGTCGAACGCGGGATGCGGCAGATGTAGCTCTGGTAATAGGCGTCGCCGTGGATCACCTCGAGGCGGTCGCCGCCGCCGAGAATGCCGAGCGGCAGCATGCCGCCCGCGTGGATCAGCTCGCGCGGCACGTAGATCGGCATGTAGCCAACCACCTTGCGCCCCGCCTGGGCCGCCTTCCAGTCACGCGCGGCGGTGAAGTCGAGATTCTCGAACAGCGCCTCGCACCGGGCGACGATTTCCGCTGTGCCCATGTCAATGGTTCTCCCATTTTGCCGGCCGCTTCTCGAGGAAGGCCTCGAGCCCCTCCCTCGCATCGCGGGTCGCCATGAGGCCGTCGAGGTAGAGCGCCTCGACCGCTTCTATCCGCGCCTTCATGCGGGCCGCGAAGTCCGCCCGCGCGGCCGCGGCCGCGAAGCGCAGGGAGCTCGCACTCTTGGGCGCCAAGTGCTGGTCGAAATAATCGAGCGCCGCCGCCACCGGGTCCTCGGCGATGTCGTGGACGAGGCCCACCGCCTTGGCGTCCCCGGCGCCGATGCTGCGGCCCGAATAGAGCAGCTCCTCGGCGGCGGCCTGGCCGATGCGCGCCGGCAGCAGGCAGGAAGCCGCCGGCGCGAACACGCCGAGCTGCATCTCGGGCTGGCCGAGCTTGGCGTCCGGGGCGGCGAAGATGAGAGTGCCCGCCGCGGCCAATTCGAGGCCGCCGCCGAGGCACTGCCCGCGCGCGGCGACGAGCACGGGCACCGGGCAGTCGAGGAGCTGCGTGATGAGGCCGTGAAAGCCTTCGAGCATGGCCCTGCACTGGCCCGGCAGATGCTCCTCGACGCTGGCCCCGAAGCTGAAGTTCGGCCCGTCGTGGTCGAGGAGGACGGCCCGCAGGTCCACCGTGCCGGCAAAACGCGCGAGCGCGCCGGCGAGCGCCGCCGTCATGGCCGCGTCGATGATGTTGGCCTTGGGCCGGGCGAGGCGGAGACGGAGGAGCGCTCCGTCGCGCTCGAGCCAGGCCGTGGCGGGCGCCAGGCCGGTCATGACGGGCCCGTGGACCCGGGCATCAGGCTCTCGGTCAGCTCCGGCGTCCAGGGCTCGGCCCGCGCCAGCGCGCGGCGCAGGGCCACGAAATCGATCTCGCGGCCGACCTCCTTGTTGCCCTCGTTGAAGGCCCGGAATCCGGTGCGCCCCTCGGCCATCATGTTGAGCGACAGCCAGGCCCGGGAATCCTCCTTGTTGCGGTTCCACAAGTCGAGCTTGGGCTTGCGCAGCGCCTCTATCGTCCGGGTGGTGCACTCCGGGAAGGTCAGCATCAGCTTGGCGCACGGCGCCTCGACCGTCTCGTCGAGGAGGCTCAGGTCGACCTGGCCGCGCTTCAACACCGCCTTGCCCTCGGCCAGCGCCTGGCCCGTCTTCGGCTCGCCATGGGCGATGCGGCCGTACTCGTCGAACATGCGGTCGGTCCAGACCAGCGGGTTGGGAACGAAGGCGCCATCGACGCGCAAGGCCGGCACCACGTCCATGACGATGCCCAGGCGGTAGGCCTTGTGGGCCGAGAAGGGCTCGCACAACACGCCGGAGACCATGGCCTGCTCGCAATCGATCATCACCGGCAGGAAGTCTGTCGAGCCGCCCAGGGGGGCCGAGCCGTGCTTGGGACCAGCCTGGCCGAAGCGGGCCAGGTCCTGGGCGATGGAGAAGTCGCAGGCCATGCCGATCTCCTGCCCGCCGCCGACGCGCATGCCGTTCACGCGGCAGACCACCGGCTTGTCGCAGGCGAGGATGGACGAGACCATGTCGTTGAAGAGGCGCAGGTACTGCCGGTATTCCTGGTGGTTGCCGGCGTAGTATTCGGCGTATTCCTTGGTGTTGCCGCCGGTGCAGAAGGCCTTGTCGCCGGCACCCGTGAAGACCACGGCGACCACGTCGCGGGCGTTGCTGGCGGCGCGGGAGGCGAGCACCGCGCCCTTGCACATCTCGGTCATGTAGGCGTTGTACTGGGACGGGTTGTCGAGGGTGATCCAGGCGTTGTAGAGCCCCTCGACGACCTCGCCTCCGAGCCCCCTGGCCGGGCGCTTCTCGTAGAGGATGCCGGGGACGACCGTCTCGGCCCCGGTCACGAGGTTGTGGTCCTAGTACCCACTTTCATAATTCCGTGTGCCATACGACGGCGCCCCGAGGTTCCCGGCTAGGAGCGTGGCGCGCCGTGATGCCGGGGCATCACAAGCGGCGCGCGACGACGTCCGGGGGCCTCGGGACGCCGCCCTCTGGGTCGCTTTTCCCGCCCCCTCGGGGCGTCGGGGACGCTTGACGATGCCCCGGCATCGCCGGCGCACCCCCTCCTGCCGAGGAGACGGGAAAAGCGATCGTATGGAACACGGAATTATGAAAGTGGGTACTAAGTCTTTGTGGGCGCGGGCCTCTGGGCCAGTGCGACGGTGGCTGCGGGCATGACTATCTGCCTCCCTTGCTCAGGCGTTGGGGACGAGGATGGCGCGGTGATCGAGGGTGTGGGCGTGGGCGGCGGCGAAGACCGCGTCGATCTCGTCGAGCGGGCGCTGCGCGACGAAGGGGGCCAGCGCCACCTTGCTATCGAGTACGAGGTCGAGGGCGTCCGGATAGAGCGCCGGCGGGCAGCCCCAGTTGCCGAGGGCCCGGGCGTGGAACGCCATCAGGTTCGATAGGCGCAGCTCGACCCGCGCCATGGTGAAGCCGACGACGCACAGGGTGGCGCCGTGGGTGAGCAGGCCGAACGCGGTCGCCTGGCCGGCGGCGGTGCCCGAGCATTCGAAGACGATCCATTCGGTGGCCGGTAGGCCCGAATCCTCGGCGAAACCCGCGATCGCCTTGCGCATGGCGCGGCCGTCCATCTCCCCCGCATCGAGGGTCAGGGCCGCGCCATGGCCCGTCATGGCCGCGAGCTTGGCGGGATCGATATCGATGGCGACGACGGTGGCGCCGAGCGCGCGCGCGACCTGCACGGCATAGCCGCCGATGCCGCCGACGCCAACGACGACGGCCAGGCTCCCCGGCGCGACGCCGGCTTGGGTGGCCACCTGGTAGGGCGTGGTGACGGCGTCCGCAACCACCGAGACATCGGCGAGCGCGAGGCCCGCCGCCGCGAGCCGCGCTTCGTCCACCGGGCACAGCCCGTAAGCCGGCACGCTCACATGGCTCGCGAAGCCGCCATGGATGTCGTTTCCGGGCATCTTCTGGCCGCGGCAGATGGTCCCGCGCCCGCGCCGGCATAGATCGCACTGGCCGCAAGGGATGACGGCGGGGACGATGACCGCGCGTCCCATCCAGACGGCAGCGCCTTCGCCCGCCGCGACGACACGGCCGCTGATCTCGTGCCCGAGCGCGAGCGGCAGCGGGTGGTTGACGCGCACGCCGTCGTAATAGAAGCCGAGGTCCGTATGGCACACGCCGCAGCCGGCGATCTCGACCACAACCTCGCCCGCGCCGGGCTCGCCCGGCTCGAACCCCTCGCGGCTGAAGGGAGCCTGGGCGGCCGTCATGAGCCAGCGGTGGGCGGAGAGGGTCATACGGTGCCTCCGTATCGCTGTTTGTGGCCTGGGCCACACCCTGGCGCGTTGCCCGGCAGGCCTGGCCGCCACGCACCATCCCTCACTCCGGGCGACCGACGCCCGTACCCTCCTACCCCTTTCGCCACTACCGAAATGAATCGCGCCGCCCGTGCTCCGCCGCTGTCCCGCGCCGTGTACCGCTCGAGCTGGCACCGCCTCCGTTACGTCGCCGCCCACACCAGGACTGATTTAGCCAGATCCGGCATGGCACACTCCGATAAAGGTATAATAGTACTGTTATACCTTTATCGGAGTGTGCCCTAAAAATCGGCTCTACCAGACTAAATTCGCAAGACATCAAAACGCCAATGGCGGCGATTCTCGGGCCATCAGTCCACGCCACTCGGCCAGGGCGGCTACGTACTGCCACGCTCCGGCTCGAGACGGTTTGGCCTGACACCGCCAGCGACGTCAGTCGCACCATCCAGCTCGCCTTCCAGGCGCCCGATATCACGCCTTCGCGGCACGCTGTTCGGTTCGTGCCCGCGTTCGCGCGCCTGTCAGCCGGAGCGGATGAATTTCTGGAAGGAGTGGGCGGTCATCGGGGCGAAACGCTCGATCGCGCGCGTCGCCTTCACGACTTCGCCGACGTAGAAATCGCCGCGGGAATCCGCCCAGATGCCGTGCGGCGCGATGAAATTGCCGGGCAGGACCGGATTGGGGCCACCGATGCGCGCTCTCACGTTGCCGTCGAGATCGCAGATCGTCACGCGCGCGATCGGGTCATGGCCCACGGGCGGCAATTGCATCAGTCGGAATTCCGGGAACGAGGGAACCGGCATCGTCCAGCCGAGCTCGGCAATGTAGAGATTGTCGTCTTTGTCGATGAAGAGGTCGTCCGGCCGGTTGACCCAGGTCCAGATATCGAGGACCTCACCCTCGCCGGAGAAGATCTGAATGCGGGAGTTCTCCCGGTCGGCCACCAGAACGCGACCGCCGCGATCGACGGCGATGGCGTGCGGCAGGTTGAACTGACCC
This sequence comes from Alphaproteobacteria bacterium, assembly GCA_963666705.2. Taxonomy (GTDB): domain Bacteria; phylum Pseudomonadota; class Alphaproteobacteria; order CADEGL01; family CADEGL01. The sequence continues at coordinate 179,249 of CAXXKO010000026.1, read as the reverse complement.
GGCCCGCTCCCCGGCTCGCCCCACGACGCCTTGAGCTGGCCTTGGGCGGTAAAGCGGTGCACCCGTGCGTTGCCGTAGCCATCCGAGACGAAGAGATCGCCATCGGGGCCGACGGCCATGTTGGTGACCATGTTGAACGGCCCGGCAGAGCAGCAGACCGGACTCTCGCCCCGCTTGAAACCGGTGTCCGAAGGATTCTCGGTATCGCCCAGCGTCATCGACAACGCGCCGTCGGTGGTGAATTTGCGCACCGTATGGTCGTAGTGGTCGGCGCAAAAGATATTGTCGTCCGCGTCGATGTGAATGCCATGGGCGTTCGTGAATATGTCCTCCCCCCATGCATCGAGGAACTTTCCTTCCTTGTCGAAGACCATCACCGGGTGCTCGCCACGGTTGAAGACGTAGACGCGGTCGTGTGAATCGACGGCGACGCCCGCGACCTCGACGAACGACCAGCCTTCGGGCAGCCGCTCCCACCCCTCGAGCACCTCGTATTCCATCTTGTGTGGTCCGATGGCCACCGATGTCCCTCTCCTTGACGCCACAGGTCGTGCGCAAACTGTCTCATTCTTCGACTCCGCAAGCAACCGCCTCAACACTTGACCGGACCCCCTAACGGGGTCCATTTGCGGAGTTGGAGACTGGCATCTGGGCCGCATATATAAGAGGGGCAGATCATCCACCACCTGCGCGAGCGCCCGGCTACTCATGCCTTCCGGCCCGGACCGCACGCCTTTCCCAGTACCGCCGCGGCGGACCAACCCGACCAACACCAAAGAGGAGGCCGATCATGAACGCGTCGCTGACGGCCGACGCAAACACAATGTCCAGGAGCGTGACATGGCGAGATCGAGCCTCGAATCACTGAACGGCCGGACCTTCGACGTCGTCGTCATGGGCGGTGGCGTCGTCGGGTCGAGCGCGGCCCAGCACCTTTCGGCGGAGGGCTATGCGGTCCTGCTGGTCGACAAGGGCGATTTCGGCTCGGGCTCGAGCAGCCGTTCGGGACGCTCGCTCCACTGCGGCCTGCGCTATATGGAGCCGGGGGAAGGCCGCCCCTACGTCGTCTCGGGGCATTCCCCGGTGCTCAAGTTCCTCGCCGACCCGAAGATGTTTCTCTCAGGCTGCCAGCGCGCGCGCGAGGCCATGACCTGCCGGGCGCAGATTGCCGGGACCATGCGCGCCCGGTTGAGCCCGGAGACCTTCTACGTGCCGGTCTGGAAGGGCTGCAAGTACCGGGCCTGGCACCTCTCCGCCGCCTTCGGGATGCTGAAGCTGTTGGGGCCGAAGGAAGTGCCCCTGGAGGTCCAGCGCTACAGGCGATCGGAGTTCATGGACCAGCCCCTGATCCGATATCTGCGCGACGCGGACAAGCTGAGCGGCCTCGTAAGCTATCGTGAGTACCGTTTCGAATGGCCCGAGCGGATCTGCCTGGACACCGTGTTGGATGCCGAACGCCTCGGGGCGGTGGTGCGCAATTACACCCCGGTCGAGGGCTTGGAACGGGAAGCGGACGGGCGCTGGGCCGTGACGATGTCCGATGCGGCCGGAGAAGCCGGCACGGCGACCGCGCGTGCGCCCCTGGTGCTCAACACCACGGGGATGTGGATAGACCGGGTCAACCGGCTGGCCGCCGATGGGGCCAGGCGCCGGGTCACCGGCACCAAGGGCGCCCACATCATGGTCAAGCTGCCCGACGAATGCCGCGGCCAGGGCGTTTTCACCGAGTTGCGCGACGACAACCCCTTCTACATCTACCCCTGGCGGAACATGCACTTCATCGGGCCGACGGACACCCTGTTCGAGGGCGACGAGGACGAGGTGCGCGCGACGGACGACGAGATCGACTACCTGCTCGACGGGGCGAACCACCTGATGCCCGGCCTGGGCGGACTGACCCGCTCGGACCTCTGCTTCACCTGGGCCGGGGTGCGGCCGCAGACCACCGACCCGGAGGATTCCATGGGCGCGCGCGGCCGGCGGATCCACGACCTTGCGGAAGACGGCATGCCCGGCGTCCTGGCCCTGACGGCGGGCAACATCATCACCCATCGCCTGTCGGGCCGCGACCTCTGCGCGGCGGTGAAGGCGCGCCTGACCCCGTCGCGGTCGCCCCAGGCGTTGTCGTACGACGCCAAGCCGTTCGATCCCGCGCCCGATTCGCCGGCCCTGCTCAATCACTGGGATGGCGCGCGCCTGGCCCATCTGCGCCAGGCGGCGGAGAAGGAGCATCCGGTCACCCTGGCCGACCTGCTGTTCCGCCGGGTCGGCGCGGGCTGGACCGAAACCATGGCGCGCGAGGGGGCGCAGAAAGCCGCCCAGACGGTGGCCGACCTCCTGGGCTGGGACGAGGCGCGCATCGGGAAGGAGGTCGAGGCCTATGCCCATGTCCTCGAGCGCCTGCACCGGGTCGGCACGGGCCCCGACTGCGTGACGGACCCGGTCGCGGCGGAGGCCATGTCCTCGCGCGGGGACGGGAGCACCCCATGAACGAGATCCGAGACGCGGGGCTGATGGACTGAGGCAACGGAATCGGCATGCGCCTGCGCGGTTTGCGTCGGGCGCTCGGTCTCCGGGCAGACACGTCACCGGCGGGCGCAGCAACAACCGCGCGGAGAACTCACATCGGCCGGTCCGGCTGAGGGAGCGACGAATGCAACGCTTCAAGTCGGCCCATTCAGCCCAGAGGTTTCTTTCAACCCACGCCGCCATCTACAACACCTTCAACGTCCAGCGCCATCTGATCTCCCGCAAGACGCTTCGCCAGTTTCGAGGCGAGGCCATGAGGACGTGGCATACCGTGACGGCCGCGACTTGATCGGAAAGCTCATTGAAGTTTCGCGCGGCGGCGGTGTCAGACCAAACCGGCTTGAGTCGGAGCGTGGTAGTACGTAGCCTCCGGCGATGCGCAATCCGTTCCGTTATTTCAACAGCTCGCCGGAGGTGATCCGCCTCACGGTGATGATGTATATCCGCTATCCGCTGTCGCTGCGGCAGGTTGAAGATCTCTTGTTCGAGCGCGGCATCGATATCTGCCATGAGACGGTTCGGTTCTGGTGGAACCGGTTCGGTCCGATGTTCGCTGCCGAGATCAGAAAGCGTCGCGTTCAACACGGGTCGTATTCGTGCTGGCGCTGGCACCTGGACGAGGTGTTCGTGCGGATCAATGGCGAGACGCATTATCTCTGGCGCGCCGTCGATCACGAAGGCGAGGTGCTCGAGGTGTTCGCCACGAAGCGCCGGGATCGCAGGGCTGCGCTCAAATTTCTGAAGCGTGCGATGAAACGCTACGGTCGACCGCAGTCGGTCGTCACGGATCGTCTTCGGTCATACCGGGCAGCGATGAAGGTGATCGGCAACACCGCCAATCAGACCTGTGGACGCTGGCTCAACAACCGGGCCGAAAATTCACATCAGCCGTTTCGACGATGAGAGCGTGCGATGGCGAAATTCAGGGACATCAAGACCCTGCAGAAGTTCACCTCCGCTCACGCCTCGATCCACAATCATTTCAACCACGACCGTCACCTCAACCGCCGAGACATTTTCAAGCAGAACCGCTCGACCGCCCTGGCCGAATGGCGCCGGCTGGCGGCGTGAAAATTACCAGTTGCCGGAATTTGCACACCGGTTCGCGTTTGTCTGACAGCGCCCTCGAGTTGCCTGTTGCGAGTGTCCATCTGCTGCGTCTCGTGAAGAATGGTGCTGATGGCCACGCGCAGATCCGAGGGCTGCTCGCCACCCTCGAGCTGACCCGAGAATGTCTTCAGGGCGTCGCCGAATTTTCCGGCGTCGTCTCCCGCATCACCGATCGCGGCCATGATGCGGCCGATGGCCGCCTCTATGCGGGCGCCCACGGCCTCGACGGCGGCGGATTCGGTATCGGTGCCGAAGAAGTGTTCGAACACCTCGGCGCCGCGTTCGGCCGTGAACCGCTGGCCATTGCTCAGCAGCACGTCGAGCGTGCGGCACAGTTCCGGATTGTGGCCGGTGTGGTAATTGTACCAAATCATGAAGTTCGGCGGCGTCGCCGCGATCCCTTCACGCGTCATCGTTTCGATGGCCGCTTTGGCGTAGATTACTGAATTCTGTGCGCTTTCTTGATACGCCATACGTCTGTTCCGCCGAATCTAGCGCCGTGGAGAAAGTGGAAACCCACATTCCAGACGACGCTAACACCAACGGGTTAACGACATCTTAGCCTTCCCGGCGAGATCGCATCGGGTCGATCAGCGGCAGCGGCCGATGGAGCCCTCCGCGCATACCCGCTCGCCGTCGATCCAGGTGGCGCCGGAGAGATCGGCGTCGAGCAGTTCCGCCTTCTTCATCTGGGCCCCTGTCAGGTCCGCGCCGCGCAGGTTGGCACGGTAGAGGCGGGCGCGGCGCAGGTTCGCGTCCCGCAACGACGCACCGGAAAGGTCGGCCTTGGTAAGGTCCGCCTCGGCGAGGCGCGCGCCTTCGAGGTTCGCGTTCGAGAGGTCGGCGCTCAGGAACTTGGCCCGAAAGGCATCGGCCCCGACGAGGATGCTGTCCGAAAGGTCGGTTCGGGCGAAGCTTGCGTCACGCAGCTTGGCGTCGCTGAGATCGACGCCCTGCAAGTCCCTACGGTCCATGTGGCAGCGTTTCCAGTCCACGCCCGGCTCGGGCAGGTCCGTGCAGTCAGCGAGCGCAGCGCCCGGGCCAAGGGCCAGGGCGAGGCCCAGGACTATCAAAAGGGTGGCACGCATCACGCCCGCCACCCCTCGCCGAGAGAAATCGCCCGTCCCGCCCGTTTCGGCCAGGGCAGCGCCCTGTGCTCGGCCATAAGGGCCACGATCTTGGTCTTCGCGTCGTCCGGGAAGGCGACCGAGCGGCGCACCGTCATATCCACGTGAACGCCGATGTTCTCACTGGTTGCGGCCAGGACACCCTCCTCCGGTTGGATCATCTCATGATAGTAGTGTAGCCGCTTGTCGTCATGGCCGAGGAGCTGTGTCGCGAACGCGATAGGCTCGCCCTCCCTCAGCTCGCGCAGATAGACGAGATGGATTTCCACCGCGAAGACCGAGCGGTCGGTACGCGCGATGTCGCCGTAGCCGAGCCCCAGGACATCGTAGAGGCCGCTGGTCGCGTGATCGAAGGTAAGTGTGTAGTAGGCCACGTTCATGTGCCCGTTGGGATCAATCCATTCCGGGCGGACCGCACCGGCGTAGGTGGAGAGGAGTCCGTTCCGCATGGGCAATGACAATAGTGCAAGGGCGCCCGGCTGCAAACCGGCTGGGGCTGCTAGTACCCACTTTCATAATTCCGTGTGCCATACGATCGCTTTTCCCGTCTCCTCGGTAGGAGGGGGTGCGCCGGCGATGCCGGGGCATCGTCAAGCATCCCCGACACCCCGAGGGGGCGGGAAAAGCGACCCGTAGGGCGGCGCCCCGAGGCCCCCGGACGTCGTCGCGCGCCGCTTGTGATGCCCCGGCATCACGGCGCGCCACCCTCCTAGCCGGGAACCTCGGGGCGCCGTCGTATGGCACACGGAATTATGAAAGTGGGTACTAGGATCCCGAAAATTGGGGCCGGCGCTTCTCGGCGAAAGCGGCGATCCCCTCCATGAAATCCGCGGTGGCCGCGCATTCGGTAAAGCATTCGGCCTCGAGCTGGAGCTGGGCGGCAAAATTCGCGCCCGTGGCCTCCGCGAGGAGGCGTTTGGTGTTGGCGAAGGCGCGCGTCGGGCCGGCGGCAAGCCGGGCGGCGATCTTCGCCGTCTCGGCCTCGAGCGCCGCCGCCGGCACGACCCGGTTGACGAGGCCGCAATCGAGCGCCGCCTTGGCGTCTAGCGTGTCGCCCAGGAGCGCCATGCCCATGGCCCTGCGGGTGCCGAGCAGGCGGACCAGGGAATGGGTCGAGCCGCCGTCGGGGCTGGTCCCGATGGCGCAATAGGCCAAGGTGAACTTGGCGTCCTCGGACGCAATGGCGATATCGGCCGCCATGGCGAAGCTCATGCCCACCCCGGCCGCGGCACCCGATACGCTGGCGAGCACCGGCTTCGGCATCCGCTTCAGGCAGGCGAGGACGGGATGGATCTCGCCGATGAACTCGTGGAAGTAGGCCCCACGCTCGGCCGGAGTCATGCCCGCGATCTCACGCCCGAATTCGATGAGGTCGCCTCCGGCCATGAAATGCCCCCCGCTGCCGCGCAAGACGACACAGCGCACACCCGCATCGCGCTCGAGCTCGAACACGGCGGCGCGGAGCGCCCGCGACATGGCGCGGTTGGCGGCGTTGAGCGCCCTGGGCCGGTTGAAGGTGATGGTGGCGACGCCGGCGTCGCGCTCCAAGAGGATCGGCTCGGTCATCTGTGCATCCCTCGTAGGTGGATCAATCGAAAGGCTGGCCGGATACTAGCCCCAAGCGCCACTTCAACGGGAGGGCAAGTTCGATATAGTCGGTGTGCCCGGAGAGAGACGGGCAAGGAAACGGTGATCGACGAATGAATTCGACTCTTCCCGAATTCCTGCTCCATTGGGCGGCCGAGGCGCCGGAGCGCGTCTTTCTCGCCGAGGCAGGGACGGGGGCCGAGCTCAGCTACGGTGCCGCGGCGCGGCGCGTGGCGGGGCTGCGGGGGGAGCTGCGGCGACGCGGCGTCGGGCGCGGTGACCGGGTCGCGATCCTCGCCGACAACGGCATTCCCTGGGTCGTCACCTACCTGGCGGCCATGGCCCACGGCGCCGTCGCCGTATCACTCAACACACGCCAGGCGGCGGGCGACCTCGCGCCGGTGCTGGCCCGGTTCGACCCGGTCGCGATCCTGGGCGACGACGACTACCTCGCCCGCGTCCCGGCGGGCTTTGCCAGGCGGGTGCTGCGCGCGGCGGACTTCGGCGGCCTCACAGGCGGGCGCGGCCTCGACGGGTCCGAGGCGCGGGCGGAGGAGCTGGCCGGCATCTGCCAGACCTCGGGCACCACGGGCGAGCCCAAGGGCGTGATGCTGAGCCACGACGCACTCGCGCGCAACGCGCTCACTTTCGCCCATATCTTCCAGTCGGGGCCGGACACGCGAACGCCCATCCTGGTGCCGCTCTTCCACAACACGGGCTACAACGACTGCCTCGCCCACATGCTCGTCGCGGGCGGGCGGGCCGACCTCCACCGCCGGTTCGACGCGGCCGCGACCGGCCGCGCCATCCTCGCCGGGGACTACGGCTACGTCATTGCCGTCCCCACCATGTACGGCCGCATGACGGCGGCGCTTGCGGACCCGGCATCGAGCGGGGCGGCGCCATGGCTCGCCTATGGCGGGGCGCCCATGCCGGCGGCCGTGGCCGAGCGGTTCGGGCGCCTGGTGCCGGGTGCGCGCCTCGTCAACGTCTACGGCTTCTCCGAAGCCACGGCCATCACCCATTACCTGCCCTGGCGGCCAGGCGCGCGTGACTTGAGTGCCATCGGCATCGCCACCCCGGGAACCCTCGACCGCATCAGCGCCGAAGGCGAGCTCCAGATTCGCTCCCCGACCGCGATGATCGGCTATTGGCGGGACCCGGAGGCGACGCGGACCAAGTATGACGACGGCTGGCTGCGCACGGGCGACCTCGCCGTGAGGGGCGATGACGGCATGCTGCGCCTCGTGGGACGCATCGACGACATCATCAACCGGGGCGGCGAGAAGATTTCGCCCGTCGAAGTCGAGGCCGCGCTGAGCGCCCATCCGGACGTCCTCGAGGCCGCCGTCGTCGGCGTGCCGGACCCCGACCTCGGCCAGGTGGCGGCCGCCGTCGTGGCGCCCAGGCCCGGCAGCAAACTCGACGCGGCGGCCCTCGCCGCCTTCCTCGCCGGGCGCATCGCCGATTTCAAGCGCCCGGCGCGCATCGCCTTCCTCGAAGCCCTGCCCCGCAACCCCAACGGCAAGGTCATCAAGAACGCCGTTCGCCGTATCCTCGAGGACGGCGCCGAGTGAGGGAGCCGAGCGCCTTCGCTTGACGCTGTTTCCCCGCCTTCTCTAGCATGCTCGACCTATATACCGACGGCGCGGCCCTTCGTCCCGAGGGACCACTCGCCGCCAACCGAGGGGACAAAATGGCATTCAGAACCAGCGCCGAATATCTCGAATCTCTGCGCAAGCAGAGCCCGGAGATCTACGTCGGCGGCAAGCGGATCGAGGAGCGGGTGGACTATGTCCCGTTCGCGCCAACGCTCAACTGCTGGGGCACCTGGATCTACGACGCGGCCGAGGACCCGGAGATCGCGGCCCATATGGAGGGCCTGCAATCGCTCGACGGGGAGCCGTGTCACGCCTTCTGGCACATCCCGAGCACGGCGGCGGAGCTGGTCGGCAATATCGAGGTGGCGAAGCGGGTCTCGCGCCAGGCCCCGTCGGCGGGCTACGCCACCATCGGGCGCGACGAGCTGGCCTCGCTCTACGTGGTCAGCACCGAGATGGCCAAGAACACCAATGGCGAATATTACGAGCGCGTGCGCAACTACATCTCGCGCTTCCAGAAAGAGCAGACCATGACCTCGGCGGGGATCACCGATCCCAAGGGCGACCGTCGCCTGCGCCCCGCCGACCAGCCCGACCCCGATGCCTACCTGCGCGTCGTCGAGCGCACCAAGGACGGCATCGTCGTGCGCGGCTGCAAGATGCACACCTCGGGCTCGGTGGCGGCGGAGGAGATCATCGTCGCCCCCACCCGGGCCATGCGCGAGGAGGACGCCGACTACGCCGTCTCCTTCGCCATTCCGGTCGATACGCCCGGCATCAGGATGATAGCGCGCGCGGCCGAGAACGTGGACGACCCCGCGCTCGCCCCCATCTCGGGCAAGGACCAGTTGCTCGAGAGCTTCACCATCTTCGAGGACGTGTTCGTGCCCTGGGAGCGGGTTTTCATGTGTGGCGAATGGCAGTACGCGGGCGAGATGGCGAACATCTTCGCCAACGTGAACCGCCAGGGCTACCTCGGCGCCGACGTGGGCAAGCTCGACATTTTCATCGGCGCGGCCCGGCGCATCGCCGAGCTGAACGGGGTCGAGAACGCGCACCACATCCGCGACAAGATCACCGAGATGATCAAGCTCCAGACCCTGATCTGGAGCGCCGGCATCGCCTCAGCCCAGCATTGCAAGGTGATGGAGCCGGGCGTCGCGGTCCCCGATCCCGTGTTCGCCAACACGGGCAAGCACGTGGCCATGGAAGCGCATTTCACCTGCGCACGCCTCTTGCTCGAGATCGCGGGCGGCGCCGTCATCACCCTGCCCTCGGTGGCGGACCAGCGTTCGCCCGAGCTCGGCAAGTATTTCGACAAGTACTACAGGGCGGCGGGCGAATCGGGCGGCGAGCGCATCCAGATGCTGCGTTTCATCAGAGACCTGGTGGCTTCGGAATACGCCGCCTGGTGGTACGTGGAGATCATCCACGGCTCGGGCTCTCCGGCCGCCGAATGGCTACAGATGTACCGCGAATACGACCTCGATAGCGCGACCGAGCTGGCCAAGAGCCTCGCCGGGCGGACGTGACGCTCCGACCCGCATGAACGGCGACCGATCGCCGCGCCTGGGGGCGGCGTGATCGCTCGCTTCCTCGGCGCCCTCGGCGCTCGGGGCGGGCCGATCCTGGCGCTCGGTGCGTTCGCCGGGCTCCTGTGGCCTGAGCTCGCGTCGCTGCTGCGGCCGCTCCTCGTGCCCGCCTACTTCATCGTCGTCACCCTGGCCTTGATCCGCCTCGATCCCGCGGCCGTGGTCGCCTACGGCCGGCGACCCCTGCTCTCGGGCGCGGTCCTCCTGTGGATCCTCGCCGTATGCCCGCTGGTGTAGTGGGCGGTCGTCGCGCTCCTCGAGCCCCCGGCGGGCCTCGCCACGGCGCTCGTGCTCCAGGGCATGACCGCGCCCGTCTTCGCCTCCGTGTCGCTCGCGCTCCTGGTCGGGCTCGACGCCCCCTTCGTCGTCGTCGCCACGGTCTCGGCAATGTTCCTCGTGCCGCTGACCCTGCCGCCGAGCCCGCTCGTCCTGCTCGGGCTCGACCTCCATATCGGCATCGGCGAGCTGATGCTGCGTCTCCTCGCCTTCGTCGGCGGCTCGGCACTCCTGGCGGCGGTCTTTCGCCACCTCGCCGGGGGCGACCGGATCGACCGCCACGCGCGGGAGATCGATGGCGTGAACGTGGTCATCTTCATCGTCTTCGCGATCGCCATCATGGACGGCGTGGCGGCGGAGCTGGCCGTGCGCCCGGGCTACATCCTGCTGTGCCTGGCGGCGGCCTTCGGTGCCAATCTCGGGCTCCAGGTCCTCGGCGCCGCCGCCTTCTGGCGGCTGGGCCGGCGCGAGGCACTGACGGTCGGCTTCGCCTCGGGCAACCGCAACCTGGCCCTCCTGCTGGCCGTCCTGATCGATTCCGCGGACTTCGATGTCCTCGTGTTCTTCGCCATCGGCCAAATCCCGATCTTAACCCTGCCTGCCCTTCTGACCCCCATTTACCGCCGTCTCATGGCGGCGGAGGGCTGAGCCCGTGCCATCGGACCGCGCCGCCATGAACGCCATGGTCGCGAGCCTCTGCGCCGTCTTCATGATCGGCAATATCTACCGTTACTCGATCGCCGTGGTGGCGCCCGAGCTGCAGGCCGAGCTCGGGCTCAGCCCCGCGATTCTGGGCGGGTTGAGCGCCGCCATGTTCCTTTCCTTCGCGGTCATGCAGATTCCGGTCGGCATCCTCGTGGACCGCTTCGGCGCCCGGCGCACCATCATCTCCATGCAGGGCCTAGCCGTCGTCGGCCCGATCATATTCGCCACGGCCGAGGACGCGGCCGGCCTCTACCTCGGCGCGGCGCTCATGGGCCTGGGCGCGAGCAGTAATCTGATGGCCCCACTGGTCGTCTATTCACGCTGGTTCCCGGCCGACCGCTTCGCCACCATCACCAGCATCACCATCGCCATCGGCGGCGTCGGCCAGATCGCCTCCACCCTTCCGGTCGCCCTCTTCGCCGAGACCTTCGGCTGGCGCCAGACCTATTTCGCGATTTCCGGCCTGGTGGCCCTCGTGGCTCTTTTCGCCGTGCTCCTGGTGCGCGACTCCCCGACCGGCATCAAGCCCACGCCGACCGTTGCGCCCGAGCGCCTGCGGGACACCATCCGCGGCATGCGCGAGGTTGTGGCCGTCGCCGGGCTCGGCCGCATCGTGGTGATAACGGCGTTCGGCTCCTCCATCATGTTCACCGTGCGCACTCTGTGGGCCGGGCCCTATCTCAACGACGTCTATAACCTGGACACGGGCGGGCGCGGCAACATCCTCTTGATCATGAGCTTCGCGATGATCGCCGGCACCCTCTTCTACGGCCCGCTCGACCGGCGCTTCGATACGCGCAAGCGGGTGGTGATCGCGGGTGGCCTCGCCACCTTCGCCACCCTGGCGGCGCTCGCGGCCCTCCCGGGCCCGCCACTTTGGCTCGCCGCGGTGCTGCTCGGCCTGCTCGGTTTCTTCGGGCTCTACGACATCCCGCTGATGGCCCACGGCCGCGCCCTCTTCCCCCACCGCCTGGCTGGGCGGGGCCTTACCACCATCAACACCTTCCATTTCGGTGGTACCGCCGGCCTGCAGATCATAACCGGCTTCATCATCGGCGCCTTTCCCACCATTGACGGCGTTCCGCCCGAGGAGGCCTATCGCCTGGTCTTCGGTATCCTCGCCACCCTCGGGCTCCTCGCGCTTTTGGTCTACCGCGGCACGACCGACGTACGCCCGAGCCAGGGGTTCCCCAGCTCGAAATAACCGCGCGAGCGGTGGATTGTGGAATCTTGCCGCGACCCGTGCCCGCGCGCGATAGTGCGGCCATGAGCGAGCCGCCCCGCAATGCCGGTGACCGCCTGCCGCCTTTCGAGACCGCGATCGCGCGCGCCCGGCAGGCGCACTATCACGACTGCTGCGAAGTGGATGGCGCGCTTTACGGCGACCGCGCCGATATCTCCATCCTCGGCAACGATTGCTTCCGCGCCTACAACGCCGCCGGCCTCGAGATCGACGGCCGCATTCACCTGACCCAGTGCCTCATCCGACACACGAATGTCGCTGTCGACACGCCGCTCGTGGTACGCGGCCGCATCGCGACGGCCGAGCGCACGCCCAAGGAGCGGCGGTTGCTCTATGTTTTCGATATCCATGGGCCCGACGGCGCGGTGGCCGTGACCAGCGAGATGGGCATCCTGGAGGCGGACGCCGCGGCGCTTCTGGACAGGCCGGCGGCGAGCGCCCGCACCGCCCGGCCCGCCGAATCCACCGCGGGGCTGGTCCCGCTCGCACGCAAGCAGCTCACGCCCGAGCGCGTCATGGGTTACTCCGAGGAGGTCGGCAACCGCATCCACTTCGAGCCCGCGTTCGCGCACGCCCTCGGCTACCGCGCACCCATCGCCCAGGGCCAGATGTCCATCACCTGGATGATGGAGGCCGTGGAGGCCGCGGGCGCGCCCGAGCGGCTCGAGCTCTCGGCCCGGTTCCCGCGCCCGCTGTTCTGGGACGACTGCGTGGAGATCAGGGGCGGAGGCGGGACCGGTTTCCCCGCGCGCCTCGTCTCGATCAGCCCCGCGGGCAAGGTCGCCTGCGCGGGAACGGCGCGGGCGGCCCGGTAATCAATACATGAACTCGCGGTAGAACGGGTCGACGCTCTCCTGCCAACGGCCGTGATAGGCCTCGAGCTTGACCTCGGCCGGGGTGCGCCTGGATTCGGCGATCTCATCGAGGATGTTGAGGAAGTGGCACTCGTCGTCGCCGAACTCGTCGGAAAGCGCCCGGCCCTTGAGCCCGGCGCGGGCGATCCGCAACACCTCGAGAGCGAGATCGCCGAGGGTGCCGCCCCGGAACGGGGTCTTGAGCGCGCGCCGGGGCGCTTCGGCCCGCAGCATCTCGCGCTCCTCGTCCGTCCAGTCCTTGACCAGGTCCCAGGCGGCGTCGAGCGCGCCCCGATCGTAGAGCAGGCCCGTCCATAGGGCCGGCAGCGCGCAGAGCCGCCGCCAGGGACCGCCGTCGGCGCCCCGCATCTCCATGTAGCGCTTGAGGCGGACCTCCGGGAAGGTGGTCGTCAGGTGGTCCTCCCAGTCGCTCATGCCCGGTCGCTGGCCCTCGAAGCCTTCCAGGCGGCCATCCATGAAATCGCGGAAGGACCGGCCCGCCACGTCGATGTACTGCCCGTCGCGGTAGACGAAGTACATGGGCACGTCGAGCATGTAGTCGACGTAGCGCTCGAACCCCATGCCGTCGTCGAAGACGAAGGGCAGCATGCCGCAGCGGTCGGGGTCGGTGTCGGTCCAGATGTGGCTGCGGTAACTGAGGAAGCCGTTGGGCCGCCCCTCGGTGAAAGGCGAGTTGGCGAAAAGAGCCGTGGCCACGGGCTGGAGGGCGAGGCTCACCCGGTACATCCGCACCATATCGGCCTCCGACTCGAAGTCGAGGTTCACCTGTACCGTGCAGGTGCGGAGCATCATGTCGAGCCCGAGGCTGCCCTTCTTCGGCATGTATTCGCGCATGATCTTGTAACGGCCCTTGGGCATCCAGTGCATGTCCTCGCGCCGCCACTTGGGATTGAAACCGATGCCGAGGAAGCCGACCCCGAGTTTCTCGCCCACGGACTTGCACTGGTCGAGGTGCAGGTTCACCTCGGCGCAGGTCTGGTGCAGCGTGCGGACGGGCGCGCCCGAGAGCTCGAGCTGGCCGCCAGGCTCGAGCGTGACGCTGCAGCCATCCTCGTGGCCCAAGGCGATGACGTTGCCCTTCTCCACGACGGGGGACCAGCCGAAGCCGGCCAGGCCCTCGAGCACGGCACCGATGCCGACCGGTCCGTCGTAGGGCAGCGGGTGCAGGTCGTCGAGGCGGAAGACGAACTTCTCATGCTCGGTGCCGATGCACCAGGCCGCGGGCGGCTTGCACCCGGATTCGAGATATTCGACGAGCTGGCGCTTGCCGATGATGGGCTCGGCGCTCTCTTTGGGCGGCGCGGACATGGGTGAGTTGGCCCCTCGACTGGCCACGCGCCGGGCGGCGCCTGGGCGTCCTAAAGATTCTCCCCTTGGGCCCAGTCGCCGACCAGCGACTGCCAGCACGCGAGCGCGGCAAGGGCCGCCGTCCCGGCGCGCAGGATGCGCGGCCCGAGCCCGACCGGCGTAACAAAAGGCAGTTTCCTCAGGCCGTCAAGCTCGGAAGGCGTGAATCCGCCCTCAGGGCCCGTCAGCACGGCCCACGGCGCCCGTCCCGCCGCCGGCTCCAACCGCGACAGCACGCGGGCAATGGGCGCGCCGCCGCCCGCCTCGTCGCACAACAACAGGCGGCGCCCGGCTGGCCAGGCGGCGAGGACGGCGTCGAGTGCCACGGGCTCCGCCACCTCCGGCACGTCGAGGCGCTCGCACTGCTCGGCTGCCTCGATGGCGTTGGCCAGCAGGCGGGCGAAGTTGACGCGCGTCGCCACCGTCCGGTGTGTGAGCACGGGGCGGAGCGCCGAGGCGCCGAGCTCGGTCGCCTTGCGGGCGAGGTCGTCGATGGCTGCGCGCTTGAGCGGCGCGAACAACAGCCACAGGTCCGGCGCGCTCGCTTGAAGCCGAATGCGGTGCTGGACCGCGAGGGCGCCGCCATTCTTGGAGAGGGCCGTGATGAGCGCCGACCATTCGCCGTCGCGGCCATTGAAGAGGCGCGCGTATTCGCCCACACTCCGACGCATTACCGTGCGTAGGTAGTGCGCTTGGCCTTCGCCAAGCGCCACCACCGCCCCTTCTCCCAAACCGTCCGCCACATGGAGGCGAACCCCCATGGCCCCGGCCGGGCGGGGTCCCGCGTCCTGATTCGCCATGGCCTGCCGAGCCTCGCGCAATCCACCAGATTCGGGCAAACTTAACACAGCATGACGAACCCGGCCAAAGCCACCGCCAGCCCTTCGCCGATCGACATCCGCGAGGACGGGCTCGTCGCGCGGCTCCTGCCCGCCGCGCTATGGCCTTATGCCTCTCTCATGCGCCTCGACCGGGCCATCGGCACCTGGCTGCTGCTGCTGCCCGGGTGGTGGAGCCTGGCCATGGCGGCCGTCACCTGGTGGGACATGCGCTTCTTCGCGTTGTTCGGCTTGGGCGCCATCGTCATGCGCGGGGCGGGCTGCACCTGGAACGACATCACGGACCGCGAGTTCGATGCCAAGGTCGCGCGCACCGCCACCCGCCCGCTGCCGAGCGGCGCCGTCAGCTTGCGGGCCGCGCTCGTTTTTCTCTTCCTCCAGCTTCTCGCCGGGCTCGCCATTCTGCTGAGCTTCAACAGCTTCGCCATCGCCGTGGGGGCGGCCTCGCTCGCGCTCGTCTTCGCCTATCCCTTGATGAAGCGCGTCACCAACTGGCCCCAATTCGTGCTCGGCCTGACCTTCAACTGGGGCGCGCTCCTCGGCTGGGCGGCGGTCAGGGGCGACCTCACCTGGGCGCCTCTCCTGCTCTATGCCGCGGGCATCTTCTGGACCTTGGGCTACGACACCATCTACGCCCATCAAGACAAAGAGGACGACGCGCTCATCGGCGTCAAGTCCTCCGCCCTCGCCCTCGGCGCGCGCACCCGGCCCTGGCTTTATGCCTTCTACGCCGCCGCCATCGCGCTGATGGCCGCCGCCGGGGCGGCGCTCGGCGCCGGCTGGGTCTATTACGCGGGCCTCGCGGCCGCCGCCGGCCACCTGATGTGGCAGGCGGCGACAGTCGATATCGACGACGCGACCGATTGCCTCGCCAAGTTTCGTTCCAACCGCATCTTCGGCTGGATCCTGCTGGCCGCTATTGTCCTCGACCGGCTGGTCGCCGGGTGACGGCGACCGCACCCGACCACCGGGCCTTCATCCGTGCCAATGCGGCGGTGGCCCGGTCGCCGCTGGTGCCCGAGATCGCGCTTTACCAAGCAACCGAGATCACGCCCATCTGGCGCGCCGCCGAGGACTGGCTCGAGCGCGAAGGCCTCGACCCATCCTTCTGGGCCTTCGCCTGGGCCGGGGGACAGGCGATCGCGCGCTACCTCCTCGATCGTCCGGACGTGGCGGTGGGCCGCGCCGTCCTCGATTTCGCCGCCGGCTCGGGCCTCGTCGCCATCGCCGCGGCGATGGCCGGGGCGGCGCGGGTCGAGGCGGTGGATGTGGACACTTGCGCGGGTGCCGCCATGGCCCTCAACGCCAGCTGCAACGGTGTCCGAATCGAGCCCCGAATCGCCGACATCGTGGGCGCCGCGAACCCGGGCTGGGACGTGGTGCTGGCGGGCGACGTCTGCTACGAGCGCCCCATGGCCGAACGGGTCGTGCCCTGGCTCCGGTCGCTCGCGGCGGGCGGGGCGCTCGTGCTGCTGGGCGACCCGGGCCGGGCCTACCTGCCCAAGCGCGGCTTGACACAACTCGCCCGCTACGCCGTCGAAACCACCCGCGAGATCGAGGACACGGACGCGCGCAACGCGCGCGTGTGGCGGGTGGAGGCGGACGGGTAGGCCAGAGCTGCTTGGATTGCCGGCTGCCCGGCCGTGTTATAGTGTCACGGTCATGAAGAAATCTGGAACCGCATCCATAGCGGCGTCGCCTCGCGGTGGGGAAATCTCGCATGAGGAAGCCCGCCTCACCGCCGAGCGCAAACATCAGGCGGATGCTGGCGGGCCGTTCGTCTCGCATGAACGCGCGGTCGAGTGGCTGCGCTCCTTGACCACCGACGACAAGCTTCCAAGGCCGAAGCCAAAAGCATAGCGCTTTATGGAGATCCGGTGGCTCGAAGCAGCGCTCGGCGATCTCGAGGCAGCCCACGGATACATCGCGACGGACGATCCCGCGGCCGCCGCGCACGTTTACGAGAGTATAATCGACGAAGTTGAAACGCTCGCACAGCTTCCACGGCGCGGAAGGGCCGGTCGCGTCGGCGGCACGCGCGAGCTTGTAATCGCTCGTACGCCCTACATCGTGGTCTATCAAGTCAAAGCGGAAGCGGTCGAGATACTGCGCGTGCGTCATGGGGCACAGCAGTGGCCGCCTCGTGTGTAGATGAATCGATCAGACTGACATTCTAGCGCGAGTCTGTCGCACGACCGGGCTTGCGTCCGGCAGGATCAATTCTCGATGACGTGGCGGTGAGGCCATTCGAACCCGCCCGCGTTCACGCGCAAGGCCGCCGTGCGGGCACGGCGCAAGTGCCTATCCTCGATATTCGCCAGGATGAACTCATCAAACCCATCCCCCGGCGCCAGCCGATCGCGGGCATGGGCCTGGATCGCGGTTTGGTCGAGGGCATCGAAGGCGCGGCCCTCGGCCGCGACCTCCCGCAGCGCGACCGGCCGGCCGGCCCGGGTCAGGCAGCCATGGAGGCTCGTATAGGCGTATGCAACATCGAGCGTCGCACCGCCATCGAGTGCGAGGGCAAGACCGTCGAGACGGACGTAGGCGTAGTTCTCGCCACGCGCCTCGGTGTCGTGCATATGGCCGAGCTGATCGGGCGTCAGCCAGGTGACCATGAGGGTGACGGTCGTGCCCGGGCTATGCTGGAGGGTCGCGGCGATGCTGCCGTAGCGCGAGAAGTGGGCTGAATAGACGGCGTCGAATTCCGCAAGCCGGCACCGGCTCACGGGGATCACCACGTCGCCCGGCAGCGCGCCGAACTTGCGCCGGAGCTGGTCCGGGGACTGGTTGGAGCCGCTGGCGATGACCGGTGTCCGGCCCTCAATCCCGGGTCCCGCCTCGATCCCCGCATCCGCCAGATGATCCGGTGCCGGCCGCGGGCCGTCCGCACGGTCGAGCACCCCGTCCGCAACCGGGCATGCTCCGTGCACCACCAGCTCGTGACTGTCGCCGTTCACGTAGAGGTAGGACCGGCCGGGAATGGCGAAGGGATAGGCCTTGGCCCGAGCGACGCGGCCGGCCCGGTCCGCCTCCATTACCCGGCCCCGCCGCCGAACAGGCCGAGGAAGAAGCGCAGGCCCGGTCCGACATCCTCGAGGCCGATCCTGGGGCCGCGGCTGTAGGACCACAGGATGAGGACGTGGGCGGCGAGCGCCGCGGCCAGGGTCAGCGCCACGGTAAGCCAGCCGAGCGGCACGGGCCGCTGGACGCAGCGTACCGTGGCGGCTCCGAAATCGTCCGGGTCGAGCCGCCCTTGTGCCGCGCGTGCCAGCACCTCACGGCACATATGGCGCACCCAGGGCGGCGCGACCTGATGGAACATGTAGGGTGCGAAATAGCGCTCGAGGCGCTTCTCGTCCGCGTCACGGCCGTACCAGCGGCGGTAGGCGAGGCGGAACAGGTCGAACTCGCGCACGCCCAGCGCCGCCGCCGCGTCGGGCACGAGGCGGGCATCCTCCAGCAGGCTCGCATCGCGACGGCGGATGCGTGGCTGCATCGCCGCGCTCACACCCGCTCGATGCGGTAGCGCGCGTGGGCGTCGTCGACAGTCGCCATGGCCCGGGCGCGCCAGGTGTCGAAAGCCTCGTCGTAGCGCGCGAAGGGGCCGCGCCGCTCCTCCGGCACGCCGCCTACCGTCTCCTTGAATGTCGTGTCGGTATAGCTCGCCCCCACCACCCAGTAGGCGGTCGCGTCTTCCTCCTCGATCGAAAAGCGGTAGAGCGAGGCGTCCGCCGTCTGCATGGCCTTGGCGCGCCACACGGCGCGGGCCTCGGCATAGCTGTCGAAGGCGCCATAGCGCTCGTACACGCCGTCACCCACGAGGCGCGTGAAGCTGGTGTCGGTAAATTCGCCACCCACCACCCAGAATCGCTTCATCGGATACACTCCGCCTCCCGCTCCCGTCATTTGGCGAGCGGGAGGAGCCGGTTCAACCTTCGCCGGGCGTCCCGGCCCGACTCAGATCAAAATGCACACCTGTGCGCTGCAATAGACCACCACACCCAGAAGCAGCCAGATCGCGTTGCGGCTGGCCCGCGCGTCGCGGTCCAGTGATGGCGGAATTGCCGTGGCCCCTCGTGGCCCGAGAGTCTCGGCCATGCCGGTCGCGGATCGGGGCGCAAATTGCTCGTCATACATGGCGTCCTGCCCTCCTTGTCCCGCCTCCGTCCTGGAGGCCTCGGTAGGTCGATATTGCCGGGTCATCCGTTAACAAATCGCCAGCAAATCCGGTTAACGCGCCTTGACCTTAACGGCGGCTTGGGGCGTTGTTGGCGCGCATCGATTACCGTTACCGCACGGCCCCGCCCATGCCCTATGCCAGCCTGCGCGACTTCATCGACCGGCTTGAAGGTGCTGGCCGCCTCGCCCGCGTCACCGCGCCCGTCTCGCCCGTCCTCGAGGTGACCGAGATCCAGACCCGCCTCCTCGCCGAGGGCGGCCCGGCGGTCCTGTTCGAGAACGTGGTGGGCGCCGGCGGCCGGCGCTACGGCATGCCCATGCTTGTCAACCTGTTCGGCACAATGGAGCGCGTGGCGTGGGGCATGGATAGGGAGCCGGACGCGCTGCGCGAGGTGGGAGAGACGCTCGCCTTCCTGCGCCAGCCCGAGCCGCCGGAGGGCTGGCGCGCGGCCGCCGCGATGCTGCCCATGCTCAAGACCGTCATGTCCATGAAGCCGCGCACCATAGGCTCCGCCCCCTGCCAGGAGGTGGTCTTGCGGGGCGAGGAGATCGATCTCTCAGCGCTTCCCATCCAGACCTGCTGGCCGGGAGAGCCGGCGCCGCTCATCACCTGGCCGCTCGTCGTCACCAAGGGGCCGGGGAAGCGGCGCGAGGACGATTTCAACCTCGGCATCTACCGCATGCAGGTCACGGGGCCACGCTCGACCCTCATGCGCTGGCTCAAGCACCGGGGCGGGGCCCAGCACCACGCCCGCTGGAAGGCCGAGAAGGCCGAACCCCTACCGGTCGCCGTCGTCATCGGCGCCGACCCCGGCACCATCCTCGCCGCCGTGACACCGGTGCCCGACACCCTCTCGGAGTACCAGTTCGCGGGCCTCCTGCGCGGCACGCGGGTCGAGCTCGTGGACTGCAAGACCGTGCCCCTCAAGGTGCCCGCCCAGGCCGAGATCGTGCTCGAGGGCCACGTCTCCCTCGACCGCTACGAAGACGAGGGGCCGTATGGCGACCACACGGGCTATTACAACGCGGTCGAGCGCTTCCCCGTGTTCGAGATCTCGGCGCTGACCATGCGCCGCGACCCCATCTACCTCTCGACCTTCACCGGCCGGCCGCCCGACGAGCCCTCGATCCTGGGCCAGGCCCTGAACGAGGTCTTCATCCCCCTCCTCCAGCAGCAGTTCCCTGAGATCGTCGATTTCTGGCTGCCACCCGAGGGCTGCTCCTACCGCATCGCCGTCGTCTCCATCCGCAAGGCCTATCCGGGCCACGCACGGCGGGTGATGATGGGGGTGTGGTCCACCCTGCGCCAGTTCACCTACACCAAGTGGGTGATCGTGGTGGACGACGACATCGACGCCCGGTCCTGGGCCGACGTCATGTGGGCCGTCTCGACCCGCATGGACCCCGCGCGCGATACGCTCGTCGTCGAGAGAACGCCCATCGACTACCTCGACTTCGCCTCGCCCGACTCGGGCCTCGGCTCCAAGATCGGCCTCGACGCCACCAACAAATGGCCGCCTGAGACCAAGCGCGAATGGGGCACAAAGCTCGGCATGGCCGAGGCGGTGGTCGAGAAGGTGACGCGGGAATGGGAGAGCTACGGCCTGCCGGGAAGTGGCAAGCCGATCTGGGGGTAGGCGTTGCCGACAACCGCCATTATCGCACCTCCTGCCTTCCGCACCGGGCGAGCATGGCCTATATCTGTCAGGCGAATGTTCGCCTCCCATGAGGAGTCCCCCATGCCCGCCGACCCCGACCTCGATTTGCTCGACGACCTGATCGCGCGCGCGCGGAAGGCCGGTGCCGACGCGGCGGACGCCGTGGCGATCACCAGCACCTCGCTCTCCCACGCCCAGCGCCTGGGGGAGACCGAGCATCTCGAGCGCTCGGAATCCCAGGACCTGGGCCTGCGCGTCTTTGTGGGCAAGCGACAGGCCGTGGTGTCCTCGAGCGACCGCTCGGCCGCGGCGCTCGCGGAGCTGATCTCACGGGCGCTCGACATGGCGCGGGCGGTGCCCGAGGATCCCCATTGCGGCCTTGCCGACCCGGCCCTGCTCGAGGCCGCCCCGCCCGACCTCGACCTCGCCGGTGACGACGAGCCCGCGCCCGAAGCCCTCGCCGCGCGCGCGGCGGCGGCCGAGGTCGCGGCGCGCGCCGTGCCGGGTGTCACCAACTCCGAGGGTGCCGAGGCCTCCTGGTCGGGCAGCCAGGTGGCGCTCGCCGCCTCGAACGGCTTCGCGGGCGGCTATGCCGTCTCGCGCCACGGGGTGAGCGCCGCCGTTCTCGCCGGGGAAGGACTCGGCATGGAGCGCGACTACGACTGGGCCAGCGCCGTTCATGCCGCCGACCTCGAGGACCCCGAGGCGGTGGGCCGGCGCGCGGGCGAGCGGGCGGTCGCGCGCCTGGGCCCGCGCAAGGTCAGAAGCACGCAAGTCCCCGTGGTCTACGACCCACGCATCTCGGGCGGGCTCCTGCGCCATCTCGCCGGGGCCATCAACGGTGCCGCCATCGCGCGCGGCACCAGCTTCCTCAAGGACCGCATGGGGGAGCGTATCTTCCCCGCGGCCGTCACCGTCATCGACGACCCACGCAGGCCGCGCGGCCTCTCCTCCCGCCCTTTCGACGGCGAGGGCGTGGCGGGGGGGCGACGGGTGGTGATCGAGGGCGGCGTCCTCACCACCTGGCTGCTCGATTCGCGGGCCGCCCACCAGCTCGGCCTCGACAGTACCGGCCACGCCGCGCGCGGCGTCTCCTCGCCGCCCTCGCCAGCGGCCAGCAACCTGTGGCTCGAGCCCGGCGCGTGTGGCCCGGATGGGCTCATGGCCGATATCGAAAGCGGCTTCTACGTCACCGAGCTCATGGGCTTCGGCATCAACATGTTGACGGGCGACTACAGCCGTGGGGCCGCCGGCTTCTGGATCGAGGGCGGGAAGCGTGCCTATCCGGTGAGCGAACTGACAATCGCCGGCAACCTCGAGGACATGTTCGCGAGCCTCGCGGCCGCCGACGACCTCGAGTTTCGCACCGGCGCCGATGCGCCCACGGTCCGCATCGACGGCATGACCGTGGCCGGCACCTGAGCCGCGGGCCGGCGAAGCGGCTCACGCCTTCCCATTGCCGCGCCGAGGAATCGACCGGATCGGACGTCGTTGACGGCCCGGGGACCCGACAATAGTCTCTGCCGCGTTCGCGGGGGAGGGAGCATGCCCATGGCGGGGACGGATAAATTCGACGTTGAATTCGCGCGCGGCCACTTCCCGCTGCTGGCCGGGGACTGGGCGCTCTTCGACAATGCCGCCGGCACTCTGGTGCCCGAAAGCGTGATCGCGCGCACCACCGCCTTCATGCGCGAGTGCCAGGTCCAGCCCAACAATCCCTACCCGGCCTCCGAGCTCGCCACCGCGCGGCTCGAGGAAGCCAAGAGCCAGATGGCGGCGATGATCAACGCCGCGCCCGACGAGGTGGTGATCGGCCATTCGACGACCATGAACGTCTATGTGCTGTCGAAGGCATTGCGGCCCCTGTTCCGTGAGGGCGACGAGATCATCGTCACCAACCTCGACCACGAGTCCAACAACGGCGCCTGGCGCCGGCTCGAGGAGACCGGGATCACGGTGCGCGAGTGGCGCGCGAACCCGGAGACGGCGGACTTGGAGATCGAGGCGCTCGACGAGCTGCTTACCGAGCGCACGCGGCTCGTCTGTTTCACCCATTGCTCGAACGTCACCGGCACCATCAACGACGTGGCCGCGATCGCGCGCCGCGTCCACGACGCCGGCGCGTGGGTCTGCGTCGATGCCGTCGCCTATGCGCCGCACCGCCGGCTCGACGTGAAGGCGCTCGACGTCGATTTCTACCTTTGCAGCCTGTACAAGCTCTATGGCCCGCACCACGCCCTCATGTACGGCAAGCGCGAGCGCTTCTTGGCCGCACGGGGCCAGAGCCACTTCTTCATCGCCGAGGACCGGCTGCCCGGGAAGCTGACCGTGGGCGGCCACAATTACGATGTGCTGGGCGGGCTCGCCGGCATCACCGACTACCTCTCGGCCCTCCACGACCATCACTTCCCAGGCTCGAACCTCGGCCTCCACGACCGCCTGGGCGAGGTCTTCGGCCTCGTCGCGGCGCACGAGGAGCGGCTCGCCGGGCCGCTGATCGAGTTTCTGGCCGCCAAGCCGGGGGTGCGCCTCATCGGGCGGGCGACGGCGGACGCGGCCAAGCGCGCGCCCACCGTCTCCTTCACCGTGGAGGGCCGGGACTCGGCCGCGATCACCGCTGGCCTCGCGGAGGCGCGCATCGGCGCGTCGAACGGCAACTTCTACGCCTACCGCATCGTCCGCGACCTCGGCTACGGCGCCGAGGACGGTGTGGTGCGGACCAGCATGGTCCACTACAACACGGAGGAGGAGGTTCGGCGCCTCATCGCGCGGCTGGACGCCATTATCTGAGAAGCGGAGGGAAGAACTTACATGGACGTGAACGGAAAGGCAGCAATCGTCACCGGCGGCGGCTCGGGCCTCGGCGAGGGCACGGCGCGGCGCCTCGCCGCGGACGGCGCCAAGGTCGCCATCCTCGACGTCAACATGGACGCCGCCAAGGCGGTCGCGAAGGAGATCGGCGGCATTGCGGTTCACTGCGACGTGGCCTCGGCCGAGAGCGGGGAGGCGGCCATCGCCGCGGCACGCGAGGCGCACGGCGCGGCCCGGGTGCTCATCAACTGCGCCGGTATCGGCTACGGCGCCCGCATCGTCGGCCGCGATGGACCGCACTCGTTCGACGATTTCGCGAAGGTGATCGCCGTCAACCTGATCGGCACCTTCAACCTCATGCGCCTCGCCGCCACCGATATGAGCGCGGTCGAGCCGTTCGAGGATAACGAGCGCGGCGTCATCATCATGACCGCCTCGGTCGCGGCCTTCGAGGGGCAGATCGGGCAGGCGGCCTATTCGGCGTCGAAGGGCGGGGTCGCCGCCATGACCATGCCGGCGGCGCGGGAGTTCGCGCGCTTCGGCGTGCGCGTGCTGACGATCGCGCCCGGGCTCTTCGCCACGCCCATGTTCTTCACCCTGCCCCAGGCGGCGCAGGACAGCCTCGAAGCCTCGATCCCCTATCCGAGCCGCTTCGGCACGCCGGCCGAGTATGCCGACCTGGCCTCGCACATGATCTCGAACCGCATGCTCAATGGTGAGGTGGTGCGCCTCGACGGGGCGCTCCGCATGGCGCCAAATAGGGGCCGCACAGGCCGTCAGCGCCCCGCGTGCCAGCGGCTGCTGACGGCACCATATGTGGCGACGCAATAGGGCACCAGAAAGGTGAGCCCGCCCTTGAGGTATTGGGGCGCCTCTCCCGCCAAAAGGGTATCGCCCTGATTGATGATGTTGAGGATGGTGCCGACCACGAGCGCCGCGTAGAAAGACATGCGCGGTATCCCGCCGGAATCCGAGAGACGAACGCAGCGGGCCATGGCAGGCTCCGGTTTCGTCGCGCTCATGGCTGTGTTTCCCCGCCTATACGTGCCGCGATCATGTGTCGCCTCCCCATTGGCCCCGACCGATAGGTTGGACGTGCTTGGCGGTTGGATCAAGCTGCGTTAAGACTCCCTGTATGGCAATCTTGGCGGACATCGGTCGGCATACCTCGGCGCCCAGCCTCGACGAGATCGAGGCCATCGCGCGCGAGGCCTATGCCATGATCCCGGCGGAGCTGCGGCGCCACGTGCGCGACGTGTCGATCCGGGTCGAGGAGTTCCCCGACGAGGAGACCGATCAGGAGATGGGCTTGGAGTCGCCCTTCGACCTGCTCGGGCTCTACCGTGGCGTGTCGCTCCGGGACAGGAGCATCCTCGACACGCCGCAGGACCTCGACATGATCTTCCTCTACCGCCGGCCGCTCCTCGACTATTGGTGCGAGAGCGGCGAGGATCTGAGCCACCTGATCCGCCATGTCCTGATCCACGAGATCGGCCACCATTTCGGCTTCTCGGACGACGATATGGAGCGCCTCGAGCTCGAAGCCTGATCCGGCGAGGGGGAGCGAAGAGAAGCAATGACGGCGCCCAAGCCCCTGCCGCCAGAAGCGCTCGCCCCGCTCACTGATCCCGAATCGCTCGGTTTCGAGACCACGGACGAGCTCGCCGACCTCGAGGAAGTGATCGGGCAGGACCGGGCCGTCGAGGCGGTGCGCTTCGGCATCGGCATCCGCCAGGACGGCTACAACATGTTCGCGCTCGGCCCGCCGGGCGTGGGCAAGCACACTATGGTGCGCCAGTTCCTCGAGCAGCAGGCGGCACCCGACGACTGGTGCTACGTGCATAATTTCGAGGATCCGCAGAAGCTCGCGGCGCTGCGCCTCCCCGCGGGCCGAGCGCGACCCTTCCAGCACGACATTGAGACGCTCATCGAGGAAATGCGGGCAGCCATCCCGACGGATTTCGAGAGCGAGGAGTACCGCGCCCGCCGCCAGGCCATCGAAGAGGAGATGAAGGAGCGGCACGAGGCCGCCTTCGGCGACCTCCAGCGCCGCGCACAGGAACGCGGCATCGCCACGATGCGCACGCCCATGGGCCTGGCGCTCACGCCCGTGCGGGACGGCGAGGTGCTGAGCCCCGAGGAGTTCGGCAAGCTGCCCGAGGAGGAGCAGGAGAGGATCAAGTCGGATATCGGCAAGCTTCAGGGCGAGCTCGAGGAGATACTGGCCAAGATGCCGGGCTGGGAGCGGAATCACAGGGCGCGGGTCCGGGAGCTCGACCGCGACGTCGCGCGCGGCGCCGTCGCCCACTGATGGACGACCTCCGCGCGCGCTATGCCGATCTTGCGGACGTGACCGCGCATCTCGACACCGTCCAGGAGGACATGATCGAGAATGCGCGGGACTTCATGCGCCCAGAGGGTGGGAGACCGGGCGGTGAGACGGGTGGCGGCATGGGGCCGCAGGGCGGCCTCGCCGCGATAGCCGGCCCGAGCCCGGCGCCGAGCTTCGCCCGTTACCAGGCCAACGTGATCGTGGCCAACGGCGCGGCGGAGGGGGCGCCCATCGTCTACGAGGATCACCCGATCCACCCGAACCTGATGGGCCGGATCGAGCACCAGTCCCAGTACGGCGCGCTCGTCACCGACTTCAACCTGATCCGCCCCGGCGCCCTGCACCGGGCCAATGGCGGCTACCTGATCGTCGAGGCGCGCAAGCTCCTGATGCAGCCTTTCGCCTGGGAGGAGCTCAAGCGGGCGTTGCGCGCGCGCGAGTTGCGCATCGAATCCCTCGGCCAGCTATACAGCCTGGTGAGCATCGTGAGCCTCGAGCCCGAGTCCATCTCACTCGACGTCAAAGTGGTGCTGCTCGGCGACCCCCAACTCTACTACCTGTTGTGCCGCTTCGACCCCGAGTTCGGCGAGCTGTTCAAGATCCCGGTCGATTTCGAGGACCGAATGCCGCGCGACGAGGGGACGGCGCGGCCCTTCGCGCGCCTCGTGGCGACGACGGCGCGCCAGGCGGGCTTGCGGCCGTTCGACAAGGCGGCCGTCGCAAAGGTCATGGACCGCGCCGCCCGCCTGGCCGAGGACGGCGAGCGGCTCTCGACCCACTTGGCCAGCATCTCCGACCTCCTGCGCGAGGCTGATTACTGGGCGGGAGAGCGGCGCCGTCGCACGGTCACCGTCAAGGACGTTCGCGACGCCGTCGCGGCGCAGATCCGCCGCTCCGACCGGCTGCGCGAGCGGGTGCTGGAGGAGATCGCGCGCGGCACCATCCTGATCGACAGCACGGGCGCGGCGGTGGGCCAGATCAACGGCCTGGCCGTGTGGCAGCTCGGCGGCTTCGCCTTCGGTCGGCCGTGCCGGATCACGGCGCGAATCGCGCTCGGTCGCGGCGAGGTCGTGGATATCGAGCGCGAGGTGGCGCTGGGTGGGCCGCTGCACTCCAAGGGCATGCTGATCCTCCAGGGTTTCCTTGCCGCCCGATTTGCCACCAGGCGGCCCATGTCGCTCAAGGCCAGCCTCGTCTTCGAGCAGTCCTACGGTGGGGTCGATGGCGACAGCGCCTCCTCGGCCGAGCTCTACGCGCTGCTCTCAGGCCTCTCGGGCGTGCCCATCCGCCAGGGCCTCGCCGTCACCGGCTCGGTCAATCAGCTGGGCCAGCTCTAGGCCATCGGCGGGGTCAACGAGAAGATCGAGGGCTTCTTCGACGTGTGCTGCGCGGGGCGCCTCACGGGCGACCAGGGTGTCCTCATCCCGGCGTCCAACACCAAGCACCTGATGCTGCGCGAGGATGTGGTCGAGGCCGCCGCCAAGGGCCGCTTCCACATCTATCCGGTCGCGGCCATTGACCAGGGCATCGAGATCCTGACCGGCGTGCCGGCGGGCGAGGCGGACGCGGGCGGCGCCTATCCCGAGGGCGCCATCAACCACCGGGTCGAGGCCCGGCTCGCCGAGCTCGCCGAAGCCGCGCGCAGGTTCGCCCGCCCAGAGCGCGCCGACAAGGCGGCGCAGGCCACGGACGTGCCCGATTCCACTCCCCCGGAGCCGCGGCCGTGAACGGCAAGGCCGCGGCGTTCGACGTCCGGCGCATCGTCGTCGCCCTCGACGCCGCCTCGGGCTCGGCGGAATCGCTCGAGGCGGCGGCCGAGATCGCCGAGCGGCTCAGCGCCGAGCTCATCGGCCTCTTCGTCGAGGACGTGAACCTGCTGCGCTCGGGCGCGCTGCCTTTCGTGCGTCAGGTCAGCGTCCGCTCGGGCATGTGGCAGGATTTCGACGCCCACTCGATTGAGCGGGAGATGCGAGCCGGCGCGGCCGAGGCCCGCCGCCTCCTGGAGACGGCGGCGGCGCGTCGCCGAGTCGCTCATTCCTTCCGCGTCGTGCGCGGCCAGGTGGCGCGCGAGGTGGCGGCGGCGGCGGCGGATGCGGACCTCCTGATCGTCGAGGGCACGAGCCGCCCGCTCACGCCCCACATCGGCCTGGCCTCGACGACGCGCGTCGCCGCCAAGGCGGCGGTACGCTCGGTCTTCCTGCTGCGCCCCGGCACCGCGGGCCACAACCTGGTGGCGCTCTACGACGATGCGCCGGGCGCCGACAGGGCGCTCGCCGCCGCCACCAGCCTGGCGCGGAGCGACGGCGGCGCCCTCACGATTTTGGTCCTCGCCCCGACCGACGACGCGATGTCGGTGATCGAGGATCGGGCGCGGCGCCTGCTCGGCGAGCGCGGGGCACGCGCCGTCTACCGCCCCTTCGCCCACGCCACCATCGACACGCTCTGCGCCCTGCTGCGCGCGGTCCCGGACTCGATCCTGGTGGTCAGTGCGGACAGCCCGCTGGTCGCGGGCCCCGCCGCCGAGCGCCTCATGGACCGCGTGGCCTGCGCGCTGCTACTGGTGCGGTAGCGTCCTCCCTGGCCGGGCGGCGCTACGGCCCCTTGGCCCGCGCTTTCGCCCAGCTATCCCGCAGCGCGATGGTGCGGTTGAACACGAGCTTCCCCGGCGCCGAATCGGGATCGAGGCGGAAATAGCCCTGGCGCTCGAACTGCACGGGGGCGTCCGGGCCTGCCTCGGCCAGGCTGGGCTCCAGGCGGCATCCCTCCAGGACTGTCAGGGAATCGGGGTTCAAGTCGGCGATCAGGTCGCCATCCGCACCCGGGTCGGGGCGCGCGAAGAGATGGTCGTAGAGCCGCACCTCGGCCGGCACGGCATGAGCGGCCGAGACCCAGTGCAGGGTCGCCTTGACCTTGCGCCCGTCGGGCGCATCGCCGCCGCGGGTCTCGGGGTCGTAGGTGCAGCGCACCTCGACCACCTGGCCCGCCGCGTCCTTCACCACCTCGCGGCAGGTGACGAAATAGGCGTAGCGCAGCCGCACCTCGCGGCCGAAGGCGAGGCGGAAGAACTTGCGCGGCGGGTCCTCCATGAAATCCTCGCGCTCGATATAGAGCTCGCGGCCGAAGGGCACGGCGCGGGTCCCTGCGCCGGCGTCCTCTGGGTTGTTGACGGCCTCCAGCATTTCGTCCTCGCCCTCGGGATAGTTCTCGATGACGAGCTTGAGCGGGCGGAGAACCGCCATGCGGCGCTCCGCCACCCGATTGAGCAGCTCGCGCACGCAGTGCTCGAACATGGCCATGTCGACCACGCTGTCGCTCTTGGTGACGCCGATGCGGCGGGCGAAGTCGCGGATCGCGGCGGGCGGGATGCCGCGCCGCCGCAGCCCGGCCAGGGTCGGCATGCGCGGGTCGTCCCAGCCGTCGACATGGCCCTCGGTGACGAGCTGGATCAGGCGGCGCTTCGACAGCACGGTATAGGTGAGGCTCAGGCGCGCGAACTCGTACTGCCGGGGGCGCGTCGGCACCGGCAGGCTGTTGATCAGCCAGTCGTAGAGTGGGCGGTGGTCCTCGAACTCGAGGGTGCAGAGGGAGTGGGTCACGCCCTCGATGGCGTCGGACTGGCCGTGGGCGAAGTCGTAGGTGGGATAGATGCACCAGGCGTCGCCCGTGCGCGGGTGCGCCGCGTGCAGGATGCGGTAGAGGACGGGATCGCGCATGTTGATGTTGCCCGACGCCATGTCGATACGGGCACGCAGGACGCGGGTGCCGTCCGGGAACTCGCCCACGCGCATGCGGCGGAAGAGGTCGAGGCTCTCCTCGGGCGCGCGGCCGCGGTAGGGGCTGTCGCGCCCCGGCTCGGTCAGGGTGCCCCGATAGGCGCGGATCTCATCGGCGGAGAGGTCGTCGATATAGGCCTTGCCGGCACCAATCAGGTGCTGGGCCCATTCGTAGAGCCGCTCGAAATTGTCGGAAGCGAAGTAGAGGTACTCGCCCCAATCGAAGCCCATCCAGCGCACGTCCGCCTGGATGCTCTCGATATACTCATGCTCTTCCTTGACCGGGTTGGTGTCGTCGAAGCGCAGGTGGCAGCGGCCGCCGAATTCCTCGGCGACCCCGAAATTGAGGCACATGGACTTGGCGTGCCCGATATGGAGGTAGCCGTTGGGCTCGGGCGGGAAGCGGGTGACAATCGTCTCGCCGCGGCCAGCGGCCAAATCGGCGCGCACCACGTCGCGGATGAAGTCCCGGGGGGCATCATCTGTCTCGGTGTCGGTCGCCGTATCGCTCATGCTTCGTGGCCTCGTGCGGTGCCGCCCAAACGGAAGCGATCGGGCCGGCCCCCTGTCTGCCAAAAAAACGCCGCCCCGCCAAGCCATGTCTCACGGTCGCACCGATGGCCGCAACTGAAGCCATGCATCGCCACGCACGTTGCCCCCGCCCCTCCTTCTCGATAAGTTACATGTAACCAAGCCTGGAGCTAGCTCTATGACAGCGAGTACGAACGGGAAGCACCCCTCGCGCGACAAGGTACGCGTCTATCGTGAACGCATGCGCGCCCGCGGATTCAGGCCGATCCAGATTTGGGTTCCTGACACCCGTACGTCGGCCTTCCGCATGGAAGCTCATCGCCAATCTCTCGCGGTCGCTGAAAGCGCGCGAGAACGCGAGAATCAGGACTTCATCGACGCGATCGCGGACTTGGGCGAGAGATGAATCGAGCGGAGGTGTGGACGGTGTCCGGTGACGCCTACGCCGGTAAGTCACGTCCCGCCGTCATCGTCCAGGACGATCGGTTCGACGCCACCGCCTCGGTCACGGTCTGCGCCTTCACCACCGACGCGACTGAGGCTCCCCTGTTCCGCCTCCCCGTTACGCCGAGCGAGCGTAATGGTCTGCGGTCCGACTCAAGACTTATGGTGGATAAGCTCACCACGGTATCCAAGGAGAAGCTTGGAGAGCGAATCGGACGCCTCGACGATGAGGATGTTGTGCGTTTGAACCGGGCAATACTATTGTTTCTCGGCTTGGCATGAGATTGCCGTCCATATTCAAGAGGCGGTGGACCATCAGCGCTGAATTCTCGAAGGGCAAATGCGAGGCGGGGCGGACGTGAGGCACCCAGAGACGCTCGAGGAGATCGTCGAAGGCGGCTTGTGCATCGGCTGCGGAATCTGCCAAAGCATCGCGGGCGCGGATCGCGTGGAAATGGTGATGATGGCGCCGGGACAGCTCCGGCCCAAGGTCAAGGCCGCGCTCGACGATGCGGTCACGGCTAAGATCCTCGATGTCTGCCCCGGGGCCTCCATCGACGGCGCCATGCCCTCTTCCCGCACCGAAGGCGTCTTCACGGACCCGGTGTTCGGCCAATGGGCCGGCGTCACGCGCGGCTACGCCGCCGACGACGAGGTGCGGTTCAGGGCCGCCGCGGGCGGCGTGCTGACGGCGCTCGGCCAGTTCGTCCTCGATACGGGCCGGGTGGAGTGCGTGCTTCACGTCCAGCAGTCGGCCGACGACCCGATCCGGTCGTATCGCAAGGTCAGCACCGATAGTGCCCAGGTGCTGGCGGGCGCAGGCTCGCGCTACTGCCCCGTCGCACCGCTCGAGGACGTGACGGAGCTCCTCGACCAGGGCAAGCGCTTCGCCTTCATGGGCAAGCCCTGCGACGTCGCCGCCCTGCGCAACCTCGCGCGCTGGGACAAGCGGGTCGACGAGCAGGTGCCCTACATGCTGACCATCTCCTGCGCGGGCGTGCCCAAGCTCCAATGCACCCATGAGTTCCTCGCGCGCCACAACATGGCGGCGGACGAGCTGGACGTGATGCGCTATCGCGGATATGGCTGGCCGGGCCGCACCTACGCCCGCGCCCACGACGGCCGCAAGGCCGAGGAGACATACAAGACCACCTGGTACGAGCACGGCTGGCGGGCACAATTCCGTTGCAAGATTTGCCCGGACCAGACCGGCGCGCAGGCCGACGTTGTCTCGGCCGACGACTGGCCCCACGGCGGCGTGCCAGAGGCCGAGGAGCGCGATGGCTGGAGCCTGATCGTCGGGCGCACGCCCCAGGGCGAAGCCCTGGTGCGCGACGCCAAGGCTGCGGGCTATCTGTATACGGAGCCCTACGACATCTTCGCCCTCTACGACACCCAGCCGCACCAGACCCGCAAGACCCAGGGCATCCTCGCGCGCCTCGCCGCCATGTGGGTCTCAGGCGTGAAGCTGCCGCGCTACCGCCGCACCCGGGTCTTGCGCGCGGCACTGACCGCGCACCCCATGTTCCACTTGCGCAACTTCCTGGGCCTCAAGCGACGTCTGCGGGATGGCGGCAACGGGGAAGCCGCGCCCTGATCGGCCGCCGACCCGGGTCGCTCTCGCAGGCCTATACAGCGACGCCGGCCTTGAGGCCCTCCAGCACCGCTTCCTCGGCCGTGCGGGGGGCGAGGCAATCGCCGATGGGGATGACGTCCCCCGTATAGCCTTCGAGGCTCTCCTCGAGCCCCGTCTCGGGCGTGTGGCCGAGGGCGGCGACGACGGTCTCGACATCCTCCAGCACGATGGCCTCGCCGCTCGTCGCGTGCTGGAAATAGGCTGCGTCGCCATCGACGCCGTGGAGCCGGGCGAGGGGGATGATCTCCACCCCCAGCCGGTGCAGCTCGCCCAGCCACTGGTCGCGCACATATTGCTGGATGGATTGGCCCGGATAGTTGCCGTTGGCGCAGAGGCGCACGTGGCAGCCGTCCCGCGCCAGCTTCTCGGCGAGGCCGAGGCCGATCCAGTCGCAGCGCCAGTCGGCGATCGCCACCGAGCCGCCCACGTTGGCCTCGCTCCGGATCACCGACCGGGCATCGACCACGTGCCCCTCCTCCGCGCCCTCGATGTTCGGGCGATAGGGGGTGGCACCGGTGGCGAGGATGACCGCGTCCGGGCCCTCGCGCTCGACCAGCGCGCGGGTCACTTCCGTATCCTTGACGACGCGCACGCCGGCAAGCTCCATCTCGCGGGCGAGGTTGGTGACGATGCCGCCGAACTCGGTGCGCCCGGGCAGGAGCTGGGCGAGGAGCGCCTGGCCACCGAGTTGCGCGGCCTTCTCGTAGAGGGTCACCGCATGCCCGCGCGCGGCTGCGACGGCCGCCGCCTTCATGCCGCCGGGTCCACCGCCTGCGACCAAAATCTTCCGCGGCGAGCCCGCGGCCTCGAGCACACCGAACTCGAGCTCGCGCCCCGTCTCCGGATGCTGGATGCAGGAGATGGAATAGCCCAAATGGTTGTGGCCGATGCAGGCCTGGTTGCAGGCGATGCACGCGCGGATGTCGTCGAGGCGGCCGGCCGCGGCCTTGCCCGCCATCTCGGGGTCGCAAATCATGGCGCGGGTCATGGCGCACATGTCGGCGCCGCCAGCCGCGAGGATGCGCTCCGCCACCTGGGGCTGGTTGATGCGCCCGGCCACCATCACCGGCTTGGAAACACGGGCCTTCACGGCGGCGGCGTAGGGGGCGGTGTAGCCGGCCGCCTCGGCCATGCCCGGCACGAGGTGGACCGAGCCGCCAAGGCTGGCGACCGTACCGGCCACGACGCTCAGGTAATCGACGCCATCGGGCTCGTCGAGGGCGGCGCAGACCGCGAGCGCCTCCTCGTCGCTCAGGCCGGCCGTATCCCGTTCGTCGCCCGAGATGCGGAGGCCGATAACCATGTCCGGCACGCTCCGCCTGATGGTGGCGACGGTCTCGCGCACGAAGCGGACGCGGCCCTCGAAATCGCCGCCGTATTCGTCGGTGCGCCGGTTGATGCGCGGGTTCAGAAACTGGGCCGGCAGATAGCCCTGGCTAGCCACGATCTCGACGCCGTCGAGCCCGGCCTCGGCGAGGCGGCGCGCCGCCGCGCCGTAGGCGGCGATCACGTCCCGCACGAGCGCCGTCGGCATGGCGCGCGGCATGACGTGGTAGCGCTCCTCCGGTATGGCGGAGGGCGCATAGGCGACGGCGGCGCTGCCATCGGCCGAGCCGACGACCTGGCGGCCCGGGTGGAAGAGCTGGCCGAACAGCTTGCAGCCATGTCCGTGCACGGCCGCGGCGAGCCGGCGGTAGCCGGGGATGCAGGCATCGGTGGCGGCGTTGAGGCAGTTCTCCGTGTAGTAGGCGCTCTCATGGACGATGGCCACCTCGGTGACGATGAGGCCGGCGCCGCCCGCCGCACGCGCCGTGTGGTAGGCGATGAGAGTATCGTCGGGCGAGCCCTTCGCCATCCGCGTGCCGTGGCCGCTGAAGAGGATTCGGTTGCGGACCGTCACGCCGCGCAGGGTGAGGGGGGAGAAGAGGTGGGGAAAGCGCGCGTTCATCGGCTCATTCTCCTCGCCCAAGGTTGGCCGCGACCCCGGCTGCCGCGCCGGCACCCGACAATGGCGCGAAGGCCAGCCACGATCAAATGGCTAATCTTCGCTCCGGCGCCAATTTGCTTGCCCGGACGGGCAATCGTTTGTAGCCATGGTGCGGAGCGATCGACCCTCCGGCGCCATCAGGGGAAGGCAGCGAGATGACAGTCCGAAACGGCCGCGAGTTCCTCAGCATTCCGGGCCCGACCACCGTGCCCGACGCGGTGCTGAGCGCCATGCACCATCCGGCGATGGACATCTATGCCGGCCCCCTCGTGGACATGACCATGAGCTGCCTCGAGGACCTGCGCCGCGTCTTCCGCACCGAGGGCCGGGCGCACATTTACATCGCCAACGGCCACGGCGCCTGGGAGGGCGCCCTCGCCAACGTGCTGTCCCGAGGGGATAAGGTCCTGATCGTCGAAAGCGGGACCTTCGCCATCCTCTGGGGGCAAATGGCGGAAGCACTCGGCGCCGAGGTCGAGGTGCTGGCGGGCGACGGGCGCCGCGCCGCCGACCTCGCGGCCCTCGAGGCCCGCCTCCGCGCCGATGGCGCGGGCGAGATCAAGGCCGTCCTGATCGTCCAGGTCGATACGGCGTCGGGCGTGGTCAACGACATCCCGGCCGTCCGCCGGGCCATGGACGGTGCCGGTCACGGCGCGCTCCTGATGGTGGACGTTATCGCCTCC
This sequence comes from Alphaproteobacteria bacterium, assembly GCA_963666705.2. Classification (GTDB taxonomy): domain Bacteria; phylum Pseudomonadota; class Alphaproteobacteria; order CADEGL01; family CADEGL01. The sequence goes on along the minus strand of CAXXKO010000026.1, from coordinate 144,381 downwards.
CTTGCGACCATGCCGTTCGAGATGGACGAATGGGGCGTCGACGTGGCCGTCGCCGGGGCGCAGAAGGGCCTGATGATGCCGCCCGGCCTGAGCTTCGTCGCGACATCGGGCGACAAGGCCAAGGCCGCCCACGAGAAAGCCGGCCTCCGCACCCAGTATTGGGACTGGACCCTGCGGGAGGGCGAGCAGCACTACCAGAAATACTGCGGCACCCCGCCCGTCAATATGGTGCTCGGCCTCAGGAAGGCGCTGGATCTGATCCTCGAGGAGGGCCTCGAGAACGTGTTCCTGCGCCACGCCCTCCTGGCCGAGGCCGTGCGCCGCGCCGTCACCGTCTGGAGCGAGGGTGGGGTCGTCGAATGCAACATCACCGAGCCCGCCGAGCGCTCCAATTCCGTGACCACCCTCGTGATGGCCGACGGCCGCAACCCGGCGCCGCTTCTCGACTACTGCCACCAGAAGTGCGGCGTGGTGCTGGGCATCGGTATCCGGGAGCTCGACGGCAAGGGCATTCGCATCGCCCATATGGGCCACATCAACGCGCCCATGATCCTCGGCACCTTGAGCGTATTCGAGGTCGGGCTCGTTGCCCTCGACATCCCCCATGGCAAGGGCGGGGTCGGGGCCGCCATCGAATGGCTGGGCCGGTCCGTCCCGGCTTGAGCCGGCTACCACCCAACCCATAGACGAGGAAGGAGACACGATGACGTCGAACCTGACGGTACCGCCGCGGCGCGTATTCCAGACCTTCATGGATTTCCCGCTCGAGACCGATCTCGACGCGCTCGACGCGCATGTGGCGATCATGGGCATCCCCTACAGCGACCCCTACTCGATCGATGAGGTCACCAACGACCAGACTCATGCGCCGACAGCCATCCGCCGGGCATCGCAACGGCTCAGCCAGGGCCTCCGGCACTACGATTTCGACATCGGCGGCACCCTGTTCGACGGTAAGGACATCAAGGTGGTCGATATCGGGGACACGCCGGGCAAGGCGCGCGACCTCGACGACCATTACCGGATCGCCGAGGCCGCCGCGCGCAAGGTCTTCGCGAAGGGGACCCGCCTCATAACCCTCGGCGGCGATCACGGCGTCCCCATCCCGGTGATGCGCGCGCTCGATTCGAGGCAGGACGTGACATTGGTCCAGATCGACGCGCACATGGACTGGCGCGACGAGGTGAACGGCGCGCGCGAGGGCTATTCGAGCCCCATCCGGCGCGCTTCCGAGATGGACCATATCAACCAGATCTTCCAGATCGGCATCCGCTCCCAAGGCAGCGCCCGTACCGAGGAGGTCGAGGCCGCGCTCGCCTACGGCGCCAACATCGTTACCGCCTACGAGGTTCACGATTCCGGCATGCAGAGCGTGCTCGACCGCATTCCCGATGGCGGCACCTACTACCTGACCATCGACCTCGACGGCATGGACCCGAGCGTCGCACCGGCGGTGATGGCTCTGGTGCCGGGCGGCCTCCTCTATCCGCAGATGCGCACCCTGATCCACGGCCTCGTCAACAAGGGCGAGCTGATCGGCATGGACATCAACGAGATCGCGCCGAGATACGACCACAACGAGGTCACCTGCGTGGTCGCCGGGCGCTTCATCATCAACTACATCGGCGCCGCCGTGCGCGCGGGCTACTTCGACTGACGGCCTATTCGCGCGCGTTGTAGGCCGTGTAGGGGGCCGGCGCCGGCACCTCCCAATCGAGGTAGGTGTCCTCCACATGCGGGCGCAGGCGCTCGGCCCGGGCCGCCGCTTCCGCCGGGAAGGGCACCGCGGCGAGCGCGGCGGCGACTTCGCGGCCCACGGCCTCGAGGTCGAAGCGGGTCGGCCGGCCGTCCCGGTACACGACCTCGCCATCGATGATGACGGTGTCCACGTCGCCCGACCGCGCCCGCATGACCAGGAGCTCGCGCGGGTCCGCCTCGGGCGCCACCTAGGGCCAGGCGATGCGTGAGAGGTCGACGAGGACGAGGTCGGCGGCGAAGCCGGGGGCGAGCCGCCCGAGGCGCCCCTCCTTGCCGAGCAGCCTGGCGCCCCCGGCGGTCGCCATCTCGAACAAGCGGGCGGGCGTGGGGGCCGGCGTGCCGAGCCGCGGCGTGCGCGCAAGCCGTAGGCCGAGGCGCATTTCCGCGAACATGTCCTCGTCGTCGTTGATGGTCGTGCCGTCCATGCCGAGGGCCACGTTGACGCCCGCGTCCAGCATCGCGTTCAAGGGGGCGATCCCCGCCCTCAGGCGGAGGTTGGAGCTCGGGTTGTGGCTGACCGCCGCGCCTGTCTCCGCCATCACGTCGATCTCGGCCTCGCTCAGCCACACGCCGTGGGCGATGGAGAAGCGCGGGCCGAGGACACCCAAGTCCCGCAAGTGCAGGACCGTCGGCTTACCGTAGGCCCGCGGGCCGTGCAGCTTTTCGTAGAAGGACTCCTCCACGTGGGTCTGGACGCCGATACCGTGGCGCGCCGCCGCCTCGGTGATGCGTTGGAGGAACCCGTCCGACACCCATTGCGGCCCCGGCGGGCCGTACCAGAGCTCGATGCGCGGGTGGTCCGCCGTGGCGCGGCCGAGCCCGTCCATGATGGCCAGGTAATCGTCCTCGTCCATGGCGTCCGCGCCCGGCAGGCGGGCCTCGGCGTCGGTGCGCGCCGCCGCCGGCAAGCGCGCGAGGAAGGCTTGGTCCTCGCTCGCGCCCGAGATGATGTGGCTGCGCGTGGCGATACTGGGTGCGAGGGCCACACGCATGCCGGCCTCGTCGTGGGCGGCGAGGGCGCGCTCGATCCGGTCGCCGTATTCGCCGGCCGCGCCGCGGCTGCTGAGCACGTCGACGACGGCGGTGACGCCGGAGGCGAGCAGGCTCGCCGCGCTCAACAGGGTGTTGAGGCGGATATCCACCGGCCGCGCCGCGCTCAGGGCCAGAAGCCAGGATTCGAGCAGCAGGTCGGTGACGCCGTGCTGCGCCCAGGTGATGCCGTTGGAATGGTGGTGCGCGTTGATGAGGCCGGGCATGACGGCGACGTCGGAGGAGCCGAGGACTTCGGCGTCCGGATGGGCGTCGCGCAACACGTCCCACGCGCCGACCTCACGGATGGTGTCGCCTTCGATCAGAACGGCGCCGTCGGTAAGCGCTTCGTCGTCCGCGCCGCCGCCCGTGACGACCCACCTGCATCGTACGATGGTTGCATCCGTCATCGACCTCTCCCCTTTCTCCCGACCCACGTGATAGTGGGTGCTAGAGTTGCACGATAACGTCCGACGGACGAGAGGAGGCATGGGGATGCGTTTCGAGCGGGTGATCGTGACCGGCGGCAGCGGCCGGCTGGGCCGCTTCGTCGTCGACGAGCTGGCGGGCGGGTGTGCGCTCACGGTGCTCGACCGCGCCCCGCCCCGGCATGAGGTGGCCTATGTCGAGGCCGATATCCTCGATCCCGGTGCCGTCCGCGCGGCCATCACCGGCCACGATGCGATGATACATCTCGCGGGCTACGACGCCGGCTTGGCGCCCGACGACAAGGGCTATATCGAGACCAACATCCAGGGCGCGTGGAACGTGATGCATGCGGCGGAGGAGGCCGGCCTGCGCAAGGTTGTCCTGGCGTCGAGCTTCTCCGCTCTCGGCCTCGGGTACCACCGGATGCCCGACTACCTGCCGGTGGACGAAGGTCATCCACTCCGCCCCACGGACCCCTACGGGCTCAGCAAGCAGGTGATCGAGACGGTCGCCCACCATTTCGTCCGCCGCGGCCGCCTCGAGATCGTCTGCCTGCGCACCACCCTGATCGTCCGCCCGGATCGAGAGGCGGCCATCCTGGCCCAGCTCGCGCTGCCCGATCCCGATAGCGATGCGCCGCAGGGGACGGTCGGGCCCGGAGGGATCGAGCCCGCCGGGGCGCTATCGCCGACGCGGGGCTACGTGCGGTCGGCCGATGCGGCGCGCTGCTTTCGCATGGCGCTCGACCACGACGCCGCGCCGTTCGACATCTTCAACGTGGCCGCCGGCGACACGATCGGCCGGGTCGAGACGCTCGAGCGCCTCCATAGAGTATTTGGCCGGGTGCCCGAAGTCCGCGACCCAGACCTCTATGCGCGCAACCCCTATGCCGGCGCTCTCTCGGTCAGCCGGGCGCGCGACGTGCTCGGCTGGGAGGCCGAAGGCGATTGGCGAACGATCGCCGCGCGGCACGGAGCCGTGTGAGCGACCGGGTCAAATCAGGAGGTCGTCGGGGTCCGAAAGACCGCTGATGCCGAGCAGGGTGATAGTGGCGCCGTCGCTCAGGCTCGCGATCGTGTCGAGGGCGCCGTTGCCGTCGCTGTCCTGCTAGGTGGTGCCCGCGATCGTCACGCCGCCCTCGAGCTTCAGGATATCCTCCGCGAGGTTGAAATCCTCGATCCTGTCGTCGCCCGAGCCTGAGCCGAAGACGAAGATGTCGTTGCCGGACCCGCCCGAGAGGAAATCGTCGCCCGTCCCACCGATGAGCGTGTCGCCGCCGGCGCCGCCCGAGAGCGCGTCCACGCCGCCGCCGCCCGAAAGCAGATCGGCCCCGGACCCACCGGCGATCCAGTCCACGCCGCCGCCGCTACCGAGGGCCACCCCACCCGTGTCACCCAGTACCTCGAGCGTCGAGGAGAGGCCGGAGATGTCCACATCCGTGCCGTCCGCGAACCGCAGATGCTCGACTCTGTCCTTGATATCGGCCCAATCGGTGATGGTGATGTGGTCCGAGAGATCGGCGAAAGCCGCGCCCTCATCGCCCGGCCCCTTGATCCCGACCAGGAGATCGGAGCCCGAGAGGCGCAGGACGACATCCCCTATCGCAATGCCCGACGCGAAGGACAGGGTGTCGTCGCCGGCATCGGACTCGACCACCGTCGTGACCGTCTCCCAGTGGCTGGTATCGACCCACGTGTCCGTGTTCCTGCCCGCGCTCCAGTAACCGGACTTCACCCAGACCTTCGTCGTCGTGGTCTCGGTCAACTCGTCGTGGATCGTGTCGACGCCGTCGCCCCGCCGGTAGACGTAGCGGTCGTCGCCGTCGGCGCCCAGAAGGGCATCGTTACCGGCATACCCGTAGAGAACTTCGTCGGCGCCCGTCCCGGTGAGCTGGTCGTCGCCCGCGGTACCGGCGACGAGGTTGGCGGGATTGACCGTGATCGACACGACGGCCGTCGACGACTCCGCCCCATCGCTCACCGCGAAAGTGAAGCTGTCGGCGCCGGAGAACCCGTCGATAGGGGTATAGGTGTAGGCACCGTCGGCCGCCACCGTCGCGGTCCCGTTGGCTGGCCCGGCCGAGAGGCTGTAGGTCAACGCGTCGCCGTCCACATCGGTTGCCGAGAGGGCGCCGCTCAAGACCACGCCGAGGTCGGTCGTGAAGCCGCCGGCGCCGGCGACCGGCGCATCGTTGACGGCCGCGACGGCGACGCTCACCTGCTGGGTCGCGGTGTTGGTCCCGTCAGAGATCGTGTAGCTGAAGCTCGCCGTCCCATTGAAGTCCGCCACTGGCGTGAAGACCACGTCGCCACCGCCAATGAGCGCGACCGAGCCGCCGACGGCGCCCTGGACCGAGATCAGGGTCAGGGTATCGCCCTCAGGGTCATAATCGTTGGCGAGGAGGCTTGCGGCGAGGATGGTGACGGCCGCCTCCTCGCTCGTTGATGCGGTGTCGGCGGCCGCGACCGGCGGGTCGTTCACTTCGGCGACGGTGATGGTCGCCGTGGCCGCCACGGTCGTCGTGCCGTCGCTGACGTTGTAGGCGAGCCCGACCTGACCGTTGAAGCTGTTCGGCGGCGTGTAGGTCCAGGTGCCATCGCCATTGTCCGCGAGCGTGCCGCCGCCGGTCAGCGCGAGGCCGCCGAGGGCGAGCGCGTCGCCGTCGCCGTCCGCCGCATTGGCGAGCAAAGCCGGGGTGGTGATCAGAAGGGTCCCGTCCTCGACCATGGACAGCGATACCGGCGCTGAGACGACCGGTGCGTCCTCCACGGCCGAGACCGCGACCGTCACCGTCCCCGTCGAGCCGTCGGTGCCGTCCGACGCGGTATAAATGACGTCCCTATCCGGTTAATGCAGGTAGCGCGTCGTTGGGTTGCAGACCGTGGATCAACTGGCGGTATGTGATGGTTGGCCGGGCCATGGCGCGGCTCAGGACGAAGTCGCCGAGGTCGTCGATCCGCCGGCGGCGGTTGAAGCGATAGGCCCATTCCCGGCCATAGCGCGGCAAGTGCTTGGCGCTGACGCCATGGTAGGTGCCGTTGAGCCAGGTCTTGAGGTTGCTGAACAGGACGTGGATGATCGGCATCTGCGTCTCGGCGTTCTTGCCTTGGCCTTGGACGGTGGGCTGGTGCCGGTAGACGGCGCCGAGCCCGGCATAGCCCTTGAAATCGTCGGTCAGCAGGCGCGCGCCCGGCGTCACGGCGGCCCGCACGAAGCCGCCGAGCTGCTCGGCATTGGCCCGGGGCAGGATGGCAAGCCGCGCCCGACCGGCGACGAAGCCGCTGCCCTCGACCCCCTTGCCCGGCGCCACCGCCACCTTCTCCACCGCCAGCACGAGCAGGCTCTTGTTGGCATTGGCCATCCCGCGGCCCCGGCTCTCGGGCTTGCCGCGCCCGCCGTAGTAGCTCTCATCGACCTCGACCATGCCGTCCAGCAACGCCTCCGGCCGCTCCGCCAAGCCATGGCGCAGCTTGTGAGCCATCAGCCATGCGGTCTCATAGCGAAGCCCCAGCTCGCGCGCCAGGAACAGGGCCGAGACCCCGCGCTTGTCCCGCCCCATCAACCACGCCGCCAGGAACCATTTGGGCAACGGTGTGCGGGTGCGGTGGAAGATGGTTCCCGCCGTCACCGACTCTTGACGACCGCAAGCCGCGCATTCGAAGACGCGCGCCCGCGCCTTGTGCCGATAGCCCCGCCGGTGCCCGCAGCGGGCGCACGCAAACCCAGACGGCCAGCGTCGATCCGCCAAGGCCAGGATGCACGATTCCTCGTCTCGGTAGCGCTCTTGGAACGTCAACAAGCCGCTCATGCCCTGTCTCCCGACCAATCCTCAGAGGCGGGAACAGTACACCCTTAGAGCGAACATATAAAGAACACTCGGTCGCTACCTGCATTAACCGGATAGGGACGATAAATGAAGCTTGCCGTGCCGTTGAAGTCCGCCGTCGGCGTGAAGACGACATCGCCGCTGCCGTCGAGCGCCACGGTGCCGCCGACGGCATTGCCAACGGCTGTCAAGGACAGCGCATCGCCCTCGACGTCGGTATCGTTGGCGAGAAGGGCCGAGGCGAGGATGGTGACGGAGGTGTCCTCGCTGGTCGCCGCCGCGTCGGCCGCGGTCGTGGGCGCATCGTTGATCGCGGCGACCGCAACGGTCACGGTCGCCGTCGAGGTGCCGCCCTGGCCGTCGCTGGCCGTGTAATCGAAGCGCGCCGTGCCGCTGAAATCGGCCGCGGGCGTGAAGACGACGTTGCCGTTGCCGTCGAGGGCCACAGCCCCGCCCACGGCGTTGCCGACGGAGGCGATGCCGAGCGCGTCGCCGTCCACATCGCTGTCATTGGCGAGCAGGGCCGCGGCCGAGATGGCGACGGCGGTGTCCTCGCTGGTTGCCGCCGCGTCGGCGGTCGCGGCCGGCGCGTCGTTGATCGCGGCAACGGCCACCGTCACCGTCGCCGTCGCAGTGCCGCCCTGGCCGTCGGCGGCCGTGTAATCGAAGCGCGCCGTGCCGCTGAATTCGGCCGTGGGCGTGAAGACGACATCGCCGCTGCCATCGAGCGCCACCGTGCCGCCGACGGCGTCGCCGACCGAGGCGATGGTGAGCGCGTCGCCGTCCGCGTCCGTATCGTTCGCGAGCAGGCCCGAAACGGCGATGGTGACGGGGGTGTCTTCCGTCGCGGTCACCGAATCGGCGGCGACGACAGGCGCGTTGTTGGTGCCGTCGGCGAAGACCGAGAAATCGGCGAAAGCCAAGTGCTCGACGCCCGTGAGGACGTCGGTGCCCTCGGCGCCCGAGACCGTCGCGCCGCCCGTGCCCAGTGTCACCGTGTAATCGGCGAAGTTGCCGCCATACTCGGCCGTATCGTCGCCGTCACCGCCCGAAATCGTATCGTCGCCGGTGCCGCCTTGGATGGTGTCGTCGCCGGTGCCGCCCGATATCACATCCGCGCCGGCACCGCCCGACAGCAAGTCGGCGCCCGAGCCGCCCACGATCCAATCGCGCCCGCCGCCGCCGGTGAGACCCACGCCACCAGTGTCGCCCAAAGCCTCGAGCGTCGCCGACAGGGCCGAGATATCCACCTCGGCGCCGTCCGAGAAGCGCAAGGCCTCGACCCGGTCCTTGGTGTCGCTCCAGTTGGCGATGGTGATGCGGTCGGAGAGCGCGTCGAAGGACGCGACATCGTCACCCGGCCCCTTGATGCCGACGACGAGATCCGTACCGGTGCGGCGCAGCGCGATGTCACCGATGGCCACGCCCGGGCCGAAGGAAAGCACGTCGTTGCCCGCGTCCGCCTCCACCACCACGGTCGTCGTCTCCCAGTGGCTGGTATCGAACCACTTGTCGGCGCTGCGCGACGATTGCCAGTACCCGGACTTGACCCAGACGGTGGTGGTCGCCGTCTCGGTATCCTCGTCCTGGATCGTGTCGCCGCCGTCGCCAAGCCGGAAGACGTAGCGGTCGTCACCGCCGGCGCCGCGCAGCATGTCGTCGCCGGCGTAGCCGTAGAGGACATCGTCGCCGGAATCGCCCACGATCTCGTCATCGCCCGCGGTGCCCGAGATCAGGTTCGCCGGGTTGACCGAGACCGTCATGACGGCCGTCGAAGCCTCGGCCCCGTCGCTGACCGAGAATGTGAAGCTGTCGTCGCCAAAGTACCCGGCCGCGGGCGTATAGGTGTAGGCCCCGTCCGCCGCGACCGTCGCGGTGCCGTTGGCCGGCCCGGAAGCGAGGCTGAAGCTCAGCGCATCGCCGTCAATGTCGCTCGCCGACAGGGCGCCACTGACGGAGATGCCGAGATCGGTCGCGATGGAGCCCGCGTCCGCCACGGGCGCATCGTTGACGGCCGCCACCGTCACCGTCACCTGCTGGGTGACGCTCGCCGCGCCGTCCGAGGCGGTGTAGTCGAAGCGCCCGGTCCCGTTGAAGTTCGCCGTCGGTGTAAAGGTCACACCGCCGCCGCCGAGGGAGACCGTGCCACCGACCGCGTTGCCGACGGCGGTAATGCCGAGCGCGTCGCCGTCCACGTCGCTATCGTTTCCAAGCAGGTCCGCGATCGAAACCGTGACGGGCGTGTCCTCGTCGGTGGAGACCGTGTCGGCCGCGGTCATCGGGGCATCGTTCGCCGCCGCGACACTCACGGTGACTTTCGCCGTCGAGGCGCCGCCCTGGCCGTCGCTCGCGGTGTAGTCGAAGCTCGCGGTACCGTTGAAGTCCGCCGTCGGCGTAAACAGGACGTTGCCGTTACCGTCGATGGCCGCCGTGCCGCCGGACGCATTACCGACCGAGGTGATGGTCAGCGCGTCGCCGTCCAGGTCCGTATCGTTCGCGAGCAAACCCGTCGCGAGGATGGTGACGGGCGTATCCTCGCTCGCTGATATGGCATCGCCGGTGGCCACTGGCGCGTCGTTGACCGCGGCGACATTTACCGTGACCGCGCCCGTCGCGCCGTCGGCACCGTCCGTGGCCGTGTAAGTGAAACCCGCCGCGCCGTTGAAGCCCGCGCTGGGCGTAAACACGATATCGCCATTGCCGTCGAGGGCGACCGTGCCGCCGGTGGCGCCGCCCACGGCCGCTAGTGTCACCGCGTCGCCCTCGGCGTCCGTATCGTTGGCGAGAAGGCTCGCGGCCAGAATGGTGACGGGCGTATCCTCATCCGTTGGCGCCGTGTCGGGGCCGGGCGACGGCGCGTCGTTGACGGCGGAGACGGTGATCGTGACGGTGCCGGTGTCGGTGCCGGCGTTGCCGTCGTCGAGGGTATAGTCGAAGCTGGCCGTCCCACTGAAATCGGCGGTCGGCGTGAACACGACGTTACCATTCCCGTCGAGGGCCACGGTGCCGTTCACCGCACCTTGGACCGCGCTCACCCCCAAGGGGTCGCCTTCCACGTCGCTGTCGTTGGCCACGAGGCTCGCGGCCAGGATGGTGATGGGAGTGTCCTCGGCCGTCGCCGCCGTATCGTCGGACGCCTTGGGCGGGTCGTTGTAGGCCGTCACCGCGACCGTCACCGTGGCCGTCGAGGTCGCTCCGTCCCCGTCGCTGGCCGTGTAGTCGAAGGTGAAGGGGCCGCTGAAGTCCACCGCCGCTGTGTAGAGGACGTTGCCGGCGCCATCGAGTGAGACCGTGCCGCCCACCGCGTTGCCGACGGCGGTCAGGGTCAGGGCGTCGCCATCCACATCCGCATCATTGGCGAGGAGGTCGGATGCGAGGAAGGTGGTGGCAATGCCCTCGACGGCTGCCGCCGTATCGGCCGCCGCCACGGGGGCGTCGTTGACCGGCGAGACGGAGACCGTGGCCGTGCCAGTCGCGCTGTCCGTACCGTCCGAGGCCGTATAGGTGAAGCTGGCGTTGCCGGTGAAGTCGGCCGTGGGGGTGAAGACGACATCGCCGTTCCCATCGAGGGCGACCGTGCCGCCCACGGCACCCTCGACCGCCGTGAGCGACAGGGCGTCGCCTTCGACGTCAGAATCGTTGGCGAGGAGCGCCGTGGCCAGGATGGTGACCGGCGTGTCCTCGGCCGTCGAAGCCGTATCGGCGCCGGTCGTCGGCGCGTCGTTGACAGCCGCCACGGTCACGACGGCGGTCGCCATCGCGGTACCGCCGTTGCCGTCATCGATCGTATAGTCGAAGGACGCGGCGCCGCTGAAGTTCGCCGTCGGCGTGAACTGGACGTTGCCGTCGCCGTCGAGGGCCACGGTCCCGCCCGCGGCGTTGCCGACGGAGGCGATCGCCGGGGTGTCGCCGTCCACGTCCGAATCGTTGGCGAGGAGGGTCGCGGCCAGGATCGTCACGGCCGTATCCTCGACGGCCGCCACCGCATCGGCCGCCGCCACGGGGGCGTCGTTCACCGGCGAGACGCTCACCGTCGCCGTGCCGGTCGAGCTGTCGGTCCCGTCCGAAGCCGTGTAGGTGAAGCTGGCGTCGCCGGTGAAATCGGCGCCGGGGGTGAAGACGACATCGCCGTTACCATCGAGCGCCACCGTGCCGCCCACGACGCCGCCCACGGCCGCCAGCGTGAGGCCGTCGCCGTCGGCGTCCGTATCGTTGGCGAGGAGGGCGGCAGCCAGGATGGTGACCGGCGTGTCCTCGGTCGTCGATGCCGTATCGGCGGCGGTCACCGGCGCGTCGTTGACGGCCGAGACGGCGACAGCGACCGTCGCCGTCGCGGTGCCGCCGTTGCCGTCGCTGGCCGTGTACTGGAAGCTGGCGGCACCGTTGAAATTAGCCGTTGGCGTGAAGACGACATTGCCGTTGCCGTCGAGGGCCACCGTGCCGTTCGTCGCACCTTGAATGGAAGTTACGGACAGGGTATCGCCATCGGGGTCGGAATCGTTGGTGAGGAGGGACGCGGCCAGGATGGTGACAGGCGTGTCCTCGGCCGGCGATACGCTGTCGGCAACGGTCGTGGGCGCGTCGTTGACGGGCGTCACCGCCACCGTCACCGTCGCCGTCGCGGTGCCCCCCTGGCCATCGTCGGCCGTGTAGGTGAAGCTGGCGGTGCCGCTCCAGTCGGCGGTCGGCGTGACGTCCCTATCCGGTTAATGCAGGTAGCGACCGAGTGTTCTTTATATGTTCGCTCTAAGGGTGTACTGTTCCCGCCTCTGAGGATTGGTCGGGAGACAGGGCATGAGCGGCTTGTTGACGTTCCAAGAGCGCTACCGAGACGAGGAATCGTGCATCCTGGCCTTGGCGGATCGACGCTGGCCGTCTGGGTTTGCGTGCGCCCGCTGCGGGCACCGGCGGGGCTATCGGCACAAGGCGCGGGCGCGCGTCTTCGAATGCGCGGCTTGCGGTCGTCAAGAGTCGGTGACGGCGGGAACCATCTTCCACCGCACCCGCACACCGTTGCCCAAATGGTTCCTGGCGGCGTGGTTGATGGGGCGGGACAAGCGCGGGGTCTCGGCCCTGTTCCTGGCGCGCGAGCTGGGGCTTCGCTATGATACCAGTGAGCGCCTGAATTGACTCTCGGGATATTCATTGATGGCGGATGATGGCGGATTGTGATTCTATGGTCTCCCACCAGATGTGGGGGATGTCATGGGATCAGCACTCAAGATACGGGATGATTTGACGCCTTTGGAGCTTCGGCGCTGGGCTCGCGTGGAATCGTACGGTCGAGCGGCGGCGCGGGCCTATGGGATCGCGAATGCTTTGGAGGAGATGCCCTGGGCTGATGCCGCGCGGCTTGCGGGGATGGATCGCCAAACGCTTCGCGACGCGGTTGTTCGTTACAATGCAAAGGGATTGGAGGGGCTTCACGACCGTCCAAAGGGCTACTCGCCGCGGCGGCTGACGGCAGACGAGGAAGCGGCGCTGGCGGCGGTCATCATCGCCGGGCCGGAGCCTGAGCGCGACGGGGTTTGCGCCTGGACCCGGGCCGATCTGTGCCGCTGGCTGGAGGAGCGCTTCGCCAAGACCTACCACCCCTCGAGCATGACCCGGATTCTACGGCGGATGGGATTTTCCCGCCAGAAGGCGCGCCCGAGCCACCCGCGAAGGGACGCCGAAGCGCAGGAGCGCTTCAAAAAAGGGGGCTTCGCGACATCCTGAAGGCGACCGCCGCGGCGCATCCCGACAAGCGCCTACAGCTGTGGTTTCAGGATGAAGCGCGCGTCGGCAACAAGGGCCGGGTGTGTCACCGGTGGTGGCGCAGGGGCGAGCGTGCCCCCGGGACGCGTCAAATCGGCTACCAGTGGGCCTACATCTTCTCCGCCGTGCGCCCGGACACCGGCGACGACGTCACCCTGGTGATGCCGAGCGTCAACGCCAAGGTCATGGACCTGTTTCTCGCACACTTCGCCGATACCCTGGACCAGGATGCGCACGCCGTCATGATGTGCGACGGCGCCGGTTGGCACGACGAGCGCGCCCTCACCGTCCCCGACAACGTCACCTTGGCGCTGTTGCCGCCTTACAGTCCCGAACTCAACCCCGTCGAGCGGGTTTGGCTCTACCTACGCGAACGCTTCCTATCGCTCCGCGTCCTCGACGACACCGAGGCCATCATCGACGCCTGTTGCCAAGCATGGATCGACCTCATCGCAGAACCGGATCGTATGCGAACCCTCTGCGCCTATCCATGGATCATGAAGGTGATTTCATAGGCTCACTGGTATGAGACCGCATGGCTGATGGCTCACAAGCTGCGCCATGGCTTGGCGGAGCGGCCGGAGGCGTTGCTGGACGGCATGGTCGAGGTCGATGAGAGCTACTACGGCGGGCGCGGCAAGCCCGAGAGCCGGGGCCGCGGGATGGCCAATGCCAACAAGAGCCTGCTCGTGCTGGCGGTGGAGAAGGTGGCGGTGGCGCCGGGCAAGGGGGTCGAGGGCAGCGGCTTCGTCGCCGGCCGGGCGCGGCTTGCCATCCTGCCCCGGGCCAATGCCGAGCAGCTCGGCGGCTTCGTGCGGGCCGCCGTGACGCCGGGCGCGCGCCTGCTGACCGACGATTTCAAGGGCTATGCCGGGCTCGGCGCCGTCTACCGGCACCAGCCCACCGTCCAAGGCCAAGGCAAGAACGCCGAGACGCAGATGCCGATCATCCACGTCCTGTTCAGCAACCTCAAGACCTGGCTCAACGGCACTTACCATGGCGTCAGCGCCAAGCACTTGCCGCGCTATGGCCGGGAATGGGCCTATCGCTTCAACCGCCGCCGGCGGATCGACGACCTCGGCGACTTCGTCCTGAGCCGCGCCATGGCCCGGCCAACCATCACATACCGCCAGTTGATCCACGGCTTGCAACCCCAGGGCGCACGACCTGCCTTAACCGGATAGGGACGCGGCGTGAAGATAACGTCGCCGCCCGCGCCGATGCTGGCCGTGCCGCCCACGCCGCCGCCCACGGCCGAGATGGTCAGCGCGTCGCCATCCACGTCCAGGTCGTTGGACAGCAGGGCGGATGCCGTGATGGTCAGGGGTGTGTCCTCGGTCGTCGTCGCGGTGTCGGCGGCGGTGATCGCCCGGTTGTTGGTGCCGTCGGCGAAGATCGAGATGTCATCGAAAACCAGTCGCTCGACGCCCGTGAGGATGTCGGTGCCCTCCGCACCCGACACGGTCGCCGCGGCCGCGCCCAGGGTCACCGTATAATCGGCGAAGGTGCCCGAATAGGGGGCGATGTCGTTGCCGGCTCCACCTTGGATTTGGTCGTCGCCGGCCCCACCAATTATCGTGTCGTCGCCGGTGCCGGCCGTGAGAATGTCCGCGCCGCCGCCGCCCGAGAGCAGGTCGCCCCCGGAGCCGCCGGCGATCCAGTCCATTCCGCCACCGCCGGTCAGGCCGACGCCGACCGTATTGCCCAAGGCCTCGAGCGTCGAAGCGAGGGCCGAGATGTCGATCTCCATCCCATCGGCGAAGCGCAGGTGCTCGACCCTGTCCTTGGTGTCCGCCCAGTTGGTGATGGTGACGTGGGAGGCGAAGCCGTCGAACGCCGCGTCGGGACCGCCCGGGTCCTTGATCCCGGCCACGAGGTCCGAGCCCGTGAGGCGCAACGCGACATCGCCGAAGGATAAGCCGGCGCCGAACTCGAGAACATCGTCGCCGGCATCGGCCTCGACGACCGTCGTGGTCGTCTCCCAATGGCTGGTATCGATCCAATGTTGCGTGTTGCGGCCCGAGCTCCAATAGCCCGACCTCACCCAGACCGACGTATTCGTCGTCTCGGTATGCTCGTCCCAGATCACGTCGGCGCCGTCGCCGCGGAGGTAGACGTAGCGGTCGTCGCCGCCCCCGCCCCACATCATGTCGTCGCCGCCGAAGCCGTACAGGACGTCGTGCTCGGCACCGCCTTTCAGCTCGTCCGACCAGGTGCCGCCCGCCACCAGGCCCACGGGATTGATCGCCAGTATCTGGGCCGTCGCCGTGGCAGTGCCACCCTTGCCGTCGGAAATCGTGTAATCGAAAGACGTGATCCCCTCGAAGCCGTCAGCGACGGTCAAGCCCATGTCGCCGTCGGCATAGAGGTAGAGCGTGCTGCCGACGACGTTGCTGACCGACTGAATGGTCAGGAAGTCACCATCGAAGTCGTAGTCGTTGGCGAGCAGCTCGTGCGCGCCGAGAATCCACTGCACGCCGGTCCCCATCAGACCGGCATCGGCATTGGCGACGGGCGCGACATTCACATCCACGAAAATGGTGTCGGCGGCGGACGCGGTGGCGCCGTTCGAGGCTTCCGTCGCGGCGGCTGTAACCGTCAGGGTGAAATCGTCGCCGCTGCCGGGGGGTGGGGTGATCGTGAGAGCACTCGTCTCGGCGGCCGTCAGCGTCCAGATGCCACCCCCATTGTCCGTGCCGGCCGAGAGCACCGCACCCGCCGGGACGCCGGAGACGGTGATCGACAGGCTCTCCGAGCCGTCGAGATCGGCGAGCGCGGCCGCGATGGACAGCGCGATCGGCTGATCCGCGTCGCCGGCGGCGTCCTGCACCGAGAGGCTCGGCGTATCGGCGACGGCATCGACCGTCACCTGGACAGTAGCGGTGGCCGAGCCACCACGGCCGTCGAGTATCGTATAGGTGAAGCTGTCGGTGCCGCTGTAGCCCGGGTCCGGCGCGTATGCGACCGCGCTCAGCAGGTTGACGACGGTGCCGTGCGCGGCATTGCTCGTGGCACCCGCGACAAGGCCGTCGCCGTCCGGGTCGGTATCGTTCGCCAGTATGTCGATGGTGAGCTGCGCGTCCTCGGCCATGGCCACCGTGTCGCCAGAGGCGATGGGCGTCGCGTTCACATCCACGGTCAAGGCATGGGATGTCGAGGCCGTATCGCCGTTCGCCCCCTCGGTCGCGGTGGCGGTGACGGTGAGCGGGATATCGGCGGTGCCGCCGGGCGGCGGTGTTATCGTCAGACCAACGGCCTCGGCCGCCGTCAGCGTCCATACACCACCGCCATTATCGGTCCCGGCGGAAAGGGTGGCCCCCACCGGGACGCCGGAGACGGCGATCGACAGGGTCTCCGAGCCATCGAGATCGCCAAGCGCCGCCGCGACCGACAGTGGGATTGGAATGCCGGTGAGGCCCACGGCATCGCTCACCGTCAGCGTCGGCGCATCCGCGACGGCATCGATCGTCACCGTCGCCGTCGCCGTCGCGCCGGTCGGGTCGGTCACGGTGTAGGTAAAACTGTCGGTGCCGCTGAAATTGGCACCGGGCGTGTAGGTGACCGTATCGCCGCCCGTCGCGACCGTTCCGTGGGCGCCGTTCGCCGCGGCACTCACGCTCAGCGTGTCGCCATCCGGATCGGTGTCGTTCGCCAGCACGACAATGTTCGTGGGCGTATCCTCAAGCAGGGTTGCCACGTCATCGGACGCCACGGGCACGGAATTCACGTCGACGGCGATCGTGGCGGACGCAGTGGCCGTGTCCCCGTTCGAGCCCTCTGTCGCGGTCGCCGTTACCGTCAGGGTGAAGTCCGAGGCATCCCCCGCGGGCGGCGCGATCGTGAGGCCGGTGAGCTCGGCGGTCGTCAGGACCCAGCTGCCGTTACCCTGATCCGTTCCAGCCGAGAGGGATGCCCCCGCCGGAGCCCCGGAGATGGTGATCGACAGGCTTTCCGAGCCGTCCAGGTCGGTAAGAGCGGCAACGATGTCGAGTGCGATCGGCTGGCCCAGGTTGCCGCCCGCGTCCTGTACCGTGAGGCTCGGCGTATCCGCCACCGCGTTTACCGTCACTGAGACCGTTGCCGTATCGCTGCCGCCGCGGCCGTCGGTCACGGTGTAGGTGAAGCTATCCGTGCCGCTGTAATCGATGCCCGGCGCGTAGGTCGCGGTGCCGTCGGCATTGACCGTGACGGTGCCATGCGCGCCATTTGTCACGGCACTCACGCTCAAGGTGTCGCCGTCGGGATCGGTGTCGTTGGCGGCCGCATCGACGATGACGCCCGCGTCCTCGACAGTGGCGACGGAGTCGTCGTTGGCGGTCGGCGTGGCATTGGACAAGTTGTTGAACTCTTGCGCCAGGTCATATTGGTGCTGAAGGCCACCGTTCGCGTCGGTGATGTCGAGATACTCGACCCGCTGAGTCGACATGTCGGCGATCGTGAACCGGGAGGTGGCTCCGCCGCCGGCTGCCGTCAGGGTTACCTGGAAATCGTCGCCCACGGCCTCGAACGCCACGTTGGGTGTCCCCTCGCCGGCCCGGGCCTCGAAGCGCACGGTGTCGGTGCCACCGCCAGCCGTCGCCGCGTCGGTGATCCGGTCGGCGCCGTCGCCCAATCGGACGGTGAAGGTGTCGTCCCCCACCCCGCCGCCAAGCACGTCGTCGCCCGTCCCGCCGACCAGCGTGTCGTTGCCGGCCCCGCCGTCCAGGGTGTCCGTGCCGCGGCCACCGTCGAGGCGGTTGCCGGCGTCGTTGCCGGTCACCGTGTCGTTGCCGTCGCCCGTATAGACATGCTCGATGGTGGTGCCGGCGGCGATCGTCAGGGTCTGGCCCGCCACCGTGCTGGTGGCGCCCGGGGTCAGGTCGATGACCGTGTCGGTGGTGACTGCCGCGGCGTTGATGGTATCGACGCCGCCGTCGTCACTCAGGGTTTGGCGGGGCGTGGGTGTGGGATCGGGATCGGGGGCTGGATCGGGCGGGGCTGGGTCGCCCGGATCGCCGGGGTCTCCCGGGTCGCCTGGATTGGCTTGTAGCGTCTTGTGGGCATTGAGGCGGCCGCCGGAGACGGTCTTGCCCGCGAGCGAGGCGAGGGGGTCGACCGTGTTGAGAAGCATGTCCTTGACCTCGGCGGCGGTCAGGGTCGGATCGTTGGCCCACAGGAGGCTGACCGCGCCCGCCACATGGGGCGTCGCCATGGAGGTGCCGCTCAGGCTGCCATAGCCGTTGTTCGGCATGGTGCTGTAGACGCTGACCCCGGGGGCGCCGAGATCGACCGTGGTGGCGCCCCACTGGGAGAAGTAGGCGAGGTTGTCGTTGTGGTCCGTCGCGGCCACCGAGATGATGTTGTCGAGATCGTAGGTGGCCGGATAGGAGGGGCTGGCGTCGTTGTCGTAGGCGCTGTTGCCGGCCGCCGCGACGAAGAGGGAGCCGGCGCTCCCGGAGGCGGAGATGGCGTCGTAGAGGGACTGGTAATAGCCCCCGCCACCCCAGCTGTTGTTGGTGACCTGCGCGCCCATGGTGGTCGCGTACTCGACGGCCCGGACGGCGTTGAAGAGGGAGCCCCACCCGCCCGAACTCAGGAACTTGAGCGCCATGATCTCGGACGACCAGGTGACGCCCGCGACACCGATGCCGTTGTCGCCGTCGGCGGCGATCGTGCCCGCGACATGGGTGCCGTGATAATGGTCATCCCAGGGGTCGCCGTCGTTATTGACGAAATCGTAGCCGTGATAGTCGTCGACGTAGCCGTTGCCGTCGTCGTCGATGCCGTTGTTCGCGATCTCGCCCGCGTTCACCCACATGTTCTGGGCCAGGTCCGGGTGGTTGTAGTCCACGCCCGTATCGATGACGCCGACGACGACGTTGGTGCCGGTCTCGATGTCCCAGGCTTCGGGCGCGTCGATATCGGCGTCGGCGGTGCCGCCGGTCTGGCCCGTGTTGTTGAGGCCCCAGAGCGAGCCCAGGGAGGGATCGTTCGGGACCGCGTCGATCGTGAGCGTGTAGTTGGGCTCCACGTACTCGACGAAATCGTATCCGGCGAACGTGGTCAGCGCGTCCTCGACGCTGCCGTCGATTTGCCACAGCTGGACGCCGAGCTCCTGGGTGGAGCCGAGCACCTCGGCGCCGGCGGCCGCCGCGAATTCCGCCGTCATGGCGGATGGCACGGCGTCCTTGAGCTTCACGATCAGCTCGCCCTACGTGTACTCCTGGCCTTCGATGACGCCGAACTCCCTGTCCGGCGCGCTCGCCGCGACGATGTCGGCCGTGCTCGCCACCACCTCGCCACCGCCATCGGCGGATGTCGCAATGCCCGCTTCCGCCCCGCCGGTCTGGTCGGCGAAATCGGCGAACTCGTCGGTATAGACATAGAGGTCGTCGGCGCCTGCCGCGTCACCGTAGAGGCTGAGCGTCCAGGCGTTGAGCGTGCCGTGGTCCGCCGCCGTGTAGGCATCGTCGATCGAGAGCGTCCAGGTGCCTTCCCCCATCTCGCCCCAATGATTGGTGCTGGAGAAGGTGAACTTCACGTCGTCCTGGCTCGTGCCCCAGTAGGACCCGCTGGGGCCCTTCCCGGGCCGGTCGAGGAGCACGCTCTCGGTACCGTCCGGCGAGGTCAGCTTGATGATCAGGTCGCCGATCCACGCGTGATCGATGTCGAGCGTGACCTCGACCTGATCGACGTTCATGCCGGCATCGAGCGTCACCGAATCGGTGATGGCGCCGGTGAAGAACGTGTTGGGAGAGCTGCTCGCGCTCAGCGAGTATTCGTTCGCCCGCGTGCCCTGCTGGTCCCAGGTCTCGGCCAGGCGCACGGCGGCGAGGGCGTCGATGAGGCCGAAGTCGAAATCGTGGCTGGTATGGAGGGCGCCGCCGTTCCAGTTGCCGGCCCCGTTCCAGGCCCAGCCGGGGTCGCCCTGGTCCACCATGCGCGCCGAATAGGCCAGGATCTCCTGGACGTCGCGATAGCCGAGGTCGGCGTTGGCCTCGAGCATGAGGGCGACGACGCCGGTCGCGATCGGCGTGGCGGCCGAGGTGCCGCCGAAGGTCGAGGTGTAGTCGCCGCTCGCGTAGCCGGTCGTGCCGGTGCGGTCCGTGGTGGTGATGCCGGCGACGCCGCCGTTGCTCGGGCTGCCCACGAGGATGGGCGCGCCGGGCGTGCTGTAGTAGCTGATCTTGCCGGTATCGTCGATCGCCGCCACGGTGATCGTCTCGCGCACGTTCTGGAAGCTGTGGTAGTTGGCGTCCTGCCCTTCGAGGCGGCTGTTGCCGGCGGCGAACAGGATGACGTTGCCGAGGCCGTCGCGGCCCGCGGTGACGGCCGTATCGATGGCCGCGCCCACGCCCGAGAAGGCCGGCGAATCGAAATCGTCGTAAAGGTATCCGCCGTAGCCCCAGCTGTTGTTGGAGGCGTCGAGGCCGACATGGCTCAGGAAGGCGTCCGCCAGCTCCGCGTTGGTCACGGTGCCGCCGAAGATGCGGAAGCCGGTGATGGTCGCGTCGTAGGCGACGCCGACCGTGCCCGTCCCGTCCCTCTCCGCCGCGATCAGGCCGCCGACGGCGGTGCCGTGATAGTCGCTGGCGCCGGGCGCCGCGTCGCTGTCGTTGCCGCCATAGTCGTAGTCCAGCGCGGTGTCGTAGTTGCCGTCCAGGTCGGGATGCGTGTACTGGACGCCGTCGTCGACCACGCCGACGACGACTCCGGCCCCGGTGTAGTCGTCCCACACGCCGGTCACGTTGATATCGATGCCCGCTTGGCCGCCGCCCTGGCCCGTGTTGAGCAGATGCCACTGGGAGGCGAAGAGACCGTCGCTCGGGATCAGGAAGACCTCGGGCCCGGCCACCGCCGCCATGGTTGGGGCCGCGCGCGCCACCGGGCCAGGCGCGGAGAGATGGGGCGGCGCGCCCGAGGAATCGACCGGCTGCGGCGCCTCGCGGCCGGGCGCGGCGGATTCGCCACCAATGCCGCTCGTGGCGGGGGCGTCGGTCGAGCCGTTATCGAAACCGTCCTCGCGACCGAAGCGGCCGCCCAACGCCGCGGTGGCGCCGAGATCCCCGCGCGCCATCAAGGCAGCGGGCTGGAACCCCGTGCCCAAGGTCGATCGCCCGGCGAGATCACCACCGTACGACGCATGGGCAAAACCCTCCGTGCCGGAAACATCGGGGACGAGGGCAACAGTCCCGTCGATGCCGTCACCCCAGTCCCCCATGGGATCCAATGGAATTTCCGCCATCCCGCCGAACCACCACGGGCTGTCGAACCCCACTGGGCCTAGAGCGGGAAAGGGAAGTCCGGTCGGTGGGGCGCCAATAGCAGTACCTTCGGCCATGCCAGGCATGGCGACAGCCGGCATTGCGGTACCGTTATCGGGAGGGGAAGACGAATCGCCGCTCACGCGCGGCACCCCGCCAATTGCCCGAGCGGCGGCGCACGATCGATACTCAAGGTCCGCTCAGCGCGGCGTGAACACATGACGAAACCCACATGGGTTCGGCCGCCAAGCCCGCTTGGCGCCCCGGTTTCGCCGTCTTCCCGAATTGCCCCGGCGCTCAGTGACGCGGCGCCGGAACCCGCTGCAGGGATTGAATATAGATGTACCGGCCTGTGATTTGAAGGGGTCGTGGCCATTTGGTCCGCAAAATTATCACCAGGAATTCCGCCGCCATGCCGCCCAACACGGCGACCGGCCGGCAATCGTCGCCCCAATCCTAATCTCACCGATGGGGCCGAGAACGCGAATATATCACGCTTTAGATGATCTTCAATGCGGTCGACACAACCATCAACAAGTAGCTCATCGCGCCGAGCGAGTGTGCCGGCGTGGTCGCGCCTAACCGTGGGAGTCTCAGGGCTCATGGGTACGGTATGTGCTTGATAGAGGGGTCAACAGTTTGAACCGATTTCATCACAAGCAATTTCCAGGCCTGCCGGCCCGTCGGCGCTTCGGCGGCCGCACCGCCGCGCGCCCAGAGAGCCCCGACTGGTTACCCATCCTGTCTAGCCGACAAATAAGGCTGATTCATGGCCGGCGGAACCGCCAGTTGGACAGCGAGGCGGCGGCCCGGGTCGCAGGTGCGCCGGACGTGGCCGTCGATCCTGGGCTCGGTTCGCAGGATGTGGAGGCACAAATTCAGGCGGGGATGGGCAAATTGTTCCACCGGCCTCGGGAGCGTCACCCCCGCCACTGGTCCCAGCGGTCGCGGAAGTTGAACCAGCGGATCATGATCGGCACCACCCACGGGGTGCCCGTGTAGAAGGGGCGCGTCTTGAAGGCACGGCCGTCGAACGGCGTCTCGGCATCGGGCGCGCCCAGGAGCCTCTTCCCGAGCTTGTGGCCGAGATAGCTGCCCATGGTGACGCCGACCCCGCAGAACCCCATGGCGTAATGGACGCCGTCATGCTCGCCTGTATGGGGCACGCGGTCGAAGGTGAAGCCCATCTGGCCTTCCCAGCAGTGGGTGAAGCGCATGCCCGAGAGCGCCGGCAGGATGCGCGTCATGTCGCCATGCAGCTCGGCCGCCGTCCGCCGCAGATCGCCCCGGCTCATCCCCGTGCGCCCGCCGACCATGGCGCATTTGCCGTCGGGCGTCTGGCGGATCCAGGTAATGTTGATCTTCGAATCGATGTAGATCCGGCGCTCGGGAAACAGCTCCCGCATGAGGTCTTCGGGCAGCGGCTCGGTCGCGGCCATGTGGGAGATGAACGGGATCACCCGGCGGCGCATCCACGGCGCCGCCTCGGGCGTATAGCCGTTGGTGGCCATGACCACGTCGCGGGCCCGCACCGGGCCGCGCGCGGTCGCGACCGTGAAGGTGCCGTCGGGTGCGCGCGTGATGCCCGTGACGGCCGTCCGCGAGGCGATGCGCCCGCCAGCCTGTGCAACTCGGTCCACCAGCGCCGCCACGTAGAGGCCAGGATGGATCGAGAGCGAGCCCGGCGCGCGAATGGCGCCATGGTAGCGGTCGAGCCCGGTTCGGCGCCGAACCTCCTGGGGCTGAATCGCCTGCCATCCGGTCTTGATGTCGCGCGCCTCGAGGAACGCCACGTCCTTCGCCATCTTCTTGAAGTGGCCCTTGGTGAGGGCGAGGTAGTAGCGGTCGCTTTCGGTCAGCCCGCAATCGATCTGCTCGTCCCGTAGGAAGTCGAGGACGTATCCGAGGGCCGCCTTGCCCGCACCCGCCAGCGCCTCGGCCTCGGCCGGGCCGTGGCGGCGCTCGAGCCAGTCGGGCTTGGCCCAGAGGTAGGGGATGATGTTGCCGGCGTTGCGCGTGCTGGCTCTGTAGCCCGGGTGGCCAGCTTCGAGAACCAGCGCCTCGCGCCCACCGCGCAGGAGGGTGAGCGCGGTCTGCAGGCCGGTGACGCCAGCCCCCACGACCACCACGTCCGCCGCCTCGGGGAGGGGCGCCTCGGCCGCCTCCTGGGGCGGGGCCGCATCCCACCAATAGGGGTCGGTCTTGAAACCCGGCGCGAAGATGTCCTCGGTCATGCTGCTCCTCCCCCTCCGTGCGCAAGTGCGCGAGTCGACCCGGCGGGCCGCCTCACCCCCGCCCGACCAGGGGCATCTTGGTCGCCATCACGGTCATGAAGAGGACGTTCGCATCGAGCGGCAGGCTCGCCATGTAGAGGATCGCGCGCGCCACGTTCTCGACATCCATGGTCGGCTCGGCCACGACCGTGCCGTTGGCCTGCGGGACCCCCTCGGTCATGCGCGCCGTCATCTCGGTCGCGGCGTTGCCGATGTCGATCTGGCCGCAGGCGATGTCGTATTTGCGACCATCGAGCGAGGTCGATTTGGTGAGGCCGGTGATGGCGTGCTTGGTGGCGGTGTAGGGGGCCGAATGGGGCCGCGGCGCGTCCGCCGAGATGGAGCCGTTGTTGATGATGCGCCCGCCCATGGGGGATTGGCCTTTCATCAGCCTGAAGGCCGCCTGGGTGCAGAGGAAGGCGCCGGTCAGGTTGACATCGACGACCGCGGACCATTGCTCATGGCTCAACTCCTCGAGCGGGATGGCGGGCGCGCCGGTGCCGGCGTTGTTGAACAGGAGGTCGAGCCGGCCGAAGGCCTCCCTCGTCTTGGCGAAGAGGGCCGCGACGGACGCCGGGTCGCACACGTCGGTGGGGACGAAGATCACCCGCGAGCCATCGGGGCCCGCGTCGGTCGCCACGGCCTCCAGCGGCTCCTTGCGGCGTCCCGCGAGGGCGACCGCATACCCCTCCCGCAGGAGGGCGAGCGCCGAGGCCCGTCCGATCCCGGTTCCGGCGCCCGTGACGATAGCGACCTTCGTATGCGCGCTCATTGCTCGGCTCTCCTTCGGTGCGGGTGGGCTCGAAGCTCGTCCCCGAGAGTACGTCCGGTCGCCTGAATGGTGAAGCCCACGAAAGCCGCGGCCGTGCTAATGAGTGGGCGATGTGGAAACACCTGAATAAGCACCCGCGCGACACCGCCATGGCCGGCATGCTGTTCTCGCTCCTCGGCATCCTACTCTTCAATATCTCGGATGCGACGGCCAAGCTCATGACCTATCAGGTCTCGATCCCGCAGGTGGCCTGGTCGCTCTATGTCTGGATGATCCTCCTGTCCGTGCTCCTGGCGCCGGAGGGCCGCGTCTCGAGCCTCGTCCGTACGGCGCATCCCTGGCTCCAGCTCGCGCGGGGCGGCCTGGAGCTGGGTGCCGGGCTCCTGTTCTACACCGCGCTCCACTACCTGCCCTTCGCGGACGTGATCGCCATCGGCTTCGTGGCCCCCTTCTTCGTGACCGCCCTCGCGGCCGTGGTGTTGAAGGAATCGGTGGGGGCGGGCAAATGGGTCGCCTGCGCCTTCGGCTTTCTCGGCGCGCTCATCATCCTGCGCCCGGGCTTCGAGGCCTTCGAATGGGCGTCCCTCCTGCCCGTCGGCGCGGCATTGACCTATTCGGTCTATTCGATCATCACGCGCCTCATCGGGCCGCGCGAATCGACGGCGACGATGCTGTTCTACGTCGGCATCACGGGCGCCACCGCCCTCGCGATCCCGCTGCCCTTCTTTTGGGTGGCGCCCGCGCCCATGGAATGGCTGGGCCTCGCGGTCATCGGCCTGTTCGGCGCCGCCGGGCATCTCGTGATCGTCCGCGCCTACAGCATCGCACCCGCCTCCCTGCTCCAGCCCGTCCGGTATGTGGAGATCGTCGGCGCGACGGGGCTGGGCCTCGTCATGTTCGGCGACTTCCCCGATCTCTGGACCTGGGTGGGGGCGGCGGTCATCATCACCAGCGGCGTCGCCTTCTATGGCGGCGAAGCGCGGCGGCGGACGCGTGGCGGCGCGGCCCCGCCCAATTCGACGGAGAGCCCAAGCCCATGAAACTCCCCATCCACGACCGCTTCGACTATTCGGCGATTCCCGAGCGGCCCGACTATGCGTGGCCCGACGGCAAGCGCCTTGCCGTCCATATCGCGCTCAATATCGAGCATTTCGCCTTCGGCGAGCCCATGGGCCATAGCCCGACCGAGCCCGGGCCGGCGCCCGATCATCGCAACTACGCCTGGCGCGACTACGGCTTGCGCGTCGGCGTGTGGCGCATCCTCGACCTGCTTGACGATTTGGGTCTGCCGGCGAGCCACCTCGTCAACAGCACGGTGTACGACTATGCGCCGCAGATCATGGACCGGGTTCGAGGACGCGGCGATGAGATCGTCGGCCACGGCCGTACCAATTCCGAGCGTCAGGGCGTGATGCCGGAAGCGGACGAGGCGGCCCTCATCCGCGAGGCGCGCGATACGATCGCCCACCATGAAGGGACGCCGCCGCAAGGCTGGCTCAGCCCCTGGATATCGGAGAGCATGGTGACGCCCGACCTCCTCAAGGAGAGCGGCTTCACCTACCTCATGAACTGGCCCTGCGACGATCAGCCTTTCTGGATGCGGACCCGGGCCGGCCCCATCCTCTCGGTGCCCTATCCGATCGAGATCAACGATTCGCCAGCCCACCTCAACCGCCGGCACACGGCCGTCGAGTTCGCCGAGATGGCGATCGACCAGTTCGACGAGATGGTGCGATTCGCGGCTGGCCCGCCGCTCGTCATGGGCATCGCCCTCCACACCTTCATCATGGGCCAGCCGTTCCGCTTCAAGCAGTTGCGCCGCATCCTCGAGCATATGGTCGGGCACGCCGAGGCCGGCGGGGTCTGGTTCGCGCGGCCCCGAGAGATCGCCAGCCACGTTGCGTCGCTGCCGCCGGGGGTGGTCCCCGGGTCCGAATGAGCGATGTCGCGCGGTCGAGGTGTCATGCGGAGTGACGGGGGGCATTCAGAGTGACGGGGGTCATTGCGGACAGGGCCACGGAATCGCCTGATTCGCCTGCTATCCAGGTCACGAGTCTGAGTACCAATTTCGGGAGGCCATGATGATCCGCGCCCTCTGTCGCCACCTGTCGCTCGCAAGCCTTGCCGCGATCGCCGTCCTCGGTGGCACCGCACCCCTTCCGGCCCAGGAGCGGGGCGTCTCCGGCGACTATGTCGTCGCCGCCATCCGCCGGGCGAGCGACGTCGCCGGTGGGCCCGACGATCCCAGCCTCGGCGGGGTCGAGATCGGCACGCGGGTCTCCTTCGGCGAGGGGCTCACATGGCTCTGGGGCGACGATTGCGCCGACTGGTCCGTGGCGAAGGCGTCGGCGCCCGTCGTCATGCAGGAGGACCCGCTGCTCTCGGACGCGCAGATTGGGCCGGTGGACGGTGATGCCGTCGCGCCCGACAATCGCCGGGGCGAGCATCTCGTCATCCTCTGCGGCGGGGAAAGCGTCGGCGCGTTCCTCAAGGTGGACCGTCGCGTGCTCGTGGCACCGAGCCCCTCGGGGCTGAGCAACGTCATCCTCGAGCGCCCCCTCGACCCCGGGCAGGTCCGCATCCTGCAGCGCGCCCTCGGGTCCCTCGGGCTCTACGAGGGCGCGGTGACGGGCGTGCTCGATGCCGATACACGCCGGGCCGCGGCCCTCTACGCCGAGTCGCGGGGTGCCGCCTACGCCTTCAAAGGCGCGGCCCTCTCGGCGAACCTGCTCGACGGCCTCGGCGTTCCCACGACCGACGCGGCGGCCCTCGAGCTCCTGAAGACCGTCTATTACGGCCCCGTGGCCGCGCATTTCATGGGCGTCGCCGACCCGCTCGCCCCGCCGACCCATGGCGTGCGGGAGCTGTGGTTCGGCTTCGAGGGCACGGCCGAGCGCATCCCCTTCCGGCCCCAGGGCACGCTCCGCTTCTCCGACTGGTATTTCGACGAGCTGTATTCGCCCGAAGGCACTTACGTCCTCCTGCCCCAGGACCGCTTCGGGCCCTATCACGTGGTGCGGACCGACGGCCTCGAGGCGTACCTGACCGGCGTGCGCGGCCCCGATCACATCGTCGGCCAGCCGACCGACGCGGCCGTACGCGGGGTCCACAGCGATGCCCGCTGGCTCTCGGAGACTCAAGTCTCGTACCGGGTCGCCTGCTGCGGCGACCAGGCGGTCATCACCGAGACCCTCACCCCGGCGGTCCTGGCGGGCTACGAGCCCAAGATGTCCCCCGACGGGATGCTCGATTACCGGCCACGCCTCGGCTTCGAGAGCAGCGCCCTGCCAGAGGCGCGGCTCGAGGACCTGCCGGTCCTGGCCGACGCGCTGGATATGCTGACCGCCGCCGCGCGGGCCCGGCCCGGCCACTGGGAGGACGGCAACCTGGCCCTCGGCGCCGACTTGCGGGAATACGTCCCCTCGGACGAGGAACTCCTGGCCGCCGAGCTCGGCCAGCGCATCGTCGCCCTCCTGGATGGCGCCGAGGCGGAGGCGGTCGCGCGCATCTGGGCGGCGGCCGGCCGCGACGGCTACAAGGCCGCCTTCACGACCTTCGACTTCCGCCATGTCGACGTCATGGGCTCGGGCCGTTTCTTCTACGCCGCCCTGTCGGAGGTCGTGGTCATCCGCCTGCCCTGACGCGCGATACCGGCGCCGGGGGCGCCGCCGGGAGCGTCCTTCGCGCCGCGATTCCGACCGAACCGGAGGCAAATACGTCAAGACCAGGGGCAAAATATGTCAAGGAATGTCAAGGTGCGGCGCACCTGAATCTTGCAATATCAATGGGTTAGGGAATTCGGGCTTCAACCTTGACAAACCTTGACATCTTGCGCGTCGCGCGGCGGCCACGTTCTCCTATGTGGGGATTCGGTCCCATTGTGTCAAGCGCTTTTCGACGCTTGGAAATGAAGCGCGCCCGCGCCGGCGCCCCCGAGAGGCTGGGTCGACCGGGACGGAATTTCATAACCCATAATTGGGGACATGGACTGGACCGCGCTCATGGATCATCCCCCTTCTCGAAGCGGCCCCTCTGGCGACGATTTCGTTGGCATTGGGAGGGCGAGCCTATCTCAATTACGCCATGTCCCCAATGACCGGGTTCGGAATGGCCGTGGCATGACGAGAACGGTCACACACCTCCTTTACGCTGCCTTTCTTGTCTGGGCATCGGCAAATTCCGCCACGGCTCAGGATATCCCCACGAGCCCCCGTTCGTTGGCCGCCATCCAAAGGGTCACGTCGGGCCTGGAGGGGGATCTCGCGGCGATGGGCCTTCGCCTCGGAGCGCCCATCTTCATTCGTATTGTCAAGAGCTCCCGCGAGCTCCAGCTCTGGGTGGAAGGGGACCAAGCCGAGTTCCATCTGTTTCGAATCTATCCCATTTGCCGTTACTCAGGTTCGCTAGGCCCAAAACTGCGGGAGGGCGACATGCAATCGCCGGAGGGGTTCTACTTCGTGACGCCGCGGCAATTGAACCCGTCCAGCGCGTTTCACTTGTCGTTCGATCTTGGTTTCCCCAACGTCCCTATCCGGTTAATGCAGGTAGCGCGTCGTTGGGTTGCAGACCGTGGATCAACTGGCGGTATGTGATGGTTGGCCGGGCCATGGCGCGGCTCAGGACGAAGTCGCCGAGGTCGTCGATCCGCCGGCGGCGGTTGAAGCGATAGGCCCATTCCCGGCCATAGCGCGGCAAGTGCTTGGCGCTGACGCCATGGTAGGTGCCGTTGAGCCAGGTCTTGAGGTTGCTGAACAGGACGTGGATGATCGGCATCTGCGTCTCGGCGTTCTTGCCTTGGCCTTGGACGGTGGGCTGGTGCTGGTAGACGGCGCCGAGCCCGGCATAGCCCTTGAAATCGTCGGTCAGCAGGCGCGCGCCCGGCGTCACGGCGGCCCGCACGAAGCCGCCGAGCTGCTCGGCATTGGCCCGGGGCAGGATGGCAAGCCGCGCCCGGCCGGCGACGAAGCCGCTGCCCTCGACCCCCTTGCCCGGCGCCACCGCCACCTTCTCCACCGCCAGCACGAGCAGGCTCTTGTTGGCATTGGCCATCCCGCGGCCCCGGCTCTCGGGCTTGCCGCGCCCGCCGTAGTAGCTCTCATCGACCTCGACCATGCCGTCCAGCAACGCCTCCGGCCGCTCCGCCAAGCCATGGCGCAGCTTGTGAGCCATCAGCCATGCGGTCTCATAGCGAAGCCCCAGCTCGCGCGCCAGGAACAGGGCCGAGACCCCGCGCTTGTCCCGCCCCATCAACCACGCCGCCAGGAACCATTTGGGCAACGGTGTGCGGGTGCGGTGGAAGATGGTTCCCGCCGTCACCGACTCTTGACGACCGCAAGCCGCGCATTCGAAGACGCGCGCCCGCGCCTTGTGCCGATAGCCCCGCCGGTGCCCGCAGCGGGCGCACGCAAACCCAGACGGCCAGCGTCGATCCGCCAAGGCCAGGATGCACGATTCCTCGTCTCGGTAGCGCTCTTGGAACGTCAACAAGCCGCTCATGCCCTGTCTCCCGACCAATCCTCAGAGGCGGGAACAGTACACCCTTAGAGCGAACATATAAAGAACACTCGGTCGCTACCTGCATTAACCGGATAGGGACGTTCCCCAATGCCTACGATCGTGCTCACGGCCGTACTGGAAGCTACCTGATGGTCCACGGTCGTTGCGTTTCCATCGGCTGTTACGCCATCACGAACCCAGGCATCGAGGAGATCTACGCGCTGGCCGATGCGGCCTTCAGGCGCGGCCAACGGTTTTCCGCGCGCACATATTTCCGTTTCCGATGACGGTGGAAAACCTGTCCGAACATATACGATCTCCTTGGTACGGGTTTTGGCGGGCGCTCAAGGAGGGCTACGATTTTTTCGAGAGTCACGGGCGTCCGCCCAATGTGCGGGTGCTGGACCTAGCCTATGTGTTCGAGCCCGATCGATAACGGCCCGGATGCGACAAATATCGTGCCCGTATAGTTATCTCCGGCATTTATACGGTACTCATTCACCACCAAGACACGAAGGCATCAAGGGATCGCGCCGCAACCTCACCGAAGCCGCATTCCTCTTGGTGTCTTGGTGCCTTGGTGGTTTTCATTCCCGCATCGGGACGGAACGCCAGAGGCCTCCGGGAGGAGATAAATATAATGGAACTGCTTTGTTTGCGCGGCGTAGGTTGACGATCAGGTCCGCATGTTGCGTTGCGCATAATTGGGGACATGGCCGTAATTACCCTGTCCCCAATTACCGTAACAGTTGCAATGGAGAAGCCGATTGGACGAATCCGTCCCATGGCCGTCGCCCGGAGAGACACGCGTTACAGCTTGCGCAAGCGCGGTGCGAAGATGGCGGTGAGGAGACCGATCCCGATGAGCGCCGCGCCGTTGGCCAGCAGCGCGCCCCCCAAGCCGATTGTGACGGCGAGCGCACCCATCTCCAGATGGCCGAGCGGGCCCGTGCCCACGGCGAGGACCCAGACCCCCATGGCCCGACCGCGCAGGCCCTCGGGCACACAGAGCTGGAACATGCTCTGGGTCAGGATGTCCGTGGTTACGGCCGAGCCGGACACCAGGAGGAGCGCCGCCAGCGCCAGCACGAACAGGCCCGAGCCGGCAAGCAGTACGAGGCTGCCACCAAACGTGAAGATGGCGGCGAGATAGACGAGACCCTTGCGCCGCGGTCCGCCCAGCCCGACCAGCAGCAGGCTGGCGAGAATCCCACCGGCGGCGCGCGCGGCGTGCATGATGCCAAGCCCTTCGGCGCCCATGCCGAACCGGGTGGTGGCCAGCTCCGGCAGCGCCGTCATGAAGGAGAAGCCGAAGGCTTCGACCGACGCCGTCACGATCAAGAGCATCAAGAGGGTCCGGTTGACGCGGATTTCGTGCAGGTACTCTCTGAGGTTCTGACCTATGGGCACGCGCTCGATGCCGGCGGCGAGACCGACCGACCGCAGCCGCAGCACGAACGTGAAGGCCACCAGGTGCGCGGTGGCCAGGACCAGAAGGGCCGAGGAAGTCCCGAGCCTCTGCATGACGGCGCCCGCGAGGAGGGCGCCCGCCAACTGCCCCAGGCGGGTGCCGAGGTTGATGAGTCCAAGACCGGTGACGATGTGCTGACCGCCGACGATGTCGTAGACGTAGCTCAATCGCGCCGGCTGATAGATGGCGCGCGCGGTGCCGGAAATTCCGGCGAACACCAGGACGGCCCAGAGCCCGACCGATTCGAACACAATCGCGACCGAGAACAGGACGAGGTTCGCGATGATGACGAGCTCCGTGCCGCGGAGGACGGCGCGGCGATCGAGGCGGTCGGCGATGGCGCCGGACAAGAGGCCGAAGATCAGCATGGGCAGGAAATAGAGAGCGAGCACCGTGCCCACCCAGGCCGTGGATTCGGTCATGCGAAAGGCCAAGAGACTCAGGACCACCTGCTCGCCGTTCATGCCCATGTGGTTGAAGGCGGACGCGACCCAAAGGCGCCGGAAATCGGCGCTCTTCAGTGCGGGGTTCCCGGCCAGGTGCTTGATCATCGCTGGGGTGCCTGGATGACAGGCCGCGCGTGCTGGTGACGCGGCGGTTCACGTTCTTCGGCGTCAACCCGGGGGCCGTTGCCCCGGGGCAGGGATGTGCCGTTAGGCCGACAGCGCTTGCGCGCGCTCGCGCAATGTGCGAAGCGCCGCCTCGATGCGCCCGCGCGTCTCACCATGCCACCCGGCGTGCGCTTCGATGCGGCCGCGGACGTCGGCGATCTGCGCCTCCACATGGGCGGGGTTGACGCTTCCCTCCGTCACGCATCCCTCGATGAAGCGCCGGCCGTCGAGGAGGCCGCGGAGCTCGTCGTCGCCGATGCCGAGCCGCACGCCCGCCATCGCCTCGGCCGCCTCGTCGAGCGCCTCACCCGAGGCATCGCTCACCTTGCGGCCGGCCTGAATCGAAGCCTTCACGAACGCGCCGACCACGTGATGGGCGACGCGGAACGGCAGGTCGAAGCGCCGGACGATCTCGTCCGCGAGGTGGGTGGTGGTGCTCCAGAAGGCATCCGCGCGCGCGGCCATCACGCGCTCGTCGACGATCAGGGTGCGCACGGTCTCGGTCATGAGGGCGAGGGCGTCGTGGCAGGCGGCGCGCGCGGCCTCGACCATATCCTCGCCATAGACCGCGTCGAGGTCGGTCGAAAGCACCCCGCGCTGGCAGGCGATCACGGTCGGAACCCAGCCCGCCGCCTGGCCCGCGAGCGCCTTCACCCGCTCGAGCGCGTGGGGGTTCTTCTTCTGCGGCATGATGCTGCTGGTTCCGGCGAGGCCGTCATCGACGGCCACCATGGAGAACTCCCAGGCGCTCCAGACATAGAGGTCGGTCGCAAGGCGCCCCAGGTTGCTCATCATCAGCGCCAGCACCGCCACCGTCTCCTCGATGTGATCGCGCGCGAAGGCGCTCGCGTCGCTCGAATTGACGACGATGTCGTCGTGGCCGAGCAGCGCACAGGTGCGCCGCCGGTCGATGGGCCAGGAGGTGCCGGCCTGGGCAGCGCCGCCGAGGGCGCTCAGATTGGCGCGCGCGAAGGCGCCGCGCAGGCGCTGGAGGTCGAGCTCGAACACGTAGGCCTGGCGCATGAGGTAGTGCCCCAGGGTACTGGGCTGGGCGTGCTGGAAGTGCGTGTAGCCGGGGATGAGGGTGTGCGTGTGCCGGCTCGCCAGTGCTAACAGCTCGCCCTCGAACGCGAGCATCCGGCCGATGGCCTGGAGCAGGAGATCGCGCTGGTGGAGGCGTTCGACGGCGCCTTCCTGGTCGTTCCGACTGCGGCCGGTCTGCAGGCGGCCGGCCACGTCCTCGCCGTGCCGCACCGTGAGGAAGTGCTCGAACTGCACCAGGCAGGAGCCCGATTCCGGAACCCAGGGGAAGCCGGCGGGGCCGAGACTTTGGATCTCGAGGAGCCCCTCGAGTAGCTTGCGGCCCCGCGTGCCATCGAGAATGCCCGCCTCGACCATCATCACCGCGTGCGCGAGGTCGACATGGCAGTAGGCCCCGTAGCGGGCCCGGACGGTCGCCAGGTGCGGCTTCTCGTCGTGCTCGATGAGGGCCGCGTTCCGCGCGCCGAGGCGCGCCTCCTCCAGGAAGATGTCGGATTTGTTCATGCTCGCTCCCCCAGGCTGATGACGTAGTTGCCGTAGCGCGTAACCGTGGCGGTGGCCCCGGGATGGACGACGATCGTCGTCAAGGGCTCCTCGATGATGGCGGGGGCCTCGATGGTGGCGCCGATCGGCATGCGCTCGCCGCGATAGACCGGCACCTCGACCTCGCGGCCGAGCTCGTGGAAATAGGCCGGGCGGCGGGCCTCGAGCGCGCGCGAGAAGTCGCGGCCCCGGCTATCCGCTTCTGGCAGGGCCACGTCGGGAAGCGGGCCCACGGCGCGCGCGTTCCATTCCGTGAACTCGACCGCCTCGCCCTCGCCGCGCACCGAATAGAGGGATTCGTGGCGCTGGTGGAAGGCCTCGACGAGAGCGTCGAGGCTGGACTGGCCCTCGATCCGGCCGCAGCCGAGCGGCAGGGTCAATTGCCACACCTGGCCGGCATAGCGCGCCTCGGCGCTGAGGTGGCATTCACCGGCGCCGGGCGGGAAGCCCATGCGGGCCAGGTAGGACTCGGCTTGGCCCTCCAATTCGGCCAGGACGGCGTTCACGGCATCGAAATCGAAATCGTCGCTGGCGCGGAAGAAGGCGCGGCCGTGGTTGAAGGTCACGTCGGAAGTCAGGATGCCGAAGGCGCTCAAGACCCCGGCCATGCGGGGCACGATGATCCGCCCGATGCCGAGCTCGCGCGCGATGGGCACGGCATGGAGCCCCGCCGCGGCCCCGCCCGCCACCATGGTGTAGTCGCGCGGGTCGATGCCCTGCTTGATGGTGATGTCCTGAATCGCGCCGACCATATTCTGCTCGCAGGTGAGCGTGACCAGGCTCGCCGCCTCGAGGACGCCGAGGCCGAGGGGTGTGGCGATCTCCCTTGCGATGGCATTGCGCGCGCGCCCGGCATCGAGCTTCATGCTACCGCCGGCGAAAGAGGTGGGGTCGAGGAGGCCGCGAACCAGGTTCGCGTCCGTGACCGTGGGCGCCGTCCCGCCGCGGCCGTAGCAGGCTGGGCCCGGCACCGAGTGGGCGCTTTCGGGGCCGGCATGGACGAAGCCGCCGGCATCGACCCGGGCGATGGAGCCGCCGCCAGCGCCGATGGTGTGCACGGCGACCGAGGGCACGCCGAAGAGGTGGCCGGCGATGGTGCCCTCCCGATGCATGGGAATCTTCCAATCGCTGATGACGCTCACGTCGAAGCTGGTGCCGCCCATATCGACGGTGATGATGTTGCCGCCCGCGACCGCCTCCAGGGCGCCGACGCGGCGGCCGGCCTCCGGCGCCGCCGAGGGGCCGGAGAAGCAGAGGTAGACCGGCTTCCGGACGATCTCCTCGGCCGAGGTCTGGCCGCCGTTCGACGTGACGTAGGTGAGGGTCCCGCCGAAGCCCTGCGCCGCCAGGCGGTCGCGCAGGCGGTACACGCCGCGCCCCACCATGGGCTTGAGCGATGCGTCGAGCGCGGTCGCCGAGGTTCGCCTGTATTCCTGGATGCAGGGATTGACCTGGTGGCCGAGGCTGACCGGGACCTCGGGCCAGGCCTCGGCGATGATCTCGCCCAGGCGCAGCTCGTGCGCGGGATTGGCTATCGACCAGAGCAGGGAGACGGCGATCGCCTCCGCGCCGAGGGCCTGCATTCGCGCAATCGCGGCCCGTGCGTCATCCTCGTCGAGGGGGGTCTCGATGCCGCCCTCGCTGTTCACCCGCTCGGTCACCTCGAGGGTCAGCGCGCGGGGCACGTAGGGCGGCGGATAGTCCATGGCGATGCGGTAGGTGTCGGCCTTGCCGCCTTCGCGCACCAGCAGGGTCTCGCGGAACCCGCGGGTGACGATGAGGCCGGCGCGCGCCGCCCGCCCCTCGAGGATGGCATTCGTCGCCGTGGTCGTGCCGAAGGCGAGCTTGGTACAGCCCTCGAGGAGCTCGCCGCGGGTCAGCGCGAGATCGGCGGCGGCGAGGGAGAGCCCGTCGAAGACGCCGTCAGTCACGTCGTCGGGCGTGGTGGGCGCCTTGTAGGTTGCGACCTCACCGCCGCCCCACAGGACGACGAGGTCGGTGAAGGTGCCCCCGACATCGACCGCAATCCGCAGGTCGGTCATTCTTCCGCGGGCGATTGGGCGGGGTGCGGGTCGCGCCGCCGCCGCTCCGTGGCCGCGATGTCGATCTCCAAGATCCCGTCGCGCTCCACGATCTCGGTGCCGTAGGCATCCCGCGCCCGCGCCTGGGTTATCCAGCCTTCGCGCACGCGGTCCAGCACCCGGGCCGGATCGCGCATGAAGGGATCGCCGTAGCCGCCACCGCCACAGGCCTCGGAGACCAGCCGCTCCCCCGGCTCCAGGGTCACGTCGATCGAGATGCTGAGGTCGGTGCGGGCACCATTGTGGCCCTCCTTCCAGATGCGGGTCGCCGCCCCGGCCCCGCCGCCCCGCACGCCCGCCGGCGGGTGGTCGTGGGCGGCGGCGTTGATGGCGAAGCGGACAGGCCCGCCCCGGGCGCGGAAGGTCGTGCGCGAGCCGGGCGCGCCCTCCCACCGACCGGCGCCGCCCGAATCCTCTCGGATGGCGAGCGCCTCCACCAGGATCGGCTGCTGCTGCTCGACCATCTCGACGCTCGACTGCCACAGCATGCCCTGGGACGAGCTGCTGCCATAGGTAAGCCAGCCGTCGTGCCCGGCGACCGCCGGCCCGCCCCAGTAGCCCATGAGGATCTGGTTGACGAAGGCGCGCCCGCCATGACGGGTGTCGCGGCCGCTGACCACGGGGCAGGACCCCGGCAAGCCGATCGACCCATAGGCGGCGCCGGCTCCCTCCACCAGCTCGGCGAAGATCGCCTGGATGTGGGAGCCGAGGGCGTGACACAGGTTGGTCGTCGCCGTGGAGGTGGCGGCCGGGAAGGCCGGCTTGCCGACGGCCTTGCCCTCGCCCAGCCGCGCGTCGATGCGCCGGAAGGCGCCGGCGCAGCGGGGGATGTCGGGGCCGAGCACGTTGAGGGTGCCGATGCGGCAGCAGGCCAGCACCGTGGCTTCCGTCATGTTGATGCCGAGCGGCAGGTTGTCGATGTTGTCGCGCAGGTCGATTCCGATGCGCGCGGCCGTTGGATCGATTTCGAGGGTGGCGGTGACCGGAATGCCGCCTGGGTAGCCGTCGAGCTCGGAATCGTAGGCCATGGTCCGCGTCACGCGGCCCGCGGGCAACCGGCGGATGGCGTCGACCGTCATGCGCTCGGCGTAGTCCTGGTACTCGTCGAGGAAGGCCTCGACCAGCGCCGTGCCGTATTTCTCGCACAGCTCGGTGACGCGGCGCTCGCCCGTGCGCACCGCGGCCAGGCAGGCGAGGTAGTCGCCGTAAAACTGTTCCGGCGCGCGGATGTTGGCGCGGCAGATATCGAGGACGTCGCTCTGGTCCGCGAAGTCGCGCTGGACCCGGACGCAGGGCAGCATCAGCCCCTCCTCGTAGACTCGCGCGAGAGGGGGCTGTAGGTCGTCGGCGTGGGATAGCCGATATCGCCCAGATGGGCGCGCGAGACGGTGTAGAAGGCCACCCGCCCGCCGATGAAGACCGGGGCGCACAGGGTGAAATCGGCGCAGTGGGTATTGCCGTGATAGCCGCTGTTGTTGGCGAAACAGTCGCCGGGGTGGATGTCGTCGCCGAACTTCGCCGCCACGGCGCGGGGGATCAAGTCGATGGCGCCGACATGGACCGGCAGGCCGAGGGCGACGCTGATCGACCGGAACTTGGCGTCGGTCACGCTGCAGGAGAAGTCCATGGCGGTGTTGAGCACGCCCGAGCGCCCCGACTTGAAGAGGGCGTTGACCATCTCCCTGATGATGGCCTCGAAACGCCGGCGCAGGACCACCATGGTGAATAGGTCGACCTTCGGCGCCTCGGTGGCGGCGGCACCCCGCGTGCCGGCATCGTGCGTCGCGTCGGCGCTCACGTCAGCCACTCCGGCTCAAAACGCCGTCGAGGGCCGGAAGGTGCCGAAGCGGGCGCGCCAGACATCACAGATCTCGCCGACGGTGGCGTAGGCGCGTACGGCCTCCAGGGTCGCATCCATGACGTTCGCGCGCGCGGTGCAGGCTTCGTCGATGCGCGCGAGTGCCCGCGTCACCTGGCCTTCGTCGCGCCCGGCCTTCACGCGCCGCGTCCGCGCCACCTGCGTCTCGGCTGTCGCCGGGTCGATGCGGAAGGCGGTGTTGGGCACGTCCGGCTCCTGCCGCCACTTGTTGACCGTGACCCAGGGCCGCTCGCCGCTGTCGATCCGGCGCTGACGGCGGACCGCACCCTCGGTCAACATGGCGTGGCCGAGGCCGCCCTCGATCAACGGCGCCGCGCCGCCCGCCGCCGCGATTCGGGCCAGCCCGGCCTCGATCTGACTCTCGATACGCTTGGTCAGGGTCTCCAGGTAGTAGGAGCCGCCGAGGGGATCGATGGTGTCGGTGAAGCCGTGCTCGTGGGCGATGATCTGCTGGGTGCGGACGGCGACCTTGACGGTTTCCTCGCTGGGGATGCCGACGGCCTCGTCGTGGGAGGCGATATAGACGTAGGAGGCGCCGCCGAGCACGTAGGCGAGGGTGCCGAAGGCGATGCGCGCTATGTTGTTCATGGGCTCCTGCAGAGTCTCCTGCCCGTGGCCGTAGACGGTGGTCTGGAGTGCCAGCGCCTCGCGACTGGTGGCGCCGTAGCGCGCCGCGAGGAGCTTCGCCCACTGCTTGCGGAGCGCCCGGATGTTGGCGATCGAAGCGAAGAAGTCGTGCCGCTCATCGGCGAACATATGGACGAGGGGGGCGACCCTGTCGATATCACAGCCCCGGCCCACGAGGAGATCGAAATAGTGGATCGCGTGGCCGAGCGCCATGGCGGCGCCGAGGCTCGACCCCGCCCCGCCGGAATTGAGGTGGTTGTAGCAGACGGTCATGGGTGACCAGCCCGGCGCGTGCTCGGCGCACCATTCGATTGCATCGACCGCGATCTCGGCCGCCGGCCCCGGCGGCAGGATCTGGGTGCCGCGCGCGAGGTATTCCTTCAGCACGTCGTTCTGCAGGTTGACCACGTAATCGCCATAGGCGAGGCCCTGCTTCTCACCCAGGGCCGCATAGAGGGCCGCGACGATGGGGCCGATCGAGTTGCCCAGGGTGCCGACTCGCTTGATGGAATCGAGCGGGATACCGGCGAAGAGCGCTTCCATGTCGGCGAGCGAATCGACGGCCACGCCCACGCGCCCGACCTCGCCAGCCGCCATGACGTGGTCGGAATCGTAGCCGCACTGGGTCGGGAGGTCCAAGGCGACCAGGATCTGTTCGACCCCGAGGTCGAGGAGCTTCTTGAAACGGCGGTTGCACGCTTGCGCCTCGCCGAAGCCCGTATAGGCGGAGACGACGAACGGCTCCTGGCGGCACATGGCCGCGCGGTCGCCCCTGGTGAAGGGGTATTCGCCGGGGAAGCCCAAATCCTCGAGGTAGTCGAAACCGGCCTTCTCGAGATGCGCGGGCGTATAGAGCGGCTCGACCTCGATGCCGATATCGAGCTCGCGCTTGTCGCTCCCACCCCCCTCGGCGATGGCCGGTCCGTACGCCTCGTCGAGCCAGCGCGCATGCTCCCGCCCGATGTCGCCGTTGCCGCCCGAGTCGCCGCGGCGGACCTCACCCAGATCGACGGCTTTCTTCCGCCTTGCCGGTTGAGAGCTCATCATGGGCCTCCCGTCGGTTTTCGTTGCGGTGTGCCGGGTGCGGGCGCACGCGACAGGGACTCGCGAAAATGCGCCGCCGCATCATGGGGGCTGGCCCGGCCCTCGACAACACGCGCGCACCAATGGTCGAGGTCGTCCGCCGAGGCGGCGGTGGCGGCGGCCATGTCGGCCAAGAGGCGGCGCTCCATGAGGCGAAGGATCTGGCGCCGCGCGCGGCCCGTCCGCCGGTCCGCGAGGTGCCCGCTCTCGGCCGCCCAATCGAGGAAGGCATCCACCGCCGCCGTCACCGCCCCGGCGCCGGTCCCCGCGCGCGCGGCGCTCGCGAGGACCGGGGGGCGCCAGGTCGCCGCCTCCTCGGCCGGGTCGCCGTGCCGGGACAGCAGCGCGCTCACGCCCGGAAAGTGGCGGGGGAGGCCGTGGGCGAGGTCGTCGCGGCGCGCGCCATCGACCCGGCGCAGGCCCTCCGGCCCGCGATAGACCGCGCCCAGGCTGTCGCCGATCTGCCCCCGGGTAATCTCGGCGCCGGGTAGGTCGCACTTGTTGACGACGTGGATGTCGGCGATCTCGAGCAGCCCGGCCTTGATCGCCTGGACGCTATCGCCGAGGCCTGGAACCGAGACGGCGACGACGCAGTCGGCGGCCGAAGCGATCTCGATGTCCGACTGACCGGCGCCCACCGTCTCCAGGATGATGCGGCGGATTCCGTGGTGGTCGAGCACGGCGCACAGGTCCGCGACGGCGGCGACGACGCCGCCGGTCTCGCCCCGGACCGACATGCTGCGCAGGTAGACACGTGGATTGCCCGCGGCCTCACTCATGCGCACCCGGTCGCCGAGCACGGCGCCGCCCGAGAAGGGGCTCCACGGGTCGGCGGCGATGATGGCGACCTCTTCGCCGGCCCCGGCCCAGAGCACCGCGAGGCGGTCCACGAGGGTGGACTTGCCGGCACCTGATGGCCCGGTGATGCCGACGACCACGGCCCGCCGCGGCGCCTGGTAGGCTTCGCCCAGGATTTGCGCCGCTTCGGGCGCTTCGTCCTCGACGGCGCTCAGCCGCCGGGCGAGCCGGCGCCGGGCCTTCAAGTCGGCCGTCATGCCCCGGTTTCCTCGATATAGGCAACGATCTCCTCGATCGGGGTACCGGAGAGAAAGACACGGGCGATCCCGCCCGCCACGAGCGCCGGGATATCCTCCTGGGGAATGACGCCGCCGGCGATGAGCTGGATGTCGTCCCCGCCCGCCTCGTCGAGCAGCGCCCGCACGCGCGGCAATAGCATCTCGTGTGCGCCTGAGAGCAGGCTGATGCCGACCACATCCACGTCCTCCTCGATGGCCGCGCGGGCCACCTCCTCGGGCGTGCGGCGGATGCCATGATAGATGACCTCCATGCCGGCATCGCGCAGGCCGCGGGCGACGACGCGGGCCCCCACGTCGTGGCCGTCGAGTCCCACCTTGGCAATCAGGACGCGCTTGGGCCTTGCCATTCCTTCACCGTTCCTCCGCTGGGAGCCAGCCGCCGGTCCCCGCATCCGCGAGTGTGCCAGGACGGGGCGGCGGCCGGAACCATGAACTCGCGATGGCGCGCGGTGGCATCAGGCGTTGAGCCGGGCGTTGCCGGGGTCGTGAAGCGGTGCCGCCAGGACCTCGGCCGCCCGGCGCTCGCCCACGATCTCGATTCCGAGCGCGGTGCCGGGCACTGTGTGCGCCGCGTCGACATAGGCGAAGGCGATGCTCCGGCCGACCGTGTGGCCGTAGCCGCCCGAGGTGGCGATGCCGACGGTCTCGTCCCCGCGATAGACGGGCTCGTCGCCATGCGCGTCGGCATCGCCCGCATCGACGGCGAGCTGGACGAGCATGCGGCGGAGCCCCGCGTCGCGCCGCGCGATCGCGGCCTCGCGCCCCAGGAAGTCCCCCTTCTCGAGGCTCACGAAACGGTCGAGGCCGGCCTCGAAAGGCGTGGTTTCCGTGGTCATCTCGGTGCCGAGCGCCCGGTAGCCCTTCTCGAGCCGCATGGAGTCGAGCGCGCGCATGCCGAAATCGACGATGCCGTGCGCCTCGCCCGCCTCGACCACGGCGTCGTAGAGCGCCAACTGGTGGTCGATGGCGTGGTGGAGCTCCCAGCCGAGCTCGCCCGCGTAGCTGACCCTGAGCGCGCGGACCGGCACGCCCGCGACGGTGATCCCGCGCGCGCTCATCCATGGGAAGCCATCGTTCGAGAAGTCCGCCTCGGTCAGCTTCGCGAGCACCTCGCGGGCCCGCGGGCCGGTCACGACCAGGGTGCCGCGCGCGTTTGTCACGTCGTCGATCGTGACGCTATCATCTTTCGCCAGGTGGC
Source organism: Alphaproteobacteria bacterium (assembly GCA_963666705.2). Lineage (GTDB taxonomy): Bacteria > Pseudomonadota > Alphaproteobacteria > CADEGL01 > CADEGL01. The sequence continues at coordinate 103,167 of CAXXKO010000026.1, read as the reverse complement.
GGCGCATCCAGTCGAGGTCGCGGAGCCGGGCCTTCGGAGCGGAGAGCAGGTAGAACCGGTCGTCCGCGAGGCGGGTGATGGTCGTCTCGCACTCGATGCCACCGTATTCATTGAGCATGTGGGCGAGCGCGATACCGCCCACCCGCGCCGGCACGCGGTTGGCCGAGAGGCGGTCGAGGAAGGCCGCCGCACCCGTGCCCGAGACCTCGAACTTGGCGAAGCTCGAAAGATCGAGAATACCGACGCGATTCCGCACCGCGCGACACTCGGCCCCCACATGGGGAAACCAGTTGGTGCGCCGGAAGCTCAATACATCGGCGCGCTCGACGCCCGCGGGCGCGAACCAGTTCGCGCGCTCCCAGCCGAAGGATTCGCCGAAGACGGCACCCTTGGCGGCGTGCCGGTCGTAGACCGGGCTCTTCGTCACCGGCCGGCCGGCCTCGCGCTCCTCGTACGGGCAGTGGGTGACGTAGAGGCACTGGTACATGTCGATGACCTTGGCCAGGGCATAGTCCTTGGTTGCGTAAGCGCCGAAGCGGCGCGGATCGTACTGCCGCATATCGATCTCGGCCGCGCCCTCGACCATCCACTGGGCGAGCAGCTTGCCCGAGCCCCCGCCCTGGGTGATGCCGACACTGGCGCCGCAGGCGAGCCAGAAATTATCGAGCCCGGGGGCCGGGCCGAGCAGGACGCCGCCATCGGGGATGAAGGACTGGGAGCCATTGATGGCCTGCTTGATGCCGGCCTCGCGCAGAAGCGGCAAGCTCTCCATGCCGAGCTCGAGCCACTCGGCGATGCGGCCCAAGTCGTTGGGCAGGAGCTCCTGGCCGAAGTCGCGCGGCATGCCCTCGACCGCGAAGGGCTTGGCACCCCGGGTCTCGTAGGGGCCATAGACCATGCCTTGATGCTCGCGCCGCATGTACATGGAGGCGCGGGGGTCGCGCAGGGTCGGGAACTCGCCGCCATGGGCTTCGACCTCGGGGATCGTATCGGTCCCGATGTATTGGTGCTCCATGACCCTGACCGGCAGGTCGAGCCCAACCATGGCGCCGATCTCGGGCGAGAAGCAGCCCGCGGCGGCGACCACCGCCTCGGCCGTGATGGTGCCCTTCTCGGTGACCACCTGCCACTCTCCATTCGCGGCCCGCGCGATGTCGGTGACCCGCGTGTGGCGGTAGATCGCCGCACCCCGGTCGCGCGCGCCCTTGGCGAGCGCCTGGGTCACGCTGGCCGGGTCCACGTAGCCGTCCTCGGGCGTGTGGATGGCGACCAGCACCCCATCGGTCGTAATGAAGGGCAGGAGCGCTTTGGCCTCGTTGGGGCCGACCAGCTCGAGCGGCACATCGAGATAGCGCGACCAGGCCTCCGAGCCCTTGAAGGCGTCGTGCTCGTTCCGCGTCACGCCGAGGCGGACCGTGCCGGCGGTGTGCCAGCCCGTGGCCTGGCCGGTCTCGGCCTCGAGGCGCTTGTAGAGCTCGATGCTCGCCTTGTTCACGATCATGGTGTTGAAGTCGTAGGCGAAGTGGGACACGAGCCCGGCGGCGTGCCAGGTCTGGCCCGAGGTCAGCTCGCCCTTTTCCATCAGCGCTAAATCGGTCCAGCCCATCCGTGTCAGGTGGTAGAGGAGGCTGCAGCCGTAAATGCCGCCGCCGATCACCACCACGCGGGCATGTGTCTTCATGGCTTTCGCTCCCGTTTACGCCCGGCCGACCAGATCTTGGCGCCGCCTCAGCGCAGATAGGACCCGAGCGGCCGGTGGCGGTATTTGAGCTTGGGCAGCTTCTCGAGGGTGACGTAGCCCGGCTCGGCGCCGATCACGTCGGGAATGCGGTTGACCGGCTGGCTCACCGTGGTGAAGCCGGGATCGAGGCGGCCCAGGTCGACATCGAGGTCCGGCTCCCCGCGAAAGCGCCAGCTCTTGTATTCGCGCTCATCCGCCGCGCACAGCTTGAGCTGGTTCTCGCCAAGGAGGGGGATGCCCTCGGCCGTGTCGAATTCGAGGCGCTCGGTGATGCCGATGACGCGGCCCGCTTCGACGGTGATATCGAGGCTCTCGCACCGGTATTCGCGCTCGCTCGTGATGGGCTCGGTGCCCTGGCGCGCGTCCGTCACCGTGAGGCCGAGATCGGCGGCCAGGTTGTCCCAAAAGGTGGTGTAGACGCTCATGCCCTCGCCGCCGGCCGCTCCCGCCCGCTCCCGGTATTCGCTCACCGTCGCGCCCACATGGGCGATGCGCGCCACCTCCACGCCAAAGCTGTCCACGTCCGTAAGGCTGCGATGGGCGATCGAATCGATGCGGTGGCAGGCGCCCGAGGCGAGGCTCGCGATATTGACCATGAATATGTCCTGGTTGCCGCTGCCGGTGATGGTGACGCCGCGGCGCTTGGCGATGCGGTCGAGCGCCGCCGTCGGCTCGGGCTCGATGCGCCAGGGGTAGGAGGCATGGGCGCCGACCGAGATCACGTTGAGGCCGGCCTCGAGGCACGCGGCGTAGATCGGGTACATGCGCGCCATATCGTCGTAGACGGAGACGAAGGCGATATCGGCATCCGCGCCAGCGCCCGCGAGGACGGCCGCCGCATCGCCGCTGACCGCGACGCCGAGCGGGCGGCCGAGCCCGGCCAGCGCGCCCAGGTCGCGGCCGACCTTGGGCCCGGCGCGGTTGATGGCGCCAACGATCTCGACGTCCTTCTCGACCATGAGCCGGGTGGCCAGCATGCCGAGCCGGCCGACGCCGTAGACGATTGCCCTGATTCGTCCCATGATCGGCCAAGCCTATGTCGTCCGGTTGTGGCGCACCAGCCGATCTTGCGCCCGGGCTCGCCCGACGGCATCAGTCTTGCTAACATTGCGCGTCGCGTATCGGGCGATCGAGTCCGAAGCCCCGCCGGAATCCGGGGGAGCATCGGCTTTATGGAGAGGATAGGGCATGTCGCCGGACTCAGTGATCGACGTAGGGCCCCTGCCGGGGGCGACCTTCGGCGGCGTGGTGCGCCTCGGGGGAGCCAGTGGCGCGCGAGCGGTCGTCGCCGCGGCGGAAGCGGATGCGCGGGCGCTCCCCGACGCAATGTATGCCAGCCGCGGGCTGTTGCTGCTGCCGGGCATGGGGGAGATCAGCGAGGACCCGGGGCTGCTGGTGCGCTTGAGCCGGCTGTTCGGCCCCGAGGTGGAGAACTACCGCGAGACCTTCGCGAACGAGCACAGGAAGCTCTTCGGCATCCATGACAGCGTGCCCCAGATCCTCCTCGTCACCAACATGGCGCCGATCAACGCGCCGGCGGCGCCGCTGCCGGACCCGCCGCTCACCGCCGACGGCGGCTTCCCCACGCGCTTCCCGCACCGCCGGGCCTGGCACACGGATCAGAGCTTTCGCCGGCCGCCCCCCGACATCTCGCTGTTCTACGCCGTGATACCGACACCCAAGGGCCAGGGGCAGACCATGTATGCCGATGCCACCGGGGCCTACGAGACCCTGCCGGCGCGCCTCGAGAGGCGGGTCGAGGGGCTGGAGGGGGTCCACGTCCTGCCGGGCGTCGGGCGCTCCGAGAAGGCGGTGCGCGCGGGCGAGACGCGGCAACCCCTGCTCCCCCACCAGCGCCCGCAACGCCAGCCCGTGGTGCGCGTCCACCCGGTGACAGGAAAGCGCTCCCTGTACTTGTGCGAGGGCGGGCAGATGGATTGGGTCGAGGGCCCCCTGGCGGGCATGACGCCTGGGCCGGACGGCGACGGCGCCGAGCTGGTCTACGAGCTCATGACCCACATCACCCAGCCGCGGTACACCTATATCCACGACTGGGACCCGGGCGACCTCGTGATCTACGACAATCGGAGCGTGCTCCACGCGCCGACCTGGTTCGACGCGGAAGCGCACACCCGGCTCATGTGGCGGACCACGGTCATGGGCAATCCCGGCCCGGAATACGACGGCGAGGCGCGGAGCTGGGTGCCGGCGCCCGACGTGGCCGCCATATGACCATCCACGACAAGCCGTTCGATTCCGCCGAGTACGCCCGCCGCCTCGCCGCGGCCAAGGGGCGCATGGAGAGGGCCGGGCTCGACCTCGTCGTCTGTTGCGACCCGGCGAACATGTGCTGGCTCACCGGCTTCGACGGCTGGTCCTTCTACGTGCCCCAGGCCGTGCTCGTGCATCTCGAGGCGGATGCGCCGATCTGGTTCGGCCGCGCCCAGGACGCCAAGGCGGCCGTCGTCACCACCGACCTGGCGGCCACGGACATCGTTTCCTACTCGGAGCGCCTGATCCATCACCCGGTGGATCATCCCTTCGACGAGCTTTGCGACCTCGTCCGCGCGCGGGGCTGGGGCGCGGCCCGGATCGGTGTGGAGCTGGACGCGCACTACTATACGGCGCGCTGTCACGCCCACCTCGCCAAGGGGCTGCCGGACGCCCGCATCTCGGGCAACGCCGAGCTGGTGAACTGGGCGCGGCTCGTGAAATCCGCGCCCGAGCTCGCCCTCATGCGCGAGGCGGGGCGGATCTGCTCGGCCACCATGAAGCGCGCGATCGAGAAAATCGCGCCCGGCGTGCCCCAGAACGAGGTCATCGCCGAGATCTACCACGCCCAGATCATGGGCGTGCCCGGCGCCGGCGGCGACTACACGTCCGTCTGCCCCCTGATCCAGGTGGGCGAGGGCACGAGCACGCCGCACCTCACCTGGTCCGACGCGCCGCTCCCCGACGATACCCTCATCGTGCTCGAGATCGGTGGCGCGCGGCGGCGCTATCACGCCCCGCTCACGCGCACCATCCACCTGGGCAAGCCGCCGCAAAAGATCGCCGACGTGGCCAAGGTGGTGGTGGAGGGCGTGGATGCCGGGCTCGCCACGGCGCGGCCGGGGGCCACCTGCGAGGAAGTCGAGGTCGCCTGGCAGGCCGTCCTCCGGCGCGGCGGCCTCAAGAAGGAGAGCCGGGTGGGGTATTCCATCGGCCTCAACTATCCGCCCGACTGGGGCGAGCGCACGGCGAGCCTGCGCCCCGGCGATACCACGGTGCTCGAAGCCGGCATGTGCTTCCACTTCCAGTCCGGCATCTGGCTCGAGGATTGGGGCGCCGCCATCTCGGAATCGTTCGTGGTGACGCAGGCGGGCGGCGAGCGCCTGTGCGACGCGCCGCGCGAGCTCATCGTGATCGACGGGTAGCGCCGCGCGAATTCGCTTACCTGGGATTCGAGCCTGCTTCCCCCGGCCCTCATACTTCGTCCTTCGACAGGCTCAGGATGAGGAGGCTCAGCATGAGGGCCTCACCCTGGGCCAGCCCAACCGCCCGGCCCCATGCTTCGACAAGCTCAGCATGAGGGCCTCACCCTGGTCATGCCCGCCACCCGGCCCTCATACTTCGACAGGCTCAGCATAAGGGCCTCACCCTGGTCATGCCCGCCACCCGGCCCTCATACTTCGACAGGCTCAGCATAAGGGCCTCACCCTGAGCCTGTCGAAGGGTGAGGACCGGGGCGAGTAATTGCGATAACCGAATTCCTGGGAGCGACCGACATGTCCGACGACCGCCTCAAGGCCGATGTCTGGATCATGTCGCACGTCCGCCTCTGCTCGTCGAAGGGGGTGCCGGCGACCGTAGCGCGCAAGGGCGACCTTTTGGGCGGCACACTGCTGCTCAAGCTGAACCTGCTCGAAGCCGGCTGCCGCGTCCTCTCCCAGGCCCGCGACTTCGACGGCAACCCGGGCTGGCTCGCCGCCTTCGGCGAGGCGCTGGTGCCCGAGGCGGAGGCGGACGAGTATATCGCCCGGGCGGTCGCGCGCGACCCCGACCTGTGGGTCGTGGAGATCGAGCACCGCGACGGCTGGCACCCGTTCGAGGGCAAGGAGCTGTAGGTAGGCGCCGAGAGCAATTCCAGTTCGTCTGGAATCGCTCCAGGCCGCGAAGCGGCCCGCCGGTTGTCCGGCGCGCCCGCGCAGGCGCGGACCGAATGGTCCGCTGCCGCGAGCGACAAAAAAGCTAGAGTGGGTCCGATCAATGCGGACCCACTCTAGGAGCCCCGCCCGGGCGGCAGACCGAGGGCGTCCAGCACCTTGCGCTGGAAGTCGTGGACGGCGTGCTCGCTCGAGCCCCCGCAATCCTCGTCGACCATGAAGCGGCCCTGGCGATAGCCCCGGCTGCGCAGGCCGCGCTGCACGCTCTCGACGATGGGGATGTCCTCCATTCGCACCACGTCGACGAATTCGATGACCTCCCGTTCGGCGTCCGTGGGCGCGGCCTGGGGCAGGTACCATTCGATGGTCTGGAGCGTCCGCTCGGGCCCGAGCGGTGCGTTGTGGAAGAGGGTGAGCTTGCCGCCGGGGTAGTATTCGAAGACCGTGTTGGGCCAGATGAGCCAGCTTGCGAAGTCGCCGGCCCGCGGCCCGTCGTCGGGCGAGAGGCGGTAGCCCTGGCGCTCGCCGCGATTGCCGCTGTTGTGGACGTGGTAGGCGTCGTGCACATCGATCCGGTACGACTTCATGTCGAGCGCCGCCGCCATCAGGGTCGGGTGGGCCCGCAGGCAGTGGTAGCACTCGTCGTAGTTCTCGATCACGTTCTTCCAATTGGCCCCGACCTCGATCTGCTTGCGGTAGGCCCGCACCAGCTTCTCCGGCTTCGGGCCGAAGGACAGGAACTCAGCCTCGAAAGCGCCCAGGCCCTCGGCAAGGGGGGCGGCCTCGGGATCGATGTTGAAGAAGACGAAGCCGCACAGGACCTCGACGCGGACGGGCGAGAGAGAGAAATCCGCCTTGTCGAAACCCCGGGTGCCGCGGCCGTGGGGGGCGGCGCGCAGGGCGCCGTCGAGCCCATAGGCCCAGGCGTGATAGGGGCATGTGATCCCGCCCTTCAGGTGCCCCTCGCCCTCCAGCAGGCGGTGGGCGCGGTGCTGGCAGACGTTGAAGAAGCCGCGCAGCCCGCCCGAACCGTCGCGCAGCACGACCACGCTTTCGTCCGCCACGTCCTGGGTGACGTAGTCGCCCGGCTGGCCGAGCTGGCTCACATGGCCGGCGAATTGCCAACGGCGATAGAAGATCGCCTCCTTCTCGGCCTCGAAGATCTCCGGCTCGAGATAGAACCGGCCGGGGAGGGTGTGGGAGCGCGCGGCCTCGCGGTCGAAGCGCTCGAGCGCCCCATCGGCCATGCCTGTGTCAGCCATGTCGCCCTCCCTCCCTATCGCTGGGCAGGATGCCAGCGGGACGCGCCGCGTGTCACCGCACGATCGCCCGCCCGATGCGCGCCGCGCCTCAGCTTTGCGCTTTGCGCTGGCGGTCGATGCCGAGCTGCCGGCCGATGGCCCAGTTCTCCCGGCTCTTTTCCTCGATGATGACGTTGACCGACTCGGGGTTGCTGCCGAGTACGTTACAAAGGACGTCCGTCATCCCCTCGACGAGCGCGCGCTTCTGGTCCGTGGATCGTTCCTCGAAAATCGAAATCGTGATAATCGGCATCGCAAACCTCGCTTCAAGCCTGGCGTTGGGGAGCGTCCCCGGGACCCGCCACGGGCGGATGGCCCTAGTATCCACGAACTGGCGGGAATTGCGACGCGAAAGCGAACGGGTGTGATTTGGCGGTTCGACCCGAGGTCGCGGCGGATCGGCCAGCACATCGTCCTTGGTTCGACGTCCTTATCTCGATTCATTCAACCATTTGAATTTTAAGGAACAACTTTCGTTGCCCCATGTCGGGTATTGGGTTCTCCAGGGAGAAGTTGCTACAATGCCCGCCGACCACTTGTCGCGCGCGGGAGCTCGACCCCGAAATACGGTGCGCAGGCTCGATTCATCGGCGAAGTTTCGCGGGTACTGGTTCGAGCTTGGGCGTGGCTATGGCCGCGCCGAGCTCTTTTCCGAGCGCGAGACCATTTTTATGAGCGGATCCTTCGGTGACCACGACAACGGCCCAGGCGCCTAACACGGCCCCACAATCGCATTCCGACAGCGAGGCGGACCCCAGTTACAGGATCGAGGTCTCGAGCCTGGACACGAGGGTGTTGCTGCGGCTCACGGGGATCGCGTTCCGCCACCGCTGGCGCATGGCCATCGCCATCTGCGCGACGCTGTTGGCGGGGACGTTCCAGCTCTTCGTGCCGCAGTTCGTCGGCCGGGCGGTGGACCAGGCCCAGGGGTTGCTCACGGGCGCGGTCGAGGCCGGGGGGGGCGGCGACGCGCGCCAGGCATTGATGTACACGGCGTTCCTGCTGATGGGTGCCAGCGTTCTGCGCGGCCTCTTCACCATGCTGCAGAACTACCAGGGCGAGGCGGTCGGCCAGCTCATCGGCTACCACCTGCGCCTGGCCTATTACCGCAAGCTGCAGACCCTCAGCTTCTCCTGGCACGACCGCATCCACAGCGGCGACCTCATGACCCGCGGCATCCTCGATATCGAGGGCGTGCGCCTGTGGGTCGACACCGGCATCCTGCGCTTCTTCCTGCTCGTGGTGCTGTTCGGCGGCGGCGCCACCATCCTCTTCCGCATCGATCTCACCCTCGGCCTCGTGGCCCTGAGCTTCGTGCCCATCGTCGGCGTGCGCGCCTCGTTCGCCCGTATCAAGCTGCGCGCCGCCTGGCTCGCGCTCCAGGACGAGCTGGCCGAGCTGACCAAGGTGATGGAGGAGAACCTGGCCGGCATCCGCGTCGTGCGCTCCTTCGCCGCCCAGGCCTTCGAGCTCGCCCGCTTCGACCGCATCTCGAAGAGCGCGGTCGCCATCGCCCACCGGCGCATCCTGCTCTTCGTGCGCAACACGACCCAGATCACCTTCGTCTACTTCGTCACCATGGCGCTCGTGCTCTGGATCGGCGGCCAGAAGACCATCGACGGCGAGATCACCCTCGGCCAGCTGGCGCAGTTCCTCTCCTTCATGACGATCCTGCAGATGCCGGTGCGCCAGATCAGCTGGATGGTCAACTCGATCGCCCGCGCCTCGACCTGTGGCGGCCGCCTGCTCGCGGTCCTCGACCTCGAGCCCTCGGTCGCCGACCGCCCCGACGCCAAGGCGGCCGAGGTCCACGAGGGCGTGCTGCGCTTCGAGGGAGTGGACTTCCAGTATCCGGCCTGGACCCACGACCAGCGCACCCTCTCCGGCATCGAGCTCGAAGCGCGGCCCGGCAAGACCATCGGCATCGTCGGCCCGCCGGGCAGCGGCAAGTCCACCATCGCCCACCTCATGGGCCGCTATTACGACGTGACGGGCGGGCGCATCACCATCGACGGCCAGGACATCCGGGACGTGACCCTCGCCTCCCTGCGGCGCGCGGTCAGCATCGTCCAGCAGCAGCCCTTCCTCTTCACCGCCAGCATCGAGCACAACGTGGCCTACGGCGACCCCTGGGCCGGGCATGCCAGCATCCAGCGCTCGGCCGCGGCGGCGCAGTTGCACAACTACATCGAACAGTTGCCCATGGGCTACGAGACCCTGGTGGGCGAGCGCGGCGTCTCCCTCTCGGGCGGCCAGCGCCAGCGCCTGTCGATCGCGCGTGGCATCATGCTCGAGAGCAACGTGCTGGTCCTCGACGATTCGACGGCGGCGGTCGATGCGGCGACCGAGCAGCGCATCCGGGTGGCGCTCAAGGAAATCACGAAAGAGCGCGCTGTCGTCATCATCGCCCACCGATTGAGCTCGCTGATGCATGCCGACGAGATCCTGTTCCTCGACGGTGGGCGCATCGTCGAGCGCGGCAGCCACGACGAGCTGATCGCACTGGGCGGCCGCTACCGCGAGCTTTACGACCTGCAGGCGCGGCCCGCCGACACGAGGCCGCTCCGCGCCCGCGACGGGGAGGGCTGAGGCGTGTCCGTCACGCAGCCCGCCGCCATGCTCGGTGACGACCGCCCGCCGCTCGCCGTGGTCGGATCGCAGATCTCCTACGAGGAGGAGATGTTCGGCCGCGTTTTCGACAAATGGGTGGTCCGGCGCTTCGTCCGCTACCTGGCGCCATACCGGAAGAAGCTCTATTTTGCCGTCGGCTCCGTGCTCGTTTACACGCTGACCCAGCTCTCCATCCCGCTCGTCATCCGGGCGGCGGTCGACGACGCGCTCATCGCCGACGATGGCGGGCGCGCCCTGCTCGACATGATGGCCCTGCTGTTCGTGGCCGTCGTCACCGTCAACTACGTGGCCAACCACACCCAGGAGACGATCGTCGGCAAGGTTGCCGAGCACCTGCTGTTCGACCTGCGCCGCGCCATGTACGCGCACCTGCAGGTCGTCTCCCTCTCCTTCATGGACAAGACAGAGGTCGGCCGGCTGATGTCGCGCCTGCAGGGCGATATCTATGCCCTGCAGGAGTTCCTCGAGGCCTCCATCTTCGCCATCGGCGACCTCGTCCTGCTGGTGGGCATCATCGTGGTGCTCGTGAGCCTCGATGCGCGACTCGGCGCCATGACACTGTCCGTCGTCCCGGTGCTGTTCCTGGTGCGGATCATCTGGCTGCCCTATGCCCGGCGCGTCTTCCTGCGCGCGCGCGAGGCCAGCAGCAGCGCGAACGGCGCCCTCGCCGAGATGGTGCACGGCGTCCGCGCGGTCCAGGAGATGGGGCGCGAGGACGTCAACTACGCCCTCTTCGACGAGAAGGCGACCGACAACCTGCGCACCCACCTCACGGCCTCCAAGCTCTCCAACATCATGATCCCGATCGTCGATACCCTGACCGGCGGCGCCATGGCCATCGTCGTCATCGTGGGTGGCGAGCTGGTGCTGGAGGACGCCCTCGACATCGGCGTCATGATCGCCTTCGTGTTCTACGTCCAGCGCTTCTTCGATCCCATTCGGTCGCTGACCATCCAGTACTCCATGATGCAGCGCGCCATGGCCGCCGGGCAGCGCATCTTCGAGGTCCTCGACGTGCCCGTCGCGGTCGAGGACAAGCCGGGCGCGGTCGCCCCCGACGACTTCGACGGCTCGGTCGAGTTCCGCCGTGTGACCTTCGGCTACGTGCCGGACCAGCCGGTCTTGAGGGACATCTCCTTCCGCATCGAGCCCGGCGAGACGGTGGCGCTGGTCGGCCCCACCGGATCGGGCAAGACCAGCATCACGGCCCTGGCCCACCGCTTCTACGACGTCTGGGAAGGCGAGGTGATGGTCGGCGGCCATGACGTGCGCGACGTGACCCAGGACTCCCTGGGCCATGAGGTCGCCATGGTGCTGCAGGAGCCCTACCTGTTCTCGGGCACCATCCTCGAGAACATCCGCTACGCCAAGACGGACGCGACCCACGCCGAGATCGTCGAGACGGCCAAGGCCGTCGGCGCCCACGATTTCATCATGCGCCTGCGCGCCGGGTACGATACCCGGCTCGAGCAGGGCGGCGCCAACCTCTCCCTGGGCCAGCGCCAGCTCCTGAGCTTCGCCCGGGCGCTGGTCGCCGACGCCCGCATCCTGGTGCTCGACGAGGCGACGGCGAACGTGGACAGCCACACCGAGCTCGAGATCCAGCGCGCCCTCGCCCGCCTGCTCGAGGGCCGCACGGCGCTCGTCATCGCCCATCGGCTGGCGACCATCCGCGGCGCCGACCGCATCATCGTGCTGCGCGACGGCGCCATCATCGAGGTCGGCAGCCACGACGAGCTGATGGCGTCAGGCGGCCTCTACAGCCGCCTCTACCGCATGAGCTATGCCTCCTTCGACGACATCTCCGACGAGGCGGCGCGCGAGCCGGACGGCGGCACCTGACGGCGGGCGTGCCGCTCGCCCGGCCGGCCGGAACGTCAAGGCCTGTCAGGGTGCCGCGACCTGAAGTCGTTATATATCAATTAGTTAAAGATTTGGGAGCCGAACCTTGACAAACCTTGACATCGTTCCGCCGCGGGGCTGGCGGGCGGGTCCGGGCGCGGTCAGGAGATGGGTATGTTTTCCGAAATTTCAAGGGGTCGGTGCGCTCGAGGCGACCGATCGCGCTCGTGGCCACCCGTCGGGTCATAGACCGGTCGGCCTCGGGGGAGACCGGTCGAATGTTCCCGCGAGCACCGGGCGGCCGCATCCGCAGCCTTGGCTTCTTATACCAGTGAGCGCCTGAATTGACTCTCGGGATCACTAGTGTCCGGTTAATAGTCGAATAGATTCAATTGGTTAGCATGGGGGTGGATTGGTGTCGTGGTTTCTGGATTTGTAAGCAATTGAAGGAGCGGTGTTTTTTCGAAGACGGTGAGGCTGAGGACCTGGAGGATTGTGTAGAGGCTGGCGTTGATAGCCAAGCGCTTCTTGACGATGGCGATCAACACATAGACGGAGACGGCGATCCAGATCTGGGATTTGACGGCGTTCTCGGAGGTGCCGTAGAAGCGCTTGATGCGCAGGTGCTGCTTGATCCATTTGAAGAACAGCTCGACCTGCCAGCGGCATTTGTAGAGCTGGGCGATGGTCAGCGCCGGCAGGGTGAAGTTGTTGGTCAGGAAGGTGAAGGCCTTGCCGCTCTCGGGGTCGCGGTATCGGACGCGGCGGAGCCTGTCCGGGTAGTCGGTGGCGGTGTGCTGGCCGGCGGTGCGGATGGTCTGGTCGCAGCGCAGGCCGGTGGTCTTGTCGATTGCGCGGGACGCGATCCTGCGGAACTGGAACTTGGCCCGTGCCCGGACGACGAAGAAGGCGGCGCCCTGGCTCAGGCGATGGAGGCGGGCGAAATGGATGTATCCGCGGTCCAGGACGTAGAAGGCGCCGGGCTCGGGGACCAGCTCGTCGAGCACCCTCACGTCGTGCCATCGGCCGTCGCTGATATGGATGAAAGTTGGGATATTGCCGCGCAGATCCAAGAGGGTGTGGAGCTTGATGGCGGCCTTGGTGCGCTGGAACGGGGCCCAGGGGAAGACCGCGAGGCAGAGGTCGATGGTGGTCGAGTCGAGGGCATAGACGGTGTGGTCGAGCTCGAGGCCGAAGCTGTCTTGGGCATAGAGCGGCCGGGCGATGCGGATCAGCGCCTGGGCGAAGTCGGCATGGATGCGCCAGTCGCGCCTCTCGTTGGCGTCGGCCAAGGTGGCGCGGGCGACGCGCCCGCGGATGCCCATGTGGTAGAGCTTGGTGTGCTGGGCGCGCAGGCAGGCCTCGATGTCGCGCAGGCTCTCGCGATAGGTCAGCTGCGCGAAGGCCATGCACAGATACCGATCGAGGCAGGAGAAGCTTCGCAGCCTGCGATCGCCGCCGTAGCGGTGGACGCAACGGCGCAAGCTGTGCACGGGCAGATGGTCGATCACCTGGGCGAAAACGATCTTGCCTGCATACATGAGCCATGCTCCTGACCGGGAAGGCAGGAGCATGTCTGGCTTAACACCGGGAGTTCAAGTCGGTGACACGCGAATATCCCGAAAGAACGTTTAACCACAACCCACTAACCGGAAAACCGCCACAGTTAACCGGACACTAGTGTCTCGGGATATTCATTGATGGCGGATGATGGCGGATTGTGATTCTATGGTCTCCCACCAGATGTGGGGGATGTCATGGGATCAGCACTCAAGATACGGGATGATTTGACGCCTTTGGAGCTTCGGCGCTGGGCTCGCGTGGAATCGTACGGTCGAGCGGCGGCGCGGGCCTATGGGATCGCGAATGCTTTGGAGGAGATGCCCTGGGCTGATGCCGCGCGGCTTGCGGGGATGGATCGCCAAACGCTTCGCGACGCGGTTGTTCGTTACAATGCAAAGGGATTGGAGGGGCTTCACGACCGTCCAAAGGGCTACTCGCCGCGGCGGCTGACGGCAGACGAGGAAGCGGCGCTGGCGGCGGTCATCATCGCCGGGCCGGAGCCTGAGCGCGACGGGGTTTGCGCCTGGACCCGGGCCGATCTGTGCCGCTGGCTGGAGGAGCGCTTCGCCAAGACCTACCACCCCTCGAGCATGACCCGGGTTCTACGGCGGATGGGATTTTCCCGCCAGAAGGCGCGCCCGAGCCACCCGCGAAGGGACGCCGAAGCGCAGGAGCGCTTCAAAAAAGGGGGCTTCGCGACATCCTGAAGGCGACCGCCGCGGCGCATCCCGACAAGCGCCTACAGCTGTGGTTTCAGGATGAAGCGCGCGTCGGCAACAAGGGCCGGGTGTGTCACCGGTGGTGGCGCAGGGGCGAGCGTGCCCCCGGGACGCGTCAAATCGGCTACCAGTGGGCCTACATCTTCTCCGCCGTGCGCCCGGACACCGGCGACGACGTCACCCTGGTGATGCCGAGCGTCAACGCCAAGGTCATGGACCTGTTTCTCGCACACTTCGCCGATACCCTGGACCAGGATGCGCACGCCGTCATGATGTGCGACGGCGCCGGTTGGCACGACGAGCGCGCCCTCACCGTCCCCGACAACGTCACCTTGGCGCTGTTGCCGCCTTACAGTCCCGAACTCAACCCCGTCGAGCGGGTTTGGCTCTACCTACGCGAACGCTTCCTATCGCTCCGCGTCCTCGACGACACCGAGGCCATCATCGACGCCTGTTGCCAAGCATGGATCGACCTCATCGCAGAACCGGATCGTATGCGAACCCTCTGCGCCTATCCATGGATCATGAAGGTGTTTTCATAGGCTCACTGGTATTATATCGCTCAAGCGCCGCTAAGGCACTTCTTTCGCTCAAGCGCCGCTAAGACTGGTCTCGCATAAGCTCGGGCGCCCACGCGGCGCTTGCCAGGCGGTGATGAGTCAAGCTTATCACCGCCTGTTATAAGGCTCGAGCAGGGAGCCGTGCACGTATCCGGTTATGTCGGAGGCGCCGGCCCAGCTCGTGACCTCGAACCAGTCGCCCGCGAGCAACAGGCGCTCGACCACCTGCCCTGCCTGGAGATGGCCGATGCGCGCGGCGGACAGGCTGGGGCCGGCGCGCAAGTGGGCCGAATCGACTCGCACCACGAACCAGCTCGCGCGATCGCCCGCCGTGGGGCAGCGCGCGGTATCGAGCGCGCCCGAGAGGGCTTCGTAGCCCGCCGCGCCGCGGGCGCCGGGGATGCAGCGGTAACGGTCGAACACCGCCTGGGCGAGGGCGGCGTCGGTGCCGCGCTCGACCGCATCCTTGAGCACCGGGAGCAGCAGCAGGTCGCTCCCCCACCCGTAGTAGCCGCCACAGCCCGAAAGCTCGACGAGCGCCGCCCGCCGCCCTTCGGCCGACTGGGCGGGGGCGAGGTATTTCGCGGTCCAATCCCGGACCGAGCCGCAGGCCGCGGCCTGCCCGGCCGCCCCGTATGCTGCCAGTGCCGCCAGTGACGCCAGCGTCGCGGCGATCAATGCCCGCCTCATCACCCTCGCCCTTCCCGGCTCGTGGTCTCCCGTAACACCGATCGCATAGCAAACGACGAAGGCCGCCGCCGCGCAAGGGCCGGGACGCGGGCGACCGGTGAATTCATCGACCTGTTTCAAGATCGCTTCGGTGGGGCGAGAAAGCGGCTAGAGCGGGTCCGCTTTGATCGGACCCACTCTAGCGATCGTTTCGCTCGCGGCAGCGGACCAAGAGGTCCGCGCCTGCGCAGGCGCGCCGGGCGACCGGCGGGCCGCCTTGCGGCCTGGAGCGATTCCAGTCGAACTGGAAACGCTCTAGGAGGGGGCCACCTCGGCACGGCCGTTTTCGAGGACGACCGCGTCGCGCGCGACGACCCGTGCACGGAAGGAGACGATGCCATGGTCGCGCCACATCTCGGTGCGGATGGTCTCGCCCGGATAGACCGGGGCCGAGAAGCGCAGGTCCATGGCCCGCAAGCGCGCCGGGTCGTAATCGCAACACGCCTCGAGGATGGCATGGCCGGCCACGCCGAGGGTCGCGAGGCCGTGCAGGATGGGGGCGGCGAAGCCGGCGGCGCGGGCGACGGACGGTACCGCATGGAGGGGATTGAGGTCGCCGGACAGGCGGTAGAGGAGGGCCGCCTGGGGCAGGGTCGGCAGGTCGCGGACGCGGTCCGGCACGCGCTCGGGCACCCGGTGGATCGGGCGCCCGGGGCCGGGGGCGGGGGCGAAGCCGCCATCGCCGCGGGCGAAGGCCGACGCGCTGAGGGTGCACAGAAGGTCGCCGCTGGCGCAGTCGTACACGTCGCGCTCGGAATAGATGAGCGCGCCCTTCACCGCCCCCTTGTCGACGACCGCCGTCACCCGGGTGCGGGCGCGCACCGTCGCCGCGGCCGGCAGGGGCTTGTGGATCCTCAGGCCCTGCTCGCCGTGGAGGACCTTGACCCAGTCCACGCCCGCCCACGGCTCCTTGAGCCAGAAGCCGGGATAGGCGAGCACCACCGCCATGGTCGGCAGGGCGGCCATGGTGTCCTCGTAGACGAAGCGGAGCTGGTCCTCGTCGAGGGGGTCGTGGCCGAGGCCGACGCCGAGGGCGTAGAGGGCCGTGTCGCGCTCCGTATAGGTATGCTCGACCTCCTCGAACGCGTGTTTCAGCAAGATATCGGGGTCGAGGGCCATGGCCGCCGCCGGCCTAGACCGGGTCCCAGGAGAAGGCGTCGCCGGAGACGTCGAGGGGGTAGAAGCTGGGTGCCAGGGCCGGCATGGCGTGGCTCGCGACCGTCTCGGGCTTCCAGCCCTCGCCGCGGTGGACCGAGCGGATGGAGCGCGACTGGCTCATCAGGAAGATCTCGTTGTGGCGGCAGGCGAAGATCTGCCCGGTGACGCCGGCGGCCGCGTCGCTCAACAGATAGGTCGCCAGGGGGGCGATCTTGGCCGGCGTCATCTGCTTGATCTTCTCGATCCGGGCGTGCTGGGCGTCGTCCTTGATTGGGATGGTGCCGATGAGGCGGCTCCAGGCGAAGGGCGAGATGCAGTTCGAGCGCACGCCGAAGCGCGCCATGTCGATGGCGATGGTTTTCGAGAGGCCGACGATGCCGAGCTTGGCCGCCGCGTAGTTGGCCTGGCCCAGGTTGCCGACCAGCCCGGAGGTCGAGGTCATGTGCACGACGGCGCCCGAGCCCTGTTCGCGGAAGCGGCCGGCGGCGGCGCGGCTCACGTTGAAGCTGCCCTTGAGGTGGACGGCGATGACGGAATCCCAGTCGTCCTCGGTCATCTTGTGGAAAATGGCGTCGCGCAGGATGCCGGCGTTGTTGACCACGCCGTCGATGCGCCCGAAAGCCTCGACGGCCGCCGCCACCATGGCCTCGGCGGCGGCGAAGTCGGCGACGCTGCCGAAGTCGGCTAGCGCCGTGCCGCCGGCCTTCTCGATCTCCTTGGCGACCGCAAGCGCCGGCGCGTCGTCCGAGCCCGCGCCATCGGCGCCGCCGCCCATGTCGTTGACCACGACGCTGGCGCCGTGCGCGGCCATCAGCAGCGCGCAGTCGCGGCCGATGCCGCGCCCCGCCCCGGTCACGAGCACCACCTTGCCTTCGAGCATTCCGTCAGTCATGGGACATCCTTCTTCAGGCCGGCCGGTCGCCCTCGATCGAGACCCGGTGCATGACCCGCCGCTGGCCGAAATAATCGTCGAGGGCCTGGTGCTGGGTACAGCGATTGTCCCAGAAGGCGAGGGAATCGACGGCCCAGTCGAAGCGGCAGGTGAATTCGGGCCTGAGCGCGTGGCGGAACAGATAGGAGAGCAGGGGGCGGCTCTCCGCCACGGTCATGCCCTTGAAGTGGGTGGTCGAGACGGCGTGGACGAAGAGCGACTTGCGGCCCGTCTCGGGATGGGTGCGGACCACGGGATGCTCCGCCACGCGCGCCGCCATCTCGGCCTCGCTCGCCTTGCGCGTGGGGTCGCCCAGATAGGCCGCGACGTTCGCCGCATGCACCGCCACGAGCCCACCCAACAGGGCCTTCATGCCGTCCGACAGGGTCTCGTAAGCCAGGTACATGTTGGCGAACTGGGTGTCGCCGCCGGCCGCCGGCACCTCGCGGGCGTAGAGCATGGCGCCGAGCAGCGGGCGCTCCATGTAGGTGAGGTCGGTGTGCCAGTCCGAGAAGCAATAGCGCGCATCGGGCTCGCGCCGCAGCTCCAACACGGTCGGCTCGCCCGCCACGCCGGCGAGGATGGGATGGCGGTTGAGGGGGCCGAAGCGCGCGGCGAAGGCCTTGAGCTGGGCGGGCGCGAGCCTTTGATCGCGAAAGAAGAGCACCAGGTGCGCGAGCCAGACCCGGCGCAGCGCGGCCAGGGTGGCGTCGTCGAGCGGCTGGGCGAGATCGACGCCCGATACCACGGCGCCGAGCGCGCCCGCGTATGGCCGCACCTCGATCCCGGAGCCGCTCACGGCCGCTTCGCGCCCGGGCCGCGGATGACGCGGATCATGAGACCCCTCCCAACGCCGCCCACTGTGCCCGCCAACTCAAGAACGCCCGTTCAAGTATATTCCCGCGCGCCGCGTCCATCAGCCGGCCTCCTCCGCGGCCTGCACGAGGGACTGGATGAGCGCGTTGACCTGGCCGGCCTGCTCCATGTGGGGCATGTGCCCCGCGCCCTCGATGATGTGGGTAACGATGGCGCGGGGCAGCGCCGCGGCGTGGGCCGGCGGGATGATGCGGTCGCCGGCGCCCCAGACGGTCTGGGCCGGCATGGCCAAGGCGCCGAGGCGGCCGCGCAAATCGTCGCCCTGGCGCCCGCCGGGGAAGGCTGCCTCGGCGATGGCGCGCAGCGCCGCCGGCACCCCGTCGAGGCGCTTGAATTGCAGCAGGTCGGCCACCATCTGGCGCCGGATGGCCGTCCCCTCGGCGAACAGGAGCTCGATCGCCGCCTTCATCTCGGGCCGCCGCTCGGCCCCGAGGAAGCCCTCGATGTAAGCCATGTTGACCTCGGGCCCGAGGCCCGTGGGCGCGATCAGGGTGAGCGAGAGCACCCGCCCCGGTGCTTCGAGCGCCAGGCGGAGCGCGATGCCGCCGCCCAGGGAATGGCCCACGAGATGGGCCCGCGGCGCGTCGAGGTCGTCGAGCGCGCCCGCGACCGCGGCCGCGAGGGCCGCAAGCGAGCGGTCGCCCGCGCCCAGGTCCGAGCCGCCGTGCGCCGGCAGGTCGATGGCGTGGACGGCCCGGCCCTGGGCCAGCACCGGCTGATTGAAGAGCCAGCTACCCAGGTCGCCGCCAAAGCCGTGGATCAGGACGATGGGCGCGCCCGCGCCTTGGTCCCCACCTTCGCCCTCAACTTCGCCCAGGGTGAGGGTGTTGATGCGCGCACCCTGGGCGCCGATCAGGCGCGGCGCCGGCCCCGCGCTCGCGGCCGGGCCCGCCGCCGCCATGCGCGCGGCATGTTCGGCCACGAAGGCGTCGATCTCGTCGTCGCTCACGCCGCCCCCGGCGATCACGCCGAGGAGGCCGCCCACGGGCACCGTCGCCCCCCTGTCCACCACCCGCCGGCGCAGGACGCCCCCGGCCGGCGTCTCCATCACGTTGGTGATCTTGGTGGTCTCGATCTCGACCACGTCCGCGCCCGCGGCGATGGCCTGGCCCTCCTCCACCAGCCAGTCCGCCACCTGGCCCTCGGTCATGGTCATGCCCCAGCGCGGCATCGAGATGGCGTGGATCGCCGCGCTCATGCGCCGTGCCCGTGGACCCTGCGCACCGCCGCCTCGATGCGCGCCGGGTCCGGCAGGTAGGCCGCCTCGAGCCCGGGCGCGTAGGGCACCGGGCTGTGGGGCGGCGTCACCTTCAGGATGGGCGCGAGGAGGGCGTCGAAAGCCTCCTCCGCCACCAGCGCCGCGATGTCCGCCGCCATGCCGCAGCGCGGCGAGGATTCGTCGACGATGACCAGGCGCCCCGTCTCCTCCACCATCTCGATGATGGTCCCGGCATCCAGCGGCGAGGTGGTGCGGGGGTCGATCACCGCGCATTCGATGCCGTCCCGGGCCAGGCTATCGGCCGCGGTCAGCGCCAACCCCACCATGCGCCCCAGCGCCACGATGGTGACGTCGCCCCCCTCGCGCGGAATCGCGGCCTCGGCGAAGGGCACCGTATAGGCGCCGTCCGGCACCTCGCCCTCCTCGTCGTAGAGCATCTTGTTCTCCAGGAAGATCACCGGGTCGTCGTCGCGGATGGCCTGGATCAGCAGCCCCTTGGCGTCGTAGGGGTTCGACGGCACCGCCACCTTGAGGCCCGGGATGTGGGTGAAGATGGGGTAGAGCGCCTGGCTGTGCTGGCTCGCCGAGCGCGCGCCCGCGCCGAAGCTGGTGCGGATCACCAGCGGCGTTGTGGCCTTGCCGCCGAACATGTAGCGCACCTTGGCCGCCTGGTTGAAGATCTGGTCGAAGCACACGCCCATGAAATCCACGAACATGAGCTCGACCACCGGCCGCATCCCCGTCATGGCCGCGCCCACGGCGGTGCCGATGAAGGCGCTCTCGGTGATCGGCGTATCGAGCACACGCTCGGCCCCGAACTCGGCCACGAAGCCCTTGGTGGTCCCGAACGGCCCGCCCCAGGCGTCGTACTCGCCCGAAGCACCCGTGCCGCCGACGATATCCTCGCCCATGACGACGACGGCATCGTCGCGCCGCATCTCGAGGCGCATGGCCTCGCTGATGGCCTGGCGGAATGATTTGCGGGGCATGGCGCGCCCTCCTCTCTGCGGCTGGACCGCTTCCGGCCGTCCCTCAGGGATAGGAGACGTAGACGTCGGTCGTGACTTCCGCCGCGTCGGGGACCGGTGCCGCGCGCGCCGCCGCCACGGCGCGATCGATGAGCGTGCCGACTTCCCCGTCAACCGCGTCGAGCGCGCCCGCGTCGAGGAGCGCTGCCTCCTCCACCCGGGCGCGGAAGTTCTTGAGGCAGTCCCTATCGCGGCGCAGCGCCGCTTTCTCCTCAGGGGTGCGGTAGGTGTCCGTGTCGCCGCTGAAATGACCGTAGAAACGCTCGAACTCGATATGGAGGAGGGTGGGGCCTTCACCGGCCCGCCCCCGCTCCACCGCCTCGCGCGCCGCCTCGTGCACGGCGAAGAAGTCGAACCCGTCGACCCGCGCCGCCGGGATGTCGTAGCCCTGGGCCCGGCGCACCACGTCCCCGGCCACCGCATAGCTGCTGGCCGTGGCCTCGGCATAGCCGTTGTCCTCGACCGCGAAGATCACCGGCAGGTCCCAGACCCGCGCCAGGTTCATGGATTCGGCCACCGTGCCCTGGTTCGAGCCGCCGTCGCCCGTGAACGCCACGGCGACATCGCCGGTCTTGCGGTACTTGGCCGTGAAGGCGGCGCCGCAGGCAAGCGGCGGCGCCCCGCCGACGATGCCGTTCGCCCCCATCATGCCCCGTTCCAGGTCGGCGATGTGCATGGAGCCGCCCTTGCCCCGGCAGGTGCCCGTGGCGCGGCCGAAGATCTCCGCCATCATGCCGGCCACTTCGCAGCCCTTGGCGATGCAATGGCCGTGGCCCCGGTGGGTCGAGGCGATGCGGTCGGTGGGCCGCAGATGCATGCAGATGCCCACCGCCGACGCCTCCTCGCCCGCGTAGAGATGCACCGAGCCCGGGATGTCCCCCGTCGCCATCTCCAGGACCAGGCGCTCCTCGAACTCGCGGATGGTCCGCATCGAGCGGTAGGCGGTGAGAAGCTCCGCGCGCGACAACTGCATGGCACGCTCCGTTGGCGATGGGCGGGACCCGAGCGTAAGCGGTTTGGCCGCCGGGAATCAATCGCTGCCCGGAATGAGTAGCGCCTCGATTTGAAATGAGTTTTGACGTGCCGTACGCGCAAGGTGGTTCCGTATGTCCGCTCGGCGGACGAAAGCGGCCGCTCCAAGTGCCATGACGGAACAGCCGGGTTTAGCCAAAGGGAGACTCTCGCCGGGCCACAATAGCAACCACAACTTGGCGCAGTGCATTGCCTTCGGGTGGGAGCCGTCCACAGCATCAAAAGGAGAAGTCAGGCGATCTAAATCCGGGTTATTGGATTGCAGTGTTTGAGGCCAAAATTCGGCCCAACCGCAGCTAGGATTTCAAAACCTTGTCCAACAATTCCGCTAATTCCGATCCGCGATAGGGCTTACGAATGAACCAGCGTAATTCATCGTCGGAAGCCAATTCATTGATCTCCCCCTCGGGATAGCCTGAGGTGAGTACCACGTTGAGGTCCGGTCTTATACGATGTGCCTCACGAACGATATCGGGCCCACTCAGCCCCCCCGGCAGCACGACATCAGTAAACAGCACATCGATATCTTGACGTTCGTCCATGAGCGACAAGGCTGTCTTGCCGTCTCCCGCCTCGATAATGGTGGAACCTAGCCCGGATAAAATTCTGACCACGATTTGGCGAACGCGGGGATCGTCTTCCACCACAAGAACGGTGGCGCTGATCGACGAAACTTGCGCGTCTATATTTGTGGTGGTTTCCGGGCTAACAGCCAGTTCCACCGAGCGCGGCAGATAAATACGAACTGTCGTCCCCTGGTTCACCTGGCTCTCAATATCGACTAAGCCACCCGACTGTTCGGCGAAACCGAGGATCATGCTGAGACCGAGCCCGGTTCCTTCGCCCACATCCTTCGTGGTGAAGAATGGCTCGAACACGTGCTCAAGGATTTCGGGCGCAATGCCGGTTCCGTTGTCGGTCACTTCCAACACCGCGTAATCCCCGGGCTGGATATTCGGATGCTTGGCCAGTAGCCGGGCATCAACGGACCGGTTCAAAGTGACAATGGAAATCTGTCCGCCCCTGGGCAGGGCGTCACGGGCGTTGAGCGACAGGTTGAGAAGCGTGGTTTCTAACAGAGATTTGTCCGCCATAACCGGCCAGACGCCATCGGCGAGTTCGCTATTTACCGAACGTCCCTATCCGGTTAAGGCAGGTCGTGCGCCCTGGGGTTGCAAGCCGTGGATCAACTGGCGGTATGTGATGGTTGGCCGGGCCATGGCGCGGCTCAGGACGAAGTCGCCGAGGTCGTCGATCCGCCGGCGGCGGTTGAAGCGATAGGCCCATTCCCGGCCATAGCGCGGCAAGTGCTTGGCGCTGACGCCATGGTAGGTGCCGTTGAGCCAGGTCTTGAGGTTGCTGAACAGGACGTGGATGATCGGCATCTGCGTCTCGGCGTTCTTGCCTTGGCCTTGGACGGTGGGCTGGTGCCGGTAGACGGCGCCGAGCCCGGCATAGCCCTTGAAATCGTCGGTCAGCAGGCGCGCGCCCGGCGTCACGGCGGCCCGCACGAAGCCGCCGAGCTGCTCGGCATTGGCCCGGGGCAGGATGGCAAGCCGCGCCCGGCCGGCGACGAAGCCGCTGGCCTCGACCCCCTTGCCCGGCGCCACCGCCACCTTCTCCACCGCCAGCACGAGCAGGCTCTTGTTGGCATTGGCCATCCCGCGGCCCCGGCTCTCGGGCTTGCCGCGCCCGCCGTAGTAGCTCTCATCGACCTCGACCATGCCGTCCAGCAACGCATCCGGCCGCTCCGCCAAGCCATGGCGCAGCTTGTGAGCCATCAGCCATGCGGTCTCATAGCGAAGCCCCAGCTCGCGCGCCAGGAACAGGGCCGAGACCCCGCGCTTGTCCCGCCCCATCAACCACGCCGCCAGGAACCATTTGGGCAACGGTGTGCGGGTGCGGTGGAAGATGGTTCCCGCCGTCACCGACTCTTGACGACCGCAAGCCGCGCATTCGAAGACGCGCGCCCGCGCCTTGTGCCGATAGCCCCGCCGGTGCCCGCAGCGGGCGCACGCAAACCCAGACGGCCAGCGTCGATCCGCCAAGGCCAGGATGCACGATTCCTCGTCTCGGTAGCGCTCTTGGAACGTCAACAAGCCGCTCATGCCCTGTCTCCCGACCAATCCTCAGAGGCGGGAACAGTACACCCTTAGAGCGAACATATAAAGAACACTCGGTCGCTACCTGCATTAACCGGATAGGGACGTTACCGAAACCGTTTCGCCAAGCGTTCGTTGCAGCATCTCGTACATTCCCTGCACCAGAGTATTTAGATTGACAGGTTCGACCTTGAGATGCTGTTTGCGCGAAAATGCGAGCAGCTGGCTGGTCAACTCCCCGCCGCGCATCGCGCCGCCCATCGCCAAAGAAACCGACTCCCGCGCGGCGTTGTCCGAAATGTCATACATGGCTAATTCAAGATTGCCGACGATCACCATGAGGAGGTTGTTAAATTCATGCGCGATACCGCCCGTGAGCTGGCCGACAGCCTTCATCTTCTGAGCCTGGACAAGGCGGTCCTCGAGGCGGCGTCGATGTTGCGCGGCAGCAGCACGATTCGCCAGGATGTGGAGCAGGTCTATGGCTGTGTCTAGATTTTCAAGGGGCTCGCGGTTCATCATGACGATCAAGCCGAGGGACGTGCCTTCAGGATCGAACAGCGGCATGCCGACATAGCATTGAACCCCGAGCGTTTTTAGACCCTCGTCCCCGGGAAACTCCTGTTGGACGTTGCTTCCGTAAACGCATGTTTTCTTGCCGACCACGTTCTCGCATGGCGCCCCAATGAGGCTGTAATCAAAATTACCAGCTATCGCGCCGTCGCGGTAAAATGCAATTGTGCGAACTTGGGATCCGCCGTTGGCCATCAACTCGCCAATAAAGACATAATCGACCTTCAGAATTTGCGCGAATCGGCGTACTAGGTGCTCAAACGTATTCTCGCCAGTGGCCGAAGATACAGCTTCGGCAACATCGGTGAGCTTTTGGTGTGCCTCCTCATTTGCGTTCGCCATGGCATTGAAGGTTTCTCGTAGCGCCTTCAACTCTCTTGGGGCAGCCTTGCTGATAGAGGGGACCCGAACACTGCGGACACCGGCGGCCATCTCTCTCGCGGCATTGACCACGGCAAGCACCGGACGCGCCAGGTACCCAGAAAGAAACCAGCTCAAGAGGGCTGCCGCCAAAACCCCCGCGATGATCACACCAAGCGCATATCGCTGAACCGCATCCGCCCGTGCCCGCAGTTCAGCCAGGGGTTGCGGAATCATCACGCCCCAATTCGGTCCCGGGACCCAGGTGAAACCCGCAATCATGTCGGCATTCAACGCCGGCGAGTAGAATATAGAAACGCCGGTTTCCTTATTCAGCATCCGTTTGACCGGCTCCACCGCTGAAATATCTTTCATCGTCTGCCGCCACTCTGGTGACGGATGAGCGAGAATCTTTCCTTTGTGATCGATTATCGCGGCATGGCCACGTTCGCCAAACGAGATGGAAATTCCGAGTTCGACGATGTAGTCGGTCTCGATGGCACCAACGGACAAAAGCTCGTCGATGATCCAAACGACATATATTAACGGTCCACCGTCGGGGCCCTGTAATACTTCCGTAAATTTGACTTCATCTTTCGAAGCTATTTCCTTGAAAATCGCGAACAGCTTCGGGGGTATGCCCTTTGGGCACGGCGCGACCTCCTCGTTCAGCGCGTGGACGACGGTTCCGTTATCGATTGTCGCCACGCATATATGCCGGAAATTTAAGTTGGAAAGCATTTCCTGAGTTCGAGCGAGCGGTGTACCGCGAACGATATTCAAGGTCAGGGCTCGGAACGTCGTTTTTACGTCGCGGTCATAGCGCTCCAACGCCGCGCCCATGTTTCGCGCCAACAACAGATGACGCTCGGAGACATCTGAGAGTTCTTTGTCGAACGCGCGGGAGTGCGGCCACACACCGAAGAAAACAACCGGAATTAGGGCGGCCATCGATAAAACGATGAAGAGGAGTAGTCTTAATTTCATCGATCTCTTCGACCTCGGACCATGGCCAACGGTTGAATTTGGCGCACTTTTGGATGAAGCGCGGCCACCGAAAGCCAATATCGGCCGTGGGGGTTCAAAATTTTAGTCAATCGTCGGATTGCGATGCGGCGACGACCCTCGCCGGTCTTCGCCTCGAAACGCGCCGCCAGCTTGCGCCGCCGGTCGTCCGCCTCCATTCGCCGGAGGCCCCAAACCTTGGTCTCGCCGTATCCATGCCATATGCCACGCGCCGCGACGCGGCCCTCCCTCTTCCCAGGGTATCGAGCCGCCGAACCTCTGACCGATGGGTTCTAATACTTTTACCGGCTCAAGATCGATGGTCTTACCGTAATCACCGTGCCAAATTCCACAAGATCGGTAAGACGTTGGAATTGTGAGGAAACCAGAGAGCCCTTGCGTGGACCCGCGGGAGAGGGCAGCGGATCGTGGTCGTTCCGGGCAACGCAGCTTGGGAATACGTCGCAATTCGCATCCGGTGGTCGCGGCCCTATTCCAAATTGATGTGGCGATCGAGGGCGCCGATCACCGGCAAGCCGCGGGCTCGCAGCTCGTGCCACAGCCAGGTCGCGGTCGGGCCGGTCTCCAGGCAGATGCGCCTCGCGTGCGGCCCCTTTGTTTTGATAAACTCTGCGATCGCCTCCGGCTCCGAGAGCACGGTATCTGCCCGCAAGGGAAGATGCTGAAGACCACCGGCCGGCGGCACGGCGGCCAGACCCTGCTCTACAGGTCGAGCAAGTACGACTGCGACACCTGTACCTTGAAGCCTCGATGCAGGCCACCGCCGAGCTCAACACGATCGCCGCGGCGACGGCCGCCGAGGCGAATTCGAACGCGGCCATCGCCAAAGTGGATGATGCCCGCCGTTCCGTCGCAGGGATGAATGAGCGATTCAGCGTCGCCAACGCGAAGCGCATCGGGCGCGAGGCCTAATACATAGCGTAATTCCGGTGGTCACTCTCCCGGGCCTATGATGCGGGGTCACGAGTAAGCGCCCCAATAGGCAAACCAAGGAGAGTGACCATGACGGAGTATGTTGGGTTTGACGTATCGAAGGAAGAGACGGCGTTTTGCGTGAAGGACGTGGCGGGAAAGATATTGGCGCGGGGCAAGGTTGCGACCGATCCGAGGGCGCTGTTCGCAGCTTTGCGGGAGCATTGTCCGTGCCCTGGCCGTATCGTTCTGGAGACGGGTACGCTGAGTGGCTGGCTGGCGCGGGATCTGGGCCGGCTGGGGGTCTCGGTCGATGTGATCGACGCGCGCCATGCGAACGCGGTGATGCGCCTTCAGCACAACAAGACGGATGCGAACGACGCCGAGCTCTTGGCGGAGATCGCGCGCACGGGGTTTTGCCGCCCTGTGGCGGTGAAGATCGAGGTGGCGCAGGAGGCGCGGGCACTTCTCAAGGCGCGCTGTCATCTGGTGCGCCAGCGGCGCGATACGGAGAACGCGATCCGTGGCCTGTTGGGGTCGTTGGGCCTTCGCTTTCCCAAGGGCTCGGGCAAGCTGGCCGGACGCGTCCGCGAGGCGTTGGAGGGGCGTCCCGAGCTGAAGGTGATGATCGAGCCGCTTCTGTCCGCGGCGGCGGCGCTGGGCCGCGAGATCGGGCGGCTGGACGAGGCGGTCGTGGCGCGGGCGAAAGGCTCTCCGGCCTGCCGTTTGCTGATGAGCACGCCGGGGGTGGGGCCGGTGACGGCGCTGGCCTATGTGGCGACCATTGGCGAAGCGGAGCGGTTCGCCAAATCGCGCACGGTGGGCGCCTATGTGGGGCTCACGTCGCGGCGCTGGCAGTCGGGTGGGATGGACTATTCGGGGCGCATCTCGAAACACGGCGACGCCATGCTGCGGGCGCTGCTCTACGAGGCCGCCAACAGCCTGCTGACGGTGGTGCGCCGGGCCCACCCGCTGAAGGACTGGGCGCGCCGGATCAAGAGGCGGACCAGCCACAAGAAGGCCTGCGTGGCGCTGGCGCGCCGGCTGGCGGTGATCCTGCACCGGATGCTGATCACCGGCGAAGCCTTCCGCTGGCCGGAAAAGGAGGCGAGCGCCACGGCATAGCTGGATAAGGAGAAGAGAGAGTTCCGCGAGAAGCGGAAGACCCGTCCCCGCCGGGACGGTGGCCGAGGCGATCCCGTTCGCTTGGCTGCAAGGCGGACAGTCGTTCGCGATTGCGCCTGATACCTTGGGAGGCCGAAGCCAAAGGGCACTATCATGAAGCGACCCGGCGGACCCGCCGGGGAAGACTTCGCAGACAACCGTGTTCCCGGCGGAGACAAGGGTCCGGAAGGGCTTGACCAACGAACCGGAATTAGACAACCTTGGGAGGCCGAAGCCAAAGGGCACTATCATGAAGCGACCCGGCGGACCCGCCGGGGAAGACTTCGCAGACAACCGTGTTCCCGGCGGAGACAAGGGTCCGGAAGGGCTTGACCAACGAACCGGAATTAGACAACCAACGGCCCATAAGAATGACCCGTTATATGTTCCCTCAAGCGCCGGGCGGGCGCATCCGCGCCCTTGGCTTCTTAATATCGCTCAAGCGCCGCTAAGGCTGGCCTCGCATAAGCTCGGGCGCGCGGTCGCGCTTGCCAGCGGTCGACGGGTCAAGCTCATCGGCCGCTGGTACCAGGGGTAGAGAGGTGGTACCGGCGACGTGGCCCGACACGATTTCGAACCGCGGCAATGCTCCGAGACGAGTGGCGGGGCGCCGAAGCGCCCCGCCGGGTCTTGCCGTCCGCGGTACCGGCGGTTGCCGGCGCCAAGCGGCTACTTCAGGAGGTTGGTCCAGATGCGGTCGTACATCCGGATCACCTTGTCGTCGCACGGCGGGACGAACTCCATGTTCGTGCCCGGCGGCGGGTTGAGTTCGGGCGCGGTCTTGAGGTCGGCGTCGAGGTAGGGGTCGGTGCCCTGGACGCCATTGGAATAGCGCGCGAAGTTGCTGAGCGCCGCCGCGTTCTCCGGCTCCAGCATGAAGTTCATGAAGAGCTTGGCGTTCTCCAGGTTGGGCGCGCCCTTGAGGACCACGAAATTGTCCATCCACGCGGTCAGGCCTTCGCGCGGGTAGGCATATTTGAGCGACGCCTTTTCCATGCGCGCGCGCATGCCGAACCCATTCCAGTTCATGCCCGCCACCGCGTCACCCGACACCAGCACCTCCTTGGCGCCGTCGGAATTGAAGCTGAGCCAATGCTTCTTCGAATTCTGCATCAGGTCGTTGAGCGCCTTGAGCTGCTCGGGATTGTCGTTGCAGCGCGGAAACTCGAGGTAGCGCAGGCCCGCGTTCAGGACGTCGTTCACGTCCTTCAGCATGTTGATCTTGCCGGAAAGCTCCGCCGGCGGGTCGAACAGGATGGCGAGGGTGTCGATATCGCCGCCATAGACATCCGTATCGACCTGGAAGCTCGTGGACCCCCATTGGTAGGGGACCGAATACACGCGGCCCGGATCGAAATAGACGTCGACGAACTTGGGTTCGATGTTGCCGAAATTCTCGAAAGTGCTGGCGTCGACCTTCTCCAGCAAGCCCTCCTTGATGAGGATCGCCACCATGTAGTCGCCCGGCACCGCGAGGTCGTAGCCGGTGACGCCGGCCTTGAGGCGCGCGAGCAGGGTCTCGTTGGAATCGTAGGTGTCCATGGTGATCTCGACGCCGTACTGCGCCGAGAACTTGTCCAGGAGCTCTTGGGGCATATAGTCGAACCAGTTGTAGATGCTCAGCTTGCCCTCGGCATGGGCCGGCCCCGATAGCATCAAGGCGCCCCACACCAACGCCGCGAGTGCGGTGGTCAGTCTCAGTTTCATCGGTCGTCTCCCTGGTGTTGTCGTGCTCTTGGTTGTCGGGGCCCGTGCCCCTTCCAGTGGTTCGCGTCTGACACTTGGAACCCTCTCCCCACTTCTTCCCTTGGGGGAGAGGGAGGGACCCGCGAAGCGGGAGGGTGAGGGCTTGGCCGCCAGTAGGCGGCGGAAAGACTCTTTTCAACGCGCCGACGCGCGTCCCCTCACCCCGACCCTCTCCCCATGTACAGACCGGAGACATAGCTGACAGGTGTTCGGAGACATGGTTGACACTTTCCCGGTCCCTGGCGGATTGGGGAAGGATTGGATCATGGTCTGGCGGGAGCGGTTGGTGATGGATCTGCGAGAGGAGTTTGTGGGTCTGGCGGGAAGCGCGGGGGCGAACCGGCGTGAGCTGTGCCGTCGGTTCGGGATCAGCGCCCAGACCGGCTACAAATGGCTGCGGCGGCACGCGGCCGAGGGGCGGGAGGGCTTGGCCGACCGCTCGCGGCGGCCGCGGACGAGCCCGGGGCGTGTGGCGCCGGTGCTCGAGGCGGCGGTGCTCGCGGTGCGGGCCGACAGCAACCAGGCGTGGGGCGGCCGCAAGATCCGGCGGCGGCTCCAGGACTTCGGCCACGCGGCGGTGCCGAGCGCCAGTACGATCACCGAGATCCTGCGCCGCCACGACAAGCTGGACGCGGCGGCGGCCGGGCCGGCGCGCTGGTGCCGGTTCGAGCGCGCCGGCCCGAACGAGCTGTGGCAGATGGACTTCAAGGGCCACTTCGCGACCGTGGCCGGGCGCTGCCATCCCTTGACGGTGCTCGACGACCACGCGCGCTACGCGCTCGGGCTCGCCGCCTGCGCCGACGAGCGCGCGGAGACGGTGCGCGAGCGGCTGAGCGCCATCTTCCGGCGCTACGGGCTGCCCGAGGCGATGCTGATGGACAACGGCGCGCCGTGGGGCGACGCCGGCGGCCAGCCCTACACCGTGCTCACCGTGTGGCTGATGCGGCTCGGCATCCGCATCGCCCACTGCCGCCCCTACCATCCCCAGACCCAAGGCAAGGACGAGCGCTTCCACCGCACATTGGCGGCCGAGGTCCTGGCCGGGCGCCGCTTCGCCGATCTCGGCGAGTGCCAGGGCGCATTCTCGCGCTGGCGCCACGTCTACAACCACCAGCGCCCGCACGAGGCCCTCGATCTCGACGTGCCGGCGCGCCGCTACCGCCCCAGCGCGGTCGCCTTCCCGGAGACGCCGCCCGAGATCGCATACGGTCCCGGCGATAGGGTGCGCAAGGTCCAGAGCGGCGGCATGGTCAGCTTCCAGGGCCGCCAGTTCCGCATCTCCAAGGCGTTCAAGGGACAGCCCATCGCCCTGCGCCCGAGCGCCGTCGACGGCGTGTTCACGGTGCGCTTCGGCGCCAACACCATCGCCCATATCGACTTCCGAAAAGCGCCCGCCGAGACACGAGCCGCCTGTGGATTTGATGGATATCGCTGGCGCGATACCCACAACCCCACAGGCACAACAACCGCAAAACAGGATTGATCTGGTATTGAAGTGCAGCATCCGAGGTGTCAACCATGTCCCCGAACACCCGTCAACCATGTCCCCGGTCTATACACCCCAAAGGAGAGGGGGACCCTTTCGTCGGGTTCGAACCACTAGAGCGGCCCCGCTTCGACCGGACCCACTCTAGCCTTTTTTTGTCCCTTGGGGCAGCGGAACATATGATCCGCGCCCGCCTGCACGCGGCGCCCGTCAGCCGTGGGTGCGCGCCTGCATCCGGCCGATGATAAACGATAGGGCGACGAACAGTATGGAAACACACAGCAGCATCGTGGAAATGGCGTTGATCTCGGGCGTGAGGCCCGTGCGCACCAGGCCGTAGATGGCGAGCGGCAGGGTGGTGGCGCCAGGGCCGGCGACGAAGTTGGTGATGATGAAATCGTCGAGCGAGATGATGAAGGCCAGCATGAAGCCGGCGACGATGCCGGGAACCAGCATCGGCAGCAGCACCTGGGTGAAGGCGCGGCGCCCGTCGGCGTAGAGGTCCCGCGCCGCCTCCTCGTAAAAGCCTTCGATGCCGTCGAGCCGGGCGCTGATGGGAAGATAGGCGAAGGGGATGCAGAACACCGTATGGGCGAGGAGGATGCTCCCCAGCCCCAGGGGGATGCCGATCATCACGAAGAACACGAGCGACGCCACGGCCGAGACGATCTCGGGCACGATCAGGGGCAGGCTGATGAGGCCGAAGGCGGCCTCCTTGCCGCGGAACTTGCGCCCGCGCATGGCGATGGCCGCGGCGGTGGCGAAGGTGGTGGCGATGGTGGCCGCCGCGACGGCGACGAACAGGGAATTCATGGTGGCGCGCTGGATCAGGTCGTTGCTGGCCGCCTTCACGTACCAGTCGAAGCTGAAGCCACCCCATGTGGTGATCGAGCGGATCTCGTTGAACGAGTAAATGGCGACCACGATGATGGGGCCGTAGAGAAAGACCATGCAGGCCCAGGTCACGCCGCGGAACCCCGGGTAGCGGCGCAGGTCGCGAATCTTGCCCGATCTACGCGCCACGGCGCCCCCTCAGCGCCCCAGCGCCTTGGCGCGCAGCTGCTGGCGCGTATAGAAGATGAGCGCCACCATGACGACGGACATGAGGATCATCGCCGCCGCCGAGCCGAACGGCCAGTTGCGCGAGCCCTGGAACTGGAGCGCGATCAGGTTGCCGATCATCAGGTTCCGCCCGCCGCCCAGGAGGTCGGGGGCGATGAAGGAGCCGAGGCTGGGGATGAAGACCAGCAGCGAGCCCGCGACGACGCCCGGCAGGCACACCGGCAGGATGATCCTGAAAAGCACCGTCCAGCGATTGGCATAGAGGTCGTAGGCCGCCTCGACCAGACGGAAGTCGAAGCGCTCGATGGTGGCGTAGATCGGCAGCACCATGAAGGGCAGGTAGCTGTAGACGAGCCCGATGCCGACACCGATGTTGGTATAGGCGATATGGATCGGCGCATCGGTCAGGCCCAGGGACTGGAGGGCGTGGTTGAGCGGGCCGTTGTCGCGGACCAGGAACAGCATGGAGATGGTGCGGATGAGGAGGTTCACCCAATAGGGCACCGTCACCAGCAGCACCCACATGTTCTTCAGCGCCGGTGGCCGGGTGGCGATGAAATAGGCCGTGGGGAAGCCGATCAGGAAGCAGGCGACGGTCGAGACCACGGCCTGGGCGAAGGAGCGGGTATAGATTTCGAGATAGGCCGTCGAGAAGATCAGGGATTCGTCGAAGAAGTCGCGCTCGAACAGGAACTGGATGTAGGCGTCGGCCGTCCACTCCCAGACGACGCCGCCATAGGTCCCGGGGGTGAGGAACGAATAGACGAGCACGATGAAGATCGGCGCGACCAGGAAGCCCCCGATGGTCAGGACCGCGGGCGACAGCAGGGCCGCGCGGACGCGCGCTTCCCCCCGCAGCTTGCGCCGGCCCTGGGCCGTAATCGCGGCTATAACCGCCATCCCGCGCCTCAATCCGCCATCATGACGACGGAGCCGGGATCGAAGTGGAGGCCCACACGGTCCCCCACACGGACGGCATGGGCGCCGCCATGGGCGTTCTGAACGCGCACGAGCATGGCCAGGGACTCGTCGACGCGGACCCGATAATGGGTATCGGTGCCGAGATAGATCGGCCGCTCGACGCTGCCCTGGAGCGCCGCCGGCCCGTCTTCCAGCGGCGCGAGCCGCACCTTTTCCGGGCGCACGGACAGGCTGACGTGATCGCCGGTGCTGCAACCCCCGACCGCCTCGGCGACGATCTTGGCCCCGCCCGACAGCACGCACGCGGCCTTGGTGCCCTCCATGCCCTCGACCGTCGCGTCGAGGAAGTTGGTCTCGCCGATGAAGTCGGCGACGAAGCGGTTGACGGGGCGCTCGTAGATGTCCTCGGGCGCGCCGATCTGCTGCACCCGCCCGTCCGACAGGACCGCGATGCGGTCGGACATGGTGAGCGCCTCTTCCTGATCGTGGGTCACGAAGATGAAGGTGATCCGCGTCTCCTCCTGGAGCTGCTTGAGCTCGACGCGCATGGCCTGGCGAAGCTTGAGGTCGAGGGCCGACAGGGGCTCGTCGAGGAGCAGCACCTTGGGCCGCGAGGCCAGCGCCCGGGTCAGCGCCACCCGCTGCTGCTGGCCGCCCGAAAGCTGCGCCGGCCGGCGCGCGGCCAGGTGCTCCATATGGACGAGCCGCAGGATGTCCGCCACCACCCGATCGACCTCGGCCTTCGGGCGCCGCAGCATGCGCAGCGCGAAGCCGACATTGGCGGCGACGGTCATGTGGGGGAACAACGCGTATTGCTGGAAGACCGTGTTGACGGGGCGCTTGTTCGGCGGCAGGTGGTCGATCTCGTCGCCGAAGAGGCGGATGCGGCCCCGGGTCAGGTGCTCGAACCCCGCGATGCAGCGCAGCAGCGTGGTCTTGCCGCAGCCGGACGGCCCCAGGAGCGTGAAGAACTCGTTGTCCGGGATCTCGAGGCTCACGTCATCGAGCGCCGCGACGGCGCCGGCACCGGCGCCGAAGACCTTGGTGACGTCCTCGACCTCGACGGCCGCGGATACCGGCTCCTTGGGAATTCCGACCCCCTGGCGCCGCGGCGCCGGCGCGCCGCGCGCTCCTCCCGCATTCATTGACGGCAATCATAGGAGAGACCGCGGCGGCCTCCAAGCGTCCCTCCCAGTCGACCGCGTTCCGGCGACCCTTTCCGCCGCGCCCGCAAGCGGACCCGCCGCCTCAGTCGGGGAGCCTGATGTCCAGCCAGCGCTGTGGCGTGGTTGTGGCCCGGTCGCCCGGGCGCAGCAGCACGGTGGTGGTGTCGGCCTCGATCACGGCCGGGCCGTCGACCACCTGGCCCGCCGCGAGGCCGCCAAAATCGTAGACCGGCGCCTCCAGCCACTCGCCGAGATAGACCGAGCGCGACCCGGTCGGCGGCGACGCCTCGCCGCGGGGGGCCTCGGGCTCGTTGGGCGGCGCCGGCAGCACGCCGATGGTCGCCACCCGGGCGTTGATGAGGACCGGGTCCTGATCCTCGAGGCTGTAGGTGTAGAGCTCCTCGTGCCGGCGCTCGAAGGCCGTCTTCAGGGTGTCGAGCAGGTCCGGCGCGCCGAAATCGACGCCGTCGAGCGGCACGTCGATCTCGAAGACCTGCTCGCCGTAGCGCATCTCGGCCGAGCGCCTGGACTCGATGCCGCCCTCGGTCCAGCGCGCCATGCGCGCGCGCCCCTGGTCCTCGAGGCTCTGATAGAGGGCCCGCAGCGCAGCCACGTCGAGGGTGCCCGTATCGCCGATATGGGAGCGGATCGCCTCGAAGCGGAGCTCGGTCGCCAGCATGCCCCAGGCGGAGAGGACGGAGGCGACCCGGGGCACGAACACGCGCTTGATGTCGATCAGGCGGGCTAGGGCCGTGACCTGCAGGCCGGCGGCGCCACCGAAGCCGAGAAGGGCGAAGCGGCGCGGATCGACGCCGCGGCGCACGGTCGCGAGGCGGATGCCCTCGGCCATCTGGGTGTTGACGACCCGGTGCACGCCTTCGGCCGCGCGCACGGGATCGATGCCCATGCCCTCGCCCAGCCGCGCCAGCGCATCCTCGGCCGCCCGCCGGTCGAGCGGGACCGCGCCGCCGAGAAAGTTGCCGGGGTCGAGGTAGCCGAGCACGACGCTCGCGTCCGTCACCGTCGCCTCGCGCCCGCCCTGGCCGTAGCAGGCCGGGCCGGGCACGGCGCCGGCGCTCTGCGGCCCGACCTTGAGGAGGCCGCCGCCATCAACCCGCGCGATCGATCCGCCACCCGCGCCGAGGGTGACGATGTCGAGGCTGGGGAGGGCGATGCGCTCGGTCGCGATGGCCCGGTCCACCGCCAGCATCGCCTCGCCACCCACGACCATCGAGATGTCGCTCGACGTCCCGCCCATGTCGAAGGGGATGAGGTCGGGCACGCCCACCAGCTCCGCCACCCGGCGGGCACCGGCGAGGCCGCCCGCGGGGCCGGACAGCACCGTGCCGGCGGCGACGCGGATCGATTCCTCGACCGGCGCCACGCCGCCATGGGACTGCATGATGAGCACGGGGCCCCTGTACCCGGCTTCCGCCAGGCGCGCCTCGAGGCCCGCCAGGTAGCGATGCATCAGGGGGCCGACATAGGCGTTCACGACCGTGGTCGAGGTGCGCTCGTACTCCTTGATCTTGGGCAGCACCGCGGACGAGAGGGACACGTAGGTGTCGGGCATAGCCTCGGCCAGGGCCGCTAGCGTCGCCCGCTCGTGCCGGTCGTCGCGGTAGGCGTGCAGGTAGCAGACCGCCACCGAGGCGACCTTGGCGCGGCGCAAGGCCCGGATGGCCTTGGCGAGCGACTCGCGGTCGAGCGGCACCTCGATGCGGCCGTCGGCGCGGATGCGCTCGACCACGCCGAAGCGCAGGTGGCGGGGCACCAGGGGCTCCTGGCGCGCGAGCCGCAGGTTGTAGCGCTCGGGCTTGAGCCCCTCGCGCATCTCGAGGATGTCCCGGTGACCGTCCGTCGCCAGCAGGCCGACCTTCGCACCCTTGCGCTCGAGCAGGGCGTTGGTGGCGACGGTCATGCCGTGGACGATGCGCTCGGTCCGGCCGAGCAGGGCATCGAGGCCGACCCCGAGCTCGGTGGCCAGCAGGCCGAGCCCGTCCAGGACGCCGACGGACTGGTCGGCGGGGGTGCTGGCGGCCTTGGTGAAGGCGACGCGGCCGGCCTCGTCCACCGCGACCACGTCGGTGAAGGTCCCGCCCACGTCGATGGCGATGCGATACATGGCTCAGGCCCTCCGATTGAGCCTGGTGACGAAGCCGTCCCGGCGGTCCCGCGCGCGTTCCTCCGGCGTGCGCGCGCCGGGATCGCCCCAGCCCCCGCCGCCGCCGGCATTGACCTCGAAGACGGTGCCGGGCGGCACCGGTATCCCCTCGTGCTTGGTATCGAGCACGCGCGAGCGATGCCCCGGTGTCCGCATCAGGTAGCGGTGGGGCGCCCCATCCTGCCCGCCCATGAGGCCGCAAGCGCCGTGGCGGGCACCGTCGCCGGCCGTGTTCGCGACGCACGGCGTCTCGGTCTCGACCGCGAGCTCCAAATAGCCGCCGACGCCGCCCACGTAACGCCCGTCGCCGCCCGAATTGGGGCGGTATTCGTGCCGTCCGATGAAGAACGGGAAGCGCACCTCGACGACCTCGACGGAGCCGAACTTGAGCCCGCCGACCGTATGCCACTCGCCCGAGCCGTGCCAGCCGTCGCCGCCGGGGGAGGCGCCCGCACCCGGCCGGGCGTGGAGCATGTGCCAGATAAAGGCTTTGCCGTTGCGCGGGTCCTCGCCCTTGATGGCGATGCGCAGGCGCCGCCCCCAGCCGGCCATGGCGCGATCGGGGCAGGCCGGGGCGAGTGCTGTGACGATCGCTTCCACGATCTCCTGGGCGCAATGGGAGGTGGACATGGTGACGGGCGCTCCGTCATCGGCCCAGACGATGGTGCCGCGCTTGGCGACGATCTCGACCGGGCGCATGGTGCCGTCGTTCTTCGCCACCTCGGGGTCGAGCAGGTAGGCGAGCGCCATGGCCACCGCCGAGCGCATGTTGGCCCAGGAGGAGTTGAGGAAGCTTGCGACCTGGGGGTCCGACTCGCTCAAGTCGACCCGGAGGTTGCTGCCGCTCACGGTGACGGTGGCGCGGACGGTGATGTCGAGGTTGCCGCGGCCGTCATCGTCGAGCACGCCCTGGCCCTTGTAGGTGCCGTCCTTCCAGCTCGCGATGATGGCCCGGGTCTCGGCCTCGGCGGCATCGAGGATGCGCTCCACCGCGCCCTCGACCGTCGCCGCGCCGAGCTCTTCTACGAATTCGACGAGGCGACGCTCGCCCAGGCGGACCGAGCCGATCTGGGCCGCCAGGTCACCGAGGAAATCGCGTGGATGGCGCACGTTGACCCGCAGCATGCGCAGGATGTCCGCGCGTTCCTCGCCGCGGTCGTAGAGTCGGATCGGCGGCACCCGCAGCCCCTCCTGCCAGATCTCCGTGGCGGATGCGTTGTAGGCGCCAAAGGTGGCGCCGCCGATGTCCGAGTGGTGGGCCCGGTTGACGGCCCAGAACAGGGGCTTGCCGTCGATGAAGACCGGCAGGCAGGCGGTCAGATCCGGGAGGTGGCTGCCGCCGTAATAGGGGTCGTTCAAGAGGAAGATATCGCCCGGGTGGATGTCGTCGCCGAAAGCCTCGACGCAGGCGGTGACCGACGACGGCATGGCTCCGACATGGACGGGGATGTATTCCGCCTGGGCCGCGAGCTGCCCGGTCGCGTCGGTGATGGCGGTCGAGAAGTCGCGGCTCGAATTGAGGATCTGGGAGAAGGAGGTGCGCAGCATCGCCTCGCCCATCTCGTCGACGATGCCGACGAGGCGGTGCTGGACGACCGAGACGGTAATCGGATCGGGCATGTTCATCGCTACGCCTTCCCGCCTGGTGGCTGTTGGCTGGTCACTGGTCCGGGCCTCCGGCCTTGCCGCGCAAACCTAGCCGATCGAGCGCGCCGGCGCGCGCCTGGTGACGAAGCCGTCCCGGCGGTCCCGCGCGCGTTCCTCCGGCGTGCGCGCGCCGGGATCGCCCCAGCCCCCGCCGCCGCCGGCATTGACCTCGAAGACGGTGCCGGGCGGCACCGGTATCCCCTCGTGCTTGGTATCGAGCACGCGCGAGCGATGCCCCGGTGTCCGCATCAGGTAGCGGTGGGGCGCCCCATCCTGCCCGCCCATGAGGCCGCAAGCGCCGTGGCGGGCACCGTCGCCGGCCGTGTTCGCGACGCACGGCGTCTCGGTCTCGACCGCGAGCTCCAAATAGCCGCCGACGCCGCCCACGTAACGCCCGTCGCCGCCCGAATTGGGGCGGTATTCGTGCCGTCCGATGAAGAACGGGAAGCGCACCTCGACGACCTCGACGGAGCCGAACTTGAGCCCGCCGACCGTATGCCACTCGCCCGAGCCGTGCCAGCCGTCGCCGCCGGGGGAGGCGCCCGCACCCGGCCGGGCGTGGAGCATGTGCCAGATAAAGGCTTTGCCGTTGCGCGGGTCCTCGCCCTTGATGGCGATGCGCAGGCGCCGCCCCCAGCCGGCCATGGCGCGATCGGGGCAGGCCGGGGCGAGTGCTGTGACGATCGCTTCCACGATCTCCTGGGCGCAATGGGAGGTGGACATGGTGACGGGCGCTCCGTCATCGGCCCAGACGATGGTGCCGCGCTTGGCGACGATCTCGACCGGGCGCATGGTGCCGTCGTTCTTCGCCACCTCGGGGTCGAGCAGGTAGGCGAGCGCCATGGCCACCGCCGAGCGCATGTTGGCCCAGGAGGAGTTGAGGAAGCTTGCGACCTGGGGGTCCGACTCGCTCAAGTCGACCCGGAGGTTGCTGCCGCTCACGGTGACGGTGGCGCGGACGGTGATGTCGAGGTTGCCGCGGCCGTCATCGTCGAGCACGCCCTGGCCCTTGTAGGTGCCGTCCTTCCAGCTCGCGATGATGGCCCGGGTCTCGGCCTCGGCGGCATCGAGGATGCGCTCCACCGCGCCCTCGACCGTCGCCGCGCCGAGCTCTTCTACGAATTCGACGAGGCGACGCTCGCCCAGGCGGACCGAGCCGATCTGGGCCGCCAGGTCACCGAGGAAATCGCGTGGATGGCGCACGTTGACCCGCAGCATGCGCAGGATGTCCGCGCGTTCCTCGCCGCGGTCGTAGAGTCGGATCGGCGGCACCCGCAGCCCCTCCTGCCAGATCTCCGTGGCGGATGCGTTGTAGGCGCCAAAGGTGGCGCCGCCGATGTCCGAGTGGTGGGCCCGGTTGACGGCCCAGAACAGGGGCTTGCCGTCGATGAAGACCGGCAGGCAGGCGGTCAGATCCGGGAGGTGGCTGCCGCCGTAATAGGGGTCGTTCAAGAGGAAGATATCGCCCGGGTGGATGTCGTCGCCGAAAGCCTCGACGCAGGCGGTGACCGACGACGGCATGGCTCCGACATGGACGGGGATGTATTCCGCCTGGGCCGCGAGCTGCCCGGTCGCGTCGGTGATGGCGGTCGAGAAGTCGCGGCTCGAATTGAGGATCTGGGAGAAGGAGGTGCGCAGCATCGCCTCGCCCATCTCGTCGACGATGCCGACGAGGCGGTGCTGGACGACCGAGACGGTAATCGGATCGGGCATGTTCATCGCTACGCCTTCCCGCCTGGTGGCTGTTGGCTGGTCACTGGTCCGGGCCTCCGGCCTTGCCGCGCAAACCTAGCCGATCGAGCGCGCCGGCGCGCGCCTGGTGACGAAGCCGTCCCGGCGGTCCCGCTTGCGCGCCGCCGCCGAGCGCTCGGCCGGGTCGCCGTAGCCCCCGCCACCGCCGGCGTGGATCTCGAAGACGGTGCCGGGCGGCACCGGGATCCCCTCGTGCTTGGTCGCCAGGACCTTGGGCCGGGCCCCTGGTGCCCGCATCACGTAGCGGTGGGGCTTGCCGTCCTCGCCCCCCAGCATGCCGCGGGAGCCATGGAGCGCGCCGTCGCCGGCGGTGTTCGCCACGCAGGGCGCCTCGGTCTCGACGACGAGCTCGAGATAGCCGCCGACGCCGCCGGCGTAGCGCCCGTCGCCGCCGGAGTTGGGGCGGAACTCGTGCTTGCGGAAGAAGAAGGGGAAGCGCACCTCGGCCCCCTCGACGGAGCTGAACTTGAGCCCGCCGGCCGAATCCCACTCGCCCGAATTGTGCCAGCCATCGCCGCCGGCCGAGGCGCCGGCGCCCGGGCGGGCGTGGAACATGTGCCAGATGAAGGGCTTGCCCGTGTGCGGGTTCTCGCCCTTGAGGGCGATGCGGAAGCGGTTGCCCCAGGCGGCCATGACCCGCTCCGGGCAGGCGGGCGCCAGCGCGGTGACGATCGCCTCGACGATCTCCTGAGAGCAGTGCGAAGTGGACATGGTGACGGGCGCCCCGTCCTCGGCCCAGACGATGGTGCCGCGCTTGGCGACGATCTCGACCGGGCGCATGAAGCCGTCGTTCTTCGCCACCTCGGGGTCGAGCAGGTAGGCGAGCGCGATGGCGACGGCCGAGCGCATGTTGGCCCAGGCGGAGTTGAGGAAGCTCTCGACCTGGGGGTCCGATTCGCTCAAGTCGACCCGGAGGTTGCTGCCGCTCACGGTGACGGTGGCGCGGACGGTGATGTCGAGGTTGCCGCGGCCGTCATCGTCGAGCACGCCCTCGCCCTTGTAGGTGCCGTCCTTCCAGCTCGCGATGATGGCCCGGGTCTCCCTCTCCGCCGCATCGAGGATGAGCCGGGCGGCCGCCTCGATGGTCGCGGCGCCGAGCTCCTCGACGAATGCGAGCAAGCGGCGCTCACCCAGCCGCACCGAGCCGATCTGGGCCGAGAGGTCGCCCTCGAAATCGCGCGGATGGCGCACGTTGACCCGCAGCATGCGCAGGATGTCGGCGCGCGCCTCGCCACGGTCGTAAAGGCGGATCGGTGGCACGCGCAGGCCCTCTTGCCAGATCTCCGTCGCCGAGGCGTTGTAGGCGCCGTAGGTCGCGCCCCCGATGTCCGAGTGGTGCGCCCGGTTGACGGTCCAGAACAGCAGCCGGGCGCCGGCGAAGACCGGCAGGCAGGTGGTCAGGTCGGGCAGGTGGCTGCCGCCGTAATAGGGGTCGTTCAACAGGAAGATGTCGCCCGGATGGATGTCGTCGCCGAAGGCTTCGAGGACGGAGACGACGGACGACGGCATGGCCCCGACATGGACGGGGATGTAGTCGGCCTGGGCGGCGAGCTGCCCGGTGGCGTCGGTGATGGCGGTCGAGAAGTCGCGGCTCGAATTGAGGATCTGGGAGAAGGAGGTGCGCAGCATCGCCTCGCCCATCTCGTCCACGATGCCGACGAGGCGGTGCTGGACGACCGAGACGGTGATCGCATCGAGGGTGGTCATGGGGCCGCCTTTCCGCCGCTTGGTCGAACGCCTTGCCCAGGTGGGGAAGCCTTCGGGTTGATTCCGCCCCAGGCTGGCGGCGGAGCCTTGGAGCCGCTAGCCTGGGTGCGAAGCGCAACCTCAGTTATGGGAGAAAATCGATGCCGCCGCCAGACCCAAAAAAGATCGAGCGCGTGTGTTGCGTCGGTACGGGCACCATCGGCGGCGGCTGGGCCGCCTATTTCCTGGCCCAGGGCATGGACGTGGTCGCGACAGACCCCGCACCCGACGCCGAGGCGAAGCTGCGCGACCTGGTGGCGTCGGCCTGGCCCAAGCTCGCCAAGCTCGGCCTCGCCGAGGGCGCGAGCATGGAGCGCATGCGCTTCGAGCCCGACCTCGCCGCCGCCCTCGCCGATGCCCAGTTCGTGCAGGAGAGCGCGCCCGACCGGGAGGACCTCAAAATAGAGCTGTTCGAGCGCATCGACGCGGCTCTGCCGGCGGACGTGGTCATTGCCAGCTCCTCGTCCGAGTTCCTGCCCACCCGCCTCGCCAGCCGCACCCGGCATCCCGAGCGTTGCATCATCGGCCACCCCTTCGCGCCCTCCTACCTCCTGCCCCTGGTGGAGGTGGTCGGTGGCGAGGAGACATCCGAGGCGGTCATGGACTGGGCCATGACCTTCTACGATACGATCGGCAAGCACGCGCTCAGGCTCCGCAAGGAGATCGAATACTACATCTCCAACCGCCTCCAGGCCGTGGTGTCGAAGGAGATCGGCGAGCTCGTCGAAGCCGGCATCTGCGACTACGAGGAGGCCGACCGCGCCCTCGTCTACGGCCCCGGCCTGCGCTGGGCCTTCGCCGGCCCGCTCATGTGCGCGCATATGGGTGGCGGCCGCGGCGGCATCCGCGCCTCGATCGCGCACTGGGGCTGGGGTGGCCCGCCCGCGCTGGAGGCCGAGGCGGTGGCGACGGCGGACCGCGTGGCCG
Organism: Alphaproteobacteria bacterium; assembly: GCA_963666705.2. Taxonomy (GTDB): domain Bacteria; phylum Pseudomonadota; class Alphaproteobacteria; order CADEGL01; family CADEGL01. The sequence continues at coordinate 60,938 of CAXXKO010000026.1, read as the reverse complement.
GGCACCTCGACATGAAGGCGGTCGAGTCCTGGCGCGACGACAACCTGATCGCGCTCATCCAGGCCATGAAACCGCTGCCGGGGAAGTGAGGCGGAGGGGCGGGGGCCGCCGCGATAGCCCTCGATAGATGCTGTCCCCATCGAGCGAATCGAGAATGTCCCTCGGTATTTTCGCGACGCGGCACGCCGCCCTCGCCAGTGACGGCCGTCACTGCCCAGCCGCCGTCAGTGCGCGAGAGTCGCGAGGCTACGCTGGGTCCGGCTGCTTTGACAGCGCTAGCCGGTTCCGGGAGGAATGGGGCCGTCGCCGCCGCGCTTGGTGGGGACAGCTCTTTCCATGACGGGCTGGCGTCGCGCGCGGCCGGCCCCTTGCCGGATAGCAAGCGAGCCGGGCCACGGCGGCCGGAATCGCGTCGCCCACGTCGATCGCCGCCTGCGGATTGCGTTCGGCGATGTCGGCAAGCTGGCTAGCGCGGTTGCGTTCGGCCTCGGGCAGCCATTCAACCTTCACCCGGTCTCGCCGTCGGCCCGCTTCATCAGCGCGGCCCGCTGCTGGCGCCAGTTCGACCGCACGTCCTCATGGGGGATGCGACGCACCGCCGGATCGTCGGCCTCGCGCATGCCCTGCTCGACTTCGCCTCGGAACCACGCATCATGCTCGCGCGCCTCTTCCTCGCGCCGTACCGCGTCGCGCATGAGAAGCCGCAGGAGCTGCGCGGCCGTGCGCTCCTGGGTTTTCGCGGCCGCCGCGAAGGCGGCCTTCAGATCGTCATCGACCCGAAAGGTGAACGTAGCCTGAGCCATGGCGCGCTCCGCTGTGTGAACAATTATGTACAATGTAACACATTGGCCGGGCGCTCGCGAGTATCGAGGCTGCCCGCTGTGCCGCAAGATCCCCAAGCAGTGCGACGCAACGCCGGGCGATGGCCACCGACACCGGGCACCGGCGGCGGGATCTTAATTGCGGGTCGGTTGACAGGGGAAGCCAACGGGCGAAGGCTGGCTATCGGAACGCGCACGACGCGGCGGCTGGGCGTGACCGGCTCGCCGCGCTTGCGCGCGGACGCGAAGATAAGGAGCCACGCCGATGAACGGTGCCGAGAGCCTGGTCCATACGCTGCTCGCGGGCGGGGTCGATGTCTGCTTCACCAATCCCGGCACGTCGGAGATGCACTTCGTCGCCGCCCTCGACAAGATCCAGGGCATGCGTTGCGTCCTCGGCCTGTTCGAGGGCGTGGTCAGCGGGGCCGCCGACGGCTACGCGCGCATGGCGGGGAAGCCGGCGGCGACCCTGCTCCATCTCGGCCCCGGGCTCGGCAATGCGCTCGCCAACCTGCACAACGCCAAGAAGGCGCGCTCGCCCATGGTCAATGTCGTGGGCGAACACGCGACCTATCACATCCAGTACAACACGCCGCTCACCTCTGACATCGAGGGCATTGCCCGTCCCGTCTCGGCCTGGGTCAAATCGTCGCCAGACGCCGCCTCCGTGGGGCGCGACGGGGCCGAGGCGATTGCCGCCGCGCGCACGCCGCCGGGCCAGATCGCGACCCTGATCCTGCCCGCCGATACCGCCTGGGGCGAGGATGGGGCGGTCGGCGAAGTCCCTGCCATCCCCGCGCGCGAATCGGTCGAGGCGGACACTGTCGATGCGGTGGCGGAGCGGCTGCGCGGCGGCGACAGGACCCTGTTGCTGCTCGGCGCCGACGCCCTGTTCGAGCGGCCCTTGGAGCTGGCCGGCGACATCGCCGCGGCGACCGGCTGCGACGTCATGGCCGAGTGCTTCAACGCCCGCACCCAGCGCGGAGCGGGGCGCCTCAGCGTGCGGCGCGTCCCCTACCCCGTCCCCCAGGCGCTCGCGCTGCTGAAGGATTACCGCCAGATCATCCTCATCGGCGCCGGGCCGCCGGTGGCCTTCTTCGCCTATCCCGACATGCCGGGGCCGCTCCATCCCGAGGGCTGCGAGATCAGCACCCTCGCGCGGGCGGAAGAGGATTGCGTGGGCGCGCTGCAAGCGCTGGCCGAGGCGGTCGGCGCCAGGCCGGGCGGCGCCAAGCTACAACCGGCCAGCCGGCCCGAGCGGCCGAGCGGGCCCATCAACCTCGATGCCCTGGCCGCCACTATCGGCGCGCTGCTGCCCGCGGACGCCATCGTGGTCGACGAGAGCGTCACCTCCGGGCGCGGCCTGTTCCCCTTCACCGCCGGCGCGCCGCCCCACGACTGGCTGCAGAACCGGGGCGGCTCCATCGGCCTCGGCATGCCCATGGCGACGGGTGCCGCCATCGCCTGCCCCGAGCGCAAGGTGGTGTGCCTCGAGGGCGACGGCAGCGGCATGTACACCGTGCAGGCCCTGTGGACCCAGGCGCGCGAGGGGCTCGACGTGACCACGCTGCTGTTCGCCAACCAGTCCTACAACATCCTCAAGGGCGAGCTGGCCAACGTGGGCGCCGGCAACCCCGGGCCCCGGGCCCAGGACATGCTGACCCTCGACCGGCCGGCGCTCGACTGGGTCGAGATCGCCCGCGGCATGGGCGTCGAGGCCGTGCGGGTCGAGACGGCGGACGAACTCTGCCGCGCCATCGAGCGCGGCCTCGCCGTCGATGGCCCCTACCTCATCGAGATCCTGATCTGAGTGGTGGCGGGCAGCGGCCCGTCGCGCTCGAAACCCGTGCGCCGCCGGTCCGACGCCAGGCCGCTCATGTCGCCTCCTCGAAGGTGACGGGCTCGAGCGGCGGCTTGCCGAGGACGCTGTCGGCGAGCTTCTCGGCCAGCATGATGGTCGGCGCGTTGATGTTGCCGCTGGTGACCGCCGGCAGGATCGAGGCGTCGACAACCCGCAGGCCCTCCACGCTCCGCACGCGGCCCTGGGCGTCCACCACCGCGCGCGCATCCACGCCCATGCGGCAGGTGCAGCTCGGGTGGTTGGTGGTCTTCACCGTCCGGCGCATGAAGGCGTCGAGCGCCGCGTCGCTCTCGGCATCCGCGCCGGGATCGACCTCGCGCCCGCGATTTTAGGGTGCGAAGGCGCGCTGGCCGAAAATGCGGCGCGTCGCCCGCAGGCCCGCCCGCAGGTCGGCCTTGCTTTCGAAGTAGTTGAAGAGGATCGCGGGGGCGGCGCGCGGGTCGGCCGAGCGCAGGCTGATGGAGCCCCGGCTCTCGGGCCGCAGCAGCATCACCGTGGCCTGGTAGCCATGCGCCTCGGCCAGCGCGCTGCCGTCGTAGTTCACCAGGAGCGGTATGAAGCTGACCTGGATGGTGGGCCGCTCCTGCTCCGGGGATGTCCGGATGTAGCCGGCGACCTCGAAATGGCTGGTGGCGCCGAGGCCGGTGCCGAACAGGTACCACTCCAGGAACAGCATGGCGTTGCGCGGGAAGCGCAGGGCCGGCGTGGCCGTCACGGGGCGCGTCGCGGCCTGCTTCACGCTCACGTCCACATGGTCCTGCATGCCCTGGCCCACGCCGGGCAGGTCGGCGACGACCGGGATAGCCAGGGCGCGGAGGCCGTCCGCCGCGCCGATGCCGGAGAGCATCAGGAGCTGGGGCGAGTTGATCGCCCCGCCGCAGAGGATCACCTCACGCCCGGCGCGGATGGCCGCGACACGCCCGCCGGCCGCGGCTTCGACGCCGTCCGCCCGCGCGCCCTCGAAGAGCACACGGGTTACCAGGCACTTGGTCCGCACCTCCAGGTTCGGGCGCCCACGCGCCGGACGGAGATAGGCCGCGGCCGTGCTGACCCGGCGCGCCGCGTGGACCGTCTGGTCCATGGGGCCGACGCCTTCCTGCTCGCGCGCGTTGGTATCGGCGTTGCGCGCGAAGCCCGCCTGCTCGCAGGCGTCGAGGAAGACTTCGCACAAGGGGCTCGTGTAGCGCGGGGCCGTCACGTCGAGCGGGCCGCCGGTGCCGCGGAAATCGCTTGCCGGGCCATGGAAGGTCTCGAGCTTCTTGAAGTAGGGCAGGCAGTGGGCGTAGTCCCAATCCGGGAGCCCCGCATCCGCCCAGCCGTCGAAGTCGGCACCCTGCCCCCTCACGTAGGCCATGGCGTTGATGGAGGAGGAGCCGCCGAGCACCCGGCCCCGGTCGCAGGGGGCCTCGCGGCCGCCCAGATAGGGCTCGGGCTCGGTCGTGTATTTCCAGTTGAAGCGGCGGCCGGCGATGGCGTAGGCGAAGGCCGCGGGCATGCGCAGGAACGGGCTCCAGTCCCTGGGCCCCGCCTCCAGCAGCAAAACGCGGACGTCCGGGTCCGCCGTGAGGCGGTGGGCGAGCACGCAACCGGCCGAGCCGGCGCCGACGATCACATAGTCGAAATCCCGCGCCAAGCCAGCCTCCCGTAGTACGCCCGCGATATCGCCATCGGAGCGCGGCGATGTCGAGGGCGGGTGCCTCGCCGCCGGCACCATTGGCTCGACTGACAATGATGCAAAGGCCGCGGGGAACGAAGATCGCCCGAAATGTCGGGCGTTTTCGCGGGCGTCCGACCAGGTCCCGCAACGTTCCGCCTTGGGCAAGGCGCTAAGTCTTTGAAAGAAATGGCGCGCCCGGAGGGATTCGAACCCCCAACCTCCTGATCCGTAGTCAGGTGCTCTATCCAGTTGAGCCACGGGCGCGCGGGTGGCGGCGAGCCTTCGGTTCCCGTCGCGCGACGGGAGCGGAAGCTAATCAAAACACCGGCCGAAAGCAAGGCCGCTCGCACCCGCAGCAAGCAATCTTTTTTACTAGGTCCTTACGGCATAGAATTCAGACGGCACTCACTAGTGTCCGGTTAATAGTCGAATAGATTCAATTGGTTAGCATGGGGGTGGATTGGTGTCGTGGTTTCTGGATTTGTAAGCAATTGAAGGAGCGGTGTTTTTTCGAAGACGGTGAGGCTGAGGACCTGGAGGATTGTGTAGAGGCTGGCGTTGATAGCCAAGCGCTTCTTGACGATGGCGATCAACACATAGACGGAGACGGCGATCCAGATCTGGGATTTGACGGCGTTCTCGGAGGTGCCGTAGAAGCGCTTGATGCGCAGGTGCTGCTTGATCCATTTGAAGAACAGCTCGACCTGCCAGCGGCATTTGTAGAGCTGGGCGATGGTCAGCGCCGGCAGGGTGAAGTTGTTGGTCAGGAAGGTGAAGGCCTTGCCGCTCTCGGGGTCGCGGTATCGGACGCGGCGGAGCCTGTCCGGGTAGTCGGTGGCGGTGTGCTGGCCGGCGGTGCGGATGGTCTGGTCGCAGCGCAGGCCGGTGGTCTTGTCGATTGCGCGGGACGCGATCCTGCGGAACTGGAACTTGGCCCGTGCCCGGACGACGAAGAAGGCGGCGCCCTGGCTCAGGCGATGGAGGCGGGCGAAATGGATGTATCCGCGGTCCAGGACGTAGAAGGCGCCGGGCTCGGGGACCAGCTCGTCGAGCACCCTCACGTCGTGCCATCGGCCGTCGCTGATATGGATGAAAGTTGGGATATTGCCGCGCAGATCCAAGAGGGTGTGGAGCTTGATGGCGGCCTTGGTGCGCTGGAACGGGGCCCAGGGGAAGACCGCGAGGCAGAGGTCGATGGTGGTCGAGTCGAGGGCATAGACGGTGTGGTCGAGCTCGAGGCCGAAGCTGTCTTGGGCATAGAGCGGCCGGGCGATGCGGATCAGCGCCTGGGCGAAGTCGGCATGGATGCGCCAGTCGCGCCTCTCGTTGGCGTCGGCCAAGGTGGCGCGGGCGACGCGCCCGCGGATGCCCATGTGGTAGAGCTTGGTGTGCTGGGCGCGCAGGCAGGCCTCGATGTCGCGCAGGCTCTCGCGATAGGTCAGCTGCGCGAAGGCCATGCACAGATACCGATCGAGGCAGGAGAAGCTTCGCAGCCTGCGATCGCCGCCGTAGCGGTGGACGCAACGGCGCAAGCTGTGCACGGGCAGATGGTCGATCACCTGGGCGAAAACGATCTTGCCTGCATACATGAGCCATGCTCCTGACCGGGAAGGCAGGAGCATGTCTGGCTTAACACCGGGAGTTCAAGTCGGTGACACGCGAATATCCCGAAAGAACGTTTAACCACAACCCACTAACCGGAAAACCGCCGCAGTTAACCGGACACTAGTGAGACGGCACATAAAACAACGTCTAATATCGTTGCAAATTACGAATTTTACTGGCATTTTCTGCCTGGCGTTTCGGCAATCACTGGATCGCCCAATGTATAACTGGCGACGCAAGGTCAGCTTATGAGGCTGTGGAAGATCGGGGCTGTCGTCTTGGGGGCGGCTCTGTTCCTGGGCGCGTGTTCATTTTCGGACGATGTGTTGTGGCCGTCGTTGACGGGCGAGGAACCTTCGGGAACCGCCGACACGCGGACAAGCGTGGCCGCGGCGACCCAGCCCGCCGCCGGCGGTACCGCGCCGGCGACGCCACCCGCGCTCGGCACATCCAGCTATGAAACCGTGCCGGTCACGACGGGGCCGCCGACGGGCACCTTCGTCGGTCAGAAGGTCGTCGAGCTCCGTGGCGAGCTGATCGCCCTGCAAAGCGTGATCGCCGGCAACAGCGCGGACCTGCAGCGTCAGCGCGAAAAGACGGGGCGCAACGCCACGTCCTACCACACCCTTGTCGGCGACATTAACGCCAAGCTCCAAATCGGCACCACGCCGAGCAATCCGATTCTGGTCGACCTGTGGGGCAAGGCCCAGCGCCAGCTCGACCGCATCAGCCGCGACATCGGCAAGCTCAATCAGCTGTCGAACGATATCGCATCGAACTCCTCCATGGCGGCCTACATGCTCGAATCCACGCGGGCGGCCTACGGCCTCGGCGGCGCCGTGGACGAGGACCACCGCCAGCTCGCCATCCTCGAGGACGAGGTCAACAAGACCGTGGTCTCGATCGACCGGCTGCTCAACGAGCTGAGCGACGATATCAGGCGCCAGAGCAACTACGTGAACCGCGAGCGCGGCAACCTGACGGCCCTTTCGGTCGCGGTGAAGAATGGCGAGATGTTCGGCGGCAGCTTGGCCAACCGGGCCTTCTCCTCGGCGGCGCCGCAGCAGTTGAGCGCCGCCACCCCGGGCCGGCCGCTGGTGGTGATCCGCTTCGACAACCCCAATGTGGAGTACGAGCAGGCCCTCTATTCCGCCTTGAGCAGCGCGCTCGAGCGCCGGCCGTCGGCCGCGTTCGAGCTCGTCGCCGTCGCGCCCAACCGGGGCACGGCGGGGCAGATCGCGCTGGCATCGAGCAATTCCAAGCGCCAGGCCGAGCAGGTGCTCCGGTCGCTCACCAACATGGGCCTGCCGGCCGAGCGGGTCTCGCTCTCCGCGACGACCAGCAACACGGCCGAGACGAACGAAGTCCACATCTACGTCCGCTGACCGCGCGGCGTTGCCGCCTCCCTGAAGACGGATTAGAAACGTGAGCTGAACCGGCCCTGGATTGGGGCCGTGGCGGCTGGCGGTCATGGGGGTGCGCGGCGTGGCGGAAAGCGAACAATTCACCAAGGCCTTCCCGGTTTCCTGGGAAGAGCTGCACCGGGACGCCAAGGCCCTCGCATGGCGTCTCCTCGACGGCGGGCCCTGGCAGGGCGTGGTGGCGATCGCGCGGGGCGGCCTGGTGCCGGCCGCGGTGGTCGCGCGCGAGCTCGACATCCGCGTGCTCGACTGCATTTCCGTCGCCAGCTACGACCATCAGTCCCAGGGCGAGGTGCGCGTCCTGCGGGCGCCAGAGCACGAGATGCGCGGGGCGGGCTGGCTCATCGTCGACGACCTGGTCGATACTGGGCGCACGGCACGGGTGGTGCGCGCCCTCCTGCCCGATGCCCATTTCGCCAGCGTCTATGCCAAGCCCGCCGGCCGGCCGCTCGTCGATACCTTCGTCACCGAGGTCAGTCAGGACACCTGGATCCACTTCCCCTGGGACCTGGAGCCCCAATTCATCCAGCCCATCGTGGGCCGCGGGAGCAGACGCTGAGCGTGCGCGACGACCGCTCCCCGCCGGCCCTGGGGGCAGCGCTCCCCCTGCACCCGCCGGCGCGCGCGGCGCGGCCATAGGAGGCGGCCATGGGTTGCGATTCCCCGGTCATGACGATCGGCTACGAAAGGGCGGACCCGGGCCGCCTCATCGCCGCCCTCCGCGCGGCGGGTGCCCGTACCCTCATCGACGTGCGCGCCGTCCCCGCCTCGCGCAAGCCCGGTCTCTCCAAGCGCGCCCTCGCGGCGGCCGTGGAAGAGGCGGGCCTGGCCTACGCGCACCTGGTCGGGTTCGGCAACCCGAAGGCCGGGCGCGACGCGGGCAAGGCCGGTGACTGGGCCACCTTCCGCCGCATTTTCGCGGCGCATATGGAGACTGGGGCGGCGGCGGCGGCGCTCGCCCAGGCGACGGAGATCGCCGCCGCGGGGCCGGTCTGCCTCATGTGCTACGAGCGCGATCCCGAGACCTGCCACCGCGCCATCGTCGCCGACCGCCTGGCCGACATGCTGGGGACGGGCGTCCGGCACCTTGCGCCCGATTTGGACTAGTGCTTAGTTTCGTAAATCCGCGTATGTTTTTTTGAGGGTGACCGGATGGACCTTGGCCTTTCGCCATTCGAAGGGAGTGGCTTTGACATTGTAAGCCTCGATGAAACGGTCGATGGCATCGCAGACCTCGCGCGGCGAGGTGAAGCTGGCCCCGCGCAAGGCGCGCCGGGTGAGAATGCTGAACCAGCATTCGACCTGATTGAGCCAACTCGCGTGGGTCGGGGTGAAGTGGAAATGGACGTTCTTATGGCGCGCCAGCCATTGGTCGCGCTTGGGCTTGTGGGTCGAAAGGTTGTCGAGGATCACGTGAATCTCCTGGTCCGGGTAGTCGGCGACGATGCGGTTCATGAAGTCGAGGAACTCGGTCCGGCGGCGGCGTTTGTAATGCCCCGCCTTGACCTCGCCAGTGATGATGTCGAGGGCGGCGAACAGTGTCGTCGTGCCGTGACGCTTGTAGTCATGGCTGAAGCCCCGGAGGGCGCTGCCGTTGGCCAGCTCGAGATAGCCCTGCGCCCGCTCGAGCGCCTGGATGCCGGGCTTCTCGTCGACCGCCAGAACCACGGCGCTGTCCGGCGGATCGAGGTAGAGGGCGACGATGTCCGCCGCCTTGGCGGCGAATTCGGGATCGGTGCTGATGCACCAGCTCCGGCGCCGTTGCAGATGGATGCCATGGCGGCGCAACACCCGCCACACATGGCTCGGCGAAACATCCCCCAGGGCCTCGGCCACCAGGCTTCCCGTCCAGGTGGCGTGGCCCGCCGGCGGCGTCTCGTCCAGCCGCGCCAATATGCGCCGCTCCGTCGCCGCGTCGTAGCGCCGCTTCACCCCCGGTCGTGGCGCGTCGGCAAGGCCGCCCAGCCCAGTCCGCGCATAGCGGACCCGCCATTTGCTCACCGTCGCCGGCCGCACCCGCAAGGCCGCGGCGATCTCCAGATTGCCTCGTCCATCCGCCGCCTGAAGGATGATCCGCGCCCGCAACGCCATGCGCTGCTCCGTCTTCGCCGACCGGACCCACTGTTCCAGCGCGCCCCGGGCCTCTTCCCCAACCGTGATGGGGGTCGCTGTTCTGCTCATACCCCCATCATATAATAGTTCGCTTTCTTTTACAAGTAAGTACTAGTGTCCTGGTTCCTAAGTTCGTGGCATTTAGGATCGCTTTTCCCGTCCTCTGGGTAGGAAGCGCCGCGCCGGCGATGCTGGGGCATCGTCAAGCGGCGGTGACGCCCCCAGAGGGCGTGAAAAGCGACCCTCCGGGCGGCCTTGCGGGCCCCTCGGTCGTCGTCGCGCGCCGCTTGTGATGCCCCGGCATCACGGCGCGCCACCCTCCTAGCCGAGAGACCCGCAAGGCCGTCCTAAATGCCACGAACTTAGGAACCAGGATACTAGGACGGTGCCGGCGGCGCCACGGGCAGGTTGTCGATAAGCCGGGTATGGCCGAGCCAGGCCGCGGCCAGCAGGCGCGCCGGCCGTTCGAGGGCGGCGATGGGCGCGAGGGTGGCGGCGTCGCGCAGCTCGAGGTATTCGACCGAAGTGAAGCCGGCGCGATCCAGCGCCGCCCGGCCGCCCGCGACGATGCCGGCGCCGTCACCATCCCCGGCCTCGAGCGCGGCCGCGAGGCGCGCGAGGGTGCGGTGGAGCGCCGGCGCCACGCCCCGCTCGGCCGCCGAGAGGTAGGCGTTGCGCGAGGAGAGGGCGAGGCCGTCGGCCTCCCGCACCGTGGGCACGCCCACGATCGCCACCGGGATGTCGAGGTCGGCCGCGAGGCGGCGGATGAGAAGGAGCTGCTGGTAGTCCTTCTCACCGAAGAAGGCCGCATCGGGCAGGCTCTGGTTGAGGAGCTTCGCCACCACCGTGGCGACGCCCTCGAAATGCCCGGGCCGGGAAGCGCCGCACAGGCCCTCGGAGACGCCCGCGACCCGCACGGTGGTGGCGAAGCCCTGGGGGTAGACCTCCGCGACCGGGGGCGCGAAGAGGAGGTCGACGCCGCGGGCGGCGAGCTTGGCGGCGTCCTCGCGCTCGGTGCGGGGGTAGGATCCCAAATCCTCCTCGGGCGCGAACTGGGCCGGGTTGACGAAGATCGTGGCCACGACCCGGCGACACCGGGCCCGCGCCGCCTCGACCAGGGCCAGGTGCCCGGCGTGGAGGGCACCCATGGTGGGGACGAGCGCGACGGCCTCGCCCGCCGCGCGCCAGGCCGCGATCCGTCGACGCAAATCGGCGATGGCGCGGACCGTCTCGAGGGCTTGCGAGGGACCGGTGGGGTGTTCCGGCAATCCGGCGCCCTCCCTTGTGCCGCCGCGCGGCCTGCGCTCAGCCCCTGGCGACCACGCCGAAGCAGTGTTCGGTGGCCGGGAATCGGCGTGCCCGCACGTCGGCGGCGTAGGACGCGACGGCGGTCGAGACCTCCTCGCCCAGTTCCGCGTAGCGCTTCACGAATTTCGGCAGGAAGCCGGTGAAGAGGCCGAGCGCGTCCTCGGTGACGAGGATCTGGCCGTCGCATTCGGGCGAGGCGCCGATGCCGATGGTCGGCACCGCCACCTGGGCCGTGATGTCGCGCGCGATCGTCTCGATCGTCGCCTCGACCACGAGAGAGAAGGCGCCGGCCTCGGTGACGGCCACGGCATCGGCGACGATCCGCGCGGCCTCGGGATCGCTCCGGCCCCGCGCGGCGAAGCCGCCCAGGGTGTTGACCGATTGGGGCGTGAGGCCGATATGGCCCATGACCGGGACGCCGCGCGCGGTCAGGAAGGCGATCGTCTCCGCCATCTCGGCCCCGCCCTCGAGCTTGACCGCCGCCGCGCCGGTTTCCGCAAGCACTCTTGCTGCACTGCGAAAGGCCGCGCCCGGGGATTCCTGATAGCTGCCGAAGGGCAGGTCGACGACGACGCAGGCGCGCCTGGCCCCCCGCGCCACCGCAGCACCGTGGGCGATCATCATGTCGAGAGTCACGGCCAGGGTGTTGTCCATGCCGTAGAGCACCATGCCGAGGGAATCGCCCACCAGCATTAGGTCTATGTGGGGGTCGAGAAGCTGGGCCATGGGTGTGGTATAGGCCGTGAGGCAGACGACCGGGTCGCCGCCCTTCATGGCGCGGATGGCCGGAACCGTGATTCGCTTGGGGGCGGATACCTTGCTCATGTTCACCCTCCCGTGCGCCTCGTGATGGCGTGGGGCCGATACCGCCGGCCCGGGCAGCATCGAGTATGCCTCGAATCTCCCGCAATGCAAAAAATTCTTTCCGCGGGTGCGGCGTAAAGGTCGACGCGCCGGCCCCGGTGGACGGGCGAGCGCCTTTCACGCAGACTGGCGCCTCCTCGAGGGTCTGGAAGATCGCACCCCATGCCGACAGCCCGGCTCTTGCACAAGGTAACCGGCTTCGCCCTTGCCGCGTGCCTTCTCGCCCCTACCGCCGCCGCGGGCGAGGGCGCACAGCGCTTCCTGGTCGCGACCGCCAACCCTCACGCCACGCGCGCGGCCGGGGAGATCATCCGGCTGGGGGGCAGCGCGGTCGACGCGGCCATCGCCGCGCAGCTCGCCCTCACCCTGGTCGAGCCGCAATCCTCCGGCATCGGCGGCGGCGCCTTCATGCTGCATTACGACGCCGAGACGGGCAACGTCGCGGCCTATGACGGGCGCGAGACGGCGCCCGCCGCGGCGACGCCGGACATGTTCCTGGATGCGGACGGCGAGCCGCTCGGCTTCCACGAAGCCGCCGTGGGCGGCCTGGCCGTGGGCGTGCCGGGCGTCCTCCGCATGCTGGCGCTGGCCCACGGCGATCACGGCCGCCTGTCCTGGGCGCGCGCCTTCGAGCCCGCAATCGTCCTCGCTTCGGTCGGCTTCCCGGTCTCGCCGCGCTTACATGCCCTGATCGCGGCGGACGAGCATTTGGGCCGGTTCGCGGCGGCCCGGGGCTATTTCCACGATGATGCGGGCGCGCCCCTCGCCGTCGGCCGCAAGCGCATCAACCGGGAGCTCGCGGCGACCCTGCGGGCGGTCGCGGTGCGCGGCGTGCGGGCGTTCTACGAGGGCGATATCGCGCGCGACATCGTCGACGCCGTGCGCGGTGCCGAGGGCAATCCCGGCCGCATGAGCATGGCCGACCTCGCGCTCTACGAGGCCAAGGCCCGCCTGCCGGTCTGCGCGCCCTACCGCTCGTGGCGCATTTGCGGCATGCCGCCGCCGAGCTCGGGCGGGCTCACCAGCCTGCAGATCCTCGGCATCCTCTCGCATTTCGACCTCACGGCGCTCGATCCGAATTCCGCGGCGGCGGTGCATCTGGTCGCGCAGGCGAGCCGCCTCGCCTATGCCGACCGCAACGCCTATATCGGCGACAGCGACTTCGTCGCCGTGCCCATGACCCAGATGCTCGACTCGGCCTACCTCGCCGCCCGGGCGGCGTTGATATCCGAGAACCGCGACATGGGCCCGGCCGAGCCAGGGGTGTTCGGCGACCGGGCCGAGGCGCCGCCCATGGCCATCGGCGCCGAGGGGGCCTCGACCACGCACTTCGTCATTGTCGACCCATGGGGCGACGTGGTCTCCATGACCTCGAGCATCGAGAGCGTCTTCGGCTCGCGGCTCATGGTGCGGGGCTTCCTGCTCAACAACCAGCTCACGGATTTCGCCTTCCGGCCGACCCGAGAGGGCCATGCCGCCGCCAACCAGGCCGGGCCAGGCAGGCGCCCGCGCAGCTCCATGGCGCCGACGATCGTCTTCGACGACGAGGGCCGCCTTTCACTCGCCGTGGGCTCGCCGGGTGGCGCGCGCATCATCCCCTATGTGGTGAAGGCGATCCTGGGGGTGCTCGACTGGGGCCTCGATGCCCAGGACGCCATCGCGCTTGCGAACCACACCAACCTCAACGGCGCGACGGCGCTGGAAGCGGGGACGGCGCTCGAGGATATCGCCGCCGACCTGGAGGCCATGGGGCACGAGGTCGTCATGCGCAAGCTCACCAGCGGCCTGCACGCCATCATGGCGACGCCGGGCGGCCTCTTCGGCGGGGCCGACCCGCGGCGCGAGGGACTCGTTCACGGCGAGTGACGGCACTGATTCCGCGTTAGCGCCACACGCCGAGGCGGTTCGCTTGCGCGTGGGCCTCGGCCTCCTTCAGGTATGCCGGGGCATCCGCCATGGCCCGACCGCCACCGTTGAAGAGCACGACTACCGAGAGGTCGAATTCCCCGATGGTGCACCGGTATTGGCCACGGTCCTCCGGCGCGCAAGCGACCGCGCGGTTGCCGATATACTGTCCGAGGAGGTTCGCGTACTCGCCCGCCACGCCGCGGACGCCCAACAGAGGCACGATCTGGCCTCCGACCATGAGGGTGCCGGAATCGAGGACCGTGGGAACGCCTTGCAGCGCCGGACGCGACGGCTTCGTCGGCCGCGTCACGACGCTGTAGGTCATACCCGCGGCCTCGGCCGCCGACAGCGCGTCGAACGTGGCATCGTCGAGCTGGCCCGTCGCTGTGAGCCCGGCCGAGGGATACCAGGCCTGGAAGGCCCTCACGGCACCTTCGGTCTTGCCGCCCCAGAGCCCGTCCACGGGACCTGGATCGAAGCCGATCTGGCGCAGCATCCGTTGGGCGTCCCGGATCCGCTGATCCGGGGCCGGCCCGCGGTCCGCCTGCAAGGCCGCGACCGCCTGTTCGAGGCCGGCCAGCGCCTGGTTGAGAAGCGCGAGCTGCGTGGGGCTGGCGGCGGCCTCTTCCGCGCCCGGCGTCCAGCCCGGCACGATTGTCGCCTCGGCGGCCCATTCGGCGTCGTCCGCGGTTGCCGGGCCGAGGACTTCATAGGTTATCTCCGACCCGCTCTTCACCAGCTCGACCCTCGTGAACTTATCATACCCGATGGCGACATCGGGGATGGTGAAGACCTCGCTCGTCCCGTGGACAGCGATGGTGTAGATGCCCCGCGGCACCTCGATGGCCCCCTGATTGACGATGCCGCCGGCGATACGGACACCCGCGCCGTCGATCACATCGTAGGGGGCGGCCAGGGAATCGAGGATGCTCGCCTGCAATGCGGCCGCGTCCTGGGCGTCGAAGAAACGCCCGCCCGTGACCGCGGCGACGTTCTCCATCTCCTGCTTCACCGCTTCCTCGGCCAGGGCGAAGCCGACCACATCGACCCGCAGCTTCATGCCGAGCGCGGTGAGGCTCGCGGCCACGTCCCGCGGGGAGCCGTTGCATTCCTCCTTGCCGTCGGTGACCAGGAGGATGAGCTTTGCCTCCGGCTCCGCCGCCAAGTCGCGGGCGGCCCGAACAAGCGAGTAGGCGAGCGGCGTGGTGCCGAGGGCGCTGATCTCCTGAACCTGGCGCAAGAGGCTCTCGCGGTCGAGCGCGCCGAAGCTCACGACGAGCTGCGAATCCCGGCAGTCACCCTCCCGGCCCTCGCGGATTCTCTGGCCGTAGACGCGCAAACCCACCTTCATGCCGTCGGGCAGCTCGCGAATGATCTGCATCATGACATCCTTGGCGACGTCGATCTTGAGGCGGCCGTCGATCTTCTTGCCCTGCTCGCGCATCGAGCCCGAGGCATCGAACACCAGCTCGATATTGGGTGCGGCGATGCCGAGGATGTGCTCGCCCATCGAGACGAGGCTCAAGATGCCGGCACAGCCGTCGCCGCCTTCGGAGCGGTAGATGAGTGTCTGGTCCTCGCCCCTCGTGGCATCGCCGCGTACCGCTTCGATCCGTATCTCGTGCGCGCCGGGCGCGACCGTGCCCGAGTCCCAGCGCACGCTGTAGAAGCCGTCCCTGCCGGGCCTATCCACCGTGCCGACCAGCACGCCATCGACGAGGAACCGCACTGAATCGACCGGCTCGTCCATCGACACCTCGACCGCAAGCTCGACCATGCCTTCGACGCAGGCCTCGGCGGTGGGGCGGGCGATGGCGACCGGGACGGCCTGGAAGGACCCGACCAGCGCGATCACCGGCCACATCGTCGGCGCGTACTGGGAGGCATCGCCGCTATGAGTGTTCATCTGGGGCCAGGCGCCGGTCCAGAGTTGATGCTCGAGCAGCCAGTCCACGCCTTTCTGGAAGGGTGCCGATGCGACGCTCTGACCAGCGGCTCTGAGCGCATAGAGCGCCTGACCCGTGGCGAAGGCGTTGGCGCCCATGCCGTCGGTCTCCTCCCAGCCGCCATCGCCGAGCTGATGAGCCAGCAGGTCGGCCTTGGCGGCGATGAGCACCTCACGGATGGTGGCGCGGAAGGCTGCGTCTTCCGTCGCCAGCCCCAGGAGCTTCATCGTCCGGTCCTGGTTGGTCTCCGGCGCCGCCGTCAACAGCCATTCGAGCGCCCTCGCCTCGGCGCTCTCGATTGCCGGGGCCTCGTCCGCGGTCGCCAGCCCCGCCGCGATCGAGAACGCCATGCGGGCATCGGCCGTGGCCAGGATGTCGCCCTGGTCGATGGGCCAATGACTGTGGTCCAGGCGCACGATCCCGCTCTCCTCCTGCGCGGCGAGGAGGAAGCGAATGGCGCGCATGAGGGTGTCGTTCCGGCCTTCACCACCCCTGTGCTCGGCCGTGGCCAGGGCCATGGCGCCGAACTGGGTGGCCGTCACATAGGCGCCGTTGTGCCACGATCCGTCGCCGTTCTGGAAGCGCTCGAACCCCGATAACAAGGTGTCGTAGGCCTGGTCGGAGACCCGATACTCGTTGTCGCGGGCGATCGCCATGCCGGCGAGCGCCTGAGACTGCACATGGCAGCCGTTGCAGCCGTGCCGCTGTTGCCACGCGACGGCCGAGGATTGCAGCCATTCGAGCCCGACCTGGGCCGCCTGGCGCGGCGTCCGGCTCCAGGTGCCAGGCGGCGGGATCGGCCGGAGCGCGCGGACTGGCACCGGCTCGAACTCTTCCATCCCGGGGAGGCGCCAGGACAAGGCGGGGCCGCCCGGCGGCTCTTCCTCGCTCTCGCCCTCGCCCTCGGCCGCGGCAACCGGCGCGGCGCCATGGCGCACGGCCGCCACGCGAACCACTCTCCGGCCCACCTCCAGCCGGGCCGTGTCCTCGAGCCAGGGGCCAAGCGCGCACTCGGCGGCGCCGGGCAGCTCGCACGTCACGTTCGCCAGCAGCCGCATGCCGTCGACGAAGAGGTGTCCGCCCTCGGGCGCCTCCAGGCGGAACGTCACGTCCGTGGTGATGCGCAGCGGCTGTCCGGCCAGCCGGGTGATAACGTCCCCCGCCTCGAGGCCGCCCAAGTCGGCGGGGCTGCCCGGCTCGACCGCCGCGATGCAGAGGCCGGCCTCCGAGTCCTCGAGCGAAGCCCCGAACGGCCGCCTGCCCGCGAGCGGGATTGTGCCATAGCTCTCCCACCCCGGCAGGAGCACTTCGCCTTCCCACTCCGCCCACAGCGTCTGCTCCGCGGGGAAACGCGCCACCTCGGGAAAGCTCGAGGAGACATCGCGCCACCAGGAGAACGCGACACTCGGGTCCTCGCGCTCCTGAATGAGACGGCCGTATCCCGGACCGACGATGTAACGGGCCACGAGGCCGCCCGGATCGGAGGCATCCGGCGCGGCCTCCTCGCGGCCCGCCGCCCAAGGCCGGCCTTCGCCGGTCAAGGTGAAGAGGATGGTGCTCTCGCCACGGCGAACGGTGAGCGCCGCCTCGTCCCGCGTGCGATCGCGGATCTTGGCGATCGTCAAGAGGAGCTCGGCGCCACCCGGCGGCCGCGCGGCGTCCCAGAAGACGCCCGCCATGACGGCGTTGTGCGCGCCCGTGCTGGTCAGCTCGACCCGGACGCTGCCCCGGGTCTCGTAGAGGAAGTACACCCCGCCGCTGAAATCGGCGAGGCTTCGCCGGTCCAGGATGTCGCCGGTCCTGGCATCGTAGAGGGTCACCCGCTGCGCGCGTTGGTTGGAGTCCCAGTCGAGGAAATAGAGGGCCAGGACGTGCGGCGCGCGGTCGCGCGCGTCGAGCGTGAGCGAGAAGCTGCCGCCCGAATAGACCGTCGCCGCGACGCGGTTGCCGGCAGGCGGCGCGGGCGCGCGCGTATCGGCGGTATCGGCTGTCCACACGTAGAACTCGGCTTCCTCCGAGTATTCGTAGCCCTCGATGTGAGGGGGCAGGCGGCTTTGGTCCTGGCCAGCCCCGTCCTAGCTCACCAGGATATGGCCCTCGCCGCCGTAATGCCCTTGCCATTCCCCACTGGTGCCGCGGTCCTCGCCCAGGAAGACCGTGCGAGCGCCCTTGCCCGGGTCCGGCACGGGGCATGCGGAGGCTGACACGGGGGCCGCGGGCGGGCGCGGCTTAATCGGCGTGGGCGGGAGAGGCGGTGTGTCCTCGCTCGGTTCCGCGGCGGGGGCCGCTTCCTCTTCTTCCTCGACCTGGTCCGCCGCTGGTCGCTCGGCGGCCGGCTCTTCCGGCTCGACCACGCCCAGGGCGGGCAGCTCGACGGCCGGTGCCTCCGGCTCTTCGGCCGCGGCCGCGCTCGGGGCGGGCTGCTCGGTGAGCGGCACCTCCGGCGCCTCGGCCGGCACCGCCGCGACCGGCACCGGGAGCAGCCCGTCGGGCAGAGCGAGCTGGACTGGGTTGCCCCGGAACGGGATGACCAAGGTGAGCCCGGCCGCATCCCCTGCGACCTCGAATCCGACCTCGCCCCGCGCCGGCTGGTCGCGCCACAGGGGCACGGTCGCGAGCGGCCGCCGCAATCCCGAGAGGCTGGCGAGCGGGCGATAGACGCGCCCTTGTGTATCGTGCAGCTCGAGCCCCTCATTCGGGTCGTAGGCGAGCGACTGGTCCCATCGATCGACCACCAGCCTGAGCAAGAGGTCGAGCACCACGATGCGCCCCTCGGCCGCCGCCTCGCCCGGCCGTTGGGAGGCGGCCAGGAGGTCGAACATGATGATGCCCCGGCTGCTCGGCCCGGCGACCGGCGCCGGCCCGGCGGCCGGCTCCAGCTCGGGCGTGAGGTCGAGCGCCAGCGCGCCATCGGGCGTGAAATGAACGAGCGCCAAATCGCCCGTCTCCTCGGGCACCTCGAAGACCAGGGCCCCGTCGATCGGAACACCGGGGAGAAAGGCGTGCGGCCCGGTGAGTGGCGAGCCGATGCCGGCGCTCGCGGCGTGGACCGGATAGACGTAGACGCCATCCTCGACCAGGACGGTGAAGTCCGAGACGGTGAACTCCGCCAGCGCCGCGGCCTGGCGCAGATTGGTGTAGCGGAGTCCCACGGTGAGAAAGCGCCGACCCGGTGGCGCCTCGTATCCAGGCGGCGGTTCATGGGAGACATCGGTCGCGGCGATCGAGGTGACGCCGAGTATGGCCGGCCCGAACTCGGCCGGGGCCGCCGAGACAAGGCCTTCGTCGATCACGGACACCGTGATCACGCCGTCCTGGGACGGGTGAATGAGGGTCGCGGATGGCGGCGGCGGATCGGACACCACGAAGACGAGCTCGATGGGGCACACCTCCCGCGGGACCAACTCGGTCGCGCCCCACAAGGGGTCGGCCGTGTCCTCGGTGAGTGGGTCGAGCCGGGCTTCCGAGCTGTCCGCAAGGATGAGGTAGAACGCGTCCCGCGCGGGCGGCAGGGCGGCCCGCTCGTCGGACTTGTTGGTGATCGTGCCGCGCACGACGAGGAAAAGGCTGCCCGCCGCCGCATCTTCGCCGAGCTTGGTGCGGAGCAGGCGATAGGAGGTGAGGTCGACGGCGAGGGTGTCATTCTCGCCATGGCGGTCGATGGCGATGGGATCGCCAGGATTCTGCGCCCGCGCCGGCATTCCGGCGGACACAAAGGCGAGCCCCGCCAGCGCCGCGAACGCAAGCGCCCAACGTCCCGCGGCCTCGATGCGCCTCTTCGACACCGTTATCCCGCGTCCATCGCCACTCTCCAGGAACGCGTGAGAACGGCAGAGCAATAATCCCCCACTGAAGCGGCCGGTCGATCCGGCTGCGGCGGACCAAAATGGGACCGCGTATAGCCTTCTGTCAGGGTTGCTCTGACTGGAAGGCGGGGGGGATGTATCGGGTGGAGTTGTACGCACGGGTTCGGCGGGCGTGTCATGTCGAGGGGATGAGCACCCGCGAGGCCTCGCGGGTGTTTGGTGTAGACCGCAAGACGGTCCGTAAGATGCTGTCGTTCTCGGTGCCGCCAGGGTATCGCCGAAGCGCGCCGCCGAGGCGGCCAAAGCTGGGTCCGTTCACGGGAATCATCGATCGGATCTTGGAAGACGATCGGACCAGCCACCGCAAGCAACGGCACACTGCGAAGCGCATCTTCGACCGCCTCCGGGACGAGTACGGTTTCACGGGCGGCTACACCATCGTGAAGGACTACGTTCGTGAGCAGGGGCTTCGGTCGCGTGAGGTGTTCGTGCCACTCTCCCATTCCCCCGGTCACGCCCAGGCGGACTTCGGCGAAGCGATGGCGGTGATCGGCGGCGCGTTACGGAAGATCCACTTCCTTGCCTTCGACCTTCCCCACAGTGATGGTTGCTTTGTTGCGGCCTATCCGGCGGAGACGACCGAAGCATTCTGCGATGGCCACAACGCGGCGTTTGCCTTCTTCGGCGGCGTCCCCCGATCCATCCTGTACGACAACACCAAGCTGGCGGTTGCCCGGATCCTGGGCGATGGGAAGCGGCAGCGAACGCGCGTCTTCACGGAGCTTCAGTCCCACTATCTGTTCGAGGACAGGTTCGGCCGGCCGGGCAAGGGCAACGACAAGGGCAAGGTCGAGGGACTGGTCGGCTTCATCCGGCGGAACTTCCTGGTCCCCGTCCCGCGTGCCGAGAGCTTCGCGGCCCTCAACGATGCTCTCGCCGAACAGTGCCGCCGGCGCCAGGCGGCGCGGCTGCGGGGCCACAAGGAGACCATCGGCGAGCGTCTCGAGCGGGATCGTCAAGTTCTCTTGCCATTGCCGCCTGCTCCCTATGATGCCTGCGATAAGCGCCCTGGACGGGCGAGTTCGCTGTCGCTGGTGCGTTACCGCAGCAACGACTATTCCGTGCCCGTGGCCTACGGCCACCGTGAGGTGCTCATCCGGGGCTACGTCGATGAGGTGGTGATCAGCTGCGGGGCCGAGGTGATCGCCCGGCACCGCCGGTCCTACGACAGCGAGGACCTGATCTTCGACCCGCTGCATTACCTGCCCTTGATCGAGCAGAAGATCGGCGCCCTCGACCAGGCCGCGCCATTGGCGGGCTGGGACCTGCCCGAGGCCTTCATCACTCTGCGGCGGCTCCTCGAAGCTCGTATGGGCAAGGCAGGCAAGCGCGAGTACGTCCAGGTGCTCCGTCTACTGGAGACCTTCCGGCTCGAGGAGGTCGAGGGTGCGGTCGGCGACGCCCTGCGGCTCGGCGCAATCGGCTTTGATGCGGTGAAGCACCTGGTACTGTGCCGCATCGAGCGGCGGCCGCCCAGGCTCAACCTCGACGTCTATCCGTATCTGCCGCGCGCCCGGGTCGCGATGACGTCCGCCAAGTCGTACATGAGCCTGCTGTCGGGGCTCGGCGCATGACCGACACACCGCAAGTGCTGCTCGCCCACCACCTCGAGACGCTGAAGCTGCCGACCTTCCTGCGCGAGTACGACAAGATCGCCCGGCAGTGCGCCTCGGAAGGCGTCGATCACGTCCGCTACCTGTTGAGACTCGCCGAGCTCGAGCTGATCGACCGCGAGCGCCGCATGGTCGAGCGGCGCATCAAGGCGGCGCGCTTCCCCGTGGTCAAGAGCCTCGACAGCTTCGACTTCAAGGTCATCCCCTCGCTCAACAAGGCGCTGGTCCTGGAGCTGGCCCGCTGCGAGTACATCGAGCGCCGCGAGAACCTCATCGCGCTCGGCAACAGTGGGACCGGCAAGACCCACATCGCCCTCGGTCTCGGCCTGGCGGCCTGCCAGAAGGGCCTCTCGGTCGGCTTCATCACCGCCGCCGCGCTGGTCCACGAACTCATCGAGGCCCGCGATGACAAGCAGCTGCTGAGGTTCCAGAAGAAGCTCGCCACCTACAAGCTTCTGATCGTCGACGAACTCGGCTTCGTGCCGCTGTCGAAGACCGGCGCCGAGCTGTTGTTCGAGGTGTTCAGCCAACGCTACGAGCGGGGCTCGACCCTGGTCACCACCAATCTGCCCTTCGACGAATGGACCGAGGTGTTCGGCTCCGAGCGCCTCACCGGCGCGCTCCTCGATCGCCTCACCCACCACGTCAACATCCTCGAGATGAACGGTGACAGCTACAGGCTCAACCAGAGCCGCAGGCGTCAAACCCCGACTGCTAACTGAACCGACCACCCAGCCCACGCTTGACCCCGTGGGCCCACAGGTCCCTCCCGCGCGCGCCGCCGCGTCAGCCTGTTGAGGGCACGCCGCGTCGCGCGCGGGGCCCTCCCGTGGACTACGGGGACAAGCCCGCAGCCGCCAAGCGATCCCTTCTTACACCGCCGAGGTGGTCCCTTTTTGCTCCGCCATTGACATCTCGGCGGAGGTCGCCACCACTCTGGGCGGCGCGAGCCTGGAGCCGCTTCCTCCCGATGCCGACGCCACCATCGCCACCCTCTTCCGCTCGATTCCGGGCGCCGGCCTCTCCGAGGCGAGCTTGGTAATCACCGTAAGGGACGAAAACTAGCGGTAATCCCGGGGGGCGAGCGCGCGCTGCTTCGCCCGGCCCAATGCCACGGCTCTTGACTGCCCGATGGCGCCACATCACAACGGGTCGCGGCCTCGCGGCGGGGCCGGGCGCCAATGGGGAGCGTGAAGCGTGATTGCCCGCGCGAAGGAATGGGCACCGGGGCGGTACAGGGAGTCGGTCGGGCGGTATTTCGAGGACTTCACCGTCGGCGACACCTACGAGCACCGGCCCGGGCGCACCATCACCGAATCCGACAACACCTGGTTCACGCTTCTCACCATGAACCAGCATCCCCTGCATTTTGACCGTGAGTATGCGGCCCGGAGCGAGTTCGGGCAGCCGGTCGTCAATAGTTGCCTCACGCTTTCCATGGTCGTCGGGATGAGCGTCTCGGACGTGAGCCAGAAGGCCGTCGCCAACCTCGGCTGGGAGCGGATCGCACTCACCGCCCCGGTCTTCGTCGGCGATACCATCACCGCCGAATCGGAAGTGCTCGCCGCCCGCGAATCCAAGTCGCGGCCGGGCCACGGGATCGTGACCGTCAGGACCACCGGGGCGAAGGCGGACGGGACGGTCTTCATGACCTTCGAGCGCACCTTGCTGGTGCCGAAAGAGGGCCACGCCGTCGACGACGGTGCGGATTCCTGAACGTGTATCCCGAGAACATCACTCCGGCCGAGGAGGAGGCCCAGATCCTCGATTCGGTCGACCGCTTCCTAGAGCGCCACGTAAAACCCGTGGCCCACGACCTCGAGGCACGTGACGAATACCCGCGTGCGATCGCCGACGAGCTGGCCCGCCTCGGGCTCTTCGGCGCCACCATCTCACCCCAGTACGGCGGGCTCGGGCTGTCCGCCACCACCTACGCCCGGATCGTCGAGCGGGTCTCCGCCGTCTGGATGTCCGTCTCCGGCATCTTCAACTCTCACCTCATCATGGCGGCGGCCGTCGAGCGCTTCGGCACCGAGGAGATGAAGGGTAAGTTCCTGCCGCGCTTCGCGTCGGGGGAGCTGCGGGGCGGCGTCGCCCTCACCGAACCCGACTGCGGCACCGACCTCCAGGCCATCCGTACCCGCGCGCGGCGCGACGGCGACTCCTACGTGATCGACGGCGCCAAGACCTGGATCACCAACTCGCTCATGGGGCAGGTCCTGGCCGTCCTGGTCCGGACCGAGCCCGACACCGACCCGCCGCACAAGGGCATGAGCCTCCTCCTGGTCGAGAAGGACGCCGGCTACGAGGCCCGCAAGCTCGGGAAGCTGGGGTACCGGGGCATCGATACGGGCGAGCTCAGCTTCGATGGCGTGCGGGTGCCGGCCGAGAACCTGGTCGGCGGGCAGGAGGGCCGCGGCCTGCAGCAGATCCTGAGCGGACTCGAGCTCGGGCGCATCAACGTCGCCGCCCGCGGCGTGGGGCTGGCCCGCGCCTGCCTCGAGGACTCCCTGGCCTACGCCCAGGTGCGCAAGACCTTCGGCAAGCCGATCTGCCAGCACCAGGCGATCCAGATCAAGCTCGCCGACATGGCGACCAGGGTGGAGGCGGCGAGGCTCCTGCTCGAGCAGGCCGCGCGCGCCTACGACGCCGGCCGGCGCTGCGACCTGGAGGCGGGGATGGCGAAGCTCTTCGCCACCGAGGCGGCGGTCGAGAATTCGATGGAGGCGATGCGCATCCACGGCGCCTATGGCTATTCGAAGGAGCTCGACATCGAGCGCTATTACCGCGACGCGCCGCTGCTGGCCATCGGTGAGGGAACGAACGAGCTGCAACGGATCATCATCGCGCGCCAGCTCGTGGAGCGGAACCCGGCCTGACCGGCGCGGCCCGGCTCGCGATTCCCGGTTGCTTTTGTCCACGAAACGGAGAGACTGCCGGCTTGCATCGGCGATGGTGGGTCGCGGCGCGTTGTATGCAGGCAGCGCCGCTGCCAGGGTCATCCGCCATGGGAGGGCATGAGGTCGGTTGATGGAGGTCCCTGGGCACTATGCCGTTCGGGACCGGAAGGGTATCGAGGACATGGGTGGCAGCAAGGTTCGGGTCGCTTTCGCGGCTCTTCTATACTTGGCGACGATCGCGCCCGCGGGCGCGGCGGAGGATGGCGTGAACGGCGCCGTGACGACGCCGGACGGCGCGGCGGCGGGGAATGCCGGCGCCGGCCAGGAGATCGAGGCGCCGAAAGACGGCTTCATCGACTCGTCCGCCAAATATTGCGCTTCGGGCTACGCGCTCGGCGCGGCGACGGCCATGGTTGCCGGCCTGATCGGCGCGGGCCTGCCGCTGACGTTGGGCGCGGTCACGGGCTCCGCCGCCGTCGGCTGCGGCGTCGCCTGGATCGGCTCGACGGCCGCGGACGGCTTCTTCTGGATGCGCGACAAGGGGAACGAGGTAGTGAATGGGTTGCGCGCCGACGAGTAGTGTCCAGCGCGGCTCCTGAGATAACGGCAATGGGTCTCATACCAGTGAGCCTATGAAATCACCTTCATGATCCATGGATAGGCGCAGAGGGTTCGCATACGATCCGGTTCTGCGATGAGGTCGATCCATGCTTGGCAACAGGCGTCGATGATGGCCTCGGTGTCGTCGAGGACGCGGAGCGATAGGAAGCGTTCGCGTAGGTAGAGCCAAACCCGCTCGACGGGGTTGAGTTCGGGACTGTAAGGCGGCAACAGCGCCAAGGTGACGTTGTCGGGGACGGTGAGGGCGCGCTCGTCGTGCCAACCGGCGCCGTCGCACATCATGACGGCGTGCGCATCCTGGTCCAGGGTATCGGCGAAGTGTGCGAGAAACAGGTCCATGACCTTGGCGTTGACGCTCGGCATCACCAGGGTGACGTCGTCGCCGGTGTCCGGGCGCACGGCGGAGAAGATGTAGGCCCACTGGTAGCCGATTTGACGCGTCCCGGGGGCACGCTCGCCCCTGCGCCACCACCGGTGACACACCCGGCCCTTGTTGCCGACGCGCGCTTCATCCTGAAACCACAGCTGTAGGCGCTTGTCGGGATGCGCCGCGGCGGTCGCCTTCAGGATGTCGCGAAGCCCCCTTTTTTGAAGCGCTCCTGCGCTTCGGCGTCCCTTCGCGGGTGGCTCGGGCGCGCCTTCTGGCGGGAAAATCCCATCCGCCGTAGAACCCGGGTCATGCTCGAGGGGTGGTAGGTCTTGGCGAAGCGCTCCTCCAGCCAGCGGCACAGATCGGCCCGGGTCCAGGCGCAAACCCCGTCGCGCTCAGGCTCCGGCCCGGCGATGATGACCGCCGCCAGCGCCGCTTCCTCGTCTGCCGTCAGCCGCCGCGGCGAGTAGCCCTTTGGACGGTCGTGAAGCCCCTCCAATCCCTTTGCATTGTAACGAACAACCGCGTCGCGAAGCGTTTGGCGATCCATCCCCGCAAGCCGCGCGGCATCAGCCCGGGGCATCTCCTCCAAAGCATTCGCGATCCCATAGGCCCGCGCCGCCGCTCGACCGTACGATTCCACGCGAGCCCAGCGCCGAAGCTCCAAAGGCGTCAAATCATCCCGTATCTTGAGTGCTGATCCCATGACATCCCCCACATCTGGTGGGAGACCATAGAATCACAATCCGCCATCATCCGCCATCAATGAATATCCCGAGAGTCAATTCAGGCGCTCACTGGTATCATTCGGCTTCTGGCGGTGGGCTTGACGCTCTTCCTGGCCGCGCCGGCATCGGCGCAGAACGCGCCGGCAACGTCCACCCAAACGGTCGAGTCCGCCACCTCGCCCTGGCTCGATCTGCCCGAGGTGCTCCTATCGGAGCGGGCTGTTGCCACCTGCTCCATCGGTGCCATCCTGGGCATGGGCGCCGCCCTGATGACCTCCGTCGTCGATGTGGGCGTGACGTTCGGTGTCGAGCTCCTGTTCGGCGGTGCCCTCATCGGCTGTGGCGCATGGTTGGGTGAGGTCGCCGCCGAGCAGTTCCAATGGCGATGGGAGCAGGAACACGGCCGGTCTGGGTCGGCGCCGGGCGAAGCGGTGCGCCGGGAAAAGGGCTCCGGCCCGGCCGTGGCCGGCGGGCTGCCGGCCCAGCCGTAGCCACGTCGGGGGTCACTCGATTACGGTCAGCCCATAGGGGATGTCCGACATTAGCTTTGCCCAGTCCTCGAGGAAGGCGATCGTCTCGATCTGGAAGAAGAGGCCCACCAGGCGCGGCAGGAAGAACTGGTTCTCGTAATTGATGGCCGTGCCGGGCTCGAACACCCGGTCGGCATTGATCTCCGAGAGGGGGTCGAAGACGAAGCTGCCGACCCAGTCGGGCGGGAAGGCGATGCCCATCTCGTAGCCGCCGATCCAGCCCCGGTGTTGCCAGATATCCTGGCCCTCGTAATAGTCGATGAGGGCGCGGCCGAGCTCGGCCACCGGCAGGTTGGGCCGGATCTTCTCACGGATCAGGTCCATGGAGCCGACCGCGCGTTTGGCCAGGTCCATGACGTCGGCCGCCGGCTCGCCGAGCGCGAAGGTGCGCGCCATGTTGCAGTGGTAGCGCTTGAACACACCCGAGACGTCGACCAGCACCAGCTCCCCCGCCTGTATCTTCTTGCGCGACGCCATGGCGTGGGGCGAGGCGGTCTTCTTGCCCGAGAGCACGGGCATGGTGATGCCGGGGTTCTCGCCGCCCGCCGCCGCCATGGCATGGACGGCGGCACCGTAGACCTCGAGCTCCATGAGGCCGGGCCGGATCGCCGCTTTCGCGGCCTCGAGGCCGATGCAGGCGATGCGCGCCGCCTCCTCGATGCAGGCCATCTCCGCCGGCGACTTCACCCAGCGCACCTCGCGCAGGATGTCGCTTGCGTCCTTGACCGCGCACCCGGCGTCCCGAAACCGCGCCTCGAAGCGCTCGCTGATGGCCCGGTTGGGCCGGTAGCTCCAGAACTCGAGGCCGGCGGTGCCGCCGAGCCAACCTTCGGCGGCGAGCTCCTGGGTGATGAACTGGCCGCCGTCGCGCATGGTCTCGGGCGGGAAGATGCGGGTGTCGGTCGAGACCGTGGTGTAGCGGGTGATCAGCTTCTCGCGCTCGGTATCGAAGAGGATGAAGCGGTCGTGGTCCACATGGATGGCCACGCCGCTGGTGGCCGGCCATTGCTTGGGGCTCTGGGCCTGGTACCACTCGCACTGGTAACTGGTGATGTAGTTGAGCCCTTCCGGGCTTTGCACGAACAGGAGGTCGATGCCGTCCCCGGCCATGCGGGCGCGGATGCGCGAGAGGCGGGCGGCGAACTCCTCGGGCGGGAAGGGCTGCTCGGGGTCGGGATAGAAGTCGCGCAGGAACTCTTCCTTGTAGCTCATGGCATCCTCCCTCGTGGCCTCGGTCTCGCGCGCATCTTGCCCGCGTGGCCGCGCCGGTCAATGGATTCCGGGCGTTGCCGCCGCGCCGCCGATATGGCGTAGTGCCCTCTACGCCATATGGTGCCACTGCCTCCCCCTTCGACAGGCTCAGGGTGAGGTCCTCATGCCGAGCTTATCGAAGTATGAGGGCCGGGCGGGTGGGTTGGCTCAGGGTGAGGCCCTCATGCTGAGCTTGTCGAAGTATGAGGGCCGGGCGGGTGGGTTGGCTCAGGGTGAGGCCATCATGCCGAGCCTCCTCATCCTGAGCTTGCCGAAGGACGAAGCATGAGGGCCGGTGGCACGGACCGCGCTTGAATAGGCGCGGTCCGGTCGAATCGTGGCGGTCTTGGAGGGGGAGAGCCGAAATGACGAACGGGACGGGCGCCCGCGTGCCGGCGGAAGGCCGGGACAGGGCCGTGGTCATCGGCGCCGGCATCGTCGGCCTGTGTTGCGCCGCCCACCTCCAGCGCGACGGCTGGCGCGTGAGCTTGGTCGATCCCGGCCCGCCGGGGGAGGCGTGCTCCTTCGGCAATGCCGGCATGCGCTCGGACGGCGCACTTTTGCCGGTCGCCACGCCGGGCGTGCTGTGGCGCGTACCGGGCATGCTGCTCGACCCCATGGGTCCGCTCGCCATCCGCTGGCGCTACCTGCCCCGCCTCACGCCCTGGCTGCTCCGGTTCGTGCGCGCAAGCGGCCGGGCGCGGGTCGAGCGGGTGGCGGCGGAGCTTTCCTCGCTGATAGCACTCGCGCGCGAATCCTACACGCCCCTCATCGAGGCGGCGGGCGCCGGCGACCTGATCCGCGAGCGGGGTGGCCTCGAAGTCTTCGAATCCAGGCAGAGCTTCGAGGCCGCGCGCTGGGCCATAGAGCTGCGCCAGCGCCTCGGCACGCCGATCGAGATCGTGGGCACCGACCGCATCCGCCAGATCGAGCCTGCCCTCGCCCCCGTCCATGCCGGTGTCTACCGCTCGGACATGGACCACGTCATCAATCCGCTCAGCCTGAGCCGGGCGATCGCCGCGATGATCCGCCGCGACGGTGGTGAAATAATGCGGGCCGCGGCCCGCGGCGTGGAGATGGGCGAGGACGGTCCCCGCCGCGTCGTCACCGAAGCGGGGGCGCAAGAGGCCGATCTGGTGGTGGTCGCCGCCGGCTCCTGGTCGCGCCGCCTGGCGGCGGGTCTGGGCGCGCGGGCGCCGCTCGACACCGAGCGCGGCTATCACGTCATGCTGCCCGATCCGGGCGTCGAGATGCGCACACCCGTCAAGTCGGCCGAGGGCGGCTTCTACATGACGCCCATGGAGCTCGGCCTGCGCGTCGCGGGCACGGACGAGTTCGGCGGCCTCGACCTGCCGCCCAACTGGGATCGGGTCGAGGCCATGCTGCGGCGCGTCCGCCGCCTCGTGCCCGGCCTCAACGAGGCGGGGGCCGAGCCCTGGATGGGCTTCCGCCCGTCGCTGCCCGATTCGAAGCCGGTGATCTCACCCGTGGCCGGGCGGCCCGGGGTCTTCCTCGCCTTCGGCCACGGCCATGTCGGGCTCACCCTCGGCGCCATCACCGGCCGGGTCGTCGCCGACATGGTCGCCGGCCGGGCCCCGCCCGTCGACATGGCGCCCTTCAGCGCCGACCGCTTCTAGTGGTTCGAGTCTGACGCTTGGAACCCTCTCCCCCGTATCGTCCCTTGGGGGGAGAGGGAGATTATTTTGTCGCGTTCAATCCACTAGTACCCACTTTCATAATTCCGTGTGCCATACGACGGCGCCCCGAGGTTCCCGGCTAGGAGCGCGGCGCGCCGTGATGCCGGGGCATCACAAGCGGCGCGCGACGACGACCGGGGGCCTCGGGGCGCCGCCCCGCGGGTCGCTTTTCCCGCCCCCTCGGGGTGTCGGGGATGCTGGACGATGCCCCGGCATCGCCGGCGCACCCCCTCCTACCGAGGAGACGGGAAAAGCGATCGTATGGCACACGGAATTATGAAAGTGGGTGCTAGGTTCCGCCGACGGGCTCATCAGCTGTCCCTGTCCTCCAGCAGGAAGCGGAACACGAGATCGCGCTGGGTGACGATCCCGACCAGTGCTCCGCCCTCCATCACCAGCGCGCGCGAGAGCGCAAAGCGCGTCAGCATCCGGACCGCATACTTGATGTCCATCTCGGCATCCACGCACAGCACCGGCTTGGACATGATCTCGTAGATGTTGGTGCGATTGGGAGAGAGGCCGCGCCCGATGACATGCTCCGCCACATCGTGCACCACGACGATGCCGTATTCGTCGCCGGGATGGCGGCGATCGATGACCAGGGAGCTCACATTCTTGGCGCGCATGGTGTCGATGGCCTCGCGCACGGTGGCGAGGCCATCGATCACGATCGGGTCCGGCGTCATCACTTCGCGGACGGAGGTATAGCTGGCTTCGCTCATATCTGATCTTCGATCTCGTGCTGGATGGTCCCGATCTGGGTGGCCAGGCCGACGGCGTCCTCGATGTCGATCTGGAAGGCGATGCCGCTGCCCGGATCCTCGTCGAACCGCCCCTCGTGCGCAATGGTCTCGAGGATGTGTCGGCTCAGGTGCTGTTCCACCAGGAACAGGACCACGTCGCGCTGGCCCTCGAGGGTCAGGCCGAGGAAGGTGGTCGGCGGCTTCAGTCCCTCGCCCCGGGCGTGGTTGATCACCGTGCAGCCCGTGGCCCCGGTCCGGCGCGCGGCCTCCGTCACAGTGTCGGTCTTGTCGTCGGTGACGAGCGCGATGATGAGCTTGAATTTCATTCCAATCGCCCTTTCCGGTCGGTGGTGGCCGCCGCCCGCCTCGCCGCGGCCCGCCGCCCCCGCAGCGCCGAGAGCTGAGCGTAGCCCATCACCGTAATCATCGGGAACAGGGCGGCAAGCGCAATCAGGCCGAAGCCGTCGATCAGGGGGCTCCGGCCCGGCACGTTCGACGCGAGGCCGATGCCGAGCGCGGTGAGCAGAGGCACCGTCACCGTGGATGTCGTCACCCCGCCCAAATCGTAGGCCAGCGGGACGATGGCGCGGGGGGCGAACGCCGTCTGGGCGATCACCACCAGATAGCCGGCGATCACGTAGAGAACGAGCGGCGTGCCCGTGACGATGCGGAAGGCGCCGAGCGCCACGCTCAACGCGACGCCGATGGCGACGGCGATGCGCAGGCCCCAGGTGCCGAGCGCGCCGCCCGATGCCCCCTCGGCCTTGATCGCGACCGCGATCAGGGCGGGCTCGGCGACCGTGCTGGCGAAGCCGATCGCGGCGGCGAACAGGAACACCCAGTAGTACCGCCACCAGACGATCTCGATGCCCTCCGGGCTCGCGGCCACCGCGGCGCCGTAGATGAAGGAAGGGTCGGTGAGCTGCGCCGCCATGATCTTGCCGATTGGGAACAGCGCTTCCTCGAGCCCCACGAGGAACAGGGTCAGCCCGGCGACCACGTAGGCGAAGCCGACCAGGACCCGCTTCAGGTTCGGGACCCGCTTGCGCAGCACCAGGACCTGGAAGACGACCAGGATGATGGCGATCGGCAGCACGTCGCGCAGGGTGCCTGCCGCCGACAGCAGGATTGTGGATGTCCAGTCGCCGCCCATGCCTAAATCAACATGCCGTAGACCAGAACGAACATGATCGGTGTCAGGCTGGCGAAGGCGATCAGGCCGAAGCCGTCCACGAGCGGGCTGCGCCCCCGGATCACTGTCGAGAGGCCGATGCCGAGCGCAGTCACCAGCGGAACCGTGATGGTCGAAGTGGTAACCCCGCCCGAATCGTAGGCCACGCCCACGATTTCGCGCGGTGCCACCGAGGTCAGCGCCATCACCACGAGATAGCCGCCGATGATGAACCATTGGATCGGCCAGCCCTTGATGATGCGAATCACACCGATCACGATGGCCGCCCCGACCGCCACCGCGACGGTGTAGCGGAGGCCGAGGGCGTATGATTCCAACGCATCGTCGCCCCCGTCGATGGTGCCGACGGACGCATTGACCCGCGCCGCCTCGTCGGCCACGGCGATCAGCGCCGGCTCCGCCACGGTGGTCCCGAAACCGAGCGCGAAGGCGAAGGCCAGCAGCCACCATAGATTTCCTGCGTGCGCGAACGCGCCGGCCATGGATTCGCCGAGTGGGAACAGACCGAGCTCCAGCCCGCGCACGAACAGCATGAGGCCGAGAAGCACGAGCACGAACCCGACGAGCACGCGCTCGAGGTCGGGGAAGGGCTGGCGCAGGACGACGATCTGGAAGAAGACGACCACGAGGACGATGGGCGCTAGGTCACGGACATTGCCGAGCATGAAATGTCCGAATGACCGTAGGGCCTTGAGCATCGGGGCGGCACTCGCTTTGGGGGATGAGCCCGGCTGATCGCTTGATTGCTAAGTTTGGCGTCAACGGGCCACGAGCGCAATCGGATCGGGTTTCGGTGGTATCCGGCAAGCCTGTCGCCGGGCTCGGACAGCCCCTATAGTACGCTACCTGTCCCGGAGAACGCCGGACCCACGTGCTCGAGATGAACGACAACTGCGCAAGGAATGCCGACGCCTGCCCCTGTCCGCGTCCGCCGCGCGTAAGGCCGGTACCAAGTCGGCGCGACCTCGCCGCCGGCCTCGTCCTCCTGGTCCTCACCGGGCTGGCCATGCCCGGACCGGGCGCGGCCCAGGACATCACCTATTTCCGCATCGGCACCGGCCCCTCGGACAGCACCTACTTCCCCATCGGCGGCCTGCTCGCCAACATCGTCAGCAATCCGCCCGGCTCGCGCGCCTGCGACGATGGGGGGAGCTGCGGGGTTCCCGGGCTCATCGCCGTCGCCCAGTCGACCGAGGGCGCCCTCTACAATGTCGAGGCGATCGGCCGGGGCGAGATCGAATCGGGGCTGAGCCAGGCCGATATCACGCATTGGGCGTTCAACGGCACCGGCCCCTTCGCCGAGAGCGGCGAGATCTCCAGCTTGAGCGCCATCGCCAACCTCTATCCCGAGGTCATTCACGTCGTGGTGCGAAAGGGTGCCGGCATCGAGGAGATGGCGGACCTCGTGGGCAAGCGGGTCTCGCTCGGCCCACTCCAGTCCGGCACCCGCGTGGAAGCGGAGATCATCCTCGAAGCCTATGGGCTGTCAGCCGCCGACATGGAAGCGCTCGACCTGCTGCCCGGCCCCGCCAGCGACCTCCTGCGCGAGGGTGGGCTCGACGCCTTCTTCGTGGTGGGCGGGGTCCCGGTCAAGGCCGTGGCCGACCTCGTGGAGGATGTCGAGATCGCCCTCCTGCCCCTGGGCGGGGAGGAGGCCGACCGATTGATCGCGCGCTTCCCGTTCCTCGCCGTCGGCGTCATCCCGGCCGCCGCCTATAAGAGCACGCGCAACACCCTGACCCTTGCGGTCGGCGCCGAATGGATCGTCGCGACGGCGGTCGAGGAGGAGCTGGTCTATGGGCTCACCCGCGCCCTGTGGCACCCGAGCGCGCGCAAGCTGCTCGACCGTGGCCACCCGGACGGCCAGTGGATCCAACTGGAGACGGCGCTCCAGGGTCTGGCGATCCCGCTCCATCCCGGGGCCGAGAGATACTACCGTGAAGTGGGGCTGATCGGCGCCGGGACCGGCGAGGCGCGCGACGGAGAGGCGGAGGACGCAGAGAGGCGACCGGCCGAGGGTGAATAGGCCGGCGTCCCGCTAAAGCTCCTCGCGCGGGATGATCCAGGGCTCGTTGCGCGCCGCGTCGAGCCATTCCACATAGGCCGGGTGCGACGTCACGGCCTGGCGATACGCTTCCGAGGCCTCGTCCAGCTCCACCGCATAGGTCGTGAAGCGGCTGGCGACCGGGGCGTACATGGCGTCGGCGATGCCGAAGGCGCCGAACAGGAAATCGCCGTCCCCGCCGAAGCGCTCGCGGCATCCGCGCCAGATGGCCGTGACGCGGTTGATATCGGCCTGCACGCCTTCGGCCATGCCCTTGCCGGGCAGGGAGGCGCGCATGTTCATGGGCATGCCCTGGCGCAACGCGGCGAAGCCCGCGTGCATCTCGGCCGAAATCGACCGTGCGACGGCGCGCGCCGCGGCGTCCGTCGGCCACAAACCGGCTTCGGGGAAGGCATCGGCGAGGTATTCCGCCATGGCCAGTGACTCCCAGACCCGCACCTCGCCGTGGTGGAGCATCGGCACGCGCCCGGACGGTGAATGGCGCCGGATCACCTCGCCCGTACCGGGCTGGTCGAGCGGGATGACCTCTTCGGCGTAGTCCGCCCCGGTCAGCTTGAGCGCGAGCCAGCCGCGAAAGGACCAGGACGAGTAGTTCTTGTTGCCGAGGATGATGGAAATTTCGGCCATCCGGCCCTCCGGTTGCGCTCCCCCGACACCATTGGAAGGGATGCGCGGGCCGGATGCAAGGCCCAAGCCACGGCGCCCCGCGACCCCTTTTCAGGCCAGCGTAAGCGGGCCATGCTGGGCACGATCCCGCGTCACCGCCCAGGGAGGTCGCACTTGCCCCAGATCTTCCGCGACAAAGCGACCCGCGCCACCGTTCCCGTCACCCCCCTCACCCGCGCCGAGCTCGAAGGCTGGCTGGCGGATCAGACGGACGAAGCCCGCGCCTGGGCCGCCAGCACGGCCTACGGCGCCGCGCCGGGCGCGGTGCGGCTGGTGCCTGGCGCGGGCGGCCGCCTCGGGCGCGTGCTCGTGGGCGTGGAGAGCCATGGCGCGCTCTGGAACCTGGCCGGCTTGCCCGCCAAGCTGCCCGCGGGCAGCTACCGCATCGACGCCGCACTCGATGGGGCGGCGGCGGGCCGCGCGGCCCTCGGCTGGGCGCTCGGGGCCTACCGCTACCGCCATGGCGGCCGCACGGGCGGGCCGGCCCCGGTGCTGGTGTGGCCGCGCGGAGCGGACCGGGGCCAGGTCGCGCGCGCGGCCACGGCCACCACCCTGGTCCGCGACCTGATCACGGCACCGGCGAACGAGATGGGGCCGGCGGACCTCGCCCGGGCCGCCCGCAGGCTGGCCCGCGCCCACGGCGCCAAGGTGGCCGTCATCCAGGGCGACAAGCTCCTCGCGCGGGGCTACCCCGCCATCCACGCCGTGGGCCGGGCCAGCGCCCGTCCGCCCTGCCTGATCGACCTTCGCTGGGGCGGGGCGCGCGACCCGCGCGTCACCCTGGTGGGCAAGGGGGTGTGCTTCGATTCGGGCGGGCTCGACCTCAAGAGCTCGGCCGGCATGCGCCTCATGAAGAAAGACATGGGCGGCGCCGCCCAGACCCTCGGACTCGCCGCCATGATCATGGGCGCGGGGCTGGGCGTGCGCCTGCGCGTCCTGATCCCCGCGGTCGAGAACAGCGTCGGCGGCGACGCCATGCGGCCCGGCGACGTGATCCGGACGCGCAAGGGCCTCACGGTCGAGATCGGCAATACGGATGCGGAGGGGCGGCTCGTGCTGTGCGACGCGCTCGCCGAGGCGGACCGGGAGAAGCCGGCCCTGATCGTCGATTGCGCGACCCTGACAGGCGCCGCCCGGGTCGCCCTCGGCCCCGACCTCCCCGCCCTCTTCTGCAACGTGGATGGGGTGGCCGACGCGTTGCTCTCCCACGCCGCGGCGGTCGAGGACCCCATGTGGCGCATGCCCCTGTGGGCGCCCTACCGCCAGACCCTCGACAGCAAGGTCGCCGACCTCAACAACATATCGGACGGCCCCCATGCCGGGGCGGTGACGGCGGCCCTGTTCCTGGAGCGCTTCGTGAGCGCCGAGCGGCCCTGGATCCACATGGACATCATGGGCTGGAACCCCAAGGCGCGGCCGGGCCGCCCGGTGGGCGGCGAGGCCATGGGCATGCGCGCCCTCTACGCCCTCATCGAAGGCCGCTTCGCCCGGCGCGGCGGCGCCTGAGGCCGCGGCTCGGTATCAGTACCCGGCATCGCGATCGACCGGGTTGAGCAGCGGCTCGCCCGTGTGCGACCGGCGGATGTTCTCGATCACCGCGGCAACGACCTGATCGATATCCGAGTCGGCGGCGATGTGCGGCGTGACCCGCACCTTCGGGTGGCGCCAGAACGGGTGATCGGCGTCCAACGGCTCGGGCTCGAAGACATCGAGGGTGGCGCCCGAGAGATGGCCCGCTTCAAGGGCCGCCAGCAGGTCGTCCGCCACATAATGGCGGCCGCGCGCGGCGTTGACGAAGGCGGCGCCCTCGGGTAGCGCCGCGAGGGCCCGGGCATCGACGATGCCTTCCGTCTCCGGGGTGAGCGGGAGCAGGCAGACGAGGATGTCCGTGCGCCCGAGGAAGGGCATCAGCCCGTCCTCGCCCACGAAAACCTCGACACCGCCGGCATCCCTCGCCGTGCGGCACCAGCCGGCCACGTCGAACCCGAAATCGACCAGCATGCGCGCCGCCGCGCCGCCGAGGGCGCCGAGGCCCATGATACCCACGCGCCGCTCCCAGGCGGCGCGCTGCGGCAGTTGGCGCCAGACCCCTTCGCGCTGCTGGGCCGCGTACGCCGCGACGTCCCTGTGGTGGCCGAGCACGGCGCACAACACGTACTCGACCATGGTGCTGGTCATGTTGGGGTCGACCGTGCGCGTGATCGGCACATGGGCCGGCAGGCTCGCATCCTCGATCAGGTGATCGACGCCAGCGCCGAGGGAGAAGATCGCCCGCAGGCTCGGATAGCTCGCCAGCGTGCCGGGCGGCATGTTCCAGACGAGCGCGTATTCGATATCCGCCACCTGGCCGACATCGGGCCAGATGCGGACCTCGAGCTCGGGCGCGAGGCGCTCGAATGCGTCGGTCCAGGGCTCGGTGCCCGCGCCATAGGGCTTGAAGAGAAGGGTCATGATCTCGCTCAATACCCGCGCGCGGGGTCGACTTGGTAGAGGAGCGGCCGGCCCGCCTGGCCGCGCCGCAGGTTGTCGATCACCTGCTCGATCACGGTGCGGGGGTCCGAGAGGCTGGCCATGTGGGGCGTCACCATGACCTTGGGGTGGCGCCAGAACGGGTGCTCCGCCGCCAATGGCTCGCCCCGGAAGACATCGAGCAGGGCGCCGGCGATATGGCCGCTGTCGAGGGCCGCGATCAGGTCGGCGTCGATCAAGTGCTGGCCGCGCGCCACGTTGATGAGGTGGGCCCCTTCGGGCAGGCCGGCCAGAACCGTCGCGTCGAGGATGCCCTCGGTGAGTGGGGTGAGCGGCAGGAGGCAGACCAGGATGTCCGTTCGGGCGAGGAAGGGGGCGAGGCCGCCGGCGCCGTGAAAGCAGGCGATGCCGTCCAAGTCCTTCTCCGTCCGGCTCCACCCCGCGACCGCGAAGCCGACGAGGCGCAGCCTCTCGGCCGCGTCCTGGCCGAGGACGCCCATGCCCATGATGCCCACCGTGCGCTCCGCGATCGTCGGATGGTGAATCTTGCGCCACAGGGCCTCGCGCTGCTGCGCCTCGTAGCGCGGGAACTGGCGGTGGAAGCGGAGCGCGTGGAGCGTGACGAACTCGGTCATGCGCGCGGTCAGGCTATCGTCCACCACGCGTGTGATGGGGACGCCGGGCGGCAGGTCCGGGTCCACGAACAGGTGATCGACCCCGGCGCCCAGGGAGAAGATGGCCTTCAGGTTGGGGAGGCGCCCGAGGGTGCCCGGCTCCGGATTCCAGACGAGGGCATAC
This sequence comes from Alphaproteobacteria bacterium, assembly GCA_963666705.2. GTDB lineage: Bacteria > Pseudomonadota > Alphaproteobacteria > CADEGL01 > CADEGL01. The sequence goes on along the minus strand of CAXXKO010000026.1, from coordinate 23,926 downwards.
TCGATGTCCGCCACGTCGCCCGGCTCCTCCCACAAGCGGACCTCGATGTCGGGCGCCTTCTCGCGGAACTGGGAGCGCCACCAGTCGGTGCGGTCGCTGCCGGAGCGGAAGATGAGCGCGGTCACGGCTCAGGTCCTCACCACGTCGGTCTCGACCGCCTCGAGCTCGAAGGCCGCGGCCATCAGCGCCTTGGTGTATTCGTGGCGCGGGTGGTCGAAGATCTGCTCGGCCGGCCCCTGCTCCATGACCTTGCCGTCGCGCATGACGATGACCTCGTCGGCGAGGGCCCGCACCACCTTGAGGTCGTGGCTGATGAACAGGAAGGCCAGCTTGTGGCGGGACTGGAGGTCGCGCAGCAGGTCGACGATCTGGGCCTGCACGGACATGTCGAGCGCGCTCGTGGGCTCGTCCAGCACCACGAAGCGCGGCTTCAGGACCATGGCCCGGGCGATGGCGATGCGCTGGCGCTGGCCGCCGGAGAACTCGTGCGGGTAGCGGTGGCGCACGCCGGGGTCGAGGCCCACCTCCTCCAGCGCCTCAACGATCAGCCGCGTGCGCCCCACGGCGCCCTCGCCGATATGGTGGACCTTGAGGCCCTCCTCGACGATCTGGCCGATGGAGAGGCGCGGGCTCAACGAGCCGTAGGGGTCCTGGAAGACCACCTGCATCTCCCGGCGCAGGGGCCGCAGGGCCTTCGAGCCCAGGGGCTGGATGTCGCGGCCCATGAACAGGACCGGGCCGATCGAGGAGATGAGGCGCAGGAGGCCGAGCCCGAGGGTCGTCTTGCCCGACCCGCTCTCGCCGACGACGCCGAGGGTGTGGCCCTCGCGCACCTCGATGTCGATGCCGTCGACGGCCTTGATATGGCCGGTGGTGCGCCGCAGCACCCCGGTCTTGACCGGGTACCAGACCTTGAACCCCTCCGCCTTCATGACGACGGGGGCGTCATCGGCGGCGCGCACGGGCTTGCCCTTGGGCTCGGCCTCGAGGAGGTGGCGCGTATAGGGGTGTCGAGGATTGGTATAGACCGCCTCGGTCTCGCCGCTCTCGACGATCTCGCCCTCGGTCATGACGCACACCCGGTCGGCCATCTTGCGCACCACCCCCAGGTCGTGGGTGATCAAGAGGACCGACATGCCGAGGCGCTTCTGCAAGTCCTTGAGGAGGGCGAGGATCTGGGCCTGGATGGTGACGTCGAGCGCCGTCGTGGGCTCGTCGGCGATCAGCAGGTCGGGCTCGTTGGCGAGCGCCATGGCGATCATCACCCGCTGGCGCTGGCCGCCCGACAGCTCGTGGGGATAGGCGCCCAGGCGCCGCTCGGCCTCCTGCAATCCGACCAGGTGCAGGAGCTCGAGCACCCGCGCCCGCGCGGCGGCGGCGCCCAGGCCCTTGTGGATCAGCAGCACCTCGCCGACCTGCTTCTCGATCGAGTGCAGCGGGTTGAGGGAGGTCATGGGCTCTTGCGGGATGAGGGCGACGCGGTTGCCGCGGATGTGGCGCATCACGGCCTCGGGCGCGCCGACCAGCTCCTCCCCGCCAAGGCGGATGCTGCTCTCCGGCGTATGGCTGGCCACGGGATAGGGCAGGAGCTGGAGGATGGAGAGGGCGGAGACGGATTTGCCCGAGCCGCTCTCGCCCACCAGCCCCAGGATCTCGCCCCGGCCGATCTCGAACGAGACGCGCTTGACGGCCTCGACCCGCTCGCCGCTCACGGCGAAGGCGACCGAGAGGTTCTCGATGCCGACCAGCGGCTCCATCGCCGGCCCGTTCATGTGAAGGACTTCCTGGGATCGAACGCGTCGCGCACCGCCTCGCCGACGAGCACCAGGAGGCTCAGCATGACGGCGAGGACGAAGAAAGCGGTGAGGCCGAGCCACGGCGCCTGGAGGTTGTTCTTGCCCTGAAGGATCAATTCGCCGAGGGAGGGCGAGCCGGGCGGCAGGCCGAAGCCGAGGAAGTCGAGTGAGGTGAGCGTGACGATCGAGCCGCTGGTGATGAAGGGCATGAAGGTGACGGTGGCCACCATGGCGTTGGGGAAGACGTGCTTGAACATGATGGTCGTGTTGGAGACGCCGAGCCCCCGGGCCGCGCGCACGTAGTCGTAGTTCCGGGCCTTGAGGAACTCGGCCCGCACGACGCCGACGAGGCCCATCCAGCTGAACAGCAGGAGCAGCGTGAGGATGGTCCAGAAGCTGGGGACGAACACGCTCGCCATGATGATCAGCAGGAACAGGGTGGGCACCCCCTCCAAGACCTCGATGAAGCGCTGAAACAGGAGGTCGATCCAACCGCCGAAAAAGCCCTGCACCGCGCCGGCCCAGACGCCGACGATCGAGCTCATCACCGTGAGCGCCAGGCCGAAGAGGACGGAGATGCGGAAGCCATAGATGAGCCGTGCCAGCACGTCGCGCGCCTGGTCGTCGGTGCCGAGCCAGTTGTCCCCGGCCGGCGACGAGGGAGCCGGCTCGGTCAGGTCCAGGATCACCGTGTCGTAGCTGTAGGGAATGAGGGGCCAGAGCATCCAGCCCTTCGCCTCGATCAGCTCCATGACGAAGGAGTCGCGGTAGTCGGCCTCGGTCGGGAACTCACCGCCAAAGGCGGTCTCGGGATAGGTCTCGAAGACAGGGAAGTAGACGCCGCCGTCGAACCAGACGACGAAGGGGCGGTCGTTGGCGATGAGCTCGGCGAAGAGGCTCACGAAGAAGAGCGCGAGGAAGATCCACAGGGACCAGTAGCCCCGGCGGTTGCGGCGGAAGTTGTAGAGGCGCCGCAGGGTGAGCGGCGTGAGGGTGACGCCCAGCACTCTGCGTGGCTCTGATGTGACCCTTGCGAGCGCCACCTAGACCTCCTGGGTCTCGAAGTGGATGCGCGGGTCGACGAGCACGTAGGTGAGGTCGCGCACCAGGGCCATGATGAGGCCGAGGAGGGTGAAGAAGTAGAGGGTGCCGAACATGACCGGGTAGTCGCGCGCGATCAGCGCCTCGAAGCCGAGCAGGCCGAGGCCGTCGAGGGAGAAGATGATCTCGATCAGGAAGGCGCCCGTGAAGAGGATGCCGATGAAAGCGCTGGGGAAGCCCGCGATGACCAGGATCATGGCGTTGCGGAAGACGTGGCCGTAGAGCACCCGCCGCTCCGAGAGGCCCTTGGCCCGGGCCGTCAGCACGTATTGCTGGCCGATCTGATCGAGGAAGGAGTTCTTGGTCAGCATGGTGAGGGTCGCGAAGGCGCTGATCAGGAGGGCCGCCAGCGGCAGCACCATGTGCCACAGGTAATCGAGGATCTGGGCGCCCGTGCCCATCTCCGACCAGCCTTCCGAGACGAGGCCGCGGAGCGGGAAGATGCTGAAGAAGCCACCGCCAGCGAACAGCACGATCAACAGGATGGCGAACAGGTAGCTCGGCACGGCATAGCCCACGAGCACCACCGCGCTGGTCCAGGCGTCGAACTTCGAGCCGTCGCGAACCGCCTTGGCGATGCCGAGCGGAATCGAGATCAGGTAGACGAGCAGCGTGGTCCAGAGACCGAGCGAGATGGAGACCGGCATCTTGTCGAGCACCAGGTCGACGACCTTGCGGTCGCGGAAGAAGCTCTCTCCGAAGTCGAAGGTCAGGTAGTTCCCCATCATCTGCACGAAGCGCTCGAGCGGCGGCTTGTCGAACCCATAGAGCTTCTCGATTTCCTCGATGAAGGCGGGATCGAGGCCGCGGGCGCCGCGGTAGGTGCCCACCCCCTGGTCGCCGCCCGCCTGCTGTGTCTGTCCGCCCCCCGCCGTGTCGCCGCCCCCGGCCCCGGTGACCCTGGACAGGGTCCCCTCGCCGATTCCCTGGATCTGGGCGATCATCTGCTCGACCGGCCCGCCGGGCGCGAACTGCACGATGGCGAAGTTGAGGACCATGATCCCGAACAGGGTCGGGACGATCAGGATCAGCCGGCGGATGATGTAGGCGAGCATCGGATGGGGAGCCGTCTATTCGTCTTCGAGCAGGCGCTGGCCCGACTCGATAGCCTCGGCCTTCCTCGGGTCGAGCCACCAACTGTTGTAGTCCACGCCGTAGGGGGGCTGGACGTCCGGGCGGTCGAACTTGTCCCAGTAGGCGATGCGCTCGATCCGGATGTGCCACTGTGGCACCACGAAGTGGTTCCACAGCAGCACGCGGTCGAGCGCGCGGGTGCGCGCGATCAGGCTTTCGCGGTCGGGTGCCGCGATCAGAAGCTCGACGAGCTCGTCGATGACCGCATCTTTGATGCCGATCAGGTTGCGGCCCCCCGGCGTATCCGCCGAGGCCGAGGTCCAGAAATCCCGTTGCTCGTTGCCGGGTGAGAGCGACTGGCCGAAGGTGTTGATCACCATGTCGAAGTCGAACTTGTCGATGCGGTTCTGGTACTGGGATGGATCGACCGTGCGAACCCGTACCGTGACGCCGAGCTTCTCGAGGTTGCGCACGTAGGCGAGCGCGATGCGCTCGAACGCCGGCGAGACCAGCAGCACCTCGAATTCCATGGGCTCCCCGGTCTCGAAGTCGACCAGCCGCCCGTCCTGGACCTCCCATCCGGCTTCGCCGAGCAGGCGGAAGGCGCGCCGCAGGTTGCTCCTGATGTTGCCCGTGCCATCGGTCTCGGGCGGCTCGTAGACCTCGGTAAACACTTCCTCGGGTATGCGCCCGCGATAGGGCTCGAGGATCGCCAGCTCCTCGGGCGAGGGCAGTGCGCTGGCGGCGAGCTCGGAGTTCGAATAGAAGCTCTTGGTCCGCGCGTACTGGCCATAGAACAGGTTCTTGTTGGTCCACCCGAAGTCGAAGGCGTTGGCCAGCGCCTGGCGCACTCGCGCGTCCTTGAAGATCGCGCGCCGGGTATTGAAGATGAAGGCCTGCATGCCCGTCGGGCGCTCGAGCGGTATCTCCTCGGTGATCACGAGTCCGTCACGCCTGGCCGGGAAGTCGTAGGCCGTGGCCCACTCCTTGGCCGTGTTCTCGATGAAGATATCGGATTCGCCGGCCTTGAAGGCCACGCGCTCGACCGTGCGGTCGCGGTAGTACTCGTAACGGACGACCTCGAAATTGTAGCGCCCCACATTGACCGGAAGCGCGGCACCCCAGTAGTCGGGCACCCGCTCGTAGGTGATGCTGCGCCCGGGGTCGAGCGCCGCGATCCGGTAGGGCCCGCTGCCGAGCGGCGGCTCCAGAGTCGTGGCCTCGAAATCCCGGCCCTCCCAATAGTGCCTGGGCAGCACCGGCAGCTGACCCATGATGACGGGCAGCTCCCGGTTCTCGCCGGCCTGGAAGCTGAAGCGCACGCTCCGCGGCCCCACCTTCTCCGCCGCCGCGACGCTCCCGTAGTAATAGCGGTAGAACGGGTGGCCCTTGGTCCTCAGCATCTCGAAGGTCCAGATCACGTCCTCGACGGTGATCGGCTGGCCGTCATGCCAGCGCGCCTCGGGGTCGAGGTTGAAAATCACCCAGGACCGGTCGGGCGGCGTCTCCACGCTCTCGGCGATGAGGCCGTACTCGGTGTTCGCCTCGTCGAGGGTCCCGGTCATCAGGGTTTCGAACGTATTGCCCAGCCCCGCGGCCGGCGCGCCCTTCAAGATGTAGGGATGAAGGCTGTCATAGGTTCCCGTCGCCGAGCGCCGCACCATGCCGCCCTTGGGCGCGTCGGGGTTCACGTAGGCCAGGTGCTTGAAATCCGGTGGGTAACCGGGCTCGCCGTGGATGGCGATACCGTAGCGCGGCCCAGTCGTCTCCTGGGCCGCGAGAGGCGGCGCCAGCATGGAGAGAAGCGCCGCGAGGGCGGTCAGGACAGCTCGCACCACGCGCCCATCCCGCCAGCGGATCGTGGCCCGGGAAAGGCGCGTATCGTGCGGGTTGCGAGGCTTGGGGCGGATGTCGTCGGCCGGGTCGATCATGGCCGACAGTGTGGCGCGGATGCGCGCCGTTGGGAAGTCCCGGCGGGGCCGGCGGCCCCCCGGAGATCAGGCGTTGCCGACGGTCTTGAAGCCGAGCACGCCGAAGAGGTGGGTCACGATGCCGCTCGCGTCACCGAGCGGCATGATGGCCGAGCGGTAGAGGATCGTCTCCCCATGGCTGTTGGTGTAGGAGCTCGAATCGGCCAGCGGCTGAACCACCTCGGCGGCCGCCTCGACGAATTGGAGTATGCGCTCGCGGATGGCCGGTGGCAGGCAGTCGCCGATCCGCCCGTGCGCGGGCCTGGTGCCCAAATAAGGTTTCTCGACCGCTTGCCCCGAGGACACGGCCGCACACTCGCCGCGCACCTCACGCAGGTCCAAGAGGAAGGTGCTGGGCCACAGCTCGGGTATGTCATCCGGGTCGATATCGTCGATGGTGGGGCACATGCGGGCGCCGCGTATCGCCTCCCAATATGCCAGCGCGGCACCGGTGGCGCGGCGCTCGTCTTCGCTTTGCGGCCGGTTCGCTTCGGCCGAGAGGCCATCGGTCATGGCGGCTCCAATCCGTTCCAAACTTTGGGCGGGCGCCGGGATATGGCATGCCGGGCCGCTCGATCGCCGCAGCTTAAGCCAGTAATGGTGAATCGTTTCTTTACGTGGACAAAAGCTTATAGCAATCGCTGGAACGACTCTCAATCGGCCAGCGTGGCGAGATAGGCGATGAGGTTGGCCCGGTCCTCCACCTTCTTGAGGCCGGAGAACTTCATCTTGGTGTCGGGGAGGAATTCCTTGGGCTTGGCCAGGAACCCATTCAGCATCTCGACGGTCCAGGTGCCGCCGAGGCCGGCCATGGCGCCCGAGTACCCGAAACCCGCATGGCCCCCGACCGCGCGCCCGACGATGCCGAAGAGGTTGGGCCCGATCCGGTTGGGGCCGCCGGCGGCCACCGTGTGGCAGATGCCGCATTTCTTGAACAGCTTCTGACCCGCCGCCACGTCGGCCATGGCGAGGTCGATGCCCGGGGCGGCCGGCGCCGCCGCCTCTTCCACGGCTTCCGCCACCGCCTCTTCGGACGCTTCCGCCGCTGCCTCTTCGGCGGCCTCCGACGCTGCCTCTTCGGCGGCCTCCGACGCTGCCTCTTCGGCGGCCTCCGACGCTGCCTCTTCGGCGGCCTCCGCCATCGCCTCTTCCGCCTCGGGCTCCGCCGCCACGTCCGCGTCGCCGGCCTCGCCTCCGGCGGCGGTGACGACCCAGGCTTCACCCTCCCCGCCGACGGGGACGAGGGCGTTGCCGATATAGCCGATCGCGACGACGGCGACGACCGCCATCAGGAGCGCGCCGACAGCCTTGCCGATGTCGATCCCGTTCATTTCCCGTCCATGGGCTGGCCCCGACGGCACCCGGCCGCCCGGAGCGCGGCGCACCCTAACCGTTACACTGGACCCTGTCCATATGGGCCCGATCGGCGCGCGCCCGCCGCCGCATCGCACACCCTCGCGCCGGGGATGCGCATCGCGGCGGGGCTCGTTGACACCGTTCCACGCGGCGTCGATACTCCCGCCGACCGCGCCTGGGCGCGCGGGATTGGTGGTGCGCGAGACGGGCTCCTGGACCGGCCCGGGGGGCTGTCGACGAATGGCGAAGAGAAGCGATCCGGACAAGACCATCGCCTTCCAGGGCCTGCCCGGCGCCTATTCGGACGTGGCCTGCCGCATGGTCTATCCCGAGATGGAGACCCTCCCCAGCGAAGCGTTCGAGGATGTCTTCGCGGCCGTGCGCGACGGCCAGGCGCTCTATGCCATGATCCCCATCGAGAACTCCGTGGCCGGCCGGGTGGCGGACGTCCACGGCCTCATGCCGAGCTCGGGCCTCCATATCATCGCCGAGCATTTCCAGCGCATCAATCACCACCTGCTGGCGTGCGCGGGCGCCACCATCGAGGGGCTCGAGACCGTGCGCAGCCACGTCCACGCCCTCGGCCAGTGCCGCAATACCATCCGGGCCCTGGGGCTCAAGCCCGTGGTGCATGTGGACACGGCGGGGGCGGCGGCCGAGATCGCCCAGCGCCGCGACCCGCGCGTGGCGGCGATCGCCTCGGCCCTGGCGGCCGAGACCTACGGCCTCCAGATCCTCGCGTCCGAGATCGAGGATGCCGAGCACAACACGACGCGCTTCCTGGTCCTCGCGCGCGACGCCATCGACCCCGATCCCCGGCGCGGGCCCGTCGTCACCACCTTCATGTTCCGGGTGCGCAACGTGCCCGCCGCCCTCTACAAGGCCATGGGCGGCTTCGCGACCAACGGCGTCAACATGACCAAGCTCGAAAGCTACATGCTGGGCGGCCGTTTCACCGCGACCGAGTTCTACGCCGATGTCGAGGGCTACCCCGAGGAGCGCGGGCTCCGCATGGCCCTGGAGGAGCTCGGGTTCTTCTCGCGCGAGGTCCGCATCCTCGGCGTCTATCCCGCCCACCCCTATCGCTTCCGCGCCGAGGCCGTTGCCGACGACGCCGATTGAGGGCTAGTACCCACTTTCATAATTCCGTGTGCCATACGACGGCGCCCCGAGGTTCCCGGCTAGGAGGGTGGCGCGCCGTGATGCCGGGGCATCACAAGCGGCGCGCGACGACGTCCGGGGGCCTCGGGACGCCGCCCTACGGGTCGCTTTTCCCACCCCCTCGGGGTGTCGGGGATGCTTGACGATGCCCCGGCATCGCCGGCGCGCCCCCTCCTACCGAGGAGACGGGAAAAGCGATCGTATGGCACACGGAATTATGAAAGTGGGTACTAGAGCACCACCCGCGCGACGCCGGCCAGGGCCAGGGCGCCGAGCAGGACGAGCACGAAGCGGCGGAAGGATTCGGGCCTCGTCCTGACGAAGCGCCGCTGGCCGAGGGCGAGGCCGGCCAAAACGACCACGAAGAAAGCCGCCGTTCGGAGCAGCACATCCCATGTGACGAGGCCCTCGGCCGCGGCGAAACCCGTCGCCAGGACATCCGTGCCCAGGAGGTAGGCGATGAGGGAGGCCCGCGTGGCCGACGCACCCACCGGGCTCGCGAGGTAGTAGAGCACCGCCGGTGGCCCGCCGGCCGAAGTCGCCCCGTTGACGAGGCCGGAGACGGCCCCGGTGGCGATGGTGGCGGCGGGCCCCAGGCGGCGCTCCAGCCTGACGCCGCGCCACAGCACGATGACGGCGCCCAGCACCACGAGCGATATGGCGACGCGCATGGGGGCGGCGGGGAGCGTCGCCAGCAGAATGACGCCGGCCGGCGTGGCGACGAGCGCGCCGAGCAGCATCCAGCGCACCGAGCGCCAGTCGACCTCGCCCCAGGCCCGGCGCAGGAGGTGGGCGCTCGCCAGCACCTCGAGCATGTAGATGGTGGGCACGATCTCGGCCGGCGGCACCACCAGCGAAATACTGGTGACCCAGAACATGGAGGAGCCGAAGCCGCTGTAGCCCCGGATCACCGCGCCCGCGAACATGGCCAAAAGCGCAAAACCGAGCGCCAGTGGGCTGAGCCCGATGATCGTGCCGTCCAGCATTTACCGATTAGTGCGTGGGTACTAAACCTTCCCCTCGATCCAGTCGTCGACCAGGCGGCGGGCGATGGAGATGCCGCGGGGCAGGCGGAAGGTGTCGTCCTCGGGGCTGTTGCGCAGCTCCTCCCGGGTCTTCCACACGGCGTCGGCCAGCTCCTCCTCGTTGACGTGGATCTCGGTCGTGGTCGCCGTGGCGTGGAAGCCCAGCATGATCGAGGCCGGGAAGGGCCAGGGCTGGGACGAATGGTAGCGCACGTCCGTCACTTCGATGCCCGCCTCCTCGTAGACCTCGCGCGCCACCGCCTCCTCCAGGCTCTCGCCCGGCTCGACGAAGCCGGCCAGGGTCGAGTACATGCCGGGGATGAAGCGCGGCGCCTGGCCCAGGAGGCACCTGTCCCCATCGGTCACCAGCATGATGACGGCGGGGTCGGTGCGCGGGAAATGCTGGAGGCCACAGTCCGCGTTGGCGCACACCCGGATGTGCCCCCCCTCGGTGCTGCGGGTGGGATGGCCGCAGGCGCCGCAATGGCGGTGGCGCTGGTGCCAGAACATGAGGCCGCGGGCATAGGCCAGCAGCGCGCCGCTTTGCGGATCGAGAAGCCCGCCCGTGTTGCGCAGGTCGACGAACTCGCCGCCCCCGCCCAGGCCGTGCGCGGCGATGGGATCCTCGATATGCGAGAGCTCGACGGCGAAATGCGCCCGGTCGTCGAGCATGCCGAGGAAGGCCGTCTCGGCCCCGTTCGCCACCAGGAGGTCGGCCTCGTGCCGCTCGATCAGGACGGCGCCGGGCTCCTCGCCCAGGACCATGAGGTTGCGCGAGCGCCACACCGGCACGATCCGGGTGCTGGGGTCGGCCAAGCGCGCGGCCAGCCAGGCCTCGTCGCCGCGCTCCGTGCCGCGCCGGTCGATGCCGCCGCTGGCGAAGAAGTTGGGCTCTCTCATGGCCGGAAGGGTGGCACAGCGCCCGCACCCGCGCAATCGGCGCGACCCGCGGTCCGCGACCCGGATTCCACCCGCTCGGCCCGGCCGACGATCGGGGGCTTGCCAAAGGGTCGATTTACCGGACGGGGATGCCCGATACCGGCCGGTGCCCTTCGTCCTTGCCGCCGGCCAGGCCCATGACGCCCCATCCCGGCCCCGCCTGACGCCGCGCGGGCGCCAAAACCCCCTACCGACGGCCCGAATTGTCAAGGATTGTCAAGGTGGAGCGGGCTGGAATCGTTGTATATCAACAAGTTATGGACTTCGGGGCCAAACCTTGACAATCCTTGACATATTTCTTCGGCAAGGCCGGCTGACGGGCATGGGGGAGACCAATATCTAGGTATGATTTCCGCGATATCAAGGGGACACGGCAGCGGAGGCCATCGGCCGCGCGCTCCGGCTCTCGTTGGCCCGCATGGGATGCCGCTGTAAAATAAAGAACAAAGAGGCAAATACTTTCGTGACACACGTCATACTTAGGGTATAATACCTTATTCGGCTATATTTGCGTTTATTATCTCGACGGAGAATGCGACCCATGAGAGACCCACTGATACTCCGCAAGAGCTTCATGGCCGGCACGAAAAACGACCCCCGCGACGTGGAGACGATCACCGAAGCCCTGCGGGCCACCGGGTTCCTCCCCCGCCCGGCGGGCGGCGTGGTGCCGCGCGAGGCGGAGATGGGCGACGCGCTCCGCTCTTTCCAGGACCGGGAAGGACTGGTGGTGGACGGGTACGCCGCCCCGCGCGGCCCGACCGAGGGCGAGCTCCGGAAGGCGGGGAAGCGCGCGGCCGAGCTGGCCGCCCGGCCCAAGCGCACCGGCCCCATCCGCTTCGAGGCGCTCACGGCCGACAATTACCGGGAGTCGCGGGGCATGGCGAAGGGCGTCGTGCGGCGGACGGATCACCCGGGCGCGATCGTCCTCATGCGCCGGGCGATGGAGGACAATCCCGCCGCCCTGCCGGAGCTGATCCAACTGGCCGAGCAGGTCGATGTCCTGAACCGCGCGCACGGTGAGCGCTTCCGGGCCGACCTGGTGAAGATGGTCGGGGAAGCCAGCCCTCCCTCGCGCGCCACATGGCGGCGGGGCGCATCCCGGAGGGCGAAGCTCCATTTTTTACGCAAGTGGCGGATACGCCGCGGCCGAGAGTGCAAGTGCAACAGCCGTTTCCGGAGAAGCCGGAGACACCCGCGCCGCGGATATCGCTACAGCCGCCGTTCCCGGAGAAACCCGAGCCGCCCGCCGCAGGGCCATCGCTGGCCGACTCGACATGGCCCAAATCACCACTCACGGCCGAGTTCCGCGACACGATCGCCGGCTTGGAAAGCCAGAGCATGGGTAACTATCAAGCCTTCAATCCGGAGGAGGGCGGTATCGGCGCGCTCGGCAGATACCAGATGAGAAGTAAGGGACTGATCGACGCGGGTATGCTGGAAAAGGATGGCGAGGAATTCAAATGGACGGGCGAGCATGGTATCGACAGCGCGGAGGCGTTCCTGAACGATCCCCTGGTTCAGGAGAGGGTGTTCGCCACGCACGTTGACAAAGTGAAGGAGTTCCTGCGCAACAAGGGCGCCACGAGCCACGTCGGGCAGGAGATCGAAGGCATCGAGGGCAAGATCACCATTACCATGAACGGCCTGATCGGCGCCGCTCATCGCGAGGGCGCGGGCGGCATCAATCAATACCTGACGCATCTCGAGAAGCATGGTTGGAAGAGCGATCCGGATACCTTCCCGGAGAACAAGAGAGACATGTTCCTGCGGGTCGAGACCCGCCTCCGTCTGCTCCAAGACGTGCCCCTTCTCAAGGACCCGGCGCCATGAGCATGTCCCGCCGTCTTTCTCGACAGAGCGGGTATTGGGCCATCGCGTTCGTGGCGCTGCTCGGCGCCTGCTCGCGGGGCGGCGCTCTGGAGGACGGCTGGGCGGTCGAGGAATACCGGTACGGCGACTACCGGTTCGAGCTGCGCAAGCGTGAGGACGGCGACGACATTCTCACCCTGTACCGGGCCGACGATCCGCTCCTGACTGTCGTAAGGGCGGAGGTGCGGCTCGAGAACGACCCGACGGAGCGGCCGACGGGCCTATCGCTCGGCGCGGACATCACGGGCGATGGTGAGCCAAACGCCGTGGTGAGGACCGGCAACGGCGGCGGGTTCGACGGGGTAATCGTCCTCGAGATCGGCGAGCGCTTCCGCGAATTGGCCCGCATCGATAGCATGGAGGGCGAGATCGCGCTCCAGGACCTGGACGAACGGCCGGGCCTGGAAATCGCGGTTCGTGACAAGCCAATCCGCTCGTGGGTAACCGATAATCGGGAAACGCGCACGCCATTCGTGGTCTTCGCTCATGACGGCGAGGCATACCGGGTCGCCGAGGACCTCATGCGCCGGCCGCCGCTCGACGAGGGCGAATGGGCCGCGGCGCTTCGCCTCGTGCGCGCGGAGACCTCGGCGGAAGGCCGCCCACGGCCCCCACCCGTCCTGTGGCGGATCGTGATGGAGCTGATCTACGGCGGCAACATGACCCAGGCGTGGTCCTTTGTCGATGCCGCGTGGCATCCCGACTGGTGGCGGGAGGAGGAGCCGATCAGCGAGGCCATCCTGTGCGAGGTACAGGGCAGTCGGTACTGGCCCCAGATCGCGGCGCTCAACGGCCTCGACTCCGAGGAACCGGCGCCGGACGAGTGCCGCCGCTGGGGGCCGGCGCGAGACTGGACGCACGCGCAGTACCGTATCGGCGAGTACGTGTTGGCGCTGGAAAAGCAGAAAATTAGCAACGACCGGCTGGTCGTCTATCGCGCGGGCGAGATCGTCTACTTCATCGCCGACCAGCGCATCTATCTCGATTTTTTCCCGAGTGTGGAGCCACGCGAGATTCCGTTGGGTACGGATGTTACCGGCGATGGGCGGCCGAATGCTCTATTCGAGACCTGGTCCGGCGGCGCGCACTGTTGCATCACATTGGTGGTGTTGGAGATCGGCGCGCGATTTCGCGAGGTGGCGCGGATCGGCGGCCTTGACAGCGAGTTCATCGTCGAGGACCTGGACGGCCGGCCGGGCTTGGAGATCAAGATGCGGGACGCCCACTACGTGTATTGGAAAGCCAGCGCGGCGGGCTCCTACATGCCGCTGGTGATCCTCGCCTACGACGGCGAGGCCTACCGGATGGCCGCGGAGCTCATGCGCAGGCCGCCGCCCGGCGAGGGCGAATGGGCGGCCCTGATCCGGGCGGTTCGCGAGGACGACAAGGGCTATGCGTTCAGCCTGGAGACGCCGCCGCCGGCGCTGTGGCGGGTCATGCTGGACCTCATCTATTCCGGCAACATGGCCCAGGCGCGCCCCTTCCTCGATGCCGCGTGGCGGCCGCATTGGCCGCGGGACGGGGAGACCTTCTACCGGGTCTTCCTGTGCCGCCTGCAGGGCAGCCCCCACTGGCCGGACATCGCCCGGCTCAACGGCCTCGCCTCGCCCCGCCTGATGCCGGAGGACTGCGACGACGAGCACAGCGAGAACGGGTGAGAGAGGCGCCCGGCTCCGCCCTCGCGCCGCGCGCGGCCGGCTACCGGGGGGCGGTCGCGCTTGCGCGCCGGGCGATGGGGGGCTATCCCGCCACCGTGCCGGAGCCGATCCAACCGGCCGAACGGGTCGATGTCCTGAGCCGCGCGCAGGGTGAGCGCTTCCGGGCCGAGCAGGTGAAGATGGTCGGGGAAGCCAGCCCCGCCTCGCGCCCCTCATGGCGGCGGGGCGGATTGTGGCGGACGGGGGCGCACCAGCGCGGACGCCGCGGCGCCTTCGCCGACAGCCACGGCGCCAGCCCGAGAATCTCGAGCCGACAACGGCGGCGAGCGATCCTCCTTGCCCCCCGGCCGGCACTTCCTGATATAGTCCCATGAGGGAGGCTGGTGGCGAACGGGCCCCTCGCCAACCCGGTCAGATCCGGAAGGAAGCAGCCGTAACGAGCTTAGGCCCGGGTTGTCCGCCAGTCTCCCGCCCCGTATTCGCGCCGCCCCATCAGAGTTGCCGAGCCAGTCCGGGCGATATGACCCAACCGCCAGAGCCCACGCCGCCCGAGACCGAGCCGCCCGAGACCGGGCCGCCGGAATCCGAGCCGCCGGCGGCCGAGCCCGGCCCCGAGGCCGCCTACCGGGTCCTGGCCCGGAAATACCGGCCGGCGCGCTTCGCCGAGCTGATCGGTCAAGCGGCGCTGGTCCGCACCCTGACCAACGCCATCAACCTCGACCGCCTGGCCCACGCCTACATGCTGACCGGCGTGCGCGGGGTGGGCAAGACGACGACGGCGCGCATCATCGCCCGGGCCCTGAACTGCATCGGCCCCGACGGCGCGGGCGGGCCGACGGCCGAGCCCTGCGGGGTCTGCGAGAGCTGCATCGCCATCGCCGCGGACCGGCATATCGACGTGATCGAGATGGACGCGGCCAGCCGCACCGGCGTGGACGACATGCGCGAGCTGATCGACGGCGTGCGCTACCGCCCCCTCGGCGCGCGCTACAAGGTCTACATCATCGACGAAGTCCACATGCTCTCCAAACATGCCTTCAACGCCCTCCTGAAGACCCTGGAGGAGCCCCCGGCGCACGTCGTCTTCGTCTTCGCCACGACCGAGGTCCGCAAGGTCCCGATCACCGTGCTCTCGCGCTGCCAGCGCTTCGATCTGCGCCGGGTCGAGGCCGAGATGCTGGCCGCCTATCTCGAGGATATCGGCCATCGGGAGGACGCGGCGCTCACGACGGCCGCCCTGGCGCTGCTGGCCCGCGCGGCGGACGGCTCGGTGCGCGACGGGTTGAGCCTCCTCGACCAGGCGATCTCCACCTTCGGGCCCAAGGGGGACGGCGACGGCATCGCCGAGGACCAGCTCCGCGACATGCTCGGCCTCGCCGACCGCACCCGGATCTTCGACCTCTTCGAGGCCCTCATGTCGGGCGATATCGAGGCGGCGCTCGGCCTGCTCGAGGAGGGCCATCACGCCGGCGCCGACCCGCTGGTGGTGATCCAGGACCTGCTCGAGCTCGTGCATTGGGTGACGCGCCTCAAGATCGTGCCCGATGCCGGCCGCGACATGGCGATGCCGGAGGCCGAGCGGGTGCGCGGCCGCGCGGCGGCCGAGAAGCTCGCCATGCCGGCGCTGAGTCGCGCCTGGCAGATGCTCCTCAAGGGGCTGGGCGAGGTGCAGGCGGCACCTGTTCCCATGCAGGCGGCCGAGATGGTGCTGGTGCGCCTCGCCTACGCCGCCGAGCTGCCGACACCGGGCGAGATCGTGGCGCGCCTCGGCGATAGGGGCGGGGGCGGGAAGCCGGCCCCCGCGCCAGGGCCGGCCGCCGACGCCGCACCGGCATCGGCGCCGAGCCGGCCAGCGCCGCCCGCGCCCGTCGACGCGCCGCCGGGGCCGCCCCGCGCGGCCCTGACGACGGGCGCCGCCGCGGCCCCCCGGCCCGCGCCCGAGGCCGAGGCCCCCGACGAGGTCGAGGCGGCGGCCCCCGCGCCCGAGAGCGGGCCGCGCAGCTTCGAGGCGGTGGTGGCGCTGTTCGGCCAACGGCGCGAAGGCATCCTTCACAACCACCTCATGGGGAAAGTGCACCTGGTCCGGTTCGAAGTGGGCCTGATCGAGTTCCGGCCGACGGCGGACGCGCCGCGCGACCTCGCCAACCGGCTCGGGCAGCTGCTCGGCGAATGGACCGGCCGGCGCTGGGTGGTCAGCGTGTCGGGCGAGCCCGGCATGCCGACCCTCAACGAACGGGCGCTCGCGGCCAGCGAGGCGCTGAAGGCGGACGCGCGCGCCAACCCGGTGGTGGGCGCCATCCTCGAGACCTTCCCCGGGGCCGAGATCACGGCCGTCAACGAGCCCGGCGGCCGAGACGAACCGACCGGCTAGAGCGGTTCCATTTTGAATGGACCCGCTCTAGCGTCTTGTCGCTCACGGCAGCGGACCTTATGGTCCGCGCCTGCGCGGGCGCGCCGGACGGCCGGCGGGCCGCATTGCGGTCTGGAGCGATTCCAGATGAACTGGAACCGCTCGAGTCCTGGAGAGGCGAAACCATGAAGAATCTCGGCCAGATGATGAAACAGGCCCAGGAGATGCAAGCCAAGATGGAGCGCCTCCAGGCCGAGCTGGCCGAGCTGGAGATTTCCGGCGCCGGGGGCGGCGGCATGGTGAGCGTGGTATTGAGCGGCAAGGGCGAGATGCGCCGGGTGAAGATCGACCCCGCCCTCGTCGATCCCAGCGAGATCGAGGTGCTGGAAGACCTGATCGTCGCCGCCCACAACGACGCCAAGTCGAAGGTCGAGGCCCATTCGTCCGAGGAGATGCGCAAGCTCACCGGCGGCCTCAACCTCCCGCCCGGCCTCAAGCTGCCGTTCTAGGGCCGCCGTGTGCGTGCCATCCAGGTATCCCGCCGCCCATGACCGGCTCCGAGATCGAGCGGCTGATCCAGCTCCTCGCCAAGCTGCCGGGGCTCGGCCCGCGTTCGGCCCGGCGCGCGGCGCTCCATCTCATCAAGCGGCGCGAGGTGCTCATGGAGCCGCTCGCGCGGGCCCTCGCCACGGCGGCCGAGAACATCCGCGCCTGCGGCGTCTGCGGCAATATCGACACGAGCGAGCCCTGCGCCATCTGCGCCGACCCACGGCGCGACGCGAGCACCATCTGCGTCGTCGAGGAGGTGGCGGACCTGTGGGCGATCGAGCGCACGGCCGCCTACAAGGGCCGCTATCAGGTGCTGGGCGGCACCCTCTCGGCGCTCGACGGCGTCGGCCCCGCGGACTTGGGCATCGCCCGCCTGGTCGCCCGGGCGCGGGCACCGGCCGTGGCCGAGGTCATCCTGGCGACGAACGCCACCGTGGAGGGCCAGACCACGGCCCACTACATCACAGACCGGCTGGCGGGCGCCGGCGTGGTCGTCTCCTCCCTCGCCCGCGGGGTGCCCATGGGGGGCGAGCTCGACTATCTCGACGACGGCACCCTGACGGCCGCGCTCAAGGCCCGGCGGCCGGGATGAGCGCGTGGGCGCGGCACGGGATATGACCGGCGACGGGCCGGCGCGCCTCGACCCCGCGGGCCGCGCCGTCATGATCTCGGGTGCGAACCGGGGCATCGGCCTCGCCATCGCCCGACGCCTCCATGCCGACGGCTATGGCTTGAGCCTCGGCGCCCGCGACCCGGCGGCGCTCGCCCACGCGACGGCGGACCTGGGCGAGGAGCGGGTCCTGCGCCATGCCTACGAGGCCCGCGACCCGGATGCGGCGGCGCCCTGGGTGGCCGCGACGGTGGCGCGGTTCGGGCGCCTCGACGGCCTCGTCAACAATGCCGGCATCCTCCACCGCCACCCGGTCGAGCCCTTCGACGAGGCGCTGCTCGACGAATCCTGGGCCGTCAACGTCAAGGCGCCCTATCGGTTGAGCCTGGCCGCCATGGCCCATCTGCGCGCGGCCGGCCGTGGGCGCATCGTCAACCTGGTCTCCATCGCGGGCATCCGCCACAAGGGCGGCTCGCCCTCCTACGCCATCACCAAGTTCGCCGCCATGGGCCTGGCCCAGGTCCTGCGCCGGGCGGCCTGGGACGACGGCGTGCGGGTGACGGCGCTGTGCCCGGGCGATACCCTGACCGACATGACGGCCCTCTCCGCGACGCCGGCCGAGATCCAGACCAGCCCCGAGAGCCTAGCCGGGATCGTGAGCCAGGTGCTGGCCCTGCCCAACACCGCCTCGGTGGCCACCATCACCGTCAACTGCTATGCCGAGCCCGCGATATAGCCCAGCTCGCCCATGAGGCGGGGTAATGGGGATGGGCGCCGGAGGGCGCCGGCGTGAGACGCATTCCGTTGCCCCGCCACGGGTACATGGCCTAGTCTCGCGCGCCGCGGCCCGGCTGATGCCGCACCCTTGCCCCCCTCGATCCGGAGACGCCCCATGGACCAGAGCACCCGCAACCTCTCGCTCGAGGAGATGGACAAGCAGTCCTTCCTGCACCCCTCCACCTCCTTCGCCACCCACGCCGAGGGCACGCCCCGGATCATCGAGACCGGCAAGGGCATCACCATCACCGATGCGCAAGGCCGCGAGCTGCTCGACGGCTTCGGCGGGCTCTATTGCGTCAATATCGGCTATGGCCGCATGGAGGTGGTCGAGGCCATGTACGAGCAGGCCAAGAAGCTGGCCTACTACCATGTCTATGCCTCGCACTCGAACGAGGCGGCCATCCGCCTGGCCGACCGCGTCGTGCGCCTCGCGCCGGCCAATATGGAGAAGGTCTATTTCGGCCTCTCGGGCTCGGACGCCAACGAGACAATCGCCAAATTGCTCTGGTATTACAACAACCTGCGCGGCAAGTCCGAGAAGATCAAGATCATCTCACGCCTGCGCGGCTATCACGGCTCGACCGTCTTCTCCGGCAGCCTCACGGGCCTGCCCATCTTCCACAAATACTTCAACCTGCCCATGGGCCCGGTGCGGCACGCGGCGACGCCGCACCATTACTGGGGGGCCGCGGCGGGCGTGAGCGAGCGCGAGTATTCGGGCCAGCTCGCGGCCGAGCTCGACCGCATGATCGAGGACGAGGGGCCGGAGACCGTGGCCGGCTTCATCGGCGAGCCGGTCATGGGCACGGGCGGCATCATCCCGCCGCCCGAGGGCTATTGGGAGGCCGTCCAGGACGTGTGCCGCAAGCACGACGTCTCGGTGATCGCCGACGAGGTGGTGTGCGGCTTCGGGCGCCTGGGCGACAATTTCGGCTGCGACACCTACGCCATCGAGCCCGATTTCATGACCATCGCCAAGGGCCTCACCAGCGCCTACCAGCCACTCTCGGGCGCCATCGTCTCCAAGCGCGTGTGCGACGTGATCCTCGAGAAGTCGGCCGAGATCGGCCCCCTGGGCCACGGCTACACCTATTCGGCCCATCCGGTGGCCTGCGCCGCCGCGCTCGCCAACCTCGACATCGTCGAAGCCGAGGACCTGGCCGGCAACGCCACGCGCACGGGCGCGTACTTCCTCGAGCGCCTGGGTGACGCCCTGGGCGACCATCCGCTGGTGGGCGAGGTGCGGGGCAAGGCGCTCCTGGCGGCGATCGAGTTCGTGGCCGACCGGGAGAAGAAGGAGCGCCTCGACCCGGCGCTGAAGGTCGGCGCGCGCGTCTCCGCCGCCTGCCTCGCCGAGGGCCTGATCGCCCGCGCCATGCCCCATGGCGACATCCTGGGCTTCGCCCCGCCCCTCGTCATCACCCGCGAGGAGGTGGACGAGATCGTGGCCCGGGTCGAACGCGCCGTCGGCCGCGTGGCCGACGAGCTGGTCCGCGCGGGCGATTGGGCCGGGGGCTGAGAGCCGGCCCGGGTCGGCGTTCGATGAGCGATCGCGGCGTCTCCCTCGGCGACATCTACCGCGCTAGGGCGCGCATCGCGCCGGTCGTCCGGCGCACGCCGCTGGTGCCGGCCGAGGCGCTCTCGGCCCGCCTCGGCACCTCCGTCCACTACAAGCTCGAGACCCTGCAACCGACGGGCAGCTTCAAGGTGCGGGGCGCCGCCAGCAAGATCCTGGGCCTGCCCGACGACGTGCGCGCCCGTGGCGTGACCACGGTCTCGACCGGCAACCACGGCCGCGCCGTCGCGCACGTGGCGCGCCTCGCCGGGTGCCGGGCGGCGGTCTGCATCTCGAACCTGGTGCCCGAGAACAAGCGCCAGGCGATCCTGGCCGCGGGCGGCGAGCTGATGGTCCACGGCAAGAACCAGGACGACGCCGCGGAGGTCGCCTTCCGGCTCGAGCGCGAGGAGGGCATGACCATGGTCAACCCCTTCGACGACGCCGCCATCGTCGCCGGGCAGGGGACCATCGGCATCGAGCTGCTGGAGGACCTGCCGAGCCTCGATACGGTCCTGGTGCCCGTGAGCGGCGGCGGCCTCATCGCCGGCATCGCGCGCGCGGTCAAGGCGGCCAACCCCGATTGCCGGGTGGTGGGCGTCTCCATGCAACACGGGGCCGCCATGTACGAGAGCCAGAAGGCAGGCAAGCCGGTGCTGGTCGAGGAGGTCGAGAGCCTGGCCGACAGCCTGGGCGGCGGCATCTTCCTCGACAACAAGCACACCTTCGCCCTTGTCCGCGACCTGGTAGACGACCTGGTGCTGGTGAGCGAGCAGGAGATCGGCCGCGCCATGGCCTTCGCCCTCGAAGCCGAGCACCTGGTGCTGGAAGGCGGGGGTGCGGTCGGCATCGCGGCACTGCTGCACGAGAAGGCCGGGCCGGTGGGCGGGAACGTCGCCCTGGTCCTCAGCGGCACCAACGTGGATACGGGCCGGCTGCTGGAAGTGGTGGCCGAGCACCGGGCGTGGCTGGATGGGTTCGATTAGATGTTTAACAAATGACAACGAAATTGAAAATATAATATAAGTGATTCTTCAACGTTCCACTTGAAATAGCGAGGAACTGGTCTAATTAGTTTGGATTATTTTTTTTCTTCTTAGGTGAAGCTCGTTTTATTTTCGGGAATTTCGGTAGCTCATTGAATCGAATACCCTTGAGTTTGAGTTTTCTCCTTGCCTCCCGATCAATTCGCGTGACCCCATTTGCTAGCAATGGAATGACTGTCTCGACGTCGTTTAGTACGAGCGAGCGCACCAAACCTATCTTCTCAGTCGATGTATTATACCAGTGAGCGCCTGAATTGACTCTCGGGATATTCATTGATGGCGGATGATGGCGGATTGTGATTGTATGGTCTCCCACCAGATGTGGGGGATGTCATGGGATCAGCACTCAAGATACGGGATGATTTGACGCCTTTGGAGCTTCGGCGCTGGGCTCGCGTGGAATCGTACGGTCGAGCGGCGGCGCGGGCCTATGGGATCGCGAATGCTTTGGAGGAGATGCCCTGGGCTGATGCCGCGCGGCTTGCGGGGATGGATCGCCAAACGCTTCGCGACGCGGTTGTTCGTTACAATGCAAAGGGATTGGAGGGGCTTCACGACCGTCCAAAGGGCTACTCGCCGCGGCGGCTGACGGCAGACGAGGAAGCGGCGCTGGCGGCGGTCATCATCGCCGGGCCGGAGCCTGAGCGCGACGGGGTTTGCGCCTGGACCCGGGCCGATCTGTGCCGCTGGCTGGAGGAGCGCTTCGCCAAGACCTACCACCCCTCGAGCATGACCCGGGTTCTACGGCGGATGGGATTTTCCCGCCAGAAGGCGCGCCCGAGCCACCCGCGAAGGGACGCCGAAGCGCAGGAGCGCTTCAAAAAAGGGCGCTTCGCGACATCCTGAAGGCGACCGCCGCGGCGCATCCCGACAAGCGCCTACAGCTGTGGTTTCAGGATGAAGCGCGCGTCGGCAACAAGGGCCGGGTGTGTCACCGGTGGTGGCGCAGGGGCGAGCGTGCCCCCGGGACGCGTCAAATCGGCTACCAGTGGGCCTACATCTTCTCCGCCGTGCGCCCGGACACCGGCGACGACGTCACCCTGGTGATGCCGAGCGTCAACGCCAAGGTCATGGACCTGTTTCTCGCACACTTCGCCGATACCCTGGACCAGGATGCGCACGCCGTCATGATGTGCGACGGCGCCGGTTGGCACGACGAGCGCGCCCTCACCGTCCCCGACAACGTCACCTTGGCGCTGTTGCCGCCTTACAGTCCCGAACTCAACCCCGTCGAGCGGGTTTGGCTCTACCTACGCGAACGCTTCCTATCGCTCCGCGTCCTCGACGACACCGAGGCCATCATCGACGCCTGTTGCCAAGCATGGATCGACCTCATCGCAGAACCGGATCGTATGCGAACCCTCTGCGCCTATCCATGGATCATGAAGGTGATTTCATAGGCTCACTGGTATTAGTTCTCTCGCAATATCACTGCTGTCCGGTTAACTGAGCGGTGCTGGCTTTGAGAGCCAGGATTTCTGCGGGGTTTGAAGCGAAAATGCATGGTGTCGATTTGAATTGGATGGAGCACTTTTCGGAGTTTCTCCGAGGAGATGCTCATGAACACCGGCAAGACCCTGTTCGCTCAGCTCATGGACTTCCTGCCATGGACTACTTTCACGCGGATCGTCGACCGGTATGTCGGCGATCACCGGGTCCGGACGCTTTCCTGCGCCGAGCAATACCGGTCCATGGCCTTCGCCCAGCTGACCTACCGGGAAAGCCTGCGCGACATCGAGACCTGCCTCTCGGTCCACGCATCGAAACTCTATCACATGGGCTTCCGCCAGCCGGTCCGGCGCTCGACGCTGGCCGATGCCAACGAAAGGCGCGACTGGCGTATCCATGCGGCGTTGGCCCAGCGGCTCATCACCCAGGCGAGGACGCTGTACGTCGACGAAGAACTGGGGTTGGACCTGACCAATACCGTCTACGCCCTGGACTCGACGACCATCGCTCTGTGCCTGTCGGTCTTTCCGTGGGCGCACTTCCGCACCACCAAGGCGGCGGTGAAGATGCACACGCTGCTCGACCTGCGGGGCAACATTCCGAGTTTTATCCACATCTCGGATGGCAAGCTGCACGACGTTCATGCCCTCGATATGCTCTTGCCGGAAGCCGGAGCCATCTACGTCGTGGATCGTGGCTACGTCGACTTTGCCCGCCTTTATGTGTTGCACCAAGCCGGGGCCTTCTTCGTCACGCGTGCCAAGTCGAACATCGATGCTCATCGCGTCTATTCGGCGCCGACGGATCGCTCGACCGGCATCATTTGCGACCAGACCATCTCCCTGGACGGCTTCTACACCCGTCAGGATTACCCCGAACTTCTGCGGCGCATCCGCTTCAAGGACCCCGAGTCCGGCAAGACGCTGGTCTTCATCACCAACAACTTCTCGCTTCCGGCCGCCACCATCTGCGCGCTCTACAAAAGCCGCTGGCAGGTGGAACTCTTCTTCAAGTGGATCAAGCAGCATCTTCGGATCAAGCAGTTCTACGGCACGTCGGAGAACGCGGTGAAGACGCAGATCTGGATTGCCGTCTCGGTCTACGTCCTCGTCGCCATCGTCAAGAAGCGCCTCGACCTGGACGCCTCGCTCTACACTTTGTTACAGATCCTCTCGGTGACCCTCTTCGAGAAAATGCCCATACATCAAGCACTTGCGGGAGACGAAAACAGATGCAACGCTTCGCAAATAACCAACCAATTGAATTTATTCGATTTTTAACCGGACACTAGTGTCGCAATATCTCTTATTTATTATTCCACGATTATGAATTGACAAATTTCTTGTTTCAATTGCATCAATAATTTACGTCCCTATCCGGGTAATGCAGGTAGCGACCGAGTGTTCTTTATATGTTCGCTCTAAGGGTGTACTGTTCCCGCCTCTGAGGATTGGTCGGGAGACAGGGCATGAGCGGCTTGTTGACGTTCCAAGAGCGCTACCGAGACGAGGAATCGTGCATCCTGGCCTTGGCGGATCGACGCTGGCCGTCTGGGTTTGCGTGCGCCCGCTGCGGGCACCGGCGGGGCTATCGGCACAAGGCGCGGGCGCGCGTCTTCGAATGCGCGGCTTGCGG
>CAXXKO010000025.1:0-361259 GCA_963666705.2 Alphaproteobacteria bacterium | reverse complement strand
AGTAATCCTCGGCTTCGAGATATTCGTATATCTCCGGTGAGGCGAAGGCGGCATCGCCACGAAAATACAGCCGCACCTTCCTTTCCTTATAGCGCATCACCACCGGCTCCAGAACATTCCGCCATCCGTCGGCACTGTGAACATTACCGGGGCGCAGGGAACATCTCTCCAAGTCGCCGAACTGGTTGAACAGGAATAGCGGATGGTAGCAGGTACAGCCGAAGTGACCATTGTACGCTGTTCCCTCTTGTTCGCCATGGGTCGGGCTGACGCTGCTGTCCATGTCGAGAATGATCATCTTCGGCGGATGGCGGTCATGAACCTTGTCGATCCACACCCCGTTCATGTCGACCAAGGCTTCAACGTTCTCGTCGGTGGCCAATAGCTCCGTCTCGAAGCGTCCCATCTGGCTGGTGGAAGCGGCCTGTCTTTCGATGGCCTTGCCGCCAACAATCCAGCGCATGGCGGGATCGCGTCCCAGACGGTCGGCGTCGTTCACATCGTCATAGCCGCCAAGGCGCCCGAAAACGGACTGGCGAAACTGACCCGTCTTGCCGTGCCATCCGTTCTTGCCGGTACGGCTATCCTGGAAAACACCCTCGGCCATCTCAGTCAGGCCGAGGGCATCGTCAAGCTCCCGGTAGGCGAGCAACCCGGCGTCAGAAGTAATCTTGGAACCATGGAATTCAAGCTTCAAGCGACGGTCAAAATCGACCCGTAAACTGTCCCGTTTCGATTCACCCATCGGGTGTCCCATACCTGCTGCTCCATCAATGCATCAACATATTGATTCTTATAGCAGAATTCCCATCACGGGGCATGGAATATCGAGTTCACTTGGGAAATGGGGGCTTAGATAAGACCGATCGTATGATCCCTCAAGCGCTGGGCGGGCGCATTTCTTATATCGCTCAAGCGCCGCTAAGGCTGGCCTCGCATAAGTGTCAACGGCGGAGCAAAATTAGTCCACCCGGGCGGAGCAAAACTAGTCCACTTAACGTTATGCGGTACGCGGTGTTGGGGGGTTGTCCCGGTAGTCCATAGGAGGGACCCGCGCTGCTTCGTGTAGCGCTTGCGTTACGCGGAGCGAAGCAGCGTGGGAGGTTCCTGTGGACCCACCGGGTCAACCATTGCACCGGCGGTCAAGCAGGTATTTTTGGGGATTTCCGCCGTTTTTGGCTTTGGTTGAGACGATAGCTCTCGCCGTTCATTTCCAGGATATGGACATGGTGGGTGAGGCGGTCCAGCAAAGCCCCGGTCAGGCGTTCCGAGCCGAATATCTCCGTCCACTCATCGAACGGCAAGTTGGAGGTCACCAGGATCGAGCCCCGCTCGTAGCGCTGGCTGAAGACTTCGAACAGCAGCTCGGCGCCGGTCTTCGAGAGCGGCACGAAGCCGAGTTCGTCGATGATCAGAAGGTGATACTTTGCCAGTTGCTTCTGCAGGCGCAACAGGCGTTTTTCATCCCCGGCCTCCATCAGTTCATGAACCAGGGCAGCGGCCGTGAGGAAGCCGACGGAGAGCCCCTTTTGGCAGGCCGCCAGACCGAGACCGAGGGCGATATGGGTCTTGCCGGTTCCGCTGTTGCCGAGCGCGATGATATTCTCACGACGCTCGACGTATTCGCATCGCGCCAACTCCAGAACCAGCATCTTGTCGAGCGATGCGATGGCCTTGAAGTCGAAGCTGTCGAGGCTTTTGACGGCGGGGAACCTGGCCTGTCTGATCCGCCGCTCGACCATGCGGCGCTCACGGTCGATCAGTTCCAACTCGGTCAGACGGACAAGATACCGCACATGGTCGGCGCCCTCGGTGGCGCATTGGCGGGCCAGCTTGTCGTATTCGCGCAGGAACGTCGGCAGTTTCAGGGTCTTGAGGTGATGGGCCAGCAACACTTGCGGCGTATCGGTCATGACGCGCCTCCACCCAACAAGCTCATATAACTGGCGGCGGCCGTGGTCGCCACGTTGGCCCGAGGCAGGTAGGGATAGATATCCAGGTCGAGTTTGGGCGGGCGTCGCTCGATACGGCACAGCACAAGGTGTTTGACGGCGTCGTAGCCGATCGCACCCAGGCGCAGGGCGTCCTTCACCGCGCCGTGAAGCACCTCGAGATCGAAGGTCTCCACAAGCCGAAGGACCTGGACGTATTCCCGCTTGCCGGCCTTGCCCATGCGCGCCTCCAGGAGACGGCGCAGGGTTGGGAAGGCATCAGGCAGTTCCCATCCGGCTAGCGGCGCGGCCTGATCCAGGGCACCGATCTTGTGCTCCAGCAAAGGCAGGTAGTGGATCGGATCGAAGACCATATCTTCCCGGTCGTAGGAACGGGGGTGTCGGGCAATGATCCCGGCGCCGCAACCGATAACCACCTCGTGGACATAGCCACGGATCCAGACTTCCTGATGGCCGTAGGCGACGGGCACGGAATAGTCATTCGTCCGGTAGCGCACCAGGGACAGCGAGTTGACCCGCGTGCCCTGCTTGTCGCACGCGTCGAACGGTGCCGGCAGTGGCCTCTTCAACGCTTCGCGGTCACGCACAAACCGTTCGCCGATGCTCTCGCGGTGGCCGCGCAGGACGTTGCCTTGCCGGTTGCGGCATTGCTCTTCCAGGTGGCCATTGAAGGCGTCCCAGCTCGCGAACCGGGGAAGCGGCGTCATGAAGTTCCGCCGGGCATAGCCGACCACCCCCTCCACATTGCCTTTGTCGTTACCCTTGCCGGGACGGCCGTAGCGGTCCTCGAAGAGGTAATGGGACTGCAGCCCGCTGAACGCCCGCGTTCGTTGCCGCGTGCCATCTGACAAGATGCGCGACACCAGACACTTGTCGTTGTCGTAAAGAATCGATTGGGGAACGCCGCCGAAAAAAACAAAGGCTCTGTTGTGCCCGTCCAGCCAGGCCTCCGTCGTCGCCGCCGGGTAGGCCGCAACGAAGCAGGCATCGCTGTGGGGAAGTGTCATGACGAAAAAATGCGCCCGATACTTGACGCCGGCGATGATCGCATCCGCCTCGCCAAAGTCCGCTCGAGCATGGCCCGGAGGATGTGACAACGGCACAAACATCTCACGCCGACGAAGGCGCCGTTCCCGAACGTAATCCTTCACGATGGTCTCTTTGCCCGTGAAGCCATGTTCGTCGCGAAGGCGCTCGAATATACGCTTCGCCGTGTGGTGCTGCTTACGGTGAACCGTTCGGTCCTCCTCCAGAATACGGTCGATGATATCCGTGAAGGGGGCCAGTTTCGGGCGTTTCGGTGGCTGGCGTCGCCGATATCCCGGCGGCTCCGAATGCCGCAGCATCTTCCTCACCGTCTCGCGCGCAATGCCAAACCGACTTGCCGCCTCTCGCTGGCTCAGACCATCAACATGGCAGGCCAGCCGAACGCGCAGATATAGGTCCACGGTGTACATCCTCCCGCCTTCCATCTCAAAAAAGATCGAAGGCTACAGGTGGCAGAGTTTTACTCCGCCCGCGGCTGGGAAATCCCGCCGCTTCCGTGGACTAATTTGTCACCGCCGTTCTCACGGCACACGCGGGATCAGATGGCAACCGCGGTCGACCACCGCCGCGACATCCGCCGCCGCGTCCTGCGCGGGATGGGAAGACGTGGGAAAAGCACGTCGCCGCGCCACGGGCTTACCGTGGGCGCCAGCTTCGCATAGGCTAGTACCCACTATCATAATTCCGTGTGCCATACGATCGCTTTTCCCGTCTCCTCGGTAGGAGGGGGCGCGCCGGCGATGCCGGGGCATCGTCAAGCGTCCTCGACGCCCCGAGGGGGCGGGAAAAGCGACCCGAAGGGCGGCGCCCCGAGGCCCCCGGACGTCGTCGCGCGCCGCCAAGGGGTTCCGAGTGATGCCCCGGCATCACGGCGCGCCACCCTCCTAGCCGGGAACCTCGGGGCGTCGTCGTATGGCACACGGAATTATGATAGTGGGTACTAGCGCCGGACCTGAGCGCAACATCGATCACGGGAAGGGGGACCACATGCCATCCGAACTCTACGAGCGCGGGCTCGAGATCCGCAAGGAAGTGCTGGGCGAGGCGTATGTCGAGAACGCGATCTCGAACGCCGATGATTTCAACCGCGAGTTCCAGACCATGGTCACCGAGTTCTGCTGGGGCGGGATCTGGGGCCGGGAGGGGCTCTCCAAACAGCAGCGCAGCATCAACAACCTCTGCATGCTCGCCGCCCTCAACCGCCCGCACGAGTTCGAGATCCATTTCCGCGGCGCCCTCACCAACGGCTGCTCCCTCGAGATGCTGCGCGAGGTGCTGATGCAGATCGCCGTCTATTGCGGCATCCCGGCGGGCGTGGACGCCTTCCGCATCGCCCGCAAGGTGCTGGCCGAGCAGGCGGAAGCCGGGAGCGACTGACCGTGGCCGCTCGCACACCCGTCGGCTTCATCGGGCTCGGCAATATGGGCCGGCCCATGGCCCGGAACCTGGCCGCGGGCGGGGTGCCGCTGCTCGTCCACGACCTGGCTGGCACGGCCGAACGGGCCCCGGAGGGGGCGGCGGCGGCCGCCTCGGCCGCCGAAGTCGCCGGGCGGGCCGAGACGGTCTTCTTGAGCCTGCCCGACGGGCCGGCGGTGATGAGCGTCGCGGCCGCGATCGTCGCGGCGGCACCGCGCGCCACCACCCTCGTCGTGGACCTCTCGACCATCGGCATCGAGGCGGCGCGGGCGGCCCAGGCCATCCTGGAGACGGCCGCGGTCGAATACCTCGACGCCCCGGTGAGCGGCGGCGTCGCGGGCGCCGTCGCCGGCACCATCTCGATCATGGCCGCGGGCCGGCGCGAGACCTTCGATCGCCTGCGCCCGGTGCTCGAGCATTTCACCGGCAACGCCTTCCATGTGGGCGCGGCGGTGGGGCAGGGCCAGGCCATGAAGCTCGCCAACAACTTCCTCTCCGCGACGGCCATGGCGGCGACCAGCGAGGCGATTCTCTTCGGCGAAGCCAACGGCCTCGACATGGAAACCATGCTCGCCGTCATCAACGCCTCGACCGGCCGCAACACGGCCACCAGCGACAAGTTCCCGCGCCGCGTCCTCACCGGCACCTACGACGCGGGCTTCAGCTCGACGCTGATCGCCAAGGACGTGCGGCTCTATATGGAAGGCGTCGGCAAGGCCGGGACGCGGGCGGCGCTCGGCCGCGTCGTCTCCGCGACCCTCGACGAGATGGACGCGGCCATGCCGGGCGCCGATTTCACGCGCATCTACGCGTTCACCGGCGGCACGGGCTGATACGCACTCAGGGCGGGGCCGAAAGCGTCCGATAGCGGCCGCGGAAGAACAGCAGCGGCTGGCTGTCCATGTCGCAGGACATGCTGAGGACGCGGCCGACGAAGATGACGTGGTCGCCGCCGTCATAGGATGCGTAGGTGTCGCAGTCGAAATTGGCCAGCGCCCCTTCGAGGATGGGCGAGCCCGTCACCCAGGTGGCGTAGGCGAGGCCGGTGAACCTCTCTGAATCGCGCGCGGCGAAGGTGTTCGAGAGCTCGACCTGGTCTTCCCGTAGCACGTTGACGGCGAATTTCCCGCTGCCCTGGAAGGCGTCGAGGCTTTGGCCGCCGCGGTCGAGGCTGAACTGCACGAGCGGGGGGTCGAGGGAGACGGAGCTGAAGGAATTGGCGGTCAAGCCGACCGGCTGGCCGTCGAGGCCGATGCTGGTGACGATCGTCACCCCCGTCGCGAAACACCCCATGGCGCTGCGTAGCTCATGCGGATCCACGCCTGCCTCCCCTTGACACCCGGCCGAGAGTTTACGCGCCGGGCGCGCGGCCGGGCAAGGTGGCGGACAGGCTCACTGGAGGCCCTGTGCGGGCTGGCCCTTGGGCGAGACGGTGATGCTCACCTCGCTACCACCGAGCGCGCTCTTCTGGATCTGGACCGTGGCGATGCGCCCGGCCCGCTCGTAGGTGAGGACGCTGACCTCGGCCCGGACGATGGTGATCTCGCCCCAGCCGAAGCTCGGCATCTCGCGCTGGTAGAAATCGAAGACCTCGGGCACGCTCTCGGACGTGCCGAGCGAGACCCGGCCGAGCCATTCGTCCGCCGAGCCGAGGATCAGGCTGCGCTCGAGATCCATCTCGGCGCGGCCCGGGATGGGGATGTCCGTGAAGTGGCCATAGGCCGCCTGCGACGTGGCGGGTGGCCCCGTCTCGGGGTCGGACGTGGTCGAGAGCAGGGGCGTGGTGCTGGTGCAACCGGCGAGCGCCAGCGCGAGGCCCGCGAGGCCCAACATCATGCCGAGACGCGGTATCGTCATGTGACTCTCCTTCGACCGGCTTCGCTTCGCCATCCGCCGCCGGCCTCTAAATCTTGCCTTCCCCGACCTCCGGCGGCAAGTGGACGCGGACGTGCAGCTCACGCAGGTGGGTCTCCGAGGCGGGCGCCGGCGCCCCCATGAGAAGGTCCTCGGCCTGCTGGTTCATGGGGAAGCAGATGCCCTCGCGGATGTTCGGCAGGTCGGCGATCTGCATCACCATGCGGTCGATGCCGGGGGCGAGGCCGCCATGGGGCGGGGCGCCGTAGCGGAAGGCGTTCATCATGGCGCCGAAGCCCGCTTCGGTCTCTTCCTTCGAATAGCCGACGAGGGCGAAAGCCTCGATCATGACCTCGGGCAGATGGTTCCGGATGGCGCCGCTGCCGAGCTCGACCCCGTTGCACACCAGGTCGTACTGGTGGGCGAGGATGTCGAGCGGGTCCTCCTTGCCGAGCGCCGCGAGGCCCCCTTGGGGCATGGAGAAGGGGTTGTGGCTGAAATCGAGCTTGCCGGTCGCCTCGGCGATCTCGTACATGGGGAAATCGACGATCCAGCAGAAATTGAAGATTCCCGTCTCCAGGAGATCGAGGTCGCGCCCCAGACGGTCGCGCGCGAGGCCCGCGAGCTTCGCCGCCGAGCCGGCGCGATCGCAGGCGAAGAAGACGGCGTCCCCGTCCTTGGCCCCGGTCGCGGCGCGCAGGGCCGTGAGCCTGTCGTCGCCGAGGAACTTGGCGATCGGCCCCTTGCCGCCACCGTCTTCCAGCAGGATCCAGCCCATGCCGGGGGCGCCCTCGGCGCGCGCCCAATCGTTCATCTTGTCGAAGAAGGAGCGCGGCCGGCCGGCGACCGCGGGTGCTGGGATGCCGCGCACGACCGAGCCCTTGTCGATGGCGCGGCTGAAGAGGCCGAAATCCGAGCCCCGGAAGACGTCCGTCACGTCCGCGATCTCGAGCGGGTTGCGCAGGTCCGGCTTGTCGGAGCCGTATTTGAGCATGGCTTGCGAGAAGGGCAGGCGGGGCCAGGGCAGCGGCGTCACCGCCTGGCTCACGAACTCCTCGTAGACGCCGTGGATCACCGGCTCGACGGCGCGGAACACGTCCTCCTGCTCGACGAA
The DNA here is from genome assembly GCA_963666705.2 of Alphaproteobacteria bacterium. Taxonomy (GTDB): domain Bacteria; phylum Pseudomonadota; class Alphaproteobacteria; order CADEGL01; family CADEGL01. The sequence continues at coordinate 353,876 of CAXXKO010000025.1, read as the reverse complement.
GGCCATCTCGAGGTCGAGCTGGTAGAACTCGCCCGGCGAGCGGTCGGCGCGGCTGTCTTCGTCCCGGAAGCAGGGGGCGATCTGGAAATAGCGGTCGAAGCCCGAGGTCATGAGCAGCTGCTTGAACTGCTGGGGCGCCTGGGGCAGGGCGTAGAACTTGCCCGGGTGCAGGCGGCTCGGCACCAGGTAGTCGCGCGCGCCCTCGGGCGAGCTCGAGGTCAGGATCGGGGTCTGGAACTCGAGGAACCCGGCGTCGATCATGCGCCGCCGGATGCTGTCGATGATGCGCGAGCGCAGGACGATGGTCGCGTGGATCTTCTCGCGGCGCAAGTCGAGGAAGCGGTAGGTGAGGCGCATGTCCTCGGGGTATTCGGCGTCGCTGTTGACCGGGAAGGGCAGGGGGGCGGCTTCGGACAGGACCTCGAGCCCGGCGATCCGTATCTCGACCCGGCCCGTGCCCAGGGTCTCGTTGATCGTATCCTGGGTGCGGGCGACCACGGGGCCGTCGATGCGCACCACGGTCTCGTTGCGCAGGGCGTCGGCGGCGGCGAAGAGGGGGCTCCCGACGTCGATCACGCACTGGGTCACGCCGTAATGGTCGCGCAGGTCGACGAACAGGAGCTGGCCGTGGTCGCGCTTGCGGTGGACCCAGCCGGAAATGCGCGCGGCCTTGCCGACATCCCCTTCCCGAAGGTCGTTGCAGGTATGGGTCCGGTAGCTATGCACGATCGCTCTCTATCCGGTGGGAGACGGCTGGGTCGTTCCGACTGGCGGCCCGGCGTCGGGGGCCTGGGTTCGGTGCCCTCGATTAACCCACGGCGCGCCGCTTCGCAATGGCGATGTGGCCGCCCGAGGCGATCCTGATGGTTCGCGTCTGACATTTGGAACCCTCTCCCCACTTCTTCCCTTGGGGGGAGAGGGAGGGACCCGCGAAGCGGGAGGGTGAGGGCATGGCCGCCGGTAGGCGGCGGGAAGACTCATTACAACGCGCCGACGCGCGTCCCCTCACCCCGACCCTCTCCCAAGGGAGAGGGGGACTCTTTCGTCGGGTTCGAACCTCTAGATCGTGAAGAGGTGGCCGAGGCCGGGCACCGGGTCGGTATAGCCCATGAGGCGCAAGGCGTGCCAGGCGAGGGCCTGGTTGCTGGTGACGACGGGCTTGCCGAGCGCCGCCTCGATTTCCTCGATCACGTCCGCGGTGCGCAGCGCCGTGCAGGAGATGAAGACCGCGTCGGCCTCCGGAGTGTCGATCTCGAGCGCCGCGTCGCGGATGGCTCGGGGCGTGATCCTGTGGATGTCGGAATTGAGCGCGACGTTGAAGTTGGCGGCGCCGACGACTGCTACCCCGCGGCTGATGAAATAGTCGCGCATGGCGGCGGTGACCTCGAACACATAGGGCGTGAGCATCGCCACCTTGCCGGCACCCAGCGCCGCGAAGGCGGCGAGCGCGCCCGTGATCGGCGTGGTCACGGGAATGCCGGGGCGGATCTTGCCGAGGGCCTCGATCACCGCGTCCTCGCCCATGGCGATGGTACCCGAGGTGCAGCCATAAACCAGCACGTCGATACGGTCGGCCGGCAGGATCATGGAGGCGGCCCGCGCCAGGTCGCCTTCCATGAGCCGCAGATTCGCGAGGTCGACGACGTTCTCGCTGGCCACCCGGTTGACGTAGAGGACGACGTCCCCGGGGATCATCCTCGCGACCTCGTGCTCGGTCACGTAGCCGTTGGCGAGGGCGATGAAGCCGATGCGCCCGCGCGGCCCGATGCCGGCGTCGAGCAAGGGCGCCAGCTCGTCGATGCCGATCCGGACCTCTGGGGCCATGGTGATCGCGCTCATGAGTAGGTCTCGTCGATGGCGAAGATGGCGATGTTGTCGCCGCGCTCGACCCGCCCGGGCGGCCGCTTGCACAGCAGCATGCCGGCGACAGGCGTATGGACCGGCCAGGGATCCTTGTCCGTATGGCCGGGGTAGTGGACCTGGCCGATGGACTGGCCCGCCTCGACCTCGTCGCCGAGCTCGATGAAGGGCTCGTAGAGCCCATCGTCGGGCGCCATGACGTAGTAGTCGGTCTCGGGTATGCGCACGAGCCGGGTGGGCTCGCGCCCCATCTCCTGCGGGGTCACGACCTCGCCCTCGACGATGCCGAAGTGCTTCAAGAGGTTCATGGCGCCGGTCTCGGCGATCTCGACGACTCGCTTGGAGACGATGCCGGCGCCACCGAGCTCCGTGTTCACGTTGACGATGCCTTGCTTGTCGCACTCCACCTCCAGGACGCCCGTCGAATCCAGGCTCTTGTCGATGAGCGCTATGGGCGCGCCGAACGCCATCAGGGCGTCATAGGCCCTGCGCTCGCGCGCCTTGTCGTCCTGCTCCTTCATGATGATGCAGGGGATGTATTCGAGCGTCTTGCCGCCCGAATGAAGGTCGGCCTGGATGTCCGCGAGGGGCAGGAGGACGTGGCTCACGTAATGGGCGATCGTCTCGGTGATGCTGCCGGTCGACGTGCCCGGGAAGACGCGGTTGAGGTTGAGCCCGTCGATGGGCGAGCAGCGCGCGCCAGCGAGGGTGGCCGGCAGGTTCATGGACGGCACGATGATGACCCTGCCCTGCACTTGCGCGGCGTCGAGCTTGCGCCCGAGCTTCATGAGCGCGACCTGGCCCTCGTATTCGTCGCCATGGACGCCGGCCGAGAAGAAGATCGTCGGGCCCGTGCCACCTTTGATGACCGTGATCGGGACGGTGACGGTCCCATAGGCGGACTCGTTGGTCGATTTCGCGGTGGCGAGGAAGCCCCTCTGCTTGCCGTCCTTCTCGAAATCCACGTTGGTGCTGACTCTCTTCGGTTCGTCCGTCATGGCGGCCTCCGTCCCGTTCGCCCGGTGGGCGGGATTGCGGACAGGACGATAGATCGCTTTCGCGGGCAGGTCGAGGGTTGCCCGCGCGGGGGCAATCTCTGTGGACCCGCCGCGGCGGATTGCGGTACGCTTCGCATCGCCATATGGGCAGGTCCCGGACGAGGAGGATAGCGATGCCGATCTACCACAAACGGCCGAGCGCCGAGGCTTACGGCCTCAGTGCCGGCGTCCTGGTGCTGGAAGCCTGGGAATCGCACGTTCCCGGCGACATGAGCAACGCGTCGAGCTACGGCTACCCCGTCACCTACAAGACCGTGCCGGGCGCTACGGTCGAACGCACCACCACGGGCGATCCGACGCTCGAGGCCGCCTTCGTCGAGTCGGCCCGCGAGCTCGAGAGCCGGGGCGTGCGCTGCATCACCAGCAATTGCGGCTTCATGGTGAGGTTCCAGGCCGCGGTCGCCGACGCCGTCGATGTGCCCGTGGGCCTGTCGAGCCTGATCCAGCTCCCGCTCGTGGCGGCGAGCCTGGGGGGCCGGCCGATCGGCATCATCACCGCCCTTTCCCATCGCCTGGGTGACGATCTCCTGGCCCGCTCGGGCCTGCGCGCCGAGACGCCGATCGTGGTCACGGGGCTGCAGGACGGACCCGAGTTCATCGGCGTCCTCGAGGGACGCGGCGCGCTCGATTCGGACCGGCTCGAGGGCGAGATGGTCGAAGCGGCCGAGCGGCTGCTCGATATGGAGCCCGATCTCGGCGCCATCGTGCTCGAATGTGCCTTGCTGCCGGCCTACGCAAAGGCGGTGCAGGACGCGACCGACCTGCCGGTCTTCGATTTCCTCACTCTCGCCAACTACCTGCAATCCGGCGTGCAGCGCACCGCGTACGAGGGAGCGTATTGAGCCCTGCGGCAAGCCCCGGGCCCAGCGCCGCGCCGCGACGGCTGATCGTCGGCATCAGTGGGGCCTCGGGGGTCGCCTACGGCATCCGGTTGCTCGAGATCCTGCGCGAAGCGCCGGTCGAGACGCACCTGGTCATGACCAAGTCGGCCGAGGTGACCCTCGGCCACGAGACGAGGGACAAGGTCGCGCGGGTGCGCGCGCTCGCCGATGCGGCCTACGCGGTCGAGGACATCGGCGCGGCGATCGCCAGCGGGTCCTATCGCACCCTCGGCATGATCGTCGCCCCCTGTTCGGTGCGAAGCATGTCCGAGATCGCGTCGGGGGTCACCTCGAACCTGCTGACCCGCGCCGCCGACGTGGTCCTCAAGGAGCGTCGGCGGTTGGTCCTGATGGTGCGCGAGACGCCGTACCACAGCGGCCATCTGCGCACCATGCTGCGCTTGAGCGAGATGGGGACGATCGTGTTCCCGCCCGTCCCCGCCTTCTACGCGGCGCCGCGGACGATCGAGGACATCGTCGACCAGTCCCTCGGCCGCGTGCTCGACCTCTTCGATATCGAAACCGAGCTCGTGCGGCGGTGGGGCGAGGATCGCGGCAAGGCGCCGCGGCTCGTCGGCCCGTCGGGTTGATAGCTAGTACCCACTTTCATAATTCCGTGTGCCATACGACGGCGCCCCGAGGTTCCTGGCTAGGAGCGTGGCGCGCCGTGATGCCGGGGCATCACAAGCGATACGCGACGACGTCCGGGGGCCTCGGGGCGCCGCCCACCGGGTCGCTTTTCCCGCCCCCTCGGGGTGTCGGGGATGCTTGACGATGCCCCGGCATCGCCGGCGCACCCCCTCCTACCGAGGAGACGGGAAAAGCGATCGTATGGCACACGGAATTATGAAAGTGGGTACTAGAGCGGTTCCGCTTTGATCGGACCCACTCTAGCCCTTTTTGTCGCTCGCGGCAGCGGACCGAGTGGTCCGCGCCTGCGCGGGCGCGCCGGGCGACCGGGCTTGCGGCCTGGAGCGATTCCAGTCGAACTGGAAACGCTCTAGCTGCGGGGCGCCTACTCGGCCGCGGTCTGGGTCGGGTTTCCGCGTGAGATGAGTGCCCGCGACGCCTCGAGCGCCAAGCCGTGGATGGGGCGCAGGATGTCGAGCGCGTCCGCGACCCGCCCGTTGCGGCAGGCCAGCTCGAGTTCCATCGCCTGCTCCTGAAGCCGGTGCGCGCCGAAGGCGCCGGAGCTGCTCCTGAGGGCGTGGGCCTCCGCCTCGAGTGCGCCGATATCCGGCTCGATCGCCGCTTCGGACATGCGCCGGAGCCGGCCGGCCGTCTCGGTGATGAAAGTCCGGATCAGGTTATGCAGAATCTCCGAGCTGGTGTCGGACTCCAGCCGCCGGAACGTCTCCATATTGAGGACGCCATTGTCGTTCGCGCCGTTACCCCCGGCCCGGAACGCCGCGTCCGATTGCCCGTTCCCGTTCCCGGCCCCGGCCGCCACGATGGGCGTGGGCTCGGCCGGCCTCGCTGCGGGCGCCGCCGCCGCCACTGGCGCCCCAACGCCGGCGTCCTTGGGCCAGTCGCCGAGCCAGCGGCCCACCGTATCCAGCAGGCCGCGCCGATCGACGGGCTTGGAGACGTAATCGTTCATGCCCGCCTGGAGGCACCGCTCGCGGTCCCCCTCCATGGCGTGCGCGGTCATGGCGATGATGGGGATGCGGCTCACCTCGCTGGGCAGGCGGCGAATGGCCGTGGTGGCATCGAAGCCGTCCATCTCCGGCATCGAGACGTCCATGAGGACGAGGTCGTAGGAATGGGCCTGAACGGCCTCGACCGCCTCGCGGCCATTCGAGACCGCATCGACGCGGTAGCCCGCCTTCTCGAGCATGGCGAGCGCGACCACCTGGTTCACCTTGCTGTCCTCGGCCAGCAACAGGTGGGTCTGGCGGGCCCGCTCCAGGGAAACCGCCTGCGCCTCGGGCCGCAAGATGTCGACCGTGGGCTGAATGGCGGCTGGCTCGACCCGCCTGCCCGCCAGTTCGGCGATCTTCGCGAGCAGCGCGGCCTGGCGCGCCGGCTTGGTCAAATGCGCGTCCATGCCGGCGCCCAGAATCTCCTCGGATCGGTCGCGGTCGACAAGCGGTGTGGTCAGGACGAGCTTCACCCCGGCGGTCTCCGGCGTACCATGAATCATCTGGCCCAGCTCGACGCCCGACATGGCAGGGAGGGACTTGCCGATCAGGGCGAGATCGAAGGGCTCGCCCCGGCTAGCCGCGCCCTGCAAGAGGCCCATCGCCTCGGCCGGATCGCCCGTGCTCTCGACGGCGATGCCGGCGGCGTCGAGTTGGCGGCTGTAGGTGTCGCGGATGATATCCACCCCGTCCACGACCATCACCCGCAGGCCGGCCAGGTTCCGCCGCCAATCGTGGGGCGCCACCGCGTTCGCCGGCAGGTCGAGCACGACCGTAAAATGGAAGGTGCTGCCCTCGCCCGCGCGGCTCTCGAGGCCGATCTCGCCGCCCATCAGCTCGGTCAGCTTCTTGGAGATGGCGAGGCCGAGGCCGGTGCCGCCGTACTTGCGCGTATATGACGGGTCGACCTGGGTGAACTCGCCGAAGAGGTCGGCTTGCTGGTCGGGCGGGACGCCGACGCCCGAGTCCTCGACCTCGATGCGGAACTTCGCCTTGCCCGCCTGGGCCGGCTCGGCGAAGAGGCGAACCGAGACGCCGCCATCCTCGGTGAACTTGACGGCGTTGCCGGTGAGGTTGAGGAGGACCTGGCGGAAACGCCCGGGATCGCCCGTCACCACGGTCGGCACGTCGGGTGCCACGAAGCCGGCGATGTCGATGTTCTTGGCCTGCGCGCGCGGTGCCATCAGCTCGACGACGCCTTCGATCACGTGACGAAGCTCGAACTGCGTCGCCTCGAGCTCGAGCTTGCCGGCCTCCATCTTCGAGAAATCCAGGATGTCGTCGATGATGGTCAGGAGGGCCTCGCCCGATTCGCGAGCGGTGTCCGCGTAGCCGCGCTGGCCCTCGCGCAGGCCCGTATCGAGCAACAAGTCGATCATGCCGAGGACGCCATTCATGGGCGTGCGGATCTCGTGGCTCATGGTCGCGAGGAACTGGGACTTGGCGCGGTTCGCGAGCTCGGCCTGATCCTTCGCCGAAAGCATCGCGGCCTCGGAGCGCTTGCGAAGGGATATGTCGTGATTGACCCAGATGATGGCGATGGTGTCGCCATGCTCGGTGCGCAGGGGGGCGACGAGCGTCTCGCAGACGGTCTCGCTGCCGTCCTTGCGGGCGAACTCCATCTCGCCCGACCAGCGCCCTTCGCGCTCGACGCTATCGAGGATGTCGCGCGTGAGGGCATCGCTTTCGCCTTGGCCGCGAAGGATCGCCGGCGTATGGCCGAGGATCTCGGGGGCCGAATAGCCGAACATATCCTCGGCGGCCGGGTTCCAGTTCGTGATGTGGCCCTGGAGGTCGGTGATCATCACGCCGTCGTGCATCTGCTCCCAGATCAGGGCTTCGCGCCGAAGCGTCTCCTCGCGCTGCTTCAGGTCCGTGATGTCGACACGCGTCCCGATGCGCCAGCCATTCTCGAGGCGTTGCTCGATCACCTTGAGCCAGCGGCCGTCGCTCAGCCGTTGTTCGAACGAGTCCTGGGGATCGCGGTGGCGCATGAGCCTGTCCTGAAGGAATTCCTCCTCCTGGCCCTGGGGCAGGCTGAACTGCCCGCGATAGATGGCGCCGCGCATGAACTCCTCGAAGGTCACGCCCGTCTGTATCAGGTCCGCGCTCTGCGGGTACATCTCGCGGAACTTGCCGTTGCACAGGACAAGACGATCCAGGGGATCGAACATGGCGAATCCCTCGGCCAGCGCCTCGACCGCGTCGGCGAGCAGCGCCCGCACGCGCTCGGCCTCGGTCTCGGCCTCGACTTGCGCCGTGATGTCCGTGCCTGTCCCGCGATAGCCCAGCAGCTCGCCCTCGCCGTTGAAGTTCGGCACGCCGCTGACCTTGATGTGCCTCGCGGCCTCGTTCTCGGCCTGCATGTCGAACTGGAACTCGCGGAACGGCTGGCGGGCTTCCAGGCGCTCGCGGAAGTCGATCCAGACCTCCCTGTCGGCTTCGCCGTCGACGACGGCGATTTCCTGGAAGGTCTTGCCCAGGATGGCCACCGCGTTGACGCCCACTTTCTCCAGGTATCCCTTCGAGAAATAGGTGAACCGCAGGCGATTGTCCGTTTCCCACAACCAGTCCGAGGACGAGGACGCGAAGTCCTGGAAACGCCCCTCACTCTCGCGCAGCCGCTCCTCGGTCAGCTCGCGCTCCTCCAGGAGGCGGCGCGCCTGGCGCATGCCGCGGAACAACAGGATGACCAGGATGCTGCCGGTGACGAGGATGCCGATGAAATAGCCGATCAGCTCGAGATAGACGCTCTGAATCCTCTCCCGCTGCTGGGCGCGCACGGTCTCGTCGTGATGGAGCGCCTTGGTTCCGAGCTGGTGGACCGGTTGCGTGAAGTCCTCGATCTCGTCCTCGATCATCGCCAGGGTCGCGGCATCGTCACTCTTGATGAACAGGATCGACGGCTCGATGTCCTCGAGGCGCGCCCAGAGGCCGTCGACGGTTTCCTCGACGCCGTCTATCTCGCGCAGGATTTCGGCGGACCGGCCCTGCCGCAGGGCCTGGAACTGGCTCAGGAAAATTTCGTAGCGCTGGTTGAGGCGTTGCCGGTCGATGGTCGAATCCGGCCGGCCGAATTCCATGACCGCGTCGAGGAAGCGATAGAGCTCGACCTCGGTCTGGCTCGTGACCCAGATAATGTTCTCCTGGTCGCGCTGCAGGATGTTCGCCTGCTCTTTCAGCATCCGGTCCACGCTCAGGAACACGCTCAGCGTGAACAGGATCAGGACGAGCGTGAGGATGGCGTAACCCTTGACCTTGGACAGCCACCTCATTTTATGTCGAGCTCTCTCAGCTGCCAAACCCACTTCGAGGAATAGCGCGGGCTCTTGAGCTCGTCGAACTTGTCGCGCGGATAGACGATCAGGACCGGTCCCTTGTCGCGCACCCTCATGTAGCGGTCATCGACCTTGAAGGCGAAGATGACCGGGTATTTCAGGAAATCCGAGATCGGGATGTCGACGATGTAATCGTTGAGGCCCCGCGCGGTGACGCGCTGCCCGCGCGCGCCGACGGCCAGCAGCAGGTCGCGGGCCAGGACGCCGACATAGCTCTGTCGCCCGTCGGTCCAGGGCGTCGTGGTCTCGATGGTCCAGAGGCCGATCCCCTCGAGCATGGCGCGGTCGAAATTCGCCGCCCCCTCGGCGTTGGTGTTGCTGATCTTGCCCGTGACCGTAAGAACGATCTCGCCCGCGGGCGGCGGCAGGGGCTCCGCGCGGGCGCCTGAAGACAGGCCCGTGGCGCCGCCATAGGCGAATATCGCCGCGAGCGCCGCGAAGCGCGCGATTTTCGCGACACGGCCCCACACCGCAGCCGCCCGGCGGGGCCTAAACGCCTTCACACACCATTGGCAATCAAGGTGCGGCATCCCGAAAAGGAACCTCCACTCCCATGGCCCTCGAATCTTGCGTTCGAGTGTCACATGTCTTGCACCGCGCGGTCTCATGATTCTATGGCCACCAATCGGCTAGAACATGCAAGAACGATACCGTGGACGACGGCTATGGGTCCTCCCGCCACCGCAAAATTTTCCGTGCCGATCAAAGGCATAGAGTCATCATACAAGACGTGCCGATAAGCTTGCCATGGATTCGACCGCGATGGCGGCGCAGATTGCGAGGCCATTTGCAAAATGCGAATCAAGTGTACGCGCCGCCGCGCGGCCTCGGCGGTGGCGGGCGGCGCGCCTAAAGCCGCCCGACGAACGCGGCGACCAGGGCCACCGCTTCGGCCAGGTTCCCTTCGGGCGTGCGGCCCGACTCCTTTCTCGGGCGCAGGGAATGATCGCCGTCCTCGATCCAGGCGGTCCGGATACGGTCCGACAGGGCATAGGCGCCCACGTCCTCGGGCCCACCGAAGGGGTCGCGCGTACCCTGGACGATCAGGGTCGGCGTCCGGATGGCCTGGAGGTGTGCTGTGCGCGTCTTCTCGGGCCGCCCCGGCGGATGGAACGGATAGCCGAGGCAGACGAGCCCACGGGCGCCCGCCGCGTCGGCGATCATGCTGGCCATGCGCCCGCCCATGGATTTGCCGCCGATCGCGAGCCGGCCGCCGCCGCCGAGCGATTCGATGACCCCGTGCCAGGTTGCGAGAAGGACCGGTGCCCGGTCCGGCGGCCGCCGCCCGCCGGTCTCGCGCCGGGCGCGCATGTAGGGGAAATCGAAGCGGGCGACGCGCAGCCCCGCGGCGGCCAGCCCCTCGGCCATCGCGGCCATGAAGGGCGAATCCGACGGCTGGCCGGCGCCGTGGGCCAGCACCACCGTCATCGCCGCGTCCGCCGGCCCGTCGAACAGGAGCGCCCCGTCCCAGGGCGGCGGCGGCATCGGCGCGCTCACGGTCCCGCGGGCGCCGTCACGGCGACGGGCGCCCCGAGGGAGAGGCCGAGCGCGCTCTCCGCTCGGCCGCGGTTGACGGCGATCTCGGCCAAGCCGTTGGCGTTCTCGTACCAGAGGGTTGCGCCCGGCGTGGCGTCGGAGAAGGTCCGGGCGCGGGGGATGTCGCGCCCACCGACGCGCAGGCCGGCCCCGGCGGGGAGGGCGGCGGCGCGCAGGCCCGTCATCGCGTTCCCGAAATGGTCGATATAGACGATCTCCGCCAGATCGTCGGGCCAGTCCGGGCGCCGGTCGCCATCGGCCGGCCGCGACAGGCCGGACTGATCCTCGCCCAGCCACAGGCGCGCGGCAACGGGCGCGAACAGGTCGCGCCCGTGGAAAGAGCTCGAGAGACGCTCGGGCCGCCAGGTGATTTCCCGGCATTGGGACGCGGCGGCGCGGCGGCGGACGATCTCGAAGAGCCCATTGTCCGGGCCGACGAACCAGCGCCCATCGGCCGCGACGGCGAGCGGCGCCCGCGCGCCGCCGACGCCTGGATCGACCACGCACACGAAGACGCTGCCCCTGGGGAAGGGCGGTGAATAGGCGGCGAGGAGATAGGCCGCCGGTCTGGGGTCGTGGGACGGCGCGTCGGCGAAGAGGTCGATGACCGGGGCGGCCGGCGCCATATGGGCGAAGACGGCCTTCATCTGCCCGATATAGGGCCCGGCCGTCCCGAAATCCGTGAACAGGACGATCATGGCGCGGGCGCTGGCCGCAGCATCCCGGGCACGAGCAACGCTTCAGTCGTCGTAGCTGATGAGGGAGGTGAAGGGCACGTCGAGCTTTGCGCGGCCCTCGAGGAAGGTAAGCTCGATGATACAGGCGGCCGCGACGACCTCGGCGCCGACGCGGCGGGCCAGCGCGATCGACGCCGCCATGGTGCCGCCGGTGGCGAGCAGGTCGTCCAGGATGACGACCTTGCTGCCGGGCTTGATGATGTCGTCCTGGATCTCTATCGTGTCGGTGCCGTATTCCAGGTCGTAGGTATGGGGGATGGTCGCACCCGGCAGCTTGCCCTTCTTGCGGACCATGACGAAGCCGCAGCCGAGCTCGAGCGCGAGGGGCGCCGTCACCAGGAAGCCGCGGGATTCGATGCCGATCAGGAGGTCGGGCGCATAAGGGTTGATCGTGGCCTCGAGCTCCACCACGCACTGGTGCCAGGCGCGTGGGTGAGCCAGCAGCGTCGAGATGTCGTAGAACAGAATTCCCGGCTTCGGGAAGTCGGGCACGCCGCGGATGTGGTCCTTGAGGTTCATGGCTGGCTCGTCCGTTTGGTGGTCGAAGGGGCGCGGCCAACATGGTGCCGGCGCGGGCGGCGCCGCGCAATCCGTGTCTTTCCCCGGCCGCGGTGGCCGCGTGCTTTGACGGCGGCGGCCCGGCACGGGCATAGTCGGCGTTGGATTGGAATACAATAAGCGCCCGGGGCGAGGACGGCGAGCCGTCGGGCCCATCGGCGCCCGCGGGCCGGGCCGGTATCCAATCGGGGCACGGGGAGAAGCTCGAAAGAGATCGACGTGGTCGATCGGGCGATGCAAGTGAGTTCGAGAGGCATGGGGCGGGGCGAGCTCGCGCCGTTCGGCCGCCCGCGGCTCACATTTCCAAAAACAGGAGGAGCAAACGTTATGAAGAAAATCGGGTCAACGACCTTGGCGCTGGCGGCCGCGACGGTCATCGGCGTCGGCGCCTTGGTGGGCGGCGGCGCGCTCGCCGGCCACAAATCGGATCATATGCAGCAGTTCGTCACCATCGGCACGGGCGGCGTGACGGGTGTCTATTACCCGACCGGCGGCGCCATCTGCCGGCTGGTGAACAAGGGCCGCAAGGAGCACGGCATCCGCTGCTCGGTCGAATCGACCGGCGGCTCGGTCTACAACATCAACACCATCCGCGCGGGCGAGCTCGACATGGGCGTGGCCCAGTCGGACTGGCAGTATCACGCCTTCAACGGGTCGAGCAAGTTCGAGGAAGCGGGCCCGTTCACGGACCTGCGCGCGGTCTTCTCCGTGCATCCCGAGCCCTTCACCGTCGTCGCGCGGGCCGATTCCGGCATCACGAGCTTCGACGACCTCAAGGGCAAGCGGGTCAATGTCGGCAATCCCGGCTCCGGCCAGCGCGGCACCATGGAGGTTCTCATGGACGCCAAGGGCTGGACCATGGACGACTTCGCCCTCGCCGCCGAGGTCAAGTCCTCGGAGCAGTCCAAGGACCTGTGCGACAACAAAATCGACGCCATGGTCTTCACGGTCGGCCACCCCAGCGGCTCGATCAAGGAGGCGACTACCTCGTGCGACGCGGTGATCGTCGCGGTCACCGGCCCCGAGGTCGACAAGCTGGTCGAGGACAACGACTTCTACCGCACGGCGACGATCCCCGGCGGCATGTACAGGGGCAGCGACGAGGACGTGCAGACCTTCGGCGTGGGCGCCACCTTCGTGACCTCGGCCGCGGTGGCGGACGAGGTGATCTACGAAGTCGTGAAGGCCGTGTTCGAGAACTTCGACGACTTCAAGAGGCTCCATCCCGCCTTCGCCAATCTCAAGAAGGAAGAGATGGTGAGTGACGGGCTTTCCGCGCCCATCCACCCGGGCGCCCTCAGGTACTACGAAGAGGCCGGCCTCCTGTAGCCGGTTCGGTAGGGCGGGGCGGCCAGCTCCGCCCCGCCTCGCTTTTCAGCCTGCCGGATCGCATTCGTGAAACTCGAATGGGCGGCCAGATCGGTCGCGGCGAGCCGCCGATCGGGCCGGCGCCGCCGATCGGGCCGCCATCCGATTGCGCGAGAGGACATTCGCGCGGGAGGAGCGTCATGAGGAGAAGGGGAAGCCGAATCCTCGCCGGGTGCCTGCTGGCGGGGCTGGCGCTGACAGCGGCGACCGCTGGCCGGGCCGCCGATATCCTGATCGGCACCGATCGGGCGGACAGCATCGAATTCCTCATGGGCCGGGCCATTTGCGCCCTGGTCAACAGGGCGGCGGAGGACGAAGGGTCGAGGTGCGAGGCCCTGGCCACCACGGGGCCGGTGTTCAACCTGACCAATCTTCGCGCCGGCGCCATCGAGGCGGGCGTGGTGCCGTCCGACATCCAGTACCACGGGTTCAATCACAGCGGCCCCTTCAGCTTCGTCGATGTCGCCTACGACGATCTGCGGGCCCTCTTCTCCATGCAGGCCGAGCCGTTCACCCTGGTCGTCCGGCGCGATTCGGGCATTCGCGGCCTCGACGACCTCGAGGGCCGCCGCGTCAATATCGGCAGCCCCGGATCGCGCGAGCGCGACATCATGGACATGGTGATGGCGGCCAAGGGGTGGACGGCCGACGATTTCGAGCTCGCCAACGAGCTGCCGGCGTCACAGCAGTCGCTCGCCCTGTGTCACGGCCAGGTCGAGGCCGTCGTCTATATGGTGGCCCACCCGGATCCCGCCGTCGGCCAGGTGATCGAGCTGTGCGACGCCGCGATCGTCGAGGCGGCCGGGCCCGATATCGACGCGCTCGTGGAAGCGAGCCCGTTTCTCGCCTTCGCCGTCATCCCGGGCGGCCTCTATGCCGATAGCCCGGACGCGGTGAGAACCTTCGGCATCCGGACGAGCCTCGTCTCCTCGACCAACGTCGATGCGGAGACGGCCTATCTGTTGGTGCGGGCGGTCTTCGACAACCTGCCGCGGCTCCGCCGGATGCATCCGACGCTCGGCGACCTCGACGGGGAAGAGATGATCGGCGAGGGCCTCACGGCGCCGCTGCACGAGGGCGCCGAGCGCTACTACCGGGAGAAGGGCCTGATGTGAGGGCCGCCCGGCGTCCACTGCCGTGGCGGATGCCGGCGTAACATACGAACGTGGGCCGAGTTGGGGGAGATGACATGACCGAGGAGAGGCCGACCGGGGCGCAAGCGCAGTCCGCCGAGGACATCGTCGCGGCGGCCGACACCGGCGCCCGCAACCCCGCCGGGGCGACGGGCAAGGCCCTGCTTCTGGTCGCGCTCGCCTGGTCGCTGTTCCAGCTCTGGTACGCCTCCCCGCTGCCGTTCATCCTCAAGTTCGGCATCCTCAACAGCACCGAGGCGCGCTCGATCCATCTGGCCTTCGCCGTCTTCCTCTCCTTCACCGCCTTCCCGGCCCTGATGGAGAGCGCCCGCGGCCGCTTTCATCTCTTCGGCTGGTTCTATGCGGTCGCGGCCGTGGCCAGCGCGGTCTACGCGATCGTCGAATATTCGGGCGGCAAGGAGAACATGGCCCTCATCTTCGGTGTCGCGACCATCGTGCTGCTGTTCGCCGCCTCCTCGGCGCTCCGTGTCTCGCCCGTGAACCGCGTCCCGGTCACCGACTGGGTGCTGGCGCTGGTCGCCGCCTTCGCCGCGGGGTACCTGTTCCTCTTCTACCGCGAGCTCTCGGACCGGCCGGGCTTGCCCACGACGATGGACCTCATCGCCGCCGTCGCCGGCATGATCCTGCTGCTGGAGGCGACGCGACGCGCGCTCGGCCCGCCGCTCATGATCGTGGCGCTCGTGTTCATGTTCTATGTCTTCGGCGGGCCGATCATGCCCGACATGCTCGCGCACCAGGGGGCGTCGCTCAGCAAGGCCATGTCCCACCAGTGGCTCTACACCGAAGGCGTTTTCGGCGTGGCGCTCGGCGTCTCGACGAGCTTCGTCTTCCTCTTCGTCCTCTTCGGTGCCCTGCTCGACAAGGCGGGTGCGGGCAACTACTTCATCCAGGTCGCCTTCTCGCTTCTCGGCCACCTGCGGGGCGGGCCGGCCAAGGCGGCCGTCGTCGCCTCGGGCCTGAGCGGCATCGTCTCGGGCTCCTCGATCGCCAACGTGGTGACCACGGGCACCTTCACCATCCCGCTCATGAAACGTGTTGGGTTCTCGGCCGAGAAGGCGGGGGCGGTCGAGGTCGCGGCATCGACCAACGGCCAGCTCACCCCGCCGATCATGGGCGCCGCCGCCTTCCTGATGGTCGAATATGTCGGCATCTCCTATATCGAGGTCATGCAGCACGCGATTCTGCCGGCGATCATTTCCTATATAGCGCTGCTCTACATCGTCCATCTCGAGGCGATGAAGGCCAATATGCAGGGCCTCGAGAAGCCGGTGATGAAGACCAGGACCCAGGCCCTGATCTCGTTCGGCATCACGGTCTCGAGCATCATCCTCCTCTCGGCCGCGGTCTATTACGGCCTCGGCTGGATGAAGGTGGCGTTCGGCGCCGCCGCGACCTGGATCATCGGCGTGCTCGTTTTCGCGGTCTATGTGGGGCTGATCTGGTTCGCGGCGCGGTATCCGGAGCTCGAAATGGACGACCCGGAGGCCCCCATCGTCACCCTGCCGGAGGCGGGGCCGACGGCGAAGTCGGGCCTGCACTTCATCCTGCCGGTTGTGGTGCTGGTCTGGTGCCTGATGGTCGAGCGGCTGTCGCCCGGCCTCTCGGCCTTCTACGCGACGGTGTTCATGATTCTGATCGTCGTCACCCAGCGGCCGCTCTTCGCCATGTTCCGCAAGCGCTCGGTGGCGCCCGCGTGGGGCGTCGGCCTCAACGATCTGTTCGACGGCCTGGTCACCGGCGCGCGCAACATGATCGGCATCGGCGTGGCGACGGCGGCGGCCGGCATCATCGTCGGCACCGTGACCCTGACGGGCATCGGCCTCGTCATGACCGAGTTCGTCGAGTTCATCTCCGCCGGGAACATCATGTTGATGCTGGGCTTCGTCGCCATCATCAGCCTCATCCTGGGGATGGGCCTGCCGACCACGGCCAACTACATCGTCGTCTCGACGCTGATGGCGCCGGTGGTGGTGGCGCTGGGCGCCGAATCCGGGCTCATCGTCCCGCTCATCGCCGTCCATATGTTCGTCTTCTATTTCGGCATCCTCGCGGACGATACGCCGCCCGTGGGCCTCGCCGCCTTCGCCGCGGCGGCGATCGCGCGCAGCGACCCCATCAAGACCGGAATCCAGGGCTTCACCTACGATATCCGCACGGCCATCCTGCCCTTCATGTTCATCTTCAACACCAAGCTCCTGCTCATCGGTATCGACGGGGTCGTGGACCTGGTGGTGACGGTGGCCTCGGCCCTCGCCGCCATGCTCATCTTCGCCGCGGCGACGCAAGGGTTCTTCATCGTCCGCACCCGCATATACGAGACCCTCGCCCTGCTTCTCATCACCTTCACCCTGTTCCGGCCCGGCTTCTTCATGGACCAGATCTATCCGCCGCTGGAGACGGTCGATCCCGCCGGCATCCTCCAGATGGTCGAGGCGCAGGACGAGGGCGGACAGCTCCGCCTCAAGGTCGAGGGCATCGATCTAGAAGACAACGCGGTGTCCAAGAGCGTCATCCTGCCCCTGGGCCCGGCCGGGTCCGGCGCCGAGAGGCTCGATTTCGCCGGCCTCGAGGTGCGGGCCGAGGACGGCAAGGTTTTCATCGACAACCTCGTCTTTGGCGGGCCGGCGGAGAAGGCCGGCATCGATTTCGATTTCGAGATCACCGAGATCCTGGTCGCGGCCGACCGGCCGCCCAAGGAGCTGATGTTCATCCCGGCGCTCCTGCTTCTCGGCATCGTCATCATGCTGCAGCGCGCGCGCCGGCCGAAGGAGGGCGACGCGCCGGTCGCCGCGTGATGCAACGGAATCCGGGCCCGAGCCGGGGCTCGCCCGAAAGGTAGGGACGCATGTACAAGACCGTTCTGCTCGCCGTGGACCTCAACCACGACAGCTCCTGGGCCAAGGCGCTGCCGATGGCGCTCGGACATTGCCGTGCCTTCGGCGCGGCGCTTCACGTCATGACCGTGGTGCCCGACATGGGGATGGCGATCGTGGGGTCGTTCTTCCCCAGCGATTTCGAGGCGAAGGCGATCGCGCGCGCGACGGAAGAGCTGCACGCGCTCACGGCGGAGCATGTTCCGGCGGGAACCAAGGCCCACCACATCGTCGCCAGCGGGACCATCTACCGGGAGATCCTGAGCGCCGCGGACCAGGTCGGCGCGGACCTCATCATCATGTCGGCCCGCCGGCCGGAGCTCGAGGACTACCTGCTCGGCCCCAACGCCGCGCGCGTCGTGCGCCACGCCCGGTGCTCGGTTCTGGTCGTCCGCGACTGATCGCGGCGGCATCGAAGCAAGACGGGGCCCCCATGGGCGCCCGTCCGGCCGGCTTTTGGGGCGCTATTGGTTCGAACCCGACGAAAGAGTCCCCCTCTCCCCTTGGGGAGAGGGTCGGGGTGAGGGGACGCGCGTCGGCGCGTTATTAAGAGTCTTTCCGCCGCCTACCGGCGGCCGAGCCCTCACCCTCCCGCTTCGCGGGTCCCTCCCTCTCCCCCCAAGGGAAGAAGTGGGGAGAGGGTTCCAAGTGTCGGACGCGAACCGTTAGTTCTTGTTTCGAACGTCCTCGGGCAGGAACCACAGGGAGTCGGTGTCCTCCATCGTGGCGTGGCACTCGGCACAGAACTCGACATTCGCCGTGCTCTTGCCGTGCGTCTCACCGATCACCGTGCCGTCCGGCATGACGAGGGTGTAGCGCCAATCGCCGCTCTCGGGATGCCAGCCGGCGCCCATCTTCTCCATCAGGAACAACGGCCCGGCGGCGACCGCGCCATTGCCCTTCACGGCGAAGCTGTCCTTGGCGACGATCGAGCCCTGGGGCAGATGGCCCACGTCCTCGAAGTCGCCGTAGGCGCTGGCCGTCCCATTGGCGTAGTTGTTGACGTAGCGTCCGCCATGGGTGGCGGACTGGTAGGGCACCGTGTTGTAGCGCCGCCAACTGGTATAGGCCGCCGCCGTCGGGTTGCCGGACTTGGCGTAGCCCGCCAGCAATTGATCGATCAGGCAGCCATAGGCCGATGCCGCCTCGTCGGGCTCGATCTCCGCCATCGCCGCGCCGCCGCAGGGGTTGCACGGATTGCAGGCGCCGGCCGCGCAGGGATTACAAGGATTGCAGCCCTTGGCGGCGCAGGGGTTGCACGGATTGCAGGCGCCGGCCGCGCAGGGATTGCAAGGATTGCAGCCCTTGGCGGCGCAGGGGTTGCACGGATTGCAGGCGCCGGCCGCGCAGGGATTGCAAGGATTGCAGCCTTTGGCGGCGCAGGGGTTGCACGGATTGCAGGCGCCGGCCGCGCAGGGATTGCAAGGATCGCAGCCTTTGGCGGCGCAGGGGTTGCACGGATTGCAGGCGCCCGCCGCACAGGGATTACACGGGTTGCAGCCCTTGGGTGCGCAGGGGTTGCACGGATTGCAGCCCTTTGCCGCGGCGCAGGGATTGGCGGCCGCCAGTCGCGGGACGACGCAATTGCTCGTCATGCCGCCGCCAGCGCATGGGTTGCATGGATTGCACGCCCCGGCCGCGCATGGATTGCAGGGATTACAGCCGCCCGCGGCGCATGGGTTACAGGGATTGCAGCCTTTCGGCGCGCATGGGTTACACGGGTTGCAGGCCGCGAGCTGGATCGTCGGGCCGCCCGGTCGGGGCACGGCGGTGGGATTGGCCGATTGCGTCAGCCGGGGGACCGCGGTCGGATTCGCCGTGCCGAGGCCGCTCGACGCGGCCGCGCCGGGCCCCATGCCGGCGACGGCCATTTCGACGCCGGCAATCAGCGGGACCACCGCGCTCGATAGGAGTTTGGTCTTCAATGCGCGCATGAGCGTTGCCTCCCTCGTCGTACCCCGTCCGGCCCGATTCGCCCGGCCGCCATCGGCCGCATTCACGGCGCCGATCTCATGTTCGAAGATACCCATAGTGGGCGAGCCACAGGAGTCACTCATAGTCACATATTCGTGACGGGCCGGGGCGATTTCGTCATTGGCGGTGGCGGCGGCGAGGGCCTAGATTCGTGACATCATGGTCGCGGCCTCGAAGCGAAAATTCGGTATGCCCGGGCTGGCGCTCGCTCTTTTTCTGGCCGCGAGCGGCGGTGCCGCCCGCGCCGGCGGCGCGGGTGAGGAAATCGTTCCCGATGTCGTCCCCATCCCCGCCGGCCCGTTCATCGCCGGGTCGGACCGGGCCGAGCGCGAGGTCGCCTACCGGCTCGACGAGGCCGCCTACGGCCATACGGTGACCCGCGACAGGCGCTGGTATGAAAGCGAGCCCGCCCGTGGCCCGGTCATGCTCGACGCATACGACATTACGGCCACCCTCATCACCAACCGCCAATACGCCGCCTTCATCACCGCCACCGGGCACCCGGCGCCGGATGTGGACCCGGAGACCTGGGCCGGCTATCGCCTGGTCCATCCCTACGAGCGGACGCGCAAGTTCGCCTGGGTGGACGGGGCGCCGCCGGCCGGGCGGGAGCGCCATCCGGTCGTGCTCGTGACCCGCGGGGACGCGCGCGCTTACGCGGCCTGGCTCTCGCAAGAGACCGGACAGCGCTGGCGCCTGCCGACCGAGGCGGAGTGGGAGAAGGCCGCGCGCGGGACCGGCGGCCACCGCTTTCCCTGGGGCGATGAATTCGAGCCTGAGCACCTCAACAGCCACGACCAGGGCCCGTTCGACACCGTGCCTGTCGGCAGCTTTCCCGCGGGCGCGAGCCCGTTCGGCCTGCTCGACGCCGCCGGGCAGGTTTTCGAATGGACGGGGACGGCGCCGGTCACGGGGCGCGCAATCGTCAAGGGCGGGTCGTGGGACGACAGCGGCTGCGGCATCTGCCGCCCGGCCGCGCGCCATTCGCGCCCGGCGGCGCTCAAGCATATCCTCATCGGGTTTCGCCTCGTCCGGGAGGTGCCGTAGCCGGCCGCGCCCGACATTGCTTCGGGGCGCGCTTGGCGTTACCTGTTGACGCCGCCCGGACCGGGCGGGCGGCGGCCGAATGGAGGAGTGAGACTTGGCCGACCTTTCATCCCTCTCCAGCGAGGAGCTCGAGCTCATGCAGGCGGCTGGCGCGGAGGTGGTGGACTGCCACCGGGTGCTCGCCAAGTCCGGTGACAACCTGGTCGGCGAGCTGTTGCGCGATGTTGAGACCTTCTACGAGTGGGACCATTACCCGAAGGGCGACGTCTACGACCGGGAATCCCATTCCCAGTACTACTACCACGCCCACCCGCAGGATCTGCGCGCGGGCGAGCACGGCCATTTCCATACCTTCCTGCGCCCCAAGGGCATGCCCAAGGGCATGCGGCCGGCGAAGGTGGACGACTACAAGCCGCCCAAGGCCAAGAACGATGCCCTGAGCCACCTGATCGGGATATCGATGGACAAGCACGGCATCCCCATCCGCGTCTTCAGCACCAATCGCTGGGTCACGGGTGAGACCTGGTACAAGGCGGCGGACGTTTGCCGGATGCTGGACTGCTTCGAGATCGACCTCGCGCGCCCATCCTGGCCGCTCAACCGCTGGCTCACGGCCATGATGCGCCTGTTCAGGCCGCAAATCGTCGAGGCGATCCACGAGCGCGACGCGGCCATGCGCCGGTGGCGCAAGGCGCACCCGGGAAAGAGTCCCTTCGAGGACCGGAAGCTCGAGGTCACCTCGTCGATCGACACCTCGATCGACGATCAGGTGCGCGCGGTCGAGGAGGCCCTGAAGGCGCGGTGAGCGGGCAACCCCGCCCGCCGCGCCAAGGCCCGCCGCCGGCGCCTACTCGGAGAGCGATTGCAGGTAGGCGATCACGTCCGCCCGCTGCTGCTCCTTCTTGAGCTTGAACTTCATCTTGTTCCTGATCTTGCTCTCGCCGAGGAATGCCACGAGGAACTTCTTGGGGTTGGTGAGGTAGCCGTCGAGGGTCTCCGCGTCCCACATCAGGCCGTTCTCGGCGGCGGCGAGTATGCCGCTCGAATACTTGAACTCGGCCTCGGCCGCGCCGCGGCCGAAGACGCCGAGGAGGTTGGGGCCGGTCGGCTTGGTCTTGCCTTCCTCCACCGAGTGACACGCCTTGCATTTCTTGAAGACTTTCTCGCCATCGTCGGCGTTGCCCGCGGCGAGCGCGGCGCCGCTTGCCAGGCCGATGACGCAGGCCGCCAGTACGGCCAGCCAGTTCTTGTTGAGCATTCAATTCTCCTCGGGTTTCGCTAGGTTGGTCGAGTTGGCCGGGATTATCGGCATATCGTTCGTAATTGCAACGGGCACCGGCGCGCGCCGGCGGCTCAGCACGCCGCGCACGGCTCCGTCGGCAAGCCGCGGTTGATCCAGCCGGGCGCGTCCGGACGCCCCAACATTCCTTCGTCCACGTCGAGAACCTGGGTGAAGCCCTCGCTCTCCAGGAAACGCTGGGCCCGCGCCGAGCGAACGCCGCCCGCGCAGATGAGCGCGATCCGCCTGTCCCGGTCGCCGCCCGCGAGAGCGAGAACCTCGTCGAGAAAGCCGCCGAGGCCGGCCGCATTATGGATGGTCGCCGCCCGCGCGCCGGATGGGAGGCCGGTCATGTGCCATTCCTGGGGTGAGCGGACGTCGATCAGGAGAAGCGCGCCGCTCTCGACTTCCTGAAGCGCCGCCGCCGGCGCGATCTTTTCTCCCCCGCATGTGCCTTCGCAGGCTCGCGCGGCGGGCGCCAGGCCGACGAAGGCCACCATCAGGACGAACAGGGCATCGCGGCCGCGACGGCATGCGGTCTTGGCTTTCATCGCGATCCTCGGTCCGGTGTGCACGGTTATTAAACGTAGTGGGGCGGCCGCGCGGATCAATCGTCTATTTGCACTTTCTCATCACTAGTGTCCGGTTAAAAATCGAATAAATTCAATTGGTTGGTTATTTGCGAAGCGTTGCATCTGTTTTCGTCTCCCGCAAGTGCTTGATGTATGGGCATTTTCTCGAAGAGGGTCACCGAGAGGATCTGTAACAAAGTGTAGAGCGAGGCGTCCAGGTCGAGGCGCTTCTTGACGATGGCGACGAGGACGTAGACCGAGACGGCAATCCAGATCTGCGTCTTCACCGCGTTCTCCGACGTGCCGTAGAACTGCTTGATCCGAAGATGCTGCTTGATCCACTTGAAGAAGAGTTCCACCTGCCAGCGGCTTTTGTAGAGCGCGCAGATGGTGGCGGCCGGAAGCGAGAAGTTGTTGGTGATGAAGACCAGCGTCTTGCCGGACTCGGGGTCCTTGAAGCGGATGCGCCGCAGAAGTTCGGGGTAATCCTGACGGGTGTAGAAGCCGTCCAGGGAGATGGTCTGGTCGCAAATGATGCCGGTCGAGCGATCCGTCGGCGCCGAATAGACGCGATGAGCATCGATGTTCGACTTGGCACGCGTGACGAAGAAGGCCCCGGCTTGGTGCAACACATAAAGGCGGGCAAAGTCGACGTAGCCACGATCCACGACGTAGATGGCTCCGGCTTCCGGCAAGAGCATATCGAGGGCATGAACGTCGTGCAGCTTGCCATCCGAGATGTGGATAAAACTCGGAATGTTGCCCCGCAGGTCGAGCAGCGTGTGCATCTTCACCGCCGCCTTGGTGGTGCGGAAGTGCGCCCACGGAAAGACCGACAGGCACAGAGCGATGGTCGTCGAGTCCAGGGCGTAGACGGTATTGGTCAGGTCCAACCCCAGTTCTTCGTCGACGTACAGCGTCCTCGCCTGGGTGATGAGCCGCTGGGCCAACGCCGCATGGATACGCCAGTCGCGCCTTTCGTTGGCATCGGCCAGCGTCGAGCGCCGGACCGGCTGGCGGAAGCCCATGTGATAGAGTTTCGATGCGTGGACCGAGAGGCAGGTCTCGATGTCGCGCAGGCTTTCCCGGTAGGTCAGCTGGGCGAAGGCCATGGACCGGTATTGCTCGGCGCAGGAAAGCGTCCGGACCCGGTGATCGCCGCCATACCGGTCGACGATCCGCGTGAAAGTAGTCCATGGCAGGAAGTCCATGAGCTGAGCGAACAGGGTCTTGCCGGTGTTCATGAGCATCTCCTCGGAGAAACTCCGAAAAGTGCTCCATCCAATTCAAATCGACACCATGCATTTTCGCTTCAAACCCCGCAGAAATCCTGGCTCTCAAAGCCAGCACCGCTCAGTTAACCGGACAGCAGTGCTTTCTCATACGAAATCGAACGGCCAGGGTGGCGCCTCAGCCATAAACCTGTTTGGGCAGCCACAGGATTATCTGCGGGAACAGGACGCAGACCGCGAGACCGGCCGCCTGAAGGAACAGGAAGGGCAGCGCCGAGCGGAAGATGACGGCGATGGATATCTCGGGCGGCGCCACGCTCTTCAGGTAGAAGAGGGCGTAGCCGAACGGTGGGCTGAGGAAGGACATCTGCATGTTCACCATGTAGACGACGCCGAACCACAGGGCGACATCCTCGGGCGGCACGCCCGGCAGGCCGAGGAGGCCGTCCCACTGCATGGCCAGCATGAGCGGCGCGAAGATGGGAACCGCCAGGAGCAGGATGCCGACCCAGTCGAGGAACATGCCGAGGACGATCAGCACGATCATCATGAGGAGGAGGATGCCGTAGGGGCCGAAACCGGTACCGATCAGGGTCTCGGAGACGAACTGCTGGCCGCCGTTCACGATGTAGAAGCCCACGAAGATGCTGGCGCCGAAGATGATCCACAGGACCATCGCCGAGGCCTTGAGGGTGGTGGTGGCCGCCTCCTGGACCGCCAGCCAGCTCAGCCGGCGGTGGATGGCAGCGACGAAAAGGGCGCCGAAGGTGCCGATGCCCGCGGCCTCGACCGGTGTCGCGATGCCGGTGAAGATCACGCCCAGGACGAGGGCGACGAGCAGCAGCGGCGCGATGATGCCCTTGAGGAGCGCCAGCTTCTCCCGCAGGCTGACCCGCTCCTCCTTGGGCAGCGCCGGCCCCAAGGCGGGGTTGATGTAGCAACGGGCGGTCACGTAGAGGATATAGACGCCGGAGAGCATCAGGCCCGGGAACACGGCGCCGATGAACAACTCGCCCACCGACTGCTGCGCCACCACGGCGAAGAGGATGGCCAGGATGGAGGGTGGGATGAGAATGCCGAGGGTGCCGCCGGCGAGGATCGAGCCACAGGCGAGTTGCGGGTTGTAGCCGCGCTTGAGCATCGCCGGTAGGGCGATGATGCCCATCGTGACCTCGGCCGCGCCGATCACGCCGACCATGGCCGCGAGGATGGTCGAGGCGATGATGGTGGCCGAGGCGAGCCCGCCCCTGAGCCCGCCGAGGAACTTGTAGACGACGTCGAACAGCTCCTCGATCAGCCCCGCGCGCTCCAGCATCGCCGCCATGAAGATGAAGAGCGGGATGGCCGAGAGCTGGTAGTCGGTCATGAACGGGAAGATGCGCGAGGGCAGGATGTTCAGCATCGCCGCGTCGCCGAACACGAAGAGGAAGATGCATCCCAGCCCGCCGGTCACGAAGGCGAGCGGCAGGCCGGCCATCAAGAGGACGGCCAGGGACCCGAACATCAGGACCGTGAGCCATACGATGTCGACTTCGAGACCCACGTTCAGGCCCGCCGGCCCGAGAGGTAGAGCGCGTCGCGGATCACTTTCGCCAGCCCCTGCAGGATGATGAGAAAGGCGCCCACGGCGATGGAGATCTTGACCGGCCAGTACTGGATCGCCCATTCGGTGAAGGAGACCTCCCAGACCGCGATCGAATCCATCGCGAAGATCGCTCCGGTAACCAGCAGCGTCACGGCGAAGACGAAGAAGAAGAGCGACGTGATCAGGTCTATGACCGAGCGGCCGCGCTCGGAAAAGTGCTCGTAGACCACGTCCACGCGCACGTGGGAATCCTCCCGGAAGGCGAAGCCGCCGGCCAGCAGGTACTGCATGCCGAACACGAGGAACATGCTCTCGTGCGCCCAGTTGGTGGGCGAGTTGAACACGTAGCGCGCCAGGACCTCGTAGTAGTAGACGAAGACGGCGATCACCGACCAATAGGCGATGAAGTGCCCGACCCAGCCGTTGACCCGGTCGATCAGGTCGGTCACGGGCGTGCTGATGTCCCGGCGGGTGTCGGGGAGGGAGACGCGCCCCATTATGCGGACCTCGGGCAGTGGCGGCTCGTCCGCCTCGATACGGACGCAGCGCCTGACGAGCTGCCCCATGCGCGCCGCGTCGACGAGCAGGAGTATGAGGATGATGAAGGCGAAGCCGCCGGCGAATGCCTCCCACCTGGCGAAGCCTTCGGTCGCCGCGGCGTAGGCCTCCTGAGCCGCGACGAAGACTTGCTTCGCGGCCGCGAGCTTGGTGGCCGCGGCTTCGTTGCCTTCTTCCGCCAGCTTGCCGAAATGGTCCATCTTGAACGCGGCGCCGACCACGTCGTTGTTGGCCCGCGACAGGCCGTCGCGATGGGCGGCGGTCTCGGCGTTGCCGTGGAGGACGGCGACGAAAAGCACGATATAGACGAAGCCCAGCCAGTTCGCGCGGAGATAGAAGCGGTGCAGCCCGACGAACCCGCCCGAGAGCCACAGAACCCATGCGACCGCCGCCGATAGGTCACCCCGCGCCGCGCCACGCGAATCGCGCTTCACAAGGTACATGGCGAGAAGCGGGAACAGCACCAGGCCGGCCCAGTAGATGGTGTGGGGCAGCTCGAACGTCAGGCTGGGAAGGCGGACGTAATCCGGAAGGATCGCCTGCATCCAGCGCGCGATGAGATCGAGGAAGGCCGTCATTCAGTGGAGGTCCGGGTCAGGATCTTAGTTTATGGAAGCATGGGAGAAAGCGGGGGCGCCACGGCGGGCGCCCCCTGACTCGCTTCCTCTATGCCGCCGGAGCGACCCTCGAGCGACTACAGATCGAGCTTCTGGCCCTCGATCATCGCGGGCGTCACGTAGCCGAGGCTGCCGGACATCATGTATTCGAGCTGAATGGCGAATATCTGGGCCGCGCTCTTGTCCTTGTTGGCCCAGTTGAACCACAGCGGCACGGCCAGTGCCGTGAACTTGTCCACGTCCTCCTGGGACAGGCGGGTGACCACCGTGCCGGCCTTGTCGAATTCCTTCCAGGCGGTCTGGTCGGCGGCCTGAATGGTGGCGAAGTGGATGTCGGAATAGACGTGGACCTCGGACTCGACGAACTGCTTCATCTGCGGCGAGAGCGCGTTCCACGACTTCATGCCGACCGTCAGGTCCATCAAATCGACCGGTTGGTAGATGGACATGAACCCAGGGGGGCCCATGGAGATGAAGTCCGTCACCTGGTGGAAGCCGAGGGCGTAGTTGACCGCCGGCCCGACATAGTCGGCCACGTCGATGGTGCCCTTCTCGAGCGCCGGGAAGATCTCCGAGCCCGGCAGCAGGGTCGTCTTGGCGCCCGCGGCCGAGAACAGCTCCGCCACCATGCCGCCGGGGACGCGCATTTTGCGGCCCTTGAAGTCGTCGATCGAGCGGATCGGGACCTTCGAGTGGATGATGTTCGGGCCGTGCTGGATGGGGCCGACATAGTGCATGTCGAACGCCGCGAACAGCCCGCGCGCGATCTCCAGGCCGCCGAGGCCGTAGAAGAAGGTATCCCACTCGCCTTCGGTGCGCAGGCCGAGGGGATAGGAGCTCAGGAACACCGCCGCCGGCATGCGGCCGGCCCAATAGAGGGTGAAGGGGTTCATGGCGTCGAGCACGCCGTTCTTCACCGCGTCGAAGAGTTGGAAATCGCCCACCACGTCCTTCGCGCCGAAGGGCTGGAAAGCAAGCTCGCCGCCCGTCTTGTCGGCGATGCCGTTGGCCCAGTCCTTGAAGATCTCGAGGCCGATGCCGCCGGGCCACGAGGTCTGGATCTTCCAGGTCGTGTCAGCGCCCTTGGCCGTGGCGACGAAGGGTGCCCCCACCTGACCGCTGGCGGCGAGGACGGCCGTGGAGCCGCCGACGGCGATGGCCGCGCTCTTGAGGAACTTGCGGCGCCCCTCGATCACGCCCTCGACCGCCTCTCTCGTTTTTCCGATCTTCTTGTCCATCGTTTGGACCTCCTTCCCTGTTGCCCAACGTATTTTGCGCCGGACGGTTGTCCCAGCAATACCACCCGGAACGTACGGTTCACTAGTATACCAGACTTCAGACCAGTCTGCTACCGAGGCTGATCGGATCAATCACAATGTGACCCCGTTCACAAACGTTTGATAATCCCGGCTGCCGGCCGGGTCCGGTCGTCTTGTGAACAAGCGCCGTTTTCGGCCGTTTCAATCGCCCACGAAATCGGCCAGCCAGCGGGCGGCGCGGAATAGGCGCGCGTCCTCGCCCCTATCGGCGACGAGCTGCGCGCCCATGGGCATGCCGTTGGCACCTTCGAGAAGGGGAAGGGTCATGGCCGGGACGCCGCACAGGGTCCAGATGGTGCAGAAGGCCGGGTCGCCCGTCGTCTCGAGGCCGAGCGGCGCTTCGCCGGGCGCGGCGGGCGTGAGGATGGCGTCGTAGCGGCCGAACACCTCGCCCAGCGCCCGCCTCAGTTTTGCGACATTCTCGAGCGCGCGGCCGCGGTCGCCCGCTTCGAGCCCCTGTCCCCGCTCGATCATGGTGCGCAGCCTGGGGCTCAGCCGGTCGCGGTCGGCCGCGTATTCGGCCGCGAAGCCCCGCGCGAGGTCGCCGCATAGGATGGTGGCGTGCCAATCGTCGGCCGAGGCGAATGCGGGTGGCAACGCGACCGCCGCGACATGGGCCCCGAGGGATTTCGCCAACGCCTGAAAGGCCGCCTTGGTGTCCTCGTCCGCGCCGGGCCAGACCGGGGTTTCGACGAACGCGAGGCGTGGCGGCGCCGGCGGCGCCGCGGCGGCGGCGATAAGATCGGGTGCCGCGCCCGGCCGCATGTCGGGGTCGCGCCCATCGAAACCCACGATCGCCTCGGCGAGGAGCGCCACGTCGCCGATGTCGCGGGCGAAGACGCCGACATGGTCGAGCGCGCGCGAGAGCTCGAGCATGCGGCGGCGCGAAATCAGGCCGTGGGTCGGCTTGTAGCCGTAAATGCCGCAGAAGGCGGCGGGCCGGATGACCGAGCCCTTGGTCTGGCTGCCGATGGCGAGCGGCACCATGCCGGCGGCGACGGCGGCGGCCGACCCGCTCGACGAGCCGCCCGGCGTGCGGGCCGGGTCGTGCGGATTGCGCGTCTTGCCGGGGGCATAGAGCGCGAACTCGGTGGTCACGGTCTTGCCCATGATGACGGCGCCGGCCGCGCGCAGACGGGCGACGATGGCGGCATCCTCCGCCGGCCGCCGGCCGGCATGCAGGACCGAGCCGTTCTCGGTCGGCATGTCCGCGGTGTCGAAGATATCCTTGATGCCCACGGGGACGCCGTGAAGGGGGCCGGACGCTCGGCCCGCGTCTCTCTCGCGCGCCTGGGCCAGGGCCTGCCCGGAGTCGAGATGTGTCCAGGCCTCGACCTCGCCGTCCACGGCGGCGATGCGGTCGAGGCACGATTGGACCAATTCGACGGACGAGAGCGACCGGTCCCGGATAGCCGCCGCGGCGGCGCGCGCACTCATCTCGTTGGGGGTCATTTTTCCTGGCCCGGCCGATTGAATTGCGCCAGCTTCGCTGTCTTGCAGCCCATAGGCAAGCCGGAGATGGACCTTGAGGATCGGAATGCGAATCCGTGCGGCCCTGGTGGCCGTGGCCGTGGCCGTTCTGCTCGCCGCGGCCGCCGGCGCCAACCGGCTCTGCGTCGTCAACGCCGACCCGGATAATTCGCACCGCTTCTTCTGGAAGCACGCCAACTACGATTACGCCATCCATGAGGCAACCATCCCCGCGGGTGGGTCGGCGTGCTTCGACAGCGAGTTCCTCCTCGGCCCCGGCTGGCGTGTGATGGGGCTCGTGCAGCTCTACGACGGCCCCGACAAGACGGCCGGGGACGAGGTTTACTCGCAGCCGTTCGATATGGGGTCCGATGATGCCGGTCGGCGGGCCGGCCTCTGCTTCGCATTCGACCGGTCGGCGGTCAGCTACGCCTTTCGCTCGGGGGATTGCCCGTAAGGCGACACCCTTGGGCCTGCCGCCGCAGCCGCATGGCCAGGCCCTGGACCGCGATCATGGAAAGCACGACGGCGCCGGCGAAGACGTAGATGCCGGCATGGACCCACACGTCCGACCCCACCGAGGTCTTGATGGTGACGACCAGGAGGGCCGCGAGGAAGACGTCGAGCATGGACCACCTGCCGAAGCCCTCGACCCAGCGCACGAGGCGCAGGGCCCTGGGCGAGGCGGGGTCGACGCGGAGCCAGATGACGAACGCGAGCGTCATCTTGGCCAGTGGGAAGAGGACGGTGAACACCACGAGAATGGCGAAGAGGACATGTTCGCCACCCTCCCACAGGCGCTGTATCGCCCCCAGGATGGACATCTCGCCCGAGAAGACGAAGAAGGTGCGCACGGTCATGAACGGCAGCACCCAGCCGAGCACGAGCAGCCCGCCGGCCACGACGAGGGCGGGGCCGATCAACCGGTCCACCGCCGTCCCGGCGGCGGCGAGGGAATTGGGGTGGCGCAAGGCGATGCTGTCGGACATTCCGGGCGCGTGCTTCGCGAGTCGTCAGATAGGCCCAAATCGTGCCGATTTTGTGGCACGGTGACAACCGGACCATATGCGGGCGTGGGCATCGTATCCAAGCGCGCGTGCAAATCGCCGGGCCGCGCAATAGGATGAGCGCGGGCGGATGGCGCAGGCCGGGGAGGGTATTGCGGTGGATCTGGGGATTGCCGGCAAGGTCGCCGTGGTGACGGGCGGGACGCGGGGCATCGGCCGCGCCATCGCCGAGCTGTTCGCCGAGGAGGGCGCCGACGTCGCCATCTGCGCGCGCGACGCGGACGCCGTGGCCGCGACCGTCGAAGCGCTGGCGGCGAAGGGCGTCCAGGCATCCGGCGCGGCCGTGGACGTGAGCGAGCGCGAGGCCGTCGCCGACTGGATCGCGGGCGTGGCGGAGGAGCATGCCGGCCTCGACATGCTGGTCCCCAACGTGAGCGCCTTTCCCGTCACCAACGACCCCGAGAGCTGGCGGAGCGGCTTCGAGGTCGATCTCATGGGCACCATCAACGCCATCGATGCGGCCCTGCCCCATCTCGTGGAGTCCGACGCCGGCTCGGTCACGGTCATCTCCAGCGTATCCGCCGTCGAGGCCCTCGGTCCGGCCCGGCCCTACGACGCCTACAAGGCGGCCCTCATCAATTACGTCAAGGAGCTGAGCGTCGATTTCGCGCCCAAGGGCGTGCGGCTCAACACGGTCTCGCCCGGCAGCATCTATTTCGAGGGCGGTCGCTGGGCCATGGCCGAGAAGAACGATCCCGCGCGCTTCAAGCACTATCTCGACCGCAATCCCCTGGGCCGCATGGGGACGCCGCGGGAGGTCGCCAACGCGACCGTGTTCGTCGCCAGCCCGGCGGCGAGCTTCATAACCGGCGCCAACCTGATCGTCGACGGCGACCTGACCCGGCGCGTCCAGTTCTGAGCCCCGCGACCGGGCCGGCGTGGTGGCCGGGTGCGGCCGCGCCACTTTCACGTTCCCGCCGATCCGCGTAGAAGGGCGCCATGCTGCCGCTTTCCTTCCTCGTCGCCAACTGGCGGCTCGTCGCCTTCGGCATCTTCATGTGTTTCTGCTCCAACCCGGGGCAGACCTATTTCATCTCGCTCTTCAGCGGCGAGATCAGAGGCGACTTCGCCCTCTCCCACGGGGAGTTCGGGTCGATCTACTCCGTCGGCACCCTGGCCAGCGCGGCCACGTTCGTGTGGCTCGGCCGCCTCATCGACCGGGTGCCGCTGGTCACCTTCGCGACGGCAGTCCTCGGCGCGCTCGCCGGCATGTGTTTCTTCATGGGTGCCGTGTGGGGTGCCGGCGCGCTCGCGGTGGCGGTCTTCGGGCTGCGCCTCTTCGGTCAGGGCCTTTCGAGCCACACGGCGATCACCACCATGGGGCGGTATTTCGAGGCCCAGCGCGGTCGAACCATCAGCATTGCGTCCCTCGGCCAGCTCGCGGGCCAGGCGGTGTTCCCGCCGCTCGTGGTGGCGGCGTTCGCGATCGTGAGCTGGCGCCTGGTGTGGGTCGGCGCGGGGCTCGCCTGGCTCGCCATGATCCCGCTCGTCTTCGTCCTGCTGCGGGGGCACGGCGCGCGTGAGCGGGTGCTCAGGGCATCGCGCGCGGCGGTCACCAGCCGCGGCCGCGGCCGCGACCGGGCGCTGGGCGAAGCCTTGCGCGACCCCGGTCTGTGGCTGCGCCTGCCGACTCTTTTCGCGCCCGCGTTCATCACCACCGGCTTCATCTTCCATCAGGTTCACGTGGCCGAGACGAAGGGCTGGTCGCTCACGCTGATGGCGGCCTCGTTCACCATGTACGCCGCCGCGTCGGTGGTCGTGCTGATCGCATCCGGGCCGCTTGTCAACCGGGTCTCGGCCCGGCGCCTGGTGCCGGTCTACCTCCTCCCCCTGGCGCTCGGCGCCTTGGCGCTGGTCGCAAGCGACCCCCCGGTCATGGCGCCCGTCTTCCTCGGGCTGCTCGGGGTCAGCACCGGTATCTCGGCCGTGGTCTCGGGCGCCCTATGGGCGGAGCTCTACGGTGTCACCCATCTCGGCGCGATCCGCGCTTTCGGCCATGCGCTGATGGTGTTCTCGTCCGGCCTGGCGCCCGCGGCGATGGGCTTGCTCATCGATTGGGGCACCTCGGTGGAGGCGATCGCGGTGGCGTCGGCGGCCTATTGCGCGGCGGCCTCGGCCCTCGCCGCCACGGCTGGCCGAAGCCACCGGGCGGCCGCGCTCGGTACGGGAAGCTGATACCAGAGGGCGATGAGCCTCGCTCATCACCATCTGGCAAGCGCCGCGTGGGCGCCCGAGCGATATAAGAAGCCAAGGCCGCGGCTCGGTGTCGCCGTTCAGCCGAAGCTCTCCCGCAGTTGCTTGAGCGCCTGCGCCGTCAGCATGGCATGGTGCTGGATGGTGGCGACGCGGGCGGCGATCTCGGTCCGGTCGGCGGCGCGGGCGGCCATTTCCAGGGCCTTGGCGGTTTCGTTGAGCTGGTCGGCGCCAATGGTGGCGGACATGCTCTTGAGGCTGTGGGATTCGCGGGCCAGCGTCTCCATGTCGCCTTGGCCGGCGGCGGCGATGATGCCGCTGAGGCGCTCCTCGAGCTCGATCGAGAACATGTCGAGGATGCCTGGCAGGACGTCGATGTCCACATCGGCCTTGAGCTGGGCGATCACGTTGGGATCGAGCGTGTCGCCGGTGCCGGGCGGGCGTGAATCGGTGTCGTCGGCCACGGGGTCCCCCTTCTCGATCCAGCGCGACACGATGGCCGCCAGCGCCGCGCGCTCGACCGGCTTGGCCACGTAGTCGCTCATGCCGGCCGCGAGGCACTGCTCCCGGTCGCCGGCCAGGCCATGGGCCGTCACGGCGACGATCGGCAGCCGTCCCTGCCTCCCCGGCAGGCTCCGGATCGCGGCCGTGGCCTCGAAGCCGCTCATGCCCGGCATCGAGACATCCATGAGCACGAGGTCGAAATCGCCCGCGCGCACCGCCTCGACGGCCGTGGCGCCGTCGGCCGCGACGTCGACAGCATACCCCGCCACCTCCAGCATGGCGACGGCCAGCGTCCGGTTGACCGGGCTGTCCTCGACCACGAGGACCCGACCGCTCGACCCTACCGTGCTCACGGCACAACCTCCATCGCGCCCATGGGTGTATCGCTCTTCGCGCGCGGGTTGGCGATGGTTAGCAAAAATTGCGGCTCGTTGTCCATGCCATCGAGCGTTGGGTCCCGCGGCATCGGCACTCTCCGAATCGTGTACGGACAGGCGGGCCGACATCCGCTATCGTGCGCGCCCGAGGCCGGCCCGCCCGTCTGGGGGCGCGGTGGGTCGTGTGTCGGTCGTCGGTGGGTCTTGGAACGGATAGAGGTAAGGAGATCGCCAATGGTTACGCCAGATCGGCTCGTGCTCGCCTGCGCCCTCGCGCTCGGCATTTCGCTGGCGCCCGCGGGCGGTGCGCTGGCGCTCAGCTCCGGGTCCAGCAGCAGCAGCTCGACCACCAGCGCTCAGGATCTTTACGAAGACGCCGAAGAGGCCGTGGAGGACGGCGATTACCCGACGGCCATCGGCCTCCTCAAGAAAGTGATCGCGAAGGATGACGCCGACGCCGACGCGCTCAACCTCCTCGGCTTCAGCTACCGCAAGCTTGGTGAGCTCGCCGTCGCGTTCGACTATTACCAGCGGGCGCTTACGATCGATCCGGATCACAGGGGGGCGAACGAGTATCTGGGCGAGCTATACCTGCGGATGGGTAACGTCGCGGCCGCCGAGGGGCAGCTTGAGACGCTCCTGGCGCTCTGCGGCTCGAACTGCGAGGAGAGCGAAGCACTGAAGCAGTCGATCGCGGCCGAGAAGACCGGCGACTGACCCTGGGTCATTCGGGCGCCGGCAGGGCCGCGGCCGCCGGCACGATGATGATGCGCATGGGCTCGCGCCGGCCGCGGATCTCCACTTCGTCGCGGCCGAACCCGTCGAGCGCCATCCCGGCGCGCAGGGCCACCTGCTCGGACAGCACGAGCTCCACCTGGTATGTCTTGGACAGGGCCTCGAGGCGGCTCGCCGTGTTGACCGTATCGCCCACGGCGGTGAGAGAGGTCGTGCTGGCGTAGCCCATCTCGCCGACGATGGCGGGCCCGACATGGATGCCGATGCCGAGGCGCAGGGGCTTCTCGAGGTCGCTCTTCATGGTCACGTTGAGCTCGGCCAGCCGCTCCGCCATGGCGCGCGCGGCCGCGATGGCCTGGCGGCTCGCCGTCCGCGGCCTGTCCGTGACGCCGAACAGCGCCATGATGCCGTCGCCGATGAACTTGTCCACGTGACCGCCCGCGGCCTCGATGGCGTGGCCCATGGTCTCGAAATAGCGGTTGAGCAGGAACACGACATCATAGGGCAGCTTCTGCTCCGAGAGCTCGGTGAAGGCGCGCAGGTCGGCGAACAGGACCGCGATCTCGCGCTCCTCGCCCTGCAGGTGGGGCGGGCGCGCGCCGGCCGCTCGCGGCCCTGATTGGGGCGGCAGCAGCGGCGTCACCTCGATGTCGGAGCTGGGCCGGAGCTGGCAGGCGAGGCGCACGTTGGGGGGGGCCGAGATGCGCGCCAGGACCTTCTGCTCGTCCTCGCTCGGCGGCGGCTGGCTATCGAGCCCGGCCCCGACGCGCACCCGGCAGGTCGAGCACCGGCCCCGGCCGCCGCAGACCGAGGCGTGGGGAATGCCGGCGCCCCGGCTCGCCTCGAGCACCGTAACGCCGGGCGGGTTCTCCACGACCCGGCCATCGGGGTAGCTGATGCGCGTCATGCCCCGGGAGCGCTGCCACCAGGCCCGCGCAATCCGCGCGGCGAGGACGGCGGCGAGGAGGCCGAAATAGCCATAGAACAGGATATCGGTGAGCCACAGGAGGAAGGCGACATCCGCATCGGCCGGAAAATGGATCGCTTCCACCGCCGTCGCCAGCCAGTCCGGGTTGGCCGCCAGCTCCCGGACCTCGCGCCCACCCTCGACGAAGCCGAGGAGGGAGACGACGGGCAGCAGCAGCGCGACGGCGTAAACCAGCGGCAGCACGCGGCGGTAGCCGGGCTTGAGCCGGAGCCAGAAATGCATGCCGATCGTGCCGTGGACCCAGGCGACCACCAGCACCGCGATCTGCTGCCACAGCTTCTCCGGCGCGAACACCCAGAGCACCAGGTCGACATAGGTGTAAGTGTTCTGGAGGCCGTAGAGCTCGTAGGCCAGCCGGGTGCCGATGATGTGGCCCATGAGGAGCGGCGGGATCGCCAGGCCGAGGATGAGCTGTGCTGCCTCCCAGCGCGGCATCTTGAGCCGCTGGCGCCGGTAGAGGGCGTAGAAGCCAAGCGCCAAATGGGTGGCGAGCGAGCCATAGAGCGCGACCGTGCCGACGAGGCTGCCCCATACGGCGAACATCCACACCCGCGCCACCTCGTGCGCGTGGAGCGAGATCAGGCCCAGGGTATGGTTCGCGAGGTGGGTGGTCACATAGGCGAACAGAATCAGCCCGGTGGTGAGGCGCGCGCGGCGCAGGAGCGCGGCGCGGTCGTGAAGAATCGCCGCCCAGCCGATCCGCGCGGCGCCTTCCCCCTCGCCATCCCGCTCGCTCTTCCGCGCCATTCCCCATCCCCTTCTTTCGCCGCCGCCCCGCGAATGGGTAGAATACATCATCCAGGCGCATGCGGCGCGGCCAACGAGTGTGTGAGGAGGATGCGGCATGACGGTCCCGCTGGGCGGACCGGCCCCGGCGGCCGATTGATCGCGCTCGGGCTCGTGATCCTCTCGGCCTATGGCGCGGTGGTGGGGCTGATGTTCGCCTTCCAGCGCGGCCTCATGTACCTGCCGGACCGGAGCGTGCCGCAGACGGCGGACTGGGATGCGGGCGATATGACGCCGGTCTCCCTGCGGACCGCCGACGGGCTCGATCTCCTGGCCTGGTACAAGCCGGCGGCGCGCCCCCAAGCCCCCGTCGTCGCCTATTTCCACGGCAATGGCGGCCATATCGGCATGCGGGTCTACAAGATGCGCCCCCTCCTCGATGCCGGCTTCGGCGTCCTGTTGGTGAGCTGGCGCGGCTATGGCGGCAACCCCGGCGGCCCCTCCGAGGAGGGCTTCCACGCCGACGCCCGGGCGGCGCTCGCCTTCCTCGAAGGCGATGGGGTGGCCGCCGGCCGGGCCGTCCTGTTCGGCGAATCACTCGGCACCGGGCCGGCCGTCCGGCTCGGCGCCGAGCTGGCGGCGGCCGGCACGCCCGCGGCCGGGCTCATCCTCGAGGCCCCCTTCACCTCGGCCGCCGCCGCGGCCCAATACCATTACCCCTGGCTGCCGGCCTATTGGCTGGTCCTCGACCGTTACGAGTCGGTGCGCCGGATCGCGGACGTGGGTGCCCCCGTCCTGATCGTCCATGGCGAGCGCGACCGGATCGTGCCCGCGCGGCTCGGCCGCCGGTTGCTGGCCGCCGCCGCGGAGCCGAAACAGGGCATCTTCCTCCCCCAAGCCGGGCACAACGACCTCTTCGAGCACGGCGCGGCCGCCGAGGAGATCCGGTTCATCCGCGGCCTCGAAAGCGGGATGGACGCGCCTTGACCGGTCGCCCCCATTTAGGTTGGCGCGTGCTTTGAAGGAGGATGGCCACATGGCGGACGGCGAATTCGGATCGGCCCTCGCCCGCACCCGCGCGTGCCTCGAGCGCATCAGGCGGCATGACGGCGCCATCAACGCCTTCGCCACGGTCATGGAGGAGGAAGCCCTCGAAGCGGCGGCGGCGGCCGACGCGGCGGCGGCCGAGGGGCGCTGGCTCGGCCTCCTCCACGGCATGCCCGTGGCCATCAAGGACAACATCCATACGGCCGGCGTGCGCACCACCAGCGGGGCCGCCTTCATGGCCGATTTCGTGCCCAACGAGGACGCCGAGGTGGTGCGCCGTCTGCGTGGCGCCGGCGCCGTCATCCTGGGGAAGGCCACCATGCAGGAGCTTGCCTTCGGCGGGCGCAACCAAAGCCAGGTCACGGGCCAGAGCTTCAATCCCTGGGCGCTCGATCGGGTGCCGGGCGGCTCCTCCGGCGGCTCGGCCGCGGCGCTGGCGGCGGAGATGTGCCTGGGCGCGCTCGGCACCGATACGGGCGGCTCGGTGCGTGGCCCGGCGGCGACTTGCGGCGTCGTCGGCCTGCGCCCGACCCACGGCCGCATCCCCTTGGGCGGCATCACGCCGGTGAGCCTGCAGAACGACACGGTCGGCCCCATGGCGCGGCGGGTGGCCGACGTGGCGCGCATGTTCGCGGCACTCACCGGCTACGACCGCACCGACAGCACCTCGGCCGACCGGGTGCTCGAGAACTTCCTGCCCACCCTCGGCCGGGGCGTGGAGGGGGTGCGCATCGCCATCCCGCGCAACCACTATTTCACGGACCTCGACCCCGAGGTCGAGGCGGCCGTTCGCGGCGTGGGCACCACCTTCCGCGCCCTCGGCGCCGAGCTGCGCGAGGTCGAGGTGGCGGGCGCCGAGACCATGCATGGCTTCGCCGTCAACATCGTCTATGCCGACGCGGCCCTGCGGTTCCGCGAGCAGCTCACCCAGTCGCCCTCGCCCATCAGCGAGCCCGTGCGCATCCGCATGTCGCGGGGCTTGGAGCTTACGGCCCTCGACTACGCCGCGGCCGTGGAGGCGCGGCGGGAATGGCGGCGCACCCTCGCCAACCTGTTCGAGACGGTCGATATCCTGTTGGTGCCGACATCGCCCGTGCCGGCCCAGCCGGTCGAGGACGAGCGCGATTTGCACCGGGCCACGGGCGAGGCCACGCGCTTCACCTACCCGAGTGCGGCGGCCGGCATCCCCAGCCTCTCGGTGCCCTGCGGCTTCACGGCCGCGGGCCTGCCCATCGGCTGCATGCTGGAGGCGGCGTGGTGGCGCGAGCCGCTTCTGCTCCGCGCCGGGCACGCCTACCAGGGCGCCACCGAATGGCACCTCCAGCGCCCGCCGATACTGGAAGAAGGCTGAGGCGGCACACTCGGACGTGTTGGCGCTGGCCCTCATACTTCGACAGGCTCAGCATGAGGGCTTGCCTCCCAATCTCGACGTTACCTCACCCTGAGCCTGTCGAAGGGTGAGATCGGCGGCGCCGGACGAGGCGACCGGGTTTATTGCTTCGCCGCGTGGGCGGCGGCGCCGGTGCCGGCGAGGCGGCCGAAGACGGCGCCCGACATGAGGCCGGTGCCGCCCGGATAGTTGAAGTAGAAGAGCCCGCCCACCAGCTCCCCCGCCGCGTAGAGTCCGGGGATGGGAGCGTGGTCCGTATCGAGTACCCGCGCGCCCCTGTCGATGCGCAGGCCGCCGAAGGTGAAGGTGATGCCGCAGGTCGTCGCGTAGGCTTCGAAGGGCGCTTCGTCGATGCGGTTGGCCCAGTTGGATTTGGGCGGCGAGAGCCCGTCCGTGCCGCGCCCGTCGAGCCGGTTGGGCTCGAACGGCACTTCCGCGCGGACGGCCGCGTTGTACGCCCGCACGGTCGCGAGGAAGCCGGCCGCATCCACGCCATCGAGCTTGCCCGCGAGACCCTCGAGGCTAGCGGCCGTCACCTTCGTCACCTGGCGGATGCGGTATTCGTCGCGCAGCAGGTGCAGCACCTTGCGATCGAACACCTGCCAGCAGAACTGGTCCGGCTGGGCCAGGATCTCACGGCCGTATTTGGCGTAGGTGTAGTTGCGGAAATCGGCGCCCTCGTCGAGGAAGCGCTGGCCGCGCGCGTTGACCATGATGCTGAAGGGGTAGCTGTGCTTCTGGAACTGGTCGCCGACGGCCAGGTCGCCGAACTCGGGCGCGTTGAGCTCCCACCCCACCGCGTGGCAGCCCGACCAGTTGCCGGCCGAGGAGGCGCCGATATCGAGGGCCATGCGGATGCCGTCGCCGGTGTTGAATCGCGTGCCGCGCACCTTGGCCAGCTCCCAGCCCGGGCCCAGATAGCGTGCGCGCCACTCGGCATTGGCCTCGAACCCGCCGCTCGCCAGCACCACCGAGCGCGCCCGCATCTCCTCGACCGCCGCGCCCATCTTGACGCGGAGGCCGAGCACCCGGTGCCCGTCATGGAGGAGGGAGAGGGCGCGCGCGCCGTAGCGGATGGGCACGCCCCGCGCCGCCGCCGTGGCGGAGAGCGCGTCGATGAGGCCGGGCCCGCCGCCGCTGACCCCCAGCGCCACCCCGCCCCAGAAGTGGAAGCGGCCGTCCACCTTGAAGGCCTGCCGGCCGTAGAGGGGCTCGAAGCGCACGCCAGAGGCGCCGAGCCACAGCATGGTCTCGCGGCTGCGCCGGACCAGGAGCTCGGTCAGGTCCGGGTCGGCCCGGTAGCGCGTGACCCGGGCCATGTCGTCGAAGAAGGCGTCCTCGTCATAGGCGCCGAACTCGGTCGTCGCGATCTCCCGCTCCGAGAGGTCGGGCGCGATCTCGCGCAGCTCGTCGAGGCCCGTATAGGCGAAGCGGATGACGCCGGCCGTAAAGCGGCTGTTGCCGCCCGCTTCATCCTCGGGTGCGCGTTCGAGCACGATGACGCTGGCCCCCGCCTCGCGCGCGGCGAGCGCCGCGCAGAGCGCCGCGTTGCCGCCGCCGACGACGGCGACGTCCCAATTTTCCCCGGCCATCCGCCGGCCCACCTCGCCGCGCGTCAGTCCGGCATCACGGCGATCACGTCGATCTCGATGCGGGAGCTGAAGGGCAGCAGGCCCGCGATCACGCCGGTGCTGGCGACCCCGGTCTTGAAGTAGCGCTCCATGACCTTGTAGACGGGCGCGAAGTCCGTCTCGCTGGTGATGTAGACGTTGCGCTTGACCACGTGGTCGAAGTCGGTGCCGGCCTCCACCAGGATGGCCTTGATGTTGTCGAGTACCCGCGCGGTCTGTTCCTCGATACCGCCCATCTCGAAGCCTTCGTCGAGGGGCATGGTGAAGTCCCCGCCCGGCTTCGACGCGCATTGTCCGGTCACGAAGACGAGGCCGGCGGCCTTGGTGGCGTGGGCGGTCGTCTTGCTGTAGCTGCCGGAGATGCCCGGCGCCTTGATCGTTTCGACGTTCGGCATGGCCTCTGCTCCCCCTTGGATTGAAGCGGTCCCCGACCATGCCCCGCCGGGCGCCCATTATCAAAACCTAAAGATGCGGAGCGAGTGGTGCGGAAGGGTTATCTTTGCCTCTCGCGGGCGGCCGCGCGGAGCCGCCCTCGCCCGACCGATGGAGGAGGAGATCATGGGAGCGGAAGCGAGAGTGAAGGAACTCGGGCTCGAGGTGCCGGACTACGGGCCGACCACCTATTACGGCGCCACCTACGGCAAGATGAAGCCGTTCCACATCCAGGGGAAGGTGCTCACCCTCTCGGGCCAGGTCCCGTTGTGGAAGGGCGAGGTTTTCAATCCCGGCCGGCTCGGCGCCACGGTGAGCTCCGAGGAGGGGTACGCGGCGGCGCGCGTCACCGGGCTCAACGTCCTCGCCGGCGTGCGTCAGGCGCTCGGCAGCCTCGATCGGATCAAGGCGCTCATCCGCAGCCTCAACTTCGTGGTCTGCGAGCCCGACTATTACGACGTCCACGAAGTCTCGAGCGGCATGACGGACCTCCTCGCCGAGGTCTGGGGCGATGCCGTCGGCATCGGCTGCCGCGCCACCATCGGCGTGCAGTCGCTGGCCCGCAACAATTGCTTCGAGACCTGGATCGAGTTCGAGATCGAGTAAGGCCGGGGGTACGCGGGAAGGAAGGCCGGGGCAAGATGGCCGCCGCCAGCGCGCACACATCCTTGCGCGGCATCGCCTATGTCGTGCTGGCCGTGGCACTCATCACCATCAACGACACGGTGATGAAGGCCATGGCGGCGGGCTATCCCGTGGGCGAGATCATGTTCATCCGCGGGATCTTCATGTTCATCCCCATCTCGGTGCTGGCGTGGCGCGCGGGCGGCCTCCCCGCCCTGCGCGTGCGCAACGTGCCGGTTCAGGTCTTCCGCGGCCTGCTGGCCGTCGGCAGCACCTATCTCTTCGTCAGCGCGCTCGGCGACATGCAGCTCGCCGACGCCGTCGCCATCACCCTGGCCATGCCCCTATTCGTGACCGCCCTCGCCGGGCCGCTCCTGGGCGAGCGGGTGGGCTAGCGGCGTTGGTCGGCCGTCTTCGTCGGTTTCGCGGGCGTCCTCGTCATGTTCCGGCCGACGGGCGACGCGGTGCGCCTGATCGCCCTCCTCCCCCTCGCCGCGGCCTTCAGCGAGGGGTTGCGCGATATCGTCACGCGGCGGCTCGCGGCCCGCGAGAAGACCGTCGCCACCCTCGCATTCACCACCGGGATTGTCGTCCTGGGCGGCCTCGCCAGCGCGCCCCTGGGCTGGATCGCCCCGGCCTGGGCCGACGTAGGCCTCATCGCCTGCGCGGGCATCCTCACGGGCGGCGGGCATTTCCTTCTGATCGAGGCGCTGCGCCTCGCCGAAGCGTCCGCCATCGCCCCCTACCGCTATTCGATCGTGGTGTGGAGCGTGCTCGCGGGCTACGTCGTCTGGGGCGAGCTGCCGGACCTGTGGATCGTGACCGGCATCGTGCTGGTGATCGGCAGCGGCCTCTACATCCTCCACCGCGAGACCCGCCTCATGCGCTTCGGGCGCGGGCGGTAGGGCGGGGGCGGTGGAGCAAGGGCGTGATTCCCGCCACCACTCCCCCCGGCCCTCATACTTCGTCCTTCGACAAGCGCTCAGGATGAGGAGGCTCGGCATGAGGGCCTCACCCTGAGCCTCCTCATCCTGAGCCTGTCGAAGGACGAAGGGGGAGGCTGGTGGCAAGGTGGTCGATATCGACCCCCTCAACCCAGCGCCCGCTCGACGAAATCCAGGCGGTCCTGGCCCCAGAACATCTCGCCCTCGATGACCCAGGCGGGGACGCCGAAGACGTTCGCCGCGATGGCCGCGTCCGTGTTGGCGCGGTAGCGCTTGCGCACCGCGTCCGTCTCCGCCGCGGCGCGCAGGGCGGGGCCGTCGTGGCCCTCGGCCGCGGCGATCGCGTCGAGGGTGGCCACGTCGGCGATATCGCGCTGCTCGGCCCAGACCGCGCGCATGAAGGCGCCGGTGAACGCGGCGCCGTCGTCGCCTCCCTCCTGGGCGGCGATGACCATGCCGGCGGCGAGCCCGTCCGGCACCGGGAAGTACTTGGGCCGGAGGTTGAGGGCGATGCCGAGGTGTGAGCGCCAGCGCGCGAGCTCGGCCATGCGGTATGTATTGCGCGCCTCGGGCCGGTCCTTGAGGGCGAGCGTGCCCATGGCCGGGAACAGCACCGACACCTCGACGGGCATGAAGCGCGCCGCAGCCCCCGTCCGCGCCACCATCTCGCGGAACCGGTCGTGGCCCAGGTAGGACCAGGGCGAGGCGAGCGCGTAGTAGTAGTCAACCGTCTTGGCCATCAGTCTCCCCCCTCGTCTGTTGGCGCCGCCGCCCGCCGCTCGGCATCGCGCTGGCGCAGGACGCGGCGCATGATCTTGCCCGTGGCCGTGATTGGCAAGTCCGGCAGGAACTCGACCTGGCGCGGGTATTCGTAGGCGGCCAGGCGGGCGCGGGCAAAATCCCGGATTTCGGCGGCGAGATCGGGCGTCCCGGCCGCGCCGGGCTGGAGGACGACATACGCCTTCACCGCCTCGCCGCGCACCGGGTCGGGCACGCCGACGGCGGCGGCATTGGCCACGGCCGGGTGGCCCAGCAGGCAGTCCTCGATCTCCGCCGGGCCGATACGGTAGGCGCCGGAGGTGATGACGTCGTCCTCGCGCCCCATGAACCAGAAATAGCCGTCCTCGTCCTTGCGCCCGAGGTCGCCGGTCAGGCACCAGTCGCCCGCGAACTTTGCCGCCGTGGCCTCGGGGTTGCGCCAGTATTCGAGGAACATGACCGGGTCGCCCCGACGCGCGGCGATCACCCCCGTCTCGCCGACCGGCAGGATCCGGCCGTCCGTATCCACCACTTCGACCACATGCCCCGGCATGGGCCGGCCCATGGAGCCGGGGCGGATTTCCATGATGGCGGCATTGTTGCCGACCAGGAGGTTGGCCTCGGTCTGGCCGTAGATCTCGTTGATGGTGACACCGAGAGCCTCGCGCCCCCAGTCGAGCAATTCCGCCCCCAGGGGCTCGCCGCCGCTGCTCACGGTCCGGAGCGCGGCGCCGAAGCGCGCGCGGGGACCCGGCACCTGGCGCATGAGCTTGAGCGCCGTCGCCGGCAGCAGCGCGTTGCGCACCCCGTGCCGGGCCATCAGCGCGAAGGCTTCCTCGGGATCGAACCGGGCGCCGCGGTGGACGAGGATCGGCATGCCGTGGTGCCAGCACGGCATCAGGGTGGCGAGCAGGCCGCCGATCCAGGCCCAGTCCGCCGGGCTCCACAACAGATCGCCCGGCCTGGGGAAGAAGTCGTGGGGGAACTCCAGGCCGGGCACGTGGCCAAGGACGACGCGGTGTGCGTGCAGGGCGCCCTTGGGCGGCCCCGTCGTGCCCGAGGTGTAGATGATGAGGGCCGGGTCGTCGGCGTTGGTCGCCACGGGTGGGAAGGACTCGCTGCCGCGCGCGATCATGGCATGGAAATCAACCGTGCCATCGGGGCCGTCGCCGTCGGTCACCAGCACCGTCTCGAGCGCCGGCAGCCGGTCCCGGATCTCCAGGATCTTGGGCAGGTTGGCGCTGTCGGTGAGAAGCGCCTTGGCCGCGCTGTCGGCGAGGCGGTAGTGGAGTCCGTCGGGCGCGAAGAGGGTGAAGAGCGGCAGGGCGATGGCGCCGAGCTTGTAGACCGCGAGGTGCGCGATGGCCAGCTCCGGGCCCTGGCTCAGCAGCAGGCCCACACGGTCGCCGCGGCCGATACCGAGTGCGCGCAGGCCGTTGGCGCAGCGGTTCGAGAGCCGTTTGAAGTCGGCGAAGCTGTAGCGCGTGACGGCGCCGTCCGCGTCCTCGTGGATGAGCGCCAGGCGCCCGCCGCCCGCGTGCCGGTCGCACACGTCGTGGGCGATGTTGTAGCGCGCCGGGACGCGCCAGCAGAAATCCGCGTACACCTGTGCGTAGTCGGTGCCGGGCGTGAGCATGGCCACGGCGCGGCCCTCCCCGTCTTCCCTCTCCCCCAGTGGCATCGATCATAGCCTTGGCCGCGCCCGCGCGGTACATCTCGTGCGAAAGCGAATCGAGGGGAGGGCGGGGCAGGTGTTTCGAGAGGATTTGCTGGCTGGCAAGCGCATCCTGGTCACGGGCGGCGGCACGGGGCTCGGC
This sequence comes from Alphaproteobacteria bacterium, assembly GCA_963666705.2. Lineage (GTDB taxonomy): Bacteria > Pseudomonadota > Alphaproteobacteria > CADEGL01 > CADEGL01. Next base: position 309,986 of record CAXXKO010000025.1, on the reverse strand, counting down.
AAGGCGATGGGGCAGCGCTTTTTGGAGCTGGGCGCGGCGCTCTTCATCTGCGGCCGGCGCGAGGCGGTGCTGGCCGAAGCCGCGCGGGAGCTGTGCGCCGAGACCGGTGGGGAGGTCGCCTTCCAGGCCTGCGACATCCGCGACCCGGAGGCCGTCGAGGCCATGGTCGAGGCGGCCTGGCACGGCGGTGCCATCGATATCCTGGTCAACAACGCCGCCGGCAATATCCTCGCCAAGGCCGAGGAGCTGAGCCACCGCGCCGTCGACGCGGTGCTCGGCATCGTGCTCCACGGCACCGCCTACTGCACCCTCGCCTGCGGCAAGCGCTGGATCGCGGCGGGCCGGGGCGGGACCGTGCTCTCCATCGTTACCACCTATGCCCACACCGGCTCGGCCTACGTCCTGCCCTCGGCCATGGGCAAGGCGGGGGCGCTGGCCATGACCCAGAGCCTGGCCGTCGAGTGGGGGCCCAAGGGCATCCGCCTCAACGCCATCGCCCCCGGCCCCTTCCCGACCCAGGGGGCCTGGTCGCGCCTGGTGCCGCGCGAGGACATGGCGCGCGAGCTCGAGACCCGCAACCCCCTCGGCCGCCCGGGCGAGCATATCGAGCTCACCAACCTGGCCGCCTATCTGGTCGCCGACGAGGCCGGCTTCATCAATGGCGAGGTCGTCACCATCGACGGCGGCGACTGGTTGAGGGGCGCGGGGCAGTTCAGCTTCATCTCGCGCCTGACGGAGGCGGACTGGGACCAGATCCGGCCGCCAAAGAAGAAGAAGGGGTAGTGGAGAGAGCCCGAAATAGGAATCCGCCTCTTCCCTCGCGGGAGAGGGTTCGCAGCGCTGGATTCGATTCGCTAGAGCGGCTCCGCTTCGATCGGACCCACTCTAGCGCTCTATTTCGCTCGCGGCAGCGGACCGTATGGTCCGCGCCCGCGCGGGCGCGCCGGACGACCGGCCTTGCGGCCTGGAGCGATTCCAGTCGAGCTGGAGGTGCTCTGGCGCGGCTCGCCCTCCGGCGTGCCGCCGGCGCTTCCGGCAAAGGGCGAAAATTCATTGCCATTGCGTCCGTTAGCGCTTGACCCGCGCCGTTAGGGGGCGCAAGTCTCCGCTCGAACGGAACCGCCGGAGGCCAGCCCAATGACCAGCGAAGCAGCGCCGCAACGGCGCGGGCGGCAGGCCAGGATGGCCGCACGCGCGGCCCCCAGCCTGCCCAACGAGCGGCCCATCCGGCCGGGGCTCGAGGGCGGCCGTTACAAGCCCCTGACCGAGCGCGAGGTGGAGCGCGTCCACGGAACCGCGCTCGATGCGCTGGAGCAGATTGGCCTGGCCCAGGCCATCCCCTCCCTGGTCGAGCTGGTGACGGCGGCGGGCGGCTGGATGACCGACGACGGCCGGCTTCACTTCCCCCGCGGCCTCGTCGAGGACACCGTCGCGCGGACCCGGCGCAGCCTGGTGCTGTGCGGCCAGGACCCGGCCCACGACATGGAGATCGGCGGCCAGAAGGTCTATTGCGGCACCGGCGGCGCCTCGCCCTCGGTCGTCGATATCGATACCGGCCGCTACCGGGATGCGACGCTCGCCGACCTCTACGACGTGGCGCGCCTCGTCGACACCCTCGACAACATACATTTTTACTGGCGCTCGATCGTCGCCCGCGACATGGCGAGCATGTTCGACCTCGACCTCAACACCGCCTACGCCTGCATGCAGGGCACTACCAAGCATATCGGCGTGAGCTACGTGCGCGGCAGTCACGTCGAGGCGGCGGTCGAGATGTTCGACCACGCGCTGGGCGGCGAGGGCCGGTTCCGCGAGCGCCCATTCTGCACCATATCCTGCTGCCATGTGGTGCCGCCCTTGCGCTTCGCCGAGGAATCCTGCGAGGCGCTCGAAGCATCGGTGCGCGCGGGCATGCCGGTCCTGCTGCTCTCCGCCGGCCAGGCGGGTGCGACCAGCCCCGCGGCCCTCGCGGGCTCGGTCGTCCAAGCGGTGGCGGAGGTCCTCGCCGGCCTCGTCTTCGCCAACCTGATCGACCCCGAATGCCGCGCCATCTTCGGCACCTGGCCCTTCGTCTCCGACCTGCGCACAGGGGCCATGAGCGGGGGCAGCGGCGAACAGGCGCTGCTCATGGCGGCCTGCGCCCAGATGGCCAATTTCTACGACGTGCCCGGCAGCGTCGCCGCCGGCATGGCCGACGCCAAGATCCCGGACGCCCAGTCGGGCGGCGAGAAGGGCTATACGACCGTCCTGGCGGCCCAGGCCGGCGCCAACATGGTGCAGGAGGCGGCCGGCATGCAGGCGAGCCTCCTGGGCACCACCTTCGAGGGCTACGTCATCGACAACGACCTCTTGGGCTCGGTCCAACGTACCGTGCGCGGCATCGAAGTGAACGACGAGACCTTGTCCTTCGATGTCATGCGCGCGGTGACCTCGGGCGTGGGCCACTATCTGGGCGAGGCCCAGACCCTCGAAGGCATGGAGCGGGACTACTTCTACCCCGAGCTGAGCGACCGCGACACGCCGGCGGTCTGGGAGGACGGCGGCTCCCTCGACATCCGGGAGCGGGCGAGGACGAGGACGCGCGAGGTCCTGTCGAGCCACTATCCCGCCCATATCGATCCGGCGCGCGACGCCGAGATCCGGGAGAAGTTCGCCATCCACCTGCCGCGCGAGCTGATGCGGGCCGGCAACGACCGGTGGTAGGCGGAGGCGACCCTTTCGAGGCGCGGGGGCTCGAATGAAGACACATGCGAGAGTGGCGATCATTGGCGGCGGCGTCGCCGGCGTCGGGCTGCTCTATCACCTGACCAAGCTCGGCTGGTCCGACGTGGTGCTGGTCGAGAAGGCGGAGCTGACGGCGGGCTCGACCTGGCACGCGGCCGGCAACACGCCGCACTTCATCGGCAATATCTCGATGATGCGCATCCATCAAGCCAGCACCCGGCTCTTCGCCGCCCTCGAGGCGGAGACGGGGCAGGCGACGGGCTTCCACCCCTGCGGCAGCATCCGCCTCGCCACCAACCAGGAGGAGCTCGACCAGCACAGGCACCTGGCCGGCCAGGCCAGGAACGTCGGCCTCGACTACGAGATCGTCTCGCCCAACGAGATGAGGATGATCTCGCCGCTGGTCGAGACCCACGGCGTGCTGGCCGCCACCTACACCCCCGGCGACGGCCATATCGACCCCTCGAGCCTGACCAACGCCATGGCCATCGGCGCCCGCAACGGGGGCGCGGAGATCTACCGCCAGACGCCCGTCACCGATACCCGCCTCAAGCCCAATGGGGAGTGGGAGGTAGTGACGCCCAAGGGCACCATCACGGCCGTGATCGTGGTCAACGCCGCTGGCACCTGGGCGCGCGAGGTGGGCCGGATGGTGGGGCTCGACCTGGCCATCGTCTCCATGGAGCACCAATACCTGGTGACCGAGGACATCCCCGAGATCGTCGCGCTGGAGCGCGAGTTCCCGGTCCTGCGCGACCCGGCCTCCTACTATGTCCGGCAGGAGGGCAAGGGCCTCCTCGTCGGCCCCTACGAGACCAGGGGGGCCGTCGCCTGGGGCGTGGACGGCATCCCCAAGGCGTTCGGCCAGGACCTGCTGCCCAACGACCTCGACCGCATCCAGGACTTCATCGATATGGCACTCGCGCGCGTGCCCGCCCTCGGCACCGCCGGCATCAAGCGCCACGTCAACGGCCCCATCACCCACACTCCCGACGGCGAGCCGTTCATGGGCCCCGCCCCCGGCCTGCCCAACTACTGGCTCCATTGCGGCTTCGGCATCGGCATCGCCCAGGGCGGCGGCGCGGGCCAGTACATGGCCGAGTGGATCGTGAGCGGCGAGCCCTCGATGGACATGATCGAGTTCGACGGCGGCCGCTTCGGCACCCACGCCACGGTCCCCTACACCGTGTCCAGGGCCATCGAGACCTACCAGCGCATGTATGCCGTGCCCTTCCCGGTTGAGGAATTGCCGGCGGGGCGGCCCGTCAAGACGACACCCATCTATGGCCGCCTCGAGGAGCGGGGCGCCTTCTTCGAGGCGCGCAACGGGTGGGAGCGGGCGGCCTGGTTCGCGCCCCAGGGCGTCAAGCCCGAGGAGACGCCGAGCTACCGCCACACCGGCTGGTTCGAGCATGTGGGCGCCGAATGCCGCGCGGTGCGGGAACGCGTCGGCGTCACCGACCTCTCGGCCTTCTCGCGCTATGAGGCGAGCGGGCCGGGCGCCGAAGCCTACCTCAACCACGTCTCGGCCAACCGCATGCCGCGCAAGGTCGGCGGCATCGCCCTGACCCAGATGCTGAACACCCGCGGCAACATCAAGTGCGAGGCCACCGTGACCCGCCTGGGCGACGACCGCTACCACCTGCTGCACCCGGCCACGGCGGAGATCCACGACTTCGACTGGCTGGAGAAGCACTTGCCCGAGGGCGGCGGAGTGCGCCTCGACAACGTGACGGGCCGCTACGGCTGCCTGGCCATCGCCGGGCCACGATCGCGCGACGTGCTGGCCAGGCTGACCGAGGACGACCTCGGCAACGCGGCCTTCCCGTGGCTGAGCGCCCGGCGCATCACCATCGGCCTGATCCCGGTCTGGGCCTTGCGCGTGAGCTACGTGGGCGAGCTCGGCTGGGAGCTGCACCACGAGATGGAATATCACGAGGCGCTCTACGCCTCCCTCATGGAAGTGGGGGAGGAATCCGGCATCGTCGATTTCGGCACCAGGGCCATGAACTCGATGCGCCTCGAGAAGGCCTACCGGGCCATGGGCACCGACCTCACCGAGGAGGTCAATCCGCTGGAGGTGGGGTTTGGGCGCCTGGTGGATTGGGAGGGGGGCGACTTCATCGGCCGCGACGCGCTGCTCGCGGCCAGGGAGAAGGGCGTCGAGACCCACCTCGTCTATATGAGCGTCGCGCCCGGCGACGCGGACGCCATCACCAACGCGCCCGTCTTCTCGAACGAGGAATTGGCCGGCATCGTAAGCTCCGGCGGCTACGGCCACTGGGTGGGCAAGCACATCGCCTTCGCCCTCGTCGGCACGGCCCATACGGCCCCCGGGACGGTGCTGGAGGTCGACATCCTCGGCGAGCGCCGCGCTGGCACCGTCGAGGCCGCCGCCCTCCACGACCCCAGGGGAGAGCGCCTCAAGGCCTAGCCACGCGCGGGCGTCACTTGCGGAACGTGTCCCAGCGGTCGCGCATGTTGTAGTAGCCCACGGCCATGGGCAGGAACCAGGGCTCGCCCCTATAGAAGGGGCGCGTCGGGAAGCCGCGGCCGTCGAAACCCGTCGCCGCCTCCGCGTCCCCCAGGAGGAAGCGGCCGAGCTGGCGACCGAGATAGGTGCCCATGGGCATGCCGGCGCCGTTGTATCCCATGGTGTAGTGGACGCCGTCATGCACCCCGATATGGGGGATCTTGTCGAAGGTGAAGCCCATCTGGCCGAGCCAGCTGTGGCTGAGGCGCACATCCGCGAGATCGGGGAACACCGCCTTCATGGCGGCGTGCAGGCGGTGCGCCTTGCCCACCTCGCCGCCCTCCTCCATGCCCGTGCGGCCGAAGAAGATGAGCCGCGTGCCGTCGGGGCTGGGGCGGATGGCGTAGATGTTGTTCTTGCTGTCGATGACGGTGCGGCGCGTGGGCAGCACCGCGTCCATGATCTCGGACGAGACCGGCTCGGTCGCCACGGCGTAGCCCTTGATCGGCACCATGCGCCGGGCGAACCACTTCTCGCCCGGCTCGGAATAGCCGTTGGTGGCGACGATCACGTCCTTCGCGCGCAGGCTCCCGCGCGAGGTCTCGACGGTGAAGCGGCCGTCCGTATCCCGCCGGATGCTGCTCACCCGGGTATTGCCGATGACGCGGGCGCCCGAGCGCGTCACCCGGTCGAGGAAGCCGTGGTGGTAGAGGGCCGGGTGCAGGGCGCCGGTACCGTGGAGCAGCATGCCGCCGTAATAGCGGTCGGTGCCGATCTGGCCCCGCTGCTCGGCGCGCGGGATCATTTCGGCCTCCATTTCGAGGCCGTGGTCGAGCATTACCTTGAGGTCCTTGGCCAGGTCCTCGTAATGGCTCGGCGTGGCCGCGGCGATGAAGCGGCCGCAATAGACGAAGCCGCAACTGATCTGCTCGCGCTCGATGAACTCGACGGCGAACTTGTGCGCCTCGACGGCGGTGTTCGCCATGGCCAACGCCTGCTTCTCGCCGTACTTGCGCTTGATGGCGCCGAACTTGTGCCACAGGGTGCGGCCGACGAAGCCGGCGTTGCGCGTGCTGGCGCCGAAGCCCGGCATCTCGGCCTCGAGGATGACGGCCTCGCGCCCGCCGCGCTGGAGGGTGATGGCGGCCGACATGCCGGAATAGCCCGAGCCCGCGATGGCGACGTCCACCTCCTCCGGCAAGGCCACCTCCCCGGGGTCGGGCCTGGGTGCCGCGTCCCACCAATAAGGGTCGGTCTTGAAGCCCGGGGCGAAGATGTCGTCGGCCATGGCCTGGCTCCCTTACTTCATAGGTCGGGTCCGCGGTCAGCTTCCCACGATCGATCGCGCGTCGCCAGCCTTCAACGCATATAAAGCCCGCCGTTCACGTCGATGGTGGCGCCCGTGATGTAGTCCGACTTCTCGGATGCCAGGAAGAGCACGCAGTTGGCCACGTCCTCGCCCTCGCCGATCCGGCCGCGGGGCACGCGCTCGAGCAGGGCGTCGCGCCACTCCTGGGGCGCGGGCGCGATCATGTCCGTGTCGATATAGCCGGGTGCGACGGCGTTGACGGTGATGCCGAGGGCCGCGTTCTCGAGCGCGACCGCCTTGGCGAAGCCGATCATGCCGGCCTTGGTCGAGTCGTAGTGGCTCTCCCCCATGGCACCGGCGAAGGCGTTCACCGACGAGATCAGGATGACGCGCCCCCACTTGCGCTTGCGCATGCCGGCGACGATGGGGTGGCACAGGTGGTAGCAGGAATCGAGGTTGGTGCGGATGGTCACGTGCCAGGTCTCGGCCGGCATGCGGTGCATGAAGCGGTCGGGCGAGATGCCGGCATTGTGGACCAGGATCTCGATATCGCCCAGATCGGCCTCGACGCGCGCGATGCCCTCGGCGCAGGCTGCGCCGTCGCCCACATCCCACTTATAGACCGGTATGCCGGTCTCCTCGTGGAAGGCCTTGGCCTTCTCGTCGTTGGCGCCGTAGCTGGCGGCCACCCTGTGGCCGGCCTCCAGAAGTGCGATGCCGCAGGCGCGGCCGATGCCGCGGGTCCCACCCGTTACCAGTGCCACACGGGACATTCCGTCTCCTTCTCTCTCTTCGGTTTACCTCGCCGGCCACTATAGCCGAGTATCGAGCCCTGGCTCACCCTGCCCGGTATGCCAGGATCGAACAAAAGCGGAGGTGCCACATGGCCGGCTACGAAGCGCTGCTGACGCCGCTCCGGATCAAGGGGCTGACCCTGCGCAACCGGGTCATGAGCTCGAGCCACGCCCCCGGCTACCTGGAAGGCGGGGTGCCGGGCGAGCAGTTCACCCGCTACCACGCCGAGAAGGCCAGGGGCGGCATCGCGCTGACCGTGGTCGGCTCCTCCTCGGCCGCCCACGATTCGCCGTCCGGGCCCTACGGCATCATCAGCCTGACCGACGACAAGGTGATCCCGCATCTGCGCACCTTCACCGACACCGTTCACGCGGCGGGCGCGGCGGTGATGATCCAGATCGTGCAGATGGGCCGGCGCATGCATTGGGACAGCGAGCACTGGCTGCCGCTCCTCGCCCCCTCGCCCGTGCGCGAGCGCGCCCACCGCGCTTTCCCCAAGGTGGTGGAGGAATTCGACATCAAGCGCATCGTGCGCAACTTCGCCGCCGCCGCGCGGCGCTGCAAGGAGGCGGGCTTCGACGGCATCGAGCTCTCCAACGCGCACCTCCATATCGTCGACCAGTTCTGGAGCCCGCTGGTCAACAAGCGCACGGACGGCTATGGCGGCGGCTTCGAGAACCGCATGCGTCTCGGCGTCGAGGTGCTGGAGGCCATGCGCGCGGCCGTCGGCGACGACACCATCATCGGCATGCGCATGTCGGGCGACGAGCTGATCGAGGGCGGCAACGGGCCGGAAGAATGCCTGGCCATCGCCCGCTACCATGCCGAGCGCGGCCTGGTCGATTTCATCAACGTCATGGGTGCCCAGGCCACCACCCTGCGCTACTTCACCTACGCCATCCCCAACATCACCTTCCCCGCCGCGCCCTTCCTGGCCCTCGCCAGCGCCATCCGCCAAGAGGTGGACGTCCCCGTCTTCCACGCCCAGAAGATCGCCGACGTGGCGACGGCGGCCCGGGCGGTCGAGGAGGGCCACGTGGACATGGTGGCCATGACCCGCGCCCACATCGCCGACCCCCACATCGTGCGCAAGCTGGAAGAGGGCCGGGCAGAGGACATCCGGCCCTGCGTCGGCGCGAGCTACTGCATCAACCGCGTCGGCATCGGCCACGAGGCGCTCTGCATGCACAACGCCGCGACCGGGCGCGAGGCCACGATCCCGCACCAATTCGCCAAGGCGGCGCGCCGCCGCCGGGTGGTGATCGCGGGTGGCGGGCCCGGCGGCCTGGAAGCCGCGCGGGTGGCGGCCGAGCGCGGCCACGACGTGGTCCTCTTCGAGGCCGAGGCGCGCGCCGGCGGCCAGATCCACCTGGCCGCGGCCCTGCCCTGGCGCGAGACCCTGCGCGCGATCCCCGATTGGCTCGAGGCCCAGGCGCGCAAGCTGGGCGCCGAGGTCCGCCTGGGCAAGCGGGCGACGCTCGAATCGGTCCTGGCCGAGAGCCCGGACGTGGTGGTGATCGCCACCGGCGGGCGGCCCAACAAGGGCGCTTTCGCAGGCGCGGACCTGGCCCTCACGAGCTGGGACGCGCTCTCCGGCGCGGCCGAGCCGGGCGCGGTTGCACCGGGCGACAGCGCCCTCGTCTATGACGACAGCGGCCACTACCCCGGCGTCACTTGCGCGGAACTATTGGCGCGGGGCGGCGCGCGGGTCGAGCTGGTGAGCCCGGACCGCCTGGTGGGCGAGGACGTGGGCATGTTCGACCGCTCCGCCCACATGCGCCAGTTGCACGAGCGCGAGGTGGTGATGACGCCCGACTTCCGCCTCGTCTCCCTGGCGCGCGAGGGCAACAAGCTCCTCGCCGTCCTCGCCAACGAGTACACGGACGCCGAGGAGGAGCGCCTGGTGGACCAGGTGGTGGCAGAGCACGGCACCCTGCCCAACGACGACCTCTACCGCGCGCTTCGGCCCCTCTCCCGCAACCTGGGCGAGCTCGACCACGACGCCTACGTCATGGGCATGCCCCAGGGGATCGAAGCCAATCCCGAAGGCCGCTTCCAGCTCTTCCGCGTCGGCGACGCCCTGGCCAGCCGCAACGTCCACGCCGCCATCTACGACGGCTTGCGGATTGCCAAGGATTTGTGAGGGAAAGCGGCGGGAGAGCGCGAAACTGTTAAGGTTGGTTAAGGTGGGACGGGGTGAAATTCCTTAAAATCAACGGGTTATGGAATTAGGGCTCGAACCTTAGCAAACCTTGACAGTTTTGCGTATCCGGCCGTCGCACGTCATCGAGCGAACCGGCTAGCGACGATGGGATTATACCGGATTTCCGTCCGCTGTCAAGAAAATTTTCCTTTTGCCTGCATCACTCTATCTGGCCCAATCCAGGCCATCGAATCGTATCGACGAGCCGAGGGGCCGGCGTGTCTTGGGGATCATGGACTCCTCCGCTCATCCCAACAGATCAACCGTCCACGAAAACGGTCAAGTCCAGGAAACCCCGTTTACCAAGAGAGTTGGGATGATCTTGGCTCCTCTTCGAAGCCCGAGGTAGCTGGATTGTTGGTGCAGGGTGTGGCGGCAAACGCCCGTCGGAGCTAGGCACTTCGGTCGCAAGAGTGCCGAGCCGAATATTCCCGGAAACGTGGGCAGGCGCTCGGACGCGGTTCTCTCCGGCAATCCGATGCGGCCCAGAAGCGCCTTGAAGCGGGGATCGGACCGAAGACCATCATACTCCTTGGTGACGTTGAGCCATGCCAGGGACCGCGAGCGTTTTTCGAAGGCTTTCTCGAGCCAGATGAAGGCCTCGTCGGCCTCGCCCAAGCCGACGTAGATCGTCGCCATGTTGAAGGGCGAGACGTAACCGTCCTCGGCGAGCGCCTCGAGTTGGACGAGTATCGCCCGCGCCGCCGCCGGTTGGCCGGCGATCGCGTAGGTGTAGCCGAGCGCGGTCAGGGGCAGGGTGTATCCGCCCCCGGATTCGACCGCCTTCTGGAATGCCGCAATGGCCGTGTCATAGGCACCCTTCTCTCTGTAATAGTGGCCCAGGCCCCAATGGACGCCCCAGAAGTCCGGGTCCAATTCCGCCGTGCTTTCGAAAACGAGCTTGGCCCGCTCGGGAAACCCTCCCTGCAAATACTGCCATCCCAGATTGATATTCGTCTGAAGCGATAGGGGATCGATCAACCGAGCCTCCTCGGCCTCCCGGATCGCCTCTTCCTGCCGCCCCATGGCCTCCAGATAAAAGCTGTAAAAGAGCCGGGCCAGCGCGTAGCTGGGATTGAGCCTGATCGAGCGCTTGAAGGCCTCCTCCGCCCCGGGCCAGTCCCATTCGTATTTCAGTCGTATGACGCCCAGAAAGGCGTGCGGCTCGGCGAGGGTGTTGTCCAGGCTGAGGGCCTCCAACACCGCATTCTTGGCGGCGGGCATGCCCTCGCCGGGCTCGACCAGCTCGAAGCCGTGGCCGCCCAGTAGACAATAGCAAGTGGCGATGCCCGCATGCGCCTTCGCGTAGCCGGGTGCCATTTCGACGGCTTGCCTGAAATAGGCGATCCCTTTGCGGAATCCCTCCGCGGTCAGCTGGTTGCGGAAGTAGCGCCCTTTGAGATACGCCTCTTGCGCCTCTGGATCGACCGCCGACGCCGTTTGCGGGCCCGCGGCCGGCACCGCGTCGAGGTCTCCCGAAAGGGCCGCCACGATGCGCCGGGCGACGTCGTCCTGGAACGCCAGGACATCCGCCACGTCCCGTTCGTAGCTCTCGGCCCAAAGCTGCCGGCCGGTCGCCGCCTCGATGAGCCGAGCCGTGATTTGGACGCGCTCGCCGCTTCTCCGAATCGACCCCTCGACCACATGGTCGACGTTCAGCGCGGCGGCGATTTCGGAGATCGGCCGGCTCAGGTTCTTGTATGCCATCGCCGAAGCGAGGGACGTCACGCGAACCGACTGCTGCTTGGCCAGGCCGGCGATCAGCGCGTCGGTCAGGCCGTCGGTGAAGTAATCCTCGCCGGCCTTGCCGGAAAGGCTGCGAAAGGGCAGGACGGCGATCGCGTGCGCCCGCGTGCGTTCCGCCGCCGCGACCGGTCCGTCCCCACCGGGCTTGCGGTCGGCGACGCCGAGGAACAGGGCCGCGGCGAAGGCGAGGAGGGCGACGGCGAGGAGGGCCGGGCGTACCGGTATGAGATGCCGCGCGCCGCCGGCGGACGGGGGCCTCCCGTCGGGCGCCGCGTCGCGGGCGACCGTCTCGAAGGTCGGCGCGTAGCTGCCGGTGGGAAGACGGATTTGGACCGGGTCGTCGCGGCCCTCGGCCGCATAGTACGCTTTCAGCTTGCTTCGCAATCGGCTCGCCTCGACGCACACGATGGAGCTGGTCTGCGGGTCGAACGATTCGTCGCGTTCGAACACGTCGAGAGCGATCGTATATTCCTTCAGGCCGTCGGCCCTCCCGGCCAGCGCTTCCTCGACGATGAAGCGAAGGAACTTCTGCAGCCGTTTCGACTGCGCGAACACGGGGCTCGCCAGAATCCTGTCCCTTTGGGCCCGGACATCACCCGCGGGCGGGCGGTTCGAATGCCGCGAGACTTCGTTCGGATGGGATGATGGATCGGTCATGGCCGATTTCGCACCGCATGATCGCGCCGTTCGGCGGCGCCGAGGCGGGTCACTATACATGACACCCGGAACAATTCGTTATTTAGCCTTAACACCTTGAATTATCCGGATTTTCCTAACGATAGCCGGGCGTCTAACGCCGCCGCGCCGGATTGTTACTTCCGGTTAGAAACTTCTTTCCACCCTTCAGTCGCGCAACGTTCCGCCCTGCAAGTGCGATCCGGGCGATCGGACCGCGAAATCGGGACATACGATCATGATCATGGGCAACAGACGAATAACCCAGACGCAAACCGGCTTCCGCACCGCGAGCCTCGGCGTCCTCGACCGCGGCGTCCTCGCATCGGCGGTGGTTGCCTTGTCATTGCTGCTCGGCGCCATGCTCGACAGCCGGCCGGCCGCCGCCCAAGCAGCCTGCGGGGAGCGCGCCTTCATTCTCAAGAACCTCGAACGAACCCATTCGGAGATGCCGCAGGCCATGGGCCTGTCGACCGAAGGGACAGTGATCGAGGTCCTGGTCTCGTCCGCCGGCAGCTGGACCATCCTCATCACCTATCCCAACCGGCTGACGTGCCTGGTCGCGACCGGCGCGTATTGGGAGAGCCTGCCAACGCTCGCGACGGGTCCCTCTGCCTGAGTCGGACCGAGACCGCGCGACGCACCTCAAGCGTCACACAAGGGGAGAATTCATGCCCGGAATACATCAACGGCCCTCGCCCGGCCACTTGCGGCCCGGCGCAATGCCGCCCGACCATGGGGGCGAATACGGGACGACACCGATGCCCGAGCTGGTCCAGCGCGCGAAGTCGGCTTTGCCCGGCATGGCGATCCTGGCACACGACATCCGCAACCTCATCAGCACGGCCCGGCTCGCGGCCGAAGAGATCGAAGAGCGCGCCGGCGATCCCAGGGTCACGACCCTCGCGGCGCGGATCGCGGGCGCGATCGACCTGGTTGCGAACTTGTGCGAGGCCACGGCGAATCGGGACCCGTCGAAGCCGTCCGGCTCCGGCCCGCGCCATGATGTCCAGGATGGCACCGTCGACGTGCAAGCGCTCGTGAGGGAGGTGGTCGAGCGGCTAACCGCGGATGTCCGCCCCGCCGTCCGCACGGACATCACCATCGACGGTTGCCCCAGCGTGAGAGTCTCCGGATCTCACCTGTTCCGCATCCTGTTCAACCTCATACAGAATGCGTTGCACGCCGTCGAGCGCAGCGGCGGGTCGTGGATCGAGATCGGAATCGAGGCCGAAAGAGAGCTGCTGATCGTCGATATCCGCGACGACGGACCGGGCCTGCCGCCATCCGTCGTGAGGCGGTTCTTCCCAGGATTCGGGGGAGATCGCGACCGGTCGGGGGTGGTTACGCTGGGCCTGTCGTCCGTCTTCGCGCTGGCGCACGAGCTCGGCGGGCGTCTCCTGCTGATGTCCACTGGCGCCTCGGGAACTCATTTCCGGCTTCTGGTCCCGATCGAACCGGCGGCGCGACCCGCGCCGCATGGGCTCGATATGGCGCCTGAGGACTTGGAACGGGTTTTCTACTTCGAGCGCTTTGTCGTCACGGAGCCCGGGCTGACACCGCTCAAACTGCACCAATTGTTGACGGAAGAGGACTACGTCAGCGCGCAAGACGAATTCGGTGGTGAGGCCTTTACCGCCCAGACCGGCGTCGATGCGGTGAATCACTTGTTGGCGACCGTGGACCTGGAGAACGGGCGTACCAGCCCGCACCCGGCAATTTTGGCGACCGACGCCGAGGCCCAGCGCGGGCGCCTCACGGCGCGCTTGAAGCCTGTCGAGACCTCCCCGGCGCCTGGAGCCAACCGCGAATGGACGATTCTCGACATCGTGCCCGAGCTGTGGCCTGTGGTGCGGTCCGGTCGCGGCCAGCTCGCGCCCTTCGACCATGACGATCCATACCGACGGATGGTCACCCGGTATGCCCGCCTCAGGCGGCTGACCGACCTGCGCGCGCCCGAGATCATCCGGCGCAACGAGAAGCGGATGCTGCGGGCCGACGTGAGCGCGCTGTTGGGCAACGGCCAGCCCGGCCAAACCGATATTCCCCGTCGCCAGTGAGAGGCGACCAAACGACGCGACCACTGAAAGGAGACCGACCGAGACGACAACTGAATGGAGACCAACCATGACGATCGCTGAAACCAATCCAACCATGACGACGACTGAAAGGAGTCCAGCTATGACGACCACCGATAGGAGACCGGCTTTGGCCACATGGGCCATTGTCGCATTTGCGACGGTGTTTGCCGTCGCGGTCACGATCGCCCAGGACAAACTGGCCCTGGCCGATATGCCGGCGGACCTCAACGACGCCGAGATCGCGCATGTCGCCTACACAGCGGACGTGATCGATATCCGCTATGCCCATCTGGCGCTCGGGATCTCCCAGAACCCGGCCATCCGCGAATTCGCCATGACGATGATCCGGGACCATGAAGCCGTCAACAAGGCGGCTCTCGACCTGGTCGGCAAGCTCGGTGTTGCGCCTCAGGACAATTTCCTGAGCCAAAGCCTCAACGAGCAGGCGGACCAGCTGGTCGACGAGATGCGCCAACTGACGGGCAGTGCCTTCGATCGGCGTTACGCGGAGAACGAGCTCGCCTACCACGGCGCGGTCAACGGACTGCTCGAGGGGACCTTCATCCCCAACATCGAAAACGCCGAGGTGAAAGCGCTCTTCGTCGACGCCCTGGCGATCTTCGAGACCCACGAGAGGCACGCGGCGATGATGGTCGGGACGCTTCAGACCGCCCAGGCCGCGGACTAGCTAGCGATGCGCAAGTATCTCCTACCTCTGGGGGCGGCGGCCATGGTGGCCGCCGCCTTCACCGGCGTGGCCGCCGCACAGATGGCGGCCACCGAACCGGCCGCCCAACGGCATGTCGTCGAGATCCACAAGCTCGAATTCCGCCCGCGGGAACTGACCGTGGCACCGGGCGACACGGTGGTCTGGATCAACCGCGATCTGGTCCCGCACACGGTGACCGCGGGCGATGAGACATGGGATTCCGAAACCATCGACGCCAACCAGGAGTGGCAGATCGTCGTCCGCGATGGCTTGAGCGAAGATTATCTCTGCCTTTATCACCCGACCATGACGGGGCGCCTTCGCATCGCTCGGCACTAGAGCGGTTCCGCTTTGATCGGACCCACTCTAGTGCTCTATTTCGCTCGCGGCAGCGGACCGAATGGTCCGCGCCTGCGCGGGCGCGCCGGGCGACCGGCGGGCCGCCTTGCGGCCTGGAGCGATTCCAGTCGAACTGGAAACGCTCTAGTGGCGAGAACGCGGCACAAGGGGTCCCCTCTCCCCAGTGGGGGAAAGGGAATTCTCGTGTCGCGTTTTCCCACTCGACCCCGATCCCTCAAGCCCGTAGCGCGCGGGCCTCGGCCATGATGCGTTCGACCAGCTCGGCGGCGGGCAGGTGGCGGTTGAGGGCCACGGCCTGGCCCGACCAGTGGGCCACCAAGCCGGCCTCGCCCCGCGCCGCCGCCGCGGCGCGCAGGGCCGCGTTCATGGAGTAGGCCAGGGGGAAATCGGGCAGCCCGTCCTCGTGGGGGCTCATCTCCTCGACATAGCGGTTGCGCAGCCCGCGCGCGGGGCGGCCGGAGAAAGTCCTGGTCACGACCGTCCCCTCGCCCGAGGCGCCCGCGAGGGCATCGCGGTAGAGCGCGTCGGTGCCCGCCTCGTCCGTGGTGAGGAAGGCGGTGCCGAGTTGCGCCGCCTCGGCCCCCAGCACCAGCGCCGCGGCGAGGCCGCGCCCGTCGGCAATGCCGCCCGCCGCGATCACAGGCACATCGACCGCGTCCACCACCTGGGGCACGAGCGCGATGGTGCCGACGAGGGCCGCGCCATAATCCTCGGTGAGGAAGGTGCCCTGGTGGCCGCCCGCCTCGGCCCCCTGGGCGATGATCGCGTCCACGCCCCGCTCCGCGAGCCAGCGCGCCTCGGCGACGGTGGTGGCGGAGGACAGCACCACCGTCCCCTTCTCCTGCCGCGGGCGCACCAGCGCGGGCGCCGGCAAACCAAAATGAAAGCTCACCACCTGTGGCGGGTCGGCCAGCAGCACGTCGAGCTGGTCGCGGCCGAAAGGCGCCATGATGGCCCGCGCCGCCGGTACCGCGCCGAGGCCGAGCGCCGCGTGGTAGGGCGCCAGGAGGGCGCGCATCGCGGCTTCCTTCGCGGCATCGGCCACGGGCGCGCGGTGGGTGAAGAAGTTGAGGTTGAAGCCGCGGTTGGTCCGCGCCCGGATGGCGGCGATCTCCGCGGCCAGCCTGTCGGGCGCAAACGAAGCGCAGCCATGGGAGCCGAGCCCGCCCGCGTTCGAAACGGCGGCGACCAATTCGGGCGTCGTCGAGCTGGCCATGGGGGCCTGGACGATCGGGGCCCCGAGCCCCAGGCGCTGGCTAAACTCGGATTTCCGCATGCCGCCTCTCCGCACTAAGGGAAGGCCCCCTCTATCTGTGCAAAACCGAGGATTTGAGCGGCGTATCTCGACCTGAACATCTCGATGGTCAATGCGGCGGGGACGTTGGCGCCGCCGACCTCGATCGGCGCGCTCAGGGCGAATACGCCGATGCGGTAGAGGTGCCTGCCATCGGTCGGGCAAGCCCCGGAGTAGGAGTCCTCTTCGTCGTCATTCTCCAGCTCGACCCCAGGCGGTGTCTCATCCGCTTCCAGGACCGTGTTCCCGACGGGGATGTTGACGACGATCCAGTGGACCCAAGTCTTCCCGTCCAGGGGCCGGGCGTCCGGGTCATCCATGATGATGGCGAAATGCGTCGTGCCGGCGGGCGCATCCGAGATCGTTATCTGCGGGCTTTCATCGTCACCGTCATGATCGTCACAGGCGCTGTCCGTGTCCAAGACACCGTCCTCGATGGATGATGAAGACAGGTCCATTGCAAAAGCCGCTGTCGGAACCAGCAACACGGCCAGTAGTACCATTATGCGGTTCATCCATTTTCCCTCTATTCGTTGATTCTGATGGCGAACCACTAGTGTCCGGTTAACTGCGGCGGTTTTCCGGTTAGTGGGTTGTGGTTAAACGTTCTTTCGGGATATTCGCGTGTCACCGACTTGAACTCCCGGTGTTAAGCCAGACATGCTCCTGCCTTCCCGGTCAGGAGCATGGCTCATGTATGCAGGCAAGATCGTTTTCGCCCAGGTGATCGACCATCTGCCCGTGCACAGCTTGCGCCGTTGCGTCCACCGCTACGGCGGCGATCGCAGGCTGCGAAGCTTCTCCTGCCTCGATCGGTATCTGTGCATGGCCTTCGCGCAGCTGACCTATCGCGAGAGCCTGCGCGACATCGAGGCCTGCCTGCGCGCCCAGCACACCAAGCTCTACCACATGGGCATCCGCGGGCGCGTCGCCCGCGCCACCTTGGCCGACGCCAACGAGAGGCGCGACTGGCGCATCCATGCCGACTTCGCCCAGGCGCTGATCCGCATCGCCCGGCCGCTCTATGCCCAAGACAGCTTCGGCCTCGAGCTCGACCACACCGTCTATGCCCTCGACTCGACCACCATCGACCTCTGCCTCGCGGTCTTCCCCTGGGCCCCGTTCCAGCGCACCAAGGCCGCCATCAAGCTCCACACCCTCTTGGATCTGCGCGGCAATATCCCAACTTTCATCCATATCAGCGACGGCCGATGGCACGACGTGAGGGTGCTCGACGAGCTGGTCCCCGAGCCCGGCGCCTTCTACGTCCTGGACCGCGGATACATCCATTTCGCCCGCCTCCATCGCCTGAGCCAGGGCGCCGCCTTCTTCGTCGTCCGGGCACGGGCCAAGTTCCAGTTCCGCAGGATCGCGTCCCGCGCAATCGACAAGACCACCGGCCTGCGCTGCGACCAGACCATCCGCACCGCCGGCCAGCACACCGCCACCGACTACCCGGACAGGCTCCGCCGCGTCCGATACCGCGACCCCGAGAGCGGCAAGGCCTTCACCTTCCTGACCAACAACTTCACCCTGCCGGCGCTGACCATCGCCCAGCTCTACAAATGCCGCTGGCAGGTCGAGCTGTTCTTCAAATGGATCAAGCAGCACCTGCGCATCAAGCGCTTCTACGGCACCTCCGAGAACGCCGTCAAATCCCAGATCTGGATCGCCGTCTCCGTCTATGTGTTGATCGCCATCGTCAAGAAGCGCTTGGCTATCAACGCCAGCCTCTACACAATCCTCCAGGTCCTCAGCCTCACCGTCTTCGAAAAAACACCGTTCCTTCAATTGCTTACAAATCCAGAAACCACGACACCAATCCACCCCCATGCTAACCAATTGAATCTATTCGACTATTAACCGGACACTAGTGATGGCGAACATACTACCGGTCGAAGATATGGGAAAGATCACTAGTGTCCGGTTAAAAATCGAATAAATTCAATTGGTTGGTTATTTGCGAAGCGTTGCATCTGTTTTCGTCTCCCGCAAGTGCTTGATGTATGGGCATTTTCTCGAAGAGGGTCACCGAGAGGATCTGTAACAAAGTGTAGAGCGAGGCGTCCAGGTCGAGGCGCTTCTTGACGATGGCGACGAGGACGTAGACCGAGACGGCAATCCAGATCTGCGTCTTCACCGCGTTCTCCGACGTGCCGTAGAACTGCTTGATCCGAAGATGCTGCTTGATCCACTTGAAGAAGAGTTCCACCTGCCAGCGGCTTTTGTAGAGCGCGCAGATGGTGGCGGCCGGAAGCGAGAAGTTGTTGGTGATGAAGACCAGCGTCTTGCCGGACTCGGGGTCCTTGAAGCGGATGCGCCGCAGAAGTTCGGGGTAATCCTGACGGGTGTAGAAGCCGTCCAGGGAGATGGTCTGGTCGCAAATGATGCCGGTCGAGCGATCCGTCGGCGCCGAATAGACGCGATGAGCATCGATGTTCGACTTGGCACGCGTGACGAAGAAGGCCCCGGCTTGGTGCAACACATAAAGGCGGGCAAAGTCGACGTAGCCACGATCCACGACGTAGATGGCTCCGGCTTCCGGCAAGAGCATATCGAGGGCATGAACGTCGTGCAGCTTGCCATCCGAGATGTGGATAAAACTCGGAATGTTGCCCCGCAGGTCGAGCAGCGTGTGCATCTTCACCGCCGCCTTGGTGGTGCGGAAGTGCGCCCACGGAAAGACCGACAGGCACAGAGCGATGGTCGTCGAGTCCAGGGCGTAGACGGTATTGGTCAGGTCCAACCCCAGTTCTTCGTCGACGTACAGCGTCCTCGCCTGGGTGATGAGCCGCTGGGCCAACGCCGCATGGATACGCCAGTCGCGCCTTTCGTTGGCATCGGCCAGCGTCGAGCGCCGGACCGGCTGGCGGAAGCCCATGTGATAGAGTTTCGATGCGTGGACCGAGAGGCAGGTCTCGATGTCGCGCAGGCTTTCCCGGTAGGTCAGCTGGGCGAAGGCCATGGACCGGTATTGCTCGGCGCAGGAAAGCGTCCGGACCCGGTGATCGCCGCCATACCGGTCGACGATCCGCGTGAAAGTAGTCCATGGCAGGAAGTCCATGAGCTGAGCGAACAGGGTCTTGCCGGTGTTCATGAGCATCTCCTCGGAGAAACTCCGAAAAGTGCTCCATCCAATTCAAATCGACACCATGCATTTTCGCTTCAAACCCCGCAGAAATCCTGGCTCTCAAAGCCAGCACCGCTCAGTTAACCGGACAGCAGTGGGGAAAGATAGAAATCTTCGTTTCCTCTGTGAAGTGAAAGGGAGGTACCTATATTTATCCTCTCGCCCACTGTAGAGAAACGACAGTCACATGGGAAAAGCCGGCAAGGAGGCCTCCGAAGTCTTGGAACATGCCGAGTGTCAGGTGAAGGCCCGATCCTTTTAAAGACCGTCGGCGCGCATCGAAATCCATGGGGCCGGGCGTGAGGGAAACTTGACCCGCGATGAAAACAAGCGTTCAGGCCCCTGGCCGACACCATCTCAAACTGAGGCACGACCGCCGGCCGAGCACCGTGATAGGCTGCGCGCGACGAAATTTCGGCGCGAGAGCGGAGGGCATGTCATGAGCGGAAGCCTCGAGACCGCGAGAGCCGTCTACGGCCGCTTCGGCGCGGGCGACGTGCCCGGCGTGCTCGCCCTGTGGAACGACGCGCTCGACTGCCAGTCCTGCATGGGCTTGGACGCCGATCAGTTCCCCATCGCGGGGCTGCGCCAGGGCAAGCCGGGGCTCGAGGCGCTGCTCGCCGACTACGCCCGGGCCCTCGACTACGACACCTACGAAGCGCGCGAGTTCCGCGAGGACGGCGACACGGTCTTCGTGCTCGGCCATTGCGCCGGCACCTTCAAGCCGACGGGCAAGCGCTTCACAAGCGAATGGGCGCACGTCTTCCGCTTGGAGGGCAATAAGGTCTCGGCCTTCCAGGAGTTCTGCGACACGGCCGCCATGATGGCGGCGGCCTGAGGGCCACGCCTCGAAGCCTCGCGGACACACCATGCTCATCGCCCAGATCAGCGACATGCACGTGAACCGCCCTGGCGGCAAGGGGGTGGCGGGGGTGGATACGGCCGCCAACCTGGCGCGGGTGGTCGCGCATATCGCCGGCCTTTCGCCCCGGCCCGACCGCGTGCTGGCGACCGGCGACCTCGTGGCCGGGCGCGGGCGTGGGGAATACGCCGTCCTGCGCGCGCTGCTCGCCCCCCTCCCCATGCCGGTCTATCTCATCCCCGGCAACCACGACGACCGCGCCGCCCTGCGGGCGACATTTCCCGACCACGACTACCTGCCGCGGGATGGCGAATTCCTGCACTATACGATCGAGGCGACAGGGGGGCGGCCGGTCCGCCTCATCGGCCTCGACACAATCGAACCGGGCGCGGTCGGCGGGCGCCTGTGCGAGGCGCGCCTGGGCTGGCTCGCGGCGCGCCTGGCCGAACGGCCCGAGCGCCCGACCGTCATCTTCATGCACCACCCGCCCTTCGACACCGGCATCCCGGGCATGGACAAGTGGCCTTTCCCCGGCCGCGACGCGCTCGCCGAGATCGTCGCCGCCAACCCCCAGGTGGAGCGCGTCCTGTGCGGCCATATCCACCGCCCGGTCCAGGTGCGCTGGGCCGGCACCCTGGCCGGCATCTGCCCCTCGACGGCGGTCGCCGCGGGCCTCATCCTCGACCCCGAGGCGCCCTTCGCCTGGAGCCACGAGGGGCCGGCCTACCAGCTCCACCTATGGCGGCCCGGGACCGGCCTCATCAGCCACACCGTCCCCGTGCTGGGCACCGATTGAGCCCGCCTTCGCGCGGGCGCGGCTGGCCCATGAACGCTACATTTAGCGTGTTGCATCCAAAAAATCACAATAAACTGTTGCATCCCCCAATCGACCCCCTCTATATTTCGTGGTCCGTGCTGTCAAAAACACAATATCTAGAACCGCCTCGATAGGCGGAACGGATAGACGGACAGCCGGCCGAGAGGGGGCTCGTTCGAAGCGCGGCGCCGCCCCCGCCCTGGCAACGGAGCGTGTGAGAGGGGAAGCGGGATGCGGATCGAGCGGCACTTCACCGAGGCAGGCAAGTCGCCCTACGACGGGGTCGCGTTCCGCGAGACCAGAAGCGAGATCCGCAATCCCGACGGCTCGGTCGTGTTCCTGGCCGAGGGGGTGGAAGTTCCCGCCAGCTGGTCCCAGGTCGCCGCCGACGTGATCGCGCAGAAATATTTCCGCAAGGCGGGCGTGCCCAGGAAGCTCAAGCCCGTGCGCGAGAAGGGCATGCCCGATTGGCTGGTGCGCCATGAAGCCGACGGGAAAGCGCTGGCCGCGACCGAGCCCGTGCACCGCACCGGCGGCGAGACATCGGCGCGTCAGGTGTTCGACCGTCTGGCCGGCACCTGGACCTACTGGGGCTGGAAGGGCGGCTATTTCGACCAGGAGGCGGACGCCCGCGCCTTCTACGACGAGATGCGCCACATGCTGTGCCAGCAGATGGCCGCGCCCAACTCGCCGCAATGGTTCAACACCGGGCTCCATTGGGCCTACGGCATCGACGGGCCGTCCCAGGGCCACTATTACGTCGATCACATGACCGGCAAGCTCGCCGCGTCGCGCTCCTCCTACGCCCGGCCGCAGCCCCACGCCTGCTTCATCCAGGGTGTGAGCGACGATTTGGTGAACGAGGGCGGCATCATGGACCTGTGGGTGCGCGAGGCGCGCCTGTTCAAGTACGGCTCGGGCACCGGCTCCAACTTCTCGAGGCTGCGGGCCGAGGGCGAATCGCTGTCGGGCGGCGGCCGCTCCTCGGGCCTCATGAGCTTCCTGCGCGTGGGCGACCGGGCGGCGGGCGCCATCAAGTCGGGCGGCACGACGCGCCGCGCCGCGAAGATGGTCGTGGTCGATATCGACCATCCCGACATCGAGGCCTTCATCGACTGGAAGGTGGTGGAGGAGCAGAAGGTGGCGGCGCTGGTCGCCGGCTCGAAGCTCGCCAACCGGCACCTCAACGCCATCATGCGCGCCTGCCGCGAGATGGAGGCGAACGGCGACGCCGCGGCCCCCTTCGACCCCAAGCGCAACCCCGCCTTGAGGCGCGCCGTGATCGAGGCGCGCCGCGCCATGCTGCCCGAGAGCTACATCCTGCGGATGATCCAGTTCGCGCGTCAGGGCTATGACAGCGTCGCTTTCCGGGTCTACGACACGGATTGGGATTCGGAGGCCTACCTCACGGTCGCGGGTCAGAACTCGAACAACTCGGTACGCCTCACCAACGATTTCATCGAGCAGGTGCTGGCCGGCGGCGAGTGGCGCCTCCTGCGCCGCACCGATGGCAAGGTGGCCAAGACCGTGCCGGCTGCTGAGCTGTGGGAGCGCATCGGCCATGCCGCCTGGGCCTGTGCCGACCCGGGCCTGCAGTTCGACACCACCATCAACGAATGGCACACCTGCCCCCAGAGCGGCCGCATCAACGCCTCGAACCCGTGCTCGGAGTACATGTTCCTGGACGACACGGCGTGCAACTTGGCCTCGCTCAACCTGATGACCTTCCGCGAGGCGGACGGGCGCTTCGACATCGCCGCTTACGAGCACGCCGTGCGCCTGTGGACCATCGTGCTCGAGATCTCGGTGCTGATGGCCCAGTTCCCCTCGCGCCGGATCGCCGAGCTCAGCTACCGCTACCGCACCCTCGGCCTCGGCTTCGCCAATATCGGCGGCCTGCTGATGGCCCAGGGGCTCTCCTACGACAGCGAAGAGGGCCGCGCTATCGCCGCCTGCCTGAGCGCGATCATGACCGGTGCCGCCTATGCCACCTCCGCCGAGATGGCGGAGGAGCTGGGCGTCTTCCCCGGCTTCGAGGCCAACCGGGCGGACATGCTGCGCGTCATGCGCAACCACCGGCGCGCCGCCCACGGCACAACCGAGGGTTACGAGGGCCTGAGCGTCCCGCCCGTGCCCATCGATGCCGCCGCCTGCCTGGACGAGGATCTCGCGTGCGCGGCGCGGCGGGCCTGGGACCGGGCCGTCGAGCTCGGCGAGGCGCACGGCTACCGCAACGCCCAGACCACGGTTATAGCGCCTACGGGCACCATAGGCCTGGTCATGGACTGCGACACCACTGGCATCGAGCCCGACTTCGCGCTGGTCAAGTTCAAGAAGCTGGCCGGCGGCGGGTACTTCAAGATCATCAACCGCACGGTGCCCGAGGCGCTCGGGCGGCTCGGCTACGACGCGGCCGAGATGGATGACATGGCGCGCTACGCGGTCGGCCACGGCACCCTCGACGGCGCCCCCGGCGTCAACCACGCGGCGCTCAAGGCCAAGGGCTTCAACGCGAGCGCGCTGCAGGCCATCGAGAGCGGCCTCGCCACCGCCTTCGACATCAAGTTCGCCTTCAACAAATGGGCGCTGGGCGAGGATTTCTGCGTCCGCGTCCTCGGCCTCGACGCCGAGGCGCTCGACGGCGTCGAGTTCGACATGCTCGATGCCCTCGGCTTCTCGCGCGCCGATTTCGAGGCCGCCAATACCTTCTGCTGCGGCGCCATGACCCTCGAGGGCGCGCCGCACCTCAGGCCCGAGCACCTCCCGGTCTTCGACTGCGCGAGCGCCTGCGGGCGCATCGGCGAGCGCTCGCTCTCGGTCGAAAGCCATATCCGCATGCTGGCCGCGGCCCAGCCCTTCATCTCCGGCGCCATCTCCAAGACCATCAACATGCCGAACGCGGCGACGGTGGAGGACTGCAAGGACGCCTACATGCTGTCCTGGCGCCTGGGCCTCAAGGCCAACGCCCTCTACCGCGACGGCTCGAAGCTGTCCCAGCCCCTCTCGGCGAGCGTGCTCGGCGACGAGGACGGCGCCTTCGCCGAAGAGGTCGCCGAGGCCCCCGCCGCCCGGCAGGCGCCCCTGGTGGCCGAGCGCGTGGT
Source organism: Alphaproteobacteria bacterium (assembly GCA_963666705.2). Taxonomy (GTDB): domain Bacteria; phylum Pseudomonadota; class Alphaproteobacteria; order CADEGL01; family CADEGL01. Next base: position 285,707 of record CAXXKO010000025.1, on the reverse strand, counting down.
CGAGCGCATCATCGAGCGCGTGATGACCGAGCGCCGGCGCATGCCCCAGCGACGCAAGGGCTACACCCAGAAGGCCGTGGTCGGCGGGCACAAGGTCTATCTGCGCACGGGCGAATACGAGGACGGCCGCATCGGCGAGATCTTCATCGACATGCACAAGGAGGGCGCCGCCTTCCGCAGCATGATGAACAACTTCGCCATCGCCATCTCGATCGGCCTGCAGTACGGCGTGCCGCTCGACGAATATGTCGACGCCTTCACCTTCACCCGGTTCGAGCCCTCGGGCATGGTGGAAGGCAACGACACCATCAAGATGGCCACATCGGTCGTCGATTACATCTTCCGCGAGCTGGCGATCTCCTACCTCGGGCGCAACGACCTCGCCCATGCCGAGCCCGAGGACATGATCTCCCAGGGTATCGGGCGCGGCGCCGAGGACGGCGTCCCGCCGCGATCCGACGATGACGCCGACGCCGCCGCGCTCGCGACCGTGAAGCGGGTCACCAGCATCGGCTTCGTGCGCAACAACCTCTACGTCCTCCAGGGCGGTGAAGCGGACGGCGCGAAAAGCGCCCACAAGGCCAATGGCGCCAGCAAGGCGCTGGCGGCCGAGAGCGCCGCCGGCACCGCCCTCTACGAGATCGGCGATGGCTCGACCCAAGCCGTCGTCGTGTCCGCCGCAATCGCACAGTCCGTCGATTCGAAGCTCGTTCACGTGCGCGACGCGCGCATGAAGGGCTACGAGGGCGACGCCTGCGGCGAATGCGGCAACTTCACGCTGGTCCGCAACGGGACATGCATGAAGTGCGTGACTTGCGGCGCGACCAGCGGCTGCAGCTGAGCCTCCGATGAGGCTTGGCGTGCTCCTCCCTGTAAACTTTGGGGGTGCGGTCTCCGCACCCCCAATTTTTCCTTAAGCCCATTCTAAGCGCGCACCGGGACAGCTCGGGCATGGCCGCGCACCGATATTTCATTCCCCGCTGCTTCAGGCACTTCCTCGCGGCGCTGCCGCCGGGCCGGGCCGAGGCCAGGCGGGCCCGGGCGGCGGCGCACCGGGTTTCCCGCCGATTGCGTGCCGCCGCCGGTGCCGGCGTGCGGCGCACGCGCATCGACAGCGTCGTCGTCGGCGCCCTCGGGCGCGAGACGGCCATGGCCCCCCTCAGCCAAGTCGAGCTGCTCTATTGCCTACCCCCGGCCCTGCGCCGGGCGCCCGGCGCCGACCCGGCCCCAATCCTCGCCGAGATCGCGGCCATGCTGGAGGGGCTTTCCCCCGATGCCGCCGCCAGTGCCGACGGCACGGCCGTGCTGGTCGCCACCGGCGGCCGGCGCGTGCGCGTGATCCCGGCCATCGAGACCGGCGACGGCGCCTTCGCGGTGCCGGGGCCGGGCGGCGACGGCTGGGTCGAGCTGAGCCCGCTGGCCGAGGCCATACGCCTGCGCGCCGTCGACCAGGCCACGGGCCGCAAGGCCACCCACCTCATCCTCATGGCCGAGGCCTGGCGGCGCCACACGGGCGCCCCCATCGAGCCCCATGCGCTCGAGCTCCTGGCCACCGAGTTCGTCTCGCGCTGGGCCTATCGCTATGGCGACCGTTTTTTCTACGACTGGATGGCGCGGGACTTCTTCGGCTGGCTGGCGACGCAGGGCGGGCGCGCGCTCGCGCTGCCCGGCTGCGGCCGGTGCATCGCCGCCGGCCGCGCCTGGGTCTTCCACGCCGCGCGCGCGCATGGAGCCGCGCGGCGCGCCTGCGCCGACGAGCAGGGCCGCCGCTACCGCGCCGCCGCGGCATCCTGGCGCGCGGTCTTCGGGGTACGCTTCCCGCGCCCGTCCACGGTCTGGCTCCTTATGGCGGCCTTGCGCGACCTGGCCTCGCTCGAGCGCGCGGCGATCTCGCGCTGGCATGCCGGCCGCCGACCGGCCGCCGGCGAGGATTGGGCGGAACCGGTTCACCCGACGCCAGCCAGCCCCCACAAGGCGCAGGTGCCGCCGACCCGTGGCGGGGTGCCGCGCCTCGCCGTGATCAGCGGCGGCCGGGACCGGTAATACATAGGGTTATTCCGGCTCGTCACTCTCCGTGGTTTGCCTATTGGGGCGCCCGTTCGCGACCCCGCGTCATGGGCCCGGGAGAGTGAGCCGCCGGAATTACGCCACGTACCGGAGCCCGGCGAGGAGCTCGGGTACGCCCCCGGGCTCGATCCGCTCGCGAAAATCGGCGTTGACGTATGAATGACGGACGACCCCCCGCCGGTCGATCACCAGGGTCGCCGGTATGGGCAGGAACCAGCCTTCGCTGCGCTGGAATGTCCCGAGATCGATTCCGGCCCCGACATAGAGCGCGCGAACCTCGTCGGAAAGCGGAATCGCGAGGCCGAGCTCCAGCGCATAGCCGTTGTCCAGATCGGTGAGCACCGGAAATCTCAGCCCGAGCCGGCGCTTGAGGCGTCGGCTGTAGATCGCGACCTCGGGCGTGATCGAGACGACCGAGCCGCCCCCTTCGACGATGGCGCTCGAGCAGTCTTCCAAAGCGCTCAGCTCGAGCCAGCAGAAGGGGCACCAGTTGCCGCGATTGAAACTGATGACCAGCGGGCCCGATGCCAGGAGCTCCGCCGAGGAGAGCAGTCGCCCGTTCTCGTCGGGCAACAGAAACGGCGCCAGCCGATCGCCTGGGGCGGGGGCGTTCGCGCCCGCATCGACCGCGGCCAGGTGGTCGACCAGCCCCTGATAGGCCGCCCCCATCGCCGGGTTTCTTTCGCGCAGCAACGCATCATAGGCCGAGAGCTGCGCCGATAGCGGCCCACCGAGCGCGCGGGCGGATTCGAAATCGGGGCTCGGCGGACGGTCGGGTTGAATGCGGTCGGGCATCGCGGGTCCCTGCACGGCGACGGGCGCGGAGTATAGCCGAAACCGTCATAGCCGCGGGCTCTCGAATCCATCGGCCATCGGTATTGGAGAAGCGGCGGCTCGCAAGGCTAGCTTGGTGGGGCACGCGGAACGAGCCCTTGCCCCAGGAGGCCCACATGTCATTCATCGCAAATCTGACCATGAACGGGATCAGCTACCTGTCGACCCTGTTCGTCTTTGCCATCGGGATCGGCGCAATCGCGGTTCTGGTCCTGTTCGTGCTCGACGTGACGCAGACGGCCGACGCGGTCCGGCGCAACTACCCCGTCGTCGGCCGCTTCCGGCACCTGTTCACGGCGCTGGGCGAGTTCTTCCGCCAGTACTTCTTCGCCATGGACCGCGAGGAGATGCCGTTCAATCGGGCCGAGCGCGACTGGGCCTACCGTGCGGCCAAGGGCGGTGGCAACACGACCGCGTTCGGATCGACCAAGAGCCTGTCGTCCCAGGGGACGACGATCTTCGTCAACTGCCCGTTTCCCACCTTGGAGACGGACGCGGCGGAGACCCAGCCGCTCCGGATCGGGCCCTATTGCGAGACCCCCTACGATGCGCCTTCGGTGTTCAACATCTCGGGCATGAGCTTCGGCGCCATCTCGGCGCCGGCGGTTCGCGCCCTCTCCCGCGGCGCCAAAATGGCGAACTGCTGGATGAACACCGGTGAGGGCGCGTTGTCGCCCTACCACCTCGAAGGCGGCTGCGACATCGTGTTCCAGCTCGGCACCGCCAAGTACGGCGTGCGCACCCCCGACGGGCGGCTCTGCGACGACAGGCTGAGGGCGCTCGCCGGCCACGAGCAGGTGCGGATGTTCGAGATCAAGCTCAGCCAGGGGGCGAAGCCGGGCAAGGGCGGGATTCTGCCGGGCGGCAAGGTCACCCGCGAGATCTCGGAGATCCGGGGCATCCCCGAGGGCGAGGACTCCATTTCGCCCAACCGCCACCCCGAAGTGGATTCGGTCGAGGATCTATTGGACTTGGTCGCTTCCGTGCGGCGGACCACCGGCAAGCCCGTCGGCTTCAAGGCGATCATCGGCGCCTATGGCTGGCTGATCAAGATGTGCCGGGAGATCGACCGCCGCGGCATCGAGAGCGCCCCCGACTTCATTACCGTCGACAGCGGCGACGGCGGCACCGGTGCCGCGCCGATGCCGCTGATGGACAATGTCGGGTTGCCGATCCGGGAATCCCTGCCCATGGTCGCCGACATCCTCCAGGCCCACGGCCTGCGCGGGCGCATCCGCGTGGTCGCCTCGGGCAAGCTGGTTACGCCGGCGGGTGTCGCTTGGGCGCTCTGCGCGGGCGCTGATTTCGTCACCTCGGCGCGTGGCTTCATGTTCTCTCTCGGCTGCATCCAGGCGATGAAGTGCAACGGGAACGCCTGCCCGACCGGCATCACGACCCATGTCCCCAGGCTTCAGCGCGGCCTCGACCCGGCCGACAAGGCGGTCAAGGTCGCCAGCTATTGCCGCAACCTGGTCCACGAGGTCGAGACGATCGCCCATTCCTGCGGCGTGCCGGAGCCGCGGCGGTTGCGGCGCTATCATGTCCGCATCGTGCAGGCGGACGGGAACTCGGTCCCGCTCGATGTTCTGCAGCCTTGGCCCGGCTGCCCCGACGACCTGACCGTGATCGACCGGAATGCGGGCCGGGCGGTGGCAAGCGCCACGGCGGCGGTCGCACTTCGCCCCGTGGGCGTCGTCGCAGAGAATGCGTGAGGCTGGCCCGATGATTGCTCGAATTCCCGGCCCGGCCTATCTCTGGCTCTCGATCCTCGTGTTCGCGGCGTCCAGCTCGGTCGTTCGCATTCTCAGCGACCTCGGCGCCATGAACCCAATCGAGGGCCGCAACGCCATATCGTTCTGCAATCTGCTGTTCGCGGGCAATGCCGTCGCCGTGGTGGTGCTGTTCGCGGTCTACCGCCGGCAATGGAACAGGGAGACCCTGCGCCGCCTGTCCCGGTCGGACTGGGCCAACCTTCTGGTCCTGTCGCTGCTGACCAGTTGCATCGGGCCCTGGCTCTTCTTCGTCGCCATCGAGAACACCATGGTCACCAACGTCGTCCTGATCAGCCAGCTCGAAACGCCCCTCCTGCTCGCGCTGTCCTGGCTGTTGTTCAAGAACCGCCTCGGCCGGTGGGCCTTCGTCGGCGCCGCGCTGTCGCTGCTCGGCGTCGCCCTGTCGGTGCTGCTGCAGCCTTCGTCGGACGGATTCATGATTGGCAAGGGCGAGCTCAGCGCGGCCGGGGCTGCGGTGGTCTATGCGGTCTCCACGATCATCGCCAAGCCGCTTCTGAAGCAGATACCCACGGGAATATTCTCCGTCGTCCGCACCGGGGTCGGGACAATCGTGTTCTTCGCCGCGGCATCCTACTTGTTCGGCCCGGAGCACTTCATGGACGTGGCGTCGCCGTTTCTCTGGCAATGGATGCTGGTCTATGGCGGCATCGTCATCGTCGGCGGCCAGCTCGCCTGGTATGCGGGCCTCCGGGCGGCACGCTATCTCGACGTATCCCTGGCCTCGTCGGCCACGCCCATCGCCGGCGTCCTCGGCGCCTACCTGATCCTCGGCGAGCAGCCCATGACCGCCCAATACATCGGCGGCGCGGTGCTCATGCTCGGCATCGCGATCGGCCTGCTCGGCGGACGCAAGGAAGCCGCGAGCGCCGCCGATGAGGTGCCGGCGTCCGCCTCGGCGGCGCTCGCGGCCGAGGCTCGCGTCGGGTTCAAGGGCATCTGATCGTGTCCGGTGGAACCCAGCCATGCCCACCGACCCGCCGCGCCCGCGCGCGAGCGGACACCACACCAACCCAACCCAACCCGTCGAACCACTGACAAGGAGGATGAGCCGATGTTTCGCATTGCCAATCTGAATGAATGGGTCGCGATTCTGCTGCAAGGAAACAAGCGCTGGGAATGGGCGACCATCCTCCTGGCGCGGGTCTCGCTCGGCCTGTTCTTCGCCGTCTCGGGCGGCAACAAGCTGTTCGTCGCCGAGAACCATGCCGGTTTGGTCGAGACCTTGGTCGAGGCCCGGATCCCGTTCCCGGAATTCACTTCCGTCTTCCTGGCCTCGGTCGAGCTGTTCGGCGGATCGCTCCTGATCGTCGGGCTTCTGTCGACCTTCTGCGCCATCGCGCTGACGATCGCCATGATCGTGGCCATCGTCACAGTCGAGGTCCACACCATCCCGGCGGGCCTGTCGGTCCTCGATTGGCTCGACTACTTCCTCTATCTGCCCCAGGTCTTGTACGTCGTGATCTTCCTGTGGTTGATGGCCTCGGGCCCCGGCCCGGTCAGCCTCGACCACTACCTCGCGCGCGCGTTCGAGCGCCTGTGGGCCGGCGCGGCTCGCACGGCGCGCGGGGGCGTGGCGTGAGGGGGCGTGCGCCCGCGCCACAAGGAGTCGTTCGGCCACCATCCGGCGGCCACGGCCCCACCGGGCGCACACCGCGGGCCACCCTCTCTCCCCGGTGGGGAGAGGGTTCGAAGTGTCGGATTCGAACCACTGAATTCATCAAGTGGTTGCGCGTATTAGTCCACGAGCCGCGTCAAGCCGGCTCGGCGCAGCACGGCAGTGATGGTGGCCGAGAGTACCCCGGGCGTGTAGCCCGCCTTGGCCAGGACCCGCAGGCCCATATACGTCGCGGTCAGGCTGCTGGCGAGGCGTGCGAGCTCCTTCCCCTGACGCCTCCCGAGCCCCTTGGCGTCGCGGAGCGCCACCTCGAACGCTCGATCGAAACGGCGCATCATGGCCTTCACCCGCCGCTCGACCTCGGGATCGTGGGGCGCCAGCTCCACCGCCGCGTTGCACAGGAAACATCCGCGCCGGTCGCCCCGCTCCGCGACCGCCGCGACCACGTCCTCCATCAGCCTGGCGATGCGCTCGCCGCCATCATCGATCGAACGGTCCGTGAGCAGCTCGACGGCTGCACCCACCTGTGTCCGGTCGTAGCGGGCGAGCGCCTCTAGATAGAGCGACCGCTTGTCCTCGAACGCCTTGTACAGACTCCCCCGGGTGATCCCCATCGCGGACAGGAGATCCACCAGCGATGCGCCCTCGTAGCCCTCGGCCCAGAAGAGCTGCATCGCCCTCTCGATCGCGTCCTCGATATCGAACTCGCGCGGCCGTGCCATCGCCCTCACCTCCGGCGGATCGTATCACATCAGCCCCACTGCGGAATTCACACCCCGGTCACGGCAATGTGTTTGGTACTTATCGGTTCCAAACTAAATATAGGTACCGTGACCGACATGGGCCAGCCTTATTTGGCAAGTTAGAAACCGATCGATTCCTAAATCCAAACGGTGCCCGTGGCCACGAACGTCAACCTCTCGACACAGGAGACAGATCGATGATTCACACCACCCATTCACTTCGGAGGATCGCGCTGGCGGTCGTCCTGGGCCTTAGCGCGGCCCTGTCCGGAATCCACGGCGCCCTCGCGGTGCAGGAGGTGAACGTCAATGACGGCTATGCCGTGCATGGCTACGACGTCGTCGCCTACTTCACCGTCGGTGCACCCACGCTCGGCAACGACCGGTTCATCGCCGAATACCAGGGTGTCGCCTATCGTTTCGCCAGCGCCGACAACCGCGACCGGTTCGCCGCCGATCCGGCCGCCTACGCGCCGCAATACGGCGGCTACTGCGCCTTCGGCACCGCCTTCGGTCGGAAGTTCGACGGCGATCCCCTCGCCTGGCGCATCGTCGACGGTGAGCTTTACTTGACGTCCCTATCCGGTTAATGCAGGTAGCGACCGAGTGTTCTTTATATGTTCGCTCTAAGGGTGTACTGTTCCCGCCTCTGAGGATTGGTCGGGAGACAGGGCATGAGCGGCTTGTTGACGTTCCAAGAGCGCTACCGAGACGAGGAATCGTGCATCCTGGCCTTGGCGGATCGACGCTGGCCGTCTGGGTTTGCGTGCGCCCGCTGCGGGCACCGGCGGGGCTATCGGCACAAGGCGCGGGCGCGCGTCTTCGAATGCGCGGCTTGCGGTCGTCAAGAGTCGGTGACGGCGGGAACCATCTTCCACCGCACCCGCACACCGTTGCCCAAATGGTTCCTGGCGGCGTGGTTGATGGGGCGGGACAAGCGCGGGGTCTCGGCCCTGTTCCTGGCGCGCGAGCTGGGGCTTCGCTATGAGACCGCATGGCTGATGGCTCACAAGCTGCGCCATGGCTTGGCGGAGCGGCCGGATGCGTTGCTGGACGGCATGGTCGAGGTCGATGAGAGCTACTACGGCGGGCGCGGCAAGCCCGAGAGCCGGGGCCGCGGGATGGCCAATGCCAACAAGAGCCTGCTCGTGCTGGCGGTGGAGAAGGTGGCGGTGGCGCCGGGCAAGGGGGTCGAGGGCAGCGGCTTCGTCGCCGGCCGGGCGCGGCTTGCCATCCTGCCCCGGGCCAATGCCGAGCAGCTCGGCGGCTTCGTGCGGGCCGCCGTGACGCCGGGCGCGCGCCTGCTGACCGACGATTTCAAGGGCTATGCCGGGCTCGGCGCCGTCTACCGGCACCAGCCCACCGTCCAAGGCCAAGGCAAGAACGCCGAGACGCAGATGCCGATCATCCACGTCCTGTTCAGCAACCTCAAGACCTGGCTCAACGGCACTTACCATGGCGTCAGCGCCAAGCACTTGCCGCGCTATGGCCGGGAATGGGCCTATCGCTTCAACCGCCGCCGGCGGATCGACGACCTCGGCGACTTCGTCCTGAGCCGCGCCATGGCCCGGCCAACCATCACATACCGCCAGTTGATCCACGGCTTGCAACCCCAGGGCGCACGACCTGCCTTAACCGGATAGGGACGTTACTTGAACCTGAACAAGAAGATCCAGGCGCGCTGGCTGCAAGACCCAGCCGGATTCGTCCGCGGTGCGGACCATAATTGGCCGATCATCGCCAGCCTCCCCGACTCGGAGCTGGAGGCCAATCCCTCGACCGACCTGACCCTGGGCCCGCAGTGATCGGCATCGGGCACCCCACGCCCGGCATCGCCGACCCCTGAGCAACGAGGAGACCCGTCATGAAGAAGAGCAGCCTAACCCTGGCCCCGGCCCTTGCGGTCACCCTCGCCCTCGCCATCGCGAACGGCGCGGCCGCACAGGCCAAGTCCCCGGAGAAGTGCTATGGCGCCGCTCTGGCCGGCGAGAACGACTGCGCCGCCGGACCCGGCACCACCTGCGCCGGCACCTCCACCGTCGACTACCAGGGCAATGCCTGGAAGCTGGTGCCGAAAGGCACCTGCGAGCACATCACCCTGACCACCGCCGACGGCCGCGAGATCGCCGGCAGCCTGGTCCCGCTCACTCGAGACCTGCCGAGCTGATTTCCGGTGACACTCACCGCCCCGGCGATTCGTGCCGGGGCGGTGAGGATCGCTCCCCCGCGCCCTGGATCGGCCGGGGCGGCCGGAAAGGAAGGATGGAGATGGACAGGACCGAACATCCCAACGCCGATGTCGCCGCCGAGCGCATTGCGGCCGAAATTCCCGACGGCGCCGGCATCGGCCTCAAGCCGGCGCACGCTCCGACCATCCTGCGAGAACGGCCCAAACTCGGTTGGCTCGAAGTCCATGCCGAGAACTACATGGTCCCCGGCGGGCCCCGGCTGGCGATGCTGGAGGCGATGCGGGAGACCTATCCGCTCTCGTTGCACGGCGTCGGGCTTTCCCTTGGCGGTGCCGATCGTCCGGACCGTGCGCATCTCGAGGAGCTGCGCGCCCTGGTCCGCCGGTACCAGCCGCGGCTCGTCTCGGAGCACATCGCCTGGTCCGCCCACGACGGCATCTACTTCGCCGATCTGTTGCCGACCCCGTTGACCGCCGAATCCCTTGCACGACTGTGTCGCAACATTGCCGAGACACAGGACGTGCTGGGCCAACGGATTTTGATCGAGAACCCTTCGAGCTACCTGCGCCTGCCGCGGACCGAGATTCCGGAGCACGAGTTCCTGGCCGATGCCGCCCGGCGTACCGGTTGCGGTCTGCTGATCGACGTGAACAACGTCTATGTCAGCGCCTACAATCTGGGTTTCGACGCCAGGACCTACCTCGACGCATTGCCGGGTGAGCCGATCGATGAGATCCACCTAGCCGGATTCTCACTCGACCAGGCGAACGGAGCGCCCTTCCTGATCGACAGCCATGGCGCCCCGGTCGCGAGCGCGGTTTGGGACCTGTTCGACCGGCTGATCCAGCGCATCGGGCCCAGGCCCACACTGATCGAATGGGACAACGACATCCCGGCCTGGGAGGTGCTGCACGCCGAGGCGCTCGAGGCTGACCGCATTCTGTCCCGGCGGCGCCAGCCGGCGGCGGTCGCGGCATGAGCGGGGACGACCTCTCCGGCTTCGAGGCGGCCTTCGCGCGGGCGCTGCTGTCCGGCGATCCCGCCGCGCGGCCCGCCGGCCTCGACGCGGACACGGCCCATCGGTTCCGGGTCTATCGCAACAACTACTACCACGGCCTCGGCCATACTCTTGGCGAGGCCTACCCCGTGGTGCGGCAGCTCGTCGGCGAGCCGTTCTTTCTGGCCGTGGCCCACGCGTTCCTGTGGGCATATCCGCCCCGAACCCGATCGCTGGCATTGTTCGGGGGCGCGTTTCCGGGCTTCCTGGACGCCTTCCCGCCGGCCCGCTCCCTGCCCTATCTGGGCGATGTGGCGCGGCTGGAGCGTGCCCGGCTCGAAGCCCTGCATGCGGCGGACCAACTGCCGCTGGGGATCGGCGGCTGGTCGCAACCGCCGGCCGAAGATCTGGCGCGGATGACGTTCGCGCCACACTCGGCCCTGCGGATCGTCGAATCCGCGTATCCCGTGGTCGCTCTGTGGCGGATGCACCAGCCGGACGCGGCGCCCGGGCCACGCCGCCTCGAGGCATCGCCCGAGACCGCGCTCGTCACCCGGCCCGGCCCGCGGGTCGAAATCCGGACCCTGTCGCCGGCCGAGACCGCCTTCGCGCGGGCCCTGGCGGCCGGGCACGAGATTACGCGCGGCGATGAAGCGGCACGCGAAATCGAAGGCCAATTCGACGCTGGGGCGGCCTTCGCCGGATTGCTGGCGGCGGGCGCGCTCGTATTGGCGGCCCGGTAGGTGCCCAGCGAAACGTCTAGCCAGAAAGGCCCGACGAAACGTCAAGCCAGAAAGGAGTGTACCCACATGACCGACACGACCGAAACGCGGGGTATCGGCCCCACGACGATCTCGACCCTGCGCCAGCTCGCCCTGTTGGCGCAAGAAATACAACACGCAATCGGCGCGCGGCTGACGCCGCTGGCCCTGCTCGCGCTGCGGCTGCCCGTGGCGGTGGTGTTCTGGCGCTCCGGCCGGACCAGAGTGGAAGGCTGGAACATATTCGACATCGCCGACCTACAGCCGTTCCTGTTCGAGCATGAGTTCGGTTTGCCCTTCCCCGACCTCACCGCCCACTTGACGGCGGTTGCGGAGCACGTCCTGCCGATCCTGCTGGTCGTCGGCCTGTTCACCCGGCTGGGCGCGCTCGGCATGTTGGTCATGACTCTGGTGATCCAGCTTTTTGTCTTCCCCGACGCCTGGCTGAGCGCGCACATGTTTTGGGCGACAATCCTGTTCGCCGTGATCGCCCTCGGTCCCGGCACGATCTCGCTCGACCATCTGATCGGACGCTGGGCACGCTCGCCCCGGTAGGTCGCGCCCACGGGTTCGGAAACCGCACGCTGGTCGATCGAGCCGGTCGATGGATGTTGTGTTCCCGAACTGTGTCCAGCCACTCCCGGTAGTCTCCGGTGCCGGCTCGCCAATCATCGTCGCGGTCCCGTTTCCGCATCAGCAATCCGAGGGAATCGAGCCGATCCGCACAGATCAAAGGACTTCTGCACCCTTCTCGGACATGAGCGAGCTTTCGCCTTACCGAATCGCGCCCCGCAACGGCAAGATGCTGGCACGGGCGGCGGGGTTGCGTGTAAGCTAGCTGGAGCGTTCCGCCGGAGCCCCGCGCCCCGGCCGCCCCAAGCGATTTCGAGGACCCCCCATGTCAGGCAGCGTCAACAAGGTCATCCTGATCGGCAACCTGGGGCGCGACCCCGAGGTGCGCACCATGTCGAACGGCGGCAGGCTCGCGAACCTCTCTGTCGCCACCTCCGAGCGCTGGAAGGACCGGCAGTCCGGCGAGCAGCGCGAGAAAACCGAATGGCACCGGGTCGTGATCTTCGACGACAAGCTCGTGGACGTGGCCGAGCGTTTCCTCAACAAGGGCTCCAAGGTCTATCTCGAAGGCCAGCTCCAGACCCGCAAGTGGCAGGACCAGTCGGGCCAGGACCGCTATTCGACGGAAGTGGTGCTGCAACGCTTCCGCAGCCAGCTCACCATGCTCGATTCCCGCGGCGAGGGCGGCGGCGGTGGCGGTGGCTACCGGGATGATTCCGGCGGCGGTGGTGGTGGCTACCGCGACGATTCTGGCGGCGGCGGCGATATGGGCGGCCCCGGTCCGGCCGCGGACCTCGACGATGAAATCCCGTTTTAGGTGCGACTTTCAGAGGCCCTCGCCAAGGCTCTCACCCTTCGTCCTTCGACAAGCTCAGGATACGGAGGCTCAGGGTGAGGCGTCATCGGGCTTGGGAAGAGGTTTCCACCGAATTCGGGGGAGGCCCTCATGCTGAGCTTCCTCATCCTGAGCGCCTGTCGAAGGACGAATTATGAAAGTGGGTACTAGTAGGCGCATCGGCCAGATCGGGCTGGGCGCGCTCGGCATCCATTTTGCCCGGCGCCTCCACGCCTGGGCCGGGCACTTGCGGGTGCTCGACCTCGACGCCGGGAAGATGCGCGCGGCGCGCGGCTTCGGGGCTACGGCGGCGCGCTCGGCTCGGGACCTGGCGGCGCGCTCGGATATCGTCCTCTTGTCCCTGCCCGACCCGGACGCGGTGCGGGCCGTCATGCTGGGCGCGCAAGGGGTGCTCGCGGGCGCCAGGCCTGGGGCTCTCGTCATCGACACCAGCACCCTCGATCCCTGGACCAGCGAGGCCATGCACGCGGCCGCGGCCGAGAAGAAGGTGGGCTATCTCGACGCGCCCGTCTCCAGCGGCGAGCCGGGTTTCGCGGGCGCGGAGGCCGCCAAGGCCGGCAACTTCACCTTCCTCGTCGGCGGGCGCAAGGCGGACTTCAAGGCCGCCCGGCCGGTCATGGAGGCCCTCGGCAGCCGCATCCACCACCTGGGCCCCTCCGGCTCGGGCAGCGTCATGAAGCTCGTCAGCAACCATATCGCCGGCATCACCACCTGGGCCGTGGCCGAGGGTCTGGCCCTCTCGGCTGCCTGCGGCGTCCCGGCATCCGAGGCGATGGAAGTCTTGGGCGGCACGGTCGCCAGCTCCTACGTGCTGGAGGACGACGTGCGGCCCCGGGTCGAAGCGGGCGATTTCGAGCCCGGCTTCTCGACCGACCTCTATCACAAGGACCTGCGCCTGGCCTGGGAGCTGGGCCAGGGCGTCGGCGTGCCGCTGATCTTCAACCAGCTCGCCATGGAGATGTTCCAGTTCATGCGCTCCCAGGGGCGGGGCGGGCGCTCGCAGATCGACTGCGTCAACTACATGGCGGAATTGGCCGGCGTGGACTTGCGCGACCCGCCGAGCCGCGCCAAGCGGCAGCGCGCGGTATCGCGCAAGCGCTGACGGAGGAGAGGGCGAAGAAGATGACGGGTTGGCAAGAGGGCGCGGCGCTCGAAGCCGCCTTCATCACCGAGTATCCCTATTCCTATCGCGACGAGGCCGGGGCGCTGACAGGCTTCGATATAGCGCTCCTGGAGGAGGTGGCGCGGCGCATGGGCGCGCCCGTCGTCGAGTGGGCCGAGATCAGGTGGAACGAGGTTCTGCCGGCGCTCGGGCAGGGGCGCTTCGACGTCATCGTCACCGGCCTGGCCTGGCACGCCGACCGCATGGCCGCCGGCCTGCCGTCCGAGCCCCTCTACCGCGTGCGCAGCATGGGCTTCGTGCCCAAGGGCAACCCCGACGGCATCCACTCGGTCGAGGACATGGCGCGCATCGCCGCACCCGTGGGCTCGATTCAGGGCTCCCTCGAGCTCAAGGTGATGAAGCGGGTGCTGGGCGACCAGGCGCTGGGCTATGCCGAGGAGCCCGAGATGTGGGCCGACCTCGAATCGGGTGCGATCCGCGCCGTCATCTTCGCCGAGGAAGCCGGCCTCGGCCATATCGCCCACCATCCCGGCGCCAACATCGAGCCCGTTGAAGGCTTCGATTTCCCGACTCTGCCCGAGACCGGCTGGTTCTTCCGCAAGGGCGATACGGCGCTCAAAGCCGCCGTCGATCCTCACATCCGGGCCATCAAGGCGGAGGGGCTGCTGGCCGAGATCCTGGATCGGTTCGGCTATCCGGTCGCGCTCGCCCTGCCGCCGGGGGCCGAGGCCCAGAGCGACCTCGAGCCGGGCACCTGAGCCGGCCGGGCCGGCCCCCTGCCGCCCCCTCACGGCGTTTGCTGCACGTGCGAAGTGTGCTATAATCTGGGTCTCCCTGGCAGGTCTTTCGGCCTGCCATTTTTTCTTTCTATGACAAAGACTTAGCTTTTGGCCGACACGCCCCTTCCACCACCGCCCGAGCCGACGACCGTAGCCATCGAGGAGGAGATGCGACGCTCCTACCTCGACTACGCCATGAGCGTGATCGTGAGCCGCGCGCTGCCCGATGTGCGCGACGGTCTGAAGCCCGTCCACCGGCGCATCCTCTTCACTATGAAGGAGGGCGGCTACGACCGTAGCCACCCCTTCCGCAAGTCCGCCCGCATCGTCGGCGACGTCATGGGCAAGTACCATCCCCACGGCGATTCCGCCATCTACGACGCCATGGTGCGCATGGCCCAGCCCTTCGCCATGCGCCTCCCCCTGATCGAGGGGCAGGGCAATTTCGGCTCCGTGGACGGCGACCCGCCGGCCGCCATGCGCTACACCGAGGCGCGCATGGCCGAATCGGCGGAGGCGCTCCTCGCCGATATCGACCGCGAGACGGTCGATTTCCAGCCCAACTACGACGAGAGCTCGCAGGAGCCCAAGGTCCTCCCGGCCGAGTTCCCGAACCTGCTGATCAACGGCGCGGGCGGCATCGCGGTCGGCATGGCGACCAACATCCCGCCCCACAACCTGGGTGAGGTGATCGACGCCTGCTGCGCCTATGTCGACGATCCGGAGATCACGGTCGCGGGCCTGATGGAGCATGTGCCGGGCCCGGACTTCCCCACGGGCGCCATCATCCTCGGCCGCGGCGGCATCAAAAGCGCCTACGAGAGCGGGCGCGGCTCGATCGCCGTGTGCGCGCGCGCCATGATCGAGAGCATCCGCGGCGACCGGGAAGCCATCGTCTTCACCGAGATTCCGTACCAGCTCAACAAGTCCCGCCTCATGGAGCGCATCGCCGAGGTGGTGCAGGACCGCACGATCGAGGGCATCTCCGACCTGCGCGACGAATCGGACCGGGATGGGATGCGGATCGTCGTCGAGCTGCGCCGCGACGCCAACACCGACGTGGTGCTCAACCAGCTCTACCGCTACACCCCGCTCCAGGGCACCTTCAGCGTCAATATGCTGGCCCTCGACGGCGGCCGGCCCATGACCATGAACCTGCGCGACATCATCGTCGCCTTCGTGGCCTTCCGCGAAGAGGTCATCACCCGGCGCACGGCGCACGAGCTCAAGCGCGCGCGGGAGCGGGCGCACATCCTGATCGGCCTCGCCATCGCGGTCACCAACATGGACCCGATCATCGCCACCATCCGCGCCTCGAAGGACCCGGCGGCGGCGCGCGAGGCGCTCATGGCCGAGCCCTGGCCGGCGGGCGACGTGGCCCCCCTGATCGCGCTGGTCGACGAGCCCGGGCACAAGGTCGAGGACGGTGGCTACCGCCTCTCCGACATCCAGGCGCGAGCCATCCTCGATCTGCGCCTCCACCGCCTGACGGCGCTCGAGCGCGGCAAGATCGCCGACGAGCTCGACGAGGTGGTGGCGCGCATCACCGGGTATCTCGAGATCCTGACCTCGCGTGAGATGCTGCGCGCACTCCTGCGGGCCGAGCTGGTGACGGTGCGCGGCCGCTTCGCCGACGACCGTCGTACGATGCTCGAGGAGGGCGAGCTCGACCAGGACATCGAGGACCTGATCCAGCGCGAGGACATGGTCGTCACCGTCACCCATTCGGGCTACGTCAAGCGGGTGCCGCTCTCGACTTACCGGGCCCAGCACCGCGGCGGCAAGGGCCGCGCCGGCATGTCGACGCGCGAGGAGGACTTCGTCACCCAGGTCTTCGTCGTCAATACCCACACCCTGGTGTTGTTCTTCTCCTCCCGCGGCATGGCCTATCAGCTCAAGGTCTATCGCCTGCCGCTCGGCACGCCACAGGCGCGCGGCAAGGCGCTCGTCAACCTGCTGCCGCTGACCAAGGACGAGACCATCTCCACCCTCATGCCCCTGCCCGAGGACGAGGCCCGGTGGGCGGAGCAGGACGTGATGTTCGTCACCCGGCTCGGCCATGTGCGGCGCAACCGGCTCTCCGACTTCACCAACATCTTCGCCAACGGCAAGATCGCCATGAAGCTCGACCCGGGCGACGCGCTGGTCGGCGTGCTGACCGCCTCGGACGCGAACGACGTGCTGCTGGCGACCCGGCTTGGGCGCTGCATCCGCTTCCCGGTCGCCGATGTGCGCGTCTTCAAGGGCCGCAACTCGGTCGGCGTGCGCGGCGTCCGGCTGGCCAAGGGCGACGAGGTCATCTCCATGTCGATCCTGATCCATACCGATTTCGACGCCAGCGAGCGCGACGCCTATTTCCGCCGTTGTCGGGCCAATGGCGAGGCGGAGGAAGCGGAGACGGCGGTGGCGGAGGCCGGCGCGGAGATGGGCGAGGATCTGGTGCTCTCGGAGGAGCGCTACGCCGAGCTGGCGGCGACGGAGGAGTTCATCCTCACCATCGCCTCGACCGGCTACGGCAAGCGCACCTCGGCCCACGACTACCGGGTCACCTCGCGGGGCGGCAAGGGCATCGAGCTCATGGATCTGGGCCGCGACGAGGGCGTGGTGGCGGCGGCCTTCCCGGTCTTCGATGCGGACGGAATCGTGCTGGTCACCGATAGCGGCCAGGTCATCCGCTGCCCGGTCGGCGACATCCGCATCGCCCGGCGGGGGACGCGGGGCGTGATGCTGTTTCGCGTGGACGAGGAAGAGCGTGTCGTCTCGGTCGCGCGCCTCGACGACGAAGGCGCGGAGGATGACGACGGCCTGGAGGACGAGGGCGAAGCGGGTGCGGGTGACGGCGGCGCCGTGGACGTCCAGGGCGAGCCGGGCGACCAGGACGAACAGGGCGAATAGGGGAACGGACCATGGCCCAGACGCTCATCGGCCTCTATCCGGGGAGCTTCGACCCGATCACCAACGGGCATCTCGACATCATCAGGCGGGCGGGCAAGATCGTCGATCAACTGATCGTCGGCGTCGCCGTGAACGCGGGCAAGTCGCCACTCTTCACGATCGAGGAGCGGGTCAGAATCGTGCGCGAGGAGGTTTCGGCCGAGGGCGCGGCGCTGGCCGCGAAGGTCGAGGTTCGCGCCTTCCAGGGCCTGCTCATGCATTACGCGCGGGACGCCGGCGCGCGCATCATCGTCCGCGGCCTGCGGGCGGTGACCGACTTCGACTACGAGTTCCAGATGACGGGCATGAACGCGCGCCTCGACCGCGAGATCGAGACCGTATTCCTGATGGCCTCGGAGAAGCATCAGTTCATCTCTTCGCGCCTGGTGAAGGAGATCGGCTTCCTCGGCGGCGACATAACCTCCTTCGTCTCGTCGCGCGTGGCCGGGCAGCTGGTCAGCCGCATCGCCGAGCGCCAGAGCGCCGAGGCGTAAAGCCGCCGCCGAGCCCGGGCCAGTGCGCGCGAGCACCCGCGCGCCAATTCTCGAGCGCGGCGCCCGCGCGCCCATTCTCGAGCGCGGAGTTCGCGCGCCCATTCTATTGACCGCCGTTGGGCGCAAACCTATCTTTCGCCGCATTCGCGGGCGCGTAGCTCAGTGGTAGAGCATCTGACTTTTAATCAGACGGTCGTGGGTTCGATCCCCACCGCGCCCTCCATCAATACCGACCGGTCTCCCTCGAGGCCGATCGGTACGAGTCGCCCGCCGACACGCCCTATCGGCGCGACCGCAGTCTCTCCCAAACGGTCCATGAGAAGTAACCGAACGAGCCGATCCCATAAGCCAGGAAGAAGTACTCGAGCCCGCCCAGCCAGGTAATGGGGCCGATAAGATAAATGAGGTCTTCTATTTCGACACCGCCGTAGCGGGGGTGGGCCACTGACTTGGCGCCATGGCAGCGTTCCGTGCCGAGACGCAGGGCCAGGATGATCGGGTTGCAGAGGCCGGCGGCAATGCCGAGGGCCAGCGCCCATGCGCCCATTGGTCCGGCCGACAGGCCGATGCCGATACCGATGAACAGCATCGTGTAATTCGAGGCGTTGACGACGGAATCGAAGCGGTGGCCAAAGGCGGAGGACTTTCCCGCCTGGCGCGCAAGCTCGCCGTCGGTATGGTCGAGGAAAACCGCGACCATGAACAAGCCCGCCGCCACGTTCACCAACACCGGTCCGCCGAGCGCGAACAACACCGCCGCGCTCAGCCCAAAGACGAAGCTGAGGCCCGTAAGATGGCTCGGGTGGATTTGTGTCGCCACCAAAGGCTTGACAAGAATGTGGGCCAATCTCAGGTCCCAAGATCTAATGGCCATAAAGGCGGCCTTCCTGTTCTGGCGCTGCGGCGTGAACTCTACCCAAAGCCGTCCTGGGGACAAGCCCTATATCGCGGCGGCGCGCACGAGGCGACCGGCATCGCAATGCCGATACTTCCGGGGAGCGGGAACGCAATCCGACCGTGCCGGAGGCCTGTGCCCGCTTCGGTAGAAGATCGTCGGATGTGCCGGTCCGATAGCCCCCTTGTCATGACTGGAAGCAAGCCATGAGAGTCGGGCTCATCGTCGGCCTCGGCATCGTCATCCTGCTCGTCGGGCGGCAGGGTCTCGTCGCCGGCCCGTCTCCCTGAAGGCAAGCTGTACCGTGGGCGTAAAGCGCTTCCTCGCGCCCGGTTCCGCCGAGACGGGGGTTTCCCACCGGGCGTTCGCCCTATCGACGAGAATACGGGGGGAGCCGGCCAGAAAACGCTGGACCAATTGGGCCAAGCTTACTAAAGGGTGCTCGCGAGATGGGCGCCACGGTTGCCTGGGCATGGCGCCGGGTTGGATACCGTCAGCCACGGGAGTTTTGTGTGAATGATGCGATGCATCTAGAAAGCTATCGCGGCCTTACGGCGCTCGTAACGGGCGCGTCGAGCGGAATAGGGCGTGTGCTCGCCCTGCGCTTGGCGAAAGAAGGGGCGCGTGTCGCACTGGTCGCGCGGCGCGAGGCCGCGCTCGAAGCTGTCGCGGCGGAAATCCGCGCTGCTGATGGCGAGGCCTTGGTGTTGCCTTGCGATGTGGCCGATTCAGGCCAGGTTGCGGCGGCGTCACGCCGTGCGCTGGAAGCGTTCGGTGCCGTGGACATCTTGATAAACAACGCGGGCTACGGTGGACAGAGCAAATTCCTCGACTGGGACCTCGAGGATATGGAACGCATCATGCGGGTGAACTATTTCGGTGTCCTGTACTTCACGAAAGCGCTGTTACCCCAAATGGTCGAGCGCAAAAGCGGGTGGCTCGTCTTCATATCCTCGGTCTCCGGCAGGATTGCCTCACCCGAAAAAAGCGCCTACGCGGCAACGAAGTTCGCCGTGACCGGTTTCGCGGAAGGGCTCTCACTGGACCTGGAGGTTGGAGAGACGGGCGTGCATCTGCTGACCGTGTATCCGGGCGCGGTGCGCACGCCGTTCTTCAATGCGCGGATGCTCGAGGACATGCCGGAGAAGACGCGGAATTCGATGGTCGAGCCCGACGGGCTCGTCGACGCGATCTTCGGCGCTCTGGCCAAGGGCAAACGGGAGCTCACGTACCCTGGCGGCCTGGCGGCGGGCTATGTCGTTCGCGCTTTGGCGCCGGGCTTCTTGCGCAAGCAGGTCCTGCGCGTAACCAAAAAATGACACGCGGCGATACTCTTGCGCGCGGGGCCGCGTCGAATGGAGCGGCCCGGAACCCCGGGTCGAAACCGGGTAAGAACAACGACTGACATGCTGGATGTAATCGTTATCGGCGCTGGGATGGCGGGTATTACGGCGGCGCGGGAGCTTTCGCGCGCGCGGTTCTCGGTTGCGGTGTTGGAAGCGCGCGATCGCATCGGCGGCAGAATTATGACCGTGGACGATTTCTGCGACGGCCCCGTGGAGGGCGGTGCCGAGTTCGTCCATGGCCGCAATGCGGCGACATTACCGGAAATCCATGCGGCGGGACTGAGCTTGCGCGGCTCTCCTCAGATGCGGCGCACCGCGTTCAACTTGAGCGGCGTCACCCGCTGGTTACCGATAGCCTGCATGCACCCTGGAACCTGGGCTTGCGCGGGGATGCGGCGGAATATCGTCCGGAGCGAGCCACCCGACCTGTCGGCACGGGAGTTCATGGACAAGCACGGCTATAAGGGCCGGGCGCGGCTGTTGACCGAAATGACATTCCTACAGCATTTGCCGGGCAATGCGGACGACGTGGGGGTGCTCGGCATGGTTGACGATGGCGTGCTGGATCTCCAGACGCGATACAATCATCGCATCGTCGAAGGTTACAGCTCACTGTCGCGAAGTCTCGCAAACGGCCTCGATATCCGGCTCAACGCGACGGTCGAAGCGGTAATCTGGGACCCACGGAAAGTACGCGTCCGGCTTCACGGGGGAGAAGAGCTCGAGGCGCGCGCCGCAATCTCGACGCTCCCCGTTGGCGTCCTGAAGTCCGATGCGGTCCGGTTCGAGCCTGCGCTGCCGAAGTCCAAGCAGTGGGCGCTTTCCCAAATGGAGATGGGGCCGATAACCAAGATCCTCATGCATTTCAAGGAGAGGTTCTGGCCGCGATGGATGGAGATGGCGGCGTCCGCCACGGGACCGGTCAATCTGTATTGGACCGTCTTCCGCGGTGTCGAGGGACGCCCCGCCATTCTCACGGGCTATTGCATCGGGCCACGCGCAACGGCGCTTTCGAAGGAAAGCGACGAAACGGCGATCGAGATCGTGATGGACGATCTTCAGCGCATGTTCCCGAAAGCCGCGCCGCATCGCGCGCTGGTAAACCACCGATCGGTGAACTGGGCCGAAGATCCCTTTGCGGGCGGCGGATACACGTTCCTGCGGCCCGGGGCACGGGGCGCGCGCGAAAGCTTGCGCGCCATCGACACGGGCGCGCTCTTCTGGGCTGGTGCCGGAACCGAGTCGCAACCGGTCTCGGAACTGGTGGAGACCGCCTATCTCAGCGGTCTGCGCGCGGCCGCCGAGGCAACCGCGTCTCTTGAAACCCGATAGGGAACCGGCGGGGACGGCGCCAACTTCGCACCGCCGCGATCGGTGACCGGGAAAATCGTAGCTGGCATCGGGCACGGTGTCGGAATTTAGAGCGTTTCCAGTTCGACTGGAATCGCTCCAGACCGCAAGGCGGCCCGCCGGCCGTCCGGCGCGCAGGCGCGGACCTCTTGGTCCGCTGCCGCGAGCGAAACAATCGCTAGAGTGGGTCCGATCAAAGCGGACCCGCTCTAGACGGGAAGCTCGCATTCCCGGACGATCGCCGACGCGGATGGACGAATATGCAGGCGTAGTTTCTTTTGGCGACGGGAGTTTCTCTTATTGGTCACAGGCCGCGGTCGATGTCTCAGCCAAGGCGGATCCACGGCCGGGCCTCGCGCTTCCGAATTTCCGTGCCGCGGGGGTCAGGCATGGCACGGCTCCGGCCGAGGCTCCGCGAAGGTCACGGTGACCGGCCTCGGCAGCCATGGCCGCCGATGCCCGCCCGCATCCCCGTCCCCGCGGCCGGTCCCGCACCCGACATGCAGGACCGTCGCCCCCGCGGCCTCGGCCATCGCGGCGCAAGTCGAGCGGCACCTCCGCGCCCCATCGTCGCGCCCGGCCGGTGCCCGTGCGAACAGGCAGACCGCCTGGCCGCCGCGGAGCACCGTCTCGGCCCGTGCGAGCGCGCGGGCGAGCTCCCTGGGCTTGCCGCGGCCGACCGGGATCGCCGTCATGCGCCGCAGGGCCCAGCCCAGGCCGGCCCTCTCGTAGTGTTGCCGGTCGACCACCGGGCATATGGCCCGGGGCGCGCAGGCGCAGACCAGCAGGCCGCCCAACAGAGTCGGCTGATCGCAGACCAGCAACACCGGTCCCTGGCGGGGAAACAGGTCGCGCCCGACCACGCGCGCCCGATAGAGGACGTAGGCGAGCATCCACAGGGCGGCGCGGAGCGGGAATTCAGGCAAGGCGCGCAGGGCGGCGACGGTCACGGCAAGGGTCGAGATGCCGGCGATCGGCAGAATCCCGTCGGCGGGGATGTGAAAGACCTCGCGCAGCAGCCATAGGCAGCCCGAGGCGGCGAGCACGCCGCCCATGTTCACGAAATTGTTGGTCGCCATGAGGTGCCCCTTTTCCTGGGCCCCCGCCCGTTGCTGAAGCAGGGCATAGAAAGGCACCGCCACCAGGCCGCCCCAGAAGCCGACCAGGGCGAGCACGGCGGCGAACTGGGTGTAGGCGTGGGTCGAGGGCGCGAGGGCGAGCAAGGTGAGGCCGACGCCCATGGCGCCGAATGGAACTAGTACCCACTTTCATAATTCCGTGTGCCATACGACGGCGCGCCGAGGTTCCCGGCTAGGAGCGCGGCGCACCGTGATGCCGGGGCATCACAAGCGGCGCGCGACGACGTCCGGGGGCCTCGGGGCGCCGCCCTTCGGGTCGCTTTTCCCGCCCCCTCGGGGCGTCGAGGACGCTTGACGATGCCCCGGCATCGCCGGCGCGCGCCCTCCTACCGAGGAGACGGGAAAAGCGATCGTATGGCACACGGAATTATGAAAGTGGGTACTAACCCCAGCTCCACCCTGTCGCCCGAGAGGCGCCCGGCCACGAAGCTGCCCAAGCCGATACCCATGCCGGCGAAGGCGCCCAGCAATGCGGTGGCGAGGTCGTCGAGGCCCATCACTTCCTTGCCGACCAGGATCACATCCAGCAGCACGAGGGTGCCGAGGAACTCGAAATAGGTGATGCCGGCGACTGCTGGCCACATGGCCCGGTCGCGGCGCAGGCGGCGCAGGCCGTCGGCGATCTCGCCCCACGGGTTGGGACGGAAGGGCTTGCGCGGCCCGGGCTGGCGCGTGGCCCGGACGCGGAAGCTGGCCAGCGCGCCGGCGCAGGCGATGGCGACCAGCACGAAGCCGACCTTCGCGGGCTGCCCTGGCCAAATGGCGAGAATCAGGCCGCCGCAGGCCGTTCCCAGAATGATGGCGACGTAGCGGCCCGTCTCCATGAGCCCGTTGGCCCGGGACAGCTCCGCCTCCGGCAGCATCTCGGGAAGGATTCCGTACTTGGCCGGGCTGAAGAAGGTGGATTGCATCGCCATCAGGAACAGCACGACCAGCAGCAGCTCGGCGCGCCCGAGCAGGAGCGCGCCGAGGGCCAGGACCATGACGGCGATCTCGAGGGTCTTGGCCGTCACCAGGACGCCGCGCTTGTCGAAGGCGTCGACGAGGTAGCCGGCATAGCCCGAAAACAGGATGTAGGGGGCGACGAAGACGGCCCCGCCGAGCGACAGGTAGGTCCCGCCCGCGCCGCCCGCCGAGAGCGCCGCGCCCACGATCATCAGAGAGACCACCATCTTGTAGAGGTTGTCGTTGAAGGCGCCCAGGAACTGCGTCATCAGAAGGGAGGCGAAGCTCCGGTGCCGCAACAGGGCGAGGATGGGATCGGGCCGCATGGCGCGCGCCGTGCCCGGGGCCGACCGCCTATCCGCGCCCACCGGCCGGCCTCTCAGCAACCCGCCAGGGCCGGGGTCGGCGCGGCCTCCGGGGTGGCCGGCGCCTCGTGCACGGGCGTTCGGTCCGCGCGCGAGACCAACTCGGCGTAGCGCCCGAGCCTCTCCTCGAGGCGCCGGTGGTAGTACGCCGGCAACGCGTCCGACCGGCCCTCGTGAAAGGCCCTGAAGCCGGCATCGGACGCCAGCATCGCCCGGATCCGGCGCAGCTCCGCCAGGTCGGCCCGCACGCCGACGGTGCGCAGGGCGTGGATGAAGCGAACCGTGGCCGACGGCCCGGTGACGAGCCGGCGGGCCAGCATGGCGTGGGACGCCATGGTCTCGTGGATATCGATCAGGTGATCGCAATATTCCAACGGGTGGTAATGCTTCACCACGGCCGCCAGATAGGGATTGTAGTAGAAGGCGAAGGGGAGAGAGCGCAGGACCCTGCCTTCGGCCAGGTACCGGTCGTGGAGCGGCGTGCCGCCGAAGGGGGTCGGGATGTTGACCACCGGGAAGACGGCGGGCACCCGGCGGATGAATTCCTTGGTCAGCTCGGCGGGCTCCCGGCCCCGGTCCGCGTCGCTGCCGAACATCAGGTTCGCCTGCATGCTGGGCACGTATTCTCCCAGCAAGTCCAAGTGGTCGACGATTTGCGCCAGCTTCTGCTGGCCCGACTTGTCGCCGACCCCGGCCTTGTTCGAATACTCGGTCCACGATTCGATGCCCGGTGCGACGTAGAGGCAGTTCGTTCGCCGCAGCCGGTGCAGCCGCGATTCCTTGAGGATCGAGAGCGAGCTTTCCATGCCGTAGCTGTTGCGCCGCCCTTCCGGGACCGCTTCGATGATGTCCATGGTCTCATCGAAGCGGACCGCGAAGTTGGGGTCGTGGTAGATGACGAGGGCGCCCGGGTAGCTCTCCGAGATGAAGCGCAGGTCGGCCGCCAGGCGCTCCTTCGGCAGCGCCGTGTAGGGTTTGTTCCACTCGATGCAGAAGTCGCAGGCATAGGGGCAGCCGATGCTGGCCAGCACCGGGACCACGCTGGTCAGGTTCGGCCGGCCGCGGGAGAAAGCGGAGATCGCGATTTCCGGCATCCGCTCCTCGACGCTGGGCAGGTCGGTCGCGGGGCGGCCGCTGGCGATGGTCGCGGGGGGATCGAAGTGGCCCCGGAGGATGTCGTCGACGAGCCTCTTGTCGCACGCCCCCACCACCAGGTCGAAGAAGCGCAGGCAGTCCCGTGGAAACGACGTCGCGTGCGGCCCGCCGATCACCGTGAGCGTGCCCTGCCGGCGGTAGAGCTTGGCGAGCGCGTAGGCCAGGGCGCTGGCCTGGGTATAGGTGGCCACGAACACCACGTCCAACTCGTCGGGCAGAAGGCGCGTGGGGTCGTGCTGTCCGTAGTAGGTGGTGTAGTGGACGTCGTGGCCGAGCTCTCGGCACCACACCGCCACCGCCTGCGGCATGATGCTGATGAGCTGCTTGCGGAAATAGGCGGCATAAAGGCGATCCGGCCAACCGGCGCTGGGCGTGTCGACCAGCAGCTCGATGATCCCGACGCGCATGATGTGCCTCCTTCGCTGAGTGACCGGGGGGCTCGCGCGGCCCGTGCCGATCGTTGAAATCGAGGGCAATGCTACACCGGCGCCGTCGGAGAGCTGTCCGGCGGCCCCACGCCGATGGCCGTATAGTCCTCCGCGATGTCGTCGGACAGGTTGCCGCCCGCGTCGGTAACCATGGTTGGCCGGAAGTGATCCTGGTACCGGCTCGCCACTCCGATCATTGGCTCGTAGAGCGGGTTGAGGTGCTCCGTGGTGCCCAGGTAGGTGCGGCGGCGCTGGCGCGGCGACGGGCGGCCCGGCGAGCTGGCGAAGCTCTCGGTGCAGATCAGGGCCACGCTGACCATGGCGGCGACGAGCTGGAACGGCTTCAGCCGCTTGCGGTAGCGCCGCAGGAAGCTGGCGGCGTGGCCCATGGCGCGCAGGCGGTAGCCGCGCAGGTTCGGCAGGTCGCGCGCGAACCGCACCACCTCCTCGATGGGATCGAGCGGGCGCGTGCAGACGGTCACGCCGTCGAGATCGTGCAACCGGATGCTCGGGAGGAACAGCTCGCCCTCCAGGCACTCCTTGAAATAGGGCGTGCCGAGCAGGGGGATCGGCAGGGTGAAGAAGGACGGAAAGCTGATCTCCGGCGTGTCCAGGATAAACTCGATCTCCCGGCGCAAGTCGGCCAGCCGGCGCGTGTTCGGGTCGAGCATGATGCCGTAGGAGAAATAGATGCCCGCCTCGAGGCATCGCCGGATGATGTCGACCTGGGGCAGCAGGGTGTTCTGGCGCTTGTTGTATGACGACAGGATCTCGGAATCGAAGGATTCGACGCCGCTGAACAGGGCGAAGCAACCGGACTCGGCGCACAGCGCCAGATTCTCGGGTTTGTGGAAGAAGTCCTCGGTGACCAGGGCCGACCAGCCCCGGATCCTGCCCGCGCGGTGGAACTGCCCGAGCATCTCGACGCGATCGAGAAAGTACCGCCGGTTGTTGCCGTAGAAATTGTTGTCGATGAAGACGACATGCTTGTTGCCGACCGCCTCGACCTGGTGCCTGACATAGTCGAGGTCGTAGGTCCGATACTTCCGCCCTTCCGCCGTCAGCGCACAGAAGCTGCAGTGGAAGTTGCAGTAGCGGCTCGATTCGACGTAGCCGGTAATGCCGCCGCAATCGAACAGGTCGAAGCGTGGGACCATCTCGGTGGCCACGTAGGCCGGGCCGAACACCTCGCGGGCGATCGCCTGAAGCTGTTCGATGTCGCCATCGCAGGCGTAGTCGAAGAACCGCCTGGAGCGGCGCGGCAGTGCGCGCACCGGCGGCCCGCCGGCGACCACGACGACCTTCGGGTTCAAGGTCCGCGCGTAGGCCGTCAGGTGCAGCATGCGGTCGAACGACGTGGTCAGGCCGGTCAGCACCAGCATGTCGGGCCAGCCGAGCAGCGCCGCGTCGCGGAGCGCGCCGCTATATTGCTCGCTGTGGATGCGCACGTCGCACAGGTTGGAAAACGCGCCCGCCAGGAACACCGGGCCCATGGCGCGCGGCACCCGGTGGGGGCTGCCGCCAGTGCGGCGGTACTCGTCGAAGAACGCGTTGACGACCAGGACGCGCTTGCGAACGGCGGGGCCGGTTTGCCGCCGGGCGGGCGATGGCGTGGGATCATGGGTCATCTCGCGCTCCTAATGCGCTCGCGATTCCGAAATCCGCGCGAGGGCCGGGGCGATCTCACCAATGCCGTCGAGGATACCCGGATTTCGCGGGCGCTTGGTCCACCCCGGAGACGCCGGTCGCCCGGGCTCGGCCGTCGCCATTGCCTTCAGGAAGCGAAAGTGCGAGCGGATCATTCGCGGCAGGGTTGTCGTGTTGTGGGGGACGCCGAATTCGGCCGCCGTCGCCGCGATGATCCGGGTGATCGGGATGTAGTGGGCGTGCGAGACGTTGGGGAAGAGATGATGCGCCGCGTGCGCGTTGGCGCCGCCGGCGATGAAGTGCGCGAGCCGGCTATAGGGGCTCCAGTCGAGGGAGGTGACCATGGCGTGGTAGGCCCAGTCGTGATCGATCGTCCCGTCGGCGTCGACCTCCGGGAATGCCGTTTCCTCGGCGAAGTGCGTGCCGATGAGCAGGTAGACGAAGGCGCACGAGCCGACGAAGCTGGCAACGAGGGCGCCGAAGAGGACCTGCCACCTCGGGATCGGCAGGACGAGCATCGGGACGATGAAGACGATGGCCAGGTAGCTGGCCTTGCAGGCGAAGAACGTCACATAGGTGCTCGCCGGGTGCCTGATATCGACCAGATTGGCCAGGCGGCGCTTGAAGAGGTAGTGGAAGTCCTGGATGAAGACGGTATGGATGTCGACGAGCCAGAAGATGAAGGGCGCATAGAGGTGCTGGAACCTCTGATGGGCGCGCCGCGGATGGTTCGGCGACAGCCTGAGGAAGATGTTGCTGTCGATGTCGATGTCGCAGCCATTGACGTTCGGGAAGGTGTGGTGCGACTTCACATGCCGTAGGCGCCAGAGAGTGGGGTCGGCCCCGAGAAGGGTGAAGCTGAGGGTGAGGATCGCCCGGTTCAGCCACCGATCGGGCACCACGGCGTCGTGGGCGGCGTCGTGCCCGACATTGACGGCAAGCAGCAGGGCGGCGATCGAGAATGCGATGGCCAGGGCGAGCATGGCCAAGGGCCCCAGTCCGCCGGCCAGGATCGAAATGTAGGATGCGGCGGCCAGCCCGAGATACAGGATGCCCTTGAGCAGAATGGTGCCGTCGGCATGGCGCGATTTGCCCGACTGCTCGAAATATCGCCGGACGCGCGTCCGGACGGTGCGGTAGAACGCGTTGTGATTGCCCTGGTGGAAGCGGATCTTGCGAACGGGTCGGGCCGACGGCGGCTGGGCCGGCGGGCGCTGGGCATATGATTGCGGAGACTGCGCGGATAGGGCGGATTGGCGGGTCATCGAACAACGCTCCCTTCCTTGGCTCCGTGGCGTTCGCGGCGTCGGCGCCTCGGCCGTCGCTGGCTCGGGCGTCACGGGGCCTCGTCCTGGGCCGAATGCGTCGGCCGTCGGGTGGGATGTTGGGGCGTCGGTGTCAGGTGACTGTCCGGCATCCGAGCAATGGCGCGCGAAAAATGCGTCAAATTCGCGTCAATACCGGTTAGACTGTCAAAAAAGGACGGTGTGCGGCCCACTCGTCCCCTGGGGGATTGTGGGGAACGGCCGCCTCGGGTGGCGGGTGCTCGGACGAGTCCCGAATTTGGCCGAATGCCATGGCACGGTTCAGACTGCGATGTTTCGGCGGCTTCGCGCTCTTCCACGAGGACGGGCGCGAGCTTGCCGTGCCCGGCCGCAAGGCCCAGGCGCTGCTCGCCTATCTCGCACTCAACGCCGACCGGCCGCACACGCGCGAGAAGCTGGCCACCCTGTTGTGGGGCGATCGCTACGAGGACCAGGCCCGGCACAGCCTGCGCCAGGCCGTGCTCACCCTGCGCAAGGCACTCGACGACGGTGACGCCGCCGTGCTGGCCTCGGAGCGTGATGGCCTGAGGATCGATTCCCAGGC
This sequence comes from Alphaproteobacteria bacterium, assembly GCA_963666705.2. Taxonomy (GTDB): domain Bacteria; phylum Pseudomonadota; class Alphaproteobacteria; order CADEGL01; family CADEGL01. The sequence continues at coordinate 256,810 of CAXXKO010000025.1, read as the reverse complement.
TTTCTCGGTGGACGCTCTCGAATTCGAGCGCCTGGCGGCCGGGGACGGGATCGAGTCCCTGTTGCGCGCGGCGGCGCTCCATGACGGGGAGTTGCTCGACGGCCTGAACGTCAGATCGGAAGGCTTCGACGGCTGGGTCCCTGGCGAGCGCACCCGGTTGCGCAATGCCGCCGCCGCCGTGCTCGGCCGCATCGTGGCGTATCAGGCCGAGGCGGGCGAAGCCGAGGCCGCGATCGGGACGGCCCAGCGCCTCCTCGCCCTCGACTCCCTGCGCGAAGAGGCCCACCGCGCCCTGATGCGGCTCTATGCCGAGACGGGCCAGCGTTCGGCCGCCCTGCGGCAATATCGGCTCCTGGAGGAGAGTCTGCGCCGGGAGCTGGATGCCGAGCCCGAGGGCGAGAGCGTCCGCCTCCGCGAGCAGCTCCGCACCCACCAAACGGCGGCGGCGGGCGCGCCGAGCGAGGCGGTCGAGGCGGAAGGGAACGGCGCCGCGGACGAGGCGCAAAGGTCGGAAGCGGCGGGGCCGCCTTCCAGAGATGCGCCGGCCGACGCCGAGGCGCCCGCGGCCCCGGCCCGGCCGTTCCTGCGCAGGCCATCGATCTGGGCGGCCGTGGCTGGGGCCATACTGTTGCTGGTCGGCGGGCTCTCCTTGGACAACTATCTCGCGGAGATGGAGGCCGGGATCGAGAACGCCCGCGAGGCCGATTTGGCGTTTCCTCTACCGGAAAAGCTGTCGATCGCGGTGCTGCCGTTCCAGAATCTGAGCGGCGATCCGGCCCAGGACAGCTTCATCGACGGCATCACCGAAGGCATCACCACCGCGCTCTCCATCGTCTCGGACATGTTCGTCATCGCCCGCAACTCCGCCCTCGTCTACAAGGGCAACCCAGTCAAGGTGCAGCAGGTGGCCGAGGAGCTGGGCGTGCGCTACGTGCTGGAAGGGAGCGTCCAGCGTGTGGGCGGGAAGGTGCGCATCTCCGCCTAGCTCATCGACGCCATCGAGGGCCACCATCTCTGGGCCGACCGTTACGACCGCGAGGTCGAGGACATCTTCGCCCTGCAGGACGAGATCACCCTGGAGATCATCACCGCCCTCCAGGTCCAGATGACCGAGGGCGAGCAGGAGCGCGTCTCCCTCGTCCACGGCACCAGCAACCTGGAGGCCTGGGTGGTCGCGGGCCAGGGGCGCCTGCTGCTGCGCCACCTCACGCGCGAAGACAACGTCAAGGCCCGCGAGCTCTACCGGCAGGCGACCGAGCTCGACCCCGACTATCCGGGGGCGTGGGACGGATTGGCCTGGACCCATCTCATCGATGCCCGCTTCGGCTGGAGCGTATCGCGCGAGGCCTCCGTGCTGCGTGCCGCCGAGCTGGTGCAGAAGACCCTCACCCTCGACCCGGGGCGGCCTCGAACCTACGCCCTCCTCGGCACCATCAGGCTCGTCAGCGGCGACCACGCGGAGGCGGTCACGCTGGGCGAGAAGGCCGTGGCGCTCAGCCCCAACGGGGCGGACGTGGCGGCGCTCCTGGCCTATACCTTGACCTATAACGGTGAAGAAGAGCGTGCCATCGCCATGATCGAGAAGGCCATGCGCCTCCGCCCCTCGTATCCCTTATGGTATCGCTGGGTCTTGGGCCGCGCCTATCGCCTGGCGGGGCGCTACCGGGAAGCCATCGCGGCCCTCAAGGTCCGTCTCCCGGACAGTCCCGATTCCCTGTCTTTCCGGGTCGAGCTCGTGGCCTGTTACGCGGAATCGGGCCAGACCGCCAAGGCGCGGATCGAGGCGGCTGAAGTCATCCGGCTGGAGCCGGGCTTCTCCGCCCGCGCCTGGACGCAAGCGCCGCCTCATGCCGATGCGGCCGCGACCGAGCGCGAATTCGAGCTTCTCCGCCGGGCCGGGCTGCCGGCGTAGGGAGGATACGCCCGCGAAGGGCTGATGCCAGCCGGCGACGAGGCTCGCTCATCACCATCCGGCAAGCGCCGCGTGGGCGCCCGAGCGAGATTAATACCAGACGGCGATGAGCTTGACTCGTTGCTGTCTGGCAAGCGCGACCGCGCGCCCGAGCTTATGCGAGGTAAGCCAAGGGCGCGGATGCGCCCGCCCGGCGCTTGAGGCATCATACGATCGGTCTCCCTTAAGGCCGGTCGGTATAAGTGCCTCGGCGGCGCTCGAGCGAACGAAGAAGCCACGGCCCGCTACGGCTTCATTTTCACTGCGGCGTCGAAGCGGTGATGGGCGCGGGTGGCCCGCCGGACTGGGCCAACCACCCGCCGTCGACCACCAGTTCGGTGCCAGTGATATACGAAGCATCATCCGATGCCAGAAACAGCACCGCCTGGGCCACCTCTTCGCGCCGTCCGACACGGCGCATCGGCACGGCCGTCCGCACACGATCTTCTGACACGGTCAGCTCATCGCGCATTGGCGGCATGATGCCTGGAAGCACTGAGTTGACTCGGATGTTTTCGTGCGCGTGCTTTACGGCGAACGACTTCGTCAGAATTCGCACCGCCCCCTTCGAGGCATTGTATCCAGGGTGGGTGTTGGATTGGCCGATGAGGCCGGAGACCGAAGAGAGGTTGACGATCGAGCCGCCGCCGGCTCTGCGCATCTCGGGGAGGGCATGCTTGATGCCCAAGAAAATCCCCCTGGTGTTCACCGCCATCAGCCGGTCCCAAGCTTCGGTGCTCAGCCCTTCCTCAGGGGCGAGCGGTCCTATGATACCAGCGTAGTTGACCAGGATATGCAGAGCACCGAATTGCTCCACCGTGGCGGCAATGGCGGCTTTCCAGCTTTCTTCATTCGTGACATCGAGCCTCACGAATATCGCTCGACCACCTGCCTTGCGAATACCGTCGACGATCGCGGCGCTCTCTTCTTCCAGGATGTCCGCGACCACGACACGAGCACCTTCTCGGGTAAAGAGCTTGGCCCCCACGGCGCCCATGCCGCCCCCCGCCCCCGTGATGATTGCGACTTTCTTGTCGAGTCTCATGGCTCCTCCTTCATTAAAGGCGGATTATGGCGGCATCGTTGCGGAAAATGCCGACCTCATCGGCACCCTCGAATTGCCGGTGGTATTGAAAACCCACCACCGGTGGTGCGGTCGTCCCAGTATCGGCCCGGGCATAAAGCGCCAATCGCAGCGCTTTACAGCCTTGCTGGCCGAATTCTTGATATGTTCGTTGCCGGTAACTATTTTGAGCCGACATTCCCCATATACCATCCAAATTCGTGGAAATCGTACCACTTTCCCACCGCCAAGGGAACTGTATCCCCTATGCAGCCATCCGATGGCATGATTTTGGTAATCGGCCCGCGCTTGGAAGGCCACTCGGTCATTTTTCTCGCCATCCAGACACACCTCTCCTGTCGCTTTCTCCTCGCCGTCGATTCCCTCGGCCTACGCCGGAGCGGGTCTTCGTCGCAGATCATCAATCAAGCTCAGGATTTTCCGGAACAGGTCCCTCGGCACCGCCACCTCAGCCAATTGGAACGTAACGTAGCGGCCATGTCGGACAACCTTGGCCCCGATCTTCACCAGCTTGTCGCGCAACGTCGTCATCGACCAGTGCTCCACCTCCTTCGGCAAAGCCAGTGTCCTCATGAAGTTGCCCAGATTGTAGGCCAGGGCGTGAAGCTGGAGCCGAACGGCATTGTTGCGGAACTTGCGACATGACAGACGGGTCCAGTTGATGGCGTTCTTGCCTTCCTTGATGTGCTGCTCCGCCGTGCCACGGTGATTATAGAACGCCACCACCCGCTTGGTAGGGCGCGACAGATTAGTGACGATGAAACCGACGCGAGGAACCAGCTCGCCGGGGTGCCACTCCACTTTGGCCACGACACGGCGCTTCTTGTTCCACGATCCGGCCTGATAGCTGAAGCTGGCGTGGAAACGGCGAACATGGTCGGGCGGGCGACCGACAGGTCGCGTAAGCAGATGGGCAATGTTCCGCTGGAGAATCGCGTTCGCTTTGAGGCGGATGACGTAGAGTAATCCCTCGGCTTCGAGATATTCGTATATCTCCGGTGAGGCGAAGGCGGCATCGCCACGAAAATACAGCCGCACCTTCCTTTCCTTATAGCGCATCACCACCGGCTCCAGAACATTCCGCCATCCGTCGGCACTGTGAACATTACCGGGGCGCAGGGAACATCTCTCCAAGTCGCCGAACTGGTTGAACAGGAATAGCGGATGGTAGCAGGTACAGCCGAAGTGACCATTGTACGCTGTTCCCTCTTGTTCGCCATGGGTCGGGCTGACGCTGCTGTCCATGTCGAGAATGATCATCTTCGGCGGATGGCGGTCATGAACCTTGTCGATCCACACCCCGTTCATGTCGACCAAGGCTTCAACGTTCTCGTCGGTGGCCAATAGCTCCGTCTCGAAGCGTCCCATCTGGCTGGTGGAAGCGGCCTGTCTTTCGATGGCCTTGCCGCCAACAATCCAGCGCATGGCGGGATCGCGTCCCAGACGGTCGGCGTCGTTCACATCGTCATAGCCGCCAAGGCGCCCGAAAACGGACTGGCGAAACTGACCCGTCTTGCCGTGCCATCCGTTCTTGCCGGTACGGCTATCCTGGAAAACACCCTCGGCCATCTCAGTCAGGCCGAGGGCATCGTCAAGCTCCCGGTAGGCGAGCAACCCGGCGTCAGAAGTAATCTTGGAACCATGGAATTCAAGCTTCAAGCGACGGTCAAAATCGACCCGTAAACTGTCCCGTTTCGATTCACCCATCGGGTGTCCCATACCTGCTGCTCCATCAATGCATCAACATATTGAGCAAGCGACGGTCAAAATCGACCCGTAAACTGTCCCGTTTCGATTCACCCATCGGGTGTCCCATACCTGCTGCTCCATCAATGCATCAACATATTGATTCTTATAGCAGAATTCCCATCACGGGGCATGGAATATCGAGTTCACTTGGGAAATGGGGGTTAAAAGGTGCCTGACACCTTTTACAGGCACCTTTTAGGCGGGACGGAGCAGGCGCCGCTCCAGGTCACCGGACTGGTTGAAGCAATACGGCGAATGGTAGCACGTGGAGCAAAAGTGACCATTGTAGGCTGAGCGCTCTTGATCGCCGTAGGCCGGGCTGACGCTGCTGTCCATGTCGAGGGAACATACGATCGGTCTTCCTTGAGGCCGGTCGGCATGACAGGCGTCGGCGGAGCGATGGCCCGCGTCAGGCGGCCGGCTCGGACTCGGCCGCGGGGCGCCAGCCGGCTTTTTCCCGCATCCACTGAAAGACGACGTAGAGCATCGGGATCAGGAAGATCCCGAAGACCGACGCCGCGATCATGCCGGCGAGGACCGGAATGCCCACGGCCGTCATGCTGCCGGCGCCGGGGCCCTTGGCGAGCACCAGCGGCACGAGGCCGAAGATGAAGGCGAAGCTCGTCATCATCACGGGCCGGAAGCGCATCCGCGCGCCCTCGACCGCCGAATCGAGGATCGACAGGCCCTGGCCCCGGCGCACGAGCGAGAAGGCATTGATCAGGATGGCGTTCTTGGCGGCGAGGGCGATGAGCACGACGAGCCCGATCTGGGCATAGAGGTCGAAGCTCATGCCGAAGAGCCAGAGCCCGCCGATCGCGCCCAGCGCGGCGACGGCCACCGATAGCAGGACCGGTATCGGCACGTTCCAGCTTTCATAGAGGGCCACCAGGAAGAGGTAGGCGAAGACGAAGGCGAGGCCGAGGACGATGGGCGCCTGGCCCGCCGATTCCTTCTGCTCGAACGCCTGGCCCGTCCACTCGTAGGAATAGCCCGCCGGCAGCGTCGATGCCGCGGCCGCTTCCATGGCGGCGATCGCATCGCCCGCGCCGAAGCCGGCCGCGGCGGCGCCATTGATCGACGCCGCGCGGTAGTTGTTGTAGCGGGTCAGCGTCCGCGGCCCGACCGCGAGGCTGGCGGTCGCGATCGTGGACATGGGGACCATCTCGCCGGCGGCGTTGCGCACGTAGATGTCGTCTATGTCCTCGATCGAGGCGCGGAACTGACGCTCGGCCTGCAGGCGGATCGTCCAGGTACGCCCGAAGAGATTGAAGTCGTTCACGTAGAGGCCGCCGAGCGTAGCCTGAAGGGCGGCGAAGACGTCGGCCATGTCGAGGCCGAGCGCCTGGGGCTTGTCGCGGTCGATATCCAGGCGGATTTGGGGTGTTTCCGCTTCGAAGGTGGAAAACACGCCCTCGAGCTCGGGCCGCTGATTGCCGCCGACCACGAGGCTGCGCATGGCGGCGGCGACGTCGGCCGGCGTCTGCCCCTGAAGCGCCTCGAGCACGAACTCGAAGCCGCTGACCTGGCCGAGCCCCGAGATCGCCGGCGGGTTCAGCGGGATGAACACCCCGTCGGGGATCACCGAGAGGGCGCCATACAGGCGCCCGACGGTGGCTTGGGCGCCGAGCTCGGGGGTGGCGCGTTCCTCATAGGGCTTGAGCCGCACGAACATGACGCCCGCGTTCGACGATGCGCCGCCGCCGAGGAAGTCGAAGCCGAGGACGGTCGTGACCGCCTGGATCGACGGGTCCTCGGCGATGATGGCCTCGGCCTTCTTGGCCGTGGCATCGGTGCGGTTGAGGGATGCGCCGGCCGGCAGGTTGAAGACCACGATCAGGTAGCCCTTGTCCTCGTCGGGCAGGAAGCCCGCCGGCGTGCGCTGAAACAGCCAGCCGGTCGCGAGCCCGACGCCCACGAGCACCACCAGGCTGACGATGGCGACGCGCGCGAGCCGCCTGACGATCGAGGTGTAGCCCGCCCCGACCCTGTCGATGCCGCGGGTGACCGCGCGCATGAAGTCGGCCGGATGGCCGGGCTTGAGCAGGATCGAGCACAGCGCCGGGGTCAGGGTGAGGGCATTGATGGCGGAGATCACCATGGCCGCGGAGATCGCCACCGCGAACTCCCGGAACAGGGCACCGGAGGAGCCGGGCAGGAACCCGATGGGCACGAAGACCGAGAGCAGCACCAGGGTGATGGCGATCACCGGTCCGGCGATCTCGGACATGGCCTTGCGCGTGGCGTCGGCCGGTGTCAGGTCCGGCTCCTCCTCCATCACGCGCTCGACATTCTCCACCACGATGATCGCGTCGTCGACGACGATGCCGATGGCCAGCACGAGAGCCAGCATGGAGATGGTGTTCGCGGTGTAGCCAAAGGCCAGCATGACCGCGATGGTGCCGATGATTGAGACGGGAACGGCGATCAGGGGGATGATGGTGGGGCGCAGGCGGCCGAGGAATATGAAGACGACGAGCGCCACCAGCACGAACGCCTCGAGCAGGGTCTCGATGACCTTCTCGATCATGGCGTTCACGAACTCGGCGGTGTTGTAAATGTAGGCGAGGTCGAGCCCCTCCGGGAACCTGGACTTGAGCGCTTCGAGACACTCCGAGACGGCTTGGGCGACGGACACCGCGTTGGCGCCCGGCGAAAGATAGACGCCGACGGGGGCGGTCGGGTTCCCCTGATACCGCGCCGAGGTGTCGAAGGAGGCGGCCTCCAGCTCGACGCGCGCGACGTCGCCCACGCGGACGAAGGAGCCGTCGGCCTCCGCCCTCAGGACGATGTCCCGGAACTCCTCCTCGGTCGCGAGGCGGCCCTTGGTCGTCACGGTCAGTTGCAGCCGCTGATCGTCGGAGAGGGGTGCCGCGCCGATGCGGCCCGCCGCGGCCTGCAGGTTCTGGGATTCGATGGCGCGGACCACGTCGCCGGCGGTCAGGCCGAGATTGGTCAGCCGCGCCGGATCGATCCACAGGCGCATGGCGTAGTCGCGCGCGCCGAAGATCGAGGCATCGCCGACGCCCGAGACGCGCTTGATCTCGTCCAGCACGTTGAGCGTCACGTAGTTGCTGAGGAAGAGTTGGTCGTAGCGGTCGTCGGGCGAATAGAAGAGAAACACCTGCAGCAGGTCGGTCGAGACCTTGTTGATGGTGAGCCCGACGCGGCGCACCTCCTCGGGCAAGCTGGCTTCCGCCAGGCGGGCGCGGTTCTGGATGTTGACCGTATCGATGTCCGGGTCCGTGCCGAGCGCGAACGACACGGTGAGGCTGTAGGAGCCGTCGGCCGAAGAGGTCGATTTCATGTATCGCATGTCGCTGACGCCATTGATGGCGCTTTCCAGCGGCTGGGCGATGCTCTCTTCCACGACGGCGGCGTCGGCGCCCGAATATGTGGCACTCACCCTCACCGTCGGCGGCGCTATATCGGGGTATTGGGAGACCGGGATCGACACCATGGCGATCAGCCCGGCGAGGGTGATGACGACAGAGATCACCATCGCCAGGCGCGGCCTGCGAATGAAGACGTCGAAGATCATGCCGTCAGCCGCCCGTCTGGCCGGAGGCCGGGTCCGAGGCTTCGTAGGGGTCGACCGTCATGCCCGGCCGCACCTTTTGCAGCCCGCTTACGATAACCCGGTCGCCGACGGCGAGGCCCTTCTCGACCACGACGTCGGTCCCCTCCTGCGCGCCGAGCTCCACCCGGCGCGGCTCGACCTTGCGTCCCTATCCGGTTAATGCAGGTAGCGACCGAGTGTTCTTTATATGTTCGCTCTAAGGGTGTACTGTTCCCGCCTCTGAGGATTGGTCGGGAGACAGGGCATGAGCGGCTTGTTGACGTTCCAAGAGCGCTACCGAGACGAGGAATCGTGCATCCTGGCCTTGGCGGATCGACGCTGGCCGTCTGGGTTTGCGTGCGCCCGCTGCGGGCACCGGCGGGGCTATCGGCACAAGGCGCGGGCGCGCGTCTTCGAATGCGCGGCTTGCGGTCGTCAAGAGTCGGTGACGGCGGGAACCATCTTCCACCGCACCCGCACACCGTTGCCCAAATGGTTCCTGGCGGCGTGGTTGATGGGGCGGGACAAGCGCGGGGTCTCGGCCCTGTTCCTGGCGCGCGAGCTGGGGCTTCGCTATGAGACCGCATGGCTGATGGCTCACAAGCTGCGCCATGGCTTGGCGGAGCGGCCGGATGCGTTGCTGGACGGCATGGTCGAGGTCGATGAGAGCTACTACGGCGGGCGCGGCAAGCCCGAGAGCCGGGGCCGCGGGATGGCCAATGCCAACAAGAGCCTGCTCGTGCTGGCGGTGGAGAAGGTGGCGGTGGCGCCGGGCAAGGGGGTCGAGGCCAGCGGCTTCGTCGCCGGTCGGGCGCGACTTGCCATCCTGCCCCGGGCCAATGCCGAGCAGCTCGGCGGCTTCGTGCGGGCCGCCGTGACGCCGCGCGCGCGCCTGCTGACCGACGATTTCAAGGGCTATGCCGGGCTCGGCGCCGTCTACCGGCACCAGCCCACCGTCCAAGGCCAAGGCAAGAACGCCGAGACGCAGATGCCGATCATCCACGTCCTGTTCAGCAACCTCAAGACCTGGCTCAACGGCACCTACCATGGCGTCAGCGCCAAGCACTTGCCGCGCTATGGCCGGGAATGGGCCTATCGCTTCAACCGCCGCCGGCGGATCGACGACCTCGGCGACTTCGTCCTGAGCCGCGCCATGGCCCGGCCAACCATCACATACCGCCAGTTGATCCACGGTCTGCAACCCAACGACGCGCTACCTGCATTAACCGGATAGGGACGCGACCTTGTTCTCGTCATTGACGAGCAGGACGTAGGAGCCTTGCTGGTCGAGCACCAACGCGGATTGGGATACCACCAGCTTCCGCTCCGGCTCCTTCGCCTCCACGATAACGCCGACCAATTGCCTGTCGGTCAGGATGCGGTCCGGGTTCGGCATACTCGCGCGCACGGTGACGGTGTCGGTCGAGGGGTTCGCCTGCACATCGTCGAAGCGCATCGCCCCCGCGTGCTCGTAGATCGAGCCGTCCGGAAGCCGCAAGCGGACGATGACCCTATCGCGATCCATCTGGGCGCGGTGGACCGCCAGAAGGATGCGGGTGGGCACGGGAAAGGCGGCATACATGGGATCTTCGGCCACCAGGGTCGCGAGCGGATCGCTGTCGGGGCCGACGAGGTCGCCCTCGGAATAGCTGACCCTGCCGATGCGCCCGGCCATCGGTGCCGAGATTTCGGTATAGCTGAGGTCGAGGTGGGCGACCTGCAGCTTCGCCTCCTGGCCCTGTAGCGCCGCCTCCGCCTCCCCCAGCTTGGCCCGGGCTTCGTCGAGCTGGGCTTGGGAAACGGCCTTGCGGTCGGCGAGCGTCTTGGTCCGCTTGAAGGTGACGCGCGCGAGCTCGACCGTGGCGCGGGCGCTCGCCACGCCCGCCTCCGCCTGCGCGACCGCGGCCTCGTACGGGGCCTTCTCGATGACGAACAAGAGGGTGCCCTTCTCGATCTCGGTGCCTTCCTCGAATTGGCGCGGACCGAGAAAACCCGCGACACGGGCCCTGAGGTCCACCGAGTCGATCGCTTCGATGCGGCCCGTGAAGCTTACCCGTCCCGCGATCTCTTGCTCGACGACCGTCTCCACGATGACGCCGGGCGGCGCGACCTCCGCGCCCGTGGCTTGCTGGGCGAAAGCGGGCGCCGCGCCGAGGGTGAGCATGGCGGCGAGCGCCAGGGCGAATGCGGGGCCCAAGCCTTCCAGGTGGTCGGCGCGGGCGATATGGCTGCGGCCTGTCATCAGAATCCACACCTGCGGTTCCGCCGCCTCGAAGCGGCATTCTCACCAAGATCGATCGACTTGCCATCAAAGCATATAGCAACAGGGGTCGCGGCGGGACTGTTCGATCGAAGCGGCGCCATGGCGGGTTCGATCGAGCGGACGTCGTGGCAGGCGCGATCCGGGCAGGCCGCGCGCTTAGCCACCGGCCCGCTCGACGGCAACGTGGCCGAGGCAATCGCGGGGGGTGGGGGCCGAGGCGGCGCTGCTCACGTCGCCGGTCATGCTGGTCCAGGTCCCGGCGACGCCCGCGGCCGAGAGCTCGACCCTGATCCTGTAATGGCGCGGTCGGCAAAGGCCGTCGATAAGCCCTTCGCCCTGGGGCGAGACGGTGCCGTCCAGGGTGCAGCCCGAATCGAGGCGGGCCGTCGCGGCCGTGCCCGCGACCGTCAGCTCGACCGGTATCGCCGCGCGGCAGGCCCCGTCGGTCGTGACGAGCTCCCCACGCCATCGCCCGTCGAAGCCCTGGGCGGCGACGGGCGCCACCGCGGCGCCCGTGGGATCGGCGGGTGGCTCGGCCGCGGCGTCGACCGCCGCGACCTCGGCCTCGGAAGCGGATGGCGCGGCGGGCTCCGTCACCACTCTCGTCGCCTGATAGGCCTGCTCGGCCTGGATCAGGGGGCCGTGGATGAAGCCCTCCGGGGCGGCCGGCGCGGCGATTCGGTACCAGTCCAGGCCCTCCACCTTGCCGGTCACCATGACTTCCGTTCCGGGCTCGAACGTGTCCAGCCTGTCGTAATCCGTCGAGGGGCCGGCGCGCAGGTTCGCGCGCGCCACCACGCGGTAGGGCGCCTCCATCGCCGCCACGGCGAAGGCGGGCGGCTCGGGCGCTGGCGTGGTCGTCAAGGCGGCGACCTCCTCATCCTTGAGCCGGTCGCGGCGGACGCGGGCGAGCGCGGCGAAGGCGCCCTCGTCGCCATAGGTGTCCAGGTAGGCCTGGAAGTCGCGCCACTCCGCGCTGTCCTCGATCGCATTCCAGAAGGTGATCTCCACCGACTGCCCCGGTGTTGGCGCGGCCGGCCCGGGTGCCGGCGCGGCATCCGCCTCCGGCGGCACGAAGTAGAACTCGCCCAACAGCGCCTCGTCCACCCAGGGCACCTGGCTGTCGCCGGTCGCCGCCATCACGTCTGCCCGCACCCGGCGGAACAGGAGGCTCACCTCGAGGCCCGGCGTCGTGATGTTGTCGAGCAGCGCCCGGGTGAAGGGGCTGTTGCGCGCCGCCCCATCGTCGGCGATGGAACCGGGCGCCGTCGCGAACGCCATCAGGGTGCCTTCGGCCCCCTGGATGCGCGCGAGGCCGCGCCCCACGGCGGCGCCCCGCCCGCCCGCCTGCATGGAGCTGGCGAGGGTCTGGGCGAGGGGGTTGTTGCGGCAGGCATCGAGCACCACCAGCTTCACCCTGGCCCGGGACTGGTCCATGAGGCGCAGCGGCAGGCCCACCTCGATGGCCTCGAACTCGAGGTCCTGCTCGCCTGCGAGCTCGGCCGAGACCGGCAGCATGTAGTTGGTGCTGCCCACCTGGATGCCGTGGCCGGCGTAGTAGAAGAGGGCCACGTCCGCGCCAGGGCTCATCTTGCCGAAGCGCCGGATGGCCGCCGTCATAACCGCGCGGTCGCCGTCCACCACCGCGACCACCTCGAAGCCGAGCTTGGCCAGTGCCGCCGCCATGTCGGCGGCGTCGCTCGGCGGGTTGGCGAGCCGCGTCGTGGCCTCATAGGCGCCGTTGCCGATCACCAACGCCACCCGCTTCTCCGCCTGGGTCGGCAGGGCAAAGGCGGCGAGCAGTGCGAACACGGCAAACGGTGCCAGCATCATCCCGCGCATGGGCGGCCTCCTCGCCACACCCGTCCAAGGAATCGAGCGACGAGTATCCAACAAGCGGATTGCGATGCCAAGCCGGCGCGGCCGGCCGCACGGATGAGGGCGGTACACTGGGTTGCGCGGTCGCCGCCGAACCGAGCTAGTGTTTCGCGTCCGACACTTGGAACCCTCTCCCCACTTCTTCCCTTGGGGGGAGAGGGAGGGACCCGCGAAGCGGGAGGGTGAGGGGTCGGGAAAGAGTCCCGCGAAGCGGGAGGGTGAGGGCTTGGGGTAGGCGGCGGAAAGACTCTTAATAGCGCGCCGACGCACGTCCCCTCACCCCGGCCCTCTCCCCAAGGGAGAGGGGGACTCTTTCGTCGGGTTGGAACCGCTCTAGTGCTTAGTTTCGTAAATCCGCGTATGTTTTTTTGAGGGTGACCGGATGGACCTTGGCCTTTCGCCATTCGAAGGGAGTGGCTTTGACATTGTAAGCCTCGATGAAACGGTCGATGGCATCGCAGACCTCGCGCGGCGAGGTGAAGCTGGCCCCGCGCAAGGCGCGCCGGGTGAGAATGCTGAACCAGCATTCGACCTGATTGAGCCAACTCGCGTGGGTCGGGGTGAAGTGGAAATGGACGTTCTTATGGCGCGCCAGCCATTGGTCGCGCTTGGGCTTGTGGGTCGAAAGGTTGTCGAGGATCACGTGAATCTCCTGGTCCGGGTAGTCGGCGACGATGCGGTTCATGAAGTCGAGGAACTCGGTCCGGCGGCGGCGTTTGTAATGCCCCGCCTTGACCTCGCCAGTGATGATGTCGAGGGCGGCGAACAGTGTCGTCGTGCCGTGACGCTTGTAGTCATGGCTGAAGCCCCGGAGGGCGCTGCCGTTGGCCAGCTCGAGATAGCCCTGCGCCCGCTCGAGCGCCTGGATGCCGGGCTTCTCGTCGACCGCCAGAACCACGGCGCTGTCCGGCGGATCGAGGTAGAGGGCGACGATGTCCGCCGCCTTGGCGGCGAATTCGGGATCGGTGCTGATGCACCAGCTCCGGCGCCGTTGCAGATGGATGCCATGGCGGCGCAACACCCGCCACACATGGCTCGGCGAAACATCCCCCAGGGCCTCGGCCACCAGGCTTCCCGTCCAGGTGGCGTGGCCCGCCGGCGGCGTCTCGTCCAGCCGCGCCAATATGCGCCGCTCCGTCGCCGCGTCGTAGCGCCGCTTCACCCCCGGTCGTGGCGCGTCGGCAAGGCCGCCCAGCCCAGTCCGCGCATAGCGGACCCGCCATTTGCTCACCGTCGCCGGCCGCACCCGCAAGGCCGCGGCGATCTCCAGATTGCCTCGTCCATCCGCCGCCTGAAGGATGATCCGCGCCCGCAACGCCATGCGCTGCTCCGTCTTCGCCGACCGGACCCACTGTTCCAGCGCGCCCCGGGCCTCTTCCCCAACCGTGATGGGGGTCGCTGTTCTGCTCATACCCCATCATATAATAGTTCGCTTTCTTTTGCAAGTAAATACTAGTACCCACTTTCACAATTCCGTGTGCCATACGACGGCGCCCCGAGGTTCCCGGCTAGGAGGGTGGCGCGCCGTGATGCCGGGGCATCACAAGCGGCGCGCGACGACGTCCGGGGGCCTCGGGACGCCGCCCACCGGGTCGCTTTTCCCGCCCCCCCGGGGTGTCGGGGACGCTTGACGATGCCCCGGCATCGCCGGCACACCCCCTCCTACCGAGGAGACGGGAAAAGCGATCGTATGGCACACGGAATTATGAAAGTGGGTACTAGAGTGGGTCCGATCAAAGCGGAACCGCTCTAGTGTCCTGATCGCGAAGTTTCTATGATTTCTTTTTGGGATCGTGGAGGCATGTGATGGCGCGTGGTCGGGTAGCGGTTGCGATTGAGCTTTCGGTGTCGGAGCGTCGGGAACTCGATGAGCTGGCGCGGCGGCGGCGGACGGCACAGGGTCTGGCGCGACGGGCGCGGATTGTTCTTCTGGCCGCCGAGGGGCTCGAGAACAAGACCATCGCGGCCGAGCTTGGCGCGGCGCCGGATACGGTCGGCGTCTGGCGCCGACGCTTCGCCGAGCGGCGTCTGGAGGGCCTTCATGACGAGCCCCGCCCGGGTACGCCGCGACGGATCAGCGACGACGCCGTTGCCGAGACGATCCGGCGGACGCTCGAGGAGACGCCGGCGGACGCGACGCACTGGTCGTTACGCAGCATGGCGCGGTCGACCGGCTATGCGCCGTCGACGATCCACCGCATCTGGCGTGCCTTCGGGTTGCAACCGCACCGTTCGAAGAGCTTCAAGCTGTCGAGCGACCCGTTCTTCGTGGAGAAGGTCCGCGATATCGTCGGGCTCTATCTCAATCCGCCGGAACGGGCGTTGGTCCTGTGCGTCGACGAGAAGAGCCAGATCCAGGCCCTCGACAGGACCCAGCCGCTGTTGCCCATGCGCCCCGGTCAGGCCGAACGGCGCAGCCACGACTACAAACGCCACGGCACCCTGTCGCTGTTCGCCGCTCTCGACACCGCGACCGGCCAAGTCATCGGCCGCTGCTTCGCCCGCCATCGGGCGCGCGAGTTCCGGGCCTTCCTCAACACCGTGGAAGCGCGGGTGCCGGCCGATCTCGATGTGCACATAATCATGGACAACCTGGCGACCCACAAGACCAAGGCGATCCGCGACTGGTTCGCCCGCCACCCCCGATGGCAGGCCCATTACACGCCGACCTCGGCCTCCTGGATCAACCAGGTCGAACGTTTCTTCGCCCTGTTGACCGAAAAGCAGCTGCGCCGCGGCGTCCACCGCTCCACCAAGGAGCTCGAAGCCGCCATCCTTCGCTATATGGACACCGTCAATGCCGATCCAAAGCCATTCCGTTGGACCAAATCAGCCGACGACATCTTGGCCTCAATCAAGCGTTTCTGCCTCGCAAACATTCGTATCGCCGAGCACCAACAACAAATCACGCAAACTTAAGGATCAGGTCACTAGGAGCCTGTCCGAGATTTGATGTTGTTGGCAAGCATTGGGGTGATGGCGAGTGGTCTTGTCGTGATTTTGGTGGTTTGGCTCATGGGTGGTTGCCTTCAGGGGCTTGGCGCGGCGAGAGGCATGATTGGTCTCGGCGTCTCATGGCGCTTGGGCGACGGCGAGCTTGGCCAGGTTGTGGGCGGTGCAGATCATCGCCCATTCGCATGTGACCTTCTCACGGCCGCGCAGCAGGAACTGACGGAAGCCCCGGGCCTGCTTGATCTGGCCGAACACCGGCTCGACGGTCTGCTTGCGCAGGCGGTAGCGGCTGCGGCGCCCGGCGCGCCTGAGGGTGGCCGCCATGGCCGCGACCCGGCCGCCGGGCGGCGCGGCGCGCGGGCCCACGGCGGCGGCTTGGCCGTGCTTTTGCCGCCCGGTCGCGATGTAGGGCTTGATGCCCCGCCTATCGGCGGCCTCCAGGTTCGCCTTCGAGCAGTAGCCGGCGTCCGCCGATATCTCCCTGGGACGCCGCCCGAGGTTGGCTTCGATGGCGTCGATCAGGGGTTCGAGCTGGCCCTGGTCGCTGGTCGAATCGGTCAGGGCGTGGGCGACGATGATCTGGCGTTTGGCATCGACCGCGGCCTGGGCATTATAGCCCTGGATGAAGCCGTCCTTGGTCTTGAGGATGCGGCTCTCGGGGTCGGTGAAGTTGCGCTGCGCCTTGTCCGCCGGCACATCCGCCGGCGGCTTGGGCTTGGGTCCCGGGCGCTTCGGCGCCCGCGTCTGGGCGGCGCGCGCGGCCGCGTCCCGCGCCTCGGCCTCCAGGGCGGCCTTGGCCTCGCGAATCTTGGCCAGACGCTTGGCCTTGTCGGCGACCCAGGCCGGCATCTCGTCGCCCCGCGCCGCGACCCCCAACGCCTCGTCCTCCGCCGCATCGGCCGCCGCCGCCCGATCGAGCCAGCTCTCGACCACCGCCTCGAGCCCGGCCTCCGCCCTGACCATGCGGGCGTAAGACATCGCCTTGTGCTTGGAGGCGTTGGCCTTGATCTTGGTGCCGTCCAGCGCCACATGGCCGAGCTTGACCAGCCCCGCCCGGCGGCACAGGGCCAGCACCTGCGCGAACAGCCCCGACAGCGCCGCGAGATGGCGCTTGCGGAAATCCGAGATGGTGCGGAAGTCGGGCCGCTGCATCCCCGTCACCGCCATGAAGTCGACGCGCTCCTCACACCCCCTGGCGATGCGGCGCGACGAATAGACGCCGACGCTGTAGGCGTACAGCAACAGCGCCACCATCATCACCGGGTGGTAGGGCGGCTGGCCGCACGCCTCGCCATAGGCCGCAAAGATCGCCGACAGGTCCAGGCTCTCGCGCACCGCATCCCGCACCAGGTGCGCCGCGTGTCCCGCCGGCACGAAGTCATGGACCGAAGCCGGCAACAGCCAGACCTGATCCACGTCCCAAGCTCGAAAGGTTTTGCTCATGCCGTTTAACGAATCACACTCCGATACCCACGTCGAGCCAAATCCGAATTCTCGGACAGGCTCCTAGGGTCTGTTGAGATTTAGGATTCCCAAACGGCATAATATGTGATTCAAACTTTCTTTTGGAGGAGGTTTGAATGACATCGGAGCGTTTTGTGATCACCGATAGGCAGTGGGCGCGGATGGAGCCGCATTGTCTTGGCAAGAAGACGGACCCTGGCCGAACGGGTGGCGATGGCCGGTTGTTTTTGGAGGCGGTTCTTTGGATCGCGCGGACCGGCTGTCCATGGCGTGACTTGCCGGTACGGTTCGGCAAGTGGAATACGGTGTTCAAGCGGTTTCGTGATTGGGTCAAAGCCGATGTTTTCAAACGGATATTCGACGCCGTGTCAGACGATCCAGACATGGAGTTTGCGATGATCGACGGCACAATCGTCAAGGTTCATCGGCACGGCCAGGGCGCAAAAGGGGGCCAGGCTATCGGCAAGTCAAGGGGCGGGTTGTGTGCAGGCTATCGGCAAGTCAAGGATCACGGCTCCCAGTATCTGTCGGACCACTTCACCAACCAGGCGGGTTGAGCACCAAAATCCTGGCCCTGACGGATGCGCTTGGCAATCTGGTCCGCTTTGTTCTCTTGCCCGGACAACGCCATGACACCGTCGGCGTCGCCCCGCTCATCGAGAATATCGAATTCGGCGGCCTGATCGCCGACAAGGCGTTCGATTCGAATTGGATCATCGAAAACATGAACGAACGGGGCGTGCAAATCGTCATATCCCAACGCCCGCAGCGTCTCCAGCCACTGGACATCGATAGCGAAATCTATAAATGGCGACACCTGATCGAGAATTTCTTTTGCAAACTCAAGGAGTTCAAGCGTATCGCCATGCGAAGCGAAAAAACCGACGACAGTTTCGAGGCCATGATCTACCTCTGTTCAGCAATCATCAATTCACGATGAATCTCAACAGGCCCTAGGAGCCTGTCCGAGAATTCGGATTTGGCTCGACGTGGGTATCGGAGTGTGATTCGTTAAACGGCATGAGCAAAACCTTTCGAGCTTGGGACGTGGATCAGGTCTGGCTGTTGCCGGCTTCGGTCCATGACTTCGTGCCGGCGGGACACGCGGCGCACCTGGTGCGGGATGCGGTGCGCGAGAGCCTGGACCTGTCGGCGATCTTTGCGGCCTATGGCGAGGCGCGCGGCCAGCCGCCCTACCACCCGGTGATGATGGTGGCGCTGTTGCTGTACGCCTACAGCGTCGGCGTCTATTCGTCGCGCCGCATCGCCAGGGGGTGTGAGGAGCGCGTCGACTTCATGGCGGTGACGGGGATGCAGCGGCCCGACTTCCGCACCATCTCGGATTTCCGCAAGCGCCATCTCGCGGCGCTGTCGGGGCTGTTCGCGCAGGTGCTGGCCCTGTGCCGCCGGGCGGGGCTGGTCAAGCTCGGCCATGTGGCGCTGGACGGCACCAAGATCAAGGCCAACGCCTCCAAGCACAAGGCGATGTCTTACGCCCGCATGGTCAGGGCGGAGGCCGGGCTCGAGGCGGTGGTCGAGAGCTGGCTCGATCGGGCGGCGGCGGCCGATGCGGCGGAGGACGAGGCGTTGGGGGTCGCGGCGCGGGGCGACGAGATGCCGGCCTGGGTCGCCGACAAGGCCAAGCGTCTGGCCAAGATTCGCGAGGCCAAGGCCGCCCTGGAGGCCGAGGCGCGGGACGCGGCCGCGCGCGCCGCCCAGACGCGGGCGCCGAAGCGCCCGGGACCCAAGCCCAAGCCGCCGGCGGATGTGCCGGCGGACAAGGCGCAGCGCAACTTCACCGACCCCGAGAGCCGCATCCTCAAGACCAAGGACGGCTTCATCCAGGGCTATAATGCCCAGGCCGCGGTCGATGCCAAACGCCAGATCATCGTCGCCCACGCCCTGACCGATTCGACCAGCGACCAGGGCCAGCTCGAACCCCTGATCGACGCCATCGAAGCCAACCTCGGGCGGCGTCCCAGGGAGATATCGGCGGACGCCGGCTACTGCTCGAAGGCGAACCTGGAGGCCGCCGATAGGCGGGGCATCAAGCCCTACATCGCGACCGGGCGGCAAAAGCACGGCCAAGCCGCCGCCGTGGGCCCGCGCGCCGCGCCGCCCGGCGGCCGGGTCGCGGCCATGGCGGCCACCCTCAGGCGCGCCGGGCGCCGCAGCCGCTACCGCCTGCGCAAGCAGACCGTCGAGCCGGTGTTCGGCCAGATCAAGCAGGCCCGGGGCTTCCGTCAGTTCCTGCTGCGCGGCCGTGAGAAGGTCACATGCGAATGGGCGATGATCTGCACCGCCCACAACCTGGCCAAGCTCGCCGTCGCCCAAGCGCCATGAGACGCCGAGACCAATCATGCCTCTCGCCGCGCCAAGCTCCTGAAGGCAACCACCCATGAGCCAAACCACCAAAATCACGACAAGACCACTCGCCATCACCCCAATGCTTGCCAACAACATCAAATCTCGGACAGGCTCCTGGTCAGGGAATACTAGAGCCCGCAGCGGGTCAAAAGCAGCCGATTGGGCGGTGTCGGCATGGCGCGCTGTTTTCTCTATATGTAGTGGGTATCTGCATTAACCGGATAGGCACGCATCGATTATCAATGCGGGAAGGAAAGCCAACGTCATGAGGATGGATCGTCACACCAAGGCCGATTTGACCGTGATAGCGGCCGCGCTCGTCTGGCTGGGCGTCAAGGACGTGGTGCCGGATGCCTCGGCCCAGGGGTGGACGGAATGCTATATCGTCGGCGGAAAGCTGGACGGCATCAACGGCACCGTGGAGGTGCGCATGGAGGGCGGGTTCATCGAGATCGAATAGCCGCCCAGGTGCTTCCGGGCGCCGCGTAACCGATGCTCCGCGGGGTAGCGGAGGAACGCGCTGATTATCGCCGACACGGGCTACGGGTGCGCCTTCAGCCACTCGCGAGCGAGGCGCCGGGCCTCGGCGACGCCCGCCCCCGCCAATGGCCGAAATTCCCGCAGAGCCGTTACATAGTCGCCGCGGAGGTAGGCCGACCAACCCTTCTCGAGGTCCTGCGCCTGCGCCGGCGCCGCCAAGGCCAGGCCGACAACGCCCGCTCGTAGAATTCCACGCATCACACCGCCAATGTTAGTCCAAATCACATTGGGTCGCCGGCTTTGGGTCACCCGGGCCGGTCGCGCTTTACTGGTGGGCCTCCCACCACTCACGCGCCATGCGCCGAGCCGCCGAAACATCCTCGGGCGTTATCAGGTAGGCGGCGATCTTCATGAAATTCGCCGCATCGACTTGACCCTGCGCCGCCGCGAGGTCGAACCACATGTGCGCCTGCACGTAGTCCTGCGCCACGCCCTCGCCCGCGTAATACCGCAAGCCAACGGTCAGTTGAGCGTCTTCGTCGCCCTGCTCGGCGGCCATCCGGTACCACCTCAAGGCCTCGGCGAGGTCCGGCGCCACGCCGTAGCCGCCCTCGTATAAATCGCCGAGCCCGAACTGGGCGTCGACATCGCCGGCCTCGGCCAATGGCGTCCACACGCCAAGGGCCGTCTCGTAGCCGCCGCTGATGAATGTGTCCAGGCCCGTCCGGAAGTCCTGCCCATGGGCGGGCAGGGCGAGCAGGAGCAGCACCGCGGCCGATGATAACGCCGACATGAACCTGCGCATGGGCGGCCTCCCCGCCGCGCCTATCCGAAGAATCGAACCGGGAGTATCCAACAGGTGGATTGCGATGCCAAGCCGGTCCGCCCGCCCTGTAGATAGCACACGATCTGTCCGTTCTATGTAGCACACGATCTGTCCGGTTTATTGAGCCTCCTGTTTGAAGGGGGTGGGATGAGACGGACAGATGTTTTGCAAGGTGTGCGCATGATGAGGTTTCGGGATGTTTTCGGTCGTTGTGAGGCGGGATCGTTGAGCCAGTTGGAGGCGGCGGAGGTGCTTGGGGTCGGCGAGCGCACGTTTCGGCGCTGGTGCCGTCGTTTCGAGTGTGAGGGCGATGCGGGGCTTCTGGACCGGCGTCTGGGCAAGCCGTCGCCCAAGCGGGTGCCGGTGGACGAGGCGATGCGGGTCGAAGCTCTTTACCGCGAGCGCTACGCGGGTTTCACGGTCAAGCACTTCCACGAGCACCTGGTGAAGGACCACGGCTTCCGCTGGGGTTACACCTGGACCAAGACGTTTCTCCACGGCCGCGGCCTGGCGGCGCCGGCGCCCAGGCGCGGGGCGCACCGGCGCAAGCGGCCGCGGCGGCCGCTCGTGGGCATGATGCTGCATCAGGACGGCTCGACGCACCGCTGGCTGCCGGGCCGCGACGAAGAGCAGGATATGATCGTCTCTCTGGACGATGCGAGCGGGGCGATCTACTCGGGCTTCCTGGTCGCCGAGGAGGGCACCATGTCGAGCTTCCAGGGGCTGGGCGAGGTGTTCGGCCGGCACGGGCTGCCGTGCGCGCTCTACACCGACCGCGCGAGCCACTACTTCCACACCCCCCAGGCGGGTGGCAAGGTGGACCGCGACAAGCCCTCCCAGCTCGGACGGGCCTTGGCCCAGCTCGGCATCGAGCACATCGCGGCCTATTCGCCGGAGGCGCGCGGGCGCTCCGAGCGCGCCTTCCGCACCTTGCAGGACCGGCTCCCCAAGGAGTTGGCATTGGCCGGCGTCTCGACGATCGAAGGGGCCAACCGCTTCCTCGCCGAGACCTTCATTCCCGACTACAATGCGCGCTTCGCGATCGCTCCCGAAGAGCCGGGCTCGGCCTTCGTCGCCGTGCCGGCGGAACAGTGGCGCGACGTGCTGTGCGTCCAGGAGACGCGCACCGTCGGCAACGACAACACCGTACGCTTCCACGGCATCGTCCTGCAGATCCCGCCGTCATCGCTGAGGCCGCACTACGTCAAGGCCAAGGTCCGCGTCCACCACTATCCGGACGCCACCTACGCCATATTCCACGGGCCGCGCCCGATCGCCCGCTACCGAGGCGATGGCGCGCTTCTGGAAGGAGACACCATGAAGAGGGCCGCGTGATGCCGCTCGACGCGACCCGCCCGTGGATAAGTGGACAGCTCGGCTACGCCGACCTGACCACTTCCCCACAGGCGCCACAACATCAACAGAGCGGTCAATCGATGTGCTACATAAACCGGCCAACTTAATTCGCTATCTACAGCCGGTCCGCCCGCCCCTTCCCGCGAACGTCCATTGAACGGAGCCCCGGGCTGGGCTATAGGACGCCCCTCGCGCCGCCGGGCGATCGCCCGCGCCCCGCGCCCGCCACACCGAGGAATGCAAGCAGCGATGAGCAGGCCCGTACGCCCCGCACGCGATGCCGCCGCCGCAGCAGCATCGGCGCGCCGGCCCACGCACCTGGAGCGCCTGGAGGCGGAGAGCATCCATATCATCCGCGAGGTCGTGGCCGAGCTGCGCAACCCGGTGATGCTCTACTCCATCGGCAAGGATTCCTCGGTGATGCTGCACCTGGCCATGAAGGCCTTCTATCCCGGCAAGCCGCCCTTCCCGCTGCTCCACGTGGACACGACCTGGAAGTTCCGCGAGATGATCGCGTTCCGCGATGCTGAGGCGGCGCGCCTGGGGGTGGACCTGATCGTCCATATCAACGAGGAGGGGGTGAAGCGCGGCGTCGGGCCGTTCAGCCACGGCTCCCAGCTCCACACCGACGTGATGAAGACCGAAGGGCTGAAGCAGGCCCTCGACAAGTACGGCTTCGACGCCGCCTTCGGCGGGGCGCGGCGCGACGAGGAGAAGTCGCGGGCCAAGGAGCGCGTCTTCTCCTTCCGCACCCGCGCCCACCGCTGGGACCCCAAGAGTCAGCGGCCCGAGCTGTGGCACCTCTACAATACCCGCGTGGGCCGGGGCGAGAGCATCCGGGTCTTCCCGCTCTCGAACTGGACCGAGCTCGATATCTGGCAATATATCCACCTCGAAGGCGTGCCCGTCGTGCCGCTCTATCTCGCCAAGGTCCGGCCGGTGGTGGAGCGCGACGGCCTCCTGATCCTGGTGGACGACGACCGCCTGCCGCTTCTGCCCGGTGAAGAGCCGATGATGGAGTCCGTGCGCTTCCGCACCCTGGGCTGCTATCCGCTGACCGGTGCCGTTCGGTCCGAGGCGGCGACTCTGCCCGAGGTCATCCGCGAGATGCTGCTCACGCGCACCTCCGAGCGCCAGGGGCGGGCTATCGACCACGACCAGATCGGCGCCATGGAGAAGAAGAAGCAGGAGGGTTATTTCTGATGGTCCATGCCTCGGCGCTCGACGCCACCGACATCGAGGCCTATCTCGAAAGCCAGGAGCGCAAGGACCTGCTGCGCTTCATCACCTGCGGCTCGGTGGACGACGGAAAATCGACCCTGATCGGGCGCCTGCTGTACGATTCGAAACTCATCTATGAAGACCAGCTCGCCGCCGTGGGCGCCGAAAGCCGCAAGTTCGGCACCCAAGGCGAGGCGCCGGACCTGGCGCTGCTCGTCGATGGCCTGCAGGCGGAGCGCGAGCAGGGCATCACCATCGATGTCGCCTACCGCTTCTTCTCGACCGAGCGGCGCAAGTTCATCGTCGCCGATACCCCGGGCCACGAGCAGTACACCCGCAACATGGCGACCGGCGCCTCGACGGCCGAGCTGGCCGTCATCCTGGTCGATGCCCGCAAGGGCGTGCTGACCCAGACCCGGCGCCACAGCACCATCGTCTCCCTCCTCGGCATCCGCCACGTCGTCCTCGCCGTCAACAAGATGGACCTGGTGGGCTATGCGCAGGATGTGTTCGAGGCGATCCGCGATGATTACCGTGCCTTCGCGGCCGTGCTCGGCATCGCCGAGGTGCTTGCCGTGCCGGTCTCGGCGCTCGAGGGCGAGAACCTGTTCGAGCCCGGCTCGCGGACGCCGTGGTACCATGGGCCCACCCTCATGGAGATCCTGGAGACGGTCGAGGTCGCGCGCGAGCAGGCGAGCCTGCCGATGCGCTTTCCCGTGCAGTACGTCAACCGCCCGAGCGCCGATTTCCGCGGCTTCAGCGGGACGATCGCCTCGGGCACCCTGCGCCCCGGCGATGCGGTCGCCATTTGCCCCTCGGGTGCCGAGACCCGCGTTGCGCGCATCGTCACCGCGTCGGGGGACCTGGGCGAGGCGGTGGCGGGCGAGGCCGTGATCCTCGTGCTCGAGGACGAGATCGATATCAGCCGGGGCGACGTGATCGCCGCGGCGGAATCGCGGCCCGAGCATGCCGACCAATTCGCGGCCCACGTCATATGGATGCATGCCGAGCTCATGCTGCCGGAGCGGCCCTATTTGATGCGTATCGGCGCGCGCTTCGTCGGCGCTCAGGTCACCGACCTGCGCCACAAGATCGACGTCAGCTCGCTCGAGCACCTGGCGGCCAAGACGCTCGCGCTGAACGAGGTCGCCTACTGCAACTTCGCGCTCGACCGCGAGGTCGCCTTCGACCCCTATTCGCGGAACCGGGAGACGGGCTCCTTCATCCTCATCGATCGCTTCACCAACGCGACCGTCGGCGCCGGCATGATCGCGTTCGGCCTGCGCCGCGCGAGCAACCTCTCCTGGCACGAGATGAAGGTGGGCAAGGCGGCGCGCGCCGATGCCAAGAAGCAGCGCCCCTGCATCCTGTGGTTCACGGGCCTCTCGGGCGCCGGCAAGTCCACCATCGCCGACCGCCTGGAGCAGAAGCTCCACGCCCTGGGCCGGCACACCTACCTGCTCGACGGCGACAACGTGCGCCACGGCCTCAACAAGGACCTCGGCTTCACGGACCAGGACCGGGTCGAGAACATCCGCCGGGTCTCCGAGGTTGCGCGGCTGATGCTGGACGGCGGATTGATCGTCCTCGTCTCCTTCATCTCCCCCTTCCGCTCGGAGCGGCGCATGGCGCGCGCCCTCGTCGAGGCGGGGGAATTCATCGAGATCTTCGTCGATACGCCGCTCGAAGTGTGCGAGGAACGCGACCCCAAGGGTCTCTACAAGAAGGCGCGCGCGGGCGAGATCAAGAACTTCACCGGCATCGATTCCGGCTACGAGCGCCCGGAGGAAGCGGAGATCGTGCTGCGCTCCGACCGCGATGGCGTGGACGAGCTGGCCGACCAGATCCTCGGCTACCTCGAAAGCGGGGGCTACGTCTGAGGCGGGAGAGAAGGCGCGCGTGGGCGCATAGTACCAGCGGCCGATGAGCTTGACTCATCGACCGCTGGCAAGCGCGCCCGAGCTTATGCGAGGTAAGCCAAGGGCGCGGATGCGCCCGCCCGGCGCTTGAGGGAACATACAACGGGTCATTCTTATGGGCCGTTGGTTGTCTAATTCCGGTTCGTTGGTCAAGCCCTTCCGGACCCTTGTCTCCGCCGGGAACACGGTTGTCTGCGAAGTCTTCCCCGGCGGGTCCGCCGGGTCGCTTCATGATAGTGCCCTTTGGCTTCGGCCTCCCAAGGTATTAGACGCAATCGCGAACGGCTGTCCGCTTAGCAACCAAACGAACGGGATCGCCTCGGCCACCGTCTCGGCGGGGACGGGTCTTCCGCTTCTCGCGGAACTCTCTCTTCTCCTTATCCAGCTATGCCGTGGCGCTCGCCTCCTTTTCCGGCCAGCGGAAGGCTTCGCCGG
This sequence comes from Alphaproteobacteria bacterium, assembly GCA_963666705.2. GTDB lineage: Bacteria > Pseudomonadota > Alphaproteobacteria > CADEGL01 > CADEGL01. The sequence goes on along the minus strand of CAXXKO010000025.1, from coordinate 231,306 downwards.
TGATCAGCATCCGGTGCAGGATCACCGCCAGCCGGCGCGCCAGCGCCACGCAGGCCTTCTTGTGGCTGGTCCGCCTCTTGATCCGGCGCGCCCAGTCCTTCAGCGGGTGGGCCCGGCGCACCACCGTCAGCAGGCTGTTGGCGGCCTCGTAGAGCAGCGCCCGCAGCATGGCGTCGCCGTGTTTCGAGATGCGCCCCGAATAGTCCATCCCACCCGACTGCCAGCGCCGCGACGTGAGCCCCACATAGGCGCCCACCGTGCGCGATTTGGCGAACCGCTCCGCTTCGCCAATGGTCGCCACATAGGCCAGCGCCGTCACCGGCCCCACCCCCGGCGTGCTCATCAGCAAACGGCAGGCCGGAGAGCCTTTCGCCCGCGCCACGACCGCCTCGTCCAGCCGCCCGATCTCGCGGCCCAGCGCCGCCGCCGCGGACAGAAGCGGCTCGATCATCACCTTCAGCTCGGGACGCCCCTCCAACGCCTCGCGGACGCGTCCGGCCAGCTTGCCCGAGCCCTTGGGAAAGCGAAGGCCCAACGACCCCAACAGGCCACGGATCGCGTTCTCCGTATCGCGCCGCTGGCGCACCAGATGACAGCGCGCCTTGAGAAGTGCCCGCGCCTCCTGCGCCGCCTCGCTCTTCACCGCCACAGGGCGGCAAAACCCCGTGCGCGCGATCTCCGCCAAGAGCTCGGCGTCGTTCGCATCCGTCTTGTTGTGCTGAAGGCGCATCACCGCGTTCGCATGGCGCGCGTCGATCACATCGACACGAGACCCCCAGCCGGCCCAGCTCCCGCGCCAGCCAGCCACTCAGCGTACCCGTCTCCAGAACGATACGGCCAGGGCACGGACAATGCTCCCGCAAAGCTGCGAACAGCGCCCTCGGATCGGTCGCAACCTTGCCCCGCGCCAATATCTTTCCCGCCGCGTCCTTCACGCAAAACGCCGTCTCTTCCTTCGACACATCAAACCCAACATACTCCGTCATGGTCACTCTCCTTGGTTTGCCTATTGGGGCGTTTGTTAGCGACCCCGAATCATAGGCCCGGGAGAGTGACCACCGGAATTACGCTATGTATAAGGGGGCGGGGCGCGAAACTGGGAAGAAGGAGAACTTCTCCATGACGGGCACCTATCCCACCGATCGCCGCCGCCGTCTTCTCGGCCTGACCCTCCTTTTCGGGTGGCTCGTAATATTCGCCGCCACGGCCGGGCCCGCCGCTGGCGAGGAGACGGTGTCGGCGGCCGACGCCGACCGCGAGCTGACCCGGCTCATCGACGAGGTCGCCGCCATCCGGCGCGAGTTGGACGGGCGCTTCTCCAAATCCTCGGTCGCGTCCGAGTTCATCAACCTCGCGCGCTCGAGCCGCTTCTACCAATACCACCACATGGCGCTCGTCAAATCGCGGAGCTGGGCGCGCCGGCACGAGCGTATCCCGGGCCCGGCGATGGCGGCGGTGCGGCTCGGCGTGCAGCGCTTCCGCCTGGCACACCAGGAGGTCGCCGAGCTGTTGACGGAGCTGAAACGCCGGCGTGACGGCCAGATGGGCAGCCAGGCCACGGGGCCACTCGAGAAAGCGATAGAGGTCTATGTCTGGCTGCGCCTGTTCGATCCGCTGCGGGATGCGGCGCCGGGCGGGAAGGTCGAGCTTTCGCTGACGACGCGGCCCGAGCCCGTGCGGCCCGCCGGCGGCAGCCCGGTCGTCTTCCGCCTGACACTCATCAACCGCAGCCCGAACCGGGCGGCCGACGGCGCCTGGGTCGAGGTGGCGTTCACGAGCGAGTCCCCGGGGATTGGGGTTCCGGCCCGCTTCATCCCGGACGTGGCTACCTGCGCGGCGGCGGCGGGCGCCGACTTGGGCGACCAGTCGGAGGAGCGCAATTTCCGCTGCGAGGTCGGCACGATTCCGCCCGGCGACACGGCCGAGGTGTGGTTCTCGGACGCGCGGGCCGACCAAGGCCACGTCGCCTGGCACGCGGCCTGGGGCGGCGCCAACGCCGAGCCGGCCCGCCAGGAAGAGCGCGGGACCCTCTACATCACCGAAGGGGAAGCCAAATGGCAGGTGGTCGCATCGGCCCTGCCGGCCGAGATCGTGGCCGGATCGAGACACAAGGCGACCTTCACCTTCACCAACATCGGCACCGGACCCTCCCTCGGCACGGAGATGGAGCTGACGCTGTTCGGCCACGTCACGGTGGATGCGGAGGTCGTATCACACGACGGCGGCGCGTCCTGCGGGGTGGACGACGCCAAGCTGAACGTCCAGTGCAAGCCCGGTGCCGTGGAGCCGTACCGGTCCTTCACTGTCACCATGGAGTTCGCGGTCAGGGGGCCGGGCGCGCTCATGGTCATCGGCACGGCGTATTCGAAGTCGCGTTTCGAGGGCGGGCGCGGCATCGGCAACGATACCTCGCAGGAAGTGAAGGTGGTCGAGAAGCCCTGACGGCAATGCGTGTCCCTCGTGCTCTGGCACGAGAGGGAATGGGGAACCGGTCTCCGCCGATATTTCGAAACACCCAAACTTTTCCGGCGTTGCGTTCCCGAATGCTTCATCACCGTTCAACCACCTCGTGTGTGACGCGCGTCACTGTGCCGGCGGCGGTCCCGTCGGAAGATCATCGGGCTGGCGAGGCGGGAGACGAGCTTGCCAATTCTTGGTGAGTGCCCTGGCCTCGGCGGCGTTGTGTCTCTCACTCGTGGGGACAGTCGAGGCGAAGCCATCGGTTCGAACGTCGGCGCATCGCCTCCGCTGATCTTGGAAGGCTGGAAGGCCGTGATTGAAATACCGATCGTCCTTGTGATCGCGATCGCGCTGCTTAGCTTCGCGTCCGGGTACGGCGCGCGGGCCCTTTTATCGTTCCGTCGCCGGCTTCGCTACCGGTACTAGGCGCGAGCTGCCGCAGTCACTAAGTAAGAGAGATCGATCGGCTCGGCGCCGCGCGTGCGCCGGATCGCGTTCGGCATCGACCATAGTCAGGAGGATTTCGGCCGTGAAAGGAACATTCACCGCGCTTGCCTGCTTGGCCGTGGCCTTCTCCCTTGCATTTCCGCGTCCCCTCCTCGCCGCCACGGATATCGAGATCGGCCAGGTCGTCATGCAGGGCTACCTGGGTGCCATGGGGGAGCGCGTGGGCGGCGAGACCGAGCGGCTGACCTACAAGCGCGAGGTCTATTGCGATGAGACCGTCCGCACGGAAGGGCAGGGCATGACGGCCCTGCGTTTCCTCGACGACACCAGCCTGCAGATCAGCCAGCACAGCGAGGTGGTGCTGGACAGGTTCATCTACGATCCGGACGAGCGGACGGGCCAGATGGTGATCGAGTTCACCAAGGGCACCTTCCGCTTCATCACCGGCGAGATGACCAACCTCAAAGGGTTCGACCTGCGCACGCCGACCGCGTTGATCGGCATCCGCGGCACCGATTTCAAGGTCGGGATCGACGCGACCGGCGCCACGACCGTGTCCGTGCTGGCGGGCGAGGTCGAAGTGTCCTCGCGCGCGGGCGAGGGCAGCGCCACCGCCGCCACGGGCCAGAGCGTTGGCGTCTCGGCGGCGGGCGACGTCTCCGGCGTGTCCGCGGGCGACGCGGTGGGCGGCTCCCTGGGCCTCGGCGACACCGCGGGCGGCGGATTCGGTGGCGGCGGTGGCGGCGATGGTGGCGGCGGCGGCGGGGGTGGTGGTGGTGGGGGCGGCGGCTGCTTCGCCGCCGACACCGCCGTGTGGATGGCCGATGGCAGCTACCGGCCCATTGCCGACGTGAAGCCCGGTGATGCGGTCATGAGCTTCGATTTCGCGAGCGGCACCCGCATCGCCAGCCTGGTCGAGAAGATCCACGTGCTCGAAGCGGACGGCTATCTGCGCCTGAACGGGATCGAGGTGACCGCGACCCACCCCTTCGCCGTTGGCGCGGATGCGTGGCGGGAGGCCGGCGCGCTCAGCCCCGGCGACCGGCTCGTCGGCATGGGTGAGGCGGCGGTCGAGACCCTCGAACGGGTGGCCGGCGGCATCGCCGTGTACAATATGACCGTCGATGGCACACATAATTTCTACGTCGCCGAACGCGGCGCCGCGGGGCTTTTGACCGAGGTGTCGACGGGCGAGGCAGCGAACGTCCAGGTCTACCTGGTCCATAACAAGGACTGATAGGCGCGTGCCCGACATCATCCGCGCTGGAGCCGCTCCCGCGCCGTGCCGAAATAGCCGAGGCCGGCCGAGAGGAAGCCGCCGTCCACATAGAGGGTCTGGCCGGTGGTCCAGATCGAGCCCGCCAGGAAGTACACGGCCTCGGCGATCTCGTCCGCCGCGCCGAAGCGCCCGAGCGGCGTGCGGTCCAGGTCGTGTTGCAGGACTTGCTCATCGTCACGGGTGGCGGCCATCGATGCGCTCTTCTGCTCGATGGGCCCCGGGCCGACGGCGTTGACGTATACCCCGAAGGGCGCCAGCTCGACGGCCATGGCCTGGACCATGGCCTTCTGCGCGCCCTTGGTGACGCCGTAGGGCAGCTCTCCGGCCCAGCCCTGCTCGGCCACCACGGAGGTGATGGCGACGATGTGGCCCGCGCCGGCGGCGCGCATGCGCCGCCCCGCCGCCCGGCAGCACAGGAACATGCCCCGGACATTGACGGCGACGATGCGCTCGAAGGTATCCGCCTCGATATCGAGGAAGGGCGCCGCCACGCTGATCGCGGCGCAATGGACCAGCACGTCGGGCGGCGCGCCGCCGAACAGCCCGTCGATGGCCGTGAAGGCGTCGAGGACGGCTGTTTCGTCCGCGATATCCGCAATGACCGTGTGAAAATCCGCCGAATCGATCCCGAGCCTGGCCGGCGGCGCACGCATGTCCAGGTTCGCGACGACCGCGCCCGCGCCGAGGAAGCGGCGGGCGACGGCCGACCCGATGCCGCCCGAAGTGCCCGTGACGACCACGCGCCGCCGCCCGGTCGCGGTCAAGGTGGCCGTCCCGACCGGCGGGCTAGTACCCACTTTCATAATTCCGTGTGCCATACGACGGCGCCCCGAGGTTCCCGGCTAGGAGCGTGGCGCGCCGTGATGCCGGGGCATCACAAGCGGCGCGCGACGACGTCTGGGAGCCTCGGGGCGCCGCCCTACGGGTCGCTTTTCCCGCCCCCTCGGGGTGTCGAGGATGCTTGACGATGCCCCGGCATCGTCAAGCATCCCCTCCTACCGAGGAGACGGGAAAAGCGATCGTATGGCACACGGAATTATGAAAGTGGGTACTAGGTCTTCACCGCGATCGGGTTCTCATGGACGACGAGGCGCTGGAAGCGGCTGACATGGGCCATGGTATCGCCCCGGGTCGGGCTCTTGGGCTTGCCGTAGATGGCGGCGAAGCCCGCTTCGTCCTCGAACCACTGCTCGGCGATGCCGTCCCAGTCCGCCTCTCCGTCCGCCGGCATGCCGGGCAGATTGTCCTCCTCCACCCTGATGTCGACGATGTATTTCTTCAGGTGCGGCTTCTGGTGCTCGATGATGTCGGGCATGTGGTCCTCGAGCCACCATTTGCGGAAATCCTCGAGGGAGATGCCCTCGGCCCGCTTCAGGAACCACATCACCTTGATCATGTCCGTCTCCTCGTTTTCGGCCCCCATGGGCTAGGCGCGCAATGGCCGGGGACTATACCATCGGGACATGTGCCACCAAACCAGTGAAACGCCGCCCCATGCCGCCATCCCGGACAGTCGCCTGTGACCTGCTCGTCGTCGGCTCGGGCGCCGGCGGTCTCACGGCGGCCTTCGTGGGCGCCGCGGTCGGCCTCGACGTCCTGGTCGTCGAGAAGGCCGGGGTGATCGGCGGCACCACGGCGCTGTCCGAGGGCATGATCTGGATCCCGTGCAACAGCGCGGCCAAGCGCGCCGGCATCGCCGATTCCCCCGAAGCGGCCCTCGAATACCTCGCGAACGCGGCCGGCAACTTCTTCGCGCGCCCGCGCGCCGCGCGCTTCGTCGATAGGGCGGCCGAGATGCTCGACTTCATGGAAGCCAGCTCCCACGCGCGCTTCATCCTGGCGCCGGGGTCCTGCGACTACCACCCGGAGCTTCCGGGCGCCTGCCTGGGCGGGCGCGCCTTCGACCCCGCCCCCTTCGACGGGCGCCGGCTGGGCGGCGGTTTCCGCCGGCTGCGGCGCCCCCTGGCGACGACCATGATCCTCGGCGGCATGACCATCAGCGGCACCGAGCTCGGGCATTATTTCCGCATCCTGAAGTCGGTGCCCTCGACCCTGCTGGTCGCGCGGCGGGTGGCGCGCTACCTGTGGGACCGGGTGCTGCTCTACCCGCGCGGGACCAGGATCGGCAACGGCAACGCCCTCGTCGCCCGTCTCCTCCTGAGCCTGGGGGAGCGCGGCGTGCCGGTATGGACCGATGCGCCGGCCGTCGAGTTGCTGATGGAGGGGGGTGCGGTCGTCGGCGCCGGGGTCGAGCGGGACGGCGCGCGCACCGCGGTGCGGGCCAGGTGCGGGGTGGTGCTGGCGAGCGGCGGCTTCACCGCTTCCGAGGCGATGAAGCGCGCCCACTATCCCCACGTCCGCGCCGGCAAGGGCCACACGCGCCTCGCGCCCGAGGCCAACACGGGCGACGGCGCCCGGCTCGCCGCGGCGGTGGGCGGGCGCTTCGATGCCCGCCTCGCGCAGCCCGCCGCCTGGGCCCCGGTCTCCCTCGTCCCGCAACGCGGCGGGTCGCTCGTGCCCTTCCCCCACTTCATCGACCGCAACAAGCCAGGCTTCATCATCGTGGGCCGGCGCGGCCGGCGCTTCGTCAACGAATCGGACTCCTATCACGTGATCGTGCAGGCGATGATCGAGGCCTGCCACGACGATGCCGAGGTCGAGGCCTTCGTCATCGCCGACCGCGCGGCGATCCGGCGCCATGGCATGGGGGTGGTGCCGCCGGCCCCGGGGCGCCTCGGCCCGCACCTGCGCTCGGGCTACCTGGTCGAGGGGGCGACCATAGGGGCGCTGGCCGGGGCGCTGGGGGTGGACGGGGATGGGCTCGCCCAGACGTTGAAGCGGTTCAACAGCCACGCGGCGCGGGGCGAGGACCCAGATTTCGGCCGCGGCCGCGGCGCCTACAACCTCTCCAACGGCGACCCGAATCATGCGCCCAACCCGGCCCTCGGGCCGCTCCGGGCCGGCCCCTTCTACGCCGTCCGCATCGTCCCCGGCGACCTCGGCACCTTCATGGGCCTCGATACGGACGAGAACGCCCAGGTCCTCGACGGCGACGGCGCGCCGATCCCGGGCCTCTACCCCGTCGGCAACGATATGGCGAGCGTCATGGGCGGGGCCTATCCCGGGGCCGGCATCACCATCGGCGCGGCGATGACCTTCGGCTACGTGGCCGCGCGCCATATCGCGGCGCGCGCCGCGCCGGCCTCGTGAGTGGGGATAATACCAGGCGGCGATGAGCTTCGCTCATCGTTGTCTGGCAAGCGCGACCGCGCGCCCGAGCTTATGCGAGGCCAGCCTTAGCGGCGCTTGAGCGATATACCAGCCTTAGCGGCGCTTGAGCGATATAAGGGTCCGGCGATGACGATTATGGGGTACAGGGACGATCTCCTCGCCGGCCGGGTGGCGCTCGTCACCGGCGCGGCGCGGGGCATCGGCCTCGCGACCGGGCGCGCACTCGCGGCGGCCGGCGCGCGCGTCGTCCTCGCCGACATCGACGCGGGCGCGCTCGCGCGCGCGGTGGGCGAATTCGGCGCGGCCGCCGCGCCCGAGAGCGCGGTCGTGGACATCGCCTCCCTCGAGTCGGTCCAGGCCTGCGCCGCGCGGGTCCGTGAGCGGGCCGGCCCGGTCTCGGTCCTGGTCAACAATGCCGGCGTCTTCGAACGGGTGGCGGCCGGGGACGCGGATGCGGTGGCGGCGTGGCGCCGGGTGCTCGCCGTCAACGCCGACGGCCCCTACCACGTCACCCATGCCTTCCTCGGCCAGCTTCGCGAGACCCGGGGGACGGTGGTCAACGTCGCCTCGACCTGGGCCTTCACGGCGGCCGAGGCGGCATCGGCCTATACGGCGTCCAAGGGTGCCCTCGTCGCCATGACCAAGGCCCTGGCCGTCGAGCTCGCACCCTTCGGCATCCGCGTGAACGCGGTCGCGCCGAGCGACGTGAGGACGCGCATGATCGAGGGCGGGGCGGGGACGGGCGAGATCCAGGCCGCGCTCTACGCCCGCACGCCCCTCGGCCGGCCGGCGGAGCCGGAAGAGATCGCGGCGGCGATCCTCTTCCTCGCCTCGCCGCTCTCGTCCTTTGTCACCGGCGCCGTGCTGCCGGTGGACGGCGGCTTCCTGGCGACCTAGGGGCGAGCACCAGACACATGATTCCCCCGGAGTCCCTCGAATCCCCCTTCAGAATCCCCCTTCAGAATCCCCCTCTCCCCTCGGGGAGTGGGTCGGGGTGAGGGGGTGTGCGCCCGCGCGCCAAAAAGGGTCTTTGAGACGAAAAATGAGGCCAAAAATGGGACCAGGCCCCAATTTTGCCAGGGGAATAGGTGGGAGAGGGTTCCAAGCGTCAGACGCGAACCACTGGGAGGCGAGGCATGACGAGCGGCGGTGACGGGCTCGGGGCGGGGCGGCTGGGTGTGCTCGGCGTCGGCCATATTGGCGGCGCCATCGCCCGGGGCCTCCTCCATGCCGGGCTCGAGCCCGGGCGTATCCTGCTCGCACCACGCGGCGCGGGCGCGGTGGGCCTCGGGCTGGAGGCCGCGCGCGACAATTCCGATCTGGTCGCGCGCGCGGACGTGGTGTTCCTCTGCGTCCGTCCGCCCCTCGCGGCCGAAGTCGTCGCGGGGCTGCCCTGGCGGCGGGGCCAGCTCCTGATCTCCACCTGCGCCGGGGTCTCGCGGCGCACGCTCGCCGCGGCGGCCGGCGCGCCCGAGATCGTCCGCGCCATGCCCATGATGTCGGCCGCGGCGGGCGCCAGCCCCACGGTCATGTTCCCCGACCACCCCCGCGCCGCATCGATCCTGGGCATGCTGGGGCGCGTCACGCCGCTTGGCCGCGAGGAGGAGCTCGCCGTCGCCACCGCCGTCGCCGTGGCCTTTACCTTCTGTCACGAGCTCGTCGGCCGGACGGCGGACTGGGCCATCGCCAACGGCCTCGACCCGGCGGCGGCGCGGATGCTGCCGGCGGCGCATTTCGTGGCGGCGGCCGCGGCGATGGGCGCCGAGGACGCGCGCGCCTATGGCGCGGTCGTGGCGGCCCTCGCCACGCCCGGCGGGCTCGCCGAGGCCGGGCTCGCGCAGCTGCGCGCTCGCGATTTCGCGAACACCTGGCGGGCCGCGTTCGATGCCGCCCTGGCGCGGGTCGAGGCCATCGAAGAGTCCGCTTGACCCGGGGGCCGCAAGCCCAAGTCTGCGCTAGAGCGATTCCAGTTCGCCTGGAATCGCTCCAGGCCGCAAGGCGGCCCGCCGGTTATCCGGCGCGCCCGCGCAGGCGCGGACCATTTGGTCCGCTGCCGCGAGCGACAAAGGAGCGATTCCACCTCGTCTGGAATCGCTCCAGGCCGCAAGGCGGCCCGCCGGTCATCCGGCGCGCCCGCGCAGGCGCGGACCACTTGGTCCGCTGCCGCGAGCGATAAAAAACGCTAGAGTGGGTCCGATCGAAGCGGAATCGCTCCAGGCCGCAAGGCGGCCCGCCGGTTCTCCGGCGCGCCCGCGCGGGCGCGGACCATTTGGTCCGCTGCCGCGAGCGATAAAAAACGCTAGAGTGGGTCCGATCGAAGCGGACCCACTCTAGACCGCCCACTCACCAACCGGAGCATGTGCAAGTGTCCAAGCGCGGGTTGAACCTCGACGACAGGCTTTACGACTACATGCTTTCGGCCTCGTTGCGTGAGCCCGAGGTCCTGCGCCGGCTCCGCGAGGAGACCGCGAAGCTCGAAATGTCGATCATGCAGATCTCGCCCGAACAGGGCCAATTCATGCGCCTCCTGGTCGAGTTGATCGGCGCGCGGCGCACTATCGAGGTCGGCACTTTCACGGGCTACAGCGCGATCTCGGTCGCCTTGGGCCTGCCCGGGGACGGCCACCTGGTGGCCTGCGACGTGAGCGTGGAATGGACCGATATCGCGCGCCGCTACTGGGCCGAGGCGGGCGTCGCCGGCAAGATCGCGCTGCATTTGGCGCCGGGGATGGAGACCCTCGACGGCCTCCTCGCGGCGGGCGAGGCCGGCGCCTACGACTTCGCCTTCATCGACGCCGACAAGGGCGGCTATCAGGGCTATTACGAGCGCTGCCTCGCGCTGCTGCGCCAGGGCGGGGTCATCGCCGTCGACAACGTGCTGTGGGAGGGCAAGGTCGCGGACCCCGAGGACACCAGCGAGTCGACGGAGGCCATCCGCGCCTTCAACACCAAGCTCCTGGCCGACGAGCGCGTGAGCCTCAGCATGCTCCCCCTCGCCGACGGGCTGACCCTGGCGCGCAAACGCTAGAGCGATTCCACCTCGACTGGAATCGCTCCAGGCCGCAAGGCGGCCCGCCGGTTGCCCGGCGCGCCCGCGCAGGCGCGGACCACTCGGTCCGCTGCCGCGAGCGATAAAAAAGGCTAGAGCGATTCCACCTCGACTGGAATCGCTCCAGGCCGCAAGGCGGCCCGCCGGTTGCCCGGCGCGCCCGCGCAGGCGCGGACCACTCGGTCCGCTGCCGCGAGCGAAACAATCGCTAGAGTGGGTCCGATCGAAGCGGAACCACTCTAGCGGGCGTCGGATCCAGCTCTTGATTCAGCAGGACCGAATACCCACATACATCGATGTGTCCATCGCGAGGGAAAAATGTATAGAAATGTCAAGGTTCGAGGCCGAATCTTGTAACCTCTTAATATCATTCAATTTAATCACTTTTCACCTTGACATTCCTTGACATTTCCACTGCCGGGTCAGCCGCTTTGCGGGGCCAGCCGGTCGGCCAGGTCCCTGAGCGGCGGGGAGAGGCCCGGGAGCGCCGCGCCGGCCGCCGCAACTCGGCTGAGGGCCTGCCACGCCACGCACTGGTTCGAGGACAGGATGGGGATGCCGTTTCCGGGCGCGGGCGCGGCGAGGGCGCGCAGGGTCGGCGGCCCGGTCCCGCTGAGGAGGATGGCGTCGGCCGCGCCCAGGTCGAGGCGCCGGGCGGCCTCGATCATGTCCTCGGGCGCGATCTCGTAGATCGACACCACGTCGCGCGGCTTCTCCACGCCGGCGACGGTGAAGCCGCGCGCTTCCCAATACGCGACGGCGGCCTCGCAGAGCCATTCGGGGTAGGGCAGGACGAGGGCGATCCGGCGGCATCCGAGGGCCGCGAGGGTGGCCTCGACGGCCCCGGCGGCGGTGAAGGCATGGCCCGCGCCGGCGCGGTCGAGCGCCTCGCGCAAGCCGGCTTCCCCTTGCGTCCCGACGACGTAGGAGCAGCCCGTATGCATCAGGCAGATGGCGTCGAGCGCCATGCCGCCGAACGACCGCACCACGTCCGGCAGGGCCGCGAGATACCCCCGGATCCGGGCGTCGAGCCCGCGCCCGGTCTCCTGTTCGACGATCCCGGGCAGCCGCGCGGCATGGATCGCCGCGTCCTTGGGCAGGAGGGCCGCCATCTCCGGCTCCACCGTCGCGTTCGCCGGAGGGACGACGAGCCCGAGCCGCAGGAGCGCCCCGTACTCGCGCGTCATGCCCGCGCCGCGTCGGGGCGGAACCTGGGGATCACCTCCTGGCCGATCAGCTGAATCGCGCGCCGCGCGTGCTCGTGGGCCGTGCCGTCGATGCGCAGCACCATCTCGTTGATGCCCATGGCCTCGAGCCGCTTGAAGCGTTCGGTGAGGGTGTCGGGCGTGCCGATCTGGAGGTAGGGTGCGCGCTCGATGAGGTATTCGAGGTCGCGGTTGCGGTTGCGGACTTCCTCGATCCGGCTCATGTAGGCGTAGTCGGGCGAGGTGGGTGCCAGGCTGCCGAAGAGCCAGATGGCGAGGTCGACGAACCTGTAGGCGACGTCGCGGACCTGGTCCATCGCCTCCTTCTCCGTCTCCGCGCAATGGGTGACGGCGGCGAAGAAGCCGTCGGAGTTGTTGACCGGGCCGGGTGCTATGGGCCGCGCGTCGGCGATGGCCTCCTTGTAGGCCTTCACGCAAAGCTCGGCGTAGTCCCAGCCGTAGATGCTCTGGCCCGTCAAGACGCCGATCCCCTTCTCGCCCGCCGCCCGGTGGGAATCGATGCCCCCGGCCGTCACCCAGATCGGCAGGATCGGCCGGTCCGCCCGGGGATAGGGCAGGGGGGTGAGGGAGCGCGGCGGGATATCCCAGAAATGGCCGTGATGCTCGAACGGGTCCTGGGTCAGCGCCTTGATGATGACCTCGAGGGATTCGGCCCATTGGGCCTTGGTGTCCTTGGGATCGACGCCGAAGGCCTGGAGCGTGTTCAGGTTGTTGGAGCGCGCGGTGGCGAGCTCGGCGCGCCCGTGGCTGAGGGCGTCGAGGGTGGTGATGCGCTCGGCGATGCGGATGGGATGGTTGTAGCTATGGAGGACGGCGGCGCAGAAGCGGAGCTTGATGCGCTCGGTCCGGGAGGCGACGGCGCCGAAGAGCACCTCGGGTGCCGAGACCGTGCACACGTCGACCAGGAAGTGCTGCTCGGAGAGGGCGTAGTAGTCGAACCCCATTTCCTCGGCGAGGACGGCTTCCTCGATCATCTCGGCGTAGCGTTGGGCCGCACTGACCCCCGGCCCGATATGGCCTTCCTGGATGAGGCCGAACCGCATGTCTCCTCCTTATCCGCGCTACGCGGCACTCCCGCCCCGTCGGGCGCCGAGCCAGCGGAAGATGGCTTCGAGCTCTTCCCGCGCTTGCGTCCACGTCTCCTCGATCAGCAGGAACTCGTGGTCGCCCCCCTGCATGACCGATAGTTGGGTCGGCACCCCGAGCGCGATCAGGCGCTTGGCCATGGCGAGGGTCTGGGGCAGCAGCCCGTCCAGGTCCCCACACGAGAGGTAGCACGGGGGAAAGGCGGCAAGGGTCGGGGCGAGGATGGGGCTGACCAGCGGATGGCGGTGGACCGCGACGAAGTTCGGGCCGAGATAGGCCAAGTTCCACGTCGTCTCGATCAGGCCGCTGGCTTCGATCCTGCCCGGCTCCTGGAAGAGCAGCGGGAAATCGAACACGCCGTAGAGGAAGACGCAGGCGGCGAAGTCGAGCGGCGCGCCGGCGAGGCCGTGATCGGCGCCCGGCTCGAGCCAGTCAGCACCAGGCGGCGAGAAATGGGCCGCCACGGCGGCGGCGCCCAGGTTCGCCCCGGCCGAATCCCCTGCGATGGTGAGCGGGCCGCCGTCGCCGCCCCACTCACGGGCGTGCTCGGCGATCCAGCGGCATGCGAAGATGGCGTCCTGCGCGGCCCAGGGAAACGGATGCTCGGGCGCGAGCCCGTAGTCGAGGTTGACGGTCAGGTAGCCCTCGGCCGCGAAGCGCATGGCCAGCCGGCGCAGGTGCGCGGCACTCCACAGGGACCAGCTCCCCCCGTGGAGATACAGCAGGGCGGGGAACGGGCCGTCGCCCTCGGGCACGTAGATCTCGGCCGTGAGCGCCGCGCCATCGCGTTCGCGCAACACCACCCGCTCCTCGAGGCGGGCGACCGCGGGCAGGTTGGCGTTGAGGTGCGAGAGGTCCCAGAACGCCCGCGCCGCCGGGATCTGGTCGGGGGACTGGCGCGGCTGCAACTCGACCGCCCGGCCCAAGAGGGCCGCGATCCAGTCTCCGGCACGCATATACGCCACAGAATCGCCCACTGCCCGCATCCCCCCCGGGGTCGCGCCAACGAACTTACGGGATGGATCGTATACCCATACGGCGTTCCGGTCACGCCGCGTGGGGAGGGCTAATCCAGGGGCGGCAGGCGGCTTTGCGCCGCGTCGATGGTCTCGCGGTCGTAGGCGCGCACCAGGAGGATCTCGCCCCAGCCGCCGCGCTTGAAAGCGGTGACCTGGGCGATGGCCGCCTCCTCGCTGGGGACCGTGAAGATCTCGATGAAATCGTAAGGGCCGGTCGTGAAGACCAGGCTGACGACCTCGAGGCCGTTCTCGACGGCTTGCTCGCGGGTGAAGCGGCGGCGCTCCTCGACGTATTTGTGCCCCTTCTCGCTGTAGGTGCCGAGCATCACGAATTGCACCGTCATGTCTGCCTCCTGTCGTCGGCGAACGCGACCTTGGAGCCCGCCCCGCGGGTCACTGGGCGGCGATTGCGGTGGCCGCCCCCTCGCGGAAGGCCGGCATGACCTCGTCGATGAAGAGGCGCAGCGACTTCTTCTGCTCGGCCATGGGCAGGCCGTAGCTGGCGCAGTAGCAGAAGGAATCCACCCCCAGCGCCTCGTAGGGCTTGAGCTTGGCGATAGCCTTCTCGGGGGTGCCGAGGATGAGGTTGCGGAGCAGGTTCGCGGGCTCGTATTCCGCCTGGTTGACGAGGAGCTCGGGATCGACCGTCCGGGGGAAGCCGTTCACGACCGGGGAGAGGTTGCGGAACAGGTTCTCGAACTGGCGGCCCTGGGCGACGATGGCGTCGATGAAGACCTCGCTCTCCTCGGGCTTCGCGTAGACGCCGGTGAAGCGCATGGTCATGAACCGCGGGCGCGCCCGTCCGGGGTTGTTGGCGAGCGCCGTCTCGAACCGCTCCTTGTAGGTCTCGACTTCCGAGAAGGGCCGCGTCAGGGCCCAGGACATGATGTCGCACCCGTTCCTGGCCGCCCAGTCGTAGGTGCCGGGGTCGCGCGCGGCGACCCAGATCGGCGGGTGCGGGTCCTGCACCGGCTTGGGGCAGGCCGTCGCGGCCGGGAACGACCAGTATTCGCCGTCATGCTGGTAATCGCCGCGCCACAGGCCTTTGAGGACGGGCAGCATCTCCTGCATCATGGGCACGCCCAGGCTCTGGTCGATGCCGTTCGCCATGCGGTCGAACTCGCGCTGGTAGGCGCCCTTGCCGATGCCGAACTCGAACCGCCCGCCCGTCAGCAGGTCGATCATCCCCACTTCGCCGGCGAGCTTGAGGGGGTGCCAGTAGGCCGCCACCACCACGGCGGTGCCGAGGCGGATTTGCTCTGTGTGCGCGCCCCAATGGGCGAGGAGCTGGAACGGCCCCGGGGCGATCGTCATCTCGATGGCGTGGTGCTCGGCCGCCCAGGCGATCTCGAACCCGCCCTCGTCCGCCATCTGCACCATCTCCGTGGTGTGGCGGACGACGTCGGCCATGTCCGTGGCGGGCGTCAGGCGCTCCATATTGATGACGAGCTGGAATTTCATCGCTTTCGCTCCCTCTGTGCCCCCCCGGCAGCGCCGCATCGCCCACCGCGCCGTGGGGGCTGCCGGGGTCAGTAATCGCCCGTCACCACCCATCAGTAATCGCCCGTCTCCACCCATATGTAAACTTGAAAAAGAGCTGTGCGGGCGTATCGGCCGTGCGGCGAAGCCTCGCCGCCATCGCCGACGCCACCGCGGCCCGGGCCGGCGTGGGCGGCCCCTCAGCCCGCCCCCAGGAGCGCGTCGCGCACGAGCTTCTGGAACATGTGGACGTGGTGCTCGCTCAGCTCCGGGCGGTCGCGGTTGACCACCAGCCGGCCCTGCTCGTAGCCGCGCGAGCGCAGGCCGCGCTGCACACCCTCGTAGATCGCCGTATCCTCGGGGATGAGGATGTCGCAAGTGTAGTCGAGGGCTTGCTGCTCGGCCGCCGTCGGGGTCCGGTCCTCGAAATAGAAATCCAAGCTCTGCACGCTCGTCTCCGGCCCCACGGGGACCATGTGGAAGACGGTCAGGTTGCTGCGCCCGGGGGTGATGAAGAAGGCCGTGTTGGGCCACAGCCAGGTGTAGATGGCGCGCTGAACGGGATCGTTCGCGCCCACCTGGTAGGCGCGGTTGTCGGGGTTGGTATTGGTCATGGCGTGGCAGGTGGTGATCTCGTGCTCCCACACCTCGAAGGTCTCGTAGTCGAGGAGGTCGACGAGGGCCGGGTGCGCCGCCGCCACGTGGTAGGATTCGAGGTTGTTGTCGACGAGGGACTTCCAGTTGGCCGCCGTCGGCACCTCGACATGGTGGGCGAGGGTGAGCCGGTCGAGGCCGGGGCAATGGGCGCGCATGTCCGCGAGCATCCCCTCCGTGGCCTCGGCGAGTGGCCGGGCGCCCGGATCGAGGTTGACGAAGACGAGGCCGGCCAGGGCCTCGACGCGCACCGGCTTGAGGGCCGCCGCCGCGCGGTCGAAATCGCACACCCGCCGATTCCGCGCGCCGCCTTGAAGGCGCCGTCGGTCTCGTAGGACCAGTTGTGGTAGGGGCAGACGATGACGGTGCGCCGGCCCTTGCCGTCCAACAGGCGGTGCGCCCGGTGGCTGCACACGTTGTAGAACGCGCGCAGCACCGCATCGCGCCCCTGCACCACGGCGATGTCCTGGTCGACGACCGTGGCCGTCAGGTAGCTGCCCGGCTCGACCACGTCCTCCAAGGCCCCGGCGTACCACCAGCCGCGGTAGAAGATGGCTTCCTTCTCGCGCTCGAAGATGCCCGGGTCGGTGTACCAGGCGGCGGGCAGGGTATGGGACTGTTCGGCGACATCGTGGAACTTGCCGGCGTCGATCACTGGCTGTCCCCCAATCCGGGCGCACGCGAGCGAATGACGAGGGTGTCGTCAATCGGTCGCTCGCTGTCAAGCGCGGGCAAATCCCTCTCCCTTGATTCGGCCGCTCACCGGGGCCAAGCTCGCGCCCGCACAACGGAGGGCCAGCCATGTACCGCTACTACTACTGCCCCGTCACCGCCTCGATGGCGCCCCATTCGGTGCTCGAGGAGATCGGCGCGGACTATGAGGGCGTGGAGATCGACATCTTCGGCACGCCCGAGGGCTACGAGGCGAAGCATCCGTTGCGCCGGGTGCCGGTGCTCGAGGACGGCGACCTCACCCTGTTCGAATCGGCCGCCATCATGATGCATCTCTGCGACCGCCACCCTGATTCGGGCTTGGCGCCCCCTGTGGGCGATCCGATGCGGGCGCACTTCTACCAGTGGCTGGTCTTCTTCCCGGCCCACGTCCACGCCTCGACCAAGTTTTTCAACTACCCGCACCGCTATACGACGGACGCGGCCTGCATCCCCTCGGTGCAGGCGAAGGCGGTCGAGGTGGTGGACGAGATCTTCCGCGTCCTCGACGGCCGGATGGGTGACGGGCCGTGGCTCCTGGGCGAGCGGCTCAGCGCCTGCGACCACGCGCTGCACATGTACTGCACCTGGATCGAGGTGGGATTGGAGGGCCTGAAGCGCCTCTCCAACTACCCCAACCTGGTACGCTTCGTGTTCCGCGCCCGGGAGCGCTCCGCCATCCAGCGCATGATGAAGATCCATGGCTTGATGTGAAGGGCCCACCGGCGCGCCGCTCACGCAAGCGCGATGACCTCGATCTCGACCTTGTAGCCCTGGATCAGCTTGGCCTCGACCGTGCGCCGCGCCGGGTAGTCGCTGGTGAAGAACTCGCGGTAGACCCTGTTCATGGCGTCGAAGTCGCGGTCGATGTCCTGGAGGAAGATGTGGGTCTTGACCACCTTCCCCAAGCTCGAGCCAGCGGCTTGCAGCACCAGCTCGAGGTTCTTCAGCGTCCGCCTGGTCTCGTGTTCGATGGTGCCCTGGTCGGGCCGGCCCGTCTCGGGGTCGATCGAGAGGTAGCCGGTCGTGAAGACGAAGCCGTTGGCCTTGATGGCCGGCGAGGCCGGCGCGCCCACCACGGTCCCGAGGTCGAGCTTGGGGTCGGTGCGGATCACTTCGCGTTCGGTCGTCATAAAACCCTCCCCAGTTCGAATTCCTGCTCCCATCCGGCCCCGGGCACGAAGCGCATCCCGTGGCCGGCGAAGACACTGGCAGGGTGCCGAAGAGCTCGCCAGCGGAGGGCTATGAAGCCCGCTTCGCCGCCGCGTGTCCAGGTTCCCGCGATCACGGATCCGGCCGGTCCTGGGCCTGGATGAGATGGACGTCGGTCTGGGGGTAGGGGATGTTGATCGAGGCCCCGTCGAGGCGCAGCTTGACCGCCTTGTTGAGGTCCCAAAGGTAGGCCCAGAACTCCGTCCTCTGGAGCCAGCAACGGATGGTGATATCGACCGAGCTCGAGTTGAGGTTGGTGACGATGATCTGGGGTGCCGGGTCGCCGAGCACGCGCTCGTCCCCCTTCACCAGCTCCCGCAGCACCGCTTGCGCCCGGTCGATGTCGTCACCGTAGCCGATGCCGACGGTGAAGTTGATCATGCGCGTGGGCAGGCGCGAATAGTTGGTGATGTCCGAGCTCCAGACCTGCGAATTCGGCACCGTCACATATATGCCGTCGAAGGTCGTGAGCACGGTGATGAAGAGGCCCACTTCCGTCACGGTGCCGGCGACGCCCGCGGCGGAGATGAACTCGCCCGCGCGCAGTGGCCGGATGAAGAGCAGCATCATGCCCGCCGCCACGTTCGAGAGCGTGCCCTGGAGGGCGAGGCCGATGGCCAGGCCGGCCGTGGCCAGGACGGCCACGATGCTTGCGGTCTGGACCCCGAACTGGGCCAGGACGGCGACCAGCACGAAGATCAGCACCGCGTAGCGCGCGCTTGCGGCGATGAAGGGCTTGAGCGTTTCCTCCATGCCCGTGATGTGGTCGAGGCCCCTCTTGGCGGCGCGGCGCGCCCAGCCCGCGACGATCCATCCGCCGATGAGCAGCACGATCGCGCCGAGCACGTCGAGCGCGTAGGTGACGACCAGATCGCTCAGCGATCCGATCAATTCCAGGACTGTCGCTTGCATGATTCCCTCTCGCTGTTGATGCCACGGCGGCCCGTAGCATACGTCCTAATGGGGACGCGGTAACGCGGCCCGCGGTGGCCGCCGATTTTGTGCTAGAACCGGGTGCATGAACGATGTGGCCCGCAAGGCATCCGACGCCCCCGGCGACGCGCGCGCCTACCGCCTCGAGGACCAGGTCGGGCATATCCTGCGCCGCGCCCACCAGCGGGCGAGCGTCATATTCCAGGAGCAGATCGGCGACCCCAACGTCACGCCGACCCAGTTCGCCGCCCTCGTGAAGCTCCACGACGAGGGGCAGCTTTCCCAGAACCACCTGGGCCGCCTCACGGCCATGGACCGCGCCACCATCCAGGGCGTCATCCGGCGCCTGGTGGGCCGCGCGCTGATCGCCGCCGAGGCCGATCCGGGCGACAGGCGGCGCACGCTCCTGCGCTTGACGGACGCGGGGGAAGCGCTGGTCGGGCGCCTCATCCAGGGCGGCCGGGCGGTCAGCGCGGCCACCCTCGAGCCGCTCACGGCGGCGGAGCGCAAGGCCTTGTTGGCACTACTCCGTAAGATTTCCTGAGCGGGAAAACGACTTGCCCGCGACGGGGAAATATCGTTAGTATACGAACGAGTTTCGGAAGGGGGAGAGAGCGGCGAATGGGCGATTACTTGCGTCCCAGATCCGTCTCACAGGCGCTCGATGCCCTGCGCGACGGGCGCCCGACGATCCTTGCCGGCGGCACCGACTATTACCCCGCGCGGGTCGGCCACGCGCCCGCCGACGATATCCTCGACCTGAGCGGGCTCGACGCCCTGCGGGGCATCGAATTGCGCGACGACCAGTGGCGTATCGGCGCCCTCGCCACCTGGTCCGAGCTGTTGCGCGCGGATCTGCCGCCCGCCTTCGATGGCCTGAAGCGCGCGGCGCGCGAGGTCGGCGGGATGCAGATCCAGAATGCCGGCACCGTCTGCGGCAACCTCTGCAATGCCTCGCCGGCCGCGGACGGGGCGCCGCCGCTCCTCACCCTCGATGCGGCGGTGGAGCTGTCTTCGTCGGCCGGAATCGAGCGGGTCGCGCTCGATCGCTTCATCACCGGCAATCGGCGGACGGTGCGCCGGCCCGACCAGCTCGTGACCGCCGTCCTGGTGCCGGCGCCCCCGGGCGGCGCGCGCGGTCACTTCCTTAAATTGGGCACGCGCAAGTATCTGGTGATCTCCATCGTCATGGTCGCCGCCGCGCTCGAGGCCGGCGCGGACGGCCGTGTGCGCGGGTCGCGGTCGGCGCCTGCGCCCCCGTGGCCCGGCGCCTGCCGGCCCTCGAAGCGGCGCTCGTCGGCCGACCGGCCGATGACGGCCTGGGCGCCGCGGCCCAAGCGGCGCACCTGGCACCGCTCTCACCCATCGACGATGTCCGCGCGTCGTCCGCCTATCGCCAGGACGCGGCACTCACCCTCGTCCGGCGGTGCCTCGACGAATTGGGGGCGATGGCATGAGCGACGCGGCCGCCTGGTCCCTGGCGCCGGCGGCGGCCGTGCGCCTGACGGTCAACGGCCGCGCCGTGGCCGTGGCCGCGCCACCGATGACCCGCCTCGCCGATGCCCTGCGCGATAGCCTGGGGCTCACCGGCACCAAGGTCGGCTGCAACGCGGGCGACTGCGGCGCCTGCACCGTGCTCCTCGACGGGGCGCAGGTCTGCGCCTGTCTCGTGGCCCTGGGCCAAGCGGAAGGGCGGCGGGTGACGACGGTCGAGGGCCTTGCCGGGGACGGGCGGCTCTGCCCCCTCCAGGCCGCCTTCCACCACCACGGCGCGGCCTAGTGCGGCATCTGCACGCCCGGCATGCTGATGGCGGCGAGCGAGCTTCTGGCGCGCAACCCCGCACCGGCGGCGGCCGAGGTCGAGGATGCGTTGGGCGGCGTCCTCTGCCGTTGTACGGGCTACCGCAAGATCGTCGAGGCGGTGCTCGACGTGGCGGGCACCGCCCAGCCGGTCGCGGCGCCCGCTGGCGCCGCCGTGGGTGCGCGCATCGCCAAGGTGGACGGCATCCCCAAGTTGACGGGGGCGGAATCCTATGGCGCCGATGCCATACCGGCGAACGCGCTGTGGCTGCGGGTCGTTCGCTCCCCGCACCCCTTCGCACGCTTCACGATTGCCGACTTTGGCCCTTTCCTCGCCGATCATCCTGGGCTCGTCCGCGTGCTGACGGCGGCCGACGTGCCCTTCAACGGCTTCGGCATCTACCCCCACATCAAGGACCAGCCCGTGCTCGCCGACGGCGTCGTCCGTTACCAGGGCCAGGCGGTGCTGGCCCTCGTGGGCGAGCGCGCCGCGGTCGAGGCGTTCGCGGATTCCGCGGTACCGATCGCCTACGAGCCGCTCGATCCCGTGCGCGGCCTCGACGCCGCCATGGCCGCGGACCCGCCGCGCCTATTCGACGACAAGCCGGACAACCTGCTGATCGACGGCGGCGTCATCAAGGGCGATGCCGGGCAGGCCCTCACCGCCGCCGCGCACATGGCCGAAGGCAAGTTCGAGACCACCTTCGTCGAACACGCCTATATCGAGCCCGAGGCCGGCTGGGCCGTGCGGGTGGGCGAGCGCGTGGAGATCCACACCACCACCCAGGCGCCCCACATGCACCGCGACGAGGTCGCCAACATCATGGCCCTGCCGGCGGACCGGGTGCGAATCGCCGCCACCGTCTGCGGCGGCGGCTTCGGCAGCAAACTCGACCTCTCGGTCCAGCCCGTGGTGGCCCTCGCCGCCTGGCTGGTGGACCGGCCGGTCGCCTGCGTCTATCACCGGCCCGAGAGCATGGCGTCCTCCACCAAGCGCCACCCCTCGCGCATCACCGCGCGCTTCGGCTGCGACGCGGACGGGCGGCTCACGGCGGTCGAGGCGCTGGCCGATTTCGATACCGGCGCCTATGCCTCCTGGGGGCCGACGGTGGCGGGGCGCGTGCCGGTCCACGCGAGCGGCCCCTACCGCGTGCCCCACCTGGCCGCGCGCGGGCGGGCCTGGCACACCAATGCGCCGCCCTGCGGCGCCTTCCGCGGCTTCGGCGTACCCCAGGCCGCCATCGCCCACGAAACGCTGATGGACGACCTCGCGGCGAAGCTCGGCATGGACCAGCTCGAGTTCCGCCTCTTGAACGCCATCCGGACGGGTGACGCCACGGCCACGGGCCAGACCCTCGAGGCGAGCGTCGGGCTCGTCCAATGCCTCGAGGCATTGCGCCCGCGCTGGCGGGCCTTGCGTGACGAGGCGGCCGGCCACAACGCCGCGAACGGCACACGGCGGCGCGGGGTCGGTATCGGCTGCATGTGGTATGGCATCGGCAATACCGGCCTCTCCAACCCCTCGACCATGCGCGTCGGCCTCGACGCGGCGGGCGGCGTCACGCTGTTCTCGGGCGCCATGGACATCGGCCAGGGCTCGAACACCATCCTCGCGCAGATCTGCGCCGATTCGCTCGGTGTCGCGATCGCCGACATACGGCTCGTGACGGCGGATACGGACTTGACGTCCGACGCCGGCAAAACCTCCGCCTCGCGCCAGACCTTTGTCTCGGGCCGGGCGGTCGCCCTCGCGGCCGCGGACTTGCGCGCGCGGCTCCTGCGCCAGGCGAACGTGGGTGAGGGCGGCGCCATCGAATTCGCCGGCCGCCACGTGCGCGTGACCGAGGGCGAGGTGCGGCGCGAGGTCGATCTCGCCACCCTCGTGCCGGGCCAGGACGGCATGGTGCTGACCGGCGAGGGGAATTTCGACCCCCCCGCCACCCCCCTCGACGAGAAGGGGCAGGGCCGGCCCTACGCATGCTACGGCTTCGCCGCGCAGCTCGCTCTGGTCGAGGTGGATACCGCGCTCGGCACCACACGCGTGCTTCGCATCGTCGCCGCCCACGATGTCGGGCGCGCCATCAATCCGGTGCAGGTCGAGGGCCAGATCCATGGCGGCATCGCCCAGGGGCTCGGCTTCGCGCTGATGGAGGAGTACGTGCCGGGCCGGACCGAGAACCTGCACGACTACCTGATCCCGACCTTCGGCGACGTGCCGGAGATCGAGACCATCATCGTGGAGGAGCCCGATCCCCTTGGCCCCTTCGGCGCCAAGGGCGTGGGCGAGCCGGGGCTGGTGCCGACGGCGCCCGCCATCCTCGGCGCCATCCGGCATGCGACCGGCGTGCGCATCACCTCCGTCCCGGTCCTGCCCCACCGCCTGCGTGCCGCGATCCTGGCTAAGTACCCACAATCACTGCTGTCCGGTTAACTGAGCGGTGCTGGCTTTGAGAGCCAGGATTTCTGCGGGGTTTGAAGCGAAAATGCATGGTGTCGATTTGAATTGGATGGAGCACTTTTCGGAGTTTCTCCGAGGAGATGCTCATGAACACCGGCAAGACCCTGTTCGCTCAGCTCATGGACTTCCTGCCATGGACTACTTTCACGCGGATCGTCGACCGGTATGGCGGCGATCACCGGGTCCGGACGCTTTCCTGCGCCGAGCAATACCGGTCCATGGCCTTCGCCCAGCTGACCTACCGGGAAAGCCTGCGCGACATCGAGACCTGCCTCTCGGTCCACGCATCGAAACTCTATCACATGGGCTTCCGCCAGCCGGTCCGGCGCTCGACGCTGGCCGATGCCAACGAAAGGCGCGACTGGCGTATCCATGCGGCGTTGGCCCAGCGGCTCATCACCCAGGCGAGGACGCTGTACGTCGACGAAGAACTGGGGTTGGACCTGACCAATACCGTCTACGCCCTGGACTCGACGACCATCGCTCTGTGCCTGTCGGTCTTTCCGTGGGCGCACTTCCGCACCACCAAGGCGGCGGTGAAGATGCACACGCTGCTCGACCTGCGGGGCAACATTCCGAGTTTTATCCACATCTCGGATGGCAAGCTGCACGACGTTCATGCCCTCGATATGCTCTTGCCGGAAGCCGGAGCCATCTACGTCGTGGATCGTGGCTACGTCGACTTTGCCCGCCTTTATGTGTTGCACCAAGCCGGGGCCTTCTTCGTCACGCGTGCCAAGTCGAACATCGATGCTCATCGCGTCTATTCGGCGCCGACGGATCGCTCGACCGGCATCATTTGCGACCAGACCATCTCCCTGGACGGCTTCTACACCCGTCAGGATTACCCCGAACTTCTGCGGCGCATCCGCTTCAAGGACCCCGAGTCCGGCAAGACGCTGGTCTTCATCACCAACAACTTCTCGCTTCCGGCCGCCACCATCTGCGCGCTCTACAAAAGCCGCTGGCAGGTGGAACTCTTCTTCAAGTGGATCAAGCAGCATCTTCGGATCAAGCAGTTCTACGGCACGTCGGAGAACGCGGTGAAGACGCAGATCTGGATTGCCGTCTCGGTCTACGTCCTCGTCGCCATCGTCAAGAAGCGCCTCGACCTGGACGCCTCGCTCTACACTTTGTTACAGATCCTCTCGGTGACCCTCTTCGAGAAAATGCCCATACATCAAGCACTTGCGGGAGACGAAAACAGATGCAACGCTTCGCAAATAACCAACCAATTGAATTTATTCGATTTTTAACCGGACACTAGTGACCCACAATCATGAGTCCGTGCCCCATACGATCGCTTTTCCCGTCTCCTCGGCAGGAGGGGGGGCGCCGGCGATGCCGGGGCATCGTCAAGCGTCCCCGACGCCCCGAGGGGCGGGAAAAGCGACCCGCAGGGCGGCGCCCCGAGGCCCCCGGTCGTCGTCGCGCGCCGCTAGTGATGCCCCGGCATCACGGCGCGCCGCGCTCCTAGCCGAAACCTCGGGGCGCCGTCGTATGAGGCACGGACTCATGATTGTGGGTACTTGGGAGGCTGGCGATGACTGAACCCAAGGCCGAGGCCATCCGCTGCGACGCCTGCCCGGTCCTGTGCCGCATCCGCCCGGGCAAGATCGGTGCCTGCGACCGCTATGCCAACACGGATGGGGTACTGACGCGCGTCGATCCCCTGGTGGTGGCGGAGCGCGCCGAGCGCGTCGTGCCCTTCCTCAAAGGCAGCGAGGGCTGGGACGGCGAGGTCGTCAAGCCGGCCGAGAGCTTCGTGACCGGCATCGGCTCTGGCACCACCTATCCCGATTACAAGCCCGCCCCCTTCATCGTCGCCAGCGAGGCCGAGGGCGTGGATATGGTCACCGTGGTCTCGGAGGGCATCTTCAGCTACTGCGGCCTCAAGGTGAAGATCGACACCGACCGCTATCTCGGCCCCGAGCAGGCGGCCGTCATGTGCGAGGGCGAGCAGATCGGCCACGTCACCACGGCCGAGTACGGCTCCCAGATGCTGGCCCTGGGCGGCGTGCGCCACCTGACCGGCGGCTCCAAGCGCGAGGGCAATATAACCTGCCAGGCCATGCTCGACCTCTGCGGCTGCGGGCCGGTGGAAGTCCGGGTGGAGGGTGGCGCCAAGGTGGTGATCCAGGCGGGCAGCCCCCCCATCGTCGATGACGAGCGTGAGGAGCGCATGCGGGTCGGCTGCGGCTCCGCCACCATCGGCATGTTCGCCAAGCAATGGTATGGCCATACGGACGAGGTTATCGTGGTCGACGACCACATCACGGGCGTCCTGACCGAGCACCAGGCCGGCCGCTTCCTCGACATGCGGCCCGCGGGCGTGCGCGTGCGCGGGCGGCGATCGACGCCCGGCCGCTACTTCCAGGTCGCCGAGCCCGGTGCGGGCTGGGGCGGCACGGACGTCACCGACCCGCTCGAGATCATCGAGAAGATCGACCCCAAGAAGGCCTGGCCCGGCATGCGCCTGCTGATGGTTTCGACCACAGGCGAGGACGCGGCCTGGTACGAGCTCGACGAAGCGCTTATACCGCGCGAGGCGGCGATGCCGGCGGCGATCGGGAAGGTCGTCGCGCGCATCGCCGAGAACTGCGAGCCGGCACTTTCGAGCGTCCTCTTCATGGCCGGGGCCGGCGGCTCCCTGCGCGCGGGCGTGACCGAGAACCCGGTCAAGCTGACCCGCTCGGTCCGCGAGGCGCTGACCCACGTCACCTGCGGCGGCGCGCCCGTCTATGTCTGGCCGGGCGGCGGCATCACCATCATGGTGGACGTAACGCGCATGCCGGAGAGCTCCTTCGGCTACGTGCCCACGCCCGCCCTCGTCGCGCCCATCGAGTTCACCATGGCGCGGGCGGATTTCGCCGCCCTCGGCGGCCATGTGGGCAGCATCGTCGCACTCGAGTCCGTGCTCGCCGGCGAGCGCCTCGAGCGCCTGCCCTGGTCGCCCGCGAACCCCTGGCCTATCGGCCCCGCCGGCGGGCGGCCGTCGTGACCGGCACCGCGCAAGTGGCCCTGTTGCCGGACGGCCGCCGCCTGCATCTGCACCACGGGCCCATCGATATCGTGGCCGAGGCTTTTGGGCCACCAGGCGAGGTTCACCGCGCCTATGCCCGCGCCGCCCGGCGCTTCGAAGGCCTGCTCGCCGAGCTGGTCGA
Organism: Alphaproteobacteria bacterium; assembly: GCA_963666705.2. Classification (GTDB taxonomy): domain Bacteria; phylum Pseudomonadota; class Alphaproteobacteria; order CADEGL01; family CADEGL01. The sequence continues at coordinate 205,098 of CAXXKO010000025.1, read as the reverse complement.
GGAGCTGGATATCCTGCGCCGGTCCGTGGGGGCGGCGATGCCGCCCGTCGCCGGCTCGGTGGCGCGGCGCATGGCCACGGCGGTCTGGCCCCACCGTACAGTCTTCATCACCCCCATGGCGGCGGTGGCGGGCGCCGTCGCCGACGAGGTCCTGGCGGCGCTCGCGGCCGGCGGCGGCCTCGAGCGCGCCTACGTCAATAACGGCGGCGATATCGCCTTCCACCTGGCGCCGGGCCAGAGCCTTACAGCAGCGGTGGTCGAGGAACAGGATTCGCCGGCGCTCGACGTGCGGGTGGCGCTCACCCACGGGATGCCCGTGCGCGGGCTCACCACCTCGGGCTGGCGCGGCCGCTCCCTCTCGCTCGGCATTGCCGACGCGGTGACGGTGCTGGCACGGTGCGCGGCCGATGCCGACGCGGCGGCGACGCTGATCGCCAACGCCGTCGATGTGGACTTTCCAGCCATCGAACGCCGACCGGCCGACACGCTCCGGGACGATACCGACCTGGGCGGGCAACTCGTCACCGTCGGAGTCGGGCTTCTGCCGCCGTCGGCGGTCGATGCGGCGCTCGCCGCGGGCGCCCGGGCGGCCGAGGGGATGCGGGCCTGCGGCTTGATCCAAGGTGCCTATTTAGCGCTCCAGGGCCGGGTCCGCGTGGCTGTGGAGAAGGAACCGCCGAAGATCGAGGGACGGGCGGCCTGAAATTTTTGCGAAATGTAACGGGACGTTTGCAACAAGGGAGACGGGAGATGTTCACAAGACGAAGCCTTCTGGCCGCGGTGGCCTTCGCCCTCGCCGCGACGGCGCCGGGCCTCGGCCGGGCCGCCGAGTCCATCAAGGTCGGCGAGGTCAACAGCTACAGCCGGCTGCCGGCCTTCACATTGCCCTACCGCAACGGCTGGCAGCTCGCGCTCGAGGAGATCAACGCCGCGGGCGGCGTGCTCGGCCGGCCGCTCGAGTTCATCAGCCGCGACGACGAGGGCAAGCCCGGCACCGCCGTCAAGATCGCCGAGGAGCTGGTGTCCAACGACCAGGTGGACCTGATCGCCGGCACCCTTTTCTCGAACATCGGCCTCGCCGTGACCGAGCTCGCCAAGCAGCGCCGGGTGCTGTTCGTCGCCGGTGAGCCCTTGAGCGATGCCATCGTCTGGTCCAAGGGCAACCGCTACACCTTCCGTCTGCGCCCCTCGACCTACATGCAGGCCGGCATGCTAGCCCAGGAGGCGGCGAAGCTGCCCGCCAAGCGCTGGGCCACAGTGGCGCCCAATTACAAGTATGGCCAGGACGCGGTCACGGACTTCAAGGACCTCCTGCGCGCGCTGCGCCCCGACGTCGAGTTCGTGGACGAGCAATGGCCGGCCCTCTTCAAGATCGATGCCGGGGCGACCGTCCAGGCCCTCGCGGCGGCCAAGCCCGATGCCATCTACAACGTGCTTTTCGGCAGCGACCTGGCCAAGTTCGTGCGCGAGGGCAAGCTGCGCGGCCTGTTCGAGAACCGCGACGTGGCGAGCCTTTTGACCGGTGAGCCCGAGTACCTTGATCCCCTCGGCGACGAGGCGCCCGTGGGCTGGATCGTCACGGGCTACCCCTGGGCGCAGATCGAAACGGTCGCGCACAAGGAATTCGTTGCCGCCTATCAGGCGAAGTACAACGAATCGCCGCGACTCGGCAGTATCGTCGGCTACAACCTCGTCAAGGCCATCGAGGCCATCCTCATCGAGGCCGGTTCCACCGACACCGACAAGATGATCGCCGCCGCCGAGGGCGTGAGCTTCGATTCGCCGTTCGGCCCGATTACCTTCAGGGCGATCGACCACCAGTCCACCATGGGCGCCTATGTCGGACACACGGCACTCGTGGACGGCAAGGGTAAGATGGTCGATTGGTTCTATGCCGACGGCGCCAACTACCTGCCACCCGACGCCGTCGTGCGTGAGATGCGGCCGGCGGACTGAAGACGGCAAGGCGGCCCTCATGCTTTGACAGGCGGGTCGTGAGGGCCTCCTCGTCCGTTCGAGCATGAGTTTTTCCATGCTTCACCCCGCAACGCCGGTGCTTGCCCTCATACTTCGACAGGCTCAGCATGAGGGCCGTCACGCGGTTGTAAACATACCTATTTGCGGGTCTCGCTGTGCCTCACCCTGAGCTTGTCGAAGGGTGAGGCGGGCTCGGCCCATGACCGGAGGGCGGGACCGATGAGCTTCTACCTCGTCCAGTTCCTGACTGGGCTTGCGAGTGCCGCTTCGCTGTTCCTGATCGCCTCGGGCCTCTCGATCATCTTCGGCGTCACGCGTATCGGGAACTTCGCCCACGGCTCGTTCTACATGCTGGGGGCCTATCTCGCCTTCACCCTGGTGCGCCTGCTGCCGGGGAGCGTACTCGGTTTCTGGGGCGCCGTCCTGGTGGCGGCGGTGGCCGTGGGCGTCATCGGCGTCGTCGTGGAGCTCATGGTGCTGCGCCCCATCTACCGCGCGCCCGAGCTGTTCCAGCTCGTCGCCACCTTCGGCGTCGTGCTGGTGGTGAGCGATGCAACGCTCCTGATCTGGGGGCCGGAAGAGGTCTTGGGGCCACGCGCGCCGGGTCTCGACGGCGCCGTCGATATCCTCGGCACCGCCCTGCCGGAATACGACCTGGTCCTCATCGTCCTGGGGCCGCTGGTGCTCGGCGCCCTGTGGCTCCTGTTCCACCGCACCCGCTGGGGCACTCTTGTCCGCGCCGCGACCGAGGACCGCGAGATGATCGGGGCGCTCGGCGTCAACCAGCGTTTCCTCTTCACCAGCGTGTTCTTCCTCGGCGCCTTCCTCGCCGGCCTCGGCGGCGCCGTGCAGGTCCCGCGCGAGCCGGTCAGCCTGCTCATGGACTTGAACGTCATCGCCGAGGCCTTCGTCGTCGTCGTGGTGGGCGGCATGGGCAGCGTCACGGGTGCCTTCCTGGCCGCGGTGCTGATCGCCGAGCTCAATGCTTTCGGCATCCTCATCTTCCCCCAGATCACCCTCGTCCTCCTGTTCCTGGTCATGGCCGTGGTCCTGGTGGTGCGGCCCTGGGGCCTCCTCGGCCGGCCGGATACGGCGTCGCGCGGCGTCCAGGAGGCGGGCGCACCCCTCAATCTCCCAGGCAACCGTTTCCACCTGGGTGCGGCTGCCGTGCTTCTGGCCCTGGTGCTCGCCCCCCTGGTGGCGGGACCCTTCGCGCTCGTCCTCCTGGTCGAGATCCTGATCCTCGGCCTCTTCGCCGCCAGCCTCCACTTCATGATGGGCAATGGCGGCATGGTGTCCTTCGGCCATGCCGCCTATTTCGGCCTCGGGGCCTATGGGGCGGCGCTCGCCGTCACCCAGCTCGGCGCGCCCATGGAGCTGGCGCTCTTCACCGCCCCCGTCCTCGCCGGGTTGGGCGCGCTCCTCTTCGGCTGGTTCTGCGTGCGCCTCTCGGGCGTCTATCTCGCCATGTTGAGCCTCGCCTTCGCCCAGATCGCCTGGTCGATCGTCTTCCAGTGGTACGACGTGACCGGCGGCGATGACGGGCTCCTCGGCATCTGGCCGCCGGAATGGGCGAGCGGCCGGGTGGCCTTCTACTATCTGACCCTGACGGTCGTGACGGGGAGCGTGCTCGCTCTCTGGCGCCTGCTCCATGCCCCCTTCGGCTATGCATTGCGGGCGGGGCGGGACAGCCCGCCCCGGGCCGAGGCCATGGGCCTCGACGTGCGCCGCCACCAGTGGATGGGCTTCGCCGTCGCCGGCCTCTTCGCCGGCATCGCCGGGGGCCTCTACGCATTCTCCAAGGGCAGCGTCTTCCCCGACGAGATGGCCATCCCGCGCTCGATCGACGCCCTCATCATGGTGCTCTTGGGTGGCGTACAGACCCTCACCAGTCCGCTCATCGGTGCTGCCACATTCGTCGGGCTCAGCGACCAGATCTCGCGGCTCGAATATTGGCGCGCCGTCCTGGGCGCCGTCATCATCGCCATCTGCGTCCTCGCACCCCTCGGCATCGTGGGTTCCCTGCGCGCCCTTTTCGACAGGCGGGAGGCCAGGTCATGACCGTGCTCGCGGTCGAGGGGCTCAGGAAGGCGTTCGGCGGCGACGATGCCCTGGCCGGCGTCGGCTTCGATCTCGCGGCGGGCGAGCTCCTGGCCATGATCGGCCCCAACGGTGCCGGCAAGAGCACCTGCTTCAACGTCCTCGGCGGCCAGCTGGCTCCCGACGCGGGCAGCATCCGCTTCGAGGGCCGGGACATCCTGGGCCTCTCCCCGCGCCGCATCTGGCGCCTGGGCGTGGGCCGCACCTTCCAGATCACGGCCACATTCGGCTCCATGACCGTGGCCGAGAACGTGCAGATGGCGCTCCTCTCCCACCGCTGGCGGAGCTGGGCCGTATGGCCCCTGGCCGCGCGCCTTTACCGCGACGAGGCGCTTGCGATCCTCGATCAGGTGGGGATCGCGGACCAGGCGGGCAGGCCCTGCGGCGTGCTCGCCTATGGCGACTTGAAGCGCGTCGAGCTGGCTGCGGCCCTCGCCCATCGCCCGCGGCTCCTGCTCATGGACGAGCCGACGGCCGGCATGGCGCCCAGGGAGCGGGTGGCCCTGATGGCGCTCGTCGCTGAGGTCGTGCGGGAACGCGGCATCAGCGTCCTCTTCACGGAGCACGATATGGATGTGGTCTTCGCCCATGCCGACCGCATCATCGTGCTCGACCGGGGCGCGCTGATCGCCGAGGGCACACCGTCCCAGGTGCGCGCCAACGCGCGGGTCCAGGAGACCTACCTCGGCGCTGGCACCATGGGGGCCGGGGAAGGGGAGGGCGCGCATGCTTAGGGTCGCCGGCCTCGAGACCTTCTACGGTCGCGCCCGCATCCTCGATGGTGTCGGCATCGAGGTCGCGCGCGGCGAGGTCGTCGCCCTCCTGGGCCGCAATGGGGCCGGGAAATCGACCACCCTCAAGAGCATCATCGGCCTCGTCCGGCCGGCGGCGGGGGAGGTCACCTTCGACGGCCGCTCGCTCTCCGGCTTGCCGAGTCACGAAATTTGCCGCGCGGGCCTCGGCTACGTGCCCGAGGACAGGCGGGTCTTCGCCGGCCTCACGGTCATGGAGAACCTGGAGGTCGGCCGCCAGCCGCCGCGCCCGGACGCCCCCCATTGGACGCCCGAGCGCCTGTTCGCGCTGTTCCCCAACCTGGCCGAGATGCGGAACCGGCCCGGTGGGCACACCTCGGGCGGCGAACAACAGATGCTGACCATCGCCCGCACCCTCATGGGCAACCCACGCGTCATCCTCCTCGACGAGCCGTCGGAGGGACTGGCGCCGGTCATCGTGCAGCGGATGGCGCGCACCATCCGCGAATTGAAGGCCGAAGGCATGACCATCCTGCTCTCGGAGCAGAACCTGCATTTCGCCCGCGCGGTGGCCGACCGCGCGTCGATCATCGAGAAAGGCCGCATCCGCTATACCGGCACCATGGCGGAGCTGGAAGCCGACGAAGCCGTGCGCGCGGCCTATTTGACGGTGTGAAGCCGATGTGGCGGATGATTCCGGGGATTATCTGGCGAGCCGATGATCGGCTCGCCGGCAAGCCCGACAGGGCGCCCGAGCGAACAACGAGGAGCCTTAGCGGCGCTTGAGCGATCAATGGGGAGCAACCGGCGAGCCGATGATCGGCTCGCCGGCAAGCCCGACACGGCGCCCGAGCGAACAGCGAGGAGCTTTAGCGGCGCCTGAGCGTAAGACGAGCCGACTGGTCGGCTCGTCGAGATAAGGAGCCAGAGTTTGACGGAGACGATCATCGGCGTGGACGTGGGCGGCACTTTTACCGACCTCGTGTCGATCGAGCCGGGGACGGGCGAGGTGCGTGTCGCCAAGGTGCCGACCACGGTCGAGAACCAGGCCTATGGCGTGCTCGCGGCACTCGAGGGCGTGGGCGCCCGCCTCGCCGAGGTGGCGAATATCAGCCATGGCACTACGACCACCACCAACGCCCTCCTCGAGAGGAAGGTCAGCCGGGTCGGCCTCATCACCACGCGCGGCTTCCGCGACGTGCTGGAGCTTGGCCGCCGCACCCGGCCGACACCCTACGGCCTGCGCGGCCGGTTCGAGCCCCTGATCCCGCGCGAGCTGCGTCTGGAAGTGCCTGAGCGCATGGACGCCGATGGCGCGGTCGTCACCCCGCTCGACGAGGATGCGGTGGCCCAGGCCGCGCGCGCATTGCTGGCCGAGGGCTGCGAGGCGCTCGTCATCCATTTCCTCCACGCTTACCGCAACCCGGCCCACGAGCTGCGCGCGAAGGCGATCGCGGCCGCCGTCTGGCCCAACGCCTACATCACGGCCGGGCACGAGATCCTCTCGGAATACCGGGAGTACGAGCGCGGCACCACGGCCGCCGTCAACGCGGCGATTCAGCCGGTCCTGCACCGCTATATCGAGCGCCTCCAGTCCGAGCTGACGGAGAGGGGGTTCGCCCACGACCTCCTGGTCATGCAGGGCAACGGCGGCAGCATGTCCTCGCGCATCGTCGCCGAGGCGGCCGTGAACACGGTCATGTCCGGCCCCGCCTCCGGCGTCATGGCCGCCGCCGCCACGGCCGCCGCCGCCGGCACCAGCCAGGTCATCACCTACGACATGGGCGGCACCAGCTCCGACGTGGGCCTGGTGCGCGACGGCGTGCCCCAGGTGACATCGGAGCTGGAGCTCGAATACGGCATGCCCATCCACGTCCCCATGGTCGATGTCCACACCATCGGCGCGGGCGGCGGCTCCATCGCCTTCATCAACCCGGCCGGTATGCTCCAGGTCGGCCCTGAGAGCGCGGGCGCGGCACCGGGGCCGATCTGCTACGGCCGAGGTGGGACGCGGCCGACCATGACGGACGCCAACCTGGTGCTCGGCCGCCTCGATCCGGGTGGCCTGCTTTCGGTCGAGAGCCCGGTGACGCTCGAATCCGTGCGCGGCGCGCTCACGCGCGAGGTCGGCGATCCCCTCGGCCTCGATGCGGACGCGGCGGCGGCGGCCGTGCTGGAGATCGGCAACAACGCCATGGCGGGGGCCATCCGCATGGTCTCGCTCGCCCGCGGCCACGATCCGCGCGACTTCACCCTCTTCGCCTTCGGCGGGGCCGGGCCCATGCACGCGGCGGCGCTCGCGCGCGAGCTCGCGATTCCCAGGGTCATGATCCCGGCGCGGCCCGGCATCACCAACGCCATCGGCTGTGTCGCCGCCGACCTGCGCCATGACTTCGTGAACACGGTCAACACGCCGCTCCGCGCCCTCGATATCGCGCTCGCCCGCGATATCCTCGCCGCCCAGGCCGCCGAGGGCCGCCAAGTGATCGGGCGCGAGGGCGTGGCGGTCGAGGGCATCGATTTCCTCCACTTCGCCGACATGCAGTTCGAGGGCCAGACCCATATGCTGACCGTGCCCATCCCCGGAGTGGCCGTTACGGTCGCGGGCCTTCAGGCGGCGTTCGAGGCCGCCTATTGGGACCGCTTCGCCGTCGAGCTGCCGGAGATCCGCGCGGTGCTCGTGAACCTGCACACGGCCGCCATCGGCCGCCGCCCGCCCGTCCCACTCGCCGCCCTCGCCGGCCGCGAGCAGGCGGAGAGCCTAGAGGAGGCGCGCGCCGGCACCCGCCGCGTCTGGTTTCCGGGCGATTGGCGCGAGACGCCGGTCTACGACCGCGGCCGCCTGCCCCTCTCGGCCAGCTTCTGCGGGCCGGCGATCATCACCCAACTCGACTGCACCACGATTGTCGAGCCCGGCAACCGGGTCGCGCTCGACCCCCTCGGCAACCTCATCATCGAGATAGGCGCATGAGCGACATCGATCCCGTCACCCTGGCCGTGATTCAGAGCGGCCTGATCCAGGTCTGCAACGAGATGGACCTGGCCTTCGTCCGCGCCGCCTTCAGCCCCGTGATCTCCGAGGCGCTCGACCGTTCGGACGGCATCTATCACAAGGACACGGGCGATCTGATCGCCCAGGGCGACCTCGGCCTGCCGGTCTTCGTCGGCACCATGCAGTTCGGTACGCGGGAGCTGATTGCACGGGTCAAGGACGTGCGCCCGGGCGACGTGTTCATCGCCAACGACCCCTATCTGGGCGGCACCCACCTGATGGACGTGCGCTTCTACCGTCCCTTTTTCCATCGCGGGGCGCTTTACTGCTGGCTCGCCAACACCGGGCACTGGCCCGATACGGGCGGCGCCGTGCCGGGCGGCTTCTCCGCCAACGCCACCGAGGTCGAGCAGGAGGGGCTGCGCCTGCCGCCCGTGCGCCTCTACCGCGAGGGCGAAATGAACGAGGAGATCCTGTCGATCATCCTCTCCAACATCCGCATCGCCGACCAGCGCATCGGCGATATCAAGGCCCAGGCCTCGGCCCTCCTGGTGGGCGAGAAGCGCCTCGACGCCCTGCTGATGCGCTACGGGGCCGAGACGGTCGATGCCTGCATCGTCGAGCTGCGCGCCCGCGCGGCCCAGCAGATGCGCGCCCGCATCGCCACCATCCCCGACGGCACCTATCACGGCGCGGCCAGGATCGATTCCGACGGCGTGGTGGACCGCCCCCTCCACATCGCCATGCGCATCGAGAAGCAGGGCACGGACCTCCATTTCGACATGTCGGGGTCGAGCCCGCCCTGCCTCGGGCCCATGAACAGCGTCATCGCCACCACCCGCTCGTCCATTTACCTGGCCATCAAGCACATCTTCCCCGAGGTGCCGATCAACGCCGGGACATTCGAGCCCCTGCACATCACCGATCCCGTGGGCACCTTACCTCTACGCCGAATACCCACGCCCGGTTTCGGGCTGCGCGGCGGAGGTCAGCCAGCGCATTGCCGAGGCGGTGTTCGATGCCCTCGCCCCCGCCATCCCCGATGTGCTGTTCGCCGCCCCGGCCGGAACCTCGGGCAATTTCGCGCTCGGCGGGCACGACCCCCAGAAGGGGCGCGCATACGTCATGTACGTGATCTCGGGCGGCGGCTATGGCGGCTCCACCGCGGGCGACGGCCTGACCAACGGTTGCTCGACCATCGGCATCTCCAAGACCACGCCCATCGAGGTCATGGAGCAGCGCTACCCCGTGCTGTTCGACGAGTATTCCCTGCACGAGGGTTCGGGCGGCGCGGGGAAGCACCGCGGCGGCTTCGGCGTCAACTACCGTGTGACGATACGGCGCGGCACGGCGCAGGCATCCATGGTCATGGACCACGGCCGCGAAGGGCCCAATGGCGCCCTCGGTGGCGCCAAGGGCGGGGCCAACAAGGTCGTGATCCACCGCGGCGAAGACGCCTACGTCCCGCCCCACCTTTCCAAGGACCAGGGCATCAAGCTCGAGGCGGGAGATTCCGTGCGTGTCTCGACCCCGGGCGGCGGCGGCTTCGGCGACCCCTTCGCGCGCGAGCCCACCCTCGTCGCGCGCGACGTGCGGCGCGGCTACTACACGGCCGAGGCGGCTGCGGCGCTTTTCGGCGTCGTCCTCATGGACGGCTCCGCGGAGGTGGACGCGGCGGCCACCGCCGCCCGGCGCGGCGCGGCCTAACGCGGCTTTTGAAAACCACCGCCCGGCGTGATAATCCCTGTGTGACGCGCGGCTGGGCGCGCCGAGGGAGGGTGCGGCGATGACGAGCCGGTACGACGAAGCCTACAGGAAATCGATTGAGGAGCCCGAGGCGTTCTGGGCCGAGGCGGCGGAGGCCATCGACTGGACCCGGCGCTGGGACCGGGTGCTCGACGATTCGAGGCCGCCCTTCTACCGCTGGTTCGTGGGTGCCCAGACCAACACCTGCCACAACGCCCTCGATCGGCACGTGGACGGCGGCCGGGGCGACCAGGCCGCCCTCATCCACGACAGCGCCGTCACGGACACGATCAGCAGCTTTACCTATGCTGAGCTGCGCGACGCCGTTGCCCTCTTCGCCGGCGCGCTCGCCGACCGCGGCGTGGGCAAGGGCGACCGGGTGATCGTCTACATGCCCATGGTGCCCGAGGCGATGATCGCCATGTATGCCTGCGCGCGCCTGGGCGCCGTCCATTCCGTGGTCTTCGGCGGCTTCGCCGCCAACGAGCTTGCCGTGCGTATCGACGATTGCCAGCCCAAGGTCATCGTCAGCGCGTCCTGCGGCGTCGAGCCCGGGCGCATCGTCGAATACAAGCCCCTGCTCGATGGCGCGATAGAGCTGGCGCGCCACAAGGTCGAGCACTGCATCGTCCTCAAGCGCCCCATGGCCCACGCCACCCTGATCCCCGGCCGCGACACCGATTGGGGCGATGCGGTGGCCGCCGCCAGCCCGCGCGACTGCGTGCCCGTCCTCGCCACGGACCCCCTCTATATCCTCTATACCTCCGGCACCACGGGCGAGCCCAAGGGCGTCATCCACGACAATGGCGGGCACCTGGTGGCACTCAATTGGAGTATGAAGAACGTCTACGACGTGGACCCGGGAGAGGTTTTCTGGGCGGCCTCTGACGTGGGCTGGGTGGTGGGCCACTCCTACATCGTCTACGCCCCGCTCTTCCACGGCAACACCAGCATCATGTTCGAGGGCAAGCCCGTTGGCACGCCCGATGCCGGCGTCTTCTGGCGCATCATCTCCCAGCACAAGGTGGCGGCGCTCTTCACTGCGCCCACCGCCTTCCGCGCCATCCGCAAGGAGGACCCCGACGGCAAGTTCATCGCCGCCCACGACCTCTCCGATTTCCGCACTCTGTTCCTGGCCGGGGAGCGCTCGGACCCCGACACCCTCAAATGGGCGGAAGCGCACCTGAAGGTGCCGGTGATCGACCACTGGTGGCAGACCGAATCGGGCTGGCCCATGGCGGCCAACTGCGTCGGCCTCGGCATGCTGCCGGTCAAGCACGGCTCGCCCACCAAGCCCGTGCCAGGCTACGACATCCATGTGCTCGACGAGAAGTGTGAGCCCGTGAAACCGGGCGACATCGGCGCCATTGTGGTCAAGCTGCCCCTGCCGCCTGGGTGCCTGCCGACCCTGTGGGGTGCGGACGACCGCTACGTAAGCTCCTACCTCGAGGATTATCCCGGCCATTACAAGACGGGTGATGCAGGCTATTTCGACGAGGACGGCTACATCTACATCATGACCCGCACCGACGACGTCATCAACGTGGCCGGGCACCGGCTCTCGACCGGCGGGATGGAGGAAGTGCTGGCTTCCCACCCGGACGTGGCCGAATGCGCCGTCATCGGCGTTGCCGACGCCATGAAGGGCCAGGTGCCCCTGGGCTTCCTGGTGCTGAAGGCGGATGTGAACCGGCCCGACGAGGAGATCGTGGCCGAGGTGGTCAAGCTCGTGCGCGGGCGCATCGGCCCGGTGGCCGCCTTCAAGACGGCGACTGTGGTCCAGCGCCTGCCCAAGACGCGCTCTGGCAAGATCCTGCGCGGCACCATGCAGAAGATCGCCGATTCCCAGGACTACAAGGCGCCCGCCACCATCGACGACCCCGCCATCCTGGGTGAGATCACCGAGGCGCTGAAGGGCATCGGCTACGCGGCGGCCGCGGAATAGGGGACCAACTATGAAGCTCGAAGGCAGAACCGCCGTCATCACCGGCGGCGTGCAAGGCATCGGCATCGCCTACGCGCGGCGCTTCGTCGCCGAGGGCGCGCGCATAGCACTCGGCGACATCCAGGACGAGAAGGGGGCGGCGGCCGTTGCCGAGCTCGAGGCCCTGGGCGGCCAGGCCATCTACCGCCATTGCGACGTGACCAGGAAGGCCGAGGTCGTGGCCCTGATGGACGCGGCCGTGGCGGCCTTCGGCTCCCTCGATATCTGCATCCCCAATGCCGGGATCGTCCACGACGCCGATTTCTTCGATGTGACGGAAGAGGATTTCGACCGCGTCATGGCCATCAACGTCAAGGGCACCTTCCTTACCGGCCAGGCGGCGGCGCGGCACATGGTCGACCTCGGCAATGGCGGGGTCATCATCAACATCGCGTCCACCAACGCCATGATGGTCAACCACGGCCAGGTGCCCTATCCGGCCAGCAAGGGGGCGGTGGTGCAGCTCACCAAGGTTATGGCCATCTCCCTCGCCGATTACGGCATCAGGGTCGTCGGCATAGCGCCCGGGCCGACTCTCACCGACATGCTGGAGGAGGTGTTGGAGGGCCAGCCGGACATCCGCCGCAACATCGCGCTGCGCACGCCCCTGCGCCGCGCCGCCCGGCCCGAGGAGATGGCCGCCCTCGCCGCCTTCCTCGCCTCCGACGACGCGAGCTATCTCACGGGCCAGACCATCTACGCCGACGGCGGGCGTCTTGCGCTCAACTATATGATGCCCGACCTCGACTAGGCGCCGGGCGGCAACGGCGTGCCGCGCCCGCCGGTCAATCGAGCATTGCGGCGATGGCGGCCAGGGCCTCAGCGCGGATGTGAGCGGTTTCGATGTCACGGGTCGTCCTCATGGCACCGTCGATGTCACCGGTACTCGCCCGCGCCTCCACGACGAACAGAAGGATCCCATCCCGCGCCCGCTCGTCCTCGATCTCGCGGAGCGTCGCAAGGGCCCCGTCGATCGCGCCGGCCTTGGCCTGCGCTTCGGCGACGTGCCGCAGGGCATTCGAGCGCAGCTCCTCGTCCCCGATGCCGAGGGCGGTCGCCCGGGCCGCGTCGAACCAGCCGGCGTCCGCTTGCGCCTTGGCCATGTCCCACATGTCCCAGGCACGCGCGCGTTCATCTTCCACCTCCCGGGCGGCGGCGAGCAGACCATCGAAAACCTCACGCGCGAGGTCGATGTAGCCGGCACCGGCTTGTGCCACCGCGATCGCGCTCAATGCCGAGTCGCGGCGCCAGTCGTCCCTCAGTTTCGACGCGATTCGCGCCGCTGCCGCGAAGGTCTCGCGCGCCGCGTCGCGACGGCCAACCTCGGCCTGCGCCGCGGCGACCGCGATCATGGCCGAGGCACGCTCCGACGGATTGCGAACTTCCGCGGCCATGGCCAGGGCGGTGTCGAGGTCGCCGGACCAGGCCAGGGCGGCCGCCATGCGGCTCAACGCCCAGGCAAGCCGGTCTTCTTCCCAGATGTCGCGGGCCGTCTCCATGGCACCGTCGATGTCCCCGTCCTCGGCCTGGGCGATCGCGATGAGGCTCACGGCCCAGTCACGCGACCCCACGTTCTGGATGTCGCGAGCCGTCGCCTTCGCTCCGCGGATGTTCCCGGCTTCGGCCTGCGCCTTGGCGACCGGAACCAGTGCCGCACTGCGCTCCTGCTCCCGCCCGATGCCACGCGCCACGTCAAGGGCGGAGGCAATCGCGCCCGCCTCGGCCTGCGCCTTGGCGATCGATACGAGCGCCCAACCGATCGACCATGCTTTCTCGGTCTGCCGGGCCATCTCCGGGGCCGACCCGAGGTCGCCGATTTCGGCCAAGGCGCCGGCGATTTCGCCAAGGACGGCGCCTCGGGTGTGCTCTTCCTCGATGTCGGGGACTTGTGCGAGCGCCGCTCGCAGCGTTGCCGACGCCGCGTGCCGGTCGCCGGCCCCAATTTCGGCTACCGCGATGGCGATGAGTGCTCGGGCGCGGTCTTCGGGAATGCGGGTTTCATCGGCGGCCTCTCGCGCCAGGCCGAGAACGCATGCGCGGCCCGGCACGCGCCAGCAGGCCCTCAGTGTCCGGTTCAGCAGGTAGTTCGCCGGCACGGCGCGGCGCGGTGAGGCATCGCCTAGGATCGGGCCGGATGTTCTGCCCCAGGCCAAGTCCGGCCCGCCCCCGGCGACGGGGAAAATGGCGTGCGGAGCCGACAGCGAAAGCGCGGCGAGAAGGACCAGCAAGCGTATGGCGGCGCTCCCTCCTTGAATGATGGAATATAAAATGGTTGCCCAATGTTTCGTGGCAATACCATTGCATGCAGGATCGTGACGCGCGGGCAATGTCCCGCCCAATGTTGAAAAGTGCGAGATAGGCATCGTCTGATCGAGAGGCTACGCGGCCACCTCGATGTCTTCAATGACGGACTTTGCTCCGGCCTTTCTCACCGCCTCCCGCAGGGCGGCGTCAAGGACGGGGAGCTGGCGGTAGGCCTTGAGGCGGCGGAAGGTCTTTTGCGCCTCCAAGAGGCCGGCGGCGGTCCAACGCAGCGCCATCTCGGCGTTGCGCCAGCGCTTGACGTTCCGCTGCACCGTCCGGACGGTGCCGATCGCGTTCTCGATGGCGTTGGTGCAAGCCAGCGAGTGTCGAAGTTGCGGCGGGAGGCCGAGCCGGATCACGGTCAGGATCTCGTCCAGGCCCTCCAGGATCGAGCCCGAGACGCCGGGTGCGTCATGCTCCAGACGGCGGGCGAGGTTGCGCAAGAGCCGTTCGGCCTTGGCCGCGTCGTCCTGCTGCCAGGCCTGCCGCAAGACCTTCCTGACGCCGGCATGGAGGCTCTCGTCCAGCCGGTCCGTGATGTTGCGCCCCTTGTGCACCTGGCAGCGCTGGAGGGCCGCCGCCCGCCCGAAGGTCCGCCGGATCGCCTTCGAGAGCGCCTTGGCGCCGTCGACGATGTAGAGCCGAGGCCGTTCGGGATCGAGACCGCGCTCGATCAGGTTGTCGAGCATGGCTTGCACCGTGGCCGCGTTCTCCGTCGCGCCCTCGGCCAGGCCCAGCACGTGCTTCGCGCCGCCGGTGTCGATGCCGATCGCCGCCACCATCAGGTGATCGCCGACATGGAGCCCGTCGATCTGGAGCACCACGAGATCGAGATCGTCGAGCGGGCTCGCCAGCCAGGCCTTCAGCTTGCTTCGCGTCAACGCCACGAAACGGCGCGAGACCGCCGACTTCGAGGTTGCGTCACCCGATGCCGCCGGCAGATCGCCGCCCGCATCGTCCGGCAGGCGCACCGCGCGGGCATACTTGCGGGTCGAGACGTTGATCACCATCAGATTCATCGCCCAGGCTTGCAAGAGTTCGGGTTCCGACAGCAGCTCCCAACTCGGCAGGCTCATCTCCCGACCCGCGAAGTCCCGCACCCGAGGGCGCTCGACCTTCACTTTGCCGCCGTGGTAGGCGATCTCGCTCCGGGTCGTGCCCCATCGATGGCCCTTGCGCTCGCCCGAGCGGGCGTGGCGCGAACCGCACAAGGCTTCCGCGTCCGCCGACATCATCTCGTTCAAAGACTCGAGGCCCGCCAAAAGGCAGAAGCGATCGACGCTCATGCGCAGATCGTCGAAGGCCTCCGGCATCGATGGCAAGAGCCGACAGGATGGTTCCGAGGAACGGTCGTTGCGTGTAGTCTTGGTCATGGCGTCGTTCTCCTTGATGGAATCAGCACCCAGAGCCTAGCGGCTCCAGGCGGACGACGCCTACTTCAGCTTTTCAACAGAGCCCGGGACATCCCCGACGCGCGCGGCGTGGCCGAAAGCCTCGACGAATCACCATGTAACCGTTTCCGCGACGTGCCGGATGCATTACCGTCCGCCGGCAAACTTGGCGGCGACATGATAGGCGGTGACATCCCGGGCAGCGGAAGTGGAGCGACGACGCACATGAAGCTCGAGGGCAAGGTGGCCGTCATCACCGGCGGGGCGCGGGGCATTGGGCTCGCTTACGGCCGGCGCTTCGTCGAGGAGGGGGCCAGGGTCGTCATCGGCGACCTGCTCGAGGCGGAGGGGCGTAAGGCGGTGGCCACGCTCGAGGGCTTGGGCGGCCAGGCGCTCTATCGCCCCTGCGACGTGACGCGCAAGGCTGACGTGGACGCCCTAATGGCCGCGGCCGTGGAGCGCTTCGGCCGGCTCGACTGCTGCATCGCCAACGCCGGCATCTCGACCCACGCCGACTTCCTCGACCTCGAGGAGGCGGATTTCGAGCGCGTCATCGCCGTCAACCTGAAGGGCCCGTTCCTCACCGGGCAGGCGGCGGCGCGGGAGATGGTGGCGCTCGGCAATGGCGGCGCGATCCTCAACATTACGTCCGTCAACGCCGTCGTCGTCAACCATGACGGCACTGCCTACGCCGCCAGCAAGGGCGGGGTCGCGTTGCTCACCAAGGTCATGGCCATCTCGCTCGCCGACCACGGCATCCGCGTGAACGCCATCGGGCCGGGGCCGGTCAAGACGGCCATGGAGGCGGCCGTCCTCGCCGATCCGGTGAAGCGCCGCGTCCGCGAGATCCGCACCCCCCTGCGCCGCATGGCCGAGCCCGCGGAGGTGGCCGCCGTCGCCGCCTTCCTCGCCTCGGACGACGCGAGCTACATGACGGGCCAGACCCTCTATGTCGAGGGCGGCCGCCTGGCGCTCGCCTACATGATGCCGGAGGCGGAGTAGGTCCCGCCTGCGCGTCGAGCGCCCCGGCCCTCATACTTCGACAAGCTCAGCATGAGGGCCTCACCCTGAGCCTGTCGAAGGGGGAGGGCCGGCGGTGTGGGGCGCGAGCTCACTCAATGCGCATCCGGTTCGAATTGCGCATAACCACTTCGATTGACGGGCGGCGTCGCGGCTTGCTAGAGCACGGGCCAAGGGCGCGCACGCACGACGAATCACCGGACAAGAAGGGGCACAAGACATGCGTATGAAGGACAAGGTCGCCGTCGTCACCGGCGGGGCCAGGGGCATTGGCGAGGCGTGCGCGCGCGTCTTCGTGGGCGAGGGTGCCAAGGTGGTGATCGGCGACGTGCTGGTGGCCGAGGGCCGGGCCACGGCCGCGGCGCTCAGCGCCGCCGGGCCGGGGGGGGCGGCATTCGTCAAGTGCGACGTGCGCCGGCCGGCCGACGTACAGAAGCTCGTCGACACGGCCGTATCGCGCTTCGGGCGGCTCGACGTGGCGGTGGCGAACGCGGGCGTCAACCGCGTCTCCGATTTCCTCACCCTATCCCTCGACGATTGGAACGACGTCCTGCGCACCAACCTCACCGGTGCTTTCCTCACCGACCAGGCGGCCGCGCGCCAGATGGTCAAGCAGGGCGGGGGCGGCGCCATCATCAACATGAGCTCGGTCAACGCGGTGATGGCCATCGCCAGCATCACGCCCTACGTGGCGAGCAAGGGCGGCATCAACCAATTGACCAGCGTGGCCGCCCTCGCCCTCGCCGATCACGGCATCCGGGTCAACGCCATCGGCCCCGGCTCGATCCTGACCGACATGGTGCGCACGGTGGCCAAGGACCCGGCCGTCCGTCACGCCCAGATGGCCCGCACCCCGCTCGGGCGCTACGGCGAACCGGACGAGGTGGCCCGCATCGCCCTGTTCCTCGCGACCGAGGATTCCTCCTACATCACCGGCCAGACCCTCTATTGCGACGGCGGCCGCCTCGCCCTCAACTACACGGTGCCGGTCAAGGAGGAGAAGAAGAAGGCGCCGGCCCGGAAAAAGCGGGCGACCCGGAAGAAGTAGGACTGGTGGCGGCGGACAGGGGAGGGGATTTTCCGCCGGCCGTGCTATCCTCGGTGCTGGGTACAAATAGATGGGGCAAATAAACGATGTCCGGTCCCGCGGCTCGGCCGCGCACGCGGCTTACGCTGCATCATATCCTGTTCCTGAGCTTTACGCTGATCTCGGCCGTGCCCGTGGCTCTGCTCGGTGTTTGGGTGCAGCAGTCGGCGCTCGAGAATGAGGTCGAATCCGTGCGCGACATGCACCTGTTGCTGGCGCGGAACCTGGCGCGCGCCATTTCGCGTTACATGATCGATGCCGAGGCGGTTTTTCGCATGGCTGTCGCGCACGGGAAGGTACCCCGCGAGCCGGTCATCGGTCTTCTCGGGTCCCTGCACTTCAAGCATATCTGTACCATCTCAGGGGACGGGACGGTCCAATCCTGCATCGACGTCGCCGGCGAGTTGCCCGGCGAGCACTTGCCCGAGGCGATGATGGCGCGGCTCGCCCCGGTGCTGGCCGAGGCCCGCAAGACGCCAGGCGACGTCGCGATCAGCGACGCGCTGGCCGGCCCGGGGGGCAACCCGCACATCTATCTGGCCTTGGCTCTCGCGGGGGGCGGATACGCGCTTGGCGCGATTTCGACCGCCTACCTGGTCGAGAGCCAGGAAGCAATCACCTTCGGCCGCCGCGGCCACGCCGCCGTCGTCGATAGGCAAGGCCGGGTCATCGGCCACCCCAATCCCGATTGGCGCGCCACCATGAAGGACATTTCCGCCGTCAAGCCTGTCGCCGCAATGATAGAGGGCGGCAGTGGCGTGACCGTTTTCTATTCCCCCGCGACCGAGTCGGACATGATCGCGGGATATACGGTCGTGCCTGGCATAGGCTGGGGCGCCATGGTGCCCCAGCCTATGTCGGAGCTCGAGGAGCGGGCGGCAGTGGCGCGGACCGCGCCATCGCCATCATCGTCGGCGGCATCGCCCTCGTCGCGGTGGTAAGCTGGTGGCTTGCCGGCTACCTCGCGCGGCCGATCCATGCGGTCGTGCTGGCCGCCGGGGGCAGTGCTGGCGATCGCCTGCCGCACAAGGTCGAAAATCCGCCGCGTCGGGCCCCCCGCGAGCTGCGCGAGCTGACCGAGGCCTTCAACACGATGGTCAAGGATGTGACGCGCAAGAATGACGCCCTATCCGATGCGCTCGACCGCGCCGAGGCCGCCAACAGGGCCAAGACCGCTTTCCTCGCCCATATGAGCCACGAGACCCGGACGCCCCTCAACGCCATCGTCGGTTTCTCCGAGCTCATGAAGAACGAGACCTTCGGGCCCATCGGCAACGAGAGCTATCAGGGTTACGCCGGGGACATCCACCACTCGGCCATGCACCTCTTGACGATGGTCGACGACGTGCTGACCCTGTCGAACGCCGAGTCGGGGTCGCTCAAGGTCGATGTCGGGGAGGTGAAGATCGCCGAGACGATCGAATCGGCCCTGCGCGTGGCGCGCGAGTCGGCCGAGGCCAATGGTATTCGCCTCGAGAGCCGCTTGAGCTTCGACTCGCCGGTCGTATGGACCGATGAGGCCAAGTTGCGCCAGGTTCTCCTCAACCTCTTGTCCAACGCGGTCAAATACACCTCCGAGGGCGGCGTGGTGACGCTCGAGGCGGGCATGGCACCCGGTGCGCCCATGCGCTTTCGCATCAGTGATACGGGAATCGGTGTGCGGGAGGAGGAGCTCCCCAACGTCACCGCGCCCTTCGCGCGGGGCGATGTCCTGGTATCGCGTGCCCGTGACGGCATGGGCCTGGGTCTGCCCCTATCGGCCAAGTATGTCGAGCTGCTCGGCGGCACGCTCTCGGTCAAGAGCGAGGTCGGCGTCGGGACCGAGGTCGCGTTCGAGCTACCGGCCGACTTGTCTCCGAATCAATAGGCCCGCACGACTTCGCCCGTCCGCTCGCATGCGGTCTCGGCGAGCGCGACGAAGAGGTCGGTGATGGCGTCCGGCTCCGGCAGGGTCGCGGGGTCCTCGCCGGGGAAGGCCTCGGCGCGCATGGTCGTGCGCACCGCGCCCGGGTCGATGAGGTTGGCGCGCACGCCGGTGCGCGCGGTCTCGGCGGCATAGACCTTCACCATCATCTCGAGCGCCGCCTTGCTGACCGCGTAGGCGCCCCAATAGGGCTTCACGAACCCGGCCACGCCCGAGCTCACGAAGATCGCGCGCCCGGCGTCCGAGGCCCGCAGCAGGGGGTCGAGGCTGCGCACGAGGCGCCAGTTGGCGGTCAGGTTGACGTCGAGAACCTTGCGCCAGTCGTCGGGCTCGATATGGGAGACGGGGCTCAGGGTGCCGAGGGTGCCGGCGTTGCCGACCAGCACGTCGAGCCGGCCATGGCGCTCGAAGAGTGCCGCGCCCAAGCGGTCGAGCGCGTCCGAATCGGTGATGTCGAGGGGCACGAGCGTGGCCTCGCCGCCCATGCCGCGGATCTGGTCGTCCAGCGCCTCGAGCCCACCTTGAGTGCGCGCGAGCAGGACCAGCCGCGCGCCCTCGCGCGCGTAGCGCCGGGCCACGGCCGCACCGATCCCGCGCGAGGCGCCGGTGACGAGCGCAATGCGCCCTTCGAGCCGGCCCATCCCTCTCAGGCGATCTCGGTGAGGAGGGAGAGCTGGGCCGGCTCGCCGCCGTCGTTGCGGTCGATGAGCGCCGTCGGGTAATTCCCCGTGAAGCACGCGTCGCAGAACCGGGGCTCTCCGCCGAGTGCCTTGTAGAGGCCGTCGAGCGAGAGGTAGGCGAGGCTGTCGACATCGATCAGCCGCGCCATCTCCTCGATACTGTGCCGGGCGGCGAGGAGCTGCTCGCGCTCCGGCGTATCGATGCCGTAGAAGCAGGAATGGGTCGTGGGCGGGCTCGATATGCGCATATGGACCTCCCGCGCACCCGCCCGGCGGAGCATCTCGACGATCTTCTTCGAGGTGGTGCCGCGCACGATGCTGTCGTCCACCAGGACGACCCGCCGGCCGGCGATCTGGGCCCGGTTCGCGTTGTGCTTGAGGCGCACGCCCAAGTGGCGGATGTGATCCTCGGGCTCGATGAAGGTGCGTCCGATATAATGGTTGCGGATGATGCCGTACTCGAAGGGAATGCCCGCCTGGGCGGCATAGCCGAGGGCCGCGGGCACGCCCGAATCCGGCACCGGCACCACGACGTCCGCGGGAACGCCCGATTCACGCGCCAGCTCGGCGCCGATGCGCTTGCGGGCATCGTAGACGCCCGTGCCCTCGACCACGCTGTCGGGGCGGGCGAAATAGATGTACTCGAAGACGCAGAAGCGCTCCTGCACGGGCTGGAAGGGCCGCAGGATGTGAACGCCGTCGGTGTCGATCACCACCAGTTCGCCGGGTGCGACGTCGCGCACGAACTCGGCGCCGATGATGTCCAGCGCACAGGTCTCGCTGGCCAGGATATGGGCGCCGTCGAGATGGCCGAGCACGAGCGGGCGTACTCCCATGGGGTCGCGCACGCCCATGATCTTGTGGCGGCTCATGGCGACCAGGGAATAGGCGCCCTCGACCTGTTGCAGGGCGTCGACCAGCCGGTCGATGAGGCTGTTCTGGGAACTGGTGGCCACGAGGTGCGAGATCACCTCCGTATCCGTCGTCGAATGGAAGATCGAGCCCCTGAGGGCGAGCTCCCGGCGCAGGGTAATGGCGTTGGTCAGGTTGCCGTTATGGCCGATGGCGAGGCCGCCGAAGGCGTAGTCGACGAAGAGGGGCTGGACGTTGCGCACGATGGTGTCGCCGGTCGTCGAATAACGCGTGTGGCCGACGGCCATGGTGCCCGCCAAGCGTCGCATGACCTCCTCGGCGCCGAAGATGTCACCCACCCGGCCGAGGGCGCGGTGGCTGTGGAACTGCTCGCCGTCGAAGGCGACGATGCCGGCGGCCTCCTGGCCGCGATGCTGGAGTGCGTGCAGGCCGAGGGCCGTGAGCGCGGCGGCGTCGGGATGGTCGAATACGGCGAAGACGCCACACTCCTCGTGCAGCTTGTCGTCGTCGAACGGATGTGTGGTCAGCATCGCGCGCGGCCCCTTCCGACTACTGATTGCTCTCGAACAAGCGGTTCATCTCCCGCCGCTCCTTGTTGTCGTAGCCCGAAGGCTCTTCCTCGGCCCCGCCGTCCGCGGACGGGCTGGTGAGATCCTGAATCGCCTGGCCACTTTCGATGCCCTGGCGCACCGCCTCGCCGGCCTCTCCGACCGCCTGGGCCCCCGCCTCCGCCGCTTCTGGGGGCACGAGGGAGCGGATGAGCGCCGCGCCCTGGGCGACATAGGGCAGCGCCCGCGCCTCGCGGACCCATTGGGGCTGCTCCTCGGCCGGCCAGATCCACGTCATGAGCAGATAGGCGAGCGAGACCAATACCACCCCGCGCAGGAGACCAAAGAAGAAGCCGAGCGAGCGGTCGAGGCCGCGGAAATCGCTCTTCCGCACGCGCCCCGTGATCGGCCGGCTCATGAGGGATATGACGATGAAAGCGGCCAGGAACAACCCCAAGGCCGTCGCCGCGTCTGCGGCCCAGGGAATCGGGATGATCTGATGGGGATATGATTTCAAATAGGGAAAGCCGTAGAGGGTGGCGAGGCCCGCGCCGAGCCATGTGGCGAGGGCAAAGACCTCGCGCACGAAGCCGCGGCTGAGCGCGAGCAGGCCGGAGACCACGACGACCGCGAGGATCGCCAGGTCCGTGAGCGTGAAGGGCAGACCTTCCATGGCGCGTCAGCCCATCCCGCGCGCGCGCGCGGACGGTCCCACGGAGGAGTCCGCCAAGAGCGCGACGAGCTCCATCAGACGCCCGATCTCCCGGATCTCGATGCCGCTCGTCACCGCGCCGCGCGGGCGCTTGCCGGCGGGCGGAAGGATGGCGCGGGAGAAGCCGAGCTTGGCCGCCTCCTTGAGGCGCGCCGCGGCCTGGGACACCGCGCGCACCTCGCCGCCGAGGCCGATCTCGCCGAAGACCACCGTCTCGGCCGGCACCGGCGCGTCCGTAACAGACGAGACGAGCGCCGCCGCCACCGCGAGGTCGGCGGCCGGCTCGCCGATGCGCAGGCCGCCCGCCACGTTGAGGTAGACATCGCGCCCGGCGAGCGACATCCCGCAGCGCGCCTCGAGCACCGCGAGCACCATGTGCAGCCTGGCCGCGTCCCAGCCCACCACGGCGCGGCGCGGGGTGGCGAAGGAGCTCGGCGCGACGAGGGCCTGGACCTCGACGAGCAGGGGCCGCGTGCCCTCGATGCCGGCGAAGACGGCGGCGCCGCTCACGCCCTCCTCGCCCGGCGCATCCCCGCGGTCGGCGAGGAAAAGGGCGCTCGGGTTGGGCACCTCGACGAGGCCGCCATCGGTCATCTCGAAGACGCCGATCTCGTCGGCCGGGCCGAAGCGGTTCTTGACCGCCCGCAGGATGCGGAAATGGTGGCCCCGCTCGCCCTCGAAATAGAGCACCGTATCGACCATGTGCTCGAGCACCTTGGGCCCGGCGATGACGCCCTCCTTGGTGACGTGGCCGACGAGAACGACGGTGAAGCCGCGCGCCTTCGCCAGGCGGATCAGCGCCTGCGCGCTGCCGCGCACTTGCGAGACCGTGCCGGGCGCGCTTTCGAGGTCGCTCACATACATGGTCTGGATCGAATCGATGATCACCACCTCGGGCCCGTCGGGCACGTCGAGCGCGGCGACGATATCGCCCACGTCCGTCACCGTGGCGAGCGCGACATCGGCGCCTTCGAGGCCGAGGCGCCCGGCGCGCAGGCGGATCTGGTCCACCGCCTCCTCCCCCGTGATGTAGGCCGCCCGGGTGCCCGCGCCGGCCATGGCCGCCGCGGCCTGGAGCAGGAGTGTGGACTTGCCGATGCCGGGGTCGCCACCCACCAGGATGGCCGAGCCGGGCACCAGGCCGCCGCCCGTGACCCGGTCGAGCTCCGCGATCCCCGTGGTGCGCCGGGATGTTTCGGCCGATGCGCCCGCGAGCGCCACGAAGCCCGCCGCCGCACCGGGTCCCGCGCCGGCCGGCCGCAACTTGAGGCCGCCCGGTACCGTGCGCGCGGGCCTCTCCTCCGTGATCGAGTTCCACGCCCCGCATCCGTCGCAGCGGCCCACCCACTTGCGGTGCGCGGCACCACACGACTGGCAGACGAAGCGGGATGCCGGTCGGCCCACCTAGCGCGCCGTTCCCGTGGCCGGGAGGGGGGCTGGTTTCGCGTCCCTCAACGGCGCAGCTCCATCTGGATGGGGCCTTCCGCCTTGCCGTGTATGAACTGGTCCACGAAGTCGTTGCCGGAATCGTCAATCCCCGCGGTGGCGCCCGCCCAGACGATCTTGCCCTTGTAGAGCATGGCAATACGGTCGGCGATCTTGCGTGCGCTCGCCATGTCGTGGGTGATCGAGAGGGCCGTCGCGCCCAGCTCCCGCACGCACTCGATGATGAGGTCGTTGATTACGTCGCCCATGATCGGGTCGAGCCCGGTCGTGGGCTCGTCGAAGAAGATGATCTCCGGGTCGGTGGCGATGGCGCGGGCGAGGCCGACGCGTTTCTTCATGCCGCCCGAGAGCTCGGCCGGAAAGAGCTCGCCGACATCGGCCCCCAGTCCCACCTGGCCGAGCTTGCGAAGCGCGATCTCCTTCGCCTCCTCGCGCGGCTTGTCGAGGGCCTGGATGAGGGCGAAGGCCGTATTCTCCCACACGGAAAGGCTGTCGAACAGGGCACCACCCTGGAACAGCATGCCGAACTTGCGCAAGATCCGCTCCCGGTCGCGCGCGCCCATGCCGACGACCTCCTCGCCGTCGATCTCGATGCTGCCTTCTTCCGGGTCGAGCAGGCCGAGGATGCATTTGAGCAGCACCGATTTGCCCGTGCCGGAGCCGCCGATAACGACCACCGATTCGCCAACGCCCACGTCGAGGTCGAGCCCGTCGAGCACGATGTTGCTCTCGAAGCGCTTGTGCAGGTTGCGGATGCGGATCTTGGGGGGGGAAGCGTTCATGAGCCGAAGAAGAGGGATGTGATGACGTAGTTGAAAGAGAGGATCAGGATCGAGGCCGAGACCACGGCGTTGGTGGTCGCCTGGCCCACGCCCTGGGCGCCGCCCTCGGAGTTGTAGCCATGGTAGCAGCCCATGAGCGCCACCAGGAAGCCGAAGACGGCAGCCTTGACCAGGCCCGAGACCACGTCGAGGGTCTCCATGAAGTTCCAGGTCAGCTTCATGTAGCTGGCCGGGTTGAAGCCGAGCTTGTAGACGCTGATGAGGTAGCCGCCGAAGACGCCGATGATGTCGGCCACGAGCACCAGACAGGGCATCATCAGGAGGCCGGCGATGAGGCGCGGGGCGACCAGGTATTTGAAGGGGTTGGTCGAGAGGGTGGAGAGGGCGTCGATCTGCTCCGTCACGCGCATGGTGCCGATCTCCGCGGCCATGGCGGCGCCGATGCGCCCCGCCACCATGAGGCCGGCCAGCACCGGCCCCAATTCTCGCGTCATCGACAGGACGACAACCGCTGCGATCGCCGATTCGGCATTAAAACGCGAGAACCCGGTGTAGCTCTGCAGCGCTAGCACCATGCCCGTGAAGATCGCCGTCAGCCCCACGACGGGCAGCGAGTAATAGCCGATCTCGACCATCTGGCGGACAATCAGGCGGGGGAAGAACGGCGGCCGCACGCTGTGCCAGACACCGGCGGCGGCGAAGCTGCTCAGGCGTCCCGTCACCTCGAGCAGGCCGATGAGGACGCGCCCGATCGGCGCCAGGATGGGCATCGGCTCAGGCGTCTCCGGCCAGGTAGCGGCGGGCGTAGCGCCGGCCCAGGCTGGTGAGTATTTCGTAGGCGATCGTCCCGGCCTCCTCGGCGAGCGAGTCGATCGTATGGTCGCTGTCGACGAGGTCCACGACCGCGCCCGGCCGGGCCAGGCCGGGGGGAAGGTCCGTCACATCGAGGGTAATCAGGTCCATCGAGACGCGCCCCACCACGGGAACCTCACGGCCGGCGATACGGCACCGGCCGCGGCCACTCGCCGAACGCAGATAGCCGTCGGCGTAACCCACCGGAACCGTGGCGATCAGCGCGTGCCCCCGGGCCCGGTGCGCCGCACCGTAGCCAACGGCCCGGGGCGGGTCAATCTCACGTAGCTGCAGGATAGGACTTTGGAGCGTGACGACGTGCGCCATGGGGCTCGCGCGTCCCGGCGTCGGGTTGGCGCCGTAAAGGGCGACCCCTGGGCGGCCGAGGTCGAAGTGGTAACTGGGGCCGAGGAATATCCCGGCGGAATTGGCGAAGCTCACCGGCTTGGGCGGCAGGCGCCCGCGGGCCGCCTCGAGCTCGGCGCGCTGGGCCGCGTTCATGGGGCTCCCGGCTTCCTCGGCGCAGGCCAGGTGACTCATGATGTAGCGCAGGTCGATGCGGTCGAGGCGCGCCGGCTCCTCGGCGAGGCGGTCGAGCTCGTCCGGGGGCAGGCCGAGCCGGGACATGCCCGTATCGATATGGAGGGCGGCCGGCAGCGGCCCGTGGGCGGCGCCGAAGGCCGCCCAGGCCTCGATCGCGCCGAGGGAGTTGAGGACGGGTGCGAGCCGGTGCTCGGCGAACATCGGCTCGGCGCCGGGCAGGGCGCCGTTGAGGATGAAGATCTCCGCTTCCGGCAGGATGGCTCGCAATGTGATGCCTTCCTCGCCATGGGCCACGAAGAAGACGTGGCAGCCGGCGCGCGCGAGCGCCGGCGCGACGCGCTCGACCCCGAGCCCGTAGGCGTCCGCCTTGACCACGGCCGCGCAATCGACACCGCCCAGCACCCGCCGCAGCCGGCGGTAGTTGTCCGCGATGGCGCCGAGGTCGACGGTCAGCACCGAGCCGGTGGCGCCGAGCACCTGTGCCTGCGCCGGGCTAGAGCTTGACATCCGGCCGATGATCGTCCGGCGTGAGATTCTCGAAACGGGTGAACTCGGGCCGGAAGTAGAGCTTGGCCGTGCCCACCGGGCCGTTGCGCTGCTTGGCGACGATGATCTCCGCGATGTTGTGGACCTCGTCCATCTCGGCCTGCCACTCCATATGCTTGTCCGTGCCTTCGGGCGGCTCGAGGCGCTGCAGGTAGTACTCCTTGCGGAAAACGAACATCACCACGTCCGAATCCTGCTCGATGGTGCCCGATTCTCTCAGGTCGGCGAGCTGCGGGCGCTTGTCCTCGCGCTGCTCGACCGCGCGGCTGAGCTGGGAGAGGGCGAGGACCGGGACCGAGAGCTCCTTGGACAGCGCCTTGAGCGCGCGGGTGATCGCCGCGATCTCCTGCACCCGGTTCTCGGAGCGGCTCTCGCCGGGCGGGCGCAGGAGCTGGAGGTAGTCGATGACGATGAGCGAGAGGCCGTGCTGGCGCTTGAGGCGCCGCGCCCGGGTGCGCATGGCCGAGACGGTGAGCGCCGCCGTATCGTCGATGAAGAAGGGGGCGTTGGCTAGCTTTTGCGAGGCATCGACGAGGCGCGTGAACTCCGCCTGGCTCATCTCGCCGCGCCGGATCTTGTTGGACGAGATGCGCGCCTCCTCGGCGAGGATGCGCGTCGCCAGCTCCTCGGCCGACATTTCGAGCGAGAAGAATCCGACGACCGCCCCGTCCACTTGGTGCATCTCGCCATCCTCGCCCTTCTCCATGCGCAGCGCCTTGGCCGCGTTGAAGGCGATGTTGGTGGCAATGGCGGTCTTCCCCATGCTCGGGCGTCCGGCGATGATCAGGAGCTCCGCCTTGTGCATGCCGCCCAGGAGGGCGTCGATGTCGGTGAAGCTGGTGCTCACCCCCGTCACCCGCCCCTCGCGCTTGTAGGCCGCCTGGGCGACCTCGACGGCGTCGGTCAGGGCTTGTTTGAAGGTCCGGAAGCCCTCGCCGTATTCGCCCGATGTGGCGAGCTCGAACAGGCCCTCCTCCGCATGCTCGATCTGGCGGATGGCATTCTCGTCGATGTCGTAGTCGTAGGCCCGCTCGGCGATGTCCTGGGCGATGTCGATCAGTTCCCGGCGCAGGTGGCGGTCGTAGATGGTGCGGCCGTAGTCGGCGGCGTTGACGAAGGTGACGACCGAGCCCGCGAGCTGGGCGAGGTACTGGGTGCCGCCGATCTCCGTGAGGCTGCCGTCCTGCTCGAAGAAGTCCTTGAGGGTGACCGGGTCGGCGATCTGGCCGGCCTCGATCAGGCGCGAGGCGGCTCCGAAGATACGCCCGTGGACGGGATCGGCGAAGTGCTCCGGGCGCAGGAACTCGGAGACCTTCTCGTAAGCGCGGTTGTTGGCCAGGAGAGCCCCAAGGAGCGCCATCTCGGCCTCGAAATTGTGCGGCGGCGGGCGGTAGCCCGTACCTCCGTCCCCCTCCTCGCGCAGCGCGGCAATGTTATGGTTATGTATTCCATTCGCCATGACGGCAACTTAGCCCGGCGCGTCGAGCCCGGCATCCGGATTCTCGCCGGACTCACATATATTGCGCACACAGTCTGGGAACTGTGGGGACAAGTCCCTCAGCCGGCCGACTCGAAGAGGCCGGTGTGGTCCCGCTCCCAGTCGGTGATGTAGTCGCGACTGAGCGGCGCCGCGTCCTGGCGCTTGGCGAGTTGCATCTGGACCACCATATGGCCCATGTGGCGGAAGGAGGCCTCGGAGCTCGCAAGATAGAACTCCCACATGCGGCAGAAGCGCTCGTCGTAGAGTTCCTTGACCTGGTCCCGATTGGCCGTGAAGCGCCGATACCATTCCTTGAGGGTCTCGGCGTAGTGGAGGCGCAGGATTTCGACGTCGGTGATTGTGAGGCCGCTCTTCTCGACCGCCGCCAGCATCTCCGACATGGCGGGCGTATGGCCGCCGGGGAAGATGTACTTGCGGAGCCAGGGGTTGGTGGCACAGGGACGTTCCATGTGGCCGATCGAGTGCAGGACACAGATCCCGTCCTCGGTCAGGAGTTCCTCCACCTTCGCGAAGAACTCGCCGTAGTGGCGCACGCCCACATGCTCGAACATGCCGACCGACACGATGCGGTCGAAGGCCCCGGGCACCAGGCGGTAGTCCTGCAGGCGGAAGCGCACCCGATCGGAGAGCCCGGCCTTCAGCGCCCGTTCTTGCGAGACCTTGTGCTGTTCGGTCGAGAGCGTGACCCCGGTCACGTCGGCACCCGTGGCGCGCGCGAGGTAGAGGCCGAGCCCGCCCCAGCCCGAGCCGATGTCGAGCACCTTCTGGCCGGGCTCGAGCAAGAGCTTCGCGGCCAGGTGCCGCTTCTTGTTCTCTTGCGCCACCTCCAGGCTTTCGTTGCCGTTGGCGAAGTAGGCGCAGGAGTACTGCCGGTCCTCGTCGAGGAACAGGTCGTAGAGCTTGCCCGAGAGGTCGTAGTGATGGGCGACGTTGCGCTGGGCGATCCCCACCGGATTGATCTGCTGGATGCCGCGGAGCGCCGTGCTCAGCCGGTTCTTGAAGCGTTGGATGGGATGTTCGCCGAACACCGCGAAGTTGCGGCCGCACAGATCGAGGAAGTCGTGGATGGTGCCCTCCTCGATGGTGAGGCGCCCGTCCATGTAGGCTTCGCCGAGGCCGAGCTGCGGGTGCAGGATAAGGGAGCGGTGGAGCGCCCGGTCGTGGAGGCGGACGGCGCAGCGCGGCCATTCCGTGCCCGTGAAGATATGCTTGCGGCCGGTGGCGTCGATCACCTCGAGGGTGCCGCGCCGGATGATCTTGTCGAGGAAACGCGCGAACAGCATTGGAACGCCTCCGCTTCCTGGCTTCAGAGCGCCCAGCCCGAGCGGCGGTCTCCTTTCCGTCCGCTCCGGCGTGGGGCCTGGCCTACTGGTCGTCCCGCCCCGTGCCCGCCCCGGCGTCGTCGCCACCTTCGGCGGATGCCGCCTCTGACTCGTTTGGCTCTTCGGCCACCGCCGGGGTCACCGGCGCGCTAGCCTCCGCGTCCTCGGCCGCTTCTGCCGCGGCCTCCTCCGCCGCGCGCTCGGCCTGGGCGGCGGCCTCGGCCTCGGTGCGGGCGACGTTGACGGTGATGGTCTCGGTCACCTCGGCATGCAGCACGACGCGCACCTGGTAGAGGCCGAGGTCCTTGATCGGGCGGTCGAGCTGGATCTGGCCCCGATCGACCTTGAAGCCCGCGGGGTCGAGCGCCGCGACGATATCGCGGGCCGAGACCGATCCGTAGAGCTGGCCCGTATCGCCGGCCTGGCGGATGAGGATCAGGGTCAGGCCGTCCATGCCGCCGGCGATTCCGAGCGCCTCGTCCCGCCGCTTGCGGTTGGCTTCCTCGAGCTCGCCGCGCCGTGCCTCGAACAGCACGCGGTTGTCCTTGGTAACCCTCAGCGCCTTCTTGCGGGGCAGCAGGTAGTTGCGGGCGTAACCGGGCTTGACGACCACCTCGTCGCCCATGTCGCCCAGCCTCTCGACGCGCTCGAGCAGGATGACTTGCATGGCAGAACCTCCTAGGTGCTCGGACCCTTGGCCCGCCGGCGCAGCCCGGCCCAGGTTTCAACGAACCCGAGCACCATCACCGCCAGCATCGCAATGATGCCGAGGAATATCAATAGCCCATAAAACGCCGCCAGGATGACGGACTTGTTGGCCGCGCGCCGGGCCAGCGCGTGAATCACGGCAAGACCCACGAAGAAATAGGGTGCCGCGAGGATGAGCGCCAAGTTGCGCCCCAGGAAGGCGAGAGTGCCGGCGCCCACTAAGGCGAGCAGGAGCGCGGCCGCGACCGCGAACGGTATCCAGCTGGGCGCCTCGATATCGATGATATCGGGCGTCGGCCGCCGGTTGCGCCCCTGGCGCACCAGCAGGTTCTGGGCCGCGATGCCGTTGATCGCGGTCATGAGCAGCCACGTGCACAAGGCCAACGCCGGGAAGTTGTCGGCATAGACCTGGATCGCGATAGCCTCCCCGGGGTCGAGGGCGCCTTGGGTGATATACTCGGCCGCTTCCGATAGCAGCTCGCGGACCTGCCCCTCGATGCCACCTTCCGAGCCCGCCAGCATGAGGGTGGCGACGACGAGGATCGCGCCGCCCATGGCCGCGGCCCACCCCACCAGCAGGCCGGGCGGATACCATTCCGTGACGCCCCCGGCCTCGGCCCGGTTGAGCAGCGCCTGACGGGCGAGGAACAGGGACGGGGCGGCGAAGATGAAGAGGTAGACGGCGCCCACGAGGAGTCCCCCGAGAAGCGTCGAGATCGCGGCCCCGGCGGTGCCGGCGAGGGCGCCGGCCGCGGGGCCGAGGCCGAGTCCAACCAGGAAGAGCGGCAACGGGGCGACGAGCGCCAGGATCATGGCGCCGGGCGTGCCGGTCATCAGGGACAGGAGGAAAAGAGCGCTCGCCGCGCCGCCACCCAGGGCGAGGAGCATGTCCCTGGACATGGCGCGTGCCGGCCCGGTTACCGGACGATGTAGGGCATCAGCGCCAGGAATCGCGCCCGCTTGATGGCCTTGGCCAGCTCGCGCTGCTTCTTTGCCGACACGGCCGTGATCCGGCTCGGCACCATCTTGCCGCGCTCGGAGGTGTAGCGCTGAAGCATGCGCACGTCCTTGTAGTCGATCTTCGGCGCCTTGGGCCCCGAGAAAGGACAGCTCTTGCGCCGCCGGAAAAAGGGCCGGCGTGCGCCGGGCCCGGATCCGCCGCGTGCCTGAGGCGGGCTCATTCGTCAACTCCTTCGGATTTGCTGGCCGTCGCCGCGCCCTCTTCGGGCACCACCGCGGGAGGCTCGGGCGCCGCCACGGGAGTCTCGGGCACCACCGCGGGAGCCTTGGGCGCCGCGGTGCGAGCCTCGTCCATGTTGCCCCCGGGCGGCCTGTCGCGGTGCTCGTCCCGGCCCGGGCGATCGTCCCGGTCGCGGCGCCCGCCGCGGCCTCGGTCGTCGCGGCCGCGCTGCATCATGATCGAGGGTCCCTCCTCGAAGGCATCGACCTTCAAGGTGAGGTAGCGCAGGATGTCCTCGTCGAGCCGCATGTTGCGCTCCATCTCCTGGATCGCCGGCGCGGGCGCATCGAGGCTCATCATCACGTAATGGCCCTTGCGGTTCTTCTTGATGCGGTAGGCCAGGCCACGCACGCCCCAATACTCGGTCTTGCCGACCTCGCCGCCGCCCTCGGTGACGATGCCGCCGAAACGCTCGAGCAAGGCCTCGACCTGGGTCTGGGAGATGTCCTGCCGCGCGATGAACACGCTTTCGTACAACGGCATTTCGTCTGTCTCCAACTGATGGCCCGCACCCGGCGCCTTATTGCGCCGCGGGCGCGGGCGAGCGCCGGTTTATACAACAATCCAGCTATTTCGCAAAACCATTCGCGCCCCGCTCGCCAAGGGAGCGGGCGCTTGACAGCATCTGGGCGAAAGGTATCACTGGGCCGCCGCTCGATGCAAGGACCGGGGCCATACATGACACGCGCATTCCTCTTTCCGGGCCAAGGGTCCCAGGCCGTCGGCATGGGGCGGGAGCTGGCCGCCGCCTTCGCGCCCGCGCGCGACGTGTTCGAAGAGGTCGATGACGCGCTCTCCCAGCGCCTGAGCCGCCTCATGTTCGAGGGGCCGGAGGACGAGCTGGTGCTGACCGAGAACGCCCAGCCGGCCCTGATGGCGGTCAGCCTCGCCGTCCTGCGCGTGCTCGAGCGTGATGGCAACCTCGTCCTGCGCGACGCGGCCAGCTTCGTGGCCGGCCACTCGCTGGGCGAATATTCGGCGCTCGCGGCGGCCGGCGCCCTCTCCCTCGCCGAGGCCGCGGGCCTGCTCAAGACCCGCGGCCGCGCCATGCAGGAGGCGGTGCCCGTCGGCGCCGGCGCCATGGCCGCCATCATCGGCCTTGAGATCGATGCCGTGGCCGACCTCGCGCGCGAGGCGGCCGGGGACGAGGTCTGCGACCTCGCCAACGACAACGGCGGCGGGCAGGTGGTGGTCAGCGGCTCGGCGGCGGCGGTCGAGCGGGCCATCGCGCTCGCGGTCGAGAAGGGGGCCAAGCGCGCCATCCCGCTCGCGGTGAGCGCGCCGTTCCACTGCGCCCTGATGGCGCCGGCGGCCGCGGTCATGGCGGCCGCGCTCGATGCGGCGGCGCTCGTGGAGCCGGTTGTCCCGGTGGTCGCCAACGTGACGGCCGCGCCCGTCGCCGACCCGGACGAGATCGGGCGCCTCCTGGTTCGCCAGGTGACCACCATGGTGCGCTGGCGGGAAAGCATGCTCTACCTCCGCGATGCCGGGGTGGGGGAGGTCGTCGAGCTTGGTGCGGGGCGCGTCCTCGCCGGCCTCGCGCGGCGCATCGACCGCGATTTCGTGACCGCGTCCATCGGCGCCCCGGCCGAGGTCGAGGCGTTCCTCGGCTCCGCCTAGGGGCGGCACATGATGTTCGACCTCACCGGCAAGTCCGCCCTCGTCACCGGCGCCTCGGGCGGCATCGGCGGCGCCATCGCCCGCACCCTCCACGCCCAGGGCGCCACCGTGGTGCTTTCGGGCACCCGGGCGGAGGCGCTCGAATCCCTCGCCGCCGATCTCGGCGCGCGTGCCCACCCGGCACCCGCAAACCTGGCCGAGCCCGAGGCGGCGGGGGCGCTGATCGCGGCGGCCGAGGCGGCGGCGGGACAGATCGACATCCTCGTCAACAACGCCGGCCTCACCCGCGACGGCCTCGCCATGCGCATGGGCGACGCGGACTGGCAGGCGGTCATCGACGTGAACCTGACGGCGGGCTTCCGCCTCGCCCGCGCCGCCATGCGCGGCATGCTGAAGCGGCGCTGGGGGCGCATCATCGCCATCACCTCCGTGGTCGGCGCCACCGGCAACCCGGGCCAGGCCAACTACGCCGCGTCCAAGGCCGGCATGGTCGGCATGTCGAAGGCGCTCGCGGGCGAGGTCGCGGGGCGCGGCGTGACCGTCAACTGCGTCGCCCCGGGCTTCATCGAGACGGCCATGACGGATGGGCTGGCCGAGGCCCAGCGCGAGCAGCTCCTGGGCCGCATCCCGGCGGGGCGCTTCGGTGCCCCCGACGACGTGGCCGCCTGCGTCGCCTTCCTCGCGAGCGCCGAATCGGCCTACGTCACCGGCCAGACCCTGCACGTCAACGGCGGCATGGCGATGATATGAGGGGCGCCGGCGGGGTTTTTCACTGACCGGAGTGAGCCGTGCGTCGGTGGTGTCTCAGTTTGGGGATTGGTGCTCACAAACTGCGAACTGGACTTGAACGTTGGCTTTACAACCGATGTAGATAGCGAATTAAGTTGGCCGGTTTATGTAGCACATCGATTGACCGCTCTGTTGATGTTGTGGCGCCTGTGGGGAAGTGGTCAGGTCGGCGTAGCCGAGCTGTCCACTTATCCACGGGCGGGTCGCGTCGAGCGGCATCACGCGGCCCTCTTCATGGTGTCTCCTTCCAGAAGCGCGCCATCGCCTCGGTAGCGGGCGATCGGGCGCGGCCCGTGGAATATGGCGTAGGTGGCGTCCGGATAGTGGTGGACGCGGACCTTGGCCTTGACGTAGTGCGGCCTCAGCGATGACGGCGGGATCTGCAGGACGATGCCGTGGAAGCGTACGGTGTTGTCGTTGCCGACGGTGCGCGTCTCCTGGACGCACAGCACGTCGCGCCACTGTTCCGCCGGCACGGCGACGAAGGCCGAGCCCGGCTCTTCGGGAGCGATCGCGAAGCGCGCATTGTAGTCGGGAATGAAGGTCTCGGCGAGGAAGCGGTTGGCCCCTTCGATCGTCGAGACGCCGGCCAATGCCAACTCCTTGGGGAGCCGGTCCTGCAAGGTGCGGAAGGCGCGCTCGGAGCGCCCGCGCGCCTCCGGCGAATAGGCCGCGATGTGCTCGATGCCGAGCTGGGCCAAGGCCCGTCCGAGCTGGGAGGGCTTGTCGCGGTCCACCTTGCCACCCGCCTGGGGGGTGTGGAAGTAGTGGCTCGCGCGGTCGGTGTAGAGCGCGCACGGCAGCCCGTGCCGGCCGAACACCTCGCCCAGCCCCTGGAAGCTCGACATGGTGCCCTCCTCGGCGACCAGGAAGCCCGAGTAGATCGCCCCGCTCGCATCGTCCAGAGAGACGATCATATCCTGCTCTTCGTCGCGGCCCGGCAGCCAGCGGTGCGTCGAGCCGTCCTGATGCAGCATCATGCCCACGAGCGGCCGCCGCGGCCGCTTGCGCCGGTGCGCCCCGCGCCTGGGCGCCGGCGCCGCCAGGCCGCGGCCGTGGAGAAACGTCTTGGTCCAGGTGTAACCCCAGCGGAAGCCGTGGTCCTTCACCAGGTGCTCGTGGAAGTGCTTGACCGTGAAACCCGCGTAGCGCTCGCGGTAAAGAGCTTCGACCCGCATCGCCTCGTCCACCGGCACCCGCTTGGGCGACGGCTTGCCCAGACGCCGGTCCAGAAGCCCCGCATCGCCCTCACACTCGAAACGACGGCACCAGCGCCGAAACGTGCGCTCGCCGACCCCAAGCACCTCCGCCGCCTCCAACTGGCTCAACGATCCCGCCTCACAACGACCGAAAACATCCCGAAACCTCATCATGCGCACACCTTGCAAAACATCTGTCCGTCTCATCCCACCCCCTTCAAACAGGAGGCTCAATAAACCGGACAGATCGTGTGCTACATAGAACGGACAGATCGTGTGCTATCTACAGTTGGCTTTACAACCGATTGCCGACGGAAACTTAATATTGTATTATAGAAGGATTGACTGAGGATTTAGCACGTAATCCTCTGTATATTTGTAAGAATTCAACGTCAGGGCCACTGCTGTCCGGTTAACTGAGCGGTGCTGGCTTTGAGAGCCAGGATTTCTGCGGGGTTTGAAGCGAAAATGCATGGTGTCGATTTGAATTGGATGGAGCACTTTTCGGAGTTTCTCCGAGGAGATGCTCATGAACACCGGCAAGACCCTGTTCGCTCAGCTCATGGACTTCCTGCCATGGACTACTTTCACGCGGATCGTCGACCGGTATGGCGGCGATCACCGGGTCCGGACGCTTTCCTGCGCCGAGCAATACCGGTCCATGGCCTTCGCCCAGCTGACCTACCGGGAAAGCCTGCGCGACATCGAGACCTGCCTCTCGGTCCACGCATCGAAACTCTATCACATGGGCTTCCGCCAGCCGGTCCGGCGCTCGACGCTGGCCGATGCCAACGAAAGGCGCGACTGGCGTATCCATGCGGCGTTGGCCCAGCGGCTCATCACCCAGGCGAGGACGCTGTACGTCGACGAAGAACTGGGGTTGGACCTGACCAATACCGTCTACGCCCTGGACTCGACGACCATCGCTCTGTGCCTGTCGGTCTTTCCGTGGGCGCACTTCCGCACCACCAAGGCGGCGGTGAAGATGCACACGCTGCTCGACCTGCGGGGCAACATTCCGAGTTTTATCCACATCTCGGATGGCAAGCTGCACGACGTTCATGCCCTCGATATGCTCTTGCCGGAAGCCGGAGCCATCTACGTCGTGGATCGTGGCTACGTCGACTTTGCCCGCCTTTATGTGTTGCACCAAGCCGGGGCCTTCTTCGTCACGCGTGCCAAGTCGAACATCGATGCTCATCGCGTCTATTCGGCGCCGACGGATCGCTCGACCGGCATCATTTGCGACCAGACCATCTCCCTGGACGGCTTCTACACCCGTCAGGATTACCCCGAACTTCTGCGGCGCATCCGCTTCAAGGACCCCGAGTCCGGCAAGACGCTGGTCTTCATCACCAACAACTTCTCGCTTCCGGCCGCCACCATCTGCGCGCTCTACAAAAGCCGCTGGCAGGTGGAA
Source organism: Alphaproteobacteria bacterium (assembly GCA_963666705.2). GTDB lineage: Bacteria > Pseudomonadota > Alphaproteobacteria > CADEGL01 > CADEGL01. The sequence continues at coordinate 169,040 of CAXXKO010000025.1, read as the reverse complement.
CTCTTCTTCAAGTGGATCAAGCAGCATCTTCGGATCAAGCAGTTCTACGGCACGTCGGAGAACGCGGTGAAGACGCAGATCTGGATTGCCGTCTCGGTCTACGTCCTCGTCGCCATCGTCAAGAAGCGCCTCGACCTGGACGCCTCGCTCTACACTTTGTTACAGATCCTCTCGGTGACCCTCTTCGAGAAAATGCCCATACATCAAGCACTTGCGGGAGACGAAAACAGATGCAACGCTTCGCAAATAACCAACCAATTGAATTTATTCGATTTTTAACCGGACACTAGTGCGTCAGGGCCGCAAATCAGTTCAACGAAGGGAAATGAGCGACATGGCGAATTCTATCTGGATCATTTTCCTCGATACTTCTGGTTCTATGCGCAACAAATTTAGTGGCGGTCCCGAACCTGTTGGATTGGTAGAGACCGGGGAGTGGGCCAGCAAACTTGAAGCAGCCAAGGAACTCCTTATTCGAAGAGTTAGCGCGCTACGAACTCCGGATGTCGCCATCATTCAATTTGCTAGCGACGCCGATATACTTTTCCATGACGCAGCTGATCGATTTTCCGAATTTGAGGGCCGTATTCGCTCGTTACAAGCAGGTGGCGGCACCGATCTTGCCGCGGCATTTCGAGAAGCTTTTCTGCTTTCTCGACTATCGGATTATCGTGACATCAGAGTTTACGTTACGTCCCTATCCGGTTAAGGCAGGTCGTGCGCCCTGGGGTTGCAAGCCGTGGATCAACTGGCGGTATGTGATGGTTGGCCGGGCCGTGGCGCGGCTCAGGACGAAGTCGCCGAGGTCGTCGATCCGCCGGCGGCGGTTGAAGCGATAGGCCCATTCCCGGCCATAGCGCGGCAAGTGCTTGGCGCTGACGCCATGGTAGGTGCCGTTGAGCCAGGTCTTGAGGTTGCTGAACAGGACGTGGATGATCGGCATCTGCGTCTCGGCGTTCTTGCCTTGGCCTTGGACGGTGGGCTGGTGCCGGTAGACGGCGCCGAGCCCGGCATAGCCCTTGAAATCGTCGGTCAGCAGGCGCGCGCCCGGCGTCACGGCGGCCCGCACGAAGCCGCCGAGCTGCTCGGCATTGGCCCGGGGCAGGATGGCAAGCCGCGCCCGGCCGGCGACGAAGCCGCTGCCCTCGACCCCCTTGCCCGGCGCCACCGCCACCTTCTCCACCGCCAGCACGAGCAGGCTCTTGTTGGCATTGGCCATCCCGCGGCCCCGGCTCTCGGGCTTGCCGCGCCCGCCGTAGTAGCTCTCATCGACCTCGACCATGCCGTCCAGCAACGCATCCGGCCGCTCCGCCAAGCCATGGCGCAGCTTGTGAGCCATCAGCCATGCGGTCTCATAGCGAAGCCCCAGCTCGCGCGCCAGGAACAGGGCCGAGACCCCGCGCTTGTCCCGCCCCATCAACCACGCCGCCAGGAACCATTTGGGCAACGGTGTGCGGGTGCGGTGGAAGATGGTTCCCGCCGTCACCGACTCTTGACGACCGCAAGCCGCGCATTCGAAGACGCGCGCCCGCGCCTTGTGCCGATAGCCCCGCCGGTGCCCGCAGCGGGCGCACGCAAACCCAGACGGCCAGCGTCGATCCGCCAAGGCCAGGATGCACGATTCCTCGTCTCGGTAGCGCTCTTGGAACGTCAACAAGCCGCTCATGCCCTGTCTCCCGACCAATCCTCAGAGGCGGGAACAGTACACCCTTAGAGCGAACATATAAAGAACACTCGGTCGCTACCTGCATTAACCGGATAGGGACGTTACGTTATCTCCGATGGACTTACGGATGCGGATCAAGCCGAACACGCAGCAAACGAATTTTCTAGAATTTATCCACAATCCAGAGACAGCGTTTTATTAATTGACCAGACTGAAAAGGGAAATGAAACTGCATTTCGTATAGCTTCGGACGACGATGTTACCTACGCAGAGAATTATTCTGAAGCATCAGAATTAATCACACAGAGTGCATTAAAATTGGTAGCCCGCGAGGCTGCCACATTAACTACTCATCAACGCATGATATTTGACGAGCTTCTTGCTCTTCATGACAGAGCGCCTCTGAAGACTATAAGGTTTCGTGGGTCAGAGCGCGGCATGCTGAACGCCACTGTCCTTGCGACAGAGGTTGTCCCGGCATTAGAGGCGATTGAGACAATACAACAAGTTTCGGATTCTGTAAGCGATCGCGAACCGAAAATACAAGTCCTATCTCTCACGCAGTCATCGCCCGTCGAGGTAAGCATTTCCGGTATTGCGAAAAGCATCGAATTTATCGACGAGAAATTCACTCCTTGGAAACGTGAGTTTGCTAAGAAAATCGCTGACTTGAAATTGCAAAAAGGCGAATTGGAAGTGAAGAAGCTCAGGGCTGAGGCGAGCGAAGCTGAGGGCCGCGCGGTCCATATGCACCTGCAAGGCGATATAGTTAGGGCCGAGTCGAGGAAGGCTCACGCAGAGGCGGAGCGTCTTGAACTCGAAAACGAAGAGCGCTACCTCCGTAAAGAAGAAGCTCGACTGAAACGCGACATGTTACATATTGCTCAAGAAACGGTTCAACGTATATGTGCTGACATCGATATTGATGATGCTCGGCGATGAGACTATGTAAGCAAGGTTTATGCATCGTTTAAGGTTCTCGCTGACTTAAAGTTTGATATAGACGTTTTGCCCGATGATGAGCCGTGGTCATCTGTCTCAAAATCCTAATAAACTTATTGGCCGAGTCGAGAAGTGCCTAAGGCTCACGCAGAGGCGGAGCGTCTTGAACTCGAAAACGAAGAGCGCTACCTCCGTAAAGAAGATTACTTCTGAAGCTCGACTGAAACGCGACCGTACCGGCAAGAACGGATGTTACATATTGCTCAAGAAACGGTTCAACGTATATGTGCTGACATCGATATTGATGATGCTCGGCGATGAGACTATGTAAGCAAGGTTTATGCATCGTTTAAGGTTCTCGCTGACTTAAAGTTTCTACGATATAGACGTTTTGCCCGATGATGAGCCGTGGTCATCTGTCTCAAAATCCTAATGCCGTTCGGCTCCAAACTTATTGAGTCCAACATTCGTGATCTTGCGAGCGGCGAGTTATCGACCCGAAGTGCCTACAACCGAGCCTTCCGCCCACTTGTCAGCGCCCGCGCGCGCGCCGATGCTGGCCAATGCAAATAAAGTATGTTACGAGACGATTCAGGCCCGAAGCTGGCCCGGCCGCGGCGCGGCCGGCCATGACGAGCCACGAAGTTCAACGGCATCCTGGGGACTGGAGATATGAGCACTGACGACGTCGCCGAACGCGTGAAGAAGATTGTCGTTGAGCATCTTGGCGTCGACGAGGCCAAGGTGAGCGAAAATGCCAAGTTCATCGACGACCTCGGGGCGGACAGCCTCGATACGGTCGAGCTGGTAATGGCTTTCGAGGAAGAGTTCGGCTGCGAGATTCCCGACGACGCGGCGGAGAAGATCGTCACCGTCAAGGATGCGGTCGATTACATCTCCAATGAGGTCTGACCGCCGGCGCAATCGACCCCGGCCGCGCCGCGCGGCGGCCGCTCCGATCCCCGGTCAGCCCGGTCGCTGACGCCATGAGGCGGGTCGTCGTGACGGGGCTCGGGCTTGTCACGCCGCTTGGCGTCGGTGTGGCGCATGTGTGGGAGCGACTGATCGAAGGGCGCTCGGGCGTCGGTGCCATTCAGAGCTTCGACGTCTCCGACCTTCCCTCCAAGATCGCCGGCCAGGTGCCCCAGGGCGAGACCGCGGACGGCCTCTTCAACGCCGACGATTGGATGAGCGCGCGCGACCGGCGCCGGACCGACCGCTTCATCGTCTTCGCCATGGGGGCCGCGACCCAGGCGGTCGAGGATTCGGGCTGGATGCCCGAGGCGGAGGAGGCGCGCGAGCGCACGGGCGTGATGATCGGCTCGGGCATCGGCGGGCTCGAGGAGATCTATAACGGCTCCATCACCCTCCATGAGCGTGGGCCGCGCAAGATGTCGCCGTTCTTCATCCCGGCGGCGCTCATCAACCTCGCCTCCGGCCACGTCTCCATCAAGTACGGCTTCAAGGGGCCGAACCACGCCGTCGTGACCGCCTGCTCGACCGGCGCCCACGCCATCGGCGACGCGGCCCGGCTGATCCAGTTCGACGATGCCGACGTCATGGTGGCCGGGGGTGCCGAGGCCGCCGTATGCCGCATCGGAATCGCCGGCTTCGCCGCCGCCCGGGCGCTCTCGACCCAGTTCAACGATACGCCCGAGCGTGCCTCGCGGCCCTGGGACCGTGACCGCGACGGGTTCGTCATGGGGGAGGGGGCCGGCATCGTCGTGCTCGAGGAGCTGGAGCACGCGAAGCGCCGGGGGGCCAGGATCCATGCCGAGGTCGTCGGCTACGGGCTCTCGGGCGACGCCCACCACATCACGGCCCCCGCCGAGGACGGCGATGGCGCCTACCGCTCCATGGCGGCGGCCCTCGCGCGCGCCGGCCTCGATCCCGAGGATATCGATTACATCAATGCCCACGGCACCTCGACGCCGCTCGGCGACGAGATCGAGCTCGGCGCCGTCAAGCGCCTCTTCGGCGACCATGCCTACAGCCTCTGCATGTCGTCGACCAAGTCCGCCATCGGCCACCTCCTGGGCGCCGCCGGCAGCGTCGAGGCGATCTTCTCCATCCTCGCCCTGCGCGATCGCGTCGTGCCGCCGACCCTCAACCTCGAGAACCCCTCGCCGGGCTGCGACATCGACCTGGTGCCGGGCGCGGCCAAGGAGCGGCCGGTCGCCCACGTCCTCACCAACTCCTTCGGCTTCGGCGGCACCAATGTCTCCCTGGTTCTCAAGGGCCTCGGCTAGCACGGTATGGGACGCATCGTCGTCCGTCTCTTCGCGGCCCTCCTCGCCACCCTCGTCCTCGCCCTCGGTGTCTTCCTCTGGGGCTACGCGAGCTATACCCGCCCCGGGCCGCTCGAGGCGCCGACCACCCTCATCGTCCCTCGGGGCGAGGGCCTGGAGGAGATCGCCCGGGCCCTCGAGGCGGCGGGCGTGATCGCCAATGCGCTCGTCTTCGTCGCCGCCGCCCGGGTGACCGGCGCGGACCGGGGCCTGCGCGCGGGCGAGTACGCGTTCCGCCCGGCCATGAGCCCGCGCGAGGTGATCGCGCTGCTGGCGAGCGGGGAGACGGTGATTCGCCGCCTGACCGTGCCGGAGGGGCTGATCACGGCCGCGGTGATCGACCAGATCCGGCGCACCGAAGGACTCGAGGGCGAGCTTCCGGACGGGATCGGGGAAGGGGTGCTGTTGCCGGAGACCTACCATTTCTCCCACGGCGACGGGCGCGATGCCATGATCGGGCGCATGCGCCAGGCCATGGCCGAGGCGCTCGCGGAGCTATGGGCCGGCCGCGCGCCGGATCTGCCTATCGCGACGCCCGCCGACGCCGTGACCCTGGCCTCCATCGTCGAGAAGGAGACCGCGCGCGAGGACGAGCGCGCCCGCGTCGCCGCCGTCTTCCTCAACCGGCTCGAGCGGGGCATGAAGCTCGATGCCGACCCCACGGTCGTCTATGCGCTGACGGGTGGGGTCGGCCCGCTCGACCGGCCCCTGACCCGCGCCGACCTCAAGCTCGACCATCCTTACAACACCTACCGCAATGCCGGGCTGCCACCGGGCCCGATCGCCAATCCCGGGCGCGCGGCGATTGCCGCCGTGCTCAACCCGGCCGATACGGACGAGCTCTTTTTCGTCGCCGACGGGCGCGGCGGCCATGTCTTCGCCCGCACGCTCGCGGAGCACAACAGGAACGTCGCGCGCTGGCGGGAGTTCCGCCGCCAGCAGCAATCGGGCGAACCGGCGGCCGATTAGGCGGCCACGCCGGCCGCCTGAATCGGGCCCGGGCGCTCGGGCATGAGAGGGGGACACGTGCACGTCATCGATCTTTCCCTGCCGATCCGCCATGGCGACGGCCGCCTCGGCCTCTCGGTCGAGTTCGCGACGCCATACGACTTCCCCGATTGCGGCTGGCGCGGCTCGACCTTCTCAATGTTCTGCCACTACGGCACCCACGTGGATGCACCCAACCATTTCATCGAGGGCGGGGCGGCCATCGACCGGGCGCCGCTCGCCAAGCTGATCGGCCCCGCCGCCGTCGTCGAGCTGTCCGACCACGGGCGCGAGCGCGGCATCACCGGCGACACCCTCGAGGATCGCGGCGGCCACGTGCGGCCGGGCGACATCGCCATCCTGCGCACGGGCTGGAGCGACGCCCATTGGGGCAGAGATACCTTCTGGCGCGATGGCCCCTACCTCGAGGTGGGCGGTGCCGACTGGCTCGTGGCGCGGGGCGTGCAGGCGGTCGTCTACGATTTCTCCGAGGAATTCGCCGTGCGCCGGCCCGGGTTCCGCGGCGAGGATTGCGAGGTCCATCACAGGATACTGGGGCGCGACATCTACAATATCGAATATGTGCACAACCTTGCCGCCATTTCCGGCCCGCGCTGCGCCATTCTGGCCCTGCCGCTTAAGCTCGTGGGGCTCGACGGGGCGCCGGCGCGGGTCCTGGCGATCGAGGGCGTGAACCTGCCGGGCACGTTCACGGTCGAAGGCTGAGGGCGACCTCGCGGCGCCGATGGAGAATGGACCCGGGCGCCGTCGCGGCGCCGATGGAGAATGGAATGGAGAGCTTCACGCCCGTATCGGGGACCCTCGGCGGCCTGCTGATCGGCGCCGCCGCGGCCCTGCTCCTCCTCTTCAACGGCCGCATCGCGGGTATCAGCGGCATCGTCGGTGGCGCCTCGCCTTCATGGTCGGCCTCGTCGCTGGCCCGATCCTCTATGGCCTCGCCGCCGGCCCGGTGCCCGATATCACCATCGACGCTTCGCTTCCCGTCATCGTCCTGGGCGGACTCCTGGTTGGCTTCGGCACCAGGCTGGGCGGTGGCTGCACCAGCGGCCACGGGGTCTGTGGCCTGGCGCGTTTCTCCAAGCGCTCGGTCGCCGCCACCCTCGTCTTCATGGCCGCGGCCGCCGCGACCGTCTTCGCCGCGCGCCACGTGGTCGGGGCATAGGGATGGGTAGAATAATCTCCGCTTTTGGCGTCGGCGCCCTGTTCGGTATCGGCCTCGCCCTCTCGCGCATGATCGATCCGGCCAAGGTGCTGGGGTTTCTCGACGTGACCGGCGACTGGGACCCCACGCTCGCCTTCGTCATGCTGGGCGCGCTACTGGTGGCGGTGCCGGCGTTTCGCGCGATCGGGCGGCGGCGGGCGCCGGTCTTGGCCGATCGCTTCCATCTGCCCACGCGGCGCGCGCTCGACGTTGAGCTCATCGACGGCGCCGCCGTCTTCGGGTTCGGCTGGGGGCTGGTCGGCTTGTGTCCCGGCCCCGCCCTGGCCGCCCTCGGGCTGGGGGTCTGGCGGCCGGCGGTCTTCGTCCTCGCCATGCTGGCGGGCATGGCGCTTTATCGCTTCATTCGTCCCGCCGCGAACGGCCCGCTCGCACCTTTTTCGGCAACCGGGCGAGGAGGGGGTCGGTGATCGCGGGCGGCAGCGCGGCCAAGAGCCAGACTCCGAAATAGAGGAGCCGTGGGAAGGCGATGCGGGCGCGGTTCCGCACGAGCCCGCGCTCGATCAGCCGCGCGGCATCGGCCGTCCCCATCAGCAATGGCATGTGGAAATCGTTCGCATCGGTCATGGCGCTCACCACGTAGCCGGGGCAGATGACGTTGACGGCGATGCCCCGCTCCCCGAGATCGCCCCGCAGCCCTTCGCCGAGCACCTTCACCGCCGCCTTGCTGGCGCAATAGGCCGGGGCGCCGGGGAAGCCGCGAAAGGCGGCGAGCGAGGCCATGAGTGCGATCTGTCCCCGCCGGCCATCCCGCGCCGGCTGGCCCGCCATGCGCGCCGCGGCCGGGTGGACGGTGTTGGCCACGCCCTGGACGTTGGTCTCGAAGATGCGGCGCGACTGCTCGGCGCCTTCGCCACCGCCGCCGGTGCCGGCCGAGATGCCCGCGTTGGCGATCGCGAGATCGAGCGGCGCGTCGGCGAAGACGGCGTCGATCCAGCTTGCGAGGGCGTCCGCGTCCCGCACGTCGATGACGGCAGTCTCGACCTCGGCGCCGGCCCCGCGGCAGCCCTCGGCCACCGCCGCCAGGCGATCCGCGTCCCGGCCCGTGAGCGCGAGGCGCCGGCCGGGGGCCGCGTAGGCGTGCGCGAGCGCGGCACCGATGCCGCTCGAGGCACCCGTGATGAGGATCGTTCCCGGATCCTTCATGGATTCGTGACCTCCCGGTTGTCGATGACGGACTGGTTCGCCCCGCTTATGTACCATATGATTCGACTGCATCCGTCGTGGTTGCTGGCCCTGTGGGGCGGCCCCCAGATAGGTGTCCAAAAAAGGCCCAATCCCGGTCGCGGGCGTCGAACATCGCCAGCATCGCCAGCATCGCCATGGACTCGTCGGCCCCGCCGCACCGCCCCCCGACCCTGCCCGGGCGACGGTCGCACAGCCCCGCCGCCTCCGCTCCCACCTCACAGCGCCCGCGCCAGCGGCAAAAGGCCCGCTCGCTCATGGCCAGAGCCGCCGCCATCCGGCTCTGCTGTCCCAGATAGATGCGGCCATTCATATCCCCGGGCATCATCGACCTCGGTCCTCGGAGCCGCTCCGGCCGCCCCGTTAAAACCCTCGCCTATTGGAGACTTCCCAAAGCGGGACAGGCCACCTGTTACATAAAACCGCTCATGCCTCGTGTTGGGACAGGAGCGCGGTATGGGGTTGACAGGTAGTCACCAATGGCTTTAATGTAAGTGAGTGTTCACTCATTTAGGATGACATCATGCGCGATGGCGCGGCGACCAAGGAACGGATCGGGCGGACGGCCTTGCGTCTCTTCGTCGAGAAGGGGCTTGCCGAGACCACCATCCGCGACATCGCGGCGGGAGCGGGGGTGGCCGAGGGGACCATGTACCGCCACTACGCCAGCAAGGACGCGCTCGCCGCCGACCTCTACGGGCGCAACCTGGCCGCCTTCGCCGGCGAGCTCGCGGCGCTGCGCCGCCGGCATGAGGGCCTCGAGGCCCGCAACGCCGCCATGATCCGCCAATTCTGCGCCTTTTTCGATCGCGACCCCGTCCTCTTCGGCTATCTGCTTCTGTCGCGGGACGCGAACCATCAGAGGCTTGGGCCGGGCGCGCGGCATCCCATGGACGTTGTCCGCCAGGCCATCGAGGAAGGCATGGCGGCGGGGGAGATCCCGCGCCGCGATCCGGCCACGATGACGGCCATGTGTTTCGGCCTGGTGCGCGAGGTCGCCATGTCCCGGTTGGGGGGCCGTATCGCGGGGCCCATGTCGGACCTGGCCGATAGCCTCGTGTCCGCGAGCTGGCGGGTGCTCGGAGCATAAATATTTTTGTAAATTAAGTGAGTGAACATTCACTTGTTTAATGCATCACGATTGGAGAGAAAGCCGATGAGGGAGGACGCGATGCACGGCGACAAGGCGGCGCGGCCCGTCCGCTATCCGAGGCCCGTGAGCCGCGTGACGGGCTCGGGCGTGGGCCGCGGGCGGGCGACCCGGGCGCCGCGGGCTGGAAATTATGGGGCCTTCTGGCCCTATTACCTCGAAGCCCAAGGGCGACCCGCGAACCGTGCCTTCCACTATGCGGGCACGGCGGTGAGCCTCGCGTTCCTTCTGGCCTTCCTGGTGGTTGGCGATCCGTGGCTGCTGCTCGGGGCCGTGTTTGGCGGATATGCCCTAGTACCCACTTTTATAATTCCGTGTGCCATACGACGGCGCCCCGAGGTTCCCGGCTAGGAGCGTGGCGCGCCGTGATGCCGGGGCATCACAAGCGGCGCGCGACGACGTCCGGGGGCCTCGGGGCGCCGCCCTACGGGTCGCTTTTCCCGCCCCCTCGGGGTGTCGGGGATGCTTGGCGATGCCCCGGCATCGCCGGCGCACCCCCTCCTACCGAGGAGACGGGAAAAGCGATCGTATGGAACACGGAATTATGAAAGTGGGTACTAGCCTGGGCGGGCCACGCCCTGGTGGAGGGCAACCGGCCCGCCACCTTCCGCTATCCGCTGTGGTCGTTGGTGAGCGACTGGCGCATGTGCGGCCTGGCACTCACCGGCCGCTGGGGCGGGAGCTGGCGCGGGCGCGCGCCGCCCGGCGCCCGGCGCAATGAGAGCATGCGAGGAGGCTGACATGTCGAGGGCAAGCTACCGCGCCCTGCTGCGCGTCGAGGGCTTTCGCGCCCTGCTGGCGACGCAATTCCTGGGCGCCTTCAACGACAACCTGTTCAAGATCGTGGTCTCGCTGCTGGCCGTGAAGCTGGGCGCGGGGCGGAACGGGGGCAGCGGCTATCTGGCCTTGGCCGGCGCCCTCTTCATCCTGCCCTACCTCCTCTTCTCGGGCTATGCCGGGCACCTCGCGGACGCCTTCGCCAAGCGCCGCGTGCTCATCGCCGTCAAGGCGTGCGAGATCGCCGTCATGGGCCTGGGCGCGCTCGCCTTCCTGGCGGGCAGTGTCGAGGCGCTTCTGGCCGTCCTCTTCCTGATGGCGACCCAGTCGGCCTTCTTCAGCCCGGCCAAGTACGGCATCCTGCCCGAGATCTTCTCGGAGCGGGAGCTCTCGCGCGCCAACGGCCTCGGCGAGATGGCGACCTTCCTCGTGTCAACGGCGGAGCAAAATTAGTCCACCCGGGCGGAGCAAAACTAGTCCACTTGACGTTATGCGGTACGCGGTGTTGGGGGGTTGTCCCGGTAGTCCATAGGAGGGACCCGCGCTGCTTCGTGTAGCGCTTGCGTTACGCGGAGCGAAGCAGCGTGGGAGGTTCCTGTGGACCCACCGGGTCAACCATTGCACCGGCGGTCAAGCAGGTATTTTTGGGGATTTCCGCCGTTTTTGGCTTTGGTTGAGACGATAGCTCTCGCCGTTCATTTCCAGGATATGGACATGGTGGGTGAGGCGGTCCAGCAAAGCCCCGGTCAGGCGTTCCGAGCCGAATATCTCCGTCCACTCATCGAACGGCAAGTTGGAGGTCACCAGGATCGAGCCCCGCTCGTAGCGCTGGCTGAAGACTTCGAACAGCAGCTCGGCGCCGGTCTTCGAGAGCGGCACGAAGCCGAGTTCGTCGATGATCAGAAGGTGATACTTTGCCAGTTGCTTCTGCAGGCGCAACAGGCGTTTTTCATCCCCGGCCTCCATCAGTTCATGAACCAGGGCAGCGGCCGTGAGGAAGCCGACGGAGAGCCCCTTTTGGCAGGCCGCCAGACCGAGACCGAGGGCGATATGGGTCTTGCCGGTTCCGCTGTTGCCGAGCGCGATGATATTCTCACGACGCTCGACGTATTCGCATCGCGCCAACTCCAGAACCAGCATCTTGTCGAGCGATGCGATGGCCTTGAAGTCGAAGCTGTCGAGGCTTTTGACGGCGGGGAACCTGGCCTGTCTGATCCGCCGCTCGACCATGCGGCGCTCACGGTCGATCAGTTCCAACTCGGTCAGACGGACAAGATACCGCACATGGTCGGCGCCCTCGGTGGCGCATTGGCGGGCCAGCTTGTCGTATTCGCGCAGGAACGTCGGCAGTTTCAGGGTCTTGAGGTGATGGGCCAGCAACACTTGCGGCGTATCGGTCATGACGCGCCTCCACCCAACAAGCTCATATAACTGGCGGCGGCCGTGGTCGCCACGTTGGCCCGAGGCAGGTAGGGATAGATATCCAGGTCGAGTTTGGGCGGGCGTCGCTCGATACGGCACAGCACAAGGTGTTTGACGGCGTCGTAGCCGATCGCACCCAGGCGCAGGGCGTCCTTCACCGCGCCGTGAAGCACCTCGAGATCGAAGGTCTCCACAAGCCGAAGGACCTGGACGTATTCCCGCTTGCCGGCCTTGCCCATGCGCGCCTCCAGGAGACGGCGCAGGGTTGGGAAGGCATCAGGCAGTTCCCATCCGGCTAGCGGCGCGGCCTGATCCAGGGCACCGATCTTGTGCTCCAGCAAAGGCAGGTAGTGGATCGGATCGAAGACCATGTCTTCCCGGTCGTAGGAACGGGGGTGTCGGGCAATGATCCCGGCGCCGCAACCGATAACCACCTCGTGGACATAGCCACGGATCCAGACTTCCTGATGGCCGTAGGCGACGGGCACGGAATAGTCATTCGTCCGGTAGCGCACCAGGGACAGCGAGTTGACCCGCGTGCCCTGCTTGTCGCACGCGTCGAACGGTGCCGGCAGTGGCCTCTTCAACGCTTCGCGGTCACGCACAAACCGTTCGCCGATGCTCTCGCGGTGGCCGCGCAGGACGTTGCCTTGCCGGTTGCGGCATTGCTCTTCCAGGTGGCCATTGAAGGCGTCCCAGCTCGCGAACCGGGGAAGCGGCGTCATGAAGTTCCGCCGGGCATAGCCGACCACCCCCTCCACATTGCCTTTGTCGTTACCCTTGCCGGGACGGCCGTAGCGGTCCTCGAAGAGGTAATGGGACTGCAGCCCGCTGAACGCCCGCGTTCGTTGCCGCGTGCCATCTGACAAGATGCGCGACACCAGACACTTGTCGTTGTCGCAAAGAATCGATTGGGGAACGCCGCCGAAAAAAACAAAGGCTCTGTTGTGCCCGTCCAGCCAGGCCTCCGTCGTCGCCGCCGGGTAGGCCGCAACGAAGCAGGCATCGCTGTGGGGAAGTGTCATGACGAAAAAATGCGCCCGATACTTGACGCCGGCGATGATCGCATCCGCCTCGCCAAAGTCCGCTCGAGCATGGCCCGGAGGATGTGACAACGGCACAAACATCTCACGCCGACGAAGGCGCCGTTCCCGAACGTAATCCTTCACGATGGTCTCTTTGCCCGTGAAGCCATGTTCGTCGCGAAGGCGCTCGAATATACGCTTCGCCGTGTGGTGCTGCTTACGGTGAACCGTTCGGTCCTCCTCCAGAATACGGTCGATGATATCCGTGAAGGGGGCCAGTTTCGGGCGTTTCGGTGGCTGGCGTCGCCGATATCCCGGCGGCTCCGAATGCCGCAGCATCTTCCTCACCGTCTCGCGCGCAATGCCAAACCGACTTGCCGCCTCTCGCTGGCTCAGACCATCAACATGGCAGGCCAGCCGAACGCGCAGATATAGGTCCACGGTGTACATCCTCCCGCCTTCCATCTCAAAAAAGATCGAAGGCTACAGGTGGCAGAGTTTTACTCCGCCCGCGGCTGGGAAATCCCGCCGCTTCCGTGGACTAATTTGTCACCGCCGTTCTCATCCTCGCCATCATCCTGGGCACGACGGCGGGCGGGCTCATCTTCGCGATCTGGGCGGATGGCCTCGTCCGGGTCGGCCTCCTCCTCGTCGCCGTCGCGGCGCTCGGCGTCGCGGCCAGCTTCGGGATCCCGCGCGTGCCGGGGCCGGTTGCGAGGAAGCCGCTCTCCCTCTCACCCTTCTCCGAGATCGCGCGCGGGCTCGGCGAGGTGCGGCGCTCGCGCGGGCTTGCCCTCGCCATCGCCGGCATCACTGTCTTCTGGTTCCTGGGCGCGCTCCTGCAACTGGACACGATCCTCCTCGGCAAGGAGGTCATGGGCCTCGACGACGCGCGCACCGGCCTGCTCCAGGCCGCCCTGGGCATCGGTATCGCCATCGGCAGCCTGGCGGCGGGGCGGCTCTCGGGCGAGAAGATCGAGCTCGGCCTGGTGCCGCTGGGCGGCCTCGGCCTGGCCGTGGGCGCGCTCCTGCTGGCCTTCGCAACCCCCTCGTTCGCCGCGGCCGCGGCGTCCCTCGCCTTCCTCGGCTTCTCGGGCGGTCTCTTCATCGTGCCCCTGAACGCCTTCCTCCAGCACAAGGCCGGCGCCGCGTCGCGCGGCCGCCTCGTCGCCACCAACAACTTCGTGAACATGGTGGGCATCCTCGTGGCGTCGGGCACCTTCTGGCTGCTGCGCGGCGTGCTCGGGATCGAGGCCGACCACATCGTGCTGCTCATGGGGCTCGGCACCCTCGCGGGCGCGGCCTACGCCTTCTACCGCCTGCCCGGCTTCTTCATCCGCTTCACCGTCTGGCTGCTCACCCACGCGGCCTTCCGCATCCGCCTGGTGGGGCGCGAGCACGTGCCCGAGCGCGGGCCGGCGCTCCTCGTCTGCAACCACCTCTCCTTCGTCGACGGGCTCCTGGTCGGCGCCTGCGTGCAGCGCTTCGTGCGCTTCCTCGCCAACCGGCACTATTACGAGAAGCCCGCTCTGCGGTGGCTCTTGCGCGCCATGCACGTGATCCCCGTGTCCGAGCGGCGCCCGAAGGACATCGTCCGCGCCCTTGCCCGCGCCAGGGCCGCGCTCGGGGCCGGCCACGTGGTCTGCATCTTCGCCGAGGGCGCCATCAGCCGCACCGGCAACCCGCTGGCTTTCCGGCCCGGCCTGGAGCGCATCATCGCCGGCCTCGACGTGCCCGTGATCCCCGTCAACCTCGACCGGGTTTGGGGCAGCATCTTCAGCTTCAAGGGCGGCCGCTTCTTCCGCAAATGGCTCGAGCGCTTGCCCTACCCGGTCACCGTCTCCTTCGGCGCGCCGCTGCCCGCGACGGCCGCGCCGTGGCAGGTCCGCCAGGCCGTCCTGGAGCTGGGGGCGGCGGCGTTCCGTTACCGCCACGGACCGCGCGACCGCCTGCACCTGCGGTTCCTCGCGGTGGCCAAGCGGCGGTGGCGCGCCTTCTGCGTCGCCGATTCGGTGGGGACGGAGCTCTCCTACGGCCGCGCGCTCGTCGGTGCCCTGCTGCTGGCCCGGCGCCTGCGGCGCCGGCTTCCGGGCGCGGCCATGGCCGGGGTCGTGGTGCCCGCGTCCGTGGCCGGCGCGCTCGCCAACCTGGCCCTCCTCTTCGCGGGCAAGGTGCCGGTCAACCTCAACTTCACGAGCGGCAGCGATGCGCTCGCGTCCGCCATCGAGCGGAGCGGCATCGAAGCCGTCGTCACCTCCCGACGCTTCCTCGAGAAGGCCGGGCCCGACCTGCGCGGGCTGGAGGTGCTGTTCATCGAGGATCTTCTGGAGGCGCCTTCACGCCTCGAGAAGCTCGCGCTCGGGGCCGCCTGCCGCCTCTTGCCGGGATGGCTGCTGTCGCGCCTCGTCGAGCGCGGGACGGGCGATCCCGATGCCCTGGCGACGGTGCTCTTCACCAGCGGCGGCAGCGGGGCGCCCAAGGGCGTCATGCTCTCGCACCGCAACATCCTCTCGAACGTCGAGGCGGTGGCCCAGGTCTTCCCGCTCGCCGCGCGCGACCGCATGATGTGCGCGCTGCCCTTCTTTCATTCACTCGGCCTCCTGGGCGGCCTGTGGGTACCGCTCCTCGAGGGGCTCGGCGCCGTCTATCACCCGAACCCCCTGGAGGCGAAGGCCATCGGGCCACTCACCGCGAAGCACGCGGCCACCATGCTCATCAGCACGCCCACATTCTGCCGCGCCTACCTGCGCTCCTGCACGGCTGGGGATTTCGCCTCGCTCCGCCACGTCATCGTCGGCGCCGAGCCGCTCGATCCCGCCCTCGCTGGCGCCTTTGCCGAGAAGTTCGGCGTGGCCCTGCTCGAAGGCTACGGCTGCACGGAGATGGCGCCGGTGGTCTCGGTCAACACCGCCTCCGTCACCCATCGGGGGGTTCGCCAGACCGGCGCCAAGCCGGGGACGGCCGGCCATCCCCTGCCGGGCGTGGCGGCCATGGTGGTCGAGCCCGAGTCCGGCCGGCCCCTGCCGCCGGGTGAGGCGGGGCTCCTGCTCCTCAAGGGCGCGGGCCGGATGCTCGGCTACCTCGACGAGCCCGAGAGGACGGCCGAGGCCTTGCGCGACGGCTGGTACGTCACGGGCGATATCGCCGCCATCGACGAGGATGGCTTCATCCGCGTCACCGACAGGCTGAGCCGCTTCAGCAAGATCGCCGGCGAGATGGTCCCGCACCTCGCGGTCGAGAAGGCCGCGCGCGGGCTCGACGGTGTGCGCGACTGCGCCGTGATGGCGACGCCGGACGCCCGCAGAGGCGAGCGCTTAGTGCTCTTCTACGCGGGCGCGGCGGGCCTCACCCCGGACACGGTGTGGCAAGCGCTCAACCAGAGTGGCCTCGCCAAGCTGTGGCTGCCACGGCCCGGTGACATCCAGCGGTTGGATGCCCTGCCTCTGCTCGGCATGGGCAAGCTGGACATGGCCCGCCTCGCGGCGCTGGCCGCCCGCCGCCGCACCGATCTATGATTGCGCCGAAGGGGGGCCCATCCCATGGCGCTTACCGACTCGCTGCTCGAGCCGCTCACCATCAAGCACCTCACCATCCGCAACCGGGTGATGAGCACGGCCCATGCCGCCGGCTATATGGTCGACGGCCGGCCGGGCGAGCGTTACCGGCTCTACCAGGCCGAGAAGGCCAGGGGTGGCCTCGGCCTCACCATCTGCGGCGGGGCGTCCTCCGTCTCGCTCGATTCCCCGGCGAATGTCTTCAACGTCATGGCGCTCCACGACGACGGGGTTCTGGACTCGCTTGGGGCGCTGACAGGCGCCATCCACGGCCACGGCGCCGCGGCCTTCTGCCAGATCGCCCATATGGGGCGGCGCACCCATTGGGATACGGAGAACTGGTTCCCCGTGATCTCCCCCTCCCACGAGCGCGAGCCCATGCACCGCGCCTTTCCCAAGGCCATGGAGGACTGGGACATCCGCCGGGTCATCCACGACTTCGGCCAGGCCGTCCGGCGGTGCAAGGAGGGGGGCTTCGACGGGGTCGAGCTTTCGAACGCCCACCTGCTCATCGTCGACCAGTTCTGGAGCCCGTCGACCAACCGGCGCACGGACGGCTACGGCGGCAGTCCCGCCAAGCGCATGCGCTTCGGCCTCGAGGTGTTCGACGAGATCCGGCGCGTCGTGGGCGAGGATTTCATCGTCGGCATGCGGATGAGCGGGGACGAGCTTCTCGACGGCGGCCTCGAGCAGGAGGATTGCCTCAGAATCGCGCGCACCTATACCGAGCCCGGCCGGGCGGATTTCGTGAGCGTGATCGGCGGCCAGGCGCGGAGCCTGCCCGAGAACGCCAACATGATCCCCAACATGTCCTACCCGAGCGCGCCCTTCCTGCATTTCGCCAGCGCGGTCAAGGCGGAAATCCCGGTGCCCGTCTTCCACGCCCAGCGCATCCCCGATCTCGCGACGGCGGCGCGGGCGGTCGCGGAAGGCCACACCGACATGGTGGCCATGACCCGCGCCCATATCGCCGACCCGCACATCATGCTGAAGCTCGCCGAGGGGCGCGAGGCGGATATCCGGCCCTGCGTGGGGGCGGGCTATTGCGCCGACCGCATCTTCGCGGGCGGCGACGCGGCCTGCGCCCATAACGCGGCGACGGGGCGCGAAGAGCGCATGCCGCATGTGGTCACGCGCGGTGCCGGCCGCCTGAAGGTCGTGGTCGTCGGCGCCGGGCCGGGGGGCCTGGAGGCGGCCCGGGTCTCGGCCGAGCGGGGCCACGCGGTGGTGCTGTTCGAGGCCGCCGAGCGGGTCGGCGGGCAGATCGCGGTCGCCGCCAAGGCGACCTGGAAGGAAGCCCTCTCAGGGATTCCCCGCTGGCTGGAGGCCCAGGTGATGAAGGCCGGCGTCGAGATGCGCCTGGGCGCGGAAGCCACGGCGGACGACGTGCTGGCCCTCGCCCCGGACGTGGTCGTCGTGGCCACCGGGGGGCGGCCCAACAAGGGCCGCTTCGCGGGCGCCGAGCTGGCCCTCGACACCTGGGCGCTGCTGCGCGGTGATGCGGCACCTGGGGAGACGGTGCTCCTCCACGACGACCATGGCGACGCCCGCGGGCCGTCCTGCGCCGAGTTCCTCGCGGCACGCGGGGCCCAGGTCGAGCTGGTGACGCCGGAGCGCGGAATCGGCGTGGATGCGGGCACGACCAACATCCCGACCCACTTGCGCGAGCTCTATCGCCTGGGCGTCGTCATGAGCCCCTGCCTGCGCCTCACAGGTGTCCATCCCGAGGGCAACAAGCTCGTCGCCGTGCTGCGCAACGAGTATTCGGGCGAGGAGGAGGAGCGGGTGGTGGACCAGGTCGTCGCCGAGCACGGCACGCTACCCCAGGACGCGCTCTACTTCGCCCTGCGGCCCCACGCAACCAACCTGGGCGAGCTCGACCTCGCGGCGGTTGTCGCGGGCCGGCCCCAGTCGGTCGTCAACAACGAGAGCGGCGCCTTCCGGCTCTTCCGCGTCGGCGACGCGGTGGCGAGCCGCAACATCCACGCCGCGATCTACGATTCCCTGCGATTGTGCAAGGACCTTTAGGCGAGGCTCAGACGCGACGATTCGGCCGCAAAGACGGCTCGAAACTGTCAAGCTTTGTCAAGGTGCGGCCGACTATTTTTCAATAATTACAATAGGTTAACTGAATCGGGTTCGAACCTTGACAAACCTTAACACTTTGGGCTCGGCGCTCGCCCGGTCACCCGTATATGGGTGGCGGACCGGATCAAATCAAGAACAACTTCCCACACGCTGTCTGGCCGCCCGGCGAGCGAGATCCGAGGGAAGTCCCCGGTCGCTTATGGCGGCGCTCGCGATGCGGCGCGCCGGTCGGTCCACCGTCGCGCCTCGGTCGATGGCGCGCGCGGCTTTCGAGACCCGGCCGGTCGCTATGCCCGTCCCGGCCCCGATGCGAACTGCAAAGCCTGGCCCCCGCGTTCCCAGGCCGCCGTCAATCCGCGCTGGCGGCGCCGCGCGGCGGGGCGGGGAGCGAGCCGATAATGTCGTCGATCGATGCCTGTTGCGCGCCGCCGGCGCCGAGCGCGGCCGAGCAGACCTTGATGTTGGCGCCCGGCTCGGAGGAGCGTGTTCCCCCGATCGTGCAACCGGCCTTCTTGCACTTCTTGCGGTTCTCGGCGTTATCGGGGCCCGAGTACCGGCAGAATTGCCCGCAGGCGCTGCCCGACGTGCAGATGTAATATCCGTCGGCGAGGGCCGATGCCGTCATGGCCAGGGCCAATGCCGCGGCGCACAGCGCCGATGCCAGCGATTTCAATGCCACCTCCTCCTTCCGCTCTTCTCGCGGAACCCAGGGCCGGATCCCCAATGGCGCTGGCTGCCGATGCGCGCCGACCGTACCGTCGCTCATCGGTAGTCCGCGTAAGGTCTGGCGGCTGTGCTAGAGCGGTTCCGCTTTGATCGGACCCACTCTAGCACTCTGTTTCGCTCGCGGCAGCGGACCGTATGGTCCGCGCCTGCGCGGGCGCGCCGGGCGACCGGCGGGCCGCCTTGCGGCCGGGAGCGATTCCAGTCGAACTGGAA
Organism: Alphaproteobacteria bacterium; assembly: GCA_963666705.2. GTDB lineage: Bacteria > Pseudomonadota > Alphaproteobacteria > CADEGL01 > CADEGL01. Next base: position 149,777 of record CAXXKO010000025.1, on the reverse strand, counting down.
ACGCTCTAGCGAAAGATTCCTTGCTGGTTCACCGCGCAATGTATCGGAGCCAGTGCACTGACGCATCCTGTGGATTCATCGCTTCCGGTGGATAAATAAGACGTTCCATTTTGCCCCGCCGCGATCTACGACGACCCGCGCCCGCGCAAATACCTGTAAATTCGATATAGGGTGCAAATATGGTGCCTGACACCTTTTCGCCTTCTACAACAACGAGCACCCATGGCGTCACGTCCGCCTGTGCGGTTTCGAGGATACACCGCGAGAACGGGGTCGGCCCGTTGAATTCCATATTATTCCCTTGCCGCCACGCCGCGCTCGCCGCGCCGTGCTACCATCGTCGGCAACCATGGGGAGCCATCCGGGGACCCCCGGATCGGGGCAAAGGGATTGGCGAGACGGCATGGGTTTTGGACCGAATGAGCCGCGGCCAAGGGACCTGGCTCGTTTACGCGATATCGACGAGCCGTGGTGCCCCGAGATGGTCGTGATCCCGGCCGGTGAGTTCCTGATGGGCTCGCCCGACAAGACGTCGGAGCAGGACGAGGCGCTATTCCTGCGGCACAAGGGTAGCGAGGTGGAATGGGAAAATCTGCACCTCGGGCTCGCCGACGAGCGCCCCTGTCACGCGGTGCGTATCGCGCGGCGTTTCGCCGTCGGGCGTTTTCCCGTGACGTTCGAGGAGTACGACGCCTATTGCGACGCGACCGGGCAACCCGATCCGGGGGACGACGGGTGGGGGCGCGGCCGCAGGCCGGTCATCCATGTGAGTTGGGAGGACGCCTGGGCCTACGCGGACTGGCTCAGCGCCCAGACGGAAAAGGTCGTGGACGACCGGTACCGTCTGCTCGCGGAAGCCGAGTGGGAGTATGCGTGCCGCGCCGGAACGAGGACGAGCCACAGCTGGGGAATTCGCGGGCCGACCAAGCACGATGCCAATTTCGGCTTGATATTCGGCAAGACGACCGAAGTCGGATCGTTTCCGGCCAATGGTTGGGGCCTCTACGACATGCACGGCAACGTCTGGGAGTGGACACAGGACGCGTGGAGCGAAAGCTACGAGGGCGCGCCCGCCGACGGAAGCGCGTGGGAGAAAGGGCCAGAGAAAAGGGCCCGCGTTTTTCGGGGCGGCTCCTGGAGCAGCAAGCCGGGGGACCTCCGCTCGGCGATCCGCAGCGGGTACGACTCCGACTTGCGGCACCACTTCATCGGTTTTCGGCTTGCCAGGACCCTCGTTTAGCCGGGATTCCCCGGATGGCGCATCCCGATCACCGGCAATGATGGCGCAATGGGCATCCGACCGCGAATAATACCAGCGGTCGATGAGCTTGACTCATCGACCGCTGGCAAGCGCGACCGCGCGCCCGAGCTTATGCGAGGTAAGCCAAGGGCGCGGATGCGCCCGCCCGGCGCTTGAGGGAACATACAACGGGTCATGCTTATGGGCCGTTGGTATAAGGTGCCTGACACCTTTTTTGCTTGCGCAGGTGCCTCGATCTCGAACCGCAACATCGCCGCCGCGATCCACGCCTCCCCGCGCCCGCGCAAAGACTTGTAAATCCCCCTCACACCCGCACCAGCCCGCCGTCGATGACGAGGCTCGAGCCGCTCACATAGGTGTTCTCGGGGCCCACGAGCCAGGCGGCGAAGGCGGCGATCTCCTCGGGCTGGGCCATGCGGCCGATGGGGATGCTGGCTTCCAGCGCGGGCACGTCGATGTCGTCGGCGTCGTCGATCATGTCCGTGTAGATGAAGCCGGGCGCGATGGTGTTGACGAGGATGCCGTCGCGCGCAACCTCGGGCGCCAGGGCGGCCGTCAGGCCGTCGATGCCGAACTTGCTCGAGGAGTAGGGAATGCGCTTCTCGCGGCTGATGCTGCCGTAGATCGAGCCCACGTTGAGGATGCGGCCCCAGCCCGCCGCGCGCATGCCCGGCACCACCGCCCGGGAGAGCACCATGGGGGCGACGAGGTTGACGTCGTGGACGAAGCGGAACTCATCCGTCGTCAGCTCCTCGATGCCGCGCTCGATGCCCAGGCCCGCGTTGTTGACCAGGATCAAGGGCGCGCGCGCGCGGATGCGCTCGGCCACGGCCTCGGTGGCGGCGTGGTCGGCGAAGTCCGCGGCCATGAACTCGCAGCCCTCGGGCACCTGCCCGTCGGGCTTCGTGCCCATGCCGATCACTTCCGCGCCGTCGTCGCGCAGGCGGATGGCGATGGCGCGGCCGAGGCCGCGGGTGGCGCCGGTGACGACGGCGAGCTTTCCTTCGAGCGGCCTGGTCATTGGGTCTCTCCCTTGTTCCCGTGTCGGTCCCGGCACCTCCAGGCCCCACTGGAGCGGGTCCGCCTCGATCGGACCCACTCTAGCATTTGTTTCGCTCGCGGCAGCGGACCGAGAGGTCCGCGCCTGCGCGGGCGCGCCGGGCGGCCGGCGGGCCGCCTTGCGGCCTGGAGCGGTTCCAGTCGAGCTGGAACCGCTCTTTTGTCGCTCGCGGCAGCGGACCAAGTGGTCCGCGCCTGCGCGGGCGCGCCCATCCAGGACATAACCGTCCCGTCATCGATCGTAAGTGGTCCGCGCCTGCGCGGGCGCGCCGGACGGCCGGCGGGCCGCCTTGCGGCCTGGAGCGATTCCAGTCGAGCTGGAACCGCTCTTTTGTCGCTCGCGGCAGCGGACCGAGAGGTCCGCGCCTGCGCGGGCGCGCCGGACGGCCGGCGGGCCGCCTTGCGGCCTGGAGCGATTCCAGTCGAGCTGGAACCGCTCTTTTGTCGCTCGCGGCAGCGGACCGAGAGGTCCACGCCCGCGCGGGCGCGCCGGACGGCCGGCGGGCCGCCTTGCGGCCTGGAGCGATTCCAGTCGAGCTGGAACCGCTCTTTTGTCGCTCGCGGCAGCGGACCGAGAGGTCCGCGCCCACGCGGGCGCGCCGGACGGCCGGCGGGCCGCCTTGCGGCCTGGAGCGATTCCAGTCGAGCTGGAACCGCTCTTTTGTCGCTCGCGGCAGCGGACCGAGAGGTCCGCGCCTGCGCGGGCGCGCCGGACGGCCGGCGGGCCGCCTTGCGGCCTGGAGCGATTCCAGTCGAGCTGGAACCGCTCTTTTGTCGCTCGCGGCAGCGGACCGAGAGGTCCGCGCCTGCGCGGGCGCGCCGGACGGCCGGCGGGCCGCCTTGCGGCCTGGAGCGATTCCAGTCGAGCTACCGCTCGCGCGTTTTGTCGCTCGCGGCAGTGGACCAAGAGGTCCGCGCCCGCGCGGGCGCGCCGGACGACCGGCGGGCCACCTTGCGGCCTGGAGCGATTCCAGTCGAGCTGGAGGCGCTCTATTGCGGCCCTCCGCCCGGGTCCTCGGTACGCAGGCGGCGCGAGAAGGTCATGGCGACCTCGAGCGGCGCGCGGGCCTGGCGCTCGGCCATCTCCTCGATGGTGATGCGCTCGCCGCCATCGGCGCCCAGGGCCGTGGCGACCTCGCCGATGCGGGGGTCCTCGACGCCCGTCAGGTCGATCGTGGTGTGTTCGAGCGAGACGCTCAAGACCGGCGCGCGCCGGCCCCGGAACAGGACCTCGGACGTCCGTCCGGGCGCCGGCCCGCGCATGCCGTGGTGCATGCCCATGGGCACCACCCCGGTCACCATTGCGTTGCCGATTCCGTAGCGCCCGCCGACGGCGACGTCCCGCCCCGCGGGATGATGGGCCACGTGGATGAGCCGGGCCCGGATGGTGGCGAGGACGGGCGCGAAGCCGCCCATGTCCGCCTCGCCCGGGGCCATGGGCGAGAGGCCGTAGAGCAGGTGGCCGACGCAGACCGCGTTGCACGAATCCCGGAGGCCGGCGAGGACGGCCGCGCTCGCCATGGCCTGGGTCACGGGCACCTGGATCCCGGCCCCGTCGAGGCCGGCGACGAGCGCGTCGAAGCCGGCCAGGTTGGCGGCCGACCACGCGCGGCCGGCCGCGTCGGCGAACGGCAGGTGGGTGTAGATGCCCTCGACCCGCACGCCGGGGGTGGCGACGGCCCAGGCCACGAGATCGTGCGCCTCGTCGAGGCCGACGCCGAGGCGGCCGAGCCCGCAATCGACCTTGATGTAGACGGGCGCCTCCTCCGCCGTCGCGTTGGCGGCCGCCTCCACCCCGTCCATGTCGTAGACCGTGGGGATGAGGCCGCGGCGCAGCAGCGCCCCGACGCCGGCCGGCAGGATGCCCGCGAACATGAGGATGGGCGTCGTGATGCCGGCCTCGCGCATGGCGGTCGCCTCGCCCAGGTCGCCGGTCGCCAGGGCGAAGGCGCCCTCGGCCACCAGCCGCTCGGCGCAGGCCACGGCGCCGTGGCCGTAGGCGTCGCCCTTGACCGAGGCGATGATCTTGATCTCCGGCCCCACGCGCCGCGCGACCTCGCGGTAGTTGCGCGCCAGGGCGTCGAGGTCGATCCCGGCCGATGCCGGTCGAACGGCGTCCTCCTCGCCCATGGCTCACCCTCTTCCCCGTCGACGGCATGGCGGGGGCGGCGTCCCGTGCCACCCCGCGAAAACGCTACCAGCGGCCCCGGCGGCGGTCAACGCGCGCCGCGCCTTCGCCGTGGCCCGGCCTCGCGCGCGGCGCTATGCTCGGCAAGACGCGGGTGGGAGGGCAGGCGATGGTTGCGAGCGCGCGCGCGCCGATCCGGGACGGGACGGCCTGGTCGGCCACGGACTATCCCGGACGGGACGACTGGGCGCGGCCGCTGCCGGCCGAGGCGATCGCGGAGCTCGAAGCGGGTGCGACGGCCCGGCCCGCGACGGAGGCATTCATGGCGACCGTGCTGGCGGCGCTCGAGGCCGGCCCGGGCTTCACCCTCCTCACCGGCTGGCCCGCCGAGCGCCACGACCGGGAGGGCAACGCGCGGGCGCTCTCGCTGCTGGGCGCGCGCCTGGGCCGCCTCGTCGACCAGACCGTGCGCCGCAACAGAATCGAGGACATCACCGACCGGGGCCTGCCCTTCGACCACACCACGCGCGGCTATTCGGGCACCGCCCATCTGCCGTTCCATACGGACGGCTCGGACTATGCGGCGCTCATGTGCCTGGGCATGGCGGCCGAGGGCGGGCTCAGCATCCTCGCGAGCGCCGCCACGGCCCACAATACGATCCTCGCGGAGCGGCCCGATCTGCTCGAGGTCCTGTGCCGCGGCTTCCACCATCACCGCCGCGGCGAGCATGGGCGAGGCGAGCCGCCGGTCACGCCCGAGCGTCTGCCCGTCTTCCGCGCCGAGGGCGGCCTCATCCACTGCTGCTACAACCGCAACCCGAGCGACTGGCTCGAGCGCGAGGGCATCGCGGTCGCGGACATCGAGACCGAGGCCCTCGACTATCTCGACGCGGTCCTGGCGCGCCCCGATATCCAGGTGCGGATGGCCCTGCGCCCGGGCGATATCCAGCTCATCAACAACTACGTCGTGCTGCACTCACGCACGGCCTACCGGGACGGCCCTGGGCGCAAGCGGCACCTCCTGCGCCTGTGGATCCGGAGCCGGGCGCCGCGGCGCGCCGGCCCCAACCTCATCGACCTCTATGCGCCCTGGGAATCGCGGCACGCCCTGCCGAGCGGAGGGGGTCCCGACACCGCGGCTTGGAATTACTGGACGGCGCCCAGGAGAAGCCGCCGGGCCTGGCGGGTGCAGCGCTGGCCGGCCATCCACACGGCCCGGTGCGCGTCGGTGGCGAGGCCCGCCGGCACCATGTGCAGGGTGAGCTTCTTCATCGACGCCGAGCGGCCGAGGCGCACCAGGTAGACGCCGCCGTCGGCCAGCGCGATCTCGCTCGGCCAATCGAGCTCGGCCGCCGCGCCGGCCCAGTCGACCTCGGCCTCCGTATCGTCGCCGAAGCGCTTCAGATAGAGCTCCGCCGGCGCCTCGGCATCCGGGCGCCACAGCACCGGCGAGCCCGTCGGACGGACACAGCGGTCGCCCGATTTCGAGACATCGATCAGCCACGGCGAGCCCGGCACGCCCGCCGCCCCCTTGACCTCGCGCGTCGCGCCGAGCGCCACGCTCTGGCCGCCCTGGGGTGCGATGAGGGCGGAGAGGCCGTCGAGGAAATTGGCGTTGCCGGCCCCGCCGCTCGGCGCCGGCACACCCATGTAGGGCCCAGTCAGCTTGATGGTGTCGCCGTCCTGGCCGATGCAGGTGACTTCCATGCCGCCGGGCACTTCCAAGGTCTGGGACCCGTCCAACACCTGGCCGGGGGTGATGCCGGGTGCGTTCGATTCGATCACGACGAGACTGCCGGCCAGCGCGGGGCCGATAGCCAAGACGATCGAGAGCGCCATTGCGGCGATGAGAGCGCGCATCCGATTCTCCAGTGTTCAGGCTTCCGAGCCCAGCCTACCAGAACGATCGCGGCTTGAGAATTGAGCCTATTTGGACGTGAGCACGATGCGCTCACCGGTCTCCCCCGCCCGCAGGCGCTCGAGGTGCATGGCCGCGAGGGTGTCGCCGGCGTTATCGCGCGACAGCGCCGCGAACATGTCGGCCGCCGCCGGATCGCGCATCCGCATGGCCTCGAAGGCGGCGCGGTAGGCGGCGATGCGGGCGGATGCGGCGGCCTCGTCCGAGAGCGGCTCGAAGGCCTTGATTTCCACCTCCTTGCCCATGAGCACGATGGTCCCGATGGGCCGGAACGCCTGTCCCGGGCAGCGCCCGGCGGCCGCCGCGCTCACGCAGACATGGGTGCCGAGATGCTTGTTGGCGCCCTCGAGGCGGGAGGCGGTGTTCATGGTGTCGCCCATGGCCGTGTAGTCGAAGCGGTTGGCGCCGCCGAAATTGCCGACCACCGCCTCGCCGCTATGGACGCCGATGCGGGTCATGCCGAAATCGAGGCCGCGCGCGGCATGCCTGGCCGCGATGGCCCGGGCCGCGGCATCGAGCTCGCGCGCGCAGGCGACGGCGCGCTCGGCGTGGTCGGCCTGGGCCTCGGGCGCGCCGAAGAGGACCACGACCGCGTCGCCGATGAACTTGTCGACCGTCCCGCCGCGCGCCATGGCGATGCCTGTCATGGTGTCGAGATATTCGTTGAGGACGGCGCCCAGCTCCTCGGCCTCGAGCTTCTCGGACATGTCCGTAAAGCCGGCGATGTCCGTGAATATGACGGTGATCTCGCGCTTCTCGCCGCCGAGGCGGAGCCGGCCGGGCTCGGCGCTCAGACGCTCCGCGATCTTGGGCGAGACATATTGCGAGAAGGCTTGCCGGATGAAGCGTTGCTGCTGGCGGTGGCGCCGGTCGGTGAAGGTGCCGCCGATCCCATACGCGGCACCCAGCCCCACGGTCGGCATGACGAGCGGGATGAGCGGGCCGCCCGCGTCGAACAGCGCGAACCCGCCGACCCAATAGAGGAGCGCGAGGCCCGCGAGCCCGGCGAGCTTGACCGCGACCGGTGCATCGAGGAGCGCCACCAGCACGCCAACCGACGCCGCCGCGAGCGCGATGATGATACTGAGGGCGAGGGAGGGCATCGCCGGCGACCGCCCGTCGAGATATTGGGCCAGGCCGGTGGCGTGGATCCGTATGCCGGGCATCTGGCCGGCCCGGGGGTCGAGCGCGGTGGCGAAAGGGGTGCGGTGGCGGTCGCTGTCGGGCTGGTTGGCGCCGATCAGCACGATCTTGCCCTCGAGCCAGTCGTCGGGCAGGAAACCGGCGGCGTGCGCCGGGAAGGATGCGAAGGGCGCGTCGCCGTTGGCGGGCCGGCCGCGCCAGGCGAGCGGTTTCGTCTCCCTGTCGGGATCGGCGCCGAGAGCGTCCGCCAATGCCCAGGCCAGGCCCGGCACCCACGCGCCGGCCTCCTCGTGGCCGGGATAGAGCCAGCGAACCGTATCGTCGTATGGGTCGCGAAGGAGGACGGCGAGGCCCCGGCTCTCCACCGGCAGGAAATCACGGAGATAGCCCGCCTGAGATTCGGTCAGCCCGAGGGCCGTTGTCGACCAGGCCGCGATCAACGGAACGGGATAGCTCCCTATGATCCGGCGCAGGCGCCCGTCCTTTTCGGGCTCCGTGGCGCGGTCGATCAGGATGTCGAGGCCGACCGCCCGGACCCCCGCGCCGGCCAGCTTCTCCAGGATCGTGGCGAGGAACGCACGATCGACGGGGGAGCGGTAGGGCAGGGACGCGAGGGTGTCCTCGGTGATCTCCAAAATTACGATGTCGGGGTGCTGTGGCTCCTCGGGTGTGAGGAAGGCGATGCGCAAGTCCGCGACCGAGCGCTCCACCACGGCCGTGAAGGGCAGGGTGCGGGGCACCGCGACGACCAGCGTGGCCACCACGGCGGCAACCGCGAGCAGGGCCGGCAACTGCCGCAGATATTGATGCCGGATCAGGGCCATCTCGCGCCGCCTCCGCGGCCGCTATACCGACCGGTCATCGCCGGCCCGCGAACGGGCCAGGGGATCGAGCAGGACGCCCGGATTGAGGATGCCGTTGGGGTCTAGGCTGCGCTTGGCCCCTTCGAGCGCGGCGCCGAAGAGGTGCGGGCGCTGGCCGCGGTACCAGGGCATATGGTCGCGCCCCACCGCATGGTGGTGGGTGATGGTGCCCCCACCCGCCATCAGCGCCTCCGAGGCCGCCGCCTTGATCTCCCGCCACTGCCCGATCTCGCGGCCCGGTGCTGGGAGGGCGTGGTAGGTGAAGTAGGGTGCCGGGCCGTCCGGATAGCAGTGGGTGAAGCGGCAGGTGACGTGCCCCTCACGGCCCGTGGCCTCGCGGATGGCCTTGCGGGTCGCGTCCATGACATCGGCGTGGAAGTCGTGGAACCGGTCCCAGGTGATGGCGGTCTCGAAGGTATCGTGCATGACGCCATTGGCGATCGTGACCTCGCGCAGGTAGGGCGCGCGGATGAAGGCCTCGCGCCAGGCCCGCGCGGCACCGCTCTGGGCCGCGTCCTCGGGCACGCCGCCATGGTCGCGGGTCAGCGCCAGCGCCCGGGCGAGGTGCCCGTCCTGTGGGTGGTCGGCGGATTCGAAGCCCACCAGGACCATATGGTGGCCGCCGTCGCCGGCACCCGCGAGGGCGACCTCCTCGGCATCGACGAGCCGGCAGTTGGCGGGGTGGAGCCCGGACTGGGACAGGGCCCGGATGGCCTCGGCCGCACCGCGGAAATCCTCGAACAGGATGGAGGCGCCGGCGCGGTGGGTGGGCCGGTCCTGAAGGCGCATCCAGGCCTCGGTGATGATGCCGAGCGACCCCTCGGAGCCCATGAACAGCCGGTCCGGGCTCGGCCCCGCGCCCGAGCCGGGCAGGCGCCGGCTCTGAAGCGTGCCTGACGGGGTGACGACGCGCAGGCTCTCCACCAGGTCGTCGATATGGGTGTAGAGGGTGGCGAAATGCCCGCCCGATCGCGTCGCGATCCAACCGCCCAGGGTCGAGAACTCGAAGGATTGCGGGAAATGGCGGAGGGTGAGGCCGTGGGGCCGCAACTGGGCTTCGAGCCTGGGGCCGAGGGCACCCGCCTGGATGCGCGCCGCGCGCCCCGCCCCGTCCACGTCGAGCACCCGATCCATGCGCCGCAGGTCGATGGTGAGGGCGCCGGTGAAGGCGTCGCCGACCATGGGCTCGATGCCGCCCACCACGCTGGAGCCGCAGCCGAAGGGGATGACGGCCGCACCGGCGCCGTCGGCCCAGTCGAGGAGGTCGCGGATGTCGTCCTCGCCCTCGGGGTAGGCGACGATGTCGGGCGGGTTGCGGTAGTCGCGCCCGAAGGCGCGGATGTAGTCGGGATAGGACTTGCCGTAGCTGTGGAGGGCGCGCTCGTAGGCGTTCGCCGTCGCCACGCGGGCGAGGGTGGCAGGGATCTCGAGGCGCGGCGCGCGCAGGTCGAGCTCGGTCAGGCCGGGCGGCGTGAGGTCGAGGGAGCCCGAAAGCCCGGTCCGCGCGGCGAGCCGGTCGAGCCATTGCCGCGCTTCCTCGGGGCCGGGAGAGCTCTCGTCGGTGCCCCAGCCCCAGAATTTGAGCCGTCGTTCCGTCATGCGAACGCTCCCTCGGCCGCGCTACACCACGCCTCGACGAAGCGCGCGGGCAGATTATCATGGCCGCCGTGCCGGTAGTAGGCGCTCATGCCGCGGCGAATGGCCGGGCGGGACGTTGCGCCACCCCCTTGATGTCCGGGGCCGGGTGCTCGATATGGATACAAGCGGTCCAGTGGGAGACGACATGGCACACCCGATTCTACGCACCGCGGCGGCGCTCCTCCTGGCCGCATTCGTGGGTCTGTCGGCCATCGCCGCGGCGGCCGCGTCCCAGCTCGTGGTCATCGAGGCAAGCGGCGTCGAGATTCGGCCGGGCCAGGTCATTGAGGGCGGGCAAACGCTTTCCCTGCCCGAGGGCGCCAAGCTCACGCTCATCGACGAGGACGGCACGCCGGTTCGCCTGGTCGGGCCATTCGAGGGACCGAGCGGCGAATCGAGCGGCTCCGGCGAAGGCGGCAGCCTGATTGCCGCGCTCGCCGGCCTATTTGCGGGCGGCGAAGGCTCGAATACGACGGTTGGCGCCACGCGGGAAGCGGCGGCGGAAGAGTCCCTCCGCCTCGCGATTCCCGACGCCTGGGCCATTCCCGTCGGCCGGCCCGGGGATTACTGCCTGCGGCCCGACGGCCCCAACGACCTTTGGCGCCCCGACGCTTCGGAGGATGCGATCCTGACCCTCAGCAAGTTGGGCGGCGGCTGGCAGGGCCAGCAGGTGTGGCGGCGCGGCAGCAGCCGCCTCCCCATGCCGCCCCGGTTCCCAGGCCAGCCCGAGGCCGGCTTCCTCCTCATCCATGGCGAGGAGGCGGCGGAGGTCACGCTCCACATGCTCCCGGGCGCGGTGAGGAAGACCGCCCTGCGCGCCGCCCTGATGGCGGAGGCGGGCTGCGATCTGCAGGCCATGGCGCTCCTCGACACGCTGAAGTAGCCGCGTGCGTCTTTGGCGGCCCTTTGCCGGCCGCGCGCGCTCCTCTATCCTCGTGCGTGGATTTCGACCGGAGCCAGGAGCCAGGACGCTACATGTCGGACGACCGCTCGGGGCCGCTCGCCGGGGTGAAGGTGATCGACCTCACCCACCAGCTCGCCGGGCCGGCCTGCACCCTCATGCTCGCCGACATGGGCGCCGACGTCATCAAGATCGAGAAGCTGCCCGACGGCGAGGATACGCGCAAACGGACCGAGCCCTATAACATCGCCGGCGTCTCCGCCCCCTTCCTGATGGTCAACCGCAACAAGCGGAGCGTCGGGCTCGACCTGAAATCAGCAGGCGGCCAGGCCGTCCTCTCGCGCCTGCTCGTGGACGCCGACGTGCTGGTCGAGAACTATCGCCGCGGCGTGATGGAGCGCCTGGGCTTCGGCTACGAATCGGTGCATGCGGCGCACCCCCGCGTCGTCTATTGCGCGCTCTCGGGCTTCGGGCGCACGGGCCCCTATGCCGACCGCGGCGGCTTCGATTTGATCGCCCAGGGCATGAGCGGCCTCATGAGCATCACGGGCGAGGGGCCGGGCCGGGCGCCGGTCAAGGTGGGGGCGCCGGTCACGGACATCACGGCCGGCATCCTCGGCGCCATGGGTATCCTCGCCGCCCTCCAGCACCGCAACCGCACGGGCGAAGGCCAGATGGTCGACAGTTCCCTCTTCGAGGCGGGGGTGATCCACACCTTCTGGCAGTCGGCCATCGCCTTCGCCACGGGCGATTCGCCCGGGCCGCTCGGCTCGGCCCATCCGCTCGACGCGCCCTACCAGGCCTTCGAGGCCGCCGACGGCTGGATCACCGTAGGCGCCGCGAACCAGGCCAACTGGCTGCGCCTCCTGGATGCGATCGAGGCGCCCGAGCTGGGCGCCGACCCGCGCTTCGCCACCAACGGCGGGCGTATGGAGAATCGCGCGGCGCTCGAGGCGATCCTGAACGCCCACTTCGCCGTCCGGCCGGTCGCCCATTGGGTCGAGCGCCTGGGCGCGCTGGGCGTGCCCGCCGGGCCCGTCACCGACGTGGGCACCATGCACCGCGATCCCCAGACCCTCGCCCGCGACATGGTGGTCGAGACCGACCATCCGGTGGCCGGGCGGGTGAAGGCCCTGGGCGCCCCGGTCAAGTTCTCGGCCGGCAACGCGTCCCTCGACCGCCCCGCCCCCCTCTACGCGGAGCATACGGCCGAAGTGCTGCGCGACGCCGGCTTCACCCAGGCCGAGATCGACAGCCTCGCCGCCGAGGGTGCCATCCATGTGCACACTGACTGATACCAGTGAGCGCCTGAATTGACTCTCGGGATATTCATTGATGGCGGATGATGGCGGATTGTGATTCTATGGTCTCCCACCAGATGTGGGGGATGTCATGGGATCAGCACTCAAGATACGGGATGATTTGACGCCTTTGGAGCTTCGGCGCTGGGCTCGCGTGGAATCGTACGGTCGAGCGGCGGCGCGGGCCTATGGGATCGCGAATGCTTTGGAGGAGATGCCCCGGGCTGATGCCGCGCGGCTTGCGGGGATGGATCGCCAAACGCTTCGCGACGCGGTTGTTCGTTACAATGCAAAGGGATTGGAGGGGCTTCACGACCGTCCAAAGGGCTACTCGCCGCGGCGGCTGACGGCAGACGAGGAAGCGGCGCTGGCGGCGGTCATCATCGCCGGGCCGGAGCCTGAGCGCGACGGGGTTTGCGCCTGGACCCGGGCCGATCTGTGCCGCTGGCTGGAGGAGCGCTTCGCCAAGACCTACCACCCCTCGAGCATGACCCGGGTTCTACGGCGGATGGGATTTTCCCGCCAGAAGGCGCGCCCGAGCCACCCGCGAAGGGACGCCGAAGCGCAGGAGCGCTTCAAAAAAGGGGGCTTCGCGACATCCTGAAGGCGACCGCCGCGGCGCATCCCGACAAGCGCCTACAGCTGTGGTTTCAGGATGAAGCGCGCGTCGGCAACAAGGGCCGGGTGTGTCACCGGTGGTGGCGCAGGGGCGAGCGTGCCCCCGGGACGCGTCAAATCGGCTACCAGTGGGCCTACATCTTCTCCGCCGTGCGCCCGGACACCGGCGACGACGTCACCCTGGTGATGCCGAGCGTCAACGCCAAGGTCATGGACCTGTTTCTCGCACACTTCGCCGATACCCTGGACCAGGATGCGCACGCCGTCATGATGTGCGACGGCGCCGGTTGGCACGACGAGCGCGCCCTCACCGTCCCCGACAACGTCACCTTGGCGCTGTTGCCGCCTTACAGTCCCGAACTCAACCCCGTCGAGCGGGTTTGGCTCTACCTACGCGAACGCTTCCTATCGCTCCGCGTCCTCGACGACACCGAGGCCATCATCGACGCCTGTTGCCAAGCATGGATCGACCTCATCGCAGAACCGGATCGTATGCGAACCCTCTGCGCCTATCCATGGATCATGAAGGTGATTTCATAGGCTCACTGGTATGAGACTACTGGAGAATCTCCGACCGAAGAATCGCCCTCTCCCTACCTATTCCCTTGGGGGGTGTATAGACCGGGGACATGGTTGACGGGTGTTCGGGGACATGGTTGACACCTCGGATGCTGCACTTCAATACCAGATCAATCCTGTTTTGCGGTTGTTGTGCCTGTGGGGTTGTGGGTATCGCGCCAGCGATATCCATCAAATCCACAGGCGGCTCGTGTCTCGGCGGGCGCTTTTCGGAAGTCGATATGGGCGATGGTGTTGGCGCCGAAGCGCACCGTGAACACGCCGTCGACGGCGCTCGGGCGCAGGGCGATGGGCTGTCCCTTGAACGCCTTGGAGATGCGGAACTGGCGGCCCTGGAAGCTGACCATGCCGCCGCTCTGGACCTTGCGCACCCTATCGCCGGGACCGTATGCGATCTCGGGCGGCGTCTCCGGGAAGGCGACCGCGCTGGGGCGGTAGCGGCGCGCCGGCACGTCGAGATCGAGGGCCTCGTGCGGGCGCTGGTGGTTGTAGACGTGGCGCCAGCGCGAGAATGCGCCCTGGCACTCGCCGAGATCGGCGAAGCGGCGCCCGGCCAGGACCTCGGCCGCCAATGTGCGGTGGAAGCGCTCGTCCTTGCCTTGGGTCTGGGGATGGTAGGGGCGGCAGTGGGCGATGCGGATGCCGAGCCGCATCAGCCACACGGTGAGCACGGTGTAGGGCTGGCCGCCGGCGTCGCCCCACGGCGCGCCGTTGTCCATCAGCATCGCCTCGGGCAGCCCGTAGCGCCGGAAGATGGCGCTCAGCCGCTCGCGCACCGTCTCCGCGCGCTCGTCGGCGCAGGCGGCGAGCCCGAGCGCGTAGCGCGCGTGGTCGTCGAGCACCGTCAAGGGATGGCAGCGCCCGGCCACGGTCGCGAAGTGGCCCTTGAAGTCCATCTGCCACAGCTCGTTCGGGCCGGCGCGCTCGAACCGGCACCAGCGCGCCGGCCCGGCCGCCGCCGCGTCCAGCTTGTCGTGGCGGCGCAGGATCTCGGTGATCGTACTGGCGCTCGGCACCGCCGCGTGGCCGAAGTCCTGGAGCCGCCGCCGGATCTTGCGGCCGCCCCACGCCTGGTTGCTGTCGGCCCGCACCGCGAGCACCGCCGCCTCGAGCACCGGCGCCACACGCCCCGGGCTCGTCCGCGGCCGCCGCGAGCGGTCGGCCAAGCCCTCCCGCCCCTCGGCCGCGTGCCGCCGCAGCCATTTGTAGCCGGTCTGGGCGCTGATCCCGAACCGACGGCACAGCTCACGCCGGTTCGCCCCCGCGCTTCCCGCCAGACCCACAAACTCCTCTCGCAGATCCATCACCAACCGCTCCCGCCAGACCATGATCCAATCCTTCCCCAATCCGCCAGGGACCGGGAAAGTGTCAACCATGTCTCCGAACACCTGTCAGCTATGTCTCCGGTCTGTACATCCCCAAGGGAGAGGGTCGGGGTGAGGGGGTGCGCGTCCGCGCGCCACAAAGAATCTTTTGGCCGCCCGCGGGCGGCCACCCCCTCACCCGGCGCGCTTCGCGCACCACCCTCTCCCCCAAGGGGCGAGGGTTCCGAGTGCCGGACTCGATCCGCTATCCGCTGAATTCTGCCTCGGCGCTCATGGCGACGGCGCCCGTGGGGTCGAGGGCCCAGAGTTGGGCCGAGCGGCCGTCAGCGGCGGGCACGCCGGCCAGGGTCAGGTCCGTGTCGGCGTCGGCGTAGAGCGGGCGCATGGCGCGGAAACTGATTTTCGAGAGCGCCGCCGCCGGCATCTCGCGCCGCAGCAAATCGAAGAGCAGGATCACCGTCAGCGGCCCATGCACGAGGAGCCCCGGATAGCCCTCGACCCCGGTCACGTAGGGATGGTCGTAGTGGATGCGGTGGCTGTTGAAGGTGAGGGCCGAGAAGCGGAACAACAGCACCGAGTCGGGCCGGATGATGCGCGAGAAGGCGGCCTCGGCCGGCGGCGGCTGGCCTGGTGCGGGTACCTCGCCATCCCTGGGCGCGTCGCGATAGACGATATGATAGTCCTCGGTCACGGTCAGGCCCGCGGGCACGCGGATATGGTGGCGCATGGTGATGAAGACGAGGGGGCCGCCGCGGCCCTCCTTGACGCTCACCGAGGCGACCTCGGTCTCCCGCTCCATGCGCTCGCCCACGCGGATGGGCTGGTGGAAGGTGAAGCCCGCACCCGTGAACATGCGCCGCAGCAGGGGGGAGGGGGGCAGGAGGCCGTCCCGCGCCCCGAGCCCGTCCGCGCCCAGCGCCGATTGCCGCTCGTCGCTCAGGAAATAGAGCCAGTGCCAGCCGGGCGGGATGGGGTCGCCGGGGCTCGCCAGCGCATCGTCACGGTCGAGGGTCGCGGCCATGCGCCGGATCGGCGATTCCGTCACCTCGTCGAACGCCCGCGCGCGCCGCCCGACCCAGTCCTCGACGCCAGCGAGCGCCGCTGGCTGGGCCGTCAACCCAGCAGCTCCTCCTCCCACGGGAAGGTGGAGAGGCGCTGGTAGCCGTCGGCCGTCACCAGGATCTGCTCCTCGAGCTTGACCCCCTCCATGCCGCCGTCGGCGCCGATGTAGCTTTCGACCGAGAGGGTCATGTTCTCCTCGATGACGCCGTCGAAACCACTCGCCTCGAAGTCCTGCGCAAAGCGCATCATGGGCCACTCGTCGCCCATGCCCATGCCATGGACGGGCGTCGGGTAGCGGTTCTTGACGTATTCGTCCGGAATCTTCCAGCCCTTCTCCCCGATCTCGCGGAACCCGACCCCCGGCTTGATGAGTGCCAGGTTGTACTCGATGTTCTCGATGGCCAGGTTGTAGAGGAGGCGCTGCTCGTCCGTCGGGATCGCCGGGTGGCAGATGATGGTGCGCGACATGTCGGCGCCGTAGCCGTAAGGCCCGATCAGGCCGGTGTCGAAGGCCACCAGCTCGCCCGCGCGGATCAGCTTGTCGCTGCATTCCTGGCCCCAGGGGTTGGTGCGCCCGCCCGAGGCCAGCAGGCGGTAGTCGATCCAGTCCCCGCCCATGGCGATGTTGGTCTGGTGCAGGATCGAGAACAGCTCGTTCTCGGTCATGCCGGGCTCGAGCTCGGCCCGCATGCGCGCGATCCCCGTCTCGGCCACGCTGATGACGTGGAGGATGCAGGCGATCTCGTCGGATGACTTGATGGAGCGCGCCAGCTCGAGCGGCTCCTGGGCGTTCGACAGCTCCAAGCCCTTGGCGTGGAGCGCGTGGATGCCGGCGATCTCCACCTTGTCCACGGCGAGGCGGCGGTTGTCGCCCGCATGGGTGCGCATGAGGTCGTCGATCTGGTCGGCCAGC
Source organism: Alphaproteobacteria bacterium (assembly GCA_963666705.2). Classification (GTDB taxonomy): domain Bacteria; phylum Pseudomonadota; class Alphaproteobacteria; order CADEGL01; family CADEGL01. The sequence goes on along the minus strand of CAXXKO010000025.1, from coordinate 133,068 downwards.
TCCTTCGCCTTCTCATCGACCCGGGTGCCGGCGATGAAGAAGCAGAACGCCGGCATGTTGCGGATCTCCGCGATGGTGCCGAGGCCGTCGATGCTGATGGGCAGGCGCTCGTCGTCGAACAGCACCGTCTGCCCTTCGGGTGGCACGAAGAGGCAGCGGCCGGGGGTGTGGAAGTTGAAGATCTGGCCGTTCGAGCTGCCCGTCGTGTAGCGGATGTTGATCGAATCGAACAGCAGGGCGCCGCCCAGATCGCGGTCCCGGAGCTTTTCCTGCACCCGGCCGAGGCGGTAGGCGCGCATGCGCGCCATGTCGGGCTGGGCCTCCTTGGCGCGCAGCATCATGCCGGGCGCCTTGCGGGCGGTGAAATCGGGATGCATCGCACGTCTCCCCTGTTGAGTTTCACATGTCTAGCCGTCGAGCGCGGCCTTCACCAGTGCTTGGAAATGGTGGACCTGTCAATGGCGGAGCAAAAAGGGACCACCTCGGCGGTGTAAGAAGGGACCGCTTGGCGGCTGCGGGCTTGTCCCCGTAGTCCACGGGAGGGCCCCGCGCGCGACGCGGCGTGCCCTCAACAGGCTGACGCGGCGGCGCGCGCGGGAGGGACCTGTGGGCCCACGGGGTCAAGCGTGGGCTGGGTGGTCGGTTCAGTTAGCAGTCGGGGTTTGACGCCTGCGGCTCTGGTTGAGCCTGTAGCTGTCACCGTTCATCTCGAGGATGTTGACGTGGTGGGTGAGGCGATCGAGGAGCGCGCCGGTGAGGCGCTCGGAGCCGAACACCTCGGTCCATTCGTCGAAGGGCAGATTGGTGGTGACCAGGGTCGAGCCCCGCTCGTAGCGTTGGCTGAACACCTCGAACAACAGCTCGGCGCCGGTCTTCGACAGCGGCACGAAGCCGAGTTCGTCGACGATCAGAAGCTTGTAGGTGGCGAGCTTCTTCTGGAACCTCAGCAGCTGCTTGTCATCGCGGGCCTCGATGAGTTCGTGGACCAGCGCGGCGGCGGTGATGAAGCCGACCGAGAGGCCCTTCTGGCAGGCCGCCAGGCCGAGACCGAGGGCGATGTGGGTCTTGCCGGTCCCACTGTTGCCGAGCGCGATGAGGTTCTCGCGGCGCTCGATGTACTCGCAGCGGGCCAGCTCCAGGACCAGCGCCTTGTTGAGCGAGGGGATGACCTTGAAGTCGAAGCTGTCGAGGCTCTTGACCACGGGGAAGCGCGCCGCCTTGATGCGCCGCTCGACCATGCGGCGCTCGCGGTCGATCAGCTCGAGCTCGGCGAGTCTCAACAGGTAGCGGACGTGATCGACGCCTTCCGAGGCGCACTGCCGGGCGATCTTGTCGTACTCGCGCAGGAAGGTCGGCAGCTTCAGCGTCTCGAGGTGGTGGGCGAGCAGCACTTGCGGTGTGTCGGTCATGCGCCGAGCCCCGACAGCAGGCTCATGTACGACTTGGCGGACGTCATCGCGACCCGGGCGCGCGGCAGATACGGATAGACGTCGAGGTTGAGCCTGGGCGGCCGCCGCTCGATGCGGCACAGTACCAGGTGCTTCACCGCATCAAAGCCGATTGCGCCGAGCCGCAGGGCGTCGCCGACCGCACCCTCGACCTCCTCGAGCCGGAAGGTCTCCAGTAGACGGAGCACCTGGACGTACTCGCGCTTGCCTGCCTTGCCCATACGAGCTTCGAGGAGCCGCCGCAGAGTGATGAAGGCCTCGGGCAGGTCCCAGCCCGCCAATGGCGCGGCCTGGTCGAGGGCGCCGATCTTCTGCTCGATCAAGGGCAGGTAATGCAGCGGGTCGAAGATCAGGTCCTCGCTGTCGTAGGACCGGCGGTGCCGGGCGATCACCTCGGCCCCGCAGCTGATCACCACCTCATCGACGTAGCCCCGGATGAGCACCTCACGGTGGCCGTAGGCCACGGGCACGGAATAGTCGTTGCTGCGGTAACGCACCAGCGACAGCGAACTCGCCCGTCCAGGGCGCTTATCGCAGGCATCATAGGGAGCAGGCGGCAATGGCAAGAGAACTTGTGTCAACGGCGGAGCAAAATTAGTCCACCCGGGCGGAGCAAAACTAGTCCACTTGACGTTATGCGGTACGCGGTGTTGGGGGGTTGTCCCGGTAGTCCATAGGAGGGACCCGCGCTGCTTCGTGTAGCGCTTGCGTTACGCGGAGCGAAGCAGCGTGGGAGGTTCCTGTGGACCCACCGGGTCAACCATTGCACCGGCGGTCAAGCAGGTATTTTTGGGGATTTCCGCCGTTTTTGGCTTTGGTTGAGACGATAGCTCTCGCCGTTCATTTCCAGGATATGGACATGGTGGGTGAGGCGGTCCAGCAAAGCCCCGGTCAGGCGTTCCGAGCCGAATATCTCCGTCCACTCATCGAACGGCAAGTTGGAGGTCACCAGGATCGAGCCCCGCTCGTAGCGCTGGCTGAAGACTTCGAACAGCAGCTCGGCGCCGGTCTTCGAGAGCGGCACGAAGCCGAGTTCGTCGATGATCAGAAGGTGATACTTTGCCAGTTGCTTCTGCAGGCGCAACAGGCGTTTTTCATCCCCGGCCTCCATCAGTTCATGAACCAGGGCAGCGGCCGTGAGGAAGCCGACGGAGAGCCCCTTTTGGCAGGCCGCCAGACCGAGACCGAGGGCGATATGGGTCTTGCCGGTTCCGCTGTTGCCGAGCGCGATGATATTCTCACGACGCTCGACGTATTCGCATCGCGCCAACTCCAGAACCAGCATCTTGTCGAGCGATGCGATGGCCTTGAAGTCGAAGCTGTCGAGGCTTTTGACGGCGGGGAACCTGGCCTGTCTGATCCGCCGCTCGACCATGCGGCGCTCACGGTCGATCAGTTCCAACTCGGTCAGACGGACAAGATACCGCACATGGTCGGCGCCCTCGGTGGCGCATTGGCGGGCCAGCTTGTCGTATTCGCGCAGGAACGTCGGCAGTTTCAGGGTCTTGAGGTGATGGGCCAGCAACACTTGCGGCGTATCGGTCATGACGCGCCTCCACGGCAATGTCCCGCCCAATGTTGAAAAGTGCGAGATAGGCATCGTCTGATCGAGAGGCTACGCGGCCACCTCGATGTCTTCAATGACGGACTTTGCTCCGGCCTTTCTCACCGCCTCCCGCAGGGCGGCGTCAAGGACGGGGAGCTGGCGGTAGGCCTTGAGGCGGCGGAAGGTCTTTTGCGCCTCCAAGAGGCCGGCGGCGGTCCAACGCAGCGCCATCTCGGCGTTGCGCCAGCGCTTGACGTTCCGCTGCACCGTCCGGACGGTGCCGATCGCGTTCTCGATGGCGTTGGTGCAAGCCAGCGAGTGTCGAAGTTGCGGCGGGAGGCCGAGCCGGATCACGGTCAGGATCTCGTCCAGGCCCTCCAGGATCGAGCCCGAGACGCCGGGTGCGTCATGCTCCAGACGGCGGGCGAGGTTGCGCAAGAGCCGTTCGGCCTTGGCCGCGTCGTCCTGCTGCCAGGCCTGCCGCAAGACCTTCCTGACGCCGGCATGGAGGCTCTCGTCCAGCCGGTCCGTGATGTTGCGCCCCTTGTGCACCTGGCAGCGCTGGAGGGCCGCCGCCCGCCCGAAGGTCCGCCGGATCGCCTTCGAGAGCGCCTTGGCGCCGTCGACGATGTAGAGCCGAGGCCGTTCGGGATCGAGACCGCGCTCGATCAGGTTGTCGAGCATGGCTTGCACCGTGGCCGCGTTCTCCGTCGCGCCCTCGGCCAGGCCCAGCACGTGCTTCGCGCCGCCGGTGTCGATGCCGATCGCCGCCACCATCAGGTGATCGCCGACATGGAGCCCGTCGATCTGGAGCACCACGAGATCGAGATCGTCGAGCGGGCTCGCCAGCCAGGCCTTCAGCTTGCTTCGCGTCAACGCCACGAAACGGCGCGAGACCGCCGACTTCGAGGTTGCGTCACCCGATGCCGCCGGCAGATCGCCGCCCGCATCGTCCGGCAGGCGCACCGCGCGGGCATACTTGCGGGTCGAGACGTTGATCACCATCAGATTCATCGCCCAGGCTTGCAAGAGTTCGGGTTCCGACAGCAGCTCCCAACTCGGCAGGCTCATCTCCCGACCCGCGAAGTCCCGCACCCGAGGGCGCTCGACCTTCACTTTGCCGCCGTGGTAGGCGATCTCGCTCCGGGTCGTGCCCCATCGATGGCCCTTGCGCTCGCCCGAGCGGGCGTGGCGCGAACCGCACAAGGCTTCCGCGTCCGCCGACATCATCTCGTTCAAAGACTCGAGGCCCGCCAAAAGGCAGAAGCGATCGACGCTCATGCGCAGATCGTCGAAGGCCTCCGGCATCGATGGCAAGAGCCGACAGGATGGTTCCGAGGAACGGTCGTTGCGTGTAGTCTTGGTCATGGCGTCGTTCTCCTTGATGGAATCAGCACCCAGAGCCTAGCGGCTCCAGGCGGACGACGCCTACTTCAGCTTTTCAACAGAGCCCGGGACATCCCCGCCTCCACCCAACAAGCTCATATAACTGGCGGCGGCCGTGGTCGCCACGTTGGCCCGAGGCAGGTAGGGATAGATATCCAGGTCGAGTTTGGGCGGGCGTCGCTCGATACGGCACAGCACAAGGTGTTTGACGGCGTCGTAGCCGATCGCACCCAGGCGCAGGGCGTCCTTCACCGCGCCGTGAAGCACCTCGAGATCGAAGGTCTCCACAAGCCGAAGGACCTGGACGTATTCCCGCTTGCCGGCCTTGCCCATGCGCGCCTCCAGGAGACGGCGCAGGGTTGGGAAGGCATCAGGCAGTTCCCATCCGGCTAGCGGCGCGGCCTGATCCAGGGCACCGATCTTGTGCTCCAGCAAAGGCAGGTAGTGGATCGGATCGAAGACCATATCTTCCCGGTCGTAGGAACGGGGGTGTCGGGCAATGATCCCGGCGCCGCAACCGATAACCACCTCGTGGACATAGCCACGGATCCAGACTTCCTGATGGCCGTAGGCGACGGGCACGGAATAGTCATTCGTCCGGTAGCGCACCAGGGACAGCGAGTTGACCCGCGTGCCCTGCTTGTCGCACGCGTCGAACGGTGCCGGCAGTGGCCTCTTCAACGCTTCGCGGTCACGCACAAACCGTTCGCCGATGCTCTCGCGGTGGCCGCGCAGGACGTTGCCTTGCCGGTTGCGGCATTGCTCTTCCAGGTGGCCATTGAAGGCGTCCCAGCTCGCGAACCGGGGAAGCGGCGTCATGAAGTTCCGCCGGGCATAGCCGACCACCCCCTCCACATTGCCTTTGTCGTTACCCTTGCCGGGACGGCCGTAGCGGTCCTCGAAGAGGTAATGGGACTGCAGCCCGCTGAACGCCCGCGTTCGTTGCCGCGTGCCATCTGACAAGATGCGCGACACCAGACACTTGTCGTTGTCGTAAAGAATCGATTGGGGAACGCCGCCGAAAAAAACAAAGGCTCTGTTGTGCCCGTCCAGCCAGGCCTCCGTCGTCGCCGCCGGGTAGGCCGCAACGAAGCAGGCATCGCTGTGGGGAAGTGTCATGACGAAAAAATGCACCCGATACTTGACGCCGGCGATGATCGCATCCGCCTCGCCAAAGTCCGCTCGAGCATGGCCCGGAGGATGTGACAACGGCACAAACATCTCACGCCGACGAAGGCGCCGTTCCCGAACGTAATCCTTCACGATGGTCTCTTTGCCCGTGAAGCCATGTTCGTCGCGAAGGCGCGCGAATATACGCTTCGCCGTGTGGTGCTGCTTACGGTGAACCGTTCGGTCCTCCTCCAGAATACGGTCGATGATATCCGTGAAGGGGGCCAGTTTCGGGCGTTTCGGTGGCTGGCGTCGCCGATATCCCGGCGGTTCCGAATGCCGCAGCATCTTCCTCACCGTCTCGCGCGCAATGCCAAACCGACTTGCCGCCTCTCGCTGGCTCAGACCATCAACATGGCAGGCCAGCCGAACGCGCAGATATAGGTCCACGGTGTACATCCTCCCGCCTTCCATCTCAAAAAAGATCGAAGGCTACAGGTGGCAGAGTTTTACTCCGCCCGCGGCTGGAAAATCCCGCCGCTTCCGTGGACTAATTTGTCACCGCCGTTCTCAAACTTGACGATCCCGCTCGAGACGCTCGCCGATGGTCTCCTTGTGGCCCCGCAGCCGCGCCGCCTGGCGCCGGCGGCACTGTTCGGCGAGAGCATCGTTGAGGGCCGCGAAGCTCTCGGCACGCGGGACGGGGACCAGGAAGTTCCGCCGGATGAAGCCGACCAGTCCCTCGACCTTGCCCTTGTCGTTGCCCTTGCCCGGCCGGCCGAACCTGTCCTCGAACAGATAGTGGGACTGAAGCTCCGTGAAGACGCGCGTTCGCTGCCGCTTCCCATCGCCCAGGATCCGGGCAACCGCCAGCTTGGTGTTGTCGTACAGGATGGATCGGGGGACGCCGCCGAAGAAGGCAAACGCCGCGTTGTGGCCATCGCAGAATGCTTCGGTCGTCTCCGCCGGATAGGCCGCAACAAAGCAACCATCACTGTGGGGAAGGTCGAAGGCAAGGAAGTGGATCTTCCGTAACGCGCCGCCGATCACCGCCATCGCTTCGCCGAAGTCCGCCTGGGCGTGACCGGGGGAATGGGAGAGTGGCACGAACACCTCACGCGACCGAAGCCCCTGCTCACGAACGTAGCCCTTCACGATGGTGTAGCCGCCCGTGAAACCGTACTCGTCCCGGAGGCGGTCGAAGATGCGCTTCGCAGTGTGCCGTTGCTTGCGGTGGCTGGTCCGATCGTCTTCCAAGATCCGATCGATGATTCCCGTGAACGGACCCAGCTTTGGCCGCCTCGGCGGCGCGCTTCGGCGATACCCTGGCGGCACCGAGAACGACAGCATCTTACGGACCGTCTTGCGGTCTACACCAAACACCCGCGAGGCCTCGCGGGTGCTCATCCCCTCGACATGACACGCCCGCCGAACCCGTGCGTACAACTCCACCCGATACATCCCCCCCGCCTTCCAGTCAGAGCAACCCTGACAGAAGGCTATACGCGGTCCCATTTTGGTCCGCCGCAGCCGGATCGACCGGCCGCTTCAGTGGGGGATTATTGCTCTGCCGTTCTCACGTAATAGGAGACCACGTCGAAGCGGGCCACGAACCGGATCACGAACAGGCTCTGGTCGATCACCTTGCAGGTGAAGTAGTCGCCCGTCTCCGGGACCTCCTCCACATGCAAGACCTGCATCCAGGCCCGGTGGAAGATCGCCGCCTTCTCGTGTTCGAAGATTTCGGCGTCATAGTAGAGCTGGGCATCGAGCGTAAAGGACCGGGCCGCGTCGGCGTCGAAGAGGTCGGCCCCGCCGCAGGGCGACAACTGCGCAACGGTCATGGCTGATACCCCCGGCCCCATGGTCCGCGTCGATCCTCGCGCGTGCCGCGAATATAGCACGGGATGCGCGCGCCGTCCCCGTCACGGCGACCGGATGTAGATAGCACACGATCTGTCCGTTCTATGTAGCACACGATCTGTCCGGTTTATTGAGCCTCCTGTTTGAAGGGGGTGGGATGAGACGGACAGATGTTTTGCAAGGTGTGCGCATGATGAGGTTTCGGGATGTTTTCGGTCGTTGTGAGGCGGGATCGTTGAGCCAGTTGGAGGCGGCGGAGGTGCTTGGGGTCGGCGAGCGCACGTTTCGGCGCTGGTGCCGTCGTTTCGAGTGTGAGGGCGATGCGGGGCTTCTGGACCGGCGTCTGGGCAAGCCGTCGCCCAAGCGGGTGCCGGTGGACGAGGCGATGCGGGTCGAAGCTCTTTACCGCGAGCGCTACGCGGGTTTCACGGTCAAGCACTTCCACGAGCACCTGGTGAAGGACCACGGCTTCCGCTGGGGTTACACCTGGACCAAGACGTTTCTCCACGGCCGCGGCCTGGCGGCGCCGGCGCCCAGGCGCGGGGCGCACCGGCGCAAGCGGCCGCGGCGGCCGCTCGTGGGCATGATGCTGCATCAGGACGGCTCGACGCACCGCTGGCTGCCGGGCCGCGACGAAGAGCAGGATATGATCGTCTCTCTGGACGATGCGAGCGGGGCGATCTACTCGGGCTTCCTGGTCGCCGAGGAGGGCACCATGTCGAGCTTCCAGGGGCTGGGCGAGGTGTTCGGCCGGCACGGGCTGCCGTGCGCGCTCTACACCGACCGCGCGAGCCACTACTTCCACACCCCCCAGGCGGGTGGCAAGGTGGACCGCGACAAGCCCTCCCAGCTCGGACGGGCCTTGGCCCAGCTCGGCATCGAGCACATCGCGGCCTATTCGCCGGAGGCGCGCGGGCGCTCCGAGCGCGCCTTCCGCACCTTGCAGGACCGGCTCCCCAAGGAGTTGGCATTGGCCGGCGTCTCGACGATCGAAGGGGCCAACCGCTTCCTCGCCGAGACCTTCATTCCCGACTACAATGCGCGCTTCGCGATCGCTCCCGAAGAGCCGGGCTCGGCCTTCGTCGCCGTGCCGGCGGAACAGTGGCGCGACGTGCTGTGCGTCCAGGAGACGCGCACCGTCGGCAACGACAACACCGTACGCTTCCACGGCATCGTCCTGCAGATCCCGCCGTCATCGCTGAGGCCGCACTACGTCAAGGCCAAGGTCCGCGTCCACCACTATCCGGACGCCACCTACGCCATATTCCACGGGCCGCGCCCGATCGCCCGCTACCGAGGCGATGGCGCGCTTCTGGAAGGAGACACCATGAAGAGGGCCGCGTGATGCCGCTCGACGCGACCCGCCCGTGGATAAGTGGACAGCTCGGCTACGCCGACCTGACCACTTCCCCACAGGCGCCACAACATCAACAGAGCGGTCAATCGATGTGCTACATAAACCGGCCAACTTAATTCGCTATCTACACGTCACGGCGACCGGACGGCGATTTTTTCGCGTCGTCGCGGGGCGGCCGTCCGAGGTCGCGAGTGTGGCTCGATTTTGATGTTTCGAGGCCTCTCCCCTTGGGGGAGAGGGTGGCGCGCATGGCGCGCCGGGTGAGGGCGCGGCCGCCGGCAGGCGGCGGAAAGACTCTTTTTAACGCGCCGACGCGCTCCCCCTCACCCTCCCGCTTCGCGGGTCCCTCCCTCTCCCCGCTGGGGAGAGGGTTCCAAGTGTCAGACGCGAACCACTAGCGCGCCGAGGGGAACTTGACCGGGCGCTTGGCGCGGAAGGCCTCGCGCGCGGCGTGGACGTCGGGGCCGAAGAAATCCGCCATCTCGAGCGCCGCCGAATGCTCGAAGAGGGGCATGGCCTGGCGCAGCCAGCCGTTGATCGCGCGCTTGGTGCCGCGGATCGCGGGCTGGGACATCTCGGCCAGGCGTCCGGCCATCTCGAGCGCCTTCTCGAGCACTTCCCCGGCCGGCAGGGCCATGGTCACGATGCCGATCTCGGCCGCGCGCTTGCCCGTGAGGGGCTCGAGGTCCCAGAGGAAATACTTGGCCCTGGCCATGCCGCAGAGGAGCGGCCACAGCAGACAGGCATGGTCGCCCGCCGCCACGCCGACCTTGGCGTGGCCGTCGATGAGCTTCGCGTCCTCGGCCGCGACCGAGACGTCGGCCAGGAGGGCGACGGCGAGGCCGGCCCCCACGGCGACGCCGTTGATGGCCGAGATGATGGGCTTCTCGCACTCGATCATGCCGCGCACGATGAGGAGGGCGTCCTTCATGATCTCGCGCACGCCGTCGTAGTCGGGGTCGGGGTTGCGCAAATCGTTGCCCGAGCAGAAGGCCCGGCCCGCCCCCGTGACCACGGCCACCCGCGTCGCCGGGTCGCGGTCCACGTCGTCCCAGATGCGCGCCAGCTCGCCATGCATGGTGTAGGTCATGGCGTTGAGCACCTGGGGCCGGTTGAGGGTGACCAGCACCACGCCGCCCCCGCGCCGCTCGACCTTCAGCTCCTCGTACTTGTCGTAGACATCGCTCATCGCGGCATGGCTCCTACCTCGTCTATGGCCGGGTCATTTATGCTCGCCGACCTCGCCGATGAACTCGAAGCATTCGAGCATCACCCCGTCGAGCGAGGAGGGCTTGACCCAGTTGACCTTGATTCGCTCGGGCACATAGCGGGCCGCCGGGTGGTTGGCGGTGAACTCGTAGGGCTCCGGCAGCACCCAGTCGAGCCCGGCGGCGCTCCATTCCACCATCACCTCCGCGAGGCTGTCGACCCGCACGGCGATGGAATAGATGCCCTGGCCGCGCTTCTCGAGGAAGCGGGCGACGGGCGAGCTTGGCCCGGTGGCGGCGATCACCGAGATCGAGCCAATGGGCCCGATGGGAAAGGTCACGTCGGTGATCTCCGCCGGCGGCTCCGGCATGTGGGAGGGCGTGAGGGACGAGAGGCCCATGGCCCGGTACTTGTCGAGGGTGGCGTCGAGGTCGCGCGCAGCCACGTTGACGGTGAGGAGCTCCAGGATCTTGCCCATGGCGCCCTCACTCCGCCGCCGTCTTGGCGCCGCCGGGCTTGGCCGCGCCGCCCTGCACGTAGACGCCCATCTCCTTGGCCTTCTCCCGCATGTCGCGGATGTCGGCCATGACGTCCTCGGGCGGGCGCATGAAGTTCGACGGGCTCTTGAACTGGGGGATGACGTGGCGCCCGAACATCTCGATGGATTTCATGATCTTGTCGTGGGGCACGCTGTCGATGCGCATCACCACCTCGTCGCAGCCGATCTCCTCGTATCGCTTGATGGCGCGGATGCAGCTTTCGGGGGAGCCGAAGATGGCCGCGCCCGAGGCATCCTTGAAATACCCGAAGTCCCGCGCCTTCTGGGAGACCTCGGAGACCTTGCTCATATAGGCGTAGCTCTCGGCCATCTTGGCGAGCCGGGGATAGCCGTCGAGCGCTATCTGGAGCCACTTGAAATTACCCTCGGCCGCTTCCTCCTCCGCCTGCTCGTCGGTCTCGGCGCAATAGCACTGGACCAGCGTGCCGGCGTGGTCGTTGACGTGCTCGCCCTTGGCCTTGGTCTTGGCGACGGAGGACTTGAAGGCGGCCACCGATTCGGCCAGCGCGTCCCAGCCCATGAAGTTGGACCAGCTATAGACGCCGATGCCGAGCTGGCCGGCGAGCTCGTGGGATTCGGGGCTGGTGGCGGCCGTATAGATGGGCGGGTGCGGGGTCTGGATGGGCTTGGGCACCAGCGAGCGCGGCGGGATCTTGTAGTGCTCGCCATAGAACATGAAGGGGTCCTCGGTGAACGCCTTCTTGATGACCTGGATGCCCTCGTGCCACTCGCCGCGGTTCTGATCGAGATCGACCTCGAAGGCGCGCAGGGCGAGGGTCGTATTGCCCCGGCCCACGCCCAGCTCGATGCGCCCATGAGAGAGGATGTCCTGCACGGCCGTGCGCGAGGCGATGCGGAGCGCGTGGTTCATGTTCTTGGGCAGGAGCGTGATGGCATGGGCGAAGCGCAGGGTCTTGGTGAGTGGGAAGAGGTAGCCGAACAGCACCTCGGGGCAGGAGGTGGCGATGCCGCCGATGGCGTATTGCTGCTCCGAGACGCCAAAGGTATCGAAGCCCCATTTCTCGGCGTGGATGGCCTGTTCGACGAGCTCCCAATAGCGCGTCTGGTACGAGGCGCCGGGCAGGGTCTCGGCTTCGGAGAAATACATGAACCTCATGATCGGTTACTCCTTATCGATATATGCATCGTCATTCCCGCCAGGTTTCACGGGATCGTGCCGCCGACCCGCCCTTCGTCCTTCGTCCTTCGACAAGCTCAGGATGAAGGGCTCGCGGTGAGGCCCTCATGCTGAGCTTCCTCATCCTGAGCTTGTCGAAGGACGAAGTATGAGGGCCGATGAGGTGGATCGCGCTTTAAACCGTCCACTACCTAACTCTCGTCTGACTGGCCGTCCGCCGCCAAGCCGAGGCCGCGCAGGATGAAGGCATCGAGCTCCCGCGCCACCGCCGCGCGCCCGTGGCGGCCGATGGTCCAGTGGCGCAGCGGCCACACCGTACACAGAAAATAGATGAAGTTCGCGACCAGCTCGGGATCGCCGACGCGCGCCTCGCCACTCCTGGCCGCGTCCGCGAGGAGGGCGCGCCAGAGCTCGATATAGCGGCTGTCGAGCGCGTAGACCTTCGCCCGGCCTTCCGTGCTCAGCGAGCCCGTCTCCTGGAACATGAGCTTAACGTACGCCTGGTTGCGGTCGAAGCTGTCGAAGGTCTCGTGGATCGCCGCGCTCAGGCGCTCGGTCGCCGAGGCTCCGCCGCCCAGGCTGCGCTCCAGGCCGTCCGTATAGTCGCGCATGAAGTAGTCGTAGATGAAATAGAGCAGGTCTTCCTTGCGCTCGATATACTGGTACATGGTGGGCACGGGCATGCCCGCGGCGGCCGCGATCTCGCGGATGGTGGCGGCGGCGAAGCCCTTCTTGGAGATGACCGCGCAGGCGCCCTCGAAGATCTGGCGCTTGCGGTCGGCGGCCACGCCGCCGTTCGGGCCCTGGCCCGCGTCCGCGGTGGGGGCCGGCGCCGCGCCCGCATCCCGCTCGGCCGCCGGCGCGCGGGTGGCGGGCAGCACGAACTGGGTCTGGGTCACTTCGGCGATGCGCCCGCTCTCGCCCCGGCTGATGGTCGAGCGCCAGACCGAGGTGAGGCGCCCGACATGGAGCGGCAACGCCTCCGCGCGCAAGGTCTCGCCGCGCCCCCGGCGCAGGAAGTTGGTTTTCGATTCGATGGTGCCGGTCATATGGCCGGGCGGCAGGTTCAGGACCGCGCCATACGCGCCCGTGCAATCGGCGAGCGCCATCACAACGCCCCCGTGAACGACCCCATGGCGTGTGTAATGCGCCGGCTCGAGCCTGATCTCGGCCACCACCCGGTCTTTCGCCGCCGATACGAAGTCGATCCCGAGGAGCTGTCCGATGCCGTTGTCGTGGGATTCGAGAAACGCGGCCTCGTCCAAGTGCCATCCTTCCGATCGATCGATCAGTCAGGAACCTTGGCGGCCCCGGCGGGCGCTGTCAAGGCGGCCGCGCGGCCCAGGCGGTGATCTCGACCTTCCATTCCGGCAGCGCCAGGGCCGGGATGACGACGAGGGTCGAGGTCGGGCGCGCGGCGCCGATCATGCGCGCCTTGGCCTCGCGGTACGCCGGCCAATAGTCCTGGCTGGTGAGGTAGGAGGTCATGGTCACTAGTACCCACTTTCATAATTCCGTGTGCCATACGACGGCGCCCCGAGGTTCCCGGCTAGGAGCGTGGCGCGCCGTGATGCCGGGGCATCACAAGCGGCGCGCGACGACGACCGGGGGCCTCGGGGCGCCGCCCACCGGGTCGCTTTTCCCGCCCCCTCGGGGCGTCGGGGATGCTTGACGATGCCCCGGCATCGCCGGCGCCCCCCCTCCTACCGAGGAGACGGGAAAAGCGATCGTATGGCACACGGAATTATGAAAGTGGGTACTAGGTTCTCCGGCCCCATGCCGGCGGCCTCGAGGATGGCGAAGATGTTGCGGTACACCCATTCGCATTGTTCGCCCACGTCCTCGGGCACGCTGCCGTCGGCCCGGGTGCCCACCTGCCCGGCGAGGGAGAGCCAGCCGGCGCCCGCCGGCACGTCGACGCCGTGGCTGTACTCGCCGTGCGGCCCGGCGACGGCATCGGGGTTGTGGGTCGTAAACAATCTCGGGCCCTCCCGGCTCAGGCCGCGACCATGGCGTAGGCCTCGATCTCGACCAGCATGTCGGGGTGGGCGAGGGCGCTGATGATCAGGAGGGTCGAGGTCGGCGCGACGTCGTTGCCGACGACCCGCTCGCGCACCTCGCGGTAGGCCGGGATGTCCGTCGCGCGGGTCAGGAAGACGTTGAACTTGAAGATGTCCCGGGCGGTCGCGCCGGCGGTCTCGAGGTGGGTGAGGATGTTCCTGTAGGCGCGCTCGCACTGGGCCTCGACATCCTTGGGCAGAGAGCCGTCCGGCTCGACGCCGACCTGGCCCGAGAGCACGATGAGGCGCCCGCCGGCCGGGATGTCGGCGATGTGGGTATAGGCGCCGCCGGGCTTGGCCGCGCCCTCGGAATTATAGAGCTTGAACATGGCAACTCCTCCTCGGTGAGCGATTGCGGGTGGATCGGGCCGGAGCTGGCCGGGGCCTCGATCGCGGTGCTTCGGGCGGCCCCGGCTCAGGGTGGCGGAATCGGGCAATAGCCGTTCTCGATGACCGCGCATTCGAGCTCGCCCGAGAGGAAGCGCTGGGTCTCGAGCGCCGTCGCGGCCCGCAATATGGTGATCTGCTCGCAATTCTGGACGGCCGTCTCGTCTGCTTCCGTCAGGTTGGCGGACCGGGCCAGGCCGCGGGCCGAGCGCAAATCCACCGAGACCCTGATGCGGCACGGATAATAGAAGTTGCCGGCTTCGTCGTAGCAGTCCTGCCGAACTTCGGATTCGTAGAATTCGTTCTTCGGCGCGGCCATGGCGCTGGCGATGCTGGTGATCTCGCGCGCCCAATATTCCGCCCGGTCGATGTCGCCGGCGAGCTGCGCTCCGGTGAACTTGTGGTGCGTCACCACCAGGTTCTCGGTCGACTCCCGGTCGAAGGTGCAGAGCGCCGCCATGCTCTCGGGCGGCGGTGTGTACTCGGGCGGGCCGCCGCAGGCGGCCGCGAGGAGTGCCGCGCCCGGGATCGCGGCTCGCAGGACTCGCTTCAACAGCCATTCCAGTATGATGGCTTTTCGATGCCGGACGGCAGTCTGGTCGCCGGGTCGCCGACGGCAAAGTCGATCTGGGTCTGGGTCGCGTCGGTCTCGCTGAGGTCCGCCCCGCACAAGAGGGTGCCGGTCATGATGGCGTCCTGGAGCCGTGCGCCCCTGAGGTCGGCGCCCGAGAGGTCCGCCTCTGTCAGGGCGGCGGCGGTCAGGTCGGCCCCCGTGAGGTTCGCGTCCGTGAGCACGGCCTTGCGCAGGACGGCGAAGCGGGCGATGGCGCCCGAGAGGTCGGCGCCGTGCAGGATCGCCTTGCGCAGGTAGGTCTCGGTCAGGTCGGCGCCGGCGAGGACGGCCCGGCCGAGGCCGGTCTTGTAGAGGGTCGCGCGAGTGAGGTTGGCGCCCGAAAGGTCGGCCTCGCCGAGGTTGGCCTTGGACAGGTCCGACCATACCAGATCGGCGCCCCGGAGCACGAGCGCCCGCAGGTCCGCATCGGTCAGGTCGCAGCGGTCGCAGCTTCCCGTATCGGTCAGGCGCTGAACGTGCGCCGGGTCGAAGGCCAGGGCGGCCGTTGCCAGAAGCGCGAGCGCGCCGGCGAGAACCAAAGCACGCAATTCGTCTCTCCCTTACCTGGATGGCGCGGAACGGCTAGAGTCGGCGCCTCCCCTCGTGGGGGGTGAATGATCGCCGCCGCGCCGCGCGGGCGCAAGCCCTAGAGCGGTTCCGCTTTGATCGGACCCACTCTAGCCCTTTTTGTCGCTCGCGGCAGCGGACCAAGAGGTCCGCGCCTGCGCGGGCGCGCCGGGCGACCGGCGGGCCGCCTTGCGGCCTGGAGCGATTCCAGTCGAACTGGAAACGCTCCAGTGTCCGGGCCGCCGGATGGAAGGAGGCCGTGATGGATGCGGGCTGGGACGATATCGAAGCGCCGATCCACCCGCCGTTCACGCTCGAGGAGCTCGATGGGAGGCTGGCCAAGGTGCGCGCCGCCATGGCGGCGGCCGGCATCGACCTCCTCGTCGCCTCCTCGCCCGAGAATATCTACTACCTGACCGGCTACCGGACGACGGGCTACTACGTCTACCAGATCTTCCTGCTGCCCCGTGAGGGGGAGGGCTGGTTCGTCACCAGCAAGCTCGAGCACACCAACGTGCTGGGGCTCTCGCGCGTCACCAACGGGCTCACCGTCGGCATGACGGACAGCAACCTCGCGGTCACCATCCGCGCCGCCGAGAAGGCCGGCGCGGGCGATGCGGCGCGCATCGGCTACGAGGAGCGCGGCTTCTGGATCCCGCCCGAGATCCTGGACGGGCTGCGCGCCCGCTTCACCCGGGCCGCCTTCGCCCCGGCCGGCTTCATCCTCGAAGGCGCCCGCGCCGTCAAGTCCCCGGCCGAGATCGCCTGTATCCGCGAGGCGGCGCGCATCGCTTCCCTCGGCATGCGCGCGGGCCTCGACGCGGTGGCGCCGGGGGTGACGGAGAACGCCATCGCCGGCACGGTCTACAAGGCGCTCGGCGATGCCGGCGGCGAGTACCCCGCGGGCCAGCCCTATGTGGTCACCGGCCGGCGCGGGGCACTCGCCCACATGACGGCCGAGCGCCACAGGGTCGCGCCCGGCGAGTGCGTCTATTTCGAGGTCGGCGGCTGCTACAAGCGCTACGGCGGCTCGGTCATGCGCATGGCCTCGGTCGGCCCGCCGTCCGCCGATGCCAGGTCCATGGCGGACGCGACCCTCGCGGCCCTCGAAGCCACCATCGCCGCCATCCGGCCCGGCGTGGCCTCGCGGGATGTCGACCGGGCCGGGCGCGGCGCGATCGAGCGCGCCGGCTACGGCGACTGTTTCCGCCACCGCCTGGGCTACTCCATGGGCATCGCCTTCCCGCCGGGCTGGGGCGAGGGCCTGGTCATGGACATCGCCGAGGGCAACGAGCGCCCGCTCGAGCCCGGCATGGTGTTCCACTGCGTGCCCATGATCGGGGTGCCGGGTTTCGGCTGCATGGGCTTCAGCGAGACCATCCTGGTGACGCCGGAGGGCAACGAGGTCCTGACCGACGTCCCGCGCGAGCTGGTGGTGCGTTAGGCCCCTGCGGCGATCGAGCTCGATCGACCGGCGCCTCGATGGGGCGCACAGGCGCTGATCCGACGGCTCCCCCGGCGCCGGCGCCCGGCGCGGCACGGGACCGGGGCGGCGCGGGACCGGTGCCACCTCGCGCTCGCCGACGCCCCGAATAAGGTGTCAGGCACCAGTAGTGTCCCAACGTTTATGTGAATAATTCCAATTGGTTATCTGGAGGGCACCGGTGTGTCGTGGGGCCGCTGTCGGTAAGTATTTGAATGAGCGGGGTTCTTTCGAATGTGGTGACGCTCAGGATCTGTAGAATTGTGTAGAGGCTGAGCGCGATGTCGAGGCGCTTTTTGATGATGGCGACGAGGACGTAGACGGAGACCGCGATCCAGATTTGGCTGCGTACGGCGTTCTCGGAGGTGCCGTAGAAGGATTTGATGCGCAGGTGTTGCTTGATTCATTTGAAGAAGAGCTCGACCCGCCAGCGATATCGGTAGAGTTCGGCGATGGTCATGGCCGGCAGGTCGAAGTTGTTGGTCAGGAAGGTCAAGGTCTTGCCGCTTTTGGCGTCGTGAAGCTTGATGCGCCGCAGCTTGTCGGGATAGGTCAGTCCCGAATAGACACCATCGAGGACGATGGTCCGGTCGCAGCGCAGGCCGGTGGCCTTGTCGACGGGGTGGGAATAGAGCCTGCGAAAGCGGGTGTTGGAGCGGGGGCGGATGACGAAGGTGGCGGCGCATTGGTGAAGCAGATGGAGGCGGCCGAAGTCGAGGTAGCCACGGTCCATGATGGTGAAGGCGCCGGGCTCGGGGATCAGCGTATCGAGCACTTTGACATCGTGGGTCTTGCCGTCGGTGATGTGGATGAAGCTCGGGATCGGGCCGCGCAGGTCCAACAGGGTGTGCAGCTTGACCGCGCCCTTGGTTTTTTTGAAACGCGCCCAGGGGAAGAGGGCGAGGCAGAGGTCGATGGTGGTGGAATCGAGTGCGTAGACCGTCTCGTCGAGGTCCAGGCCGATGTCGTCGGCGGCATAGAGCCGGCGCGCAATGCCGATGAGCGCCTGGGCGAAATCGGCATGGATGCGCCAATCGCGCACGCCGTTGGCGTTGGCGAGCGTGTTTCGCGCGACGTCGCCACGGATGCCCATGTGGTAGAGCTTGGTGCGTTGGGCGCGCAGGCAGGTCTCGATATCGCGCAGGCTCTCGCGGTAGGTCAGTTGCGCGAAGGCCATGCACAGGTATTGGTCGAGACAGGAAAAGCGCTGGACCTTGTGGTTGCCGCGGTAGCGAGCGACGCAGCGACGAAAGGTATGGATCGGCAGGTGATCCATGACCTGGGCGAACACGAGCTTGCCGGCGTACATCTTCCCCTCCCACCATGAGTGTGGTGGCAGGATCGTCGAACCGCGCACCGCCGTTCAAGTCGGTGACACCCCAAAAACCTCTAATTGACCGTAAATAACAGAGCGTTATAACCGACCAAACGCCAAACGTTGGGACACTACTGGTCAGGCACCTTTTCTGAGCTGAATCCGCTCTCTGTGACGGAAGCCCGTCAGCCCGCCAGACGACCGGGAGTGGGCTGGGGCGTCGGGGTGCGGCCTTCGAGGGCCGGGGGATCATTTCATTTGCCTCGCGGGGCGGCGAGGATATCATGGAGCGCGGCGGCGGCGCCCGTTTGGTGGGCTCGCCAGCCGGTGGTTCGGGGGGATCCGGGGCGGCGGCCCGGCAATCGGGATCGGGGCGAGCGGTGCGTGAGCCGACGGTCGCGAGCATCGCGGTGGGCCAGGGGGGCCGTGCCGCACGGGGGCCGTGCCGCACGGGCGCCGGCCGCGGCGAGGGGGACGACCATGGGCGAATATGACGCACTTCTCTCACCCTTCCAGATCAGGCACCTGAGCTTGCGCAACCGGATCATGAGCACGGCCCACGCGCCCGGCTACCCGGTCGACGCCATGCCGCTCGAGCGCTACCAGCTCTATCACGAAGAGAAGGCCAAGGGCGGCATCGGCCTCACCATCTTCGGCGGCTCCTCCGCCGTCTCCCCCGACTGCCGCGCCGCCTTCGGGCAGATCTCGGTGGCCGACGATTCCGTCATCCCCACCCTCCAGGAATTCTCCGCCCGGGTGAAACGCCACGGCGCCGCCATCATGTGCCAGATCAGCCATATGGGCCGCCGGTCGCGCTGGGACGCGGGCAACTGGCTGGCACCGGTCGCACCTTCGCGGGTGCGCGAGCCCGAGCACCGCTCCTTCCCCAAGGCGATGGAGGACTGGGACTTCCGCCGCATCGTCCGCGATTTCGGCGAGGGTGCGCGGCGCTGCAAGGAGGGCGGGCTCGATGGTATCGAGCTCAGCTTCTCGGGCACCCACCTGATCCCCCAGTTCTGGTCGCCCGCCTACAACAAGCGAACCGACAAGTACGGCGGCAGCCTCGAGAACCGCAGGCGCTTCAGCATCGAGGTGATGGAGGCGGTGCGCGAGGCCGTGGGCGACGACTACATCGTCGGCGTGCGCATCGTCGGCGACGAGCTGCTCGAAGCCGGCCTCTCGGCCGCCGAGAGCCTGGAGATCATCAAGCTCGTGGCTGGGACCGGCATGATCGATTTCATGGACGTGATGCACGGCAACACCACCGATTACCGCGCCCTCGCCATCATCATGCCGAACATGTCCTTCCCCCCGGCCCCCTTCCTCTACCTCGCCAGCGCCGTGAAGGCCGAGATCGACATCCCCGTGATGCACGCGGCGCGCATCAACGATCTGGCGACGGCGGCGCGGGCGATCGAAGAGGGGCACGTGGATCTGGTCGCCATGACCCGCGCCCATATCGCCGACCCCCATATCGTCAACAAGCTTAGCCAAGGGCGGCCCGAGGACGTGCGCCAGTGCGTCGGCGCCAACTACTGCCTCGACCGCATCTTCATCGCCGGCGAGACCCAGTGCATCCAGAACCCGGCGACCGGGCGCGAGGCCTCCATCCCCCACGTGATCCCGCGGGGGACCGGCGGCAAGCGCGTGGTGGTGGTGGGCGCTGGCCCGGGCGGCATGGAGGCGGCGCGCGTCTCGGCCCTGCGCGGGCACGACGTGGTGTTGTTCGAGGCGGCGGAGGAGACCGGCGGCCAGGTCAACCTGGCGGCCAAGGCCACGTGGCGCGAATCCCTGACCGGCATCACCCGCTGGCTCGACGAGCAGGTGCGCAAATCGGGCGTGGACCTGCGTCTGGGTACGGAAGCGGACGCCGAGATGGTGATGGCGGCGAAGCCCGACATCGTGGTCGTGGCCACGGGTGGGGTCCCGAACGAGGGGCCGATCGAGGGCGCCGAGCATGCCGCGAGCACCTGGGACATCCTCTCGGGTGCGATTCAGCCCGGGGACAGCGTCCTCATCTTCGACGACAACGGCGACCACCAGGGCGCCTCGACGGCCGAGTTCATGGCGGCGCGCGGCAGCCGGGTCGAGATCAGCTCGCCCGAGCGCTATACGGGCGTCGAGTTCGGCGTCTCCAACTGGCCCATCCACCTGCGCGAGCTTTACAAGACGGGCGTCGTCATGACGCCCGACGTGCGCCTCACCCAGGTCTACCCCGAGGGCAACCGCCTCGTCGCCGTGATGCGCAACGAATACACCCACGACGAGGAGGAGCGTATCGTCGACCAAGTGGTGTGCGAGCACGGCACCCTGCCGCGCGAGGAGATCTATTTCGCACTCCGGCCGCACTCCCGGAACCTGGGCGAAGTGGACTTGGACGACTTCATCGCCTACCGGCCGCAGACGGTGGTGAACAACCCCGAGGGCACTTTCCAGCTCTTCCGAATCGGCGATGCACTCGCGAGCCGCAACATCCACGGCGCCATCTTCGAGGCCCTGCGTCTGTGCAAGGAACTCTGAGGCGCCGCCAGGCATGGCCACTTACGACGCGCTGCTGCGGCCCTTCACCCTCAAGCACCTGGAGATCCGCAACCGGATCATGAGCACGGCGCACGCGCCCGCCTATGGCGAGGCCGGCATGCCGGCGGAGCGCTACCGCCTCTACCACGAGGAGAAGGCCAAGGGGGGCATCGGCTTGACCCTCTTCGGCGGCTCCTCCGCCGTCTCCATCGACAACCCGGCGACCTTCGGCCAGCTCGACCTCTCACACGACCGAGTGATCCCCCACCTGGCGCGGTTTGCCGAGGCCATCCACGGCCACGGCGCCCATACCTTCTGCCAGCTCTCCCATGCCGGGCGGCGCACGCGCTGGGATGTCGCCAACTGGCTGCCCTCGGTCTCGCCCAGCCACGTGCGCGAGCCCGAGCACCGCACCTTCCCCAAGGCCATGGAAGACTGGGATATCGAGCGCATCGTGGCCGATTTCGGCCAGGGTGCCCGGCGCTGCAAGGAGGGTGGGCTCGACGGGGTCGAGCTCCTGTTCTCGGGCAGCCATCTCGCCCTCCAGTTCTTCTCGCCCAGCACCAACCGGCGCCAGGACGGCTACGGCGGCACGCTCGAGAACCGCATGCGCTTCGCCCTCGAGGTCTTGGGCGAGGTGCGGCGCCAGGTGGGGCCAGACTTCATCCTCGGCGTGCGCATGACGGGGGACGAGTTCATCGCGGAGGGGCTCTCCCAGGACGACTGCCTGGACATCGCCCGCGGCCTCGCCACCACCGGGTTGATCGACTACCTGAACGTCATGGGCAGCCAGGTGCGGGACTGGCGCTCGAGCTCACTCTCCATCCCCAACATGAGCTTCCCGGTGGCGCCCTACCTCTACCTCGCGAGCGCCATCAAGGCGGCGGTCGATATCCCCGTCTTCCACTCGGCGCGCATCCCCGACCTGGCGACGGCGGCGCGGGCGGTCGAGGAGGGGCACGTGGACATGGTGGCCATGACGCGGGCCCACATGGCCGATCCGCACATCGTGCGCAAGCTCGAAGCGGGGCGCGAGGACGATATCCGCCAGTGCGTGGGTGCGAACTACTGCATCAACCGCATCTATCTCGGCCATGACGCGCTCTGCATCCAGAACCCGGCGACCGGGCGCGAGGGCAGCCTGCCGCACACGGTCGCGCGCGGGGCGGGTGGTAGGCGCGTGGTGGTGGTCGGCGCCGGCGTCGCGGGCCTCGAGGCCGCGCGCGTCTCGGCCCTGCGCGGGCACCATGTGGTGCTGTTCGAGGCGGCCGCGGAGACGGGTGGCCAGATCAACCTCGCGGCCCGGGCGACGTGGCGCGAATCGCTCTCGGGCGTCGCGCGCTGGCTCGATGGGCAGGTGCGCAAGGCGGGGGTCGATCTCCGCCTCGGCACAGAGGCCGGGCGCGAAAGCGTGCTGGCCGAGGCGCCGGACATCGTGGTGATCGCCATGGGCGGGACCCCGGACAAGGGCGAGATCGCGGGGACCGAGCACGTCACCACCACCTGGGACATCTTGTCAGGCGCGGTCGAGCCCGGCTCCTCGGTGCTGCTCTATGACGACAACGGCGACCATCAGGGCCTCTCCTGCGCCGAGTTCGTCGCCGCGCGGGGGGCGCAACTCGAGCTGGCGACGCCGGACCGCTACCTGGGCGCCGACGTGGGTGTCACGAACTTCCCCATCCATTTTCGCGAGCTTTATTCCAAGGGCGTGGTGATGACGCCGGACGTGAAGCTCACCCAGGTCTATCCCGAGGGCAATCGGCTGGTGGCCGTCCTGCGCAACGAATACAGCTTCGCCGAGGAGGAGCGCATCGTCGATCAGGTGGTCGCCGAGCACGGCACCTTGCCGCGCGAGGACCTCTATTTCGAGTTGCGCCCGCACTCCAGCAACCTGGGCGTGGTGGACTTGGATGCCCTGGTCGCGGGCCGGCCCCAGACGGTGGCGCGGAACCCCGCCGGTACGTTCCAGCTCTTCCGGGTCGGCGACGCGGTCGCCTGCCGCAACATCCACGCCGCGATCTTCGATTCCCTGCGTCTGTGCAAGGAATTCTGATCGGCCCGCCGGCGGCGGCCTCACGCCCCTTGGCGGGTCCGCTTCGTTGAGCGAAGCGCGCGAGCCCCGACTGGGTGCGACCGCCGCGGCCATCCCGGCCGTGTTCGTCTTTTTGTGGAGCACCGGCTTCATCGCCGCCAAGTCGGGCCTCGCCCATGCCGAAGCGTTGACCTTCCTCAGCATGCGCTATGCGCTGGTCACGGTCCTGATGCTGGCGGTCGCGCTGGTCATGCGCGCGCGCTGGCCGCGCTCGTGGCGCGAGGTCGGCCATATCGCGGTTGCCGGAATCATGCTCCAGGCCATCTATTTCGGCGGCGTCTGGCTGTCGCTCGGCAACGGCGTCGGCGCCGGCGTCTCGGCGGTGATCCTCTCCATGCAGCCGGTGCTGACGGCCGTGCTCGTCGGCCCGTTGCTGGGCGAGAAAGTGACGGCGCGCCAGTGGCTCGGCCTCCTGCTCGGCACCGTCGGCGTCGGCCTCGTGGTCGCCAACAAGCTGGCGCTCGGCCACGGGACGCTCGCGGGCATGGGCTGGTCGTTCATGGCGCTGCTCGGCATCACCTTCGGCACCCTCTACCAGAAGCGGTTCTGCCCCCGCATGGACCCGCGCAGCGGCACCTGCGTGCAGTTCCTGGTCGCCGCGGCGCTGCTCTATCCCATCTCGCTGGTGTTCGAGACCGGCGTGGTGGACTGGGCGCCCGAGTTCGTCGCCGCGCTCGTCTATGTCTCGGTCGTCCTCTCCCTCATCGCCATCAGCCTGCTCACCATCATGATCCGGCGCGGCGAGGCGTCGCGCGTCTCGGGCCTCTTCTTCCTGGTGGCTCCCTGCGCCGCCTTGCTGGGCTACTTCATCCTCGGCGAGCCCCTTGGCCCGATCGCGCTCGCCGGCATGGCCGTGGCCGTCGCCGGCGTCGCGCTCGTCATCCTGCCGAAGCGGCGTGGCCCCCAGGGAACTCTGTAATGCTCAAGCGCCCCTGGGGCTGGATATCGCTCAAGCGCCGCTAAGGCTGGCGTCGTACCCCAAAAGGTGCCTGATACCAGTGAGTCTATGAAATCACCTTCATGATCCATGGATAGGCGCAGAGGGTTCGCATACGATCCGGTTCTGCGATGAGGTCGATCCATGCTTGGCAACAGGCGTCGATGATGGCCTCGGTGTCGTCGAGGACGCGGAGCGATAGGAAGCGTTCGCGTAGGTAGAGCCAAACCCGCTCGACGGGGTTGAGTTCGGGACTGTAAGGCGGCAACAGCGCCAAGGTGACGTTGTCGGGGACGGTGAGGGCGCGCTCGTCGTGCCAACCGGCGCCGTCGCACATCATGACGGCGTGCGCATCCTGGTCCAGGGTATCGGCGAAGTGTGCGAGAAACAGGTCCATGACCTTGGCGTTGACGCTCGGCATCACCAGGGTGACGTCGTCGCCGGTGTCCGGGCGCACGGCGGAGAAGATGTAGGCCCACTGGTAGCCGATTTGACGCGTCCCGGGGGCACGCTCGCCCCTGCGCCACCACCGGTGACACACCCGGCCCTTGTTGCCGACGCGCGCTTCATCCTGAAACCACAGCTGTAGGCGCTTGTCGGGATGCGCCGCGGCGGTCGCCTTCAGGATGTCGCGAAGCCCCCTTTTTTGAAGCGCTCCTGCGCTTCGGCGTCCCTTCGCGGGTGGCTCGGGCGCGCCTTCTGGCGGGAAAATCCCATCCGCCGTAGAACCCGGGTCATGCTCGAGGGGTGGTAGGTCTTGGCGAAGCGCTCCTCCAGCCAGCGGCACAGATCGGCCCGGGTCCAGGCGCAAACCCCGTCGCGCTCAGGCTCCGGCCCGGCGATGATGACCGCCGCCAGCGCCGCTTCCTCGTCTGCCGTCAGCCGCCGCGGCGAGTAGCCCTTTGGACGGTCGTGAAGCCCCTCCAATCCCTTTGCATTGTAACGAACAACCGCGTCGCGAAGCGTTTGGCGATCCATCCCCGCAAGCCGCGCGGCATCAGCCCGGGGCATCTCCTCCAAAGCATTCGCGATCCCATAGGCCCGCGCCGCCGCTCGACCGTACGATTCCACGCGAGCCCAGCGCCGAAGCTCCAAAGGCGTCAAATCATCCCGTATCTTGAGTGCTGATCCCATGACATCCCCCACATCTGGTGGGAGACCATAGAATCACAATCCGCCATCATCCGCCATCAATGAATATCCCGAGAGTCAATTCAGGCGCTCACTGGTATGACACCTTTTTGACACCTTTTCGGTCGCGACATCTTTTCGGTCGCGCTTGCCGGCGAGCCGAAGATCGGCTTGCCGGGGCCTACTCGTCATACGCTCAAGCGCCTCTAAAGCTGAGCTCATCGCCGCCTTGGATTAGCCGCCCGAGCCGTCGTCGAGGCGGAAGCCTTCGGGGAAGGGGTCCAGGGGGTCGTAGCCGTATTGCAGGATGCCCGTCACGAAGCCGCGCCCGGCGACGCGGGGGATGACGGCGGGGGTGCCCCCCACCTCGGTCGTGCCGACGACGGAGGCGCGGAAGCGGGTGTCGATGATCGAGTGGTTCTCGAACACCTCGCCCACCTCGATGAGGCCACGGGCATGCATGACGGCCAGG
Organism: Alphaproteobacteria bacterium; assembly: GCA_963666705.2. Taxonomy (GTDB): domain Bacteria; phylum Pseudomonadota; class Alphaproteobacteria; order CADEGL01; family CADEGL01. The sequence continues at coordinate 107,875 of CAXXKO010000025.1, read as the reverse complement.
CGCGCGCAGGTGCCGGTGCCCGTGGGGCAGCGGTCGATGCGCCCGGGCTTGACGACGCAGGCATTGCGCGAGCGCTTGCCCTCGGGCGTGTCCTCCAAGGGCGCGGCGATCTGGGTGATGGAGACATCGCGGATGCCGGGGTTCGTGGGGTGGATGGCCTCGAGCTGCTCGACCGCCGCCGCCGTGATCCGGAGCCCGGTGGCGATGATGTCCTTGGCCTCGTCGGGCGTGACGGCGAAGCCGAGGGCTTTCGCGTCGGCGATGGGGAAGAACATGCCGCCATAGGCGACGTCGACCTCAATCGTGCCGAGCCCCGCGACTTCGAGCGTCGCGTCGAGGGCGAGCACGAATGCAGGCTGGTTGGTGAACGCGATCTCGCGGGTGCGCCCGCCCTCGCACTTGGCGGTGATCTGGATGAGACCGCCGGGCGCCTCCATGGTGAACTTCGTCTCGGGCTCCGTCATGGGGATCATGCCGGTCTCCAAGAGCGCTGTCGCCGTGCAGATGGTGTTGGAGCCCGACATGGCGGGGTATTCGACCGTCTCCATGATGACGTAACCGACGTCGGCGTCGGGATCGCGGGACGGCACCACGAGGTTGGCCGAGCTGATGCCGGCACCCCGCGGCTCATTGAGAAGGAAGCGGCGCAGCCAATCGTCATGGTCGCGCATGTGGCACATCATCTCGAAGACGCTGTCCCCCGGCGGCGGCAGCACGCCGCCGACGACGACCCGCCCGGGCTCGCCCTCGGCATGCACGTCCACGACGTTGATGGTGCGTTCCCAGAACATGGCGGATCTCCTTCATATGATCGCTCAAGCGCCGCTGAGGCTCCTCGCTCCCGCTCGGGCGCGTGATCGGGCTTGCCGACGAGCCAAGGATCGGCGCGCCGGGGGTTAATTATTTCGCTCAAGCGCCGCTAAGGCTCCTCGCTCCCGCTCAGGCGCGTGATCGGGCTTGCCGACGAGCCAAGGATTTGGCTCGCCGGGGGCTACTCGACTTACGCTCAAGCGCTGCTCTGTTACCCAGGCGAATCAAGGCGGTAGCCCTCGGGGAAGGGGTCGAGGGGGTCGAGCCCGTATTGCAGGATGCCGGCGACGAAGCCGCGCCCGGCCACCTTGGGGACGACGGCGGGGACGCCGCCCACCGTCGTGGTCTCGACGATGCCGGCGCGAAAGCGCGTGTCGATGATCGAAAAATTCTCGAACACCTCGCCCACTTCGATGAGGCCTCGGGCGTGCATGACGGCGAGGCGCGCGCAGGTCCCCGTGCCCGTGGGGCAACGGTCGATGCGCCCGGGCTGGACGACGCAGACGTTGCGCGAGCGCTTGCCCTCGGGCGTGTCCTCCAAGGGCGCGGCGATCTGGGAGAGGGTGATGTCGCGGATGCCGGGGTTGGTTGGGTGGACGGCTTCGAGCTGTTCGGCCGCGGCGCGGGTGATCTTCATGCCCGTCGCCACCAGGTCGCGGGCCTCGTCGCTGGCGATCGAAAAGCCGAGGGAGTGAGCGTCGGCGATGGCGAAGAACATGCCGCCATAGGCCACGTCCACGGGAATCGTGCCGAGCCCCTCGACCTCGAGCGCCGCGTCGAGGGCGACGACGAAGGCGGGCTGGTTGGTGAACTCGATCTCGCGGCAACGCCCGCCCTCGCACCGGGCCTTGATGCGGATGAGGCCGGCGGGCGATTCGAGGGTGAAGCGGGTCTCGGGCTCGATCATGGGGATCATGCCGCTCTCTAGCAGCGCCGTCGCCGTGCTGATGGTGTTGGAGCCCGACATGGCCGGGTATTCGACCGTCTCCATGATGATGTAGCCGGCATCCGCGTCCGGGTGGCGGGGCGGCACCACGAGATTTGCCGAGCTGATGCCCGCACCCCGCGGCTCGTTCAGGAGGAAGCGGCGCAGCCAGTCGTCGTGGTCGCGCATGTGGCACATCATCTCGAAGACGCTGTCCCCCGGCGGCGGTAGCACGCCGCCCACCACCACGCGCGCGGGCGTGCCCTCGCAGTGCATGTCCATCACGTTGATCGTCCGTTGCCAGTGCATCGCTGGCTTCCCTTATCTCCGGCGTGAGGCGAGCTTAGCCCAAGGGGCGGTGGAGATGCAGCTTGTGTCGATGGGGTGCTGTAAGCAGGATTGGGGCGAGGAGGCGGGGGAGGCGGGATGAGAATCGGTTTCATCGGCACCGGGCACATCACGAGCGCGCTGGTGGAGGGGCTGAGCGCGGGGGATGCACCGTGCGGCCCGATCCTGCTGTCGCCCCGCAACCGGGCGCGCTCGGCGGCGCTTGCGGCGCGTTTCGCGAACGTCTCGGTGGCGGCCGACAACCAGGTGGTGCTCGACGGCGCCGAGGCGGTCCTGCTCGCCGTGCGGCCCGATATAACGCCTGAGGTGGTGGGTGCGCTGCGCTTCCGGGCCGACCATCTGGTGATCTCGCTGATCGCCTTGCGGCCCCACCGGGAGATGGCGGGGCTCGTCCATCCGGCCGCGGCGCTTCACCGTGCCGTGCCGCTGCCGAGCGCCGCCCGGCGGCTTGGCCCAGTGGTCTATTTCCCGCAAGACGCGCGGGTCGAGGCGCTGTTCGCACCCGTTGGCACCCCGGTGGCGGCGCGGGACGAGACCGAGTTCCACCGCTTATGGTCGCTCACGGGCCTCTTGAGTCCCTATTACGCGGTGATGGAGGAGATCTCAACCTGGACCGAGGCGGGCGGCGTGCCGGCCGCGGCGGCGAAGCGCTATATCACCGCGCTCTTCCATGCCATGGCCGAGATGGCGCGCGCGCCCGAGGCGACCTATGGCGCCCTCTCGGAAGCCGCCGCGACGCCGGGTGGCATCAACGAGCAGGGGCTGGGGGTCATCGCCGGACGGGACGCCATTCGGCCCTGGTCCGAGGCGACGGAAGCGGTGTTCCAACGCATGCAGCGGGGCGGCGACGGTGATTGAGCGTGGGGAAGCGCCGGGCGCCGCGATACTCGGTTTCATCGGCACCGGGCACATCACGACGGCCATGGTAACGGGCCTCTGCACCGCCGAGTCGCCGCCGGCGCGCGTCCTGGTCTCGCCGCGTAACGCCGTGAGGGCGGCGGCACTTGCCGCCCGCTTCCCCGCCGTCGAAATCGCGCCATCGAATCAGGCAGTCGTTGATGGCGCCGAGGTGGTGTTAATCGCCCTGCGCGCGGAGCATGCGGCGGCGGCCCTCGGCGGCCTCTCGTTCCGGCCGGGACAGTTGGCCTTCAGCCTCATCGGCACCGTGTCGCTCGACGCGGTACGGCGCCTCGTCGATGGCCACGCGCGGCTGGTCCGCGCCGGGCCGCTGCCGACGAGTGCCAAGCGCATGGGGCCAGTGGCTTACTACCCCGAGGGAGCCGAGGCGGCGGCGGTCCTGGCGCGATTCGGCCAGCCCATGGCGGTCGCGGGGGAAGCGCAGTTCAACACCCTCTGGTGCCTCGTCGGCCTGATCGCCACGGTCGCGGGCCTCTTCGGGGAGGTGGGGCGCTGGGCCGCGGAGAAGGGTGTCGAGGCCGGGTCGGCGGATGCCTTCCTCGCCGCGTTGTTCCAGGCCGTGACGGCCCAGGCCGGGGAGGACGGTTTCGCCGCCGTGGCCGAGGCGGCGGCGACGCCGGGCGGGCTCAACGAGCAGGCGGCGCGGGCATTCCGCGCCGATGGCGGATTCGAGGCCCTGCGCGACGCCCTCGATTCCATGCATGCCAGGCTGGCGGGAGGCTGAGATGGACCTGGAGCTGCCCGAGGAAATTCGCGCCGTGCGCGAGACGGTCGCGCGCCTGATGGAGCGCGAGGTCATCCCGGCGATGGCGGCCTATGAGGAGAACGGGGCGTTTCCGCGCCCCCTCATCGAGAAAATGGGTGCGGCGGGGCTCTTCGGTGCCGCCTTCGGCGCGGACGTGGGCGGCACGGGAATCGGCTTCCTCGCCGTCGCCGCCATCTCGGAGGAGGTCTCGCGCCTCGCGCCGGAATTCGGCTACGCCATGAACATGCAGGCCATGACCTGCCCCTTCACCATCTACAACTGGGGCACGGACGAGCAGGTCATGCGCTTCGTGCCCGACCTGGTCGCCGGCCGGCGCATCGGCATGTTCGCCCTCACCGAGCCGGGCGGCGGATCGGACGCGGCCGGGGCCATGAAGACGACGGCCCGGCGCGACGGCGACGTGTACCGCCTGAACGGGTCCAAGCAGTGGATCACCTTCGCCCATGCCTGCGATACGGGCGTGCTGTTCGCCAAGACCGACCCCGCGGCCGGCCACCGCGGCATCACCGCCTTCATCGTCGAGCCCGGGTCCGGCCCTGGATTCAGCGCCGACCCCATCCCCATGACCGGACTCTCCAACTGCCTGCGCAGCTCGGCCGTGTTCCTCGACGATTTCGCCGTGCCGGTGGCGAACCGCCTCGGCGCCGAGGGCGAGGGCTTCAAGGTCGCCATGAGCGCCCTCGACTACGGGCGGCTCACGGTGACGGCGCGGCTCGTGGGCCTGGCCCAGGCCTGCCTCGACCTGGCCCGCGATTACGCGCGCGAGCGGGTGATCCGCAACCAGCCGATCGCCCGCTACCAGATGGTCCAGCACCAGATCGCCGACATGGTGGTGAATGTCGAGGCCGCGCGCCTCATGCTCTGGCGCATGGCCTGGGCCATGGACCGAGGACATCCCGCGACGCGCGAGGCGGCCCAGGGCAAGTACCTCGCCTCCCTCGCCGCCAAGCACGCGGCCCAGGCGGCGGCGGAGATCTTCGGCGGCTACGCGCTGGCCGACGAGTACCCGATCAAGAAGATCACCGCCTATGTCAATATGCTGAACGTGGGCGAGGGGGCGCCCAACATCCAACGCGTGCTGATCGCCGAGGACGCCCTCGGCTACAAGGACGCCAACCGGCACCCGGTGCAAAGGCGGGGGCAGGACTGACCGGCCGCGCGACGGCGCCGCCGCTGATCGACCACCAAGGCGCCAAGACACCAAGAGTCGGCGTCAGGTCGGCCCGTGCCCGCCTTCACCTTGGTGCCTTCGTGTCTTGGTGGTTCATGTTTCGGCGCTATTGTCACAATCGGTGAGATGACGCCAAGTCAAGTATACCGGCAACGAATATACGGCCCGGCGTGGAATCGGCGCTCGCGACGGCGTTACGCCGCCCGCGCGCCGACCGGGTTGCCGGGTGCCTGGCGGGGCATGCCGCCGAAGAGGTCGAGCATGTGCTCGCGCCAGGCGTGGATCGGGTCTTCCCGGGTGAAGAGGGGATAGGGGCTGGCGCAGCGCGCCCATTGCAGGCTGCCGAAGACGATGTAGTCGGCGTAGGCCGGGGCCTCGCCCGAGAGGTAGGGCTGGCGCTTGAGGGTCAGGCGGAGCGGCGTCATCGCCTCGTCCCAGGCCGCGAGCTTCGAATCGCGCGCGGCGTGGATGGCCTCGATGGTCGTGCCGAAGCGTGCCTCCCGGGTCTCTCGAAAGTAGGCACGATCGGCGTCGTCGACCCGGTCGAAGACGTCGCCCAGGATCAGGGGCGCCATGGCCGGGTGCAGGCGGCTGTCGGCCCAGGCATTGATGAAGCAGGCACCCGCCCGGCCCACGGCACCACCGAAGAGCGAGGGGCGGTCGGGGTAGTTGTCCTCGAGATGGCAGGCGATGGCCCAGGAATCGGGCACTTCGGTGCCGTCATCCACCAGGACCGGAACTTGGCTGTAGCCGCCCGAGGCGATCTTCTCCTTCTCCGTGAAGCCGAAGGCGACGCGCTCGGCCTCGAGCCCCTTGTGGGCGAGGGCGAGGCGCGCGCGCCAGGAGAAGGGACTGAAGCGAAGGTCGCCCTTGCCCTTGAGCTCGTATAGGACCATGCCCATCGCCGTCGCCTCCGTTTGGGGTATGATGGTTGGCACGCACACAATCATATTGCCGCGCTTTACACGGCCACGGCGGAACCTATCCTAACAGAGGCTGGCGAGGCGGACGAGCGGGAGGGAAGAGACATGGCCGAAATCGAGATCTTCAGCGCCGAGGTGTGCCCCTATGCGGCGCGCACGCGGCTCCTGCTTTTGGAGAAGGATATTCCTTTCTCCCTCACCGAGATCGACCTCAAACACAAGCCGGCCTGGTTCGAGGCGGTCTCGCCCTACAGCAAGGTGCCGGTGGTGCGTAACGGCGAGGACGTCATCTGGGAATCCTCGGTCATCAACGAGTATCTCGACGAGCTCTATCCGGAGCCGCCGATGATGCCCCAGGAGCCGGCGCGGCGCGCCTATGCCCGGGTTTGGATCGACTTCGCGAACGTGAAGCTCATGCCCACCTGGTACAAGCTGTTTCTGACGCCGGCCGGGGCGGAGCGCGCGGCGCTCGCCGACGAGCTGCGCGCCCATTTCCGCTTCATGGAATTCCGCGGCCTGCGCGCGCTGAGCGCGGCGGGGCCATACTTTATGGGGGCGGAGGTGGGCCTCGTCGACCTCACATTCTGGCCCTGGTTCGAGCGCATCGGCGCGCTCGAGCACTATCGCGGCGTCGGCTTGCCGGACGATTGCACGCGGCTCGCGGCCTGGATGGCGGCGATGGCCGAGCGCCCGGCCTCGCAGGCGATCGCGCTGCCGCCCGAATACTATATCGAGGGCTACAAGCGTTATGCCGACGGCACGGAGGACGGCGTGACGGCACGCGACATGCGGGCGTCCTGAAAGGACCAGACTCTCCGGTCCATGGTAACTTCACGGCCGGCTCGCGATTTCGGGGAGGCGCGCGGCGGTGATGGCGGCGGTTGATCCCGGATTCCAGATGTGGGCGGCGTTATTCCTCATCGCCGCGGCGCTGGTGGTCTATGCGCTCGAGCGCCTGCCCATGGAGGTCACCTCCCTCGGCGTGATCTGCGTCCTGCTGGTCTTCTTCCACTTCTTCCCGGTGTCCGGCCCCGACGGCGCCAACCTCCTGGGGCCGGCCCCGCTCCTCGCCGGGTTCGCGAGCCCGGCGCTCATCACCGTCTTGGCATTGCTCGTGGTGGGCCAGGGGCTGGTCGGCACCGGGGTGCTCGACCAGGCGGCCCAGGCCGTCCTCTCGCTCGGCCGCTACAACGTCTGGCTCTCGGTCTCCCTCGCCCTCGGTGCCGCTCTGGTGGTGAGCGCCTTCCTCAACAACATTCCCGTTGTGGTGATCTTCATCCCCATCATTCAGGCCGTGGCCACGCGCCTCAAGCGCTCGCCCTCGCGCTACATGATGCCGCTGAGCTTCGCCGGCATCCTCGGCGGCATGACGACCCTCATCGGCTCGAGCACCAACCTCCTGGTCTCGGACGAGCTGGCGGCGCTGGGCCTGGCGCGGCTCGGCTTCTTCGAGTTTTCCGTGCCGGGGATGGTGGTGGCGGGTGCCGGCATGGTCTACGTGCTGCTGGTGGTGCCGCGCCTGCTGCACGAGCGGGCCTCGATCGCGGGTGAGCTGATCGGTCCGGCGGGCAAGCAGTTCATCGCCCAGATCTCGGTGCCCGACTCCTCCCAGCTCGTGGGGCAGAAGGCGGTCGGGGGCTTCTTCCCCAACCTCAAGGACCTGACCGTGCGCCTGATCCTGCGCGGCGAGCACGCCTTCCTGCCGCCTTTCGAGGACCTGCGCATCGAGGCCGGGGACCTCATCATCGTCGCCGCGACCCGCAAGGCGATCACGGACGTGATCTCGGGCGTGGTGGGCGTGGTCGTGCCCGATTTGCGGGACGGCCGCACGCCGCCCCCATCGGCCGAGCCGGCGGGCCGGCGGGAGCGCGCGCTTGGAGATGGCACGCAGGTGCTGGCCGAGGTCATGGTGGCGCCCAACTCGCGCCTCATCGGCAGCAACCTGGAGCAGATCGGCTTCCGCTACCGCTTCCGCTGCATCGTGCTCGGCATGGAGCGGCGCGCGCGCATGATCCGCAGCCGCATCACCGAGGTCCCGCTCGAGGCCGGCGACGTGCTGCTGGTCCAGGGCCCGCCCGACGACGTGCGCAAGCTGCGCCACAACCGCGACGTGGTGCTGATGGAATGGTCGGCGGCCGAGCTGCCCTCGCGCGAGCGGGCGCGGCTCGCGGCGCTGATCTTCGGCGCCGTCGTCGTGGCCGCGGGGACAGGCGCCCTGCCCATCGTGGTCGCGGCCGTGGCTGGCGCCCTCGCCATGATCCTCGTCGGCGCGGTCAATCCCGGTCAGGCCACCCAGGCCATGGATCCGGGCATCATCCTCAGCATCGCGACGGCCCTGGCGCTGGGCGCGGTGCTACAGCGTACGGGCGGGGCCGCCTTCATCGCCGACGCCGTGCTCGGCGCATTCGGCGGCTCGGGGCCGGCCGTCATGCTCTCGGCCTTTTTCCTCGTCGTCGCCCTGCTTTCCAACGTCATCAGCACCAAGGCCAGCGCCGTCCTCTTCACGCCCATCGCCGTCGGTATCGCCGATGGCCTGGGGGCCGATCCCATGGCCTTCGCCGTCGCCGTGGTGTTCGCCGCCAACTGCGCCTTCGCTTCGCCCATCGCCTACCAGACCAACCTTCTGGTCATGGGCCCGGGGCATTACCGTTTCACCGATTTCATCCGCGCCGGGCTGCCGCTCATCCTGGTGGCCTGGGTCGCCTTCTCCCTCTTCGCGCCGTGGTACTACGGGCTGGGCTGAGGCCGTGGCCTGATGGCGGCGCGCGACGTATCAATCCCAGCGGTAGGTGCCGGTGAGGCCCTGGCCGACCTGCTTCTCGTAGACGGCGACGGCGGCGGGGTCGAAGTCGCACGCGGGCTCGGGCTCGAGCACATAGTGGCCGTAGCGGTCCTCGCCGCGCACGAGGGAGGCGGAGGTCAGGCTGCCCACCCCCATCTCGACCTGGGGCGGGATGTACATGGCGGCATAGCCCACCCGGCGCCGGGCCGAGCGGTTGCGCCGGCTGCCGTGGACGATGCGGCCGTGAACCGACATCTCGCCCGGGGCGAGCTCCAAGTCCACCGCCGACGCCTCGTCCAGCGCGACCGATATCTCGCGGTTCATGCGCAGGTAATTGTCCGGATCGTCGATCATGTGGAGCGGCAGCTCGCTGCCCTGGGTGCCGGGGACGACCCGGAGGCAGCCGTTGTCGACGCGGCTGTCGGTGAGCGCGATCCAGGTGGAGATGCCCAGTCGCGGCTCCATGCGCAAATAGGTCGCGTCCTGATGCCAGGCGGCATAGTAGGGGTCGCCCGCCTCTTTCCAGAAGAACCCGGCCTCGGCCAGCAGGATGTCGGGGCCGATCAGGTCCTCGATTGCGTCGAGCACGACCGGATGGCGCGAGAGGTCGGAGAGCGACTTGAGGAGGAGGTAGGGCTTGTCGGCCAGCGCCGTGACCACCGATTCGCCAGTCCGGGCCTTGAAGGCGTCGAGCTCGCCCAAGAGCGCCGCCGCCTCGCCCGCGGCGATGAGCGGGATCGGAGAGAGATAGTCCTCGCGCCTGTAGAACGCGATCTGGTCGGGGGTGAGGTGTTTTGGCATGGCCCTCATCCTGCCTTGGCCCGGTGCTGGAGGGAAGCCCCGGAATCGCCCATGCCGGCCATCGCCAGTGCACCGGGCGCGTGCTTTAATCCGCGCCGCCAGGGGACGCCAGGGGAGGTCATATGTCGCTCGACTCGCAACGCGTGGTGCTGATCGGCGGCACCTCGGGCATCGGCCTCGCCACCGCCAAGCGCGCCGCCGCGGCCGGGGCGCGGCTCGTCGTCGCCAGCCGCTCGGCCGAGCGGGTGGAGCGGGCCAAGGCTGAGATCGGCGGGCCGGTCGAGGGAGCGGTGCTCGACGCCACCGACGAGGGCGCGGTCGAGGCCTTCTTCGCGGGTCTGGGGCCGTTCAACCATTTGGCCGGCTTCGTGCCCACGGCAGCGAACGAGGCGGTCGCCAGCCGCCAGGGCCGCTTCCTCGACATGACCATGGCCGAGTTCCGCGCCCTCCTCGACAACCGCTTTTGGGGCTGCCTCAACTGCATCCGCCACGGGGCCCCCCACGTCTCGGCCACGGGATCCATCACCATCATCACCGGCGTCGCCCACCGCAAGGGCCAGCCGGGCTATACGGTGAGCGCCGTGGGCAACGCGGCACTCGAGGGCCTGATGCGCGTGCTCGCGCTCGAACTGGCGCCCGTGCGCGTCAACGCCGTCGCCCCCGGCTACATCCGCACCCCCGTCCTCGATGTGCTGCCCAAGGCGCGCACGGCGCACTGGGAGAGGTTCACCGCCGCCCAGCCGGTGGCGCGCATGGGGGAGGCGGACGAGGTGGCGCGGGCGGTGTTGTTCATGATGGAGAACGGCTTCACCACCGGCGCCATCCTCGAAGTCGATGGCGGCTACAAGCTGACTTAGCCGGTGGGGAGGGGGAACGGGGGAGACGAGGGCCATGACGCTCGCGGGCCAGCGCATCGTGCTCATCGGTGGCGGCTCGGGCATTGGGCTCGGGACGGCGAAGCTCGCGGCCGCCGCGGGCGCGGAGGTGGTCATCGCCGGGCGCTCGGGCGAGCGGCTCGAGGCGGCGCTCACCGAGGTCGGAGACGGCGCCGAGGGTCACCGGCTCGACGCCATGGACGAGCCGGCGGTCGCCGCCTTCTTCGCGCGCCTCGGCGCGTTCGACCATATGTGCCTGCTGCTGCCCACCACCACCGGGCCCGAGCTGGCCGCCCGCCTCGGCCCCTTCGCCGCGACGGCGCTCGACGATTTGCGCGAATCTTTCGAGGTCAAGTTCTGGGCCGCCATCAATTGCGTGAAGCACGGCGCCCCGCACATGCGCGCTGGCGGCTCGATCACCTTCGTGACCGGGGCCGCCAACCGCAAGGGGTTGCCGGGCTTCGCCGCGGGCGCCGCGGCCAATGGCGCGCTCGAAGCCATCATGCGCGTGCTCGCCCTCGAGTTGGCACCCGTCCGGGTCAATACCATCGCCCCGGGCCTCGTCCTCACGCCGATCCTCGAGACCTGGCCGGCCGAGCGGCGCGCGCGCAGCCGCAAGCTGACCGAGACCCAGCCCATCCCGCGTCATGGCGCGGTGGACGAGATCGCGCGCGGCATCCTCCTCCTGATGGAGAACGCGTACATGACCGGGGCAACACTGGTCTCCGACGGCGGCTACACCCTCACCTGACCGGCCCCGTCGGCACGTCAATAGCCGTATTCGGGGCGCACGGCGTTCTTGAGGGCGCGGCCGTCCAAGAGGCGCGCGATGTTCTCGAACACCAGGTCGAGGGTGAGCGGCATATAGGCCTCGTCGTCGTCCGAGGTGACGTGCGGCGTCATGATGAGGTTGGGCGTGCGCCATAGGGGCGAGCTTGACGGCAGCGGCTCGGGGTCGAACACGTCGAGGATGGCGCCGGCGATCTCATTGCGGCGCAATTTAGCGCCGAGCGCCCGGTAGTCGACCACGCCCGCGCGACCGAAGTTGACGAGCCCGGCGCTGGGCTTCATGCGGTCGAGCTCGGCCCGGCCGACGAGATGCTTGGTGTCGGGGGTGAGCGGCGCGGTCACGAAGACGATATCGGCGCGAGGGATGACGCGGGCGAGGTCGGCGGGCGCGAACATCTCGTCGACGGCGCGGTGCCCGCGGCCCGAGCGGCGGACGCCGAGCACCTGCATGCCGAGGCGCTTGCCGGCGCGCGCCGCCGCCCCGCCCATGCCGCCCACGCCCACCACGAGCAGCGTCCGCCCTCGGACGGCGGGCGTGAAGACTTGCTTCCAACGCGCCGCGCGCTGATTGGTGACGATCTCGGGCAGGCGGGTGTTGAGGGCGAGGATGGCGAGGGTCGCCGCTTCGAGCGTCTTCGCCGCGTGGACGCCGCTGTTGTTGGTGAGAACGGCGCCACCGGGCAGCCAGTCGAGAGGCAGCAGGTGCTCGACACCGGCCCCGGTCGCGTGCAGCCATTTGAGGTTGGTTGCCCGGTCGCGGATCAGCCCGGTCGGGAAGTGGAAGCCGACCAACGCGTCCACCTCACCGATCATCGGCGCCAAATCGCGCTCGCCATCGCCGATCCGAGCCCGGACGTGGCGGGCGAGCGCCGGGTGGCGACGGGCGGCGGACCGGTAGCGCGCCTCGGTGACCTGGAAGACGGACGGCTTCTTCAGCCCAGCGTCGAAATAGATGTTGAGCTTGCGGCGCGCCATGGCCTCCTCCTCAATTTTCATGCGTCATCCACCGGGCGAGCGCGGAGCGCGTTTGACCCGGGCGGGCGATGGGCGGAGACTTCACCACCTGGGGGCCGCGGGTTCAAGCGCCGGTGCCCTCCGGCCCGGGACACTGGGCGTGAGTGGGTGTATGTCCGCGTTGAGCCAGACGACCCGCCTCGACGGCCTGCGCCGCCGCTGGCTCCTCCTCGCCCCCAACGTTCGCGGGGCGATCTGGATTCTCGTGCATGTCGCGGTGATCACGGTGATGGTCGTGTTCGTGAAGCTCGTCGGCCGCGACGTGCCCACGATCGAGCTCGTGTTCTTCCGCGCCGCCGTCGGCCTCCTCGTCATCCTGCCCTTCGTCCTCCGCGCCGGCCGCGCGGCCGTGGCCACGAAGCACCTGGACATGCACGTGCTGCGCGCCCTCCTCACCTTCGCCAGCATGATGGCTTTCTACTTCACTTTCGCGCGCCTGCCGTTGGCCGACGCCACGGCCATGATCTTCACCATGCCGCTCTTCCTCATCGTGCTGGCGGTGCTGTTCCTGGGCGAGCGGGTGCGCCTGCGCCGCACGGCGGCGACGGTCACCGGCTTCCTCGGCGTGCTCATCGTGCTGCGCCCGGGCGTCGTGGCGTTCGACCCCGTGATGTTGGTGGCGCTCACCATCGGCCTCACCGACGCGGCCGTTGCCGTGGTCGTGAAGAAACTCGCGGGGACCGAGCGCCCGGTCACCATCATATTCTACCTGAGCCTCTTCATCCTGGCGTTCGCGGCGGTGCCGACCGTCTTCTACTGGCGCGACCCGACCTGGCTCGAGCTCGGCCTGCTCGCATCCATCGGCGCGCTCACGACCTTGGCGCAGGTGTTCTCAATTCTCGCCTGGCGCATCGGCGAGACCACGGCCGTCGCCCCCTTCATCTACGCGCAGCTCATCCTCGCGGCGCTCGTCGGCTATATCCTGTTCGCCGAGGTGCCGGATGTCTGGACCGGGGTCGGTGCGGCGGTGATCGCGGCCAGCACCTTCTACATCATGCGCCGGGAGGCGAAGCTGAAGGCGGCCGGCCGGCTCTGAATGGCGTCGGACCGGCCCTGGACCGATTCTTTGCGGCACCCGGGCCTCCCCCTTCGACAGGCTCAGGGTGAGGCCCTCATGCTGAGCCTGTCGAAGTATGAGGGCCGGGCGGGTGGGTTGGCTCAGGGTGAGGCCCTCATGCTGAGCCTGTCGAAGTATGAGGGCCGGCCGGCTCGCGCCTCGATCTCAGAGCAGCTCGATGGCCTCGACGAAGAGGTAGGCGACGCGGCCTAATACCAGTGAGCCTATGAAATCACCTTCATGATCCATGGATAGGCGCAGAGGGTTCGCATACGATCCGGTTCTGCGATGAGGTCGATCCATGCTTGGCAACAGGCGTCGATGATGGCCTCGGTGTCGTCGAGGACGCGGAGCGATAGGAAGCGTTCGCGTAGGTAGAGCCAAACCCGCTCGACGGGGTTGAGTTCGGGACTGTAAGGCGGCAACAGCGCCAAGGTGACGTTGTCGGGGACGGTGAGGGCGCGCTCGTCGTGCCAACCGGCGCCGTCGCACATCATGACGGCGTGCGCATCCTGGTCCAGGGTATCGGCGAAGTGTGCGAGAAACAGGTCCATGACCTTGGCGTTGACGCTCGGCATCACCAGGGTGACGTCGTCGCCGGTGTCCGGGCGCACGGCGGAGAAGATGTAGGCCCACTGGTAGCCGATTTGACGCGTCCCGGGGGCACGCTCGCCCCTGCGCCACCACCGGTGACACACCCGGCCCTTGTTGCCGACGCGCGCTTCATCCTGAAACCACAGCTGTAGGCGCTTGTCGGGATGCGCCGCGGCGGTCGCCTTCAGGATGTCGCGAAGCCCCCTTTTTTGAAGCGCTCCTGCGCTTCGGCGTCCCTTCGCGGGTGGCTCGGGCGCGCCTTCTGGCGGGAAAATCCCATCCGCCGTAGAACCCGGGTCATGCTCGAGGGGTGGTAGGTCTTGGCGAAGCGCTCCTCCAGCCAGCGGCACAGATCGGCCCGGGTCCAGGCGCAAACCCCGTCGCGCTCAGGCTCCGGCCCGGCGATGATGACCGCCGCCAGCGCCGCTTCCTCGTCTGCCGTCAGCCGCCGCGGCGAGTAGCCCTTTGGACGGTCGTGAAGCCCCTCCAATCCCTTTGCATTGTAACGAACAACCGCGTCGCGAAGCGTTTGGCGATCCATCCCCGCAAGCCGCGCGGCATCAGCCCGGGGCATCTCCTCCAAAGCATTCGCGATCCCATAGGCCCGCGCCGCCGCTCGACCGTACGATTCCACGCGAGCCCAGCGCCGAAGCTCCAAAGGCGTCAAATCATCCCGTATCTTGAGTGCTGATCCCATGACATCCCCCACATCTGGTGGGAGACCATAGAATCACAATCCGCCATCATCCGCCATCAATGAATATCCCGAGAGTCAATTCAGGCGCTCACTGGTATAAATCGCAGAAGTTGACGAGGTCGTCGCGCGCGGCGGCGGCCTCGGGCGAGGTGCGGCTCGCGCGCCAGGCCTCCTCGTCCGCGTACCACAGCTCGGCGATGCCGTCGTGCCCCGGCGGCGCCCCGGCCGGTCCCGGCACGGCGTGGTGCTGCGTGTAGCGGACGAGGCCCGGCATGGCGGCGGCGATGGGCCCGTGGGTCTCGACCCAGTAGCGCCGGAACGCCTCGACCGGCATGTCGGGGCGCCGGCCGAGGACGATCATGACCTTGAACATCAGATGACGACGATGTCCCGCGGGTTGCTCGACAGGAGCTCGGCCCCGTCGCGCGTCACCAGCACGTTGTCGATGAGGCGCGCGCCCAGCTTCTCCTCGGGTACGAAAACCGGCGGCTCGACCGAGAGCACCATGCCCTCCTCGAGCACGTATTCGCTGTCCCCGAACATGTCGACGGATTCGCCCCACGAGGGCGGGTAGCCAGGTGCGATGCCGTAGCCCGTCGTGTGCCAGCAGCTCTCGATGAGGCCGGCGTCCTCGATCACCTTGCGCGCCGCGTTGTGGGGCTCGACCGCCGGCACGCCCGGCCGGATGGCGTCGATGCAGGCGTCGCAGGAGGCCAGCACCAGGTCGTGGAGCTCCTGCATGCGGTTCGAGGGCTCGCCGGCGCAGGCGTGGCGGCCGACGGTGGTGCCGTAGCGCCGGTAGGCGCCGCCGAACTCGACCATGATGAAATCGCCCGCCCCGACCTTGCGCTCGCTCGGCAGGCCGTGGCCGTAAGCCGTGCGCGGGCCCGAGGCGAGGTTGATCGGGCTCGCCGCCAGGTCGCCGTTCAGCGACATCATCTCGTAATAGATCTCGGCCGCCATCTGGTGCTCGGTCATGCCGGCCCGCGCCTTCTCGGCGAAGCGGGCGAGGCCGGCGTCGGCGATGGTGACGGCCTTGCGGATATAAGCGATCTCGGCTGGCGATTTGACGAGCTTCAGGTCCTCGACCAGGCGGTTCGCTTCCATGACCAGGGAATCGCCGAGGAAGTCGCGGATCTCGAGGTAGTCGTCCACACCCATGTAGAAGCGCGGCACCTCCAGGCCGATGCGCCGGCCCGTGTAGCCCTTCTCCTTCATCACCGCCTTGAAGATGTCGACCGGGTCCTCCGGGTCGAGCCCGCCCCAGCCGCGCACATCCGCCGCCAGGCTCTCGCACTCGACCTCATAGGCGTCGGCGAGGCGGGTGATGATGGTCATCGGCCCCGGGTCCCGGGTGAAGAACAGGCACTGGAACTCCTGGTAGCCCTTGTGCCCGGTACCGGTCAGCCAGGCCATGTTGACGGGGTGGACGACGATCAGGAGGTCGAGGCCCTCCTTCTCCATCGCCGCGCGGACCCGCGCCTGCCGGTCCTCGAACTCCGAAAGCTCGAAATCATGCTTGGACATATCGCTCGCTCCCCTCTGCGCCGCCTCACGCGCCCGGCAACCCCACCGGGCGGTCGCGCGGGTCAACCGTCAAGCAGCCCCGGCGGAATGTCAATCGGGCCATGCGGGCATGGAGGGGCTTCCAAGCCGATAGGAGATTGGGTGACTTCGCACACGCCACTCCTTATCCTTGGATACCGCAATGGATACGTTCGGAGGTCGCATCATGCCACGGGAGAAAAGGGAGCTGGCGACGCTTCGGTTTACCGGCTCGCGATTCGAGGACCATGGGCTTGAACTCGACGTCCTGCCTGAGCTGACCGCCTACAAGAAGCTGCTGGTCGAAACCGCGAAGGAAATCTGGCGCCGCCGCAACCCAAATCGCGCGCGGCTGCCACGTAACTTCGAGTCACGCATTTCGATAAAGTTCTTCCGCCTGATGCCGGGATCGACGGCCGTGCCGCTGATTCGTGAGGTCGATGTCGCCGCGACGCCATCGCTGCCGTTCGACGATATCGCAGACGAGATAGACGAGGCCGCGACCGTCCTGGGCGAGGCTATCGACGCCGCCGACCTCGGCCAACCCGCCCCGCCGGAATTGCCGAGTGCTGTGGTACCCCTGTTCGATGGCTTTGGGCAGAGCTTGCGCGAAGATGAAGGTATCTTGCTCAGCTCCGCTCGCCGTCCCATTCCCGCACGCTACGACGGTCGTGTGCGTGACCTTATCCTCGCCTGGGTCGAACCGGTTTACGAGGATCAAGTGGATCTGATCGGCGAGGTGCGCGGCACGGATCTCGATGGGTCGACCTTTGCTATCCGCCTTGACGACGGACGGAAGGTGCGCGGGCCGTTTCAACCGGAACATGAGCGAACAATTCTCGACGCGCTGGGCGACCATGATTGCATGCGCATGAGGGTGCGGGGCACCGGCGAGTTCATCCAGTCGGACGGATCGCTGAAGCGATTTCTTATCGTCGAGGCCATCACGCTGGTCGAGCCCAATGGTCGCGGCGTGGACGGCGACGAGCCTGCCTCGCTCCTCGCCATGGTTGCCGAAATCAGCGCGCGCGTGCCCGGCGCAGAATGGCAAACGGTGCCGACTGACTTAGCCCGCAACCTCGATCACTATCTCTATGGTCGAAAACGGAAAGAGGAATGAGCGTCATCTTTGCCGATGCTGGGTTCTAGATTGCGTTGCTGCATCCGCACGACGACCTGCATGAGCGGGCGCGGACCGTGTTCGCGGATCTGGGACCACATCGGCTGATCACCTCGGAAATGGTGCTCGCCGAAGTCTTCAACGGCCTTGCGGACCGGGGATCGAGTATTCGTGAGGCAGTGGTCGATCTCGAGATTCAGTTGCGTGACCGCGCCGATATCACCATCACGCCACAGACCAGCAATGCCTTTCGTGACGCGGCGAAGCGCTACGCCAGCCGATCCGACAAAGACTGGGGACTGACCGACTGCGCGTCCTTCCTCATCATGGAGGGATCAGGCGTGCGAGAGGCTCTGGCCCATGACCGACATTTCGAACAGGCCGGATTTCTAGCGCTATTGCGTTAAATCCAAACCTCGAGCTCGGTCACACAGTATCCGCTTCGCACACGCGCCCGCATTACCCGTCGCGCGAACTTCCCTTTGCCGGCGCGAGGCAATAGGTTCGCCGCGCGGCATGGCGAGGGGGACAGCGGAGGGATGACCGGATCGGGTTCGGCGCGCGCCACGTTGCCGCAAGCCTCGCCGGCCGTGCGCGGCGCCCGCCACGCCGGCGCGGCGGCGGGCGGCTGACGGGAAGGCGTCCGCCGTGCCGCCGCCGAGCATCAGGCGCCTGGTCGAGGCGCGGGCCTATTTCGAGGCCATCCCGGCGCCCCTACGGGGCGGGCTGTGGATGGCTGTGGCGGGCGTCTTCTTCTCCATCATGACGGCGATGATCCGGCCCGCAGCCGAGTCCCTGCACCCGTTCGAGCTGGTCTTCTTCCGCAACCTCCTCGGCGTGGCCTTCCTCGCCCCCTGGCTTTTCCGTCAGCGCATCAACCTCCTGCGCTCGCCCAACCTGAAGCTCCACTTCCTGCGCGCGACCCTGTTCCTGAGCGCCATGCTGTGCTGGTTCTCGGCCATCCCCAATATCGAGCTCGTGGAAGCCGTCTCGCTCAACTTCACGGCCCCCATCTTCGCCACCGTGCTCTCGGCGCTGATCTTGCGCGAGGTCGTGCGCGTGCGCCGCTGGACCGCGATCCTGATCGGCTTCTCGGGCACGCTGGTCATCCTGCGGCCGGGCTTCGAGAGCATCAGCCTCGCCGCCATCCTGGTGCTGAGCGACGCGATTATCTGGGCCTTCGCGCTGATCCTGGTGCGCGTCCTCGCGCGGACGGAGCCGCCGGCGACCATCGTCGCCCATATGTTCGCCTGGGTGACGCCGCTCTCGCTGGTGCCGGCGCTCTTCGTGTGGACGACGCCGGCGGGCGCGGTGTGGCTCTGGATCCTCGGCATGGCGGTCGCCTCCACCATCGGCCACCTGTGCGTGACCCGCGCCCTCGCCGTCGCCGAGACTTCGGCCGTCATGACCTTCGACTACTTGCGCCTGCTCTCCTTCGGCGTTGTCGGCTACGTCGCCTTCGGCGAAGTGCCGGACAGCTGGACCCTCGCGAGCGCCGGCATCATCGCCGCCTCGACCTTCTATATCGGCCGCCGCGAGGCCAAGCTCGCCCGTAGCGAAGCGGGCTCCCGTGCTCCTTGAACCGGGGGCGGCGATGGGCGAGCATGGGCGGGACGCGAGGGACGGACGCGCGTCCTTCGCCGAGGAAGCGGGGGAGCAACCACATGGCCGCCAATTCGAAGAAGCCCAAGAGCTTCGGCTACCCGTTCAAGGTGGCGGAGTTCCGCCAGCGCCTCGCCAACCTGCGCAAGGGGATGAAGCAGGCGGGCGTCGATATCCTGCTGGTGACGGGGCCGGAGAATATCTACTACCTGACCGGCTACCGCACGACGGGCTATTACGTGTACCAGGCGCTCGCGGTGCCGCTTACGGGCGGGCCGCGGTTCGTCGTCCGCAAGATCGAGTTCACCAACGTCGAGGGCCTCTCCTGGATCAAGGAGGGCTACGGCGTCGCCGACACGGAGAGCTATTTCGACGCCACCGCCCACTGCCTCGAGGCGATGGGCGGCGCCAGCGCGCGAATCGGCTTCGACGATAGCGGCTTCTTCCTGCCGGCCGCCATCCTCGACGGCCTGCGCGGGCGCATGCAAAAGGCCACCTTCGTGCCCGCGGGCGGCCTCGTCGAGCGCTACCGCATGATCAAGTCCCCGGCCGAGATCGAATATATCCGCCAGGCCGCGGCGACGGCCGTCGCCGGCATGGAGGCCGGCATCGCCATGACGCGCCCGGGCGTCACGGAGAACGACATCGCGGGCGAGGTCTATCATGCCATGGTGGGGGCGGGCAGCGAGTACGTGAGCTCCCAGCCCTATATCGTCACCGGCCCGCGCTCGGCCCTGGGCCACGCGAGCTTCGAGCGCCAGCGGGTGAAGAAGGGCGACCAGGTGTTCTTCGAGGTGGGCGGCTGCATCTACCGTTATGGCGGCTCGATCATGCGCACGGTCTCTGTCGGCCAGCCCTCGGCCAAGCTGCGCAAGGCGGCCGATGCCGTCATCGGCGCGCACGACGCGCTGCTCGCCAAGGCGCGGCCCGGCGTCACCGCCGGCGAGGTGGACCGGGCCGGGCGCGGCGTCGTCGAGAAGGCGGGCCTCGGTCACCGCTGGCTGCACCGCACCGGCTATTCGATCGGCATCGGCTTCCCGCCGGGCTGGGGCGAAGGCCAGATCATGGATATCAAGCCCGACGACAAGCGCCCCTTGCGGGTCGGCATGGTGTTCCACACCGTGCCCATGATCCTGCTGCCCGGCATGGGCGCCGTTGGCGTGAGCGAGACCTGGGCCGTGACGAGGGGCGGGGTCGAGGTGCTGACGGATACCCCGCGCGTCCTGCGCATCGTCGATTGAGCGGGTAGAGAGGAGATCAGCCATGTCGGACGAGAGGCCCATCCTCGGCGTGCTCCAGCTCATGAACACGCCGGTGGATATCCCCGGCTCCATGGGCCACCCGGACAGCTATGCGGCACCCGTGCGCTTCCTCCAGGTGCCGGGGGCCTGGACCTCGAACGTGGTCGGTGCCGGCGGGGCGGTGTGCGCCTCCTATATCGAATGCGCCCGCCGGCTCGAGGCCGAGGGGGTGGCGGCGATCGTCAGCAACTGCGGCTTCACCGCCCGCTTCCAGAAGGACGTGGCCGCCGCCGTCTCCGTGCCCGTCGCCATGTCGAGCCTATTGCTGGTGCCGTTCGCCGCGCGCCTGCTGCCGCCGGGGGCGAAGCTCGGCATGGCGACCTACGACGCCAGCGTGCTGGGCGAGGTCCATTACAACGGCGCCGGCTGGTCGCGCGACAAGCTGCCGGTCGAGGTGGTGGGCATCGAGGGCTCCGAGGCCTGGCACCGCATGGCCGACCCCGATACCAAGCTCACCCGGGAGATGGTGGAGCGCGACGTGATCGCGGCCCTCGGCGGGCTCATCGGGCGCCATCCGGAGATCGCGAGCCTGGTGCTCGAATGCTCGGCCTTCCCCCTCGCCGCCGACGCGGTGCGGCGGGCGTTCGGCCTGCCGGTGGTGGATTTCCTGACCATGGCCAATATGGTCGTCGCCTCGGCCCCGGCGCGCGGTCCGCGCATTGCCGCCGCGGCCGAATGAGGGAGGAGAAGATGGTGAATAGTAGCGCGCCGCTCGGCGTACTCAGGCTCGAGAACGGGCGCATCCCGCTGCCCGGTTCCTGCACCGAGGAAGAGAGCTATGGCTACCCGGTGATCCTGCGGGGCGTGCCGGGGGCGTGGGGCGAGAACGTGACCAGGGGCGACCGCTCCGTGGGCGCCGCCTACGTCCAGTGCGCGCGGGAGATGGAGGCGGCGGGCTGCGCCGCCGTGGTCACCACATGCGGCTTCACGAGCCTGTTCCAAGTCGACATGGCGGCGGCCGTCTCGATCCCCGTCGCGGCGTCGACCCTGCTGCTCGTCCCCATGATCCTCGCCACCCTGCCGGTGGACGCCAGGCTCGCGGTCCTCACCTACGATGCCAGCCGCCTTTCGGCCGCCCATTGCGCCGCCGCCGGCTGGCCGCGCGACGAAGCGCGGGTGGTCATCGACGGCATCGACGGCACGGAATCCTGGGTCGAGCTGGTCAAGCCGCAGCCCGAGCCCACCCACGAGATGCTGTTCCGCGACATCGGCGCGGTGGCGGAGAGGGTCATTGCCACCCATCCGCAAGTGCGCGCCATTCTCTTCGAATGCACCGTCTTCCCCATCGTCGCCCCGGACGTCCGCGCCCTCACGGGCCTGCCCGTCTACGACTATACGACTCTCGCCAACACAGTCATGGGCGCGGCGGCCGAGCCCAGTGGGGCGGCGCGGGTGGCGGCGCAATAGGATGGGCCAGCCCACCTCCGGCCTGGGCGAGGCGCTTGCCCGCCAGGTGATCGAATGGCGCCGGGCCATTCACCGCAACCCCGAGCTTGCCAACACCGAGCACGACACCCAGGCCCTGGTGCGGCGCGCGCTCGCGGCGGCCGGTATCGAGGCGGTCGAGGCGGTCGCCGGCACCGGCCTCGTCGCGACGATTCATGGCCGCGGGCCGGGGCGCACATTGGCGCTGCGTGCCGACATGGACGCCCTGCCCATCCAGGAGGCCCGCGATCTGCCCTTCGCGTCGGAGAACCCGGGCATCATGCACGCCTGCGGGCACGATGCGCACACGGCCATCCTGCTCGGCACCACCTTGGCGCTCCACGAATCGCGCGGCGCCTTCGCCGGCACCGTGCGCTGCGTCTTCCAGCCGGCGGAGGAGGCCGAGCCGCTGGGCGGGCGGGCGGTGGTCGCATCGGGCGTGCTCGATGGCGCCGAGGGGATCCTGGCCCTCCACGTCGACCCCGACATCCCGGCCGGCGATATCGGCGTGCGCGCGGGCGCGCTGCTGGCGGGCGGGCAGGAATTCACGATTACGGTCGCGGGCGTGGCGAGCCACGCGGCCAAGCCGCACCGGGGCGTGGACGCCATCGCGGCCGGGGCCGCCATCGTGCAGGAGTTGCAGAAGATCCCCAGCCGCCGGGTCGACCCGCTGGAGCCGGTGGTGGTGACCATCGGCCGGTTCCAGGCGGGGACGGCCAAGAACGTGATCGCCGACCGGGCGGTGCTCGAAGGCACCCTGCGCGTGCTCGACGAGGGCGTGCGCCGCGATGTGGTGCGCATGATCGGGGAGGTGGCGCGCCATGTGGCCGCCGCCCACGGGGCCACCGCCACCCTCGACACCATCGAGGGCGAGCCGGTGCTGATGAACGACCCCGCCCTCACGGCGCTGGTGCGCGGCGCGGCCGGCCATGTGGTGGGCCCGGGCCGGGTGCACGAGATCGCGCGCCCTTCCATGGGCAGCGAGGACTTCGCCTTCTACGTCGAGGCCGCGCCCGTCACCATGTTCCGCCTGGGCGTGCGCAACGAGGCCGAGGCCATGACCCACCCCCTGCACCACCCGGCGTTCGCCATCGACGAGACGGCGATCCCCGTGGGCGCGGCGGTGATGCTGGAGAGCGCGCGCCGCTTCCTCGATGGCGAGGGGTGAGGCGGCGGCGCGGCATGGAGAGGCCGGAAACCCGTGAAAATGTCAAGGAATGTCAAGGTGGCCGGTAATTAAATACCGTTATATCAAAGGCTTAATAAAATCGGGGCCGATCCTTGACATTTTTGCGGCGGCGCTGTCGTATCAAGTATCTGGGTATTCGTTCTTATTTTGACAAGCAAAATCGATGGCGGAACGACCGGTGCCGGCCGCGGGTCACGGCGCCCCCCGTTGGGAACGGGTCCCGGTTGACCGCGCCGGGGCGGCGATGGATTCTCCGCTGCCCATCAGGAGAGGCGAGCGCCATGGCCCAGGATACTCCCCCCAGCCCCGTGCCGGGCCGCGGCCCCGCCTTGCTCTCCCATGGGTTCCGCCCGTTCTTCCTCGGCGCCGGGATCTATGCGGCGCTCGGCATGCTCGGTTGGCTGGCGGCCGTCGGCGGCGGCATCGCGCTGCCGTGGACGCCGGCGCCGCCCGTGTGGCACGCCCACGAGATGCTGGCGGGCTAGCGCTTCGCGGTGCTCGCCGGATTCCTGCTGACGGCGGCGCCGAGCTGGAGCGACCGGGGCCCCGTGACCGGCGCGGCCCTCGGCGCCCTCGCCCTGCTCTGGCTCGCCGGGCGCCTCTTCGCCTGGCTCGGTGGGAGCGTGCCGCTCGTCGCCGCCTTCGTCGACCTCGCCTTTCTGCCGGCATTGGCACTCACGGTGTTGCCCGCGCTGCGCGCCGCTTCGCGCCGTAACCTCGTCTTCCTGCCCATCCTCGGCCTCCTGTTCGCGGCCGACCTGCTCATCCATTTGGAGGCGGTGGGCACCATGGGCGACTTCGCCACCGCCGGCATCTACCTCCTGGCCGATGGCCTCGTCCTGCTGATCGCCATGATCGGGGGCCGGGTGACGCCGGCCTTCACGGCGAGCGCGCTCCAGGCGCGCGGCATCGAAGGCGCCGTGCGCCGCCATGCGAAGCTCGACGCGCTCGCCCTCGCGGCCATCGCGCTCCTGATCCTCGCCGACCTGGCCGCGCCCGCCGCGGTCGTGGGATGGGTGGCGCTCGCCGCCGCCGCCCTCCACGCCGCCCGGCTCGCCGGCTGGGGCACGCGGCACACGCTGGGCGACCCGATCCTCTGGGTGCTGCATCTGGGCTATGGCTGGCTGGTCGTGGGGCTGGCTTGGCGCGGCCTCGCCCTGGTCACGGACCTGGCGGCCGATTCCGACGCCGTCCACGGCCTCACCATCGGCGCCATCGGCACCATGACCCTGGCCGTCATGTCGCGGGCGGCCCTCGGCCATACCGGCCGGCCGCTCGCCGCGCCGAGGGCGATCGTCGTTGCCTATCTGCTGGTCTCGGCCGCGGCCGTCCTCCGGCTTGCAAGCCCCTTCCTGCCGGGGGAGGGCTATCTCCACGGTCTCCTGGGCTCGGGTGTCCTGTGGGCGCTCGCCTTTACCCTGTTCGCGTTCGTCTTCGCGCCGATGCTGGTCGCGGCCAGGGCCGATCAAGCGCCGTAGGTGGCGAGGAGCTGGCGCGCGATGACCACCTTCTGGACCTCGGTCGCGCCCTCGTAGATGCGCAAGGCGCGGACTTCGCGGTAGAGCCGCTCGGGGACCGAGCCCGCGACCACACCCTGGCCGCCGAAGATCTGCACCGCGGAATCGACCACACGCTGGGCCGCCTCGGTGGCATAGAGCTTCGCCATCGACGCCTCGCGCGTCACGCGGTCGGCCACGCAATCGCGGGTCCAGGCCGCGCGGTAGACCAGCAGCGCGCTCGCATCTACGTCGACGGCCATGTCGGCGAGCTTGGCCTGGGTGATTTGCAGGTCCGCGAGGGCGCCGCCGAAGATCCGCCGGTCGCGCGCCCGCGCCGCCGCCTCGTCGAGCGCCCGGCGGGCGAAGCCGAGCGCCGCCGCGCCCACGGTCGAGCGGAAGATGTCGAGGGTCGCCATGGCGACCTTGAAGCCACCGCCCGCGGCACCCAGCATGCTGTCCGCCTTCACGCGGCAACCTTCGAAGCTGAGGGTGGCCATGGGGTGGGGGGCGGTGACCTCGATGCGCTCGGCGATCTCCAGGCCCGGCGTGCCCGCGTCGACGAGGAAGGCGCTCAGCCCCCGCGCCCCGGGCGCTTCGCCCGTGCGGGCGAAGACGACGTAGAAATCGGCGATGCCGCCGTTCGATATCCAGGTCTTGGTGCCGTCGATGACGTAGCCGTTGCCGTCGGCGCGCGCCGTCGTGGCCATGGCGGCCACGTCCGAGCCGGCCTCGGGCTCGGAGAGGGCGAAGGCGGCGATGGCGCGGCCCTCGCGCACGGCGGGGAGGGTACGGGCGCACTGCTCGGACGTGCCGAAGAGGCTGATGGGGCAGCTCCCCAGGCCTTGCATGGCGAAAGAGAAATCCGCGAGGCCCGAATGGCGGGCCAGGGTCTCGCGCAGGATGCAGAGCGAGCGCACGTCGAGCGCCTCGGTGCGCCCGCCGTGGGCTGCCGGCACGCTGTAGCCGAGCCAGCCCGCCTCGCCCAGGCGCGCGACGAGCCGGCGGCAGGTGGCGTCGAGGTCGCCTTCTTCGTCGCCGAGGATGGCCGGAATCTCCCGCGCCGCCCAGGGCTCTAGCTCGGCCGCAAGGGCGCGGTGCGCGTCGTCGAGAAAAGGCCAGTCGAGAAACGTCCGGTCGGGCATGGTCCGCGGCCTCGATGGGGGACGGGGGCGGGTAGGGGAGCCCAGCCGGGAGGGCTTGTCAAATCCCGATCCGGATGGGCCTATTGCGCGCCCAACGCCCACCCGACGGGACGACCCCGCCCGTGTCCCATTCCACAGCTTCCCCGCCCAGGCAAGGGCGCGACGCGGCCGAAGCCGGCACGCGCTGGGACATCGTGGCCCTGGCGCTCGGGGCCGGTATCCTGGCCGGGCTCCAGGTCGGCAAGGTGCCCCCCTCCCTGCCCATCCTGCGGGCGGACCTTGGCCTCGACCTGGTGACGGCCGGCTGGGTGGCGTCGACCTTCAACGCCATGGGCGCCCTCCTCGGCGTCGCCCTCGGCCTGGTGGCCGACCGCCTGGGCGCGCGCCTTACGCTGCTGTCGAGCGTCGCCCTCCTCGGCCTCGGCAGCCTGTGGGGTGGCCTGGCGCCCGGCGCCGGCGGTCTCCTGGCGTCGCGCGTCGTCGAAGGCCTCGCCTTCATCGGCCTGACCGTATCCGCGCCCAAGATCATCGCCACCGTCACCAGGCCCACCGATTTCGGCCTCGCCTTCGGCATCTGGGGCGCCTATATGCCGGCCGGGATGGCGGCGTCCATGCTGGCCGCGCCGGCCCTGCTGGATGCGGTCGGCTGGCGCGGCTTGTGGCTGGCGAACGCGGTCGTCATCGCCATCTTCCTCCTGGCCCTTGTCCCGGGTACGCGGCCAAGCCGCCTGCCGCCGCATACCGCCCGCCGAGGCGGCGGCTTCGACTGGCCCGGTGCCCGCGCGGTCCTCCAGCAACCGGGGCCTTGGCTCTACGGCGCCGCTTTCGCCCTCTACACCTTGCAATGGTTCGCCATCACTGCCTGGCTGCCCACCTTCCTCATCGAGGCGCAAGGCCATTCAATCGCGACAGCCGCCTTCCTTTCGGCATTCGTGGTCGCGGCCAACGTGGTCGGCAACCTCTTGGCCGCCTGGCTCATGCACCGGGGTGTGGCCCGCTGGCTGTTGATGGGCATCGCCTACCTAGTCATAGCGGTCGCCGCCGCGGGCCTGTTCTCCGACCTGACAGGTGCCACGGCCAAAATCCCGCTGGCCCTCGTCTTCAGCGTCTTCGGCGGGCTCTTGCCCGCGAGCGTGCTCGCCGGAACCGCCGCCCTCGCCCCCACGCCGGGCCAGGTGGCCATGGCGAGCGGCTTCGCCGTCCAGGGCTCGAACCTGGGCGGCGTCTTCGGCCCACCCCTGATGGCCGCCCTCGTGGCCGCCTATGGCGGCTGGGGCGAGACCTGGTGGCTCATGGTCGCGGCCGGCGGCGTCGGCCTCGTGCTGGTGACGGGGCTGCGGGCGGTCGAGCGGCGGGGGTGACAGCGCCCTGCCCCAACGTTCCCCACCGTGCCAAGATGGCGCGGCGAACGGATCAGGGGAGGGTGTCATGCTGCAGCTCTACGACTACCGCACCTCGGGGAACTGCTGGAAGGTGCGGATCATGCTCGCCCAGCTCGAGATTCCCTACCGGCGGATCGAGCTCGTCCGCACCGACGGCTCGGTGAAAAAGCCCGAATACCTGGCCATCAACCCCTTGGGCCTGGTGCCGGCGGTCGCACTCGAGGACGGCCGGGTGCTGGCCGATTCGGGCGCCATCATGTTCTACCTGGCGTCGGGCACGCCCTACCTGCCGGACGGCGCCTTCGAGCGCGCCGAGGTGGTCCGCTGGCTCGCCTTCGAGAACCCCTACCTCAGCGAGGGGCTGGGCCTCGCGCGCTATTACGCCCACATCCTCGGCCAGGCGGAGGAATACGCCGAAGAGATCGCGGTCGTGCAGGCGAAGGGGCGCGAGGGGCTCGGGATCATGGAGCGGCACCTCGAAGGGCGGGACTTCTTCGTCGGCGGCGACTATTCGATCGCCGACATCTCGCTCCACGCGTACAGCAGCATGGCGGAGCTGGGAAACGTGTCGCTCGACCCCTACCCCAACGTGCGCGCCTGGATCGCCCGCGTGAAGGGCCAGCCGCGCTACGTCGAGCTGACCGAAGTCTGAGGGGCCGGCGAACCACGCACCTGGGGCATGACCTGTTCGGCGAACATCTCCATTTGCTGAATCGTCGAAGCGAAGCTGTCGGCGGCGATGTTGGAGAGGTGGAAGTGGGTGATGCCCTGGGCCACCGCCGCGTCGATCTTCCCCAGTATCGCGTCCGGCGTCCCCACCCAATTCTCGGCCAACGCCTTCTCGGCGGGCTGGCGCATGAGGGCATAGCGGCCGGCGCGGCTGGCGAGGTAACTCTCGACCGCCGCCTCCTGGGTGGCGGCGACGCTCAGATCGACGGCCGCGACGACATCGATCTCGTCGCGGCCGCGGCATCGTCCAGCGTCCCCGACGCCCCGAGGGGGCGGGAAAAGCGACCCGGTGGGCGGCGCCCCGAGGCCCCCGGACGTCGTCGCGCGCCGCTTGTGATGCCCCGGCATCACGGCGCGCCACGTTCCTAGCCGGGAACCTCGGGGCGCCGTCGTATGGCACACGGAATTATGAAAGTGGGTACTAGGGTCTCCATGCGGTCCATGGCCATGGCGAGCGGCACCAGGAGGCCGTCGCCCCACCTGGCCACCCGGGCGAAGGTCGTGGGCGTCTTGCCGGGGAAATAGAGGGGCACGGGGGACTGCACCGGCTTGGGAAACAGCTCGACGCCGCGCACCGCGGCGTACTCGCCCTCGAAGCTGACCGCGCCCTCGCCCAGCAGAAGACGGAAGACCTCGAGATACTCGTCGAACATCTTGCCCCGGTGCGCCTTCGCCATGCGCGGCATGACGGCCTCGAACTCCTGACGGTAAGCGCCCAGGCCGACGCCGAGGAGCAGCCGGCCGCCGCGGAAGCGGTCGAGGGTCGCCACCTGCTTGGCCATGATGACCGGGTCGCGGAAGGGCACCAGGATCACACCCACGCCGAGCTTGATGCGTTCGGTCCGCATGGCGCAGGCGGCGAGGCTGACGAAGGGCTCGTACCAGTCGGGCCGCGCCGTGTCCGGTATCGGGTAGTCCGGCGTCGGCACGATGAAGTCGATCGCCCAGACCGCGTGGTAGCCCAGCGCCTCGGCCCGCACCGCCGCCGTCAGGATCTCCTCGGGCCCGGCGAAGGGGACGGGGAAGAACACGCCCTCGCGGCAGTTGGGTATCGCTGTATCGAACTTGATCCCGCTGGCCATGGGAATGCCTCTTCCCGGTCCTCGGGCCACGACCGCTACGCCCAGACCTGGTCACCTGGGGCGACGGCGGGGAGGGCACTCCCGAGCGATCGAGCGTCGGCCCTCCTACTTCGACAGGCTCAGCATGAGGGCCTCATCCTGAGCCTGTCGAAGGGTGAGGGCCGGGTGCCGGACACGTCAAGCCCACTTGTCGAGAAAGCCCGGCGTCGCTCGCGTTTCGCCGATCAATCCTCGAGGCCGGCCAGACTCTCCATGTGGTCGCGGGCGATGCCCATGTAGCGCTCGCAGATGCCGCGCCGCATGGCCAGGTCCTCGGGCCCCATGTCGCGGATGTGCTTGGCCGGCACCCCGGCCCAAAGCTGGCCCTTCTTGATATGCCTGCCGGGCGTGACGAGGGCGCCGGCGGCGACCATGGCCCCCTCCTCGACCACGGAGCCGTCCATGACGCAGGCCTTCATGCCGACCATGCAGGCATCCTCGAGGACGCAGGCATGGATGATGGCGGTGTGGCCGATCACCACGTCGGCGCCGATGATGGCGGGGTAGCCGCCGTCCACATGGACCACGGTCATGTCCTGGACGTTGGCCCGCTCGCCGATGCGGATATGGTTGATGTCGCCGCGGACGATGCACCCGTACCAGATGTTGGCCCCGGCCGCGATCTCCACGTCGCCGATGATGGTCGCCGTGGGGGCGATGAAGACGCCGGCGCCGATCTTGGGGTAGATGCCCTTGTAGGGCAGCAGATTTCCTTGCATGGCGTCCTCGTTCTGTCGGTCGGTGGGGGACAGCGGGCTCGGCATCGGTTCTGCCCGCATGGGCCGCTCGTTTCAAGCCCCTTCTCGCCACCCGCAATTCCCGCCCGCATGCTCGCCCGCATTCTCGCCCGTATGCTCGCGCGCCCGCGCGGGCTGGGTTATGGTCCGCGGCCGGCGCGCTTTGCGGCGCGCGTACGATCTGGAGGGAGAGAATGGCCAAACCGGCGGGCGCATGAAAGGCGCGCGGAAACCGGCCCGGGCACCCGGCCGCCGGCGCCTGCCGGGCGCGGCGGCCGCGCTCGCGGTCTTTCTCGCGGCGGGCGGCGCGGCGGCCCAGGGCGGCTTCCAGGCCGGCGGCTGGACCGGCGGGCCGGCGCGCGACGCGGAGGCCAGCGCCGTCACCGGCTGCGTCATGAGCCTCGAATACGGCGGCGGCGAAAGCTTGCGCCTCTCCCTTTCGCCCGACGGCGACCTCGGCATCGCGATCGCCGATGGCGACAGGTGGCTCACGGAGGGGACGGCCTACAGGGTGGGGGTAGGCCTCGACGACACCGATCTCGGCACCCACGGGGCCACGGCCGCGGACGGCGAGCACCTCTCCATCGGGGTGCCCTTCTCCGCCGCGGCGATCGACCGTCTGGGCCTCGCGGACCAGCTCCATATCCGCCTTGCGCACAAGACCGTCAACTTTCCCCTGCCCGGCATCGACCGCGCTCTGCCCAGGCTCCTGCAATGCCTGGGCCGGGCGCTGGCGCCCCGGATGGGGCCTTATGGGCCGTTCGCCGGGCCCGCGAGTATCGACGGCCCGGCGGCCGGCGCCGGCGAGGAAAAGGGCTCGTCCGAGGGCGAGGCGGCCGTGACGGCGCTTCTGGCCAACGCGGGGCTGCCGGATTTCGCGCTCGTGCCCGCCGGTGCGGCGCCGCCTAGCGCCCTCTATGCCTGGAGCGACGGGGAGACCGTGGGCGCCCTCTTCGTGGTCGAGGCCGGGTCCGTCTCCCTCGAGCTCCTGACCACCCTCGTGCTCGGCGACGTCGCGGCCCACTGCAAAGGCGAGCTCCTGCACGGCAGCCGGGCCACGACCCTCGCCGGCGACATACCGGCGCGGCGCGCCGTGGCGAGCTGCTGGGGGGCGGGCGGCTCGCGCTACCTGGCGGGCAGCGCGTGGCGCGCACCCGAGACCATGCCGCTCGTCATCCACCGGGGGCCGACGGCGCGTGCCGCGGCGGAGGCCGACCAGAAGCTGCTCGACGCCTTCGCCGCGCGCCTGCGCTGACCGCCGCCACGGCGGCGGTCCCAACAGGCCGCGATCGGCCCCCCCGACCTACTGAATGGTCAGCAGCCGGCCATAGCCCTCGACCGGGTCCTTGTAGCCGGCGAGGCGCAGGCAGTCCCAGGCGAGCGCCTGGTTGGCGGTCACCACGGGCTTGCCGATCGCCTCTTCGATGCGTGCGATCACCGAGGAGCAGCGCAAGGCCGTGCAGGAGATGAAGAGCCCGTCCACGTCCGCCTTGCCGAGCTCGCACCCGGCCTCGAAGATGGCCTCGGGCGGCACGCGCGTGATCTGGGGATCGCCCGCCTGCTTGAAGCTGCCCTTGACGGCGATGTCGAAGCCCTGGCCGGAGACGAATTCCTCGACCGCCGCGTTGAGCTCGTCCACGTAGGGCGTGAGGAGGGCGATGCGCCGGATGCCGAGGGCTTCGAGGCCCTTCAACGAGGCGCTCACCGGGTTGGTGACGGGCAGGCCGGGCTTGGCCGCGTGCACGCCCGCGGCCACCCGGTCGGGACCGATAACCATGGAGCCCGAAGTGCAGCCGAAGCCCATCACATCGAGCTCGTCGTCGGGCAGGATGCGCTCCGCGACCGCCGGGATGTGCTGCTCCATGGCCAGAAGCGACGCCACCCCGGCCGTCTTCGACATGGGGATGCGGCTGGCGTAGAGCGCCACCCCGTCGCGCGGCAGGAAGGTCTGGACCTCGGGCTCGATCACCGTGTCGCTGGCGAGCACGATGAGGCCGATGGCCGCGCGCGCGGCCGGGCCGGTATCGAGCACGCAAGGCATGTACGCCCAGGTCGAAGTCTCGGTGGCAACAGTGGTGGTATCAGGCATGTTCCTCGCCTCCCTTTTTCACGAATGAAGATGGTGCCGTATCCCTACTCCCGGATCGCTACGCAACCGTCAGCAGCTGGCCGTAGCCCTCGACCGGGTCCTTGCAGCCGGCAAGGCGCAGGCAGTCCCAGGCGAGCGCCTGGTTGCTGGTCACGACGGGCTTGCCGATGGCGTCCTCGAGCCGCGCGATGACCGAGGAGCAGCGCAAGGCCGTGCAGGAGATGAACAGGCCGTCGACGTCGGCGCCGCCCAGCTCGCATCCGGCCTCATAGATGGCCTCGGGCGGCACGCGCGTGATCTGGGGGTCGCCCGCCTGCTTGAAGCTGCCCTTGACGGCGACCTCGAAGCCCTGGCCGGAGACGAACGCCTCGACCGCCGCGTTGACCCCGTCCACGTAAGGCGTGAGGAGGGCGATGCGGCGGATGCCGAGGGCCTCGAGGCCCTTCAACGAGGCGCTCACCGGGTCGGTGACGGGCAGGCCGGGCTTGGCCGCGTGCACGGCCTCCGCCACCCGGTCGGGGCCGATCACCATGGCGCCCGAGGTGCAGCCGAAGCCCATCACGTCGAGCGCGTCGTCGGGCAGGATGCGCGCGGCCACCTCGGGGATGTGCCGCTCCATGGCCAGAAGCGTCGCCACCCCGAACGGCTTCGACATGGGGATGCGGCTGGCGTAGAGCGCCACCCCGTCGCGCGGCAGGAAGGTCTGGACCTCGGGCTCGATCACCGTGTCGTTCGCCGGCACGATGAGGCCGATGGCAGCGCGCGCGGCCGGGCCGGTATCGAGCACGCAAGGCATGCGCGCCCAGGTCGAAGTCGCGGTGGCAACAGCGGCGGTATCTTGCATGTCCCTCGTATCCCTCACCACGAATGAAGATGGCGCCGGATCCCTGCTCCCGGAACGCTAGGCAACCGTCAACAGGCGACCGAAACCCTCGACCACGTCGTCGCAGCCGGCGAGGCGCAGGAAATCCCAGGCAAGCGCCTGGTTGCTGGTCACCACGGGCTTGCCGATGGCCTCCTCGATGCGCGCGATGACGGAGGAGCAACGCAAGCCCGAACAGGAGATGAAGAGGCCGTCGACATCGGCGCTCCCCAGCTCGCGCCCGGCCTCGAAGATGGCCTCGGGCGGGACACGCATGATCTGGGGGTCGCGCGGCTGCTTGAAGCTACCCTTGGTGACGACCTCGAAACCCTGGCCGGTGACGAACCGGCCGACCCTCTCGTTCACCTCGTCGACGTAGGGGGTGATGAGGGCGATGCGCTCGAGGCCCAGCGCCCGCAGGCCCTTGAGGGCCGCGCTCACCGGGTTGGTGACGGGCACACCGGGCCGGGAGCCATGGACCGCCGCCGCCACGCCCTCGGGCCCGATCACCATGGAGCCCGACGTGCAGCCGAATCCGATCACGTCCAACTCCTCATCGGGCAGGATGCGGGCCGCGGCGTCCGGGATCTGGACTTCCATGGCCTGGAGCTTGGCGACGCCGGCCTTCTCGAGGACGGGAATACGGGTCACGTAGAGCGAAATCCCGTCGCGCGGCAGGAACGTCCGGACCTCGGGCTCGATCACCGAATCGCTGGCCAGCACGATGAGACCGATGGCCGCGCGGGCGGCCGGGCCGGAATCGAGCACGCAAGGCATATGCGCCCAGGTCGATGTCTCCGTGGCGACAGCGGCGGTGTCAGGCATGTCCCTCGCTCCAGTTCCACGAATCAAGATTGCGCCGTAGCGCCGGCTCGCTACGCGACCGTCAGCAGGCGGCCGTACCCCTCGACCACGTCGTCGCAGCCGGCGAGGCGCAGGAAATCCCAGGCAAGCGCCTGGTTGCTGGTCACGACGGGCTTGCCGATCGCCTCCTCGAGCCGCGCGATGACCGAGGAGCAGCGCAAGGCCGTGCAGGAGATGAAGAGGCCGTCGACGTCGGCGCCGCCCAGCTCGCGCCCGGCCTCGAAGATGGCCTCGGGCGGCACGCGGCTGATCAGGAAATCGCCGGGCTGCTTGAAGCTGCCCTTGACGACGACCTCGAAGCCCTGGCCGGCGACGAAGGCGCCGACCTTCTCGTTGACCTCGTCCACATAGGGGGTGATGAGGGCGATGCGTTTCAAGCCGAGCGTCCGCAGGCCCTTGAGCGCGGCGCTCACCGGGTTGGTGACGGGCACGCCGGGTCGCGAGGTGTTGACCGCCGCGGCCACGCCCTCGGGTCCGATCACCATGGAGCCCGAGGTGCAGCCGAACCCGATCGCGTCCAATTCCTCATCGGGCAGGATACGGGCGGCGGCGTCCGGGATCTGGGCTTCCATGGCCCGGAGCTTGGCGAGGCCGGCCTTCTTGAGAACGGGAATACGGCTCACGTAGAGCGAGACCCCGTCGTGCGGCAGGAACGCGGTGAGCTCGGGCTCGATCACCGAATCGCTGGCGAGGGCGACGAGGCCGAGGGCGGCGCGCTGGGCCGGGCCGTCGTCGAGGGTGGCCGGCATATGGGTCCAGGCGGCGGCTTCGGTGAGAATTACGGTCGTGTCTGGCATGTCTCTTTCCTTCCCTTCCTCGTGGCCGGTGGTCTCAAGCGAGGAGCAGCCGGCCGTAACCTTCGATTGAATCCTCGACCCCGGCGAGGCGGAGCGCATGCCAGGCCAGCGCCTGATTGCTGGACATGACGGGCTTGCCGAGGGCCGCCTCGGCCGCCGCGAGCACCGGCGTCACGCAGAGGCTGGTACAGGAGACGAAGACGCCGTCCACCTCGCCCGCGCCGAGCTCGAGGATGGCCGCCTTCAGGGAGTCCCCTGAGATGCGCGCCACCTCGGCATCGACCGGGTTGTTGAAGGTGCCCATGACCGGCACCGCGACGCCGTGCTCCTCGATGAAGGCGCGCATGCCGAGGTTCACCTCCTCGACATAGGGCGTGAGGAGCGCCAGGCGCCCGATGCCGAGCGCCGCGCAGCCGGCCACGCCGGCGACGATGGGCGTGGTGCATTCGACCCCCGGCCGCGCCTCGCGGATGCGGGCGAAGAGCGCTTCCTTGCCGATGGCGATGGTTCCCGAGGTGCAGCCGTAGGCCACCACGTCGAGGGCCGCGCCGGGAAGGATGAGGCCAGTCGTGGCGGCGACGCCGGCTTCCATCTCGCGCAGGGTCTCGAGACTCACCAGTGGCGCCATGGGGATGCGGTTGGCGTAGACGGCGACCCCGTCGCGCGCGGCGATGCGCTGGAACTCGTACTCGATGGTGTAGTCGTTGGCGAGCACGATGAGGCCGATGGCCGCCCGCGGCCCCAAGGCCGGCCCCAGCACATAATCGAGGCCAGCGCTGTAGACGTAGCCGTCCCGCGCCGACGCGGGCTCCATCGCCACTCGTGCCATTCGAGCGCCTCCAGCTTCATTGCATGCGAAATTCGAACGCGCAGTCTACCCGAAAAACGGGTCGGTGGTGGCGGAAAACTAGGACGTGGAATCATAAACGCCCAGCCATAGCCGGATTGCTGCGAGTTTGATCGCGGCGAGGAAGTTCGCAAGTCGTTACTCGCATTCCAGAAGCTTCGATGCGGTGGTCAGCCTCGGCGTATAACCAATAAGCCAGCGGTGATTATCAGTAACATACCGAAAACCGTCGTACCGTTCGGGGCGGTCGAGAAAACCAGATAATCCCAAATCGCGACAAAAATCAGATAGCTGTAATCGAATGTAGCCACGATTGAAGGCGGGGCGGACTGGTAAGCGTCGGCAAGTCCCATCCCGATAGCGACAACCAAAACAGCAAGCAGAGCTATCACGATCCACTCCGATGTGCCTACAGCAGACCAGCCGCCAAATAAATAAGGAAAAGAGCTAACCAGTTCACTAGCAGGTTGCCAGAACAGCATGACGCAACTCAACACTGCCCCAGTCAACAGCAAAGCCAAATTGAGCGACAGCGACAGTGCCGCTACTGGCACTGTTTGGCACTTGCTGCGGGTTGTAACATTCGTCAGGGCATAAAAGAAGCCGCCAAGCACGGGCAATACAGTCCAAAAAGTAAAGGCGTCAGTTCCCGGCTGAAGGATGACAAGTACGCCGGTAAAGCCTATTGCAATCGCTATCCAGCCGCGCGCACCTACGGGTTCACCAATAGCGTATGCCGACAGCAGGGTGACAAAAACCGGACCAGTGTGTATCCCAGCGGCGACGGCTGACAGACTTAGAAAAGGTATCGCTGAATAAAGCCTATTGCAATCGCTATCCAGCCGCGCGCACCTACGGGTTCACCAATAGCGTATGCCGACAGCAGGGTGACAAAAACCGGACCAGTGTAAATCCCAGCGGCGACGGCTGACAGACTTAGAAAAGGTATCGCTGAATAAAAAGCGATAAACTGCAGCGTCATAAACAGTGATCGCAACAGTGGCCATTTCCGCAGTGCGCTGGACCATATCTTGCGTTGTTGGCCCTGTACTAAGGCTACAATAAAGAGCAACGGCAGCGCGAACAGCCCGCGCAATGTAAAAACCTGCCACAAAGATAGGTCGGCGCTGAAATATTTGAACAAAGCATCCTGGATCGACATCATAAATGCGGCTGTCACAATCAGCGTCACGCCGAGTGCCACTCTGTGAGGCCGCACTTGTTGAGTTGTTACCAACTTAAATCTCTCTTGTCCTCTTCAACTGTAGCCATGACGGGCCCTCGGTTCCAAAGCCCCGCCATCGTAGCGGGGACTGCATTATTAAAATAGATATTGAATCCGTATTATATTGCTGTGTAAATTCGAACAATGAAACGCCCACCTATCAACGGAGTTGAAGTCTTTCTGGCCATTGTCCGGGAGGGATCGCTGCGCGCCGCGGCCCGATCGCTTGGCGTCGGCGCGCCGGCCGTCAGTCATCAGCTCAAGGCGTTCGAACGCAAGATTGGTGTTGATCTGCTGGTCCGTACGACGCGCTCCAACGAGCTGACCGCGGCCGGCCGGGCGTTATTGACACGTGCCGCCCCTGCCTTTCAGGAGTTGACGGAAGCGATCGAAGACACCCGTGAGATCGGCCGGTCAAGAAAGGGCACACTGCGGCTTACCTTGCCGAGAAGTGCTTTCAAAATCGTCATCTCACCGGTAGTCGCCGAATTTCAAGAAATGTATCCGGACGCCCGTTTCGATCTTTCCATCAACGAAGGGCTGGTCGACATTGTGAGGGAAGGATTTAATGCCGGAATTCGGCTTGGCGACCTTGTTGCGTCAGACATGATTGCCGTTCGTTTAACGGAACCGCTCATGCCGGCCTTTTTGGCAGCGCCGTCTTATCTGGCCAAGTTTGGTCGCCCCGAGCATCCCCGTGATCTGCTGAACCACAAGTGTATCCGTGCCAAGTATATCAGCGCGAACCGGATTGTCGATTGGCACTACACCGAAGACGGACAGGTTAAGACAATCGACCCGCCTCCGATCCTCATCTTCGACAGTTTTCAATCTGTCAGGCAGGCCGCGCGCGACGGCCACGGGATCGGATGGTCGCTCCGAGCGGTCGTTGAGGATGATCTTCAGGCCGGAGCACTGGAGACGGTTCTCGATCCATACGTGACGGAATTACCTCCGTTCTATCTCTTTTATCCGGAGCAGAACCGGCGCCTCGAACTGTTGCGCCTGTTCATTGACTTCTTGATTTCGAAACGTGGTGGCCGAGGCGGGCAATGTCCGTAAATGGTACATTTTCGCCGCGTAGCGATCAGCTTGAGACGTCCAAGGTTGGGTGCCAACCGGACATTCTCCGGGGCGACCTAGAGCGGTTCCGCTTCGATCGGACCCACTCTAGCCCTTTTTGTCGCTCGCGGCAGCGGACCAAGAGGTCCGCGCCTGCGCGGGCGCGCCGGGCGACCGGCGGGCCGCCTTGCGGCCTGGAGCGATTCCAGTCGAACTGGAAACGCTCTAGCCGGTTCATACTTATGAGTACACGACCTAAGAGCGCTCCCCCCACCTCGGGAAATCGATCTCCTCGAGGTCGTGGTACTGGGTCTTCGGGTTGCTGCCTTCGCACCGGCGCGTGGATGCGCCGATATCCAGCGCGGCGCCGAGCGCCTCGAAGTAGGTGCTCTCGTAGGTGCAGGCGCCCGAGAGGTCGCCCGACCACCAGCGCGACCGGTCGAGGATCATGAAATAGTGCCCCGGGATGCGCGCATCCCTGGTCGACGCCAACTCCCGGGATACCACCTCGTATTCCCGCTGGTGCAGGGTCTCGTCGCGCGTGCCCGTGTTCCGGTCTTCATGGACGGTGCGGTAGGTGAAAGACATGCGGTTGCCGATGGCGAGCGGGAAGAGCCGGCCCTCGATGTTCTCGATCGACGTGATGCGCTGGCCCGTATCGGAATGCTCGTCGGTGCCGGGGTAGCGGACGCGGCCCTTGCCGTCCAGGGCGAAGTCCAACAGGCCGCCGAGGATGGAAATGGTCGTGTAGACCGTGTCGGCCTTGTACGCCCCCGGCTCGTCCATCCAGGTGGATAGGTAGTCGGAGACGTTGGTCTCGCGCAGGACGCCGGGACGGATCTCGGCGAAGGTCAACTGGCGCCGGTTGATGGACGTGCCGTCCGGGTAGCGGGTCACCGTGCGGGCCGAGCGCAGGCGCAAGGGTGGTGCCCCCTGGAACCCGGGATGGTTCTCGAGGATGAGGCGCATGCTCGGCTCGTATTGGACACTGGTCGGCCAGGGCACCGTCGGCACGGCGGGCCCGGGCGGCGGCGGAGCTATGGCTGAATCTTGGTGACGGTATGGGTCAGGCGGCGGCTTGCGGTTGTTGCCTGACGGCTTCGATGCCGTCGATGAACTTTACACCGACGATCAGCTTGGGCAACTGGTTGTGTCCGTCGAGGCGGCGCCAACTGTTTTGTGCCCCCTGGGTGAGCTTGAAGACCATGGCGAGCGCCGTCTTGTTGGAGAGGCATCCCTTGGATCGCACGGTACGGTGTCGCACGGTGGCGAATGTGCTTTCGATGGGGTTGGTTGTCCGCAGGTGCTTCCAATGCTCGGCGGGAAAGTCGTAGAACGCCAGCAGCGTTTCGCGATCCTTGGCCAGGCATGCAGCCGCCTTTTCGTATTTGACGGCGTAGGTCTCGATGAAGGTGTCGAAGGCGTTGTCTGCGTCGCTCCTGGTCTCGGCCATCCAGATGTCCTGGAGAGCACGCTTTGCCTTCGATTGCTGGCTCTTGGGCAGCTTGTTCAAGACGTTCGCGGTCTTGTGCACCCAACAGCGCTGGCCGCGCGTCCGGGA
Organism: Alphaproteobacteria bacterium; assembly: GCA_963666705.2. Taxonomy (GTDB): domain Bacteria; phylum Pseudomonadota; class Alphaproteobacteria; order CADEGL01; family CADEGL01. Next base: position 69,306 of record CAXXKO010000025.1, on the reverse strand, counting down.
CCACACTTCCTCGATCGCCTTCCAGAAGCCGAGCGCGCCGTCGGCGACCGCGAGTTCAGGCCCCATCGCGAGCCCGCGCCGCTTGAGGTCGAGCAGCAGCTCGCGCCATGATTGGGTGCTCTCGCGCACGCCGTCGATGAGGCCGACGAGTTCCTTCTTGCCCTCGGGCGTCGCGCCGATGATGACCAACAGGCATTGCGCGTCGTCCTCGAGCCGGGCCTGCACGTGGATGCCGTCGGCCCAGAAGTAGACGTAGCGCCGGGCCGACAGATCCCGCTTCAGCCAGTGTGCGTGCTCCCCCGCCCAGACTTCGGTGAGCCGCGCGATGGACGAGGCCGAGAGGCCGCCGGCGTCCGGCCCGAGTAAGGCCGCCAGCGCCTCGGTGAAGTCGCCGGTGGAGATGCCCTTGAGGTAGAGGATGGGGATCAGGACCTCGAGGCTCTTCGAGCGCCGCGCATAAGGCGGCAGCAGCGCCGAGGAGAAGCGGATGCGATCGGCGCCCAGCCCCGTGCGGTCGCGGACCCGTGGCCCGCGAACCGCGACCGGGCCGATGCCGGTCATGATCTCGCGTTCCGGCAGATGACCGTGGCGCACCAGCCGTTGGCGGCCTTCATCGGTGCGCTCCTCGGCGTGGCTCCCGAGGAACGCGGCCACCTCGGCCTCGACCGCTTGGGCCAAAAGGGAACGGGCGCCGTTGCGCAGCACCTCGGTCAACGGATCGGAAAACGTCGATGGCTGGGAAAGCTTCAAAACGTTATTGTCGGTCACGGCGTATCACTCCTTTGCTGGAGAAGTGGAGGCTCAATCACCCCCACGATACGCCACCTTAACCCTTCACGCCGTCACCAACTTCTGGCCATAGCTCGCGGCGGCGTGGGCGCCAGCGCCTCCTCATAATCCGCCTCCTCCTGGATCAGGCGGCCGAAGATGAAGCCCACAAGGCCGTCCGCGCTGGCCACACGGAACCAGTCCTGACCCCGCACCTTGCCCGTCACGGTGACTTCCGCGCCGACAGCGAGCTGGCCCACCCTCTCGAAATCCGTCGAGGGGCCGGCGCGCAGGTTGGCGCGCGTCACCACCCGGTAGGGCGCCTCCATCTCCTCGATCTCGAAGCCGGGCGTCGCGGGCGGCAGCGAGGCGATCTCCGGTTCGGCCGAGAGAAGGGATTCGACCCGGATCCGGGCCAGGCCCGCGAACACGCCGTCCGGGAAGCGCGCCAGGTAGGCCTCGAAGTCCGCCGCATCGGTGCTGTCCTGGATCGTGTTCCAGAACACGATCTCGGCGCTCTCCGCCATCGTGGGCGCCGGTGTGGTCGGCGTCACACTCGCCGTCGGCGGCACGAAGTAGAACTCGCCCAGAAGCGCCTCGTTCACCCACGGCACTTGGCTGTCCCCGGTCGCGTCCATCACTTCGGCCCGCACCCGGCGGAACAGGAGGCTCACCTCGAGACCCGGCGTCCCGATGTTCGAGAGCAGCGCCCGCGTGAAGGGGCTGTTGCGGGTCGCGCCGTCATCGGCGATGGCGCCGGGCGCCGTCGCGAAGGCCATCAGCGTGCCCTCGGCGCCAACGATGCGCGCGAGGCCGCGGCCGACCGACACGTCGCGGCCGCTCGCCGCCATCGAGCTTGCGAGGGTCTGGGCCAACGGGTTGTTGCGGCAGGCGTCGAGGATCACCAGCTTCACCTTGGCGCGCGCGCTGTCCATCAGGCGTAGCGGCAGGCCCACCTCGATGGCCTCGAACTCCAGGTCCTGCTCCTTCACCAGCTCCGCCGAGATCGGCAGCATGTAGTTCGTGTCGCCGACCTGGAGGCCGTGGCCCGCGTAATAGAAGAGCGCCGCCTCGGCCCCGGCCGAGCGATCGCCGAACTCGCGGATGGCCGCCATCATGTGGCGCCAGTCCCCATCCAGCACCTCGACCACCTCGAACCCGAGCCGACGCAGGGCCGCTGCCATGTCGGCGGCGTCGTTGGGCGGGTTCGCGAGGCGGGTGGTGGCCGTATAGGCGCCGTTGCCGATCACCAGCGCCACGCGCTTGGCCGCCTCGGCCGGCAGGGCCAGGGCGAGCATCAGGAGAGCGGCGAATACCGTGGAAGCGAGCCTAGTACCCACTTTCATAATTCCGTGTGCCATACGATCGCTTTTCCCGTCTCCTCGGCAGGAGGGGGCGCGCCGGCGATGCCGGAGCATCGTCCAGCGTCCTCGACGCCCCGAGGGGGCGGGAAAAGCGACCCGTAGGGCGGCGCCCCGAGGCCCCCGGACGTCGTCGCGCGCCGCTTGTGATGCCCCGGCATCACGGACGGTCCGCGCCGCTTGTGACCCTCCTCGGGAACGAGGCGGGTGGTGGCCGTATAGGCGCCGTTGCCGATCACCAGCGCCACGCGCTTGGCCGCCTCGGCCGGCAGGGCCAGGGCGAGCATCAGGAGAGCGGCGAATACCGTGGAAGCGAGCCTAGTACCCACTTTCATAATTCCGTGTGCCATACGCCCGCATCGCTTTTCCCGTCTCCTCGGTGGGTCGCCGAGGAGGGGGCGCGCCGGCGATGCCGGAGCATCGTCCAGCGTCCTCGACGCCCCGAGGGGGCGGGAAAATCGCGACCCGTAGGGCGGCGCCCGGCGAAGCCCCCGGACGTCGTCGCGCGCCGCTTGTGATGCCCCGGCATCACGGCGCGCCACCCTCCTAGCCGGGAACCTCGGGGCGCCGTCGTATGGCACACGGAATTATGAAAGTGGGTACTAGGCATGGGAAACCTCCCCATCATGACCCTAAATAGCGCACCACCCGCCCGCAACCAAGGGGCGGCGGGCGGTGGCGCCAAACAGACATGCCGGCGTTGGCGGCGGGCGGGCCCGCGCATAGACTGGGAGGATGAGGCCCGCCGCGCTCCATCGCCCCTGGCCCGGGGCCGCCCTCCTCCTCACCGCCGTCGTGGCGGTGGCGATCTTCGCCGCGCCGACGCGGGCGCAGGATGTGGATTCCGGGCTCGAGGCCATCCTCGAGCTCTTCGGGGAGGCCGAGCGGGCAGCCCAGGCGGGCGAGGTGGCGGCGGCGCTCGCGCGCTTCGAGGAGGCGTCGGACGCCGGGCTCGGCGCCGCCTCGGTGGCGCTCGGGCTCCTTTACGAGCTGGGGCTGGAGGGCTTCCCGCGCGACCTCGAGGCGGCGGTGGGCTATTACCGCAAGGCGCTCGACCAGGGCCGCGACTTCGTCGCCGCGCGGCTCGGCTACCTGCACCTCTACGGCATCGGCGTCGCCCGCGACAAGCAGGCGGCCAAGCATCTGTTCCGCCGCGCCGTCTTCTCGCTCGCCCGCGAGCCCAAGCAGATTCTCACCATCGTCTTCGAGCAGACGCTGCTCATGCACCGGCCCTTCCCGTACGAGTTCCAGCAGGCCGTCGAGTGGTCCCGCAACGTCACCACCTGGGACGGCCGGCGCCAGTACGGGCTGAGCCTCGAATACCGCCACGGCGAAGGTGCGGAGAAGGACGGCCGCCTCGCCGACTACCTTCTCGCCGAGGCGGCCGAGAGCGGCTACCCCCAGGCCCAGTACGAGGCCGCGGCGCTGCTGCTGGAGAGCGCCCCGCCGCCGGGCCGGGCGCGCCTCATCCTCGCCGCGCGCTACCTTCACGAAGCGGCGAGCGCGGGCCACGGCCCGTCCCAGGCGCTGCTCGCCGCGCGCTACGCGGCGAGCGAAATGCCGGGGCCGGACCCCATGAAGGCGCTCTACTGGCTGCTGCGCGCCCGCGCGGGCGGCACCGATGTGGCCGCGCGCATGCGCGCAAGCGCCGCCGCGGCGAGCCCCGAGGAGCGCTATACGGCCCTCCGCCGCCTCGCCCTGGACGAGCCCCCGGCGCTATAGCCAGTGGAGAAATCGCGACGAAAGAGTCCCCCTCTCCCTTGGGAGAGGGTCGGGGTGAGGGGACGCGCGTCGGCGCGTTATGAAGTGTCTTTCCGCCGCCTGCCGGTGGCCAAGCCCTCACCCTCCCGCTTCGCGGGACTCTTTCCTGACCCCTCACCCTCCCGCTTCGCGGGTCCTTCCCTCTCCCCCAAGGGAAGAAGTGGGGAGAGGGTTCCAAGTGCCAGACGCGAACCACTAGCCGGCCCGATGCCGGCTAAGGGAACATCGGCGCCTGTTCGAGGCCGGTGCCCTCGGCGACGCCGGTCAGGAGGTTCATGTTCTGGATCGCCTGGCCCGAGGCGCCCTTGACCAGATTGTCGATGACCGAGACCAGGATGGCCCGGCCCGGCACCCGATCGGCGAAGACGTTCATGAGGCAGAGGTTCGAGCCGCGCACGTGCCGCGTCGCGGGCGCCGCCCCTTCCGCCGTCACGCGCACGAAGGCTTCGCCCGCATAGCGCTGGAGGAGGGTCGCCCGCAGGTCCTCCACACCCGCGCCGTTCGCCAGGCGGACATAGATGGTGGCGAGGATGCCCCGGTTCATGGGCATGAGGTGGGGCGTGAAGTTGACCGTGATGGGCGCCCCGGCGGCCAGGCTCAGCTCCTGCTCGATCTCGGGCGCGTGGCGGTGCCCGGCGATGCCGTAGGCGTGAATGCCCTCGCTCACCTCGGCGAAGAGGTTGGCTTCCTTGGGCCCGCGCCCCGCACCCGTGATGCCCGACTTGGCGTCGATGATGATGTCGCCCACGTCGATCTGCCCCGCCTCGACGAGGGGGACGAGGGGCAGCAGCGCGGTCGAAGGGTAGCAGCCCGGGTTGGCGATGAGGCGCGCGGCCTTGACGGCTTCGCGGTTGAGCTCCGTCAAGCCGTAGGCGGCCGCGTCCTGGAGCCCGGGCGCGCGGTGCTCGTGCCCGTACCACTCGGCATAGGTGCCCACGTCGCGGAGCCTGAAATCGGCCGAGAGGTCGACCACCTTGAGATGTTCGGGCAGGCCGGCGATGACCTCCTGGGTGGTGCCGTGGGGCAGGCAGCAATAGACCGCGTCGAGCGCCCCCCAGTCCGCGTCCTCGACGCGGATCAGGTCCGGGAGGTCGAGCACGGCCAGGTGCGGGAAAACGGCGCCCAGAGGCTTGCCCGCGTGGCGGTCGGCCGTGAGCGTGGTGATCTCCGCCCGCGGATGGTTGACCAGTAGGCGCACCAGCTCGGCGCCCGTATAGCCGCTCGCGCCGAGGATGCCGACCCTGATCCGGTTTGCCTGCTTGCTCATGACCCTTCACCTTCGTTGCCGTGCTCATTCAAACCCACGGTGCTCCAAAACAAAAGGGCGTCCCCGCGGGACGCCCCATCACCACCTGAACGGAAGTCGGCACCGCGGTCACCCGTTCTCGCACCCGCGTCGGACTCGCATGCCTCGACCCCCTGAATCGCTCGCGCCTGCTTCGCGCGCGGGCTTTCTACCTCTCTATCCCTCCGGCCTCAACGTTTTTATCGTCCCCGGCCGCGAACATGTAGCCGGCGCCGCGCACGGTCTTGATGATCCGCGGCTTCGCCGGATCGCGCTCGATCTTGCGGCGGATGCGCGCGATGCGGATGTCGATCGAGCGATCGAAGGGCTCCCAATCGCGGTTGTGGGCGAGGCTCAGGAGCTGGTCGCGGCTCAGCACCCGCCCAGGGTGGTCGGCGAAGGCTTTCAAAAGGTCGAACTCCATCGCCGTGATCGGGATCTCCACCCCGTCCGCGCCGTGGAGCTTGTGGGATTCGAGGTCGAGGCGGCAATCGCCGAACGGCACGCCGGCGATGGCGCCATCCGCCTTGGGGTCGCCGCCCTCGGCCGCCTTGGCGCGCCGCAAGACGGCCTTCACGCGGGCCAGGAGCTCGCGCAAATCGACGGGCTTGGCGAGATAGTCGTCCGCCCCCATCTCGGGGCCCACGATGCGGTCGATCACGTCGGCCGAGGCCGTCAGCATGATGATGCCGACATCGCCCCGCTCGCGCAGGAACCGGGCCAGGGAGAGGCCATCCTCCCCCGGCATGGCGATGTCGAGGATGGCCAGATCGAAGCTCTCGCGCGCGGCCAGGCAGCGCAGGGCCGGGCCGTCCGGCGCGGTGCTCACGCGGAATCCGTGGAGCTCGAGGTATTCCTCGAGGGTGCTCCGGATGCCTTCCTCGTCATCGACGACGACGATATGGGATCTTCGGTCGCTCACGGCTCGTGCCCCCGATATCGGAGCTCGCCACCCTTTTACGTTCCCGCCTCGATCCTGTCGATGAGGGCGCGCACCTCGCGCGGCGTGATCGGCTTCTCGATATAGGGCCGGCCCGAGGATTCGAGGAAGCGCTTGATGCCGGCGCTCATGGTATCGCCGGTCACGAAGCCGGTGCGCGCGACCAGCGCCGGCTCGCGCTCCTCCAGGAGGCGGAACAGGCTCGGCCCGTCGAGCTCCGGCATGCGCAGATCGCTGAGGAGGATATCGAAGGCGCCGTGGCCGATGCGGTCGAGCGCCTCGCGGCCGGAATTGGCGGTCGTCACCTTGTGCCCGTCGCCGCGGAGGATGTCGGCGAGGAGGTCGGTGACGCTGGCTTCGTCGTCCACGACGAGGATGCGGTGGCCGGGCGCCCTGCTCGCCTCCTCCCGGTCCTCGACCCATTCCGGCCCGCCGTTCGCGACGGCCGGGAGGCGGATGACCAGGGCCGCCCCGTCGCCCGGTGGGCCCTCCACCGCGATCGTGCCGCCATGGGTCTCCACCACGCGGTGGCAGAGGGCGAGGCCGATACCCGTGCCCACGCCGACCTCCTTGGTGGTGAAGAGGGGCTCGAAAATGCGCCCGCGGAGATGTTCGGGAATGCCGGGCCCGTTGTCCTTGACCTTGATGACGACGAGGCCCTTGTGCTTGCGGAAGGTCGTCGTGACGCGGATCCGGCGCGCGCCCTCGACCTCCTGTAGGGCCTGCTGGGCGTTGACCAGCAGGTTGGTGATGACCTGGCCGAGCTGGTCCGGATCCGCCATGACCGCGGGCAGGTCCCGCGCGAGGCGGGAGGAGACCTCGATGTCGCTCGAGCGCAGGGTATAGGCGGTGAGGTCGAGGCCCGCCTCGACGATGGCGTTCACGTCCGTGGGCTGGCGCTCCCTCGGCTCCTGCCGGGCCATGGCCAGGAAGCTCTTGACGATGCGCGCGCAGCGGTCGGCGGCGGCGCCGATCTTGTCGGCGCGCGCGGCGATGCGCTCGTCCGCCGCCGTCTCCCTCAGGAGCAGCGCCTGACCGACCACCACCGACAGCGGGTTGTTCAGCTCGTGCGCCACCCCGGCCAGCAGCTCGCCCATGGCGCTCAGCTTCTCGCTCTGATGCAGCACCTCGCGTTGGCGCGCCATCTCGCTCTCGACCTCGCGCCGCCCGGTGATGTCGCGGCGCGTGACCACGAGCCCGCCCTGGCGCGTGACCCGGTGGGAGTATTCGAACCACCGGCCGTCCGCTTGCTGGAATTGCGCGTTGGTCGCCGTCCCGCGCTCGGTCGCGGTCTCGTCGAGCCATTCCTCGATGCGGCCGTCCGCGTCCGGATACTGGCCGCGCTCGGCGCCGGTGCGGTTGAAGTCGAGCCAGGCCACGCCCGGCTCCAGCGCATGGGCGCTCATCGCGTTGGATTCCCGGAAGCGCTCGTTGCACATGACCAGGCGATCGTCCGGGTCGAACGGGGCGAGGCCGTCGGAAAGCGCTTCGATGGCGTCCTCCAGGGTCTCTCGCGCCCGGCGCAGCTCGGCCTCGCGCGCCTTCGCCTCGGTGATGTCCCGCCAGGTGGAGACGAAGCCGCCCTGGCGGGTCTTGCGGTGGGAATATTCGTACCAGCGCCCTTCGGTGAACTCGAACTCCTGGTTCTGCGCGACGCCGTGCTGGGCGATCTGGCCCGCGAGCCATTCCTCGAGCCCATCGGCCGAGGCCGCGAACAGGCCGCGCTCGGCCCGCTTTCGCGTGACCTCGGGCCAGGCCGCGCCGGGCACGAGGAGGTCCTCGGCGCCGGCGTTGAACTGCTTGTATTGGGAATTGCACAGCACCAGCCGGTCGGCGGCGTCGTAGAGCACGAACCCCTCGGACAGGGATTCGATCGCGTCCTCCAGGTTCTCACGCGCCCGCCGCAGCTCAGCCTCGCGCTCGCGCTGCTCGGTCAGGTCGATCAGGCTAGTGATATGCACCCGCTGGCCGCGGAAGGTGATGAGCCTCGATGTGGCCGAGACCCACAACAGCGACCCGTCCGCCCGCCTGAAGTGGATCGGATAGTTCCGCAGCTCGCCCTTCTCCGTGAGCGCCGCGACGAATCCCGCCCTGTCGGCGATGTCGGCGTAGTTGTCGAGGATCGTGCGCTCCTCCCCCGGCCGCCACGCGCGGCCGGCGAGCTCGGCCGCCGCCGGGCTCTCATAGAGCACCCGCCCGCTTCCGATCTCGACCATCCAGACCGCCAGCGGATGGCTCTCGACGAGGGTGCGGAAATGCTCCTCGCTTTCACGGGTGACGATCTCGGCCCTCTTGATCGCCGTCACGTCCAAGTTGAAGATGACGCGGCCGCCCTCGGCGGTCGGATAGCACTTCATCAGCCGCCACTCGCCGTTGACGAGCTCGACCTCGACCGCTCCCTGTCCGATTTCCTCGAACCGGTCGACGATGCGGCGAATGCCCGCTTCCGAGCCCGAGACCGGCCGGCCGTCGAAGCTGCGCAAGGAGGAGACGGCCCGCCGCACGAGCTCCTCGAACGGCGTTCCGTCGACCGGGTCGGGGCTCAACCGATAGCGCTCCGTGAGCGCGTCGTTCGCGGCGAGCAGCTTGAAATGCCTGTCGAGGACCACGAAACCGTTGGGCATGCTCTCGACCGCATCCTGGAGCAGGCGCGCATAGCGCTCCCGCTCAGCCCGCGCCTCCACGGTCTCGGTGATGTCGATCATGCAGCCGACGAACTCCTCGCGGCCGCCCTCGCGGATGAGCCTGAGCTCGTCGCGGAACCATCGGTATTCGCCCGACGCGTCCGCTAACCGGTATTCGTGCGAAAGCGAGCCGGCCCCGCGGAGCTGGTCGAGGGCGCGGTCGTACCCCGGCAGGTCGTCCGGGTGGATGTGCCCGCGCCCGTAGCGCGGCTCCTCCAGGAAGGCCGAGGCGGCGTGGCCCGTGAGCGCCTCCACGTTGGCGCTGATGAAGCGGACCGGCCGCTCGCCGCCGAGGGCCGCGATGTAGAACACGGCCGGCGACTGCGAGACGGCGAAGTCGAGCAGGGTTTCCTGGCGATCGCTCATATCACCTGAGGGAGCCGCGGCGTTCGGTGCTTGGCTGGACATGTCCGGTCCCCATCGGTTGCCGCCGGGCCCCGCGGGCCCGTGGCGCGGCGGGGCGGATGATACCACGCCCAGGCCGACACCGCGGAGCCGAGGGTCCACCGGTCGCACCGCCCCGCGAGACGACGGGGAGCGGGCCCCACGATCCGCCTAGCCGATATGGAAGCGAGAGATCCGGTAATCGGCGCCCGGGTATTTTCCGCCGAACCGGGCGGCGGCGTGGATCTCGCTACGGTCGAGGCCGATATCGCGCAAAGTGTGCGCGTCGAGGGCGGCCAGCGCGGCGACGGTCTGGCGTTAGCGGTACCAGCCCCAGAAGGCCTTGGCGGCCGCCCGGCCGGTCCAAGACACGGTCTTGGCGCTATTCCGGATGACCGCGCCGAGCGCCCTCGAAAGGTCGAGCAGGTCGGCATAGGTCAGCCGACGTGCGTCCGTCCTCGAATGGAATGCGTAATGTGCGATGGTCATCTCGAATTCTCCTTCACGCTCGGGTCCCAGGATTCGCCTGAAGCATCGGGCTCGGGAGACGAGCTATCACGATGCTTCACGCATTCTTGTACGACCGTGATGTTTCCGCTTGATTTCGGGCCGGGCCCTTTATTGTTTCAATTGTTTCCGGATCAGGCGAAAATACGGCTGATCTCCTCGACCGGCGTCACGCGCGGGCTGCGCCAGACCACGATCAGCCAGAAGATGAAGGCAGCCACTGCGCCCAGCATCATGGCCGGCATGAACGAAAACCCGATCGTGCGCCACTCGGCGTACCACGCCCCCAGGGCGAAGGCATAGGCCAAGCCCACGATCGCCCCGCCGACCAGATAATGGCCGACCCGATACCAGCCCTTCCGGCGATAGAGGGCATAGAGCGGCAAGCCGAACACGACGATTGGCGCCAGCGTCGCAAGGACCATGTACCCGAGGATCGTGAGGCCGCCCAACAGCAGGTACGCGAGCAACTCGCCCGTGTGGCCCATGGAGTTGCCGAACAGGAGTATCGGGACGGCCATGACGAAGACGAGCGGGAGGAGGAGCGAGGTCAGCAACACGCCCGCGACCACCCGGCGAACCGGTATCAGTCGCTGCTCCCGCTCGCCAAACTGCCCGGGCATGCGCGCGCCTTTCGCTTCTGCGAACGCCGTGGATATAGCGCGGTGCCGCCAATAGGAAAGGGCGCCCCGCGATGGGGCGCCCTTGCCCTCGAACGCCGGCTCCGCGGCCGGCCGATCAACGCTTGGAGAACTGGAAGCTGCGCCGGGCCTTGGCGCGGCCGTATTTCTTGCGCTCCACCGTGCGGCTGTCGCGGGTCAGGAACCCGCCGGCCTTGAGCACTGGCCGGAGCTCGGGCTCGAACAGGTTCAGCGCCTTGGAGATGCCGTGGCGCACCGCGCCCGCCTGGCCCGAAAGCCCGCCGCCCTTGACCGTGGCAACGACGTCGAACAGGCCCTCCCGGTGCGCCGCGACGAAGGGCTGGTCGATCAGCATGCGCAACACCGGGCGGACGAAGTAGACCTCGTTCTCACGCCCATTGATGGTGATCTTGCCCGATCCGGCCTTGATCCAGACCCGCGCCACGGAATCCTTGCGCTTGCCCGTGGCATAGGACCGGCCGAGCGCGTCCTTGACCGGCTCGGCCCGGGCCGCCGGCGCCGCCACCGCCTCCGAGACCACGACGCTCTGCAGCGCCGCGCCGACGGCGTCGCCGATGGTAGGCTGATGGTCGTCGGCCATGCTCAGCTCCGCTTGTTCTTGGGGTTCATCGCCGCCAGGTCCAGCACCTCTGGCTCCTGCCCGGCATGGGGATGCCCGGGCCCGGCATAGACCCGCAGGTTGCACAGCATCTGCCGCCCCAGCTTGGTCTTGGGCAGCATGCGCTCGATCGCCTTCTCGACCACGCGCTGCGGATGCTTACCATCCAGCACCTGGCCCGCCGTGCGGCTCTTGATCCCGCCGGGATAGCCCGTGTGCCAGTAGTAGGTCTTGTCGGCGCGCTTGGCGCCCGTGAGGCGCACCTTGCCGGCATTGACGACAATGACGCTGTCGCCGCAATCGACATGCGGGGTGAAGCTCGGCCTGTGCTTGCCGCGCAGGCGCAGGGCAATCACGCTCGCAAGCCGGCCCAGGACCACGTCCTCGGCATCGACCAGCAGCCATTTCTTCCGCACGTCCGCGGGCTTGAGCGAAAAGGTCTTCATTTCACCTGGCTCGGATGCGAGTGGGCGACCCCGAGGCGGGAGGCGCCGGTTGAAAATCGGTCGGGAGTATGTTCGCGACAATGGCCGGTGTCAATCGAATTCCAGCAAAACAACGGAAGATTATTCCGCAAAGTCAATGTGTTAGGGTTGCGGTAACATAATACCGTAACGTCGCTCATGGAGCCGGGCCGGGCGGGATCGAATAGGTTCCGGTGACATGGGCGACGGGCTCCGCCTCGCCATCCGAGTAGATGGCGACTTCCGAGACCACGAGCCGGCGCCCGGCCTTGATCGCCCGGCCCTCGGCAATGACGTCGAGCGGGGCGGGCCGGCGCAGGAAGTTGATGTTGAGGTTGGTGGTGACCGCGAGGGCCACTTTGCCCACGACGCTCAAGGTCACGGCATACATGGTGAAGTCGGCCAGGGTCATGAGCACCGGGCCGGCCACGGTGCCGCCGGGGCGCAGCATGATGTCCTTGTACGGCAGGCGCACCCGCGCGGCGCCACGCTCGAGGCTCTCGACGCGGAAGCCGAAATCGCGCGCGAACGGCAGGTCGCGTTCGATCAGCGCATCGAACTCGGCGATGGTGATGCGTGGCATAACCCCTTCCCTTCTTCCCTTCCCGGGCCGTGCCCCTCTTACTCCGGCGCGCGCCAAGCCGGCAAGCGCCGGCGGCCGGTTTTCTGCTATGCTGTCGGGCGTGCATCCACTCGGGCCGGTGGGATCTAGGGCCGCCCGAGGGAGGTAGAGCGCACAGGCACGACCGGATCCAGCCCGAAGGCCGCCGACGCATGACGAGGCTCCTGGCCACCATTCTCCTGCTGCTGACGGCCTTCCAGGCGAGCCCGTCGCGCGCCGCCGAGGCGGCCCGGGTGGAGAGCACCCATGAGATTCTGGGCTTCGCGCTGACCCCGAAGCGCATCGCCATCGGCGTGGCCGTCGCCGTCGGGATCGGCTTCGCGGCCATTGCCGCCGTGGTGGCGGAAAGCCTCGCCATCGGCACCGGCGCGGGCTTCCTCGCCACCTTCACGCTCTTCGAGTTCCTGACCTTGCCGGTCGAGGTGGGTGTCGGCGCCTATCTGTGGCCGGACGCGGGAGAGGGGGAGGGGCCGGACTCTCCAGCCCCTCCGGCCCCGCAAGAAGGGTCGTAAAGCCATGGGGGCACCCGAATTCGATTTGCGCTATATATCTGTATATTGAATGGTTCGAACCGAATGGGGGCCCCGGCGCGGCGATCGGGGATGATGAGCGAATGACCACGGCAATCGAGAACATGACCCAGGAGGCGGCCGGCAGGAACGAGCCTGTGCTCCTGCGCCGGGACGAGGACGGCATAACCACCCTCACCCTCAACCGGCCGGCACAGTTCAACGCCCTCTCCGAGGCGCTGCTCGCCGAGCTGCAGGCGGCCCTCGACCGGATCGCCGAGGACCGCTCGGTCCGCGTGGTGGTGATCGCCGCCAGCGGCCGCGCCTTCTGCGCCGGGCACGACCTGAAGGAGATGCGCGCGAAGCCCGACCACGCCTATTACACCGCGCTGCTCACCACCTGCAGCCGCGTGATGACCAGCATCGTCCGCCTGCCGCAGCCGGTGATCGCCCGGGTCCACGGCATGGCCACGGCGGCCGGCTGCCAGCTCGTGGCCACCTGCGACCTCGCGGTCGCGGCGGAATCGGCCCGGTTCGGCACCTCGGGCATCAACGCCGGCCTCTTCTGCATGACGCCCGGCGTGGCCGTGGGCCGCGCGCTTTCGCGCAAGCACGCGCTCGAGCTCCTGCTCACCGGCGAGTTCATCGACGCCGCGCGGGCGGCGGAGATCGGCCTCGTCAACCGGGTGGTGCCGGACGCGGCGCTCGACGCCGCCGTGGCCGAGTTGGCCCAGCACATCGCGACCAAGTCGTGGCCCGCGATCGCCCGCGGCAAGGACGTGTTCTATCGTCAGATGGAGCTGGGCCTCGACGACGCCTATGTGCTCGCCGGGCAAGCGATGGCCGAGAACCTGATGTACCGGGACGCGGGGGAGGGCATCGACGCCTTCATGGAGAAGCGCAAGCCCGAATGGCGCGACGAATGAGCCACGACCATTACCCCGACGGCAAAATCCGCGGCATCCTGCGGGATGTGCGGACCATCGCCATGGTCGGCATCAGCGCCAACTGGAACCGGCCCAGTTACTTCGCCATGAAGTACCTGCAGGAGAAGGGCTACCGCGTCATCCCGGTCAACCCGCGCGAGGCGGGGGGCGAGATCCTGGGCGAGGCCGTGTACGCACGCTTGGCGGACGTGCCGGACCGCATCGACATGGTGGACGTCTTCCGCGCCTCGGAGGCCGCGGGCGGCATCGTCGACGAGGTCATCGAGGTGGCGGCCGAGAAGGGCATCCGGGTGGCCTGGATGCAGCTCGGCGTGCGCAACGACGCGGCGGCCGCGCGCGCCGAGGCCGCGGGCCTGACCGTCGTCATGGACCGCTGCCCCAAGATCGAATACGGCCGCCTCCATGGGGAATTGGGCTGGAGCGGGATCAACACGCGGGTAATCTCGAGCAAGCGCCGGCGCATGGTGGTGGCGCGATGAGCGGCGGCGACGAGGGGAAGCCGCCCGCCTACGGCCTCGAGACCCTGGCCGTTCATGCCGGCGGCGGCCCCGACCCGGCGACGGGTGCGCGCCAGACGCCCATCTACCAGACCACCTCCTACGTCTTCGACGACGTGGACCACGCCGCCTCGCTCTTCAACCTCCAGACCTTCGGCTACATCTATTCGCGCCTCAACAACCCGACCGTCGCGGTCCTGGAGGAGCGCGTGGCCGCGCTCGAGGACGGGCGCGGGGCCACGGCCGCCGCCTCGGGGCACGCGGCCCAGCTCCTGACCTTCTTCTCGCTGATGGAGCCGGGCGACGAATTCGTCGCCTCGCGCAACCTCTATGGCGGCTCCATGACCCAATTCGGCCACAGCTTCAAGAAGTTCGGCTGGCATTGCCATTTCGTCGATCCGCGGGATCCCGAGAATTTCCGCCGGGCGCTCACGCCCAAATGCAAGGCGATCTTCATCGAGAACCTGGCCAACCCGGGCGGTGTCGTCGTGGACATGGAGCCGGTGGCCGGAATCGCGCACGCGGCCGGTATCCCGCTCATCGTCGATTCGACCCTCGCCACCCCCTACCTCAACCGGCCCTTCGAGTGGGGGGCCGACATCGTCATTCATTCGACCACCAAGTTCCTCTCCGGGAACGGCACGTCCCTCGGCGGCGTGATCGTCGATTCGGGCCGCTTCGACTGGTCCCAGAACGACAAGTTCCCGGCCCTCACCCAGCCCGACCCGGCCTATCACGGCCTCACCTTCCATGAGACCTTCGGCGACATGGCGTTCACCATGAAAAGCCACGCCGTGGGCCTGCGCGACCTCGGCCCGACCATGGCGCCCATGAATGCCTTCCTCACCTTGAACGGCATCGAGACCCTGGCGCTGCGCATGGAGCGCCACGTGCGCAACGCGCGGAGGGTGGCCGAGTTCCTCGAAGGCCACCCGAGCGTGGCCTGGGTCTCCTATGCGGGCCTCGAATCGAGCCCCTACCACGCCCTGGCCAAGAAGTACCTGCCCAAGGGCCCCGGGTCGGTCTTCACCTTCGGCGTCAAGGGCGGCTTCGAGGCCGGCGTCAAGGTGGTCGAGGGATGCGAGATCCTGTCCCACCTGGCGAATATCGGGGATACGCGGAGCCTGATCCTCCACCCCGCCTCCACCACCCACCGCCAGCTCTCGGAGGAGGACCGCGTCGCATCCGGCGCCGGCCCCGACGTGATCCGCCTCTCGATCGGCATCGAGACCGTGGAGGACATCATCGCCGATCTGGAGCAGGCCCTCGCCGCCGCCGCGCGCGACAGCCGCCGGGCGGCGGAATAGGCCCGGATCGCGCGCCCTCACCGCCACCATTTAGCCGCAATCGCGCCGCGTGCGCGCCCGATTCGCGGGCCATCATCGGTGGCATGGAGACCCAGTACGCAAGCATCGCCGCGCTCGAGGACGATCGCCCATCCCGGCCCGGGGACGACGATATCGACGTCAACCGGCTGGTATGGGATACCGAGTACCGGCGGCGCATTGTCGAGCGCCTGCGCCGCGAGCGGGCCGCCAACGACAACCCCAGCAACCCCGCCGACCGCTAAATCCGCCCGCGCGCCAACCGCCTGTTGCGGGCGCGGGTCGAACAAGCCACATTGACGCTCACCGGTTTCGGGGAGCGGGGAAGCGTCTCATGGCGGCGAACGGATTCGGCGGGGTGGAGAGGAAGCTCGCGGCGGGTGAGGTGATCGTGCTCGACGGCGCCACGGGCACCGAGCTCGAGCGCCGCGGCGCGCCCATGCATAGCGGCGTCTGGTGCGCCATGGCCACCATGTCGCGCCCGGACATGCTGCGCCAGATCCACGAGGACTATATCGGCGCGGGCGCCGACGTCATCACCGCCAACACCTTCGCCGGCACCCGCTTCATGCTCGAGGCGGCGGGCCTTGGCGACCGTTTCGACGAGATCAACAGGCGGGCCGTCGAGATCGCGCTCGAGGCGCGCGAGCGCGCGGGCGCCTCGAGGCCGGTCGCGGTCGCCGGCTCCATGTCCCACATGACGCCCGTCACACCCGGCGCGGACACGCGCGACCACGAAGTCGCGCGGAAGATAGAGGCGGCCGAGGTGGGCTTCGAGGAGATGGCGGGCCTCCTCGCCTCGGCCGGCGTCGACATGATCCTCATGGAGATGATGTCCGACCCCTTGTTCGCGGTGCCGGCGGTGCGCGCCGCCGCGGCCACGGGCCTCCCGGTCTGGGTCGGCTTCAGTTGCCGCGCCAACGAGGACGGGGACCCGGTCTCCTGGTCGCGCACCGAACTGCCGTTCGGCGAGGTGGCGGCCGAGGTCATGGCCGCCGGGGGCTCGGTCGCCGGCATCATGCATAGCACCGTCAACGACATGACGCCGGCGCTCGGTGTCCTGCACGCGCAATGGCCCGGGCCGGTCATGGCCTATCCGGAGAGCGGCTATTTCGCGATGCCCAACTGGCGCTTCGTCGACGTCATTTCGCCCGACGATTTCGCCGACCAATGCCTCGCCTGGATCGACGGTGGTGCCCGCATCGTGGGCGGCTGTTGCGGCCTCGGTGTCGAGCATATTGCCCGCCTGATTGAGCGCCTGGAAGCGTAGTCCCGAGAGCGCGAGGAGGAGAGGGCAATGCGGAGCTATCAGATCGTCGAGTGGGGCGAGGCCCTGGAGGAGCGGGACACCGAGACGCCCGAGCCCCAGGGCACGGAAGTGCTGGTGCGGGTCTCGGCCTGCGGCGTCTGCCACAGCGATATCCACATCTGGGACGGCTATTTCGACCTGGGCGACGGCCGGCGCATCACCCTGGGCGACCGCGGTGTCGATCTGCCCTTCACAATGGGCCATGAGGTGGTCGGCGTGGTCGCGGCCCTCGGCCCCGAGGCCGAGGGGGTCGAGGTCGGCGACAGGCGTGTCGTCTTCCCCTGGATCGGCTGCGGCACATGCAAGGTGTGCCTGCGCGACGAAGAGCTGCTGTGCCTCAACCCGCGCACGGTCGGCACCCGCAAGCCGGGCGGCTACGCCGACCACGTCATCGTGCCCCATGCGCGCTATCTGCTCGACTATGAAGGCATCCCGACCGAGCTTGCCTGTACCTATGCCTGCTCCGGCATCACGGCCTACCGCGCCCTCAAGGAGACGGGCGCCTTCGGTGAGGACGACGACATCGTCATCATCGGCGCCGGCGGCGTGGGGCTGAGCGCCGTACACCTCGCCCCCAACCTCATCAAGGGCAAGATCATCGTCGCCGACCTGGACGCGGAGAAGCGCAGCATCGCGCGCCAGTCGGGCGCCCATCACACGGTCGACAACAGCGAGCGCGAGGCCTTGAAGGATATCCGCAAGCTGACCGAGGGGGGTGCGGCGGCGGCCATCGACTTCGTCGGCGCGCCGGCCACGACCCAGTTCGGCGCCGACGCCGTGCGCAAGGGCGGGACGGTCGTCTCTGTCGGCCTCTACGGCGGGGCCATGCCGCTCTCGCTCGCGCTCATGCCGCTCAAGATGCTGACCATTCGCGGCTCCTACGTGGGCACGCTCGAGGATCTGCGTGAGGTGCTGGCGCTGGCCAAGGCCGGCAAGGTGGCGCCCATCCCCCTCGACCCCCGGCCCATCGCGAAGGTGAACGACGCCCTCAACGACCTGCGCGCCGGCCGCGTCGCCGGGCGGGTGGTGCTCAAGCCTTAGAGGAGAGAACGCAACAAAAGAGTTCCCCTCTCCCCGGTGGGGAGAGGGTTCGAGGCATGTCGTGAAATTCGACGATGACAAGAACAGCACCCTGCCCAGCGACCTCGCCGATCGCGAATTTTCGATTCCGGCCAATGAAAGCCGATCGGTTAGGTCTTGACATATAGGTATCTACCTACAGATACTTTGCCGGCCATAATCGGCCTGGGCGAATGGGATGGATGGGAAGGCTCCGCGCTATCTCGATGTGGCTTCGGTCCTCGAATCCGAGGTCGCGGCGCTTGCGCCCAATTCCCTGCTGCCCACCGAACAACAGCTCGCCAAGCGGTTCGGCGTCAGCCGCGTCACCCTGCGCCGCGCCCTCGACATCCTCGAGCGCAACGGCTCGGTGTCGCGCCAGCGCGGCCGCGGCACCATCGTCAGCCCGCCCAAAATCACGCGCCGCTTCACGCCGCTCTATAATTTCGAGCACGATTTGCGCGAGCAGGGCATCGCGTTCGAGACCCGCGTCCTCGCCTACGAGCCCGCCGCAACCCCGCCCGAGGCCATCCGCGAGCGCCTGAGGCTCGAGCCGGGGAGCACAGTCGGCTTCCTCTCTCTCGCGCGCCTCGTCGAGGACCGCATCATCAGCCACGACCGGCGCCATTTCCCGCCCGCCATCGCCCTCCGGTTCGATCCGCAGCTGGTGACGGGGCGCGCCGTCTCGGACGTGATCGAGGGCCTGGTCGGGCAGCGGGTCGCCACGGTCGATTGGGAGAGCGAGATCGTCTCCGCCCCGCGCGAGGTCTCGGCCGTGCTCGGCATCGCCCCCGGGGCGCTCATCGTCGCCAACAGCTTCACCTACTATCTCGAGAGCGGCGCGCCGATCGAATCGGGCACCATGTCCTACCGGGTCGATCGCTGTAAGTTCACGTTCGGTGGCCGCTTCAACCAGCCGGTCCCGGGCGCGGCACAGGCGCCAGCGGCCGCAAATGAAGCGGTCGACGGGCGATGAGGGCGTAAGGATGGGCGCGATCAGGTTCGGCGTGGATATCGGCGGCACCTTCACGGACCTGGTGCTGCTCGACGAGGACACCGGGCGCCTCATGGTGGCCAAGGTGCCGAGCCGCCCCGACGATCCGGCCGGCGCCCTCCTGGCGGCGGTCGAGCAGGCGCTCGAACAGGCGGGTGCGCCGCCCGAGGCGGTCACGCTCCTGAGCCACGGCACGACGATCGTGACCAATGCCGTGCTCGAGGGGAAGCTCGCGCGCACCGCCCTCATCACCACCAAGGGCTTCCGCGACGTGCTCGAGATCGGCCGCCACCTGCGCCCCGACATGTACGACTTGTTCCAGGACAAGCCCATCCCCATCGTGCCCCGGGACCTGCGCTTCGAGGTCGAGGAGCGCATGGGGCCGGACGGCGCCATCGTCACCCCGCTCGATGCCGAATCGATGCGCCGCGCGATTGCGGCGGTCGAGGCGGTGGGCGCGGAGGCGGTGGCCGTCAGCTTCCTCCACGCCTACGCCAACGACGCCCACGAGGCGGTGGTCAAGGCGGCGCTCGTGGCCGCCCTCCCCGACGCCTCGATCACCGCCGCCTCGGACGTGTGCCGGGAGATCCGGGAGTTCGAGCGCACCAGCACGGTCGTCCTCAACGCCGCCGCCATGCCCGTGGTCTCGCACTATCTCGAGGATTTGCACGCCCGCGCGACCGCTCTCCTGCCCGAGGCGCAGGTCCTCCTCATGCAGTCGAACGGCGGCTCCATGACCGCGGGTGCCGCGCGCCAGGCCCCGGTCCACCTGGTCTATTCCGGCCCGGCGGCCGGAGTGCTGGCGTCGCAGTTCATCGGCCGCCTGACGGGGCGCGAGAACGTGCTCGGCTTCGATATGGGCGGCACCAGCACCGACCTCTCCCTGGTCTACCGGGGCGAGCCGCGCATGACGACCGAGGCCACCGTGGGCGGCTATCCGGTCAAGCTCCCCGTCCTCGACGTCCATACCATCGGCGCCGGCGGCGGTAGCATCGCCTGGCTCGATTCGGGTGGCGGGCTCAGGGTGGGGCCGCAAAGCGCGGGTGCCGACCCGGGCCCCGTGGCCTACGGCCGGCGCGGTGTCGAGCCCACGGTGACCGATGCCAACCTCGCCCTCGGGCGCCTCGACCCCAGGCGCTTCCTCGGTGGCGCCATGCAGCTCGACGCGGGCGCCTCCCTCGCCGCGATAACGGAGAAAATCGCCGAGCCGCTCGGGCTCGACCCGCTGGTGGCGGCGGCGGGCATCATCCGCATCGCCAACGCCAACATGGAGCGGGCGGTCAAGGTCAGCTCGGCCGAGCGCGGCTACAACCCGCGCGATTTCTCGCTCGTGGCCTTCGGCGGCGCGGGGCCGGTGCATGCCGCGGCGGTGGCCAAGGAGGTCGGCTTCCCCTGGGTGCTGGTGCCGGAGACGCCGGGCGTGTTCTCGGCCCTGGGCCTGCTGGTCGCGGACATTCGCCACGACTTCGTGCGCAGCCAGGTGGCGCGGATGGACCAGGTCGACCTCGGCGTCCTCGAGCGCCTCTATGCCGAGCTGGAGGCGCTCGGCACGGCCGCGCTCGAGGAAGACGGCATCGAGCCCGGGCGCCGCACCCTGCAGCGGACGGCCGACCTGCGCTACGTGGGCCAGGCTTACGAGGTCAACGTGCCCGCACCCGGCGGCGCCCTCGATGCCGCCGCCACCGCCGATGTCGTCGCGCGCTTCCACGCCGAGCACCAGCGCCTCTTCGCCCATTCCGCGACCAGCGATCCGGTCGAGCTCGTGAGCCTGAGGCTGATCGCCGTCGGCTCCGTGCAGGCCCCCGACCCGCGCGAGCGGCCGGCGGGCGGCGCGGCCAAGCCCAAGGAACGCCGCCCGGTCTATTTCGCGGAGGCGGGCGGGTTCGTCGATTGCCCGATCTACGAGCGCGCGGGCTTAGCACCCGGGGCGGAATTCGAGGGCCCGGCCATCGTCGAGCAGATGGATTCCACCACCGTGGTGCATCCCGGGCAGGCGGCGTCGGTCGATGCCTGGGGCAACCTCATCATCGGGACGGGAGGGTAGCGATGGCTGTCGATGCGATCGGCTTCGGGGTATTCCGCAACGCCCTCGTCGGCGTCGCCGAGCAGATGTCCGCCATCATCTGGCGGACCTCCTACTCGACCGTGATCCGCGAGATGCTGGACTACTCGACGGCCGTCTTCGACCCCCAGGGGCGGATCGTGGCCCAGGCCTGCCGCATCCCCATGCACCTCAACTCCATGTCCCGGTCCCTCCAGACCACGATTCAGCGGGCCTACCCCGCCGAGACCTGGCGCCCGGGGGACATCGTGCTCATGAACGACCCCTATTGGGGCGGCCAGCACCTGCCGGACCTGCAGACCTTCATGCCCGTCTTCGCCGAGGGCGAGATGATCGCCATTGTCGGCACCCTCGGCCATCACCTGGATATCGGCGGCATGCGGCCCGGCAGCTATGCCGGCGACGCCACCGAGATCTTCCAGGAGGGGCTGCGCATTCCGCCCATCAAGCTCGCCGAGGCCGGCGTCATGAACGAGCGCCTGATCGCGCTCATCGGCGCCAATATCCGCCAGCCCGGCAAGACCCTCGGCGACCTGCGGGCGCAGACGGCCGCACTGGAGATCGGCGAGCAGGCGGTGCAGGAGATCATCGCGCGCTACGGGGTCGACACCTTCCGCGCGTATTCGCGGGAGGCCATCACCGTCTCCGAGCGCCGCATGCGCGCCTGCCTCGCTGAATTCCCCGACGGCACCTACAGCGCCGAATACTGGGTGGACGACGACGGCATCACCGACGACCGCATCCGCGTCGCCGTCAGCGTCACGATTCTGGGCGAGGAGATCACCCTCGATTTCACCGGCACCGATGCGCAGCGCCGCGGCCCCATCAACGCCACCCTGTCCTCGACCGAATCGGCCGTCTACTACGTCATCATGTCGGTCGCCGACCCGACCATCCCGGCCAACTACGGCTGTTACGAGCCGATCCACATCATCGCACCCGAGGGCTCGGTGGTGAACGCCGTCTCCCCGGCGCCGGTCGTGGGGCGGAACGCCATCACCCACACCATCGCCAACGTGCTCTACGCCGCCTTCAGCCAAGCCCTGCCCGACCGCATCCCGGCGGCCTATTACGGCATGTCCAACGTCCATATCCTCGCGGGCGAGAGCGATGGGGGCGAGAGCTGGATCTTCTTCGATATCGAGGTCGGCGGCTGGGGCGCGAGGCCCACCAAGGACGGCCCCGACTGCTACTCCCAAGGCATCCACAACCTGGCCAACACGCCCATCGAGATGGTCGAGGCGACCCATCCCCTGCGCTTCCAGCGTTACGAGCTGCTCGCGGATACGGGTGGGGCGGGGCAATTCAGGGGCGGGCTCGGCGTTGCCCGCGACATCGAGTTCCTCGACCAGCGCGGCACCCTCAACACCCAGTTCGACAAGTTCAAGGTAGCGCCCTTCGGTCTCTTCGGCGGCGGCGACGGCGCCTGCGGCCGCCTCGAGCTGCGGACCGGGGGGCAGGTCGCGAATTTGCCGTCGAAGACGATCAACCAGGCGCTCGCGCACGGCGACGTGCTGCGCATGTACACCCAGGGCGGCGGCGGGTTCGGCGACCCGCGGAGGCGCGCGCCAGAGCTCATCCGCCGGGACCTGCGCGAGGGCAAGGTGACGCCTGAGGGCGTCGGGCGGGCCTATGGCCTCGATGCCAAATCACTGGGGGAGCAAGGGACATGAGGATCACGCGCATCGAGCCCATGGTGATCGAGCTGAAGATGCGCTGGCATTACGGCTGGCACGGCCTCATCAGCCCCATCGGGCGCTACGTCATCCTGCGCATCGAGACGGACGAGGGGCTGGTCGGCCTGGGCGAGGCGCCCGTGCTGCCCGACTGGGGCGGCGAGCACGGGCGCTATTATGGCGAGGACCCGGTGACGGCCGTCCACGTGCTGAACGAATACCTCTGGCCCATCCTCGAGGGCGCCGATCCCCTGGACATCGCGCCTCTGCTCCAGCGTCTGGACGCGCCCCTGCGCGGTCATATGAGCGCCAAGTCGGCGGTGGACACGGCCCTGCACGACCTCGCCGGCAAGGCCATGGGCGTGCCCGTCTACAAGCTCCTGGGCGGCGCCATGACCCGCAAGATCCCGGTCTGCCACAGCGTCGGCCTGGCGTCGCCCGAGGAGGCGGCCAGGGAAGTCGCCGGCGCCGTGGCCGACGGCGTCATGGCCATGCAGGTCAAGGTCGATGGCGACCCCGAGGGCGACTGTGCGGTGATCGCCGCCTGCCGCGCGGCGGTCGGCGACGGCGTCGCCCTCAACCCCGATATCAACACGGGCTATTCGACGGTCAAGGAGGCCATCGGCGTGATCCAAGCCATGGCGGAATACGGCATCGGCTATATCGAGCAGCCGGTCGAGGGCCTGGAGCGGATGGTCGATGTGACGGCGGCCGTCAACGTCCCCGTCATGACCGACGAGGGCGCCTGGACGCCCCACGACGCGCTGGAGGTCGTCCGCAACAAGGGTGCGGACGCCATCACCATCTATTACAGCAAGTCGGGCGGCCTGCAGCGCGCCATGCATGTGGGCCTCATCGCGGCCACGGCCGGCCTGCCGGTCAACGTGAACGGCGCCCTCGAAATGGGCGTGGGCAACGCCGCCAACCTCCACCTGGCCGCGGCACTACGGGGCGTCGTGTGGCCCTCGGTCGTCCCCGTCACCACCCTCGAGGGGCGCGAGCAGTGCAAGATCGGCGGTGTCTTCTACACCGACGACATCATCACCGAGCCCTTCGAGTACGCCGACGGCTGCCTCACGGTGCCGGACAAGCCGGGCCTGGGGGTCGAGCTCGACCCCAAGAAGATCGAGAAATACCGGGTGGCCTGAGGGCCAGGCCGCCGCGCGCGGGAATGGGGGAACGGGAATGACGGTCAAGGTCGGCATCACCTGCGGCGGCGACATGTGGGATCCGGACGTGATCCGCTTCGTCGAGGATTCGGGCTTCGACGCCTACTGCACGGGTGAGCACATCGTCTACCACCGGCCGATCCTCGATGCCGTCACGGTCCTCGCCGCCGCCGCGGCGCTGACCTCGCGTGTCGAGCTCATCCCCGCCACCCTGCTGCTTCCCCTGCGCCACCCCACCATGGTGGCCAAGGAATTCTGCTCCCTCGACGTGATCTCCAAGGGCCGGGTCACCATGACCATCGGCGTCGGCGGCGACTATCCGCGTGAGTTCGCCGCCTGCGGCGTGCCGGTCAAGGAGCGCGGCAAGCGCGCCAACGAGGCCATGGAGATCATGCGCAAATACTGGGCCGGCGGGCGCTTCGACTATGCCGGTGAGATATTCCAGCTCGAGGACGTGGACATGCTGCCGCTCCCCGTCCAGCCGGGCGGCCCGCCCAACTGGGTCTCGGGCCGCAAGGAGGGGGCCATGCGCCGCGCAGCGCGTCTGGGCGACGGCTGGCACCCCTATATGTACGACCCGGACCAGCTCCGCGATTCCGTCGCCCGCATCCGCGAGATGGCGGACGAGGATGGCCGCGCGCTGCCAGCCGATTTCGTCAATGCCTGCTTCATCTATGTCAGCATAGCGGACGATGTCGCCACGGCCCGCCGCCAAGCGGTCGACGAGATGACCTATCGCTACGAGCAGGATTTCGACCGCCTGGTGGACCGCTACTGCGCCTACGGCCCGCCCGCCCGCGTGGCCGAGCGGTTGGCCGAATATGTGGAGGCGGGGGCGTCCTACATCGTGATGGGCCTCGCCATGCCGCCAGCGGCGCGGCAGGCTGGCTTGGAGCGGTTCGCGAAGGAGGTGCTTCCCGCGGTGCGGGCGCTCGCGCCGCCGAGGGGGCGATGATAGAAGCGCGGGAGGGGCGCCCGATCACCGAGCGATTGGTCGAGGTCGCCCGGCGCGAACCCGAAAGGGAGATGATCGTCGACCCCGCCGCGGGCCGCTACACCTATGCCGAAATCGCCCACCAGGTCGAGCGCCTGGCATGCGGGCTTCGCGACCTCGGGCTCGGGCCCGGCGATATCACGGTCGTGCAACTGCCGAACTGGGTGTCGTTCGTGGTCTTCCACCTGGCCCTCTCGGCCATCGGCGCCGTCACCGTCAATATCCCGCTCGTCCATGGCGAGCGCGAGGTGGGGAACATCCTCCGCCTGACGGGCGCCAAGGCCCTCGCGGTGCCTAGCGGCTTCCGGGCTCGGGACTTCGCTACCATGGCCGAGGCGGTGCGCGCGGACGCCCCCGATCTGCGCCACGTCTTCCTCGTGGGCGGCGGCGCAGTGGTGGCGGCCCCGCCGGCAACGATCGGCTACGAGGCCTTCATGGCCCAGCCCTGGGAAAGCCGGGGCGGCTGGGGCGACCTCGCGGCCCTGAAGCCCGCGCCGGACGCGCCGACGGTCCTCGGCTTCACCTCGGGCACCACGGGGGAGCAGAAGGGCGCGATGCTCAGCACCGACGTCCTGCACGCCTGGAACATGGGCCTCGTCGAGCGCTACGGCCTCGGCGCGGGCGAGCGCATCTTCGCCTGCTCGCCCCTGGGGCACGCCGTCGGCTTCGGCCATGCGCTGCGCATGACCCTCACCCTCGGGTGCGCCATGGTCCTCCTCGACCATTGGGACCCGGCGCGGGCGCTCGACCTGATCGAGGCGGAGCGCTGCACATTCATGGCCGGTGCGACGCCGTTTCTGATGGATATCGTCTACCACCCCGCCCTCGCGAGCCATGGCGGGCTGCCGTCCCTCCGCCTGTTCCTCTGCGGCGGCGCCTCCATCCCCGAGCAGCTCATGCGCGACGCCCAATCGGCGCTCCCCCATACCTTCACCACGCCGCTCTGGGGCATGACCGAGTGCGGCGGCGTCACCACCTGCCCCCTCGATGCGCCGCCCGAGAAGCTCTATACGACCGACGGCCTGCCCTGCGGCGACATGGCGCTCGAAGTCGTGGGCCCGGACGGGCGCACGGTCGCGCCCGGAGAGGATGGCGAGCTGATGGCGCGGGGCTCGATGGTGGCGCTCGGGTACTTCCAGCGGCCGGCGCTGACGGCGGAGCACTTCCTCGCCGACGGCTTCTTCCGCACGGGCGACCAGGCCCGCATGGACCGGGACGGCTACATCAAGATCACCGGGCGCATCAAGGACCTCATCATCCGCGGCGGCGTCAACATCTCGCCGGTCGAGGTCGAGAACGTGCTCTTCCCCCACCCCAAGGTGGCCGGCGTGGCGGTGGTCGGCATGCCCGATGCACGCCTCGGCGAGCGGGTCTGCGCCTTCGTCGTGCCCAAGGCGGGCGAGGCGCCCGCCCTCGGCGAGGTGCAGCGCTGGATGTCGGCGGCGGGCATGGCCAAACCCAAATGGCCCGAGCGGGTCGAGGCCAGCGACGCCCTGCCCATGACGCCTTCGGGCAAGGTGCAGAAGTTCCGCCTGCGTGAGATCATCGCCGCGCGCCTCGAGGGTGCGGGATGAAACCGGCGGTGGCCGCGGGGCCGAATACAGTCGATGCCAGGATCATCCCATGAGCAAGAAAGCCGCCATGCCCGATGCCGAGGGCGAGAAGTTCGCGCTGGGGACGGCCGCGGAACAGGCACCCTGGCAGGAGGAGTTCCACCGCATCATCGCCGAGGCGCGCGACGGCGCGCCCGGGCCGGATACTGCCGACCCCTCGCGCAACATTGGTTTGCGCCTGCCCCGCAACGACGTGCTCTACAATGTCCGGGGACGGGCCAAGTATGCGGCCAACATCTCCCTCGACGGCATGCTCCACGGCGCCTTCGCGCGCAGCCCGCACGCCTGCGCCCGCATCCTCTCGGTTGACACCGCCGAGGCCGCGCAGGCCCCCGGCGTCCATGCCATCCTCACGGCCGCCGACATCCCGGAGGACCGCCTCCTGGTCGGGACGCTCACCGAGGACATGCCGATCCTGGCCAAGGACCGGGTGCACTACACGGGCGAGCCCATCGTCGCCATCGCCGCCGATACCCTCGCCGCGGCGATCGCGGCCTGCGAGCTGGTCGAGGTCGCGTACGAGCCGCTTACCCCGATCCTCACGCCCGAGGAGGCGCTGGCCCCCGGCGCGCCGAAAGTCGACCCGGAGGGGAACACGACCGTCGACCTCACCAACACGTGCGGCGACATCGAGGCCGGGCTCGCCGCGGCCCAGGCGCTGGCCCCCGGCGCGCCGAAGGGGATGTCGACCCGGAGGGGAACACGACCGTCGACCTCACCAACACGTGCGGCGACATCGAGGCCGGGCTCGCCGCGGCCGAGGTGGTGGTCGAGGGCGAGTTCGAGGTCGCCCCGGCGGAGCATTGCTTCCTCGAATCCCAGTCCGGCGTGGCCTTCATGGATTCGGACGGGGTGCTGACCCTGCTGGTGAGCACCCAGTACCCCCACTTCCACCACAAGCAACTGGCGCGGGTCACGGGCCTCCCCCTGGACCGGGTGCGCGTGATCCAGACCGTCGTCGGCGGCGCCTTCGGCGGCAAGATCGACAACACCATCGAATGCGCCGCAGGCCTGCTCGCCCTCAGCACCGGCCGGCCGGTCAAGATGATCCTCAGCCGCGAGGAGGTCTTCACCGCGACGACCAAGACCCACGCCATGAAGATCCGCCAGAGGCTTGGGGCCGACAGGGACGGGCGGCTCGTCGCCCTCGACCTCGACATCCTGAGCGATGGCGGCGCCTACCGCTCCTACAGCATGACGGTCGCGAGCCGCTGCCTGATCCATGCCGGCATGCCCTACCGCATCCCGAACCTGCGCGCGCGCTTCCGGACAATATTCACCAACCACGTACCCAGCGGTGCCATGCGCAGCTTCGGGGTCTTCAAGCAGGCGCTGGCGCTCGAATCCCAGCTCGACGAGATCGCCCACCGCCTCGGTCTCGGAGCCATCGAGATCCGGCGCCTGAATGGCTTCCGCGAGGGCGATGCGACGAGCACCGGCCAGCACCTCGACGACGTGGGCCTCCACGCCGCCCTCGACGCCATAGAGCCGATCTACGAGCGGCGCCGGCGCGCGCTCGCCGCCCGAGATACGGACGGCCCGCGCAAGCGCGGGCTCGGCATCGCCTGCCTCGGCTACGGCATCGGCTACAGCGGCCGGCGCAACCCGTCGAGCGCCACCCTCGACGTCTCGCCCGAGGGCCGCATCACGGCCTATTGCGGCACGCCCGACATCGGCACCGGATCGGACATGGCGCTCGCGCAGATCGCCGCCGAGTCCCTCGGCGTCTCGCTCGCCCGCATCCGGGTGGTGAGCGGCGATTCCACCAAGACCGAGGATTCGGGACCGACCTCGGCCTCGCGGACGACCTATTTCTCCGGCAACGCCATCTGTCTCGCGGCCGCGGACTTCAGGGCCCGCTTCGCCGCCGCCCTGGCCCGCGCCCTCGATTGCCCCGCGGATCAAGTACGCATCGAGGGCGACGAAGTCGTGGCCCGCAACGACCGCATGACCTTCGAGACGGCATGCGGCCTCCTCGGCGACGAGGCCGCGACGGTCAGCGGGTATGGCAAGTTCGACCCCGACATCGAGATGGACATATTCGGCTTCAAGGGCAACTCCTACGCCACCTACACCTACGCCGCCCACCTGGCCGAGGTGGAGATCGACGAGGAGCTGGGCACGGTCGACCTCGTGGAGCTATGGGCGGCCCACGACGGCGGCCGGATCGTCAACCCCATTGGTGCGGAAGGCCAGGTCGAGGGCGGCGCCGCCATGGGCCTCGGCCTCGCCCTGTGGGAGAAGGTGGTGCGCGAGGGTGGCCAGGTCCTCAACCCCCACTACCGGGACTACCTTCTGGCCGGGGCCATGGACATGCCGGCCAAGGTCCACACCATCTTCGTCGAGAACCGCGACCGCACCGGCCCCTACGGCGCCAAGGGCATGGCCGAGGCCAGCATGATCCCGGTCCCCGCCGCCATGGCCGGCGCCATCCGGGACGCGGCCGGCATCCGCCCGGCCCGCCTGCCCATGGACGCGGAATACCTCCTCGGCCTGATCGACGCCCGGGGCCGGACATGACCCCATGCCGCTACACCCGCGCCCGCACGGTCGAGGAGGCGGTCGCGGCGCTCGCGGAAGCCGAGGGCGAGGCCAACGTGATCGCCGGCGGCGTCGCCCTCGGCATCCTCATGAACGAGCGGTTGCTCGCGCCCGAGTGGCTCATCGACATCGCCCGCATCGACGCCATGAAGGGGATCGCCGCCATGCCCGGCGGCGGGCTTCGCATCGGCGCGCTCACCACCCACACGGAAGTCGAGCGCTCGGCCGCGGTCGCCGCGGCCTGCCCGCTGCTGACCGAGATGGCGGCCGAGATCGCCTGTGGGCGCATCCGCAACCGGGGCACGGTGGGGGGGAACATCTGCCTCGCCGATCCCCAGGGCGACCCGCCCGTGGCCCTCCTCGCCCTCGGGGCGAGCTTGCGCGCGGCCGGGCCGGGGGGCACCCGCGACATCCCCGCGGACAGGTTCTTCACCGACCTCTACACGACGGCCCTCGAAGAGGACGAGCTGCTGGTGGCGATCGAGGTGCCTTCAGCACCCGCCCATGGCGGTGTGGCCTACACCAAGTTCGCCGCCCGCCGGGCCATGGACTACACATCGACCGTCAGCGCCGCCGTCAGCCTGATCCGCGATCCGGGCGACGGCCGCATCGCCGAAATCGGGATCGGGCTCGGCGGCGTCGGCATCACTTCGATCCGCCCGAGTGCGGCCGAGGCGGCATTGCGTGGCCGGCGGCCGGACCCGGATGCCTTCGCCCTCATGGGCGAGGCGCTGGCGAGCGAGATCGAGCCCCTCGACGATCACCTCTACTCCGCCGACTACAAGCGCCACGTGGCCTCGGTCATCCTGCGGCGCGCGGTCGCTCGGGCCTACGAGAGGAGTGCCGCTGGATGAGCGTCGAGGTCACCCTCACGGTCAACGGCGCGGGCCACCGGCTGCGGGTGGTCCCGACCGAGACCCTGGTGAGCGTCCTGCGCGAGCGCCTCGGCCTCACCGGCACCCACAGGGACTGCGCAATGGGCGTCTGCGGCGCCTGCACCGTCCTCCTCGACGGCCGGCCGGTGAGCGCGTGCCTGCTGCTCGCGGTGCAAGCCGAGGGTGCTGCGATCACCACCGTCGAGGCGCTGGAGGGCGAGGGGGAGTTGAGCCCGCTGCAGCACGCGTTCCTCACCCACGGCGCCGTCCAGTGCGGCTTCTGCACGCCCGGCTTCCTGATGACCGCGACGGCGCTCCTCGCGGAGAATCCGAAGCCCTCCCGGGCCGAGATCGTCGACGCCATCAAGGGCAACCTCTGCCGCTGCACCGGCTACCAGAAGATCGTCGACGCCATCGAGTCCGTCGCCGGGTCCAGCGACGCGCCGGCCTGACGAGAAGCGGGGAATGCCGAAGTGAGCGCCAAGCGCATCATCAAGGTGGACGTGTTCCGCGGCCCGTTCGATCCGGGCGGCCAGCCCGACCTCACGCCCCGCAACCCGCTCGAGCTCTCCCTCTTCGCCTGGAACGTGCGCGGCGGGCTCTCCGCCACCAAGGCCGTGATGGCCGACCCCGCGCGCTACCGCGACTACTGGCACTGGCCGACGGCGAAGCGCCTGCTGGCCGAGGCCGACCGCATCGGCTTCGACTACCAGGTCCAGTACGGCATGTGGGGCGGCTACGGCGGGGCCAGCGGCTGGAACGACGAGGGGCTCGACTTTGCCACGGCGGGCGCTGCGAGTGCCGTGGTCACGAGCAGGCTGGGCCTCTTCTCGACGGTCCATGTCGGCTACCGGTTCCACCCCATGCACATCGCCAAGATCGGCGCCTGCATCGACTTCATCTCCGAGGGGCGCTGGGGCCTCAACATCGTCACCGGCGCCAACCCGGAGGATTTCCGCAAGTTCGGCATCGAGGAGAGGCCGCCCGGCCCCGTGCGCTACGCCATGGCGGACGAGTTCACCACCCTCATGAAGTATCTGTGGGCGAGCGACGACCCCGTCGATTTCGAGGGCGAGCACTACCAGTGCTACGGCGGCTTCATCGCGCCCAAGCCCGCGCGCAAGCCGCGCCCGGTGCTGATGAACGCCGGCCAGTCCGACGAAGGGTTCGACTTCGCCTGCCGCCAGGCGGACTGAGTGTTCGTGGTGCCGCCCACCGGGCGCCTCGAGGATTACGCGGCGCTGGTCGAGAAGGCCCACGCGCTGGCGGGGAAATACGGGCGCACGGTGCGGGTCGGGGCCATGTGTTACGCCGTCATCGAGGCCGACGACGCGGCCGCCCGGCGCACCGTCGCGTGGTTGGAGGCCGAGGCCGACCGCGAAGCCATCCTCAACTACGTCAATTCCATCGCCGGCACCTCGAACCAGATGGCGGAAGAAGGCGTCGCCGGCGATCCCTGGGCCGGTCTCGACCGCGACGCCTTCCTCAAGGTCGCCCTGGGGATGACGGGCAACCAGCTCTTCGGCGGCTACCAGACTGTGGCGGAGAAGATGCGGGGGCTGGCCGAGGTCGGCGTCGACAACGTCGTCGTGGGCTTCTTCGACCCCGCCAAGGGTCTGCGCCAGATGGAGGAGCACGTGATCCCGATCCTCGAGCGCATGGGGCTCAGGGCATGACGGGCCGCGAGCCGGAAGGTGCACCATCGCGACTCCCAGCGGGCGCTGCTAGAGTCGCGAGCGTGAGACAGGGGGCACGCCGGGCCACCCCGCCCGAGGAGGAGCACATGGCCCAATGGGTCGAAACCGAGCGCGGCATCGTCGGCCTGCAGGACTGCGACGCCAACCGGCACATGACCGTCACCGCGTATTTCGAAAAGTTCGGGCAGGCCTCGGCCTATCTCGTCGCCCTGGCCGGGATCTACTACAACGACGTCGTCGAGCGTGGCTATGGCCTGGGAACGGTGGTGAACACCCTGCGCTACCCGGCCGAGCTGGTGGATGGCGACCGCTACGTGAGAACGGCAGAGCAATAATCCCCCACTGAAGCGGCCGGTCGATCCGGCTGCGGCGGACCAAAATGGGACCGCGTATAGCCTTCTGTCAGGGTTGCTCTGACTGGAAGGCGGGGGGGATGTATCGGGTGGAGTTGTACGCACGGGTTCGGCGGGCGTGTCATGTCGAGGGGATGAGCACCCGCGAGGCCTCGCGGGTGTTTGGTGTAGACCGCAAGACGGTCCGTAAGATGCTGTCGTTCTCGGTGCCGCCAGGGTATCGCCGAAGCGCGCCGCCGAGGCGGCCAAAGCTGGGTCCGTTCACGGGAATCATCGATCGGATCTTGGAAGACGATCGGACCAGCCACCGCAAGCAACGGCACACTGCGAAGCGCATCTTCGACCGCCTCCGGGACGAGTACGGTTTCACGGGCGGCTACACCATCGTGAAGGACTACGTTCGTGAGCAGGGGCTTCGGTCGCGTGAGGTGTTCGTGCCACTCTCCCATTCCCCCGGTCACGCCCAGGCGGACTTCGGCGAAGCGATGGCGGTGATCGGCGGCGCGTTACGGAAGATCCACTTCCTTGCCTTCGACCTTCCCCACAGTGATGGTTGCTTTGTTGCGGCCTATCCGGCGGAGACGACCGAAGCATTCTGCGATGGCCACAACGCGGCGTTTGCCTTCTTCGGCGGCGTCCCCCGATCCATCCTGTACGACAACACCAAGCTGGCGGTTGCCCGGATCCTGGGCGATGGGAAGCGGCAGCGAACGCGCGTCTTCACGGAGCTTCAGTCCCACTATCTGTTCGAGGACAGGTTCGGCCGGCCGGGCAAGGGCAACGACAAGGGCAAGGTCGAGGGACTGGTCGGCTTCATCCGGCGGAACTTCCTGGTCCCCGTCCCGCGTGCCGAGAGCTTCGCGGCCCTCAACGATGCTCTCGCCGAACAGTGCCGCCGGCGCCAGGCGGCGCGGCTGCGGGGCCACAAGGAGACCATCGGCGAGCGTCTCGAGCGGGATCGTCAAGTTCTCTTGCCATTGCCGCCTGCTCCCTATGATGCCTGCGATAAGCGCCCTGGACGGGCGAGTTCGCTGTCGCTGGTGCGTTACCGCAGCAACGACTATTCCGTGCCCGTGGCCTACGGCCACCGTGAGGTGCTCATCCGGGGCTACGTCGATGAGGTGGTGATCAGCTGCGGGGCCGAGGTGATCGCCCGGCACCGCCGGTCCTACGACAGCGAGGACCTGATCTTCGACCCGCTGCATTACCTGCCCTTGATCGAGCAGAAGATCGGCGCCCTCGACCAGGCCGCGCCATTGGCGGGCTGGGACCTGCCCGAGGCCTTCATCACTCTGCGGCGGCTCCTCGAAGCTCGTATGGGCAAGGCAGGCAAGCGCGAGTACGTCCAGGTGCTCCGTCTACTGGAGACCTTCCGGCTCGAGGAGGTCGAGGGTGCGGTCGGCGACGCCCTGCGGCTCGGCGCAATCGGCTTTGATGCGGTGAAGCACCTGGTACTGTGCCGCATCGAGCGGCGGCCGCCCAGGCTCAACCTCGACGTCTATCCGTATCTGCCGCGCGCCCGGGTCGCGATGACGTCCGCCAAGTCGTACATGAGCCTGCTGTCGGGGCTCGGCGCATGACCGACACACCGCAAGTGCTGCTCGCCCACCACCTCGAGACGCTGAAGCTGCCGACCTTCCTGCGCGAGTACGACAAGATCGCCCGGCAGTGCGCCTCGGAAGGCGTCGATCACGTCCGCTACCTGTTGAGACTCGCCGAGCTCGAGCTGATCGACCGCGAGCGCCGCATGGTCGAGCGGCGCATCAAGGCGGCGCGCTTCCCCGTGGTCAAGAGCCTCGACAGCTTCGACTTCAAGGTCATCCCCTCGCTCAACAAGGCGCTGGTCCTGGAGCTGGCCCGCTGCGAGTACATCGAGCGCCGCGAGAACCTCATCGCGCTCGGCAACAGTGGGACCGGCAAGACCCACATCGCCCTCGGTCTCGGCCTGGCGGCCTGCCAGAAGGGCCTCTCGGTCGGCTTCATCACCGCCGCCGCGCTGGTCCACGAACTCATCGAGGCCCGCGATGACAAGCAGCTGCTGAGGTTCCAGAAGAAGCTCGCCACCTACAAGCTTCTGATCGTCGACGAACTCGGCTTCGTGCCGCTGTCGAAGACCGGCGCCGAGCTGTTGTTCGAGGTGTTCAGCCAACGCTACGAGCGGGGCTCGACCCTGGTCACCACCAATCTGCCCTTCGACGAATGGACCGAGGTGTTCGGCTCCGAGCGCCTCACCGGCGCGCTCCTCGATCGCCTCACCCACCACGTCAACATCCTCGAGATGAACGGTGACAGCTACAGGCTCAACCAGAGCCGCAGGCGTCAAACCCCGACTGCTAACTGAACCGACCACCCAGCCCACGCTTGACCCCGTGGGCCCACAGGTCCCTCCCGCGCGCGCCGCCGCGTCAGCCTGTTGAGGGCACACCGCGTCGCGCGCGGGGCCCTCCCGTGGACTACGGGGACAAGCCCGCAGCCGCCAAGCGGTCCCTTCTTACACCGCCGAGGTGGTCCCTTTTTGCTCCGCCATTGACACGCTACGTGATCGAAAGCGCATTCGTGCGCCTGGGCAACACCAGCATCCGCTACATCCATAAGATGATCGATTCGAGGACCGGCGAGCTGGCCGCCTCGTCCGACAGCGTCGAGGCCCTGTTCGATTTCAAGACGCGCAAGTCCACGCCATTGACCGCCGAGATGCGGGCCGGCATCGAGCCCCTGGTCGTCGAGCTTTCGGACGCCGACCGGGAATGGTTCGGCGGCGGCCGCTGATGTTTCGCTTCGGGAGAGCGCGCTCTACCCCGCGCCGGCGTAGATGATGGCGCGAACCGGGGTCGGCGCGAAACCGGCGCCTGGGTTGTAGCGCTGCGGGCAGTTGGAGATGACGACGAGCACGTCCATCTCGGCCCGGAGGTCGAGATGGTCGCCGGGCTTCGAGAGCCCGTCGGCGATCGAAACCTCGCCGGCCGGCCCGAACGGCGCGTACATGAAGAAATTGATGTTGGGCACGATGTCGGTGGGGCCGAGCCCGTAGCGCGCGAGCTCATGCTCGAAATTCGCCTGGCAGCTCGGCGTATCGGTGACGCCGTAGCGCTCCTCGTTGAGCGCGGCGGAGCAACAGCCGAGCAGGGTGTCGTGCAAGCCGCAGGTGTCCTCGATAATCGTCATCATGCGGCGGGCGTGCCCGGACCACAGCACGCTCCCCTCGCCCAGGTAGGCGTGCTTGTTGAGCTTGACCGTATTGGCCGCGTGGTAGCGCTCGGCGCGATCGTCGGCGTTGTAACAGATGAAGTCGATGGCCTGCCGGCCCTCGAGGTCGACGAAGCGCAGCACTTCGCCCTTGGCGATGCGCGCACTCCATGGCGCGCCGGCCGGGACCACCGTATCCTCGAGAACGGTCCTGCCCGCTTCACTGACCTTCACCATCACCCTCTCCCGCCGTCGTGGCCGTAATCGCGCCGGGCCGCTTCGGGGCTCACGAGCCCCGAAGCGAGGTCGCGCTCGATGCGCGCCGCTTCGCGTGCCGACGGCGGCCCGAATCCGCCGCCGCCCGCCGCCTGCACCGAGAGCACGTCCCCCCGTCGCCGCTCGAGCGGGGGCGTCTTCGAGAACAGGCGCTCCTCCCGCGCGGTGCCCGGATTGATCGTGTACTCGCCCAGCGCGCCGGGCTTGCCCCCGAGCAGGCCGAAGGGCGCGATCCGGCCGCGCTCGGCGATCAGCGTCACCTGGGCGTCGCTATCGAGGCGGGTCGTGCGCCGCAGGGGCATGCCGCCGCGGAACTCGCCCGCGCCCCCCCGGTCGGGTGCCAAGCGGTATTCGAGGACCGTCACGGGATACTCGGCCTCCACCACCTCGACGGGCTGGTTGCCGGTGTTGCCGACGCCGGCGCGCTTGGCGTTCACCCCGTCGCCGCGTTGCGTCGCGCCCCAGGACGAGCCTTGGATCTCGATATAGACGAACTTCCGCCCCTCGCGCTCGGGCCGGGGGTCGATCCCGCCGATGACCGTCACGACCGAGGAATCGGCGCCCGCGGCGACGACTCGCCCCGGCGCCGCCTGGGACAGGGCGCCGAAGACGGCCGAGACGATGATCATGGCCGTCTCGTGGTTGCCCGCCACGACCGAGGCCGGCAGAACGGGATTGACGACACTGCCCACGGGCGCATTCACCCGCACCGGGCGGTAGCAGCCGCTGTTGGCCGGGTTCCAGGGGTCGGCCGCCGCCTTGACGGCGAACTGGACCGAGGAATAGGTGACGGCCAGGGGGCAGTTCATGCCCCCGATGGTCTGGGGATGGGAGCCGGTGAAATCGACCGTCACCTCGCTTCCCCGCACGGTCAGCGCCACCTGGATCTTGATGGGCTCGTCCGTGACGCCGTCGCCGTCGCTATGGTCGGTGAAGTGATAGGTCCCGTCCGGTATCTGCTCGAGCTCGGCGCGGGTGAGCTGCTCGCCATGGTCCAGGATCGCGGCCATGCAGTCGCGCAGGGTGCCGGCCCCGTACTTCTCGGCGAGGGCCAGGAGCTTGCGCTCGCCGATGACGCAGCCCGCGAATTCGGCGCGGATGTCGCCGATACGGTCGCGTGGCACGCGGACGTTGGCCAGGATGATATCGACGTAGGATTGGTCGAGCGTGCCGCGGCGATAGAGCTTGATGGGCGGGATGCGCAGCCCCTCCTGGATGGGATCGGTGGTCACGGCCGTGTAGCTGCCCGCCCCCATGCCACCGATGTCGGTCCAGTGGCCGCGCACGACGGCAAAGCCCAGGACCGCGCCGTCCACGAACACCGGCTTCGCCATCATGCAGTCCGGCAGGTGGTTGTTGCCCCATTCGGGGTCGTTGTGGAACAGCACGTCGCCGGGCTCGAGCGTCTCGATCGGGTGTTTGGCGAGGGCGCCCTTGAGCGAAAAGGGCATGGTCGCAAGGTGCGCGGGCAGGTCGCCGGGGCCTTGGGCGATCATGTCGCCGTCAGGGCTCAGGATGGCGCAGGAAAGGTCGCCCGATTCGCGCCAGATCGTGGAGTAGGACGCGCGCATCACCACGGCCTTCATCTCCGCGGCGCCGGTGAGCATGGCGTTGCGCACCACCTCGTAGGTGATGGGGTCGAGCTCAGCCATGGTCCGGCCACGCCTCGGTGCCGATGACGAGGTTGGTGTGGCCGTCCACGGTGCCGAGCCAGCCGGGCGGGATGACGGTGGTGGAATCGTCCTGCTCGACGATCGCCGGGCCGGCCAGGACGTGTCCGGCGGCGAGCAGCGCCCGGTCGTAGATCTCGTGGGGCCGCATGGCCCGCTCCGCCTCGACCCAGGCCGCGCGCGTGCCTGTCCGGGCCGCCCGAGCGTCCCGCGGCCCCCGGGGCCGGGGCTCGGGGTCGGCCCGTTCGAGCGCGCCGGTCGCCCGCAGGCGAAAATTGATGATCTCCACGGGCTCGCCCTCGGCGCGGAAGCCGTAGAGCGCCTCGTGCCGGTCGTGAAAGCGCCGGGCGATGTCCGTGAGGGTCCGGTTCGTGATGGCGCCCTCGGGGACCGCGATCTCGAGGGTGTAGCCTTGGCCCACGTATTTTATATCGAGGGCGCGGTCGTAACGCCGCCGGGGCGGCGGCACCGCGTTGGCCTCGAGCCGCTCCTCGGCGCGCGCGATCAGGGCGTCGAGCCCCTCGGCCAGCCGCGCGGGCGTCATCCGCGACATCTCGGTCACGGTGCTCTGGACCAAGTCGTGCACGATGTCGGCGACCACCAGGCCGGCGGCCGAGGTCGCGCCCGGGTGGCGCGGCACCACGACCCAGGGGACCTCCAGCTCCGCCGCGATCGACACCGCGTGTACCGGCCCGGCGCCACCGAAGGCGAGGAGGGCGAAGTCCCGCGGGTCGTGGCCCTTCGCCACCGACACGAGGCGGGTGGCGCCGGCCATGTTGGCATTGACGATGCGGTGGATGCCCGCCGCGGCCTCGACCGCCGTCATGCCGAGGGGCTCGGCGATCCGCGCCCACACCGCCGCCTCGGCGAGGGCGGGGTCGATGCCCATGGCCCCGCCGAGGAAGCGCCCGGGGTCGAGGAGCCCGAGCACGAGGTTCGCATCCGTGACCGTGGGCGCTTCACCACCCTGGCCGTAGCAGGCCGGGCCGGGCCGCGCGCCGGCACTGTCCGGCCCGACGCGGAGCTTGCCGGCGTTGTCGAGCCAGGCGATGCTGCCGCCGCCGGCCCCGATGGTCTTGATGTCGAGCATGGGGAGGTTGAAGGCGGCCTCCTCGATACTGGTCTCGGCGCTCAGCAGGCAGCGCCCACCCCGCACGAGGGCCACGTCGAAGCTGGTGCCCCCCATGTCCATAGAGACGATGTCCGGGAAGCCCACTTGGGCGCCGATCCGCGCCGCGGCCACGATGCCCGCCGCGGGGCCGGAGACGAGCAGGCTTCCAGGGCTCGCCGTGACCGTGCCGGGGGTATTCAATCCCCCGTTGGACTGCATGACGTAGAACCGGTTGGTGATCCCGAATCCTTCCAGCTCCGCCGCCATGCGCTCGATGTAGCGCATGACGGTCGGGGCGAGATAGGCGCTGATCGCCGTGGTGCTGGTGCGCTCGTATTCCCGGCGCTCGGGCAGGATGTCGCTGGAGCACAGCACCGGGATGCCGGGGAGGGCCTCGACGAGGGCCGCCTTCACCAGCTGCTCGTGGCCAGGATGAAGGAAGCTGAAGAGCAGGCAGACGGCGACGCTCTCGACCCCGAGCGCGCGCAGCCGGTTGGCGAGCTCTCGCACCTCTTCGACTTGCAAGGCCCGCACGACCTCGCCGCGATAGTCGACCCGCTCGTCGACCTCGAATCGGAGCGGGCGGGGGACGACAGGCTCGGGGTGCTGGTAGTGGATGTCGTAGATCGCCCGGGGCGGGCGCCCCAGGCGCGCGATCTCGAGCACGTCGCGGAAGCCGGCGGTGGTGACGAGGGCCGTCCGCGCGCCGCGGCGCTGGATCAGGGCGTTGGTGGCGACGGTGGTGCCGTGGGCCAGGGCCTCGACGCCGGCCAGCGCGACGCCGTGCTCGTCGCGCAGCCGCCGCAGGGCCTGAATCGCCGCCGCGCCAGGGTCGTCGGGGGTCGAGGGGACCTTGAGCGTGAGCGCCGCCCCGCCCTCGGTCAGGACGAGATCGGTGAAGGTGCCGCCGATGTCGATACCGATCTTTCTCACCGCGTCCTCCGGGCGAGCCGTCGGGCGGAGGTTACGACACGCCTCCGGCCCGCTCAAGCCGCGCCGACCGCGCCCCCCACTTACCGTTCAGCGGTATCCATCCAGATGGTGACGGGGCCGTCATTGGTGAGGCGGACGGCCATCTCGGCGGCGAAGCGCCCGGTCTCGACCGGGACGCCGTGACTGCGCAAAGCGTCGCAATAGGTGCGGTAGAGCGCATCGGCCTCCTCCGGCGCGGCGGCCGTGGAGAAGCCGGGGCGGTTGCCGCGCGAGAGGTCCGCGGCCAGGGTGAACTGGCTGACCACGAGCACCTGGCCGCCCGAGTCCAGCACCGAGCGGTTCATCTTGCCCGCCTCGTCCTCGAAGATGCGCAGCTTCGCCGCCTTGGCGGCGAGGAAGCCGGCTTCGGCCTCGCCGTCGCCCCGCATCACACACAAAAGGACCAGCAACCCCGGGCCGATCTCGGCGATGACCTCGCCGCCCACGGCGACGCTCGCCTCGCTCACCCGCTGCAGCAGCGCCTTCATGCGCCCGTCACCGCGATCGCCTTCTCCCCCACCTCGCGGGATGACCCGCGAAATCGGGAGATCGATCGCCAGATTTGAAAAGTGGTATCCCCAAGGGGAGTCGAATCCCTGTTTCCGGCGTGAGAGTAAAGAAACGAGACACAGAAAGACAACCACGGACAGTGGTGGACATTGATTTTATCGCTAATTTCCAGTATGTTAACATCTAGTCATCCGCCCGTATCCATTTACATCCCTCGCCGTCCACGAGCATGATAGTAGAGAAATAGTGATACATTCCATGACCCGACCCGGAGACTGAGATGGGCCGTTCCGTCAACGACGCCCGGATCACCACCCGGGCGGCCCGGTCCAAGCTAGCACCGTCCAAGACCCCCTATTGGAGAGCCGTCGATGTTGGTCACCACCTCGGCTACCGGAAGGGCATTCAGGGTGGCAGCTGGCTCGGCCGGTTCAGCCGGAGGGACCGGACCTATGCCATCAAGG
Organism: Alphaproteobacteria bacterium; assembly: GCA_963666705.2. GTDB lineage: Bacteria > Pseudomonadota > Alphaproteobacteria > CADEGL01 > CADEGL01. Next base: position 29,461 of record CAXXKO010000025.1, on the reverse strand, counting down.
TTCTGGCCAAGGCCGACGACCTGCTCTCGGCCGACGGGGAGCTGGTCCTGGACTACTCCCAGGCCCTGAAGGCGGCCAGGGCCTGGTGGTCGGCCATGGCCGATCGTGAGACGGGCCGGGAGTGGATCGATGACGCGAGCTACACCGTCGGCCAAGTCCTGGATGACTATCTGGACTGGTATGCGGGCCACCGCAAATCCATCTACGAGATTCGCAGGCGGATCGAGCTCGACATCCGACCGGCCCTGGGCCGGCTGACCCTGGCCGAACTCAATCCCCGCGACATCCAGCGCTGGCACGAAGGGCTGGCCAGGCTGCCCCGACGGGTCCGAGGCAGGAAGGGCCAGCCCCCTCGCAAGCTCGCGCCCTCGACCGAGCCAGACCAGATTCGCCGACGCAAGGTGAGCGCCAACAAGGCCCTGATCATCCTTAAGGCGGCTCTGAACCGGGCCTATCGGGAGGTCCAAGCGAGCACCGACCATGCCTGGCGCCGGGTCGGCGGCTACCGGAACGTGGACACCGCCCGGACCCGTTATCTGACTACCGACGAAGCCGTCCGGTTGATCGAGGCCTGTGAGCCGGACTTTGGCCAGCTGGTGGAAGCTGGTCTCTATACCGGTTGCCGGTACGGCGAGCTGATTCGGTTGGAGGTCGGCGATCTGAACGAAGTTGGCCGGACGATCCATGTCCGGTTCACCAAGACCGACCGGCCCCGGCAGGCGGCTCTGACAGACCAGGGCTTCGATCTCTTTCGAAGGATGGCAGCCGACCGATCCAAGGAAGAGCTGATGTTTGTTCGGTCGGACGGAAAACCCTGGGGCAAGAGCCATCAGGGACGCCGACTGGTCGAGGCCTGTCGCCAGGGGCGGATCGATCCACCAATCAGCTTCCACATTCTCCGGCACACTTATGGCTCCTGGCTGGCGATGAGCGGCGTGCCCTTGCAAGTCATCGCGGAGGCCCTGGGCCACGCCGACACCCGGATCACCCACCGGCACTACGCCGCCCTGGCCCCGAGCTATGTGGCCGACACGATCCGAGCCAACCTGCCGACCCTTGGCCTCGGCCCGATCACCATTACCCCACTGGATAGAACTCGCACCGGATGACACGGAGCCGGCTCCGACATTGCCGGGCTGATTAAGGCCGAGATAGCCTTATTGAAAATTCATGGCTTGGCTTACAGACCCACTTGCCCGGACCCAAATTCAATCTTGGCCATTTATCGCTTTCCAGCACATGGCTGATTGTCGAATCAGTGTCGCGGCGTGCGATTTCTTGCTCTATCAGTTTCGTCGAGTTCGCTTCGTCCCCTGCTTAGGTCCCTTTTGCCGAGGCTCTCGATTCGGCTTAACGCGACGAGAATCTCGAGCGAATCGTTCAATGAGTTCCGCCACGATTGCTCGGTCTCGCGGCGAAAGTCCTTCCAGCATCTGATAAATTGGATCGATAGGCTGATCGTCCGATCGGATTTTTCGCCCAATTAGGTAGTCTGCACTGGCATTCAATGCGTCGGCAAGCTGCCGTAAGCTCCCGATCGAGGGCATACGCACGCCCGACTCCATTTGCGAAATCGCTGAAGGATGAAGTTTCATTCGGCGGGCGACGTCGGCCTGCGTCATTCCACGCGCTTCTCGGGCTAGAGAGATTCTAGACCCTACCAGGTTTCGAAACTCGTCGTCGGATCGATTGCTCATTGACTTCATGACTGAGACACCTATATAAGCGTATTACACATGAAATATGAACTCGCGCAATTTAGTGTCCGTGCATGCTGAACGCGGTTCGTTTGCCCATATACATTACCGTGTCGCGTACTAACTCGCAACAGTCACGACACGGACGAGAGACACGAGTGAGGATGGAATGGTTAAGGAGTTCGATACTGGGGCTCACGCCCATGCCGACTCATCCATCGACAGCGGAGCCAGCGAAAGGCTTCTGTTGTCGGTCTCAGAATTCTGCAAGCAAACGGGGCTGAGCAGGAGCAAGGCATACCTGGAGCTGAGCGAAGGAACCCTCAGAGCGAGGAAAATTGGCCGCCGAACGGTCATCCCGATTCAGGAGGCTCGACGCTGGATTGAGCAATTGCCGGAATATCGCGGTACAGACCAAGCGATCGACCGCGAGGCTGCAGATCAGTATCCGAGGAACACAGGTGAATGGCGCCATAGGGGCAAGAGATGAGGCGGACACCCCCGAAACACGGCCGCCCGAGACTCACCCGCCCCGACCCCGAGGTCGAGCGCGAGGAGCAGCGGCGGCGCGACTTCGACAAGCTGGTGAGGGGCCTCGCCGACGTCGGGCTCGAGGCGACCGAGGAGGCCGAGGCATTCGACCGGACGGTCCGCGACAGGCTGGCCAAGCGAGGGCGCCCCGAGGACCGGCAGCTGGTCGCCGCGCTCAAGCATGCCGCCGACATCCCGGTGCCCACCAACGCCGCCAGCCACGTCGCGACGACCCTGTTCAGGGCGATGATGGCAACGGCGCTGGTCGAACTCGCCGCCGAGTACGACGGCCCCATCACGCAGTCCACGGCCGTACCGGCGAAATACGCGTTCGACCCGCACGAGATCGTTAACCACGACCTGGGCCGCTTCACGGTGACGATGCGCAAGCGGGTCGAACGCTGCCTCGCCGGCACCCCGGTGGTGGCGGCGGTCGATTTCTCCCTGAACCAGCACGCGAGCGAGGCCTGTCCGACGCACTGGCAACCGCACCTCAATTTGTGGGTATTCGACAAGTCGCCGGAGGAGGTGACAGAGGCGCTAGGAGCCTGTCCGAGATTTGATGTTGTTGGCAAGCATTGGGGTGATGGCGAGTGGTCTTGTCGTGATTTTGGTGGTTTGGCTCATGGGTGGTTGCCTTCAGGGGCTTGGCGCGGCGAGAGGCATGATTGGTCTCGGCGTCTCATGGCGCTTGGGCGACGGCGAGCTTGGCCAGGTTGTGGGCGGTGCAGATCATCGCCCATTCGCATGTGACCTTCTCACGGCCGCGCAGCAGGAACTGACGGAAGCCCCGGGCCTGCTTGATCTGGCCGAACACCGGCTCGACGGTCTGCTTGCGCAGGCGGTAGCGGCTGCGGCGCCCGGCGCGCCTGAGGGTGGCCGCCATGGCCGCGACCCGGCCGCCGGGCGGCGCGGCGCGCGGGCCCACGGCGGCGGCTTGGCCGTGCTTTTGCCGCCCGGTCGCGATGTAGGGCTTGATGCCCCGCCTATCGGCGGCCTCCAGGTTCGCCTTCGAGCAGTAGCCGGCGTCCGCCGATATCTCCCTGGGACGCCGCCCGAGGTTGGCTTCGATGGCGTCGATCAGGGGTTCGAGCTGGCCCTGGTCGCTGGTCGAATCGGTCAGGGCGTGGGCGACGATGATCTGGCGTTTGGCATCGACCGCGGCCTGGGCATTATAGCCCTGGATGAAGCCGTCCTTGGTCTTGAGGATGCGGCTCTCGGGGTCGGTGAAGTTGCGCTGCGCCTTGTCCGCCGGCACATCCGCCGGCGGCTTGGGCTTGGGTCCCGGGCGCTTCGGCGCCCGCGTCTGGGCGGCGCGCGCGGCCGCGTCCCGCGCCTCGGCCTCCAGGGCGGCCTTGGCCTCGCGAATCTTGGCCAGACGCTTGGCCTTGTCGGCGACCCAGGCCGGCATCTCGTCGCCCCGCGCCGCGACCCCCAACGCCTCGTCCTCCGCCGCATCGGCCGCCGCCGCCCGATCGAGCCAGCTCTCGACCACCGCCTCGAGCCCGGCCTCCGCCCTGACCATGCGGGCGTAAGACATCGCCTTGTGCTTGGAGGCGTTGGCCTTGATCTTGGTGCCGTCCAGCGCCACATGGCCGAGCTTGACCAGCCCCGCCCGGCGGCACAGGGCCAGCACCTGCGCGAACAGCCCCGACAGCGCCGCGAGATGGCGCTTGCGGAAATCCGAGATGGTGCGGAAGTCGGGCCGCTGCATCCCCGTCACCGCCATGAAGTCGACGCGCTCCTCACACCCCCTGGCGATGCGGCGCGACGAATAGACGCCGACGCTGTAGGCGTACAGCAACAGCGCCACCATCATCACCGGGTGGTAGGGCGGCTGGCCGCGCGCCTCGCCATAGGCCGCAAAGATCGCCGACAGGTCCAGGCTCTCGCGCACCGCATCCCGCACCAGGTGCGCCGCGTGTCCCGCCGGCACGAAGTCATGGACCGAAGCCGGCAACAGCCAGACCTGATCCACGTCCCAAGCTCGAAAGGTTTTGCTCATGCCGTTTAACGAATCACACTCCGATACCCACGTCGAGCCAAATCCGAATTCTCGGACAGGCTCCTAGGGACCCAATTCAAACGCCAACCGCCAATCGTGCCCCGCCCCGTACACAGCAAGCTCGTTACCGATCACCGGAAGCAGGCGACGTACGTGCTCAAGGCGCGGTACGGCCGCCGCGTCACCCTGGACCAGCCCGGCACCTCGCCGTCGAAGTTCCAGCTGGGCCCGCACGACAACGAGCTGATCCCCCTACTGCGCGCCCTGGCGGAGCATGAAGTGCGCCAACGACTCATCCTGATCGGGTGTCGCCTAAATGGCTGGCGGCTAGTACCCAAATTAGTTTCATCAATCATAGGTCGAACCCGATTAGTTCCAAATGGAGCTTCATCACCGTGCATGCATGGAGGTAATTCGCAGATGCCCCGCTAGAACTTGGCCCCGCATTTGTCGTCGGCAAAACACGACGTTTTGGCGGAAAGACCCGAGGAACCCGCTGCTGGATGGTCCAAACGGTGAGTCGGACCCGATTTCCTTGGACACAGAATTGGCTTAATCGAAGTGTCCAAGGAGGACCGGAACATGACCGACAATTTTGAGAACAAAGTTGCTGTTGATGGGCCTGTGGTAAACGAGGGCGAGCTTGGCTCGTCCACGTTTTCCCCGGGCCAGGTTTCGCCGGCAGGCCCGCTGGGACTTGGCCAGCGGTGGACGGTGACGCGCAAGCGTGAGGTTGCCCTGCGGCTTTTGCGTGGCGAGCCGGTGGAACTTTTGTCGCGGCAGTTGGGCGTGGAGATTTTCCGGCTCGAGCAGTGGCGTGAGAAGGCGATCGCCGGGATCGATGCCTCGCTCAAGGAACGCAAGGGCGATCCGGTGAAGGCGGAACTGGACATCGCCATGAAGCGGATCGGGGAGTTGATCATGCAGGTGGAACTGCTGGAGGCCAAGACGGAGACGTCCGGCCCTTTGGGGCGGCAGAGGTCGCGGCGATGAGTGCCGCCACCTCTCCCGGCACGGGTTTGGCCTACGGCCTCCAGCGGGTCTGTGCGGCCTGGAGTTTTGCCCGTTCCTCGTTCTACGCCATGAAATCCCGGCAGCAGGCCACCGCTGAGCGCCCACCAGCAAAGCGCCGGGGACCGAAGCCCTCGATCTCGGACGAGGCTCTGCTGGTGGCCATCGAGGCCGACCTGGAGGCATCCCCCTGGGAGGGCGAGGGACACCGCAAGGTCTGGGCTCGGCTTCGGGTCTGTCGTGGCATCCGTGTTTCCCGCAAGCGGGTGCTCCGGGTGATGCGCGAGAACAACCTGCTCTCGCCCCATCGCTGCCGCCGCCGTGGCGGAAATCCCCATCGGTAGTTCCAAATGGAGCTTCATCACCGTGCATGCATGGAGGTAATTCGCAGATGCCCCGCTAGAACTTGGCCCCGCATTTGTCGTCGGCAAAGCCCCAGACACGACGTTTTGGCGGAAAGACCCGAGGAACCCGCTGCTCGTCAGGCGTGGCACACCGCGATGGGCCCGCCGCATGAGACAAACTTGTGTCCAAGGAACCGGGTGCGATACAGATGGTCCAAACGGGTCAACGACGATACCGACACTCGACACTGTTCGCTTGCAGAACTGACGTTCTCGGCCTGGTTGGCGTAACGGTCACTACGGAAAAGTTGGTGAGCACGTGAGCAGCAAATGACGTTCTCGATGACAGTCTCAGTGAGGAGTGCAGCGCAATGACACAGAATGAAAATGGCGAGAAACTAAAAGAGTTCTCTCCCAAGAAGCGTGGCCTGATTCAAAGGCGCGGAACCAGACTGCGTCGGATCGCCGAGCCGATCTTGGTCTCCCGCAACGTGTATCTGGTGGCAACGCGCGAGTGGGCCATCGGGGTCAAATTGCGGACCCGGGATGACAGTTTCGTATATTAGATCTTTGAACTCGGAATCCTTGAAAATCCACAAACTCTGCGCACGCGGCTTGCCAAGGCGGGCTACGCGCTTCCAGAAAGTCCGCAAGACCGAACCGCTCTGTTTCGATATCTACGAGCCGCCCGTCCAGCTTCGACAGTATATTTGGTGGACCGGCCGGGGTGGCATGGTGATGGCGTCTTCCTGCTTCCGGAGGGGCCGATCGGGCATGCGAAACGGAAATTCTCCCTGATCCCGTCCCGCGACACCGACTCGCTCTGCGTCGGCGGTAGTTTTGAGGGATGGCAAAATACGGTCGAGCGGGCGGCGCGGCATAGCCCCGTGCTTCAATTGGTGATCACACTCCCACTTGCCGCTCCTCTCTTGAAGCTGTTCGAAAGTGAGAGTGTTGGCTTCCACCTTTTCGGCCGGTCCACGATAGGCAAGACGACATGCCTCCTCGCCGCCAACTCCGTAGCGAGAATAAGTACGAAAGAGACGCTTCTCACGTGGGACCTGACCCCTACCGGTGGTGAAGAACTCGCGTATGGCTATTCCGATACACTGTTGCCCCTGGACGAAATTGAACGGCTGGTTACGGACAGCAATAGGCATACGGCGCGACGCATTCGGAATGCCACCTATCAAATGATGTCGGGATCTGGGCGGACGCGATCGAAGCGATCCGATTACACCGATAAACGTGACTGGCGGCTGGTCCTCTTGAGCAGTGGAGAGAAGTCACTCTCCGAAATCGTGGCCACCTCCCAGCAGCCGCGGCTTGAGGGCGAACAGGTCCGCCTGATCGATCTTCCCGCTGATGTCGGGGAGGGGCACGGCATCTTCCGGGCGCCGAGGCCAAGGGGCCGCTCAAGCGCGGTCTTGGCCGAGAGCGTCGCGCGGGGGTGTGCCAAACACCACGGCCATCTGCTCCGCGCGTTCCTGAACGAGATTGTTGAAGACCAGAACGAAAGCATCGCGGAAATCACTGCGTTGGTCCGCCATGGCGAAAAACTCTCCGCTCCCGACGATCCGGTCAAGCAGCGAATGTTTCGCGGCTTCGTACTGGCCTATGCCGCCGGCATCTTTGCAATTCGCCGCGGACTTCTGTCCTGGCCCGAGGATGAGTTCGCTGCTTCAATTTGGTGGTGCATCGACGCGGCCGTGGCAACGGCTGGCGGGCACAGAGCGGCGGTAGACACTGCCGTGGCTAAGCTTCGAGACAAGATCGTCAATTATGCGCCAGAGCCCTCCGAGATTCGCCAACACCCGCACGCACTTCGAAAATCTGGACGCCCCATGATGATTTTCAAGCACGATGCGGAACTCGGCCGATACGTCGGAATCCGGCGAAATCTGATCAAAACATGGCTCGCCGACGGGATCGCCGTCGAAACACTCATCGACCTCCTCGGGGACCAAGGCCATCTGATTCGCGGCCCGCGTGGCAAGGCGACGCGTCAGATCCAGCTAGGCGATACACATGGGCGTCCGCGCTACGTCTGTATCCGAGAGAGCTTCTGGCAGGTCTGATGACCGTCATGGGTCTTGTATGGCTCATGCGCGCCCCCGATGACGGGGCGGGCAAGCTCCTGGCCAACGGGCGATATGGCGCAGGAGGAAAGACATGGGGGCACGTTAGCCAATCGGGCCGCTCATGCAACCGCCGACGCCGAGCTGCGGGCCGGAGCTATGGCCGCGGCTACGACGCGGTGCGGCGCTACGCCAAGACGTGGCGGCGGCGGTCGTCGTCGGTGCCCTCGTGTTGCACTACCTTGCTCACCACCTCCAGGAGATTGTCGCCGTCTAAACTATTGCGACACTGATGGCGTTGAAATTCACCTCGAAATAGGCGATTAGTCGTTAGTGATGAAATCCGTGACGAAATGTGCGAATTGCAAGAAGCGCCTCAGCCAGCCGAAGAGAGGCCGCCGCCGGAAGTATTGCTCGGCGTCGTGCCGGCAACGCGCCTACGAAAAACGCCGCCTCGAACGTGAAATCGAAGCACGTTTGCCCAGCCATCTGTTGGACTCCGACATCGAAAACCTGCGCTCGCGGACAGCAATCGAGCGTGCGGTCGTAGATGTGCTGCACAAACTTGCGATGTTGCCAAGCCCAGTCACGGCGCAATATCGTAAACCGAACCTGCGCGTTATCGACGGGAAGGAAGATGACGATCCTCCCAAATAGCCTTCGTGCTGGCGCGGTGTCCTTTGTCATCACCACGAAGGCCATGCAGGGCGCATACGCCATAGCGAGCCAAGACCGTGCTTCTGATGGACATAGGTAACGCGTTGTTCGTGTGAACGGCTCCGCCGTACCCCCGGCTTCAATTGTCCTCCCAGATGAGCGGCGGCCCGTGTCGCGTAAACCGGTAACTCGTGGTTACCCTCGCTCTGGTTTTGTGGTGGCGCTCAGTTACCGACTGGCCATGCGTTCGACCGCGAGCGCATCGCTTGATTCGACGTCGCCGACAAGGACGCCTACTATGACGGCGGATCTGGCGCGGGCGCTCGACCGGGCGGGGGTCGAGCCCCGGATCGAGTTCCTGCGCCTCGCGAGCTACGGCCATGCCAAGGAGAGCTCGGGCGGGGTGCGGCTGATCGGCGCGGTGCCGGCGGACCTCGGCGGCCGGCAGGTCCTGCTGGTGGACGATATCGTCGATACCGGCCGCTCCCTCGCCTACGCCGGGACCCTGCTTCTGGAGCTGGGCGCATCGCGGGTCTGGACTTGCGCCCTCGTCGACAAGCCGAGCCGGCGCGAGATGGCGATCGCCGCCGACTTCGTGGGTTTCACCATTTCCGACTTGTTCGTCGTCGGCTACGGCATCGACCATGCCGAGGACTTCCGCCACCTGCCCTACATCGGTACGGTGGACTGACAAGAGTGTCCGGGGAGAGCGAGAGATGACGCAGAGCTTTTCCGATGCGCCGATGACCCGGCGGCTCGAAGCCTTGCGCGGCCTCATGGACACGATCGGGGTGGAGGCGGTGGTGCTCACCTCCTTCCACAACACGGACATCCAGGAGAACATGATGGTCTCGATCGAGCCCATGATCTCGGTGCCCGGCGTGGGCGGCTTGGGTCACGTCGACATGCTACTGGTGACGGCGGATGGCAACGAGGTGCTGACCAAGTACCAGCGCAGCCTGATCTCGGTCTAGCCGGGCGAGGCGGTCCCGTGAGCGCACAAGACCTATTCGAGGGCGGCTGCCACTGCGGCAACCTCACCGTCGCCTTCGAGACGGCGGCGCCGCCCGGGCGCCTCGCCGTGCGGGCCTGCGCCTGCTCCTTCTGCCGTCGGCATGGCGCCCGCACCGTCACCGACCCAGGGGGCCGCGTGCGCATCGGCGTCGCGGACCCGGCCTTGCTCGAGCGTTATCGCTTCGGCCTCGGGACGGCCGACTTCCTCGTCTGCCGCCGCTGCGGGGTCTATCTGGGCGCGGTCCATGCCGAATGGGACCGGTCCTGGGCCACGATCAACATCAACACCTTTCGCTCCACGGCAGGCCTCGGCGAGGCGGCCGAGCCCGTCAGCTACGATGGCGAATCGGCCACCGAGCGGCGCACGCGTCGCCGCGCGCGGTGGACGCCGGTGGTGGAAATCATGGAGGGCGCCGACTCTGAATAATACCGGCGGCCGATGAGCTTGACTCATCGACCGCTGGCAAGCGCGACCGCGCGCCCGAGCTTATGCGAGGTAAGCCAAAGGCGCGAATGCGCCCGCCCGGCGCTTGAGGGAACATACAACGGGTCATTCTTATGGGCCGTTGGTTGTCTAAACCGACATTCCCCATATACCATCCAAATTCGTGGAAATCGTACCACTTTCCCACCGCCAAGGAACTGTATCCCCTATGCAGCCATCCGATGGCATGATTTTGGTAATCGGCCCGCGCTTGGAAGGCCACTCGGTCATTTTTCTCGCCATCCAGACACACCTCTCCTGTCGCTTTCTCCTCGCCGTCGATTCCCTCGGCCTACGCCGGAGCGGGTCTTCGTCGCAGATCATCAATCAAGCTCAGGATTTTCCGAAACAGGTCCCTCGGCACCGCCACCTCAGCCAATTGGAACGTAACGTAGCGGCCATGTCGGACAACCTTGGCCCCGATCTTCACCAGCTTGTCGCGCAACGTCGTCATCGACCAGTGCTCCACCTCCTTCGGCAAAGCCAGTGTCCTCATGAAGTTGCCCAGATTGTAGGCCAGGGCGTGAAGCTGGAGCCGAACGGCATTGTTGCGGAACTTGCGACATGACAGACGGGTCCAGTTGATGGCGTTCTTGCCTTCCTTGATGTGCTGCTCCGCCGTGCCACGGTGATTATAGAACGCCACCACCCGCTTGGTAGGGCGCGACAGATTAGTGACGATGAAACCGACGCGAGGAACCAGCTCGCCGGGGTGCCACTCCACTTTGGCCACGACACGGCGCTTCTTGTTCCACGATCCGGCCTGATAGCTGAAGCTGGCGTGGAAACGGCGAACATGGTCGGGCGGGCGACCGACAGGTCGCGTAAGCAGATGGGCAATGTTCCGCTGGAGAATCGCGTTCGCTTTGAGGCGGATGACGTAGAGTAATCCCTCGGCTTCGAGATATTCGTATATCTCCGGTGAGGCGAAGGCGGCATCGCCACGAAAATACAGCCGCACCTTCCTTTCCTTATAGCGCATCACCACCGGCTCCAGAACATTCCGCCATCCGTCGGCACTGTGAACATTACCGGGGCGCAGGGAACATCTCTCCAAGTCGCCGAACTGGTTGAACAGGAATAGCGGATGGTAGCAGGTACAGCCGAAGTGACCATTGTACGCTGTTCCCTCTTGTTCGCCATGGGTCGGGCTGACGCTGCTGTCCATGTCGAGAATGATCATCTTCGGCGGATGGCGGTCATGAACCTTGTCGATCCACACCCCGTTCATGTCGACCAAGGCTTCAACGTTCTCGTCGGTGGCCAATAGCTCCGTCTCGAAGCGTCCCATCTGGCTGGTGGAAGCGGCCTGTCTTTCGATGGCCTTGCCGCCAACAATCCAGCGCATGGCGGGATCGCGTCCCAGACGGTCGGCGTCGTTCACATCGTCATAGCCGCCAAGGCGCCCGAAAACGGACTGGCGAAACTGACCCGTCTTGCCGTGCCATCCGTTCTTGCCGGTACGGCTATCCTGGAAAACACCCTCGGCCATCTCAGTCAGGCCGAGGGCATCGTCAAGCTCCCGGTAGGCGAGCAACCCGGCGTCAGAAGTAATCTTGGAACCATGGAATTCAAGCTTCAAGCGACGGTCAAAATCGACCCGTAAACTGTCCCGTTTCGATTCACCCATCGGGTGTCCCATACCTGCTGCTCCATCAATGCATCAACATATTGATTCTTATAGCAGAATTCCCATCACGGGGCATGGAATATCGAGTTCACTTGGGAAATGGGAGATGACTATTTCAAGCGCACCCTGGTGCTGCTGCGCCGGGGCGGGCTGATCGCAGTCGACAACGTGCTGTGGGGCGGCAAGGTTGTCAACGGCGGAGCAAAATTAGTCCACCCGGGCGGAGCAAAACTAGTCCACTTAACGTTATGCGGTACGCGGTGTTGGGGGGTTGTCCCGGTAGTCCATAGGAGGGACCCGCGCTGCTTCGTGTAGCGCTTGCGTTACGCGGAGCGAAGCAGCGTGGGAGGTTCCTGTGGACCCACCGGGTCAACCATTGCACCGGCGGTCAAGCAGGTATTTTTGGGGATTTCCGCCGTTTTTGGCTTTGGTTGAGACGATAGCTCTCGCCGTTCATTTCCAGGATATGGACATGGTGGGTGAGGCGGTCCAGCAAAGCCCCGGTCAGGCGTTCCGAGCCGAATATCTCCGTCCACTCATCGAACGGCAAGTTGGAGGTCACCAGGATCGAGCCCCGCTCGTAGCGCTGGCTGAAGACTTCGAACAGCAGCTCGGCGCCGGTCTTCGAGAGCGGCACGAAGCCGAGTTCGTCGATGATCAGAAGGTGATACTTTGCCAGTTGCTTCTGCAGGCGCAACAGGCGTTTTTCATCCCCGGCCTCCATCAGTTCATGAACCAGGGCAGCGGCCGTGAGGAAGCCGACGGAGAGCCCCTTTTGGCAGGCCGCCAGACCGAGACCGAGGGCGATATGGGTCTTGCCGGTTCCGCTGTTGCCGAGCGCGATGATATTCTCACGACGCTCGACGTATTCGCATCGCGCCAACTCCAGAACCAGCATCTTGTCGAGCGATGCGATGGCCTTGAAGTCGAAGCTGTCGAGGCTTTTGACGGCGGGGAACCTGGCCTGTCTGATCCGCCGCTCGACCATGCGGCGCTCACGGTCGATCAGTTCCAACTCGGTCAGACGGACAAGATACCGCACATGGTCGGCGCCCTCGGTGGCGCATTGGCGGGCCAGCTTGTCGTATTCGCGCAGGAACGTCGGCAGTTTCAGGGTCTTGAGGTGATGGGCCAGCAACACTTGCGGCGTATCGGTCATGACGCGCCTCCACCCAACAAGCTCATATAACTGGCGGCGGCCGTGGTCGCCACGTTGGCCCGAGGCAGGTAGGGATAGATATCCAGGTCGAGTTTGGGCGGGCGTCGCTCGATACGGCACAGCACAAGGTGTTTGACGGCGTCGTAGCCGATCGCACCCAGGCGCAGGGCGTCCTTCACCGCGCCGTGAAGCACCTCGAGATCGAAGGTCTCCACAAGCCGAAGGACCTGGACGTATTCCCGCTTGCCGGCCTTGCCCATGCGCGCCTCCAGGAGACGGCGCAGGGTTGGGAAGGCATCAGGCAGTTCCCATCCGGCTAGCGGCGCGGCCTGATCCAGGGCACCGATCTTGTGCTCCAGCAAAGGCAGGTAGTGGATCGGATCGAAGACCATATCTTCCCGGTCGTAGGAACGGGGGTGTCGGGCAATGATCCCGGCGCCGCAACCGATAACCACCTCGTGGACATAGCCACGGATCCAGACTTCCTGATGGCCGTAGGCGACGGGCACGGAATAGTCATTCGTCCGGTAGCGCACCAGGGACAGCGAGTTGACCCGCGTGCCCTGCTTGTCGCACGCGTCGAACGGTGCCGGCAGTGGCCTCTTCAACGCTTCGCGGTCACGCACAAACCGTTCGCCGATGCTCTCGCGGTGGCCGCGCAGGACGTTGCCTTGCCGGTTGCGGCATTGCTCTTCCAGGTGGCCATTGAAGGCGTCCCAGCTCGCGAACCGGGGAAGCGGCGTCATGAAGTTCCGCCGGGCATAGCCGACCACCCCCTCCACATTGCCTTTGTCGTTACCCTTGCCGGGACGGCCGTAGCGGTCCTCGAAGAGGTAATGGGACTGCAGCCCGCTGAACGCCCGCGTTCGTTGCCGCGTGCCATCTGACAAGATGCGCGACACCAGACACTTGTCGTTGTCGCAAAGAATCGATTGGGGAACGCCGCCGAAAAAAACAAAGGCTCTGTTGTGCCCGTCCAGCCAGGCCTCCGTCGTCGCCGCCGGGTAGGCCGCAACGAAGCAGGCATCGCTGTGGGGAAGTGTCATGACGAAAAAATGCGCCCGATACTTGACGCCGGCGATGATCGCATCCGCCTCGCCAAAGTCCGCTCGAGCATGGCCCGGAGGATGTGACAACGGCACAAACATCTCACGCCGACGAAGGCGCCGTTCCCGAACGTAATCCTTCACGATGGTCTCTTTGCCCGTGAAGCCATGTTCGTCGCGAAGGCGCTCGAATATACGCTTCGCCGTGTGGTGCTGCTTACGGTGAACCGTTCGGTCCTCCTCCAGAATACGGTCGATGATATCCGTGAAGGGGGCCAGTTTCGGGCGTTTCGGTGGCTGGCGTCGCCGATATCCCGGCGGTTCCGAATGCCGCAGCATCTTCCTCACCGTCTCGCGCGCAATGCCAAACCGACTTGCCGCCTCTCGCTGGCTCAGACCATCAACATGGCAGGCCAGCCGAACGCGCAGATATAGGTCCACGGTGTACATCCTCCCGCCTTCCATCTCAAAAAAGATCGAAGGCTACAGGTGGCAGAGTTTTACTCCGCCCGCGGCTGGGAAATCCCGCCGCTTCCGTGGACTAATTTGTCACCGCCGTTCTCACAAGGTCGACGCCTGGCTTGGGAGCCGCCAGCGCAGGACCTACAGCGCCTCCACCCCCGTGCCCCAGCCCGAGGCGGCCTGAGATGGCCACACCCCAAACAACGAAACGCCCCGCACCGGTGACTAGCCGATGCGGGGCGATTCGTTTCAACAAGGATCTTCGGCGACACCACGCGCCAACCACCCGAGCCATAGGAGACCCGAACGGTGACACTCCATAGCATTTATTCGCCCCCTCCCGCAAGCCGCCTCCCACTTCGCCGCGGCCATCGGCGCGTTGTCGTTTCTGGGGGCGCTGCTTCTCTATCGTTGGGTCCGTGGCCCGCGCCCAACGGCCACGGACGCCGCGCCCCGCGCACCTACCATGCCCGTGCCGATCCGCATCCTGAGGGGGCTCTTGTACGCGGTGGCGGCGACGTTCGTCGTTGGCGGCCTGGTGGGCGGTGTCGTCGGCGTCGACGCCGGTCTTTCGAGTGACAACGACGACGACGTGTGGGCGGCGCTGTTCCTGGGCGCCTGCGGACTGTTCATCGGCGCCGCGGTGTTCGTCGTGCTGCGAAAGTCGGCCCGGCGCTGGTCCCGAGAGCCGATGGACGTTAACGGCGTGACCGCCGTGGGTCTCGCCCAGATGCATGGGGCCGCCGATATGGATGCCGGCGGCTGCGACGGGGGGGAGTAGCCCGCTACAGGGTCTAGCCGCGCGGATGCAGCCTGATTATTGGTTGGACCGGTTGCACGGCGGCGGCCTACTCCGGGAAGGTGAACGAAGCGGACCTCTACGTCGTGCAGTACATCCACGCCTTCAACGCCAAAGTCCACGCCGACGAGCGCGTCACCATCAGCCTGGTGCCCATGACCGACGGCATCACCCTGGCCCGCAAGCGCCTAGCCGAGGCGCGGGGGTTATCCGGAGACTGGCCGGCGGCGCGCCGACACGCTCCCCTCTCCGACCGACCCGGCTGTCTACGTCCGCGGCCCCGATCAGGCGTGGCCGAATTTCTCGAAAAGCTCGATTTTCGCCATCGAGCCGATGTCGGTGCTTAGCATCGAGTAACGCAGAATCGGCTTGTGGGGGACCCGCGTATCGCCGTCCATAGCACCCGTAGAGGCGTTTATCAGGCGAAACCGGCGGAAAGGCGGCCGCAGAACGCAGGCCGATTGCGCCTCGAGCGATATCGAGTCAGGCTCAACCAACTCAGAGGGGTCCATATGAGGAATCCCGGATCAACACACACTGTATAGCGTCGGATCATGCGTCCTTTGCAGGGTTCATCACCCGCCGCAGGAGGAAAATCATGTCGATTATCGAAGAACGGCTTCACGTCCTCGGCATCATCCTTCCCGATACCTCTCCCCCACCAAAGGAGTTCGAGCCGGACATTTACGGCTATGAGGCCCACATCCTGCGTTCCTACCAAGTCGGCGATATCCTGTTTCTCTCTGGGCAATTGCCGACGCGGAATGGGGAAGAGCTGTACAAAGGCCGCTACGGCGCCGATCTGACGGCCGATGACGGTTATGAGGCCGCCAAGCTCTGCGCCATCAACGCTCTTGCGGACATGAAGCAGGCGCTCGGCGACCTCGACCGCGTGGAGCATATCATTCGGATGGTTTGCTACATCAACGCGACCCCGGAATTCACAGAGCATCCCAAGGTCGGTAACGGCGCGTCGGATTTGTTGATCGAGGTGTTCGGCGAGCGCGGCCACCATGCCCGGGCGTCCATCGGGATCACCGGCATGGCAGGTGGTCATTCCGTCGAAACGCTGCTCACGGTGCACGTCCGGTAGCGCGGAGACGTTTCATACCAAGCTGCGATGATAGGAACCCATTGAGACGCTTGTCCAAGTCTTTCGGCTAGGAGGGGTTCGCGCAGCGATGCGGCGCATTGGAAGCGGGCCGCGACGCCGTCCGAAAGTCTTGGACAAGCGCCCGGAGGGTCGCCTCTCCGGCTCCCCGGACGTCGTCGCGAACGCTTGACGATGCGCCGCATCGCCCGCGCGCACGCTCCTAGCCGGGAAACCGGAGAGGCGATCTCAATGGGATCCTATCATCGCAGCTTGGTTGTCTAATTCCGGTTCGTTGGTCAAGCCCTTCCAGACCCTTGTCTCCGCCGGGAACACGGTTGTCTGCGAAGTCTTCCCCGACGGGTCCGCCGGGTTGTCTAATTCCGGTTCGTTGGTCAAGCCCTTCCGGACCCTTGTCTCCGCCGGGAACACGGTTGTCTGCGAAGTCTTCCCCGACGGGTCCGCCGGGTCGCTTCATGATAGTGCCCTTTGGCTTCGGCCTCCCAAGGTATCAGGCGCAATCGCGAACGACTGTCCGCCTTGCAGCCAAGCGAACGGGATCGCCTCGGCCACCGTCCCGGCGGGGACGGGTCTTCCGCTTCTCGCGGAACTCTCTCTTCTCCTTATCCAGCTATGCCGTGGCGCTCGCCTCCTTTTCCGGCCAGCGGAAGGCTTCGCCGGTGATCAGCATCCGGTGCAGGATCACCGCCAGCCGGCGCGCCAGCGCCACGCAGGCCTTCTTGTGGCTGGTCCGCCTCTTGATCCGGCGCGCCCAGTCCTTCAGCGGGTGGGCCCGGCGCACCACCGTCAGCAGGCTGTTGGCGGCCTCGTAGAGCAGCGCCCGCAGCATGGCGTCGCCGTGTTTCGAGATGCGCCCCGAATAGTCCATCCCACCCGACTGCCAGCGCCGCGACGTGAGCCCCACATAGGCGCCCACCGTGCGCGATTTGGCGAACCGCTCCGCTTCGCCAATGGTCGCCACATAGGCCAGCGCCGTCACCGGCCCCACCCCCGGCGTGCTCATCAGCAAACGGCAGGCCGGAGAGCCTTTCGCCCGCGCCACGACCGCCTCGTCCAGCCGCCCGATCTCGCGGCCCAGCGCCGCCGCCGCGGACAGAAGCGGCTCGATCATCACCTTCAGCTCGGGACGCCCCTCCAACGCCTCGCGGACGCGTCCGGCCAGCTTGCCCGATCCCTTGGGAAAGCGAAGGCCCAACGACCCCAACAGGCCACGGATCGCGTTCTCCGTATCGCGCCGCTGGCGCACCAGATGACAGCGCGCCTTGAGAAGTGCCCGCGCCTCCTGCGCCGCCTCGCTCTTCACCGCCACAGGGCGGCAAAACCCCGTGCGCGCGATCTCCGCCAAGAGCTCGGCGTCGTTCGCATCCGTCTTGTTGTGCTGAAGGCGCATCACCGCGTTCGCATGGCGCGCGTCGATCACCTCGACCGAGACCCCCAGCCGGCCCAGATCCCGCGCCAGCCAGCCACTCAGCGTACCCGTCTCCAGAACGATACGGCCAGGGCACGGACAATGCTCCCGCAAAGCTGCGAACAGCGCCCTCGGATCGGTCGCAACCTTGCCGCGCGCCAATATCTTTCCCGCCACGTCCTTCACGCAAAACGCCGTCTCTTCCTTCGATACGTCAAACCCAACATACTCCGTCATGGTCACTCTCCTTGGTTTGCCCACTGGGGCGCGTCCTCGCGACCCCGAATCATAGGCCCGGGAGAGTGACCACCGGAATTACGCTATGTATCAGTCCGTCGTGGAGAACTCATGCGTCGCTGATTGATCCAGACAATCGGGATTTAACGGTTCACCCGAGCTCGTCCGGCTGAAATAGCCCTTCGCCCGCGTCAGAGGGCCGTTGAGTTACCATCTCGATAACTTCGCTACGGGTCCAAGGCGGTGCCGTACCTAGTACCCACTTTCATAATTCCGTGTTCCATACGATCGCTTTTCCCGTCTCCTCGGCAGGAGGAGGCGCGCCGGCGATGCCGGGGCATCGTCAAGCACCCTCGACGCCCCGAGGGGGCGGGAAAAGCGACCCGCGGGGCGGCGCCCCGAGGCCCCCGGACGTCGTCGCGCGCCGCTTGTGATGCCCCGGCATCACGGCGCGCCACCCTCCTAGCCGGGAACCTCGGGGCGCCGTCGTATGGCACACGGAATTATGAAAGTGGGTACTAGTCCCATGGGCAGCACCATGAGGCGAACCCAGGCTCGAACCAACCGAGAAACCAGGGCTTATCGGCCGGACAGGAGCAGCCCCGGAGCGCGCCATAGGCCGCCGCGACAGCGATGATCGCATAGGCGAGGGCAACCCATACGAGGAGCGATTTGTCGGAAGCGTGCCGAAGCCACCAGAGATGAGCCGCGCCCACCACCAGGGAAACTGGTGCCACAAAAATGATCCATTCCTTGATGTCGAGACCGTTCTCGAGCACGCAGGGCGGGTTTTGCTGCACGCCGAACAGGAGGGCGGCGCCAACCGCCGTGCCGACGGTGACAAGTATCTTGGCGACGTCGCCGAAGCTCGGGTTGCCCGGGTTGTCGGGAGAAGGCGTGTTCGCGTCCATGATCATCCCTCCCCCCTCGTGCGTCGGTTCTCAAGTTTGTTACGCCCCTCTACCCACCGGGCGCAGGGTATATAGTTACCGTCCCTATCCGGTTAATGCAGGTAGCGACCGAGTGTTCTTTATATGTTCGCTCTAAGGGTGTACTGTTCCCGCCTCTGAGGATTGGTCGGGAGACAGGGCATGAGCGGCTTGTTGACGTTCCAAGAGCGCTACCGAGACGAGGAATCGTGCATCCTGGCCTTGGCGGATCGACGCTGGCCGTCTGGGTTTGCGTGCGCCCGCTGCGGGCACCGGCGGGGCTATCGGCACAAGGCGCGGGCGCGCGTCTTCGAATGCGCGGCTTGCGGTCGTCAAGAGTCGGTGACGGCGGGAACCATCTTCCACCGCACCCGCACACCGTTGCCCAAATGGTTCCTGGCGGCGTGGTTGATGGGGCGGGACAAGCGCGGGGTCTCGGCCCTGTTCCTGGCGCGCGAGCTGGGGCTTCGCTATGAGACCGCATGGCTGATGGCTCACAAGCTGCGCCATGGCTTGGCGGAGCGGCCGGATGCGTTGCTGGACGGCATGGTCGAGGTCGATGAGAGCTACTACGGCGGGCGCGGCAAGCCCGAGAGCCGGGGCCGCGGGATGGCCAATGCCAACAAGAGCCTGCTCGTGCTGGCGGTGGAGAAGGTGGCGGTGGCGCCGGGCAAGGGGGTCGAGGGCAGCGGCTTCGTCGCCGGCCGGGCGCGACTTGCCATCCTGCCCCGGGCCAATGCCGAGCAGCTCGGCGGCTTCGTGCGGGCCGCCGTGACGCCGGGCGCGCGCCTGCTGACCGACGATTTCAAGGGCTATGCCGGGCTCGGCGCCGTCTACCGGCACCAGCCCACCGTCCAAGGCCAAGGCAAGAACGCCGAGACGCAGATGCCGATCATCCACGTCCTGTTCAGCAACCTCAAGACCTGGCTCAACGGCACCTACCATGGCGTCAGCGCCAAGCACTTGCCGCGCTATGGCCGGGAATGGGCCTATCGCTTCAACCGCCGCCGGCGGATCGACGACCTCGGCGACTTCGTCCTGAGCCGCGCCATGGCCCGGCCAACCATCACATACCGCCAGTTGATCCACGGCTTGCAACCCCAGGGCGCACGACCTGCCTTAACCGGATAGGGACGATAGTTACATTAGGTCGGAAATCTTGGCCCTAAGGAAGCGGAGCGAGGGCTAGTTTAGTCGTCATCGTCCAACGTGCCCACAAACTCCTCGAAATCCCTCGCCTCTCGGAAATTGCGGTAGACCGACGCGAAGCGCACATAGGCCACGGGGTCGAGCCCGCGCAGGGCATCCATCACCATCTCGCCGATGACGCTGGTGGGGATCTCGCCCTCGCCCGAACTCTCCAGCCACTGCACGATGCCGTTGACCAGGCGCTCGATGCGCTCGGGCTCGACAGCGCGCTTGCGGGTGGCAATCTCGATGGACCGTATGAGCTTGTCGCGGCTGAAGGGTGCGCGCTGGCCATTGGATTTAAGCACCGTCAGCTCGCGCAGATGCACCCGCTCGACCGTGGTGAAGCGCGAGCCGCAGGCCGGGCACAGGCGGCGCCGGCGGACCGTCGCACCGCGATCGGTCGGTCGCGTATCCTTCACCTGATTGCCTTCGTCGCCGCAGAACGGACACCGCATCGGATTCCCCTGGCCATGTTATGCTGGCTCGATGAAGGCGCACAAGACGGCCGTTTTCTAGCACCCGTAGAGGCGTTGGGAGACGGTGTTGACGGCACTCGGATTTGGAGGGGGAAACCGTATACGCACGTCACGGACAGCACGGAGTGCGGACAAAATCAACGTGGGGCGTCTGATTCAGCCGCTCCATCTCGACTCAGCGCAAAACGCGAAAATCGCACTGAGTCCATTTGATATCGTTGCCCTGACGAGCTCCCACGCGTCGATCACCATGCCCTTCGAGGCCTGGCACTTGCCCATGAGCCGCCCGGGCTATCGGCGATGTGACGCCGGAACACGACCGGCAACCTGCCGCGCTACGAAGGCTTTGCTAGCGACAGCAAGCTGCTGCGCCACGGACCGGTCAGCGACGGCCTGCCTTCGGGCTGAAGACGTCGGCCACTTTCACCAAGCCGAAGTTCGAGCCTGAGCGTCAGCTTTCTGGCGGATTTCGTCAGCTTTACCCCAGCAAGCGGAAGGAGATCGAGAGGGCCTGGAACAGCCGGTTTTGACCCCAAGCCGAAGTTGACGGCGCTGCGCGACAAGCTGGTAAAGATCGACGAAAAGGTTGCCAACCATCGGCGCTGTATCACGTTCCACTTGGCCGAGGTAGCGGTGCCGAGCGAGTTGTTCCGGAAATCCTGAACCTGATTGATGATCTGTGATCAAGACCCGCTCCGGCGTAGGGCGGGGAAATCGACGGCCAGATGAAAACGACAGGAGGGGTGTGTCTGTATAGTGGAAAATCTGGGCGAAAGGCCTTTCGAACGGAGGCCGATCTCGAAATTCAGGCCATCGGATGGCTGCGGAATTGGTGCAATTCCCTGGGCGGTGCGACGGTGGTACGATTTCCACGAATATGGATGGCATCTGGGGAATGTCGGCTCAATGGGCTCCTATCACCGTGGCTTGGTATCAAGTCGAGAATTCCGATGGCGTATCGTACCATAAGGCCCGCCATATTTCTTACAATGCTGCTTAGCATCTCGGTGAGCGCGCAGGAGCCGCCTTCGAACGATGCGATCTTTAACTTCGAGGACCCGGATGGCGCCTGGTGGGTCCACGCCATCAACCTACCCGCTGCCTGGCAGGTCACGCGCGGCAGCCAGGATGTGGTGATTGCTATCGTCGATGACGGCGTGCAACTCGACCATGAGGAATACGCCGGTCGCATCGTCCGGCCTGCCAGCTATTTCAACGACACCGGCGCGATGATCGAAGAGGACTTTTTCGACGATTCCTTCCAGACCCACGGCACAGCCGTGGCCTCCGCGGCGGTAGCCAACGCGGATAATGGCGTCGGCACCGTCGGCGTCTGCCCGCATTGTTCGGCGATGCCGATCCAGACCCGCTCGGTCCTGGGTTCGGGGACCTTGGGCTCGACCCAGTGGGGCATCCTGCACGCTTTGCAGTCGGGCGCGAAGATCATCAATATCTCACTCGAAGGTGGGGAATACGGCGATTTGCGCGAAGCCTTCCATGAGCCATCGACCCGTGCCGGTGCAATCGAGGCCCTCATTCAGGGCCGGGGCGAGTATCTCGACATCTACTATTCCGAGTCCGGCGGTCACGATCTCCAGAACCTGTCGCTACATGACCTTTTCGAGGTTGCCGAGCAGTATGGCGTGCTGATCGTGGTCGGCGCCGGGAATAGTGCCATTCCGGGCGACCTCAATCCGATCTGTTTTCACGCTGTTACATTTTGCGTGGGATCGATCACCCGGCGTGACGATCGCTCGCTGGCGCCATCCAATATTTCCAACTATGGCTTCATGGTGCAGGTCTCGGCCCCGGGCGAGCTCATTTACACACCCAAGTTCGATAGCGAGGCCACCGATAGCTATGCCTGGGTGCGCGGCACCTCGATCGCCACACCGATGGTGGCCGGACTGGCCGGGCTGATACTTTCCGAACACCCCGGCCTCGGGCCCGCCGGTCTCCGGAAAATCATCATCGCCAGCGCGCGGCCACTCGCCCCCGATGCGGGTCATACGACCGGTGCCTACGGGCCGGGCGCGGGCATCGATGCCGAAATGGCCGCTTGGCGGCGGGCCTTCCTGCGCCTCTTGGGGCGGGACGAAAACCTGCTTCTGGACGGCCCGGCCATGCAGGTCCTGGTGAACCTCATTCCCGATGCCGACAATACAGTCTGGTTGCAGTCACAGGCCCCGCGTTCGGCGGGCGTGCTCTGCGCGGCGCTCGACTGGGATGCACAAATCCAGCTTGCGGCCTGGGAAAGCGACCACTGCGCCAAGTCCGTGGGCCCGGTCATCGACGCCAGGCGGGCGTTGGCGCTTGCGCGATCGGGCGAATGGAGGACCATGTTCGCCGAATTCGACGCGTCGGAGCTCGAGGCCGCGGGCGGCATCGACCCTGCGGCGTTGGTCGCGTTGGCGCGGGAGCTGAGATAGATCGGTTGAACGGAATATCTTGGCTGGAGCGCTCAAGCAATGAGCCGGATGGAGCCCAAGCGCTCTACCCCTGAGACCCGACCTGAGAACGGCAGAGCAATAATCCCCCACTGAAGCGGCCGGTCGATCCGGCTGCGGCGGACCAAAATGGGACCGCGTATAGCCTTCTGTCAGGGTTGCTCTGACTGGAAGGCGGGGGGGATGTATCGGGTGGAGTTGTACGCACGGGTTCGGCGGGCGTGTCATGTCGAGGGGATGAGCACCCGCGAGGCCTCGCGGGTGTTTGGTGTAGACCGCAAGACGGTCCGTAAGATGCTGTCGTTCTCGGTGCCGCCAGGGTATCGCCGAAGCGCGCCGCCGAGGCGGCCAAAGCTGGGTCCGTTTGTCAATGGCGGAGCAAAAAGGGACCACCTCGGCGGTGTAAGAAGGGACCGCTTGGCGGCTGCGGGCTTGTCCCCGTAGTCCACGGGAGGGCCCCGCGCGCGACGCGGTGTGCCCTCAACAGGCTGACGCGGCGGCGCGCGCGGGAGGGACCTGTGGGCCCACGGGGTCAAGCGTGGGCTGGGTGGTCGGTTCAGTTAGCAGTCGGGGTTTGACGCCTGCGGCTCTGGTTGAGCCTGTAGCTGTCACCGTTCATCTCGAGGATGTTGACGTGGTGGGTGAGGCGATCGAGGAGCGCGCCGGTGAGGCGCTCGGAGCCGAACACCTCGGTCCATTCGTCGAAGGGCAGATTGGTGGTGACCAGGGTCGAGCCCCGCTCGTAGCGTTGGCTGAACACCTCGAACAACAGCTCGGCGCCGGTCTTCGACAGCGGCACGAAGCCGAGTTCGTCGACGATCAGAAGCTTGTAGGTGGCGAGCTTCTTCTGGAACCTCAGCAGCTGCTTGTCATCGCGGGCCTCGATGAGTTCGTGGACCAGCGCGGCGGCGGTGATGAAGCCGACCGAGAGGCCCTTCTGGCAGGCCGCCAGGCCGAGACCGAGGGCGATGTGGGTCTTGCCGGTCCCACTGTTGCCGAGCGCGATGAGGTTCTCGCGGCGCTCGATGTACTCGCAGCGGGCCAGCTCCAGGACCAGCGCCTTGTTGAGCGAGGGGATGACCTTGAAGTCGAAGCTGTCGAGGCTCTTGACCACGGGGAAGCGCGCCGCCTTGATGCGCCGCTCGACCATGCGGCGCTCGCGGTCGATCAGCTCGAGCTCGGCGAGTCTCAACAGGTAGCGGACGTGATCGACGCCTTCCGAGGCGCACTGCCGGGCGATCTTGTCGTACTCGCGCAGGAAGGTCGGCAGCTTCAGCGTCTCGAGGTGGTGGGCGAGCAGCACTTGCGGTGTGTCGGTCATGCGCCGAGCCCCGACAGCAGGCTCATGTACGACTTGGCGGACGTCATCGCGACCCGGGCGCGCGGCAGATACGGATAGACGTCGAGGTTGAGCCTGGGCGGCCGCCGCTCGATGCGGCACAGTACCAGGTGCTTCACCGCATCAAAGCCGATTGCGCCGAGCCGCAGGGCGTCGCCGACCGCACCCTCGACCTCCTCGAGCCGGAAGGTCTCCAGTAGACGGAGCACCTGGACGTACTCGCGCTTGCCTGCCTTGCCCATACGAGCTTCGAGGAGCCGCCGCAGAGTGATGAAGGCCTCGGGCAGGTCCCAGCCCGCCAATGGCGCGGCCTGGTCGAGGGCGCCGATCTTCTGCTCGATCAAGGGCAGGTAATGCAGCGGGTCGAAGATCAGGTCCTCGCTGTCGTAGGACCGGCGGTGCCGGGCGATCACCTCGGCCCCGCAGCTGATCACCACCTCATCGACGTAGCCCCGGATGAGCACCTCACGGTGGCCGTAGGCCACGGGCACGGAATAGTCGTTGCTGCGGTAACGCACCAGCGACAGCGAACTCGCCCGTCCAGGGCGCTTATCGCAGGCATCATAGGGAGCAGGCGGCAATGGCAAGAGAACTTGACGATCCCGCTCGAGACGCTCGCCGATGGTCTCCTTGTGGCCCCGCAGCCGCGCCGCCTGGCGCCGGCGGCACTGTTCGGCGAGAGCATCGTTGAGGGCCGCGAAGCTCTCGGCACGCGGGACGGGGACCAGGAAGTTCCGCCGGATGAAGCCGACTGTCTGACGTCAGCGCCTTTGGGACGAATTGAGGTAATTGCATAACGGAGGATTTCTGGCTCATCGTAGTGACCGAAGGGAACGAAGATGAGACAGAAATCCATGAGCAAGAACGACCCGGCGGAAAGAACGGTTCGGGATATTCGCCGCAAGACACGCAAGCAGTATACGGCTGAGGAGAAGATCCGGATCGTGGTGTCGGGCCTGCGCGGCGAGGAGAGCATCGCCGCCTTGTGCCGCCGCGAGGGCATCGCCGAGGGTCTGTATTACAGCTGGTCGAAAGAGTTTTTGGAAGCGGGCAAGAAGCGGCTCGCCGGCGACACCGGGCGCCAAGCGACCTCGGGCGAGGTTAAAGGCCTGCGCCAGGAGATGCGCGACTTGAAGGAGTTGGTCGCCGAACTTTCGCTGGAGAACCGTCTTCTTAAAAAAAACATGATCGGGCATGGGGGAGGCGAGGAATGAGGTGCCCCGCATCCGAGAAGCTGGAGATCATCCGCCTGGTCGAGCAGTCCCACCTGGGCGTCGGGTCCACTTTGGACGAGCTGGGCATTCCGAAGACCACCTTTTATCGCTGGTACGATCGCTTTCTGGCCTTTGGCGACGCCGGTCTTGAGGATCGCAACAGCAGCCCAGGCCGGGTGTGGAACCGTATCCCGGATGATGTCCGGGGGCAGATCATCGATCTTGCCCTGGAGGAGACGCAACTGTCGCCCCGGGAACTGGCCGTCAGGTTTACGGACACCAGGGGCTACTTTGTCTCGGAAGCCTCGGTTTACCGACTTCTCAAGGCCCACGACCTGATCACCAGCCCCGCTTTCGTGGTCATCAAGGCAGCCGATGAGTTCCGCGACAAGACCACGGCGCCGAACCAGCTGTGGCAGACCGACTTCACCTATCTCAAGGTCATCGGCTGGGGCTGGTTTTACCTGTCGACCATCCTCGACGACTATTCCCGCTACATCATTGCTTGGAAGCTCTGCACCACTATGAAGGCGGATGATGTGACGGCAACACTCAAACTGGCGTTGAAGGTATCAGGCTGCGACCAAGCCAAGGTCATCCACAAACCCAGGCTGCTCAGCGACAATGGCTCGTCTTATATCTCCGGTGATCTCGCGGAATGGCTCGAAGACCAAGGTATCAATCATGTCCGTGGGGCTCCCTATCATCCCCAGACCCAGGGCAAGATCGAGCGTTGGCATCAAACCCTGAAAAACCGCGTCCTGCTGGAAAACTATTATCTACCAGGCGATCTCGAAAACCAGATCGGCGCTTTCGTCGATCACTACAACAACCGCCGCTACCACGAGAGCCTAGCGAATGTAACCCCCGCCGATGCCTACTTCGGGCGCGATACCGCCATCATTGAAAGGAGGAACAGGATCAAAAAACTGACTATCCAACACCGCCGCTTGAACCATCAACAACAAGCGGCTTAACATCAATCCAAGATGAGCCAGATCCTCCGTTATAAAACAGGCTCAACAGTCCCAAATGTTTTGACGACGGACACTTCAGCTATCGGGCCGGTAGCTGGACGGAGCCCCGCCGGGTCGTCGCCAAGGTGGAGTGGCACTCAGGGGAACTGTATCCCCGCGTCGGCTTCATCGTCACCAACCTGAGCCGTCCTGCCGAGCGGGTTGTTGCGTTCTACAATCAGCGCGGCACTGCCGAGCAATGGATCAAAGAAGGCAAGAACGCCATCAAGTGGACGCGGCTGTCATGCCGTTCGTTACGCAACAATGCCGTACGGCTCCAGCTGCATGCACTCGCCTATAACCTCGGCAACTTCATGCGTACCCTGGCGTTGCCCGATGCCGTGGAGCAATGGTCGCTGACGACGCTGAGGGAGAAGCTGGTCAAGATCGGTGCGAAAGTTGTCAGCCATGGCCGGTACGTCACATTTCAATTGGCCGAGGTTGCAGTCCCAAGAAGCTTGTTCCAGAAAATCTCGAGCCTGATTGATGATCTACGACGAAGACCCGCTCCGGCGTAGGCCGAGGGAATCGACGGCAAGGAGATTGCGACACGAGAGGTGTGTCTGGATGGCAAGAGAAACGACCAAATGGCCTTCCACGCGCTGGCCGATTACCAAAATCATGTCATCGGATGGCTGCAATGGGAACAGAGTTCCCTTGGAGATGGGGCCGTGGTACGATTTCCGCGAATTTGGATGTCATCTGGGGAATGTCGGTTTAAAAGTATTGGCCCATGAGTGGGGGCACGCCTACACTCACGTCGGATTGGATATTGATGGAACACGCTGGCCGTCCGACGGATTTTCAGAAACTGATAAGGCAGTAAAAGAGGGGCTTGCCCAATTCTGCGCTCTGAAGGTAGTCGAGGATCTAAAGTGGGGTTTCCCAGAGGGACTTGATGCGTACAACGCGATCCTACCTCGACAACCTAAAATCTATCGCACCCATCTTGGCTGGTCAGACTACTCCTCTGAGGCTATCCGGCATGCGTTGTTGGTGGAACGAAAGGTGGGGAAGGGAGACCTGGAGAATTTTCGTAGTTCGTTGGAGGATGCCAAAAGGCGCGTTACCCAGGACCGTCCTAAAACGGGGTAAGGAAAAGCCAGAGCAACGCGTCATTCAAACCAACCGTAATTGTGATTATACGGCGACCGAGGGCGAGGGGCACATCACTTCCACATCGCGCCCGGCCTCCCGCTTGAGTTGCCGGCTCGACCGAACTCGATTGAGTGGATTATTGCGCCGTCTTTGTCAGCTGTATGTGAGCGATGGCGCCGGGTCTACGGACGGAGCGTCGTAGAGCCAATGAGTGCGCGTTTCGCCGACCTGCGCATTGATTTGATCTCTATCTCGCGTCGCAACGCCGCACTCCTGCTCGGCTGCGCCTCCTTGTATACGACTTTGAATGGACCTCGGCCGCGGGTGTATTTGGCTCCCCTTGTATCGCACCCGGTTCCTTGGACACAAGTTTGTCTCATGCGGCGGGCCTGATTGAGATCGCGGTGTGCCACGCCTGACGAGCTTGAGCGGGGCTCAGGTAGCCGTTCTTCTCCACGATCCACTGGGCATTGTACTGTTCGACGAACCCGCGGACGGCGTTCCGCAGCTCCGCGATGTTGCGGTAGATGCGGCCATGGATGATCTGTTCCTTGAGCGTGCGATTGAACCTCTCGGCGACGCCGTTGGTCTGGGGCTGTTCGACGAAGGCGTAGGACGGCTGGATGCCCCAGAACTTGATCTGGTTGGTGAAGTGGTCCGACAGATACTGGGAGCCGTGATCCATCCGCAAGGCCAGCCCCCGCGCCGCACCGGCGGAGGTCGAGGCATACAGCCTCGCAAGCCCCATGGAGATCGGCTGAAGGGCGGCGAAGCGGTCGCCTCGCTTGCACACATGCCAGCCGACGCACTCGGCGTTCCAATGCTCGATGGCGGTGAATATCCAGCCCCAGCCGTCGTCCACCGTGAACACCCGAACGCCGTCCGTGCCCCACATGAGGTTGGGGGCATGGGTGATGATCTCACCGACATGGGGATTTCCGCCACGGCGGCGGCAGCGATGGGGCGAGAGCAGGTTGTTCTCGCGCATCACCCGGAGCACCCGCTTGCGGGAAACACGGATGCCACGACAGACCCGAAGCCGAGCCCAGACCTTGCGGTGTCCCTCGCCCTCCCAGGGGGATGCCTCCAGGTCGGCCTCGATGGCCACCAGCAGAGCCTCGTCCGAGATCGAGGGCTTCGGTCCCCGGCGCTTTGCTGGTGGGCGCTCAGCGGTGGCCTGCTGCCGGGATTTCATGGCGTAGAACGAGGAACGGGCAAAACTCCAGGCCGCACAGACCCGCTGGAGGCCGTAGGCCAAACCCGTGCCGGGAGAGGTGGCGGCACTCATCGCCGCGACCTCCGCCGCCCCAAAGGGCCGGACGTCTCCGTCTTGGCCTCCAGCAGTTCCACCTGCATGATCAACTCCCCGATCCGCTTCATGGCGATGTCCAGTTCCGCCTTCACCGGATCGCCCTTGCGTTCCTTGAGCGAGGCATCGATCCCGGCGATCGCCTTCTCACGCCACTGCTCGAGCCGGAAAATCTCCACGCCCAACTGCCGCGACAAAAGTTCCACCGGCTCGCCACGCAAAAGCCGCAGGGCAACCTCACGCTTGCGCGTCACCGTCCACCGCTGGCCTCGGCTGCGCCTCCTTGTATACGACTTTGAATGGACCTCGGCCGCGGGTGTATTTGGCTCCCCTGCCATCCTCATGTTCAGCGATCCGACGGTCCAGCTCCTTGGCAACTCCCGTGTACAGCGATCTGTCAGAGCACTCTAGGCCACCGACTCATTAAATCGAAGCCATATACGCAGTGACGCGAGTTTAACGGAAGCGAGGTAGTTGTCATCCCGCTTGTCGTAGCGCGTTGCCACGGCACGGAACTGTTTGAGTTTATTGAAGAAACGCTCGACGGCGTTGCGCTGCTTGTAAAGCCAGTGGCTGAAGGCTGGTGGTTCGAGGCGGTTCGGCATGGCGCGGATGTTTCCCCAGGCCCCACGTTCGTCGAGCCATTCACGAAGCGCATTGGAGTCGTAAGCGCGATCCGCCAAAAGGATATTTCCGGCCCCCACGGTGTCGAACATATCCACGGCGCTGCGCCCGTCGTGGGCCTGGCCTTCGGTGAGCTTCAGGGCGA
>CAXXKO010000024.1:0-340960 GCA_963666705.2 Alphaproteobacteria bacterium | reverse complement strand
TCTTCATGCCCTATATCGGCGGTTTCCCGTTCTATGTGGACAAGTGCGACGACGTGGCCGCCAAGGGGTATGAGGGGTTCGAGTTGAGTTAGGGCGCGCCCGCGTCGGCTTCGACGGTGCGCAAGTAGCGGCGGGATACCCAGGCGCCGAAGGCGATCTTCGCTATTTCGTAGACGAGCATGCCGGCTGCGGCACCCATCGGTCCCATCAGCAGGATCGCCACCGCGAACCCGGCCAGACCGAAGGCCGTGAGCACGCCGAACTGATACGCCATGGGCGCGAGGAACGGGGTGAGGGTCATGCTGAATCCCAGCAGAAGCGCCATGGGTGCGAGCGCCATCGCCGGCACCAGCAACCAGAGCAGCGGCGCCGCCGCCGCGAACCCGGGGCCGAAGAGGCCGAGAGCCCAGGGGCCGAGGGCCAGGATCGCAACGGCCAAAGGAAGCGTCGGCCACAGGATCAGGCGCAGGCAATACTCGACCAGGGAGAGGAGGTCGCCCCGCCCGTGGACCGCGAGCGCGATCTCTCGCGCCGAGGCGGCCATCACGGCCTGGGCCGGCAGCGCCACGATTCCGGCCAGGACGACGGCGGCATGGAACCGGCCGGCCGCCACCTCGTCCGCCATCAAGCGGACCAGGACCACGCTGCCGGCGACGATGGCCAGGCGGCCGCCATCCAGGATCAGGAGGGGCGGCGCGCTGCCGGCCCAGCCCTTGAGGTCGTATTCGGGCGGATGACTGGTGGCGGGGCCGCCCTCGGCCGTCAGCAGCCCCCACGACTGGATGGCGAGGGCGACGACGACACCGGCCGCGACTGCCAGGATGCCCGTCTCGGCATCCATCGACCAGCCCAGGGCCACGATCAGGAACCCCGCCGCCAGCGCCACCGAATTGAGGATGGGCCCCTGGGGCGCGGACGACAGCAGCACGCGGCCGACCCCGCGCAGGATGCCGCCGAGCAGAAGCGATGTGGCGAGCAAGGCGCCCAGCCACCAGCTATGCCGAAGCGCCGCGTGGGACTGGCTGCCCTCGATCAGGGGAAGCACCAGGAGGAAGCCGATGCCGCCGAGCGCCAACCCGCCCACGAACGTGACGAGCAGCCCCACCCGCATGAACCCGGAGAGCAGGCCAGCATGGCCGTCCCTGTGGTAGCGCGGCACGTAGCGGAGAGCGATCTGGCTGAACCCCATGCTGCCGAAGAGGGCCATCAGGCGGATCGCGTGATAGGCGAAGGCAAAGGCGCCGAACTGGCCAATCCCCATCCAGCGGGCGAACAGGCTGGCCACGGCCGTCGCCAGCGCCACCCCGCCGGCGGTGCTGGGAAAGACCCGCAGGGCGCGTTTGCGGATTTTGGCGGGGGCGTCTTCGGCTTCGGGCATATCGAGTCGCAACTCGGCGGACCTCGGTCGAGGCAATCAGATAGCCCTCAAACCTGGGACAATGCCACCCCGTTCGTGGCATAGAAGACAGTCGAGGTTGGGCGAGGGGAAAAGCGATGAGCGGACTCTGGAAACGAGCGGCGGCCGCGATCGTCGCGGCGCTGGTCGCAACGGCTTGGGCCGGCGCGGCGGCGCCGCGGGTGGAGGCGGCGGAAGGCACGCGCACGGCGGCCACGGCGGCCGCGTTCGACGCCCTGGGGCAACGGCCGGCCGAATTCACCGCCTTCCTGCGAGCCATGCCCAAGGGGGGCGACCTGCACAACCACCTGAGCGGCGCGATCTATGCCGAGAGCTGGCTCGCCTGGGCGGCCGCGGACGGCGTGTGCGTCGACCTCACCGTGCTGGTCCTGAGCAGGCCGCCCTGCGACAGCGTCAAGGGCCGCGTCAAGGTCGCAGATGTGCTCGGTGACGCGCTCTTCACCGACCGCCTGATCGACGCCCTCTCGGTGCGCAACTACGAGATCTACGGCCGATCCGGCCACGACCAGTTCTTCGCCACCTTCGCCGCCTTCGATCCGGCCGGCAAGGGCCGCGGCGTCGACATGCTGGTCGAGGTCATGACCCGCGCCGCGCAGCAGAACATCGCCTATCTCGAGCTGATGGGCTCGGCCGGCATGTCATCGGCGCGCAAGCTCGCTGGCGACCTGGCCTGGGACGACGACCTCGAGGCCCTGCGCGGCAAGATCGCCGACAAGGACATCGACAGGATCGTCGGGGAAGTGGGCGGCGGCATCGGCGCGATGATGGCGGACGTTCGCAAGGCCCTCGAATGCGATACCAAGCACCCGCCGGCCTGCGACGTGACCGTGCGCTTCCTGGCCCAGGTCATCCGCGTGTTCCCGCCCCAGCAGGTGTTCGCCCAGATCCTCTATGGCTACCACCTGGCGCAGGCCTCTCCTCATGTCGTCGGCATCAACCTCGTCGCCCCCGAGGACGACCGGGTGACCCTCGCGGACTACTCGAAACAGATGGCCAGCGTCGCCTTCATCGGGGCCGAGGTCCCGGGCGTGGCGGCCGCCTTGCATGCGGGCGAGCTGACCATGGGGCTGGTGCCGCCGGAGGATTTGCGCTTCCACGTGCGCGAAGCGGTGCTCACCGCCGGCGCCCGGCGCATCGGCCACGGCGTCGATATCCTCTAAGAGGACGACCCCTACGGCCTCATGGCCGAGATGGTGAAGCGCGACGTGATGGTGGAAATCCTCCTCACCTCCAACGACGTCATCCTCGGCGTCGTGTGCAAGGACCACCCCTTCGAGACCTACCGCGCCATGGGCGTGGCCACCGCCCTCTCGACCGACGACGAGGGCGTCTCGCGCATCGACCTGACCCACGAGTTCGTGCGCGCGGCGCGGACCTACGGCCTCGGCTACGCCGACATGAAGGAGTTCGCGCGTAACAGCCTGAGTTTTCCCAAGTGCCGATTCCTCCCCGTGATGACGGCTAAGAATCCTGATGGCAGGGTAGGGACCGATGGGTGAATCGCGCGGATTTGTCGCTTGAATTCCATGGTTGCCGCTTGACGCCGGGTTGCTCGCCTACCGGACGACGATGCTAGGTACGGCAAGAACGATGGCCCTTCCACGCAAGACGGGCAGTCCGTTTTCGGGCGCCTTGGCGGCTTGCGAGAGCTCTGGGACGCGATCCTGCGAAGCGGGCCATCGAAAGACAGGCCGCTTCCAGTGGGACGCTTCGAGAGGAGCTATTGGCGCGAAGCCTTGGTCGACATGGCGACTTGGAACCGCGATGATTCGACCAGCACTCAGCCCGACCCATGGCGAGAGCGCGTACAATCACTGGCTACCTGACCATCCGCTATTCCTGTTCAACCAACTAGAGATGTTCCCTGTAAGGCACAGTGCACGCCGGAATGTTCTGGAGCCGGTGGTGATGCGCTATAAGGAAAGGAAGGTGCGGCTGTATTTTCGTGGCGATGCGGCCTCCAGATATACGGGAGGGACTTACGGCCTGGAACCGGCGACATTGCCCATCTGCTTACGCTGGCGCCGATCGCGTCGAGGCTATCAGGGGATCCGAGCGCCGTCGTCGAGGGCACCCCGGCGTGGTTCCTGGGCGGAGCCGCCCTTCGATAATCACCGGCGCGGAGCGGTGCCTGTCATGCCAAGTTCCGCAACAATGCCGTTCGGCTCCAGCTTCACGCCCTGGCCTGGGCAACTTCATGAGGACACTGGCTTTGCCGAAGGAGGTGGAGCACTGGTCGATGACGACGTTGCGCCAAGCTGGTGAAGATCGGGGCCAAGGTTGTCCGACGGCCGCTACGTTACGGCGAGGTCGTAACCTCCAGCTTGGTGACGAAGACGAGGCCGAGGGAATGACGGCGAGGAGAAAGCGACGTTATGGCGAGAAAAATGACCGCCTTCCAAGCGCGGGCGATTACCAAAATCATGTCGGCTGCATGGGGGAAAGTGGTCGATTTCCACGAATTTGATGGATATGGCGGCTGAGGCCTTCCTCGACGGCAGAGTGTCAGGGGAGGACTTACGGCGAAGCGGGCTTGCGAGAGCTTCCTCGAAGGGAGTGAGAAGGCGCGCCTGCAATGGCGCTTGGAACGCGATTTCACCGACTTCGAGGCGCGTGCCCAGGCGCCGATCTCGGCCCCAGGGGAGGACTTGGTGGCCGGCGACGAGCCGGATCGAGGGGGCCGAGCTGCGCCTGGGCGGAGCTCGAGGCGCCTGCCTTCCAGGTTGACGCAGCACCATGCGCGTTAGCGCCGCGCCGGGCGGTCGGCAGCTTGAGATGGAGGCATGCGGTAGCGCTTGCCAGCATGTCGAGGGTTATGAGGCGCGTGCGGCGTCGGTGAAGCCGGACACCAGACCATGCGCTCGGCGAGCTTCATCGGTGCCCCAGATTTCCCAGGTGTTCATCGGTGCCGAAGGCCCAGTAGCCGCCCGTGGTCTCGCCATAAGCGACATGGGCGATGACGGCGCTGTCGAAATAGGGCCGCGCCGGCACCGTGCTGTCGAAACGCATGACGGTGATCTGGAGGGTGTTCGAGACGAGGCGCAGGGGGGCGGGGATGAACCGGGCGATGCGCGCCTCCTCGGCCCGGCAGAAGACGCTCAGGGTCTTGAACTGGTGCTCCCAGGGGGGCAGCGGATAGGGCAGCACGCCGGCGGGCAGCGCATCCTCGGCCATTTGGTGATTCCCCCTTCGCCTTGCGCGAGCCGGCAATCCGGGATGGGCGCCGGCGCGAAGTGCGAAGGTAGCCATTCGGGTTCCGGGCGGCAATATCGTCGCCGGCGGCACGGCCCTGTTGCATCCGGCGCCGCGATGCCGGAGCATCACCCAGGGCATCACGGGGGCCGAGCCTGTCAACGACCGAGAGAACCGCGAGCCGGCCTATATGCCGCGAGATTAGGAACCAGGACACCGGTGTCCTGGCGAAATAGAGCGCTACTGGACCTGGAGGAAAACATGGCTGGCTTGCTGCCCGATGTCGATCCCAACGGGCTTCTCGAATTCTCCGTGGTTTTCACGGATCGCTCACTCAACCACATGTCGCAGTCTTTTTAGAGCGTTATGACAGATATCTCAAGTACGCTCAGACAAGTCTACAACGCCCATGCGGCGGTGGTGGTGCCGGGCGGCGGCACCTACGCCATGGAAGCGGTGGCGCGGCAGTTCGCCACGGGCAAGAAGTGCCTCGTCATTCGCAATGGGTGGTTCAGCTTCCGCTGGACCCAGATTTTCGACGCGGGCGACATCCCTTCCGAGTCGATCGTCCTCAAGGCCCGTCCCGTCGAGGACGGCGGTCAGGCCGCCTTCGCGCCGGCCCCGATCGAGGAGGTCACCGCGGCAATTCACTCGGAGAAACCCGACCTCGTATTTGCCCCGCATGTGGAGACCGCGTCCGGGATCATGTTGCCCGACGGCTACATGCGCGCGGTGGGAGAGGCGGTGGAATCCGTCGGCGGCCTGTTCGTGCTGGATTGCGTCGCCTTGGGGGCGATCTGGGTCGATATGAAGGACTGCGGCATCGATGTGCTCATCAGCGCGCCGCAAAAGGGTTGGAGCGCTTCGCCCTGCAGCGGGCTGGTCATGTTGAGCGAGCGCGCCCGCGCGCGGATAGACGAGACCACCAGCTCGAGCTTCGCATGCGACCTCAAGAAGTGGCTGCAGATCATGGAGGCCTACGAGGGCGGTGGGCATGCCTATCATGCGACCATGCCGACCGACGCCCTGGTCAAGTTCCGCGACACCATGAAGGAAACCGAGGCGTACGGATTCGAGAAGGTACGTGCCGAGCAACAGGCGCTTGGCGACAGGGTCCGGGCGCTGCTGGCCGCCAGAGGATTCAAGAGCGTGGCGGCGGCGGGCTTCCAAGCCCCCGGCGTGGTGGTCAGCTATACGGACGACCCCGATATCCAGAACGGGAAGAAGTTCGCGGCCGAGGGCATGCAGATCGCCGCCGGCGTGCCGCTGCAATGCGACGAGCCCGACGACTACCGCACCTTCAGGCTCGGGCTGTTCGGACTCGACAAGCTGCACGACATCGACCGGGCGGTCGACGCGCTCGATGGGGCGCTGGGGCGGATCATCGGGGATACGAATGTGCGGTAGAGGCGGGGAGCCGCGCGGTTGGCACCCGTCATAGAGTGACCGTCGGGCGTGGCCGGGCATGGCCGCGGGAAAGTGGAAATAATATTTTTGAGAATTCGGGGTGGGTCCTTGGTCGCTCATCCCCGTTATCGCAATGGCATAATTGATTGCAGCATATATAATTTTTTCTACTTATTATTTCAGATTATATAGTTTTATCTATATTTTTGCGAGTTAATTGTATATTACTATCGAATTGAGTGCTTATATCCACGTCGGCTCGACGTATTTTGAGTATCAAAGGAGGGAGGCTGATTATGCGTGTCCAAGTGCAACCGATGGGCAGCCATATTTGCAAACGCGAACGGTGCCAAGTGCCGCCGTCACCCCATCTGATTTCACAACTCTACGCTCGCTATCTCGAACTACAGGCGGAAGGTCGCCTACCCGACACGCTGACCTTCGACGAGTTCTACAAGGTTTGGCGATCGCGTCGCAGGGGCGACAACGAGGTTGGGCTGGATGACGGCGCGGTCGAGCAGGCCAACGCGGACGCACCACAGCTCATTCAACGCCCGCAAAAGAAATTGCGCGGGATCGTCCGCACGTTGGTTCTGTTGGCCGATTTCGATGATCGTCCAAACACTGGCCATCGCGGTCCGGGCTTCTTCAATCAGATGTTGTTCGACGCCGATAATGCGTTTCCGTCGGGCAGCATGCGCGAATACTACCGTGCGATCAGTGCCTACGACGCCAGTGCTGGTACCGGCATCGATGTACAGGGCGAAGTACGCGGCTGGTATCGACTACCGCATCCCAGCAGCTATTATACGGACGGTGCATCGGGCATGGGCAGCTTCCCACGCAATGCACAAGGCATGGCCCGCGATGCGGTGCGGGCCGCATTGGCCGAAGGAGTCGATTTCACCAGCTTCGACAGCCTTGGCGAGAAACAGGTTACAGCGCTGTTCATCGTGCATGCCGGAAGTGGAGCCGAACAATCTGGCAATGATGACGATATCTGGAGCCTGAAATGGGTGGTGCCGGGGAGCGTCGATGTTGGAAATGGTGTGCGCGTCAGCACGTTCCTTACGGTTCCCGAAAACTGCGACATGGGCGTCTGTGCGCACGAGTGGGGCCACTTGGCGGCGCGCTGGGCGGACTACTATGACACCGGCCGCAAGAAGAACTGGAAGTCAAACGGGCTTGGCAATTACTGCCTGATGGCATCGGGTTCGTGGGGCAACGGCGGGCTGACACCGACCTTCCCGA
Organism: Alphaproteobacteria bacterium; assembly: GCA_963666705.2. GTDB lineage: Bacteria > Pseudomonadota > Alphaproteobacteria > CADEGL01 > CADEGL01. Next base: position 333,693 of record CAXXKO010000024.1, on the reverse strand, counting down.
ACGGCATGCTGCGTGTATTCCATGAATGGATAGAGCCGAATGTTGTAACCGAGAGCGTGGCCGGTATCGTCCTCGCTCCAGCCGCCGAGTGCGGGTCCGTCGCCATTATCCACAATCCGGCGCGCATGGCAGAGGGCCAGTACATATTCGCTGAGTACCGCCGCCGGCGCCATCAGGACGCCTATCTACCGGACGAAGGTGTCGCGATATACGTTGTTGACGAGAATATCGACAACGTCAATGACGAGCAGAATCTCGCGATCGAGTTGCTGCAAGCCGATGCCAAGCGTGATCTCGCCAAGATATTCGGCGGCGGCAATCGAGGTGTCAACGGCGGAGCAAAATTAGTCCACCCGGGCGGAGCAAAACTAGTCCACTTGACGTTATGCGGTACGCGGTGTTGGGGGGTTGTCCCGGTAGTCCATAGGAGGGACCCGCGCTGCTTCGTGTAGCGCTTGCGTTACGCGGAGCGAAGCAGCGTGGGAGGTTCCTGTGGACCCACCGGGTCAACCATTGCACCGGCGGTCAAGCAGGTATTTTTGGGGATTTCCGCCGTTTTTGGCTTTGGTTGAGACGATAGCTCTCGCCGTTCATTTCCAGGATATGGACATGGTGGGTGAGGCGGTCCAGCAAAGCCCCGGTCAGGCGTTCCGAGCCGAATATCTCCGTCCACTCATCGAACGGCAAGTTGGAGGTCACCAGGATCGAGCCCCGCTCGTAGCGCTGGCTGAAGACTTCGAACAGCAGCTCGGCGCCGGTCTTCGAGAGCGGCACGAAGCCGAGTTCGTCGATGATCAGAAGGTGATACTTTGCCAGTTGCTTCTGCAGGCGCAACAGGCGTTTTTCATCCCCGGCCTCCATCAGTTCATGAACCAGGGCAGCGGCCGTGAGGAAGCCGACGGAGAGCCCCTTTTGGCAGGCCGCCAGACCGAGACCGAGGGCGATATGGGTCTTGCCGGTTCCGCTGTTGCCGAGCGCGATGATATTCTCACGACGCTCGACGTATTCGCATCGCGCCAACTCCAGAACCAGCATCTTGTCGAGCGATGCGATGGCCTTGAAGTCGAAGCTGTCGAGGCTTTTGACGGCGGGGAACCTGGCCTGTCTGATCCGCCGCTCGACCATGCGGCGCTCACGGTCGATCAGTTCCAACTCGGTCAGACGGACAAGATACCGCACATGGTCGGCGCCCTCGGTGGCGCATTGGCGGGCCAGCTTGTCGTATTCGCGCAGGAACGTCGGCAGTTTCAGGGTCTTGAGGTGATGGGCCAGCAACACTTGCGGCGTATCGGTCATGACGCGCCTCCACCCAACAAGCTCATATAACTGGCGGCGGCCGTGGTCGCCACGTTGGCCCGAGGCAGGTAGGGATAGATATCCAGGTCGAGTTTGGGCGGGCGTCGCTCGATACGGCACAGCACAAGGTGTTTGACGGCGTCGTAGCCGATCGCACCCAGGCGCAGGGCGTCCTTCACCGCGCCGTGAAGCACCTCGAGATCGAAGGTCTCCACAAGCCGAAGGACCTGGACGTATTCCCGCTTGCCGGCCTTGCCCATGCGCGCCTCCAGGAGACGGCGCAGGGTTGGGAAGGCATCAGGCAGTTCCCATCCGGCTAGCGGCGCGGCCTGATCCAGGGCACCGATCTTGTGCTCCAGCAAAGGCAGGTAGTGGATCGGATCGAAGACCATGTCTTCCCGGTCGTAGGAACGGGGGTGTCGGGCAATGATCCCGGCGCCGCAACCGATAACCACCTCGTGGACATAGCCACGGATCCAGACTTCCTGATGGCCGTAGGCGACGGGCACGGAATAGTCATTCGTCCGGTAGCGCACCAGGGACAGCGAGTTGACCCGCGTGCCCTGCTTGTCGCACGCGTCGAACGGTGCCGGCAGTGGCCTCTTCAACGCTTCGCGGTCACGCACAAACCGTTCGCCGATGCTCTCGCGGTGGCCGCGCAGGACGTTGCCTTGCCGGTTGCGGCATTGCTCTTCCAGGTGGCCATTGAAGGCGTCCCAGCTCGCGAACCGGGGAAGCGGCGTCATGAAGTTCCGCCGGGCATAGCCGACCACCCCCTCCACATTGCCTTTGTCGTTACCCTTGCCGGGACGGCCGTAGCGGTCCTCGAAGAGGTAATGGGACTGCAGCCCGCTGAACGCCCGCGTTCGTTGCCGCGTGCCATCTGACAAGATGCGCGACACCAGACACTTGTCGTTGTCGTAAAGAATCGATTGGGGAACGCCGCCGAAAAAAACAAAGGCTCTGTTGTGCCCGTCCAGCCAGGCCTCCGTCGTCGCCGCCGGGTAGGCCGCAACGAAGCAGGCATCGCTGTGGGGAAGTGTCATGACGAAAAAATGCGCCCGATACTTGACGCCGGCGATGATCGCATCCGCCTCGCCAAAGTCCGCTCGAGCATGGCCCGGAGGATGTGACTGTCTGACGTCAGCGCCTTTGGGACGAATTGAGGTAATTGCATAACGGAGGATTTCTGGCTCATCGTAGTGACCGAAGGGAACGAAGATGAGACAGAAATCAATGAGCAAGAACGACCCGGCGGAAAGAACGGTTCGGGATATTCGCCGCAAGACACGCAAGCAGTATACGGCTGAGGAGAAGATCCGGATCGTGGTGTCGGGCCTGCGCGGCGAGGAGAGCATCGCCGCCTTGTGCCGCCGCGAGGGCATCGCCGAGGGTCTGTATTACAGCTGGTCGAAAGAGTTTTTGGAAGCGGGCAAGAAGCGGCTCGCCGGCGACACCGGGCGCCAAGCGACCTCGGGCGAGGTTAAAGGCCTGCGCCAGGAGATGCGCGACTTGAAGGAGTGTCCGTCGTCAAAACATTTGGGACTGTTGAGCCTGTTTTATAACGGAGGATCTGGCTCATCTTGGATTGATGTTAAGCCGCTTGTTGTTGATGGTTCAAGCGGCGGTGTTGGATAGTCAGTTTTTTGATCCTGTTCCTCCTTTCAATGATGGCGGTATCGCGCCCGAAGTAGGCATCGGCGGGGGTTACATTCGCTAGGCTCTCGTGGTAGCGGCGGTTGTTGTAGTGATCGACGAAAGCGCCGATCTGGTTTTCGAGATCGCCTGGTAGATAATAGTTTTCCAGCAGGACGCGGTTTTTCAGGGTTTGATGCCAACGCTCGATCTTGCCCTGGGTCTGGGGATGATAGGGAGCCCCACGGACATGATTGATACCTTGGTCTTCGAGCCATTCCGCGAGATCACCGGAGATATAAGACGAGCCATTGTCGCTGAGCAGCCTGGGTTTGTGGATGACCTTGGCTTGGTCGCAGCCTGATACCTTCAACGCCAGTTTGAGTGTTGCCGTCACATCATCCGCCTTCATAGTGGTGCAGAGCTTCCAAGCAATGATGTAGCGGGAATAGTCGTCGAGGATGGTCGACAGGTAAAACCAGCCCCAGCCGATGACCTTGAGATAGGTGAAGTCGGTCTGCCACAGCTGGTTCGGCGCCGTGGTCTTGTCGCGGAACTCATCGGCTGCCTTGATGACCACGAAAGCGGGGCTGGTGATCAGGTCGTGGGCCTTGAGAAGTCGGTAAACCGAGGCTTCCGAGACAAAGTAGCCCCTGGTGTCCGTAAACCTGACGGCCAGTTCCCGGGGCGACAGTTGCGTCTCCTCCAGGGCAAGATCGATGATCTGCCCCCGGACATCATCCGGGATACGGTTCCACACCCGGCCTGGGCTGCTGTTGCGATCCTCAAGACCGGCGTCGCCAAAGGCCAGAAAGCGATCGTACCAGCGATAAAAGGTGGTCTTCGGAATGCCCAGCTCGTCCAAAGTGGACCCGACGCCCAGGTGGGACTGCTCGACCAGGCGGATGATCTCCAGCTTCTCGGATGCGGGGCACCTCATTCCTCGCCTCCCCCATGCCCGATCATGTTTTTTTTAAGAAGACGGTTCTCCAGCGAAAGTTCGGCGACCAACTCCTTCAAGTCGCGCATCTCCTGGCGCAGGCCTTTAACCTCGCCCGAGGTCGCTTGGCGCCCGGTGTCGCCGGCGAGCCGCTTCTTGCCCGCTTCCAAAAACTCTTTCGACCAGCTGTAATACAGACCCTCGGCGATGCCCTCGCGGCGGCACAAGGCGGCGATGCTCTCCTCGCCGCGCAGGCCCGACACCACGATCCGGATCTTCTCCTCAGCCGTATACTGCTTGCGTGTCTTGCGGCGAATATCCCGAACCGTTCTTTCCGCCGGGTCGTTCTTGCTCATTGATTTCTGTCTCATCTTCGTTCCCTTCGGTCACTACGATGAGCCAGAAATCCTCCGTTATGCAATTACCTCAATTCGTCCCAAAGGCGCTGACGTCAGACACTTGAAGGAGTTGGTCGCCGAACTTTCGCTGGAGAACCGTCTTCTTAAAAAAACATGATCGGGCATGGGGGAGGCGAGGAATGAGGTGCCCCGCATCCGAGAAGCTGGAGATCATCCGCCTGGTCGAGCAGTCCCACCTGGGCGTCGGGTCCACTTTGGACGAGCTGGGCATTCCGAAGACCACCTTTTATCGCTGGTACGATCGCTTTCTGGCCTTTGGCGACGCCGGTCTTGAGGATCGCAACAGCAGCCCAGGCCGGGTGTGGAACCGTATCCCGGATGATGTCCGGGGGCAGATCATCGATCTTGCCCTGGAGGAGACGCAACTGTCGCCCCGGGAACTGGCCGTCAGGTTTACGGACACCAGGGGCTACTTTGTCTCGGAAGCCTCGGTTTACCGACTTCTCAAGGCCCACGACCTGATCACCAGCCCCGCTTTCGTGGTCATCAAGGCAGCCGATGAGTTCCGCGACAAGACCACGGCGCCGAACCAGCTGTGGCAGACCGACTTCACCTATCTCAAGGTCATCGGCTGGGGCTGGTTTTACCTGTCGACCATCCTCGACGACTATTCCCGCTACATCATTGCTTGGAAGCTCTGCACCACTATGAAGGCGGATGATGTGACGGCAACACTCAAACTGGCGTTGAAGGTATCAGGCTGCGACCAAGCCAAGGTCATCCACAAACCCAGGCTGCTCAGCGACAATGGCTCGTCTTATATCTCCGGTGATCTCGCGGAATGGCTCGAAGACCAAGGTATCAATCATGTCCGTGGGGCTCCCTATCATCCCCAGACCCAGGGCAAGATCGAGCGTTGGCATCAAACCCTGAAAAACCGCGTCCTGCTGGAAAACTATTATCTACCAGGCGATCTCGAAAACCAGATCGGCGCTTTCGTCGATCACTACAACAACCGCCGCTACCACGAGAGCCTAGCGAATGTAACCCCCGCCGATGCCTACTTCGGGCGCGATACCGCCATCATTGAAAGGAGGAACAGGATCAAAAAACTGACTATCCAACACCGCCGCTTGAACCATCAACAACAAGCGGCTTAACATCAATCCAAGATGAGCCAGATCCTCCGTTATAAAACAGGCTCAACAGTCCCAAATGTTTTGACGACGGACAATTACCCTGACATAGTTGCGGGAATTCAGGCCGCCTCGAGGCCCTCGACGACGACGGCCATCTACGTCAGCCGCGGATCACCGACAGGACGTGGGTGAATCGCTCGAGCGCCCAGAGGTTCATGGGCGCGAGCTGGATCTGGATCTCCGAGAGTCCAAGGGCGGCGGTTTCGAGAATCTCGTCCGCGATCCGGTTGGGGTCGCCGCGGATGCCGTCGACCGGGACAACCTTCGAGCCGGCGAGGACCGGATGGTCGCCGAAGGCGACCGCGAGCACCACGGAGCGTTTCAGCGAGGCGGGCTCCCGCCCCGCCTTCTCGCAGGCCTCGTCGAGCTGCCGCAGCAGGGGGGGCAGCGTCTCCAGGCCCCGATATCCGGCGAAGAACGCATTCCACATGTCGGCGCGCTCCGCCGTGATTCGCATGATTCGTCGCCCTTGGCCGCCGATCAGGATCTTCGGCCCCCTTGGCTGCGGGCCACGGGGTGCTAAGACCGCGCCTTGCGCCGAGTAGTGCGCCCCGACGAAGTCGGCCTCCCCGGTGCGAAGCAGGGTCGTGACGATCTCCACGGCCTCCTCGAAGGCGGCATAGCGCTTCTCCCAGATCACGCCCATTGCTTCGTGTTGGGGCCGATCGTCGCCTCCGCCCGCGCCCAGCCCGAGGATGAAGCGCCCGTCGCTGAGGATGGCGAGGGTATCCGCGTCCTTTGCCAGCATCGCCGGGGACCTAAAATGCACATTGGCAACGAGAGAGCCGACATGAATCGAGCGCGTCACCGCGAGGACGGCGGCCGCGGTCGGGATGAGGCTGAGCACCGGAATGCTATCGGTGAGACCCAAGGGACGGTGAAACGGATCATCGGCGAGCCACAGCGAATCCAGGCCGGCGGCCTCGGCCTCGATCGCGAAGCGCTGGATCGTCGCTCAAGTCGGGCTTTCACCGCCCTTCTCGAAGATCGGAAGAGAAAGACCGATTCGCAAACCGCTCGTGTTCGTCATGCCTGTCCCCGCTGTGGTGGCACCCTCCTTCGCCAAGGCTTCGGCCTTCGCCGACCGAAAGTCGGCTTCGGCCGACTGAAGGTCGGAGGGCAGGCCCCTACTTCACGAACAGCTGCCGCGGCACGTTGCAGAAGGCTTCGCCGCCCCGCTCGGTCACGCGGAAGCACTCGCTGATCTCAATGCCCCATTGGCCGAGCCAGATGGCGGGGATGCAGTGGAGGGTCATGTCGGCCTCGAGCACGGTCTTGTCGCCCGGGCGCAGGCTGATGGTGCGCTCGCCCCAGTCGGGGGGATAGGCGAGGCCGATGGAATAGCCGATGCGGGAGTCCTTCTCGATGCCGCTGCCCGCGATGGCCTTGCGCCAGGCGGCCTCCACATCCTCGGCCGTCGCGCCCGGCCGCGCCGCCTCGAGCGCGGCCTCGAGGCCCTCGACCACATAGGCGGCCGTGTCGCGGACTTCCCCGGGCGGCTCGCCCAGGCATACGGTGCGGGCCATGGGGCAGTGGTAGCGCCGGTGGCAGCCGGCGATCTCGATGGCCGTGCCGCCACCGTTCTCGAACGGCTTGTCGGACCAGGTGAGGTGGGGGGCCGCACTCCACTCCCCCGTCGGCAGGAGCGGCATGACGGCGGGGTAGTCGCCGCCGAATTCGGGCGTCCCGCTCACCTGGGTGTGCAGGATCTCGCCCACCACGTCGCACTGGCGCACGCCGGGGGTGATGTTCTCGATGGCCACGGTCATGGTGCGCTCGACGATGCGCGCGGCGCGGGTGATGTATTCGATCTCGCGCGCGGACTTGACCACCCGGACCCAGTTCACGAGGCCGTCGGCGGCCTTGAAGGTAGCGTTGGGGAGGCCCTTGCGCAGGGCCGCGTGGGCGGCGGCCGAATAGAAGTAGCTGTCCATCTCCACACCCATGGCGCGGCCGCCCCAGCCCCGGTCGGTGAGGAAGGCGGCCATGTAGTCCATGGGGTGGCGCTCGGTCGACTGGACGTAATGGTCGGGGTAGCCGAGCACGTTCCCGGGCTTCATGAAGCAGGTGACGTGGCCGCAGTTGGCGTCGATGCCGCGGCCGAGCCAGATGGGCTCCTCCTCGTCCGCCACCACGATGAGGAGCTGGGGCGTGTAATAGGACCAAGCGTCGTAGCCCGAGAGGTAGCCCATGTTGGCGGGGTCGTTGACGAGCAGGACCTCGATGCCGGCCGCCTCCATGCGGGCCTTGGCGCGGGCGAGGCGGTCGAGATATTCGGCTCTCTCGAAATTGGCCATTGGGGTTAGTCCTTGACAAACAGCTGGCGGGGGAAGTCGCAGAAGGTCGCCGAGCCGGTCTCGGTCACGCGGAAACACTCGCTGATCTCGACGCCCCAGTCGTCCTCCCAGATGCCGCCGATGCAGTGGATCGTCATGTTGGGCTCCAGCACCGTCTTGTCGCCGGGGCGCAAGCTGATGGTGTGCTCGCCCCAGTCGGGCGGGTAGTTGACCCCCGTCGAGTAGCCGATGCGCGACGCCTTCTCGATGCCGTGGCGCGAGATGACGGCGCGCCACGCGCCCTCCACCGCCTCGGCCGTGGTGCCGGGCCGCGCTTCCTCGAGGGCGGCCTCGAGGCCCTCGACCACTACCTTCGCCGTATCGGCCAGCTTCTTGGGCGGCGTGCCGAGATGGACCGTGCGCGCCATGGGGCAATGGTACTGGTGACGCGACGCCCCCAGTTCGAGGATCGTGCCCTCGCCCGTGCGGAAGGGCTCGTCGGTCCAGGTGAGATGGGGCGCGCTGGTGCCCTTGCCGGTGGGCAGGAGGGGCGGCAGGATGCCCGTATAGCTGCCGCCATAGGCCTCGGTACCGCGCGCCTGGGCGCGCAGGATCTCGGCCACCGCGTCGCACTGGCGCACGCCCGGCTCGACCGCGTCGATGGCCGTCCGCATGATGATCTCCATGATGCGCGCGGCCTCCTTCATGTAGCCGATCTCGCGCTCGGACTTGACGGCGCGGACCCAGCCCACGAGGGCCGTCGCGTCCTTGAAGCTGGCATTGGGCAGACCGGCCTCGATCGCCGCCTGGCAGGCGGCCGTGTAGTAGTAGTTGTCCATCTCTGTGCCGACGGCCGCCTTGGCCCAGCCCTGCTCGGCCAGGTAGGCGGCGATGAAATCGTAGGTGTGGCGCTCGGTCGACTGCACGTAGTGGTCGGGATAGCCGAGAATGTTGTCGCGGTCGAGATAGGTGGTGGCATAGGCGCAGTTCATGTCCTGGGCGCGGCCGAGCCAGATGGGCTGGTCGCGGTCCTGGGCCACGATCAGCACCTGGTGCACGTAGAAGGACCAGGCGTCGTAGCCCGAGAGGTAGTTCATGTTGCCGGGATCGGTGATCAGCAGGACCTCGATCCCCTTCTCGGCCATGCTGGCCTTGGCCTTGGTCAGGCGGCCCTGGTATTCCCCTGTCTCGAACGGCGGCATGGCGCCCCCTCCCCCTTCTCGTTCCTCGGAAATCCCGATCCAGTCGCTCAGTCGCCGGCCAGGCCGCGGCCGGCGGGCGTCTCCTCGCCCAGCACGCGGTCGAGCACCCAGTTGCCGATGGTATGGACGAGCGGCTCCATATGGGACAGTCGCCCAGGCCGCGCGAGGGGCGACTCGATGCCCTTCTGCTGGGTCTCGGAGATGTCGTTGTCCTCCACCGCCGTCACGTCCCAGCGGTGGTAGTACTTTTGCACGACCTCGTCGAAATCGTCCCGCTCGGCGGTGACCTTGGGGAAGACGGCGCCGTGGATCAGCTTCATGCGCGTCGGCCCCAGGGGGTGGACCTCGAGATACCACATGCAGTCGGTGGTGCAGCAGAACATGGTGCTCGGGTAGATGAGCGGGTAGTAGGAGCCCCCCCTCGCCTTCTCGTCAAGGCTCGCGATCTCGGGGAAGCCCGTCTCGCCCGGGAGCAGCGCGCGGGAGCCCTTCTGGGTGGTGTAGAGATAGACGAACTCGCTATCCGCCGGGGGCAGGGCTTCGCGCTTCTTCTTGGCCTTGTGCTTGGCGAGGGTGCCGCCGTGGACGGTGGGGATATGGTACGCCTCCATGGCGTTCTCGACGAAGAGCTTCCAGTTGCTCTCGATGGTGAATTCCTTGCGCCGGGTGGTGACCATGTTCTCGAGGTCGTGGGAGGCGAGCATGGCCGGCAGGCTGCCGAGATAGTCCGTGAGCGGCCCGGCATCGGGTTCGAAGTTCACGAACATGAAGCCGCCCCAGGTCTCGAGCCGGATGGGGATGAGGCCGTGGTCCGCGCGGCTGAAGCCCACGGTCTTCTCCATGTCGGGCGCACCCGTCAGCGCCCCGTCGAGGCCGTAGACCCAGCCGTGGTAGGGGCACTTGATGCCGCGGCAGGTGCCGGCGCCAGCCTCCAGCAAAAGCGAGCCCCGGTGGCGGCAGGTATTGGCGAAGGCGCGCACCGCGCCCTCGCGGTCGCGCAGGATGACGAGCGGCACGCCGGCGAAATCGAAGGCGGTATAGTCGCCCGGGCCCGGCACCTGGTCGGTGCGGCCGACGAAGTTCCACACCTTCATGAAGATGGCCTCGACCTCGCGCCGGTAGAAGTCGGGCGATGTGTAGCACCAGGTGGGCATGGTCTCGGCGTCCATCATGGGCGCGCGAAAGGCGTCGTAGCTCTTGGGGTCGAATATCCCAGTCATGGCCATGGCTGCTTTCCCCTCTCGACCGACGGCGTCCAGCTCTCCGACTCCCCGAAGCCCGTGCCAGCTACCTCGCCCTTCGACAGGCTCAGGGTGAGGCTCTCGCTGGACCGTGCCACCCGCCTCGCCCTTCGACAGGCTCAGGGTGAGGCCTTCGCTGGACCGTGCCAGCTACCTCGCCCTTTGTCCCTCGGCAAGCTCAGGGTGAGGCCCTCATGCTGAGCCTGTCGAAGTATGAGGGCCGGCGGCGGCCCCCGGATCACCACGCATCAGCCTCACCGGCCGCCGGGGAGGTTAGCAGAGGGCTTCCGGCGCGCCTACCGTCCCCACCCTCACCACAGGCGCAGGTACTTCTCGCGCTCCCACTGGCTCACGGCCATGCAGTATTCCTCCCACTCGGCGCGCTTGTATTTGAGGAAGGTGGCGTGGAACTCCGCGCCCAGGACCTCCTTCGCCAGCGCGTCCCCCTCCAAGGCATCGAGGGCCTCGGCCAGGGTGCGGGGCAGGCGCGGGGCACCCATCTTCGCCAACTCCGATTCCTCGACCGTGTAGGTATCGAACTCGATCGCCGCGCCCGGGTCCAGCTTCTCGCGGATGCCGGCGAGGCCGGCGGCGAAGGTCAGGGCCGCGCCGAGATAGATGTTGCAGGCGCTGTCGACGTGGCGCACCTCCAGGCAATGCCGGTTCATGGGCAGACGGCAGATGAGGGTGCGGTTGTTGTGGCCGTAGGCCTGGTAGACCGGCGCCCAGCTCATCTCGCGCATGCGGCCATAGGGGAAGAGGCGCTTGTAGGAATTGACCGTGGGGCAGACGACGGCGGTGATCGCCTCGGCATGGCGCAGGACGCCGGCCGTGAAGTGGTAGGCGAGGTCGGTGTAGCCGCGATCGCCGCGCGGGGCCAGTCCGTCGCCCGCCGCGAACATGTTGCGGCCCGTCGCCATGTCCGCGAGGCTCGCGTTCAAATGGGCGCCCGAGCCGAAGCCGTCGGACCAGGGCTTGGGCATGAAGCTGGCGACGCAGCCGATCGAGCGCGCCACGTGCTTGGCCATGAGGCGGAACACCAGCATGCGGTCAGCCATGCCGAGGGCATCGGTATAGGCGAAGTCGAACTCGTACTGGCCGTCGCCGCCCTCGTGGTCGAAGGAATAGACGTCCCAGCCGAGCTCGTTCATGTAGCCGACCATGGGTGCGAGGAAGGCGTCGGCCTGCATGGTCGCCTCGAGGTCGTAGCCCCGGGTGGGCAGGTTCACGAGGTCGTCGGCGATGAAGGGCCGCCATTCGCCGTCGGTCTCGCGAATGACGTAGACTTCGGGCTCGATGCCCATGTTGGGGCGCAAGCCCATCGCCGCCGCCGCCGCGACCTGGCGCTTGAGGACCGCGCGCGAATCGTGGCTGTAGGGCTCGCCCACGAAGGTGAGGTCGGCCGCCGCAACGGCGTAGCGCTTGTCCCAGGGCAGGATCGTCAGGGTCGCGAGGTCGGGCACGCCCATGACCTCGTCCTCGTTGGGACCCAATTCGCCCATGCCCTCGAGCGCGCCGACCGTGTAGAGCTCGGAGCCCGCAAGCGCATCCTCGAGGTGCTCGATCGGCACGGCCTTGGACTTGGGCACCCCGTGGAGGTCCACATAGGCGCCGAAAAAATACCTGACCCCCGCCTCGATCAGTTCCCGCTTCTTGTCCGCGATATCCGACATGCGGCCCGCTCTCCCCCTACGTACTGGCGGGCGCCATTGTTACCGGATCGGTGCGCCCGTGACAGCCGAAATCCTCGCACCCCATCTAGCCGTGATTGCCGCCATGGGCTAAAAACAGCTCATGGCAATGCCGATCGCAGACCGCTGGTTCGAGACGCGACGCTACGGCGACGACGTGACCCTCATCTGGGAGCCCCACGTCTTCCCCGGCATACGCTGCAACATGTGGCACGTGCGCGGGCGGAGGCGCAACCTGCTCCTCGATTCGGGCATGGGCATCAAGAGCCTGCGCGAGCACGTGGCGCTGGTCACGGAGAAGCCCGTCCTCTGCGTCGCCAGTCACAGCCATTTCGACCATGTGGGCAGCCATTACGAGTTCGCCGAGCGCCTCGCCCACCCGGCCGAGGCCGATATCCTGACGGCGCCCGACCGCGAGAACACGGTCATCGAGCGCTACGTCTCGGAAGCCATCTTCGACGCCTATCCCGACGCCGATTTCGACCCGGCCGAATATACGATCCGTCCCGCCCCGCCGACCCGCCTGATCGACGATGGCGACGTGGTGGATTTGGGCGACCGGCACTTCGAAGTCATGCACCTGCCCGGCCATTCGCCCGGCAGCATCGTGCTGTGGGAGGCGGCCACGGGCGTACTGCTCTCGGGCGACGTGATCTACGACGGCGAGATGTACGACGACCTCTATCACTCGGATGTCGCGGACTATGTCGAGAGCATGGAGCGGCTGCGCCCGCTGCCCGTGGAGACGGTGCATGGCGGCCACCACGAGAGCTTCGGCCGCGCGCGCTTCCTCGAGCTCATCGACGACTACGTGGCCGGCCGGCGCAAGCCCGGCTGCCCGGCGGAAACGGGAGCCGAAAGATAGTGTTCGATCACTCGACAGTGCGGTTCATCCCCCCGGCCCTCATACTTCGTCCTTCGACAAGCGCTCAGGATGAGGAAGCTCAGCATGAGGGCCTCACCCTGAGCCAACCCACCCGACCGGCCCTCATACTTCGTCCTTCGACAAGCGCTCAGGATGAGGGCCTCACCCTGAGCCTGTCGAAGGGTGAGGTAGCACCGGGACCATGTGAAATTGGGCATTCGCACCCGTGAGGCCAACGACGAGCCGGAGATTCGAAAAACAAAGAAACGGCACCCGAGCAAGCATTCCAACAGGGAGAGAAAAATGACGATCGACAGTAGAACGACCCGCAAGACACCGGGCACGGTCAGCCGGCGCAAGTTCCTCGCCGGTGCAGCCGCCACCATGGCGGCGCCCGCCATCCTCGCCTCGGGCCGCGCCCGCGCCGAGGAGGAGCTCAACATCCTGGTCTGGTGCGACCACGCCGACCTCAAGCTGATCGCCCCCTTCGAGGAAGCCAACAACGTCCGCGTCAACGTCAAGTCCTACGAGGGCACGGGCACGGCGCTGACCATGATCGAGCAGTCGCAACCCGGCGACTGGGACGTCTTCGTGGTCGATGCCCAGGACGTGCCGCGCGTCGGGCGCACGGGCATCCTGGCCGAGATCCCCGACGACGAGGTGCCGTGGGGCGACATCTTCCCCGAGCTGCGGGCGGCCCCCTTCACCTATGTCGACGGCAAGCTCTACGCGGTGCCGGAGAAGTTCGGCTACTACGGCGTCGCCTACAACAAGGAGCGAGTGGACCCGGCCGACATGCGCAGCGCTCAGGTGTTCTGGAACGAGAAATACAAGGGCCGCATGGCCGTCTACGACTATTACTTCCCCTGCATGCAGCTCATCGGCATCTCGCTCGGCCTGAAGCCATCGGAGATCAACGCCGGGAACCTGGGCCAGATCCGCGAGCGCCTGCTGGCCTTCAAGCCCCAGCTCAAGCTGATCGGCGACATCGTCGGGGTGCAGAACGCGCTGGTGAACGGCGACGTGGACCTGATCGTCAACGCGGCCGAGTTCGCCGTCTCCGGCCTCATGACCGAGGACCCATCCCTCGATTGGGTCATCTTCGACGAGGGCGGCCTGTTGTGGGACCAGGGCCTGGCGATCATGGCCGATTCCAAGAAGAAGGACCTGGCCAAGGCCTTCGTCGACTACATCATCAGCCCGGCGGGACAGGGCCGCCTCGCGACCTCGGACTGCTACTGGGCGATGCCGGCCAACAAGAACGCGGACCTGACGGACGCCCAAAAGAAGATCCTGCGCTGGGACGAACAGCCGGCCTTCCTGGCACGCTCCTATCCGTCGTCGATCTCGGACCCCGAGCTCGACACGGAAATGCTGGATGTCTGGACGGAGTTCCTGCAGGCGTAGAGCGTGCGGACTTGATGCGGCGCGTTGATGGCCGCGCAGAAGACTAGAACGAAGGGCGGCGGGCTCGAACTATCGCGCCTGTCCGCCCTTCCCGCACTCGGATGGACGGCGGTGTTCTTCGCCGCTCCCATCGCCGTCATGCTCGTGGTCAGCTTCTGGACCCGGACGGGCGGCAAGCTGGTCGCCGACTGGTCGTTCGTCAACTACGCGAAGTTCTTCGGCCGCAGCTACCTGCTGGAGGCGCTCGGCAACTCGGTCGCCGTGGCAGCGACTACCGCGGCCATCAGCGTCGTCCTGGCCTATCCGCTGGCCTATATCCTCGCCTACCGGGTGCCGGCGCGCTGGCAGCGCGTGGCCCTCGTCCTGGCGGTGCTGCCGTTCTGGACCTCCTACGTGATCCGCTCCTACAGCTGGCTCCTCATCCTCTCGGAGAACGGCGTCATCAACGTGACGCTCATCTCGCTCGGCCTGATCGACGAGCCCCTGGCCATGAGCTACAACCGCGGCGCCACGATCCTCGGCTTCGTCCATTTCTTCGTCATGCTGCTGACCCTCACCATCTACGCCAACCTGGTGCAGATCAGCCGATCCTACCGTCTGGCGGGCGCCGACCTCGGTGCCTCCCCCTTCCAGGTATTCGCGCGCATCACCCTGCCGCTCAGCCTGCCGGGGGTGGCGGTGGGCGCCTTCCTCGCCTTCGTGATCACCATCGGCGACTACATCACGCCGCAGATCCTGGGCGGCAGCAAGGAGATGCTGCTGCCCCAGGCCATCATGCTCCAGGTCCAGCGCGGCGCGAACTTCCCCATGGCGTCGGCCATGAGCATGACCCTCATGGTGGTGGTGACGGCGACCTACCTCGCCTTCGCCAGATACCTGAAGATGGACCGGGTCTGACCATGCCCTGGCTCCGCCACGCCCCCGCCGCCGCCTATCTCCTGGCCGCCTATATCTTCATTTTCCTGCCGGTGGTCATCCTGGTGCTGTTCTCGTTCCAGGACGGCCTCTTGCCCGTCCCGCCCTTCAAGGGCCCCAGCCTGCAATGGTACGACGCGCTCTTCAGCAACCGCCGGCTCATGGAATCCCTCGGCAACTCGGTCCTGGTGGCGGCCCTCTCCTCGCTGGTGGCGACCATCCTCGGCTTCCTCGCGGCCTACGGCCTCGCACGCGGCGGCGCGCGCCTCGGCGGCGTCGTGCGCTACGCGCTGATGGCGCCTATCACGGTCTCCTACCTGATCATCGGCCTCGGCCTGCTCATCACCTTCAACCTGGCGGGGATGCCCAAGTCCCTCCTCGCCGTTGGTATCGGGCACGTGGTCATCAACCTGCCGCTCTGCTTCGCGATCGTCTATTCCCAGTTGGGCGAGCATCAGCGCAATATCGAGCGCGCCGCCCACGACCTGGGCGCCAGCGACTTCCAAGCCCTGGCCCTCGTCACCGTGCCGATGATGCGGCCCGCCATCTTCGCCGCCTTCTGCCTGTCGGCGACCCTGTCGTGGGACGAGTTCATCATCGCCCTCCTGCTGAGCCGCTTCGACGTGACCCTGCCGGTCACCATCTTCGAGATGCTGCGCGCGGGCCTGAACCCGCAGCTCAACGCCGCCGGCACGGTGGTCTTCGCCATCTCCATGACCCTTGTGCTGGTGGCGGTGATCCTCACCCTCAAGGGGCGGAAGAGCGATGGCTGAGCACTTCGTCGAGCTGCGCGGCGTGCGCATGGAGTATGGCGCGACGGTCGCGGTCGCCTCCGTGGACCTCAAAATCGAGCCGGGCGAGTTCGTCGTCCTCCTCGGCCCGTCGGGCAGCGGCAAGACCACCATCCTCAACATCATCGGCGGCTTCGTCGCGCCGACGGCGGGCGGAATCGTCATCGACGGCGTGGATGTGGCCGGCCTGCCGCCCGCGCGCCGGCCCACGGCCACCGTGTTCCAGGACTACGCCCTCTTCCCGCACATGAGCGTCGCGTCGAACGTCGCCTTCGGCCTCGCCATGCACAAGGTGCCGCGGGCCGAGCGCGGGGGCCGCGTCGAGGAGGTGCTGCACCTCGTCGGCCTCGAAGGCTTCGGCCGGCGCTCCATCCACCAGCTCTCGGGCGGCCAGCGCCAGCGCGTGGCGCTGGCCCGCGCCATCGCCGTGCGCCCGACGGTGCTGCTGCTGGACGAGCCGCTGGGCGCCCTCGACCTGGCCTTGCGGCGCCAGATGCAGATCGAGCTGGTCCATATCCAGAAACAACTCGGCACGACCTTCATCCACGTGACCCACGACCAGGACGAGGCCATGAGCGTCGCCGACACGGTCGTGGTGCTGAACCACGGGCGGATCGAGGACATGGGACCGCCGCGGCGCGTCTATCTCCGGCCCGCGAGCCTCTTCACCGCCACCTTCATGGGCGAGAGCAACCTGATCCCGGGCCGGGTGACGGCGGCGGCGGGCGGCACGGCCCGCGTCGCAACGCCGTTGGGCGAATGGGCCATCGCGGCCGATGCCAAGGCGGCGGCGGGGACGGACGTCTCGTTGAGCTTGCGGCCCGAGCAGCTCTCGCTCGGCCCCGCCGATGACGGGGCGCGCCTCGCCCTCGGCCGCGCGCGCGTCACCGAGATCGTGTTCCAGGGCAGCCACCTCAAGGTGACTGCCAGGTGCGAAGCGGGCGAGGTTCCCGCGCTCCTGCTCGAGCTGCCCTCGGCCACCGAAATCGCGGTCGGCCAGGGAATCGAAATCACCGCCAAGGCAGACGACGTGGTGTTGCTCGATCGCTAGTACCCACTTTCATAATTCCGCGTGCCATACGACGGCGCCCCGAGGTTCCCGGCTAGGAGGGTGGCGCGCCGTGATGCCGGGGCATCACAAGCGGCGCGCGACGACGTCCGGGGGCCTCGGGGCGCCGCCCGACCGGTCGCTTTTCCCGCCCCCTCGAGGTGTCGAGGATGCTTGACGATGCCCCGGCATCGCCGGCGCACCCCCTCCTGCCGAGGAGACGGGAAAAGCGATCGTATGGTACACGGAATTATGAAAGTGGGTACTAGGAGCCTGTCCGAGATTTGATGTTGTTGGCAAGCATTGGGGTGATGGCGAGTGGTCTTGTCGTGATTTTGGTGGTTTGGCTCATGGGTGGTTGCCTTCAGGGGCTTGGCGCGGCGAGAGGCATGATTGGTCTCGGCGTCTCATGGCGCTTGGGCGACGGCGAGCTTGGCCAGGTTGTGGGCGGTGCAGATCATCGCCCATTCGCATGTGACCTTCTCACGGCCGCGCAGCAGGAACTGACGGAAGCCCCGGGCCTGCTTGATCTGGCCGAACACCGGCTCGACGGTCTGCTTGCGCAGGCGGTAGCGGCTGCGGCGCCCGGCGCGCCTGAGGGTGGCCGCCATGGCCGCGACCCGGCCGCCGGGCGGCGCGGCGCGCGGGCCCACGGCGGCGGCTTGGCCGTGCTTTTGCCGCCCGGTCGCGATGTAGGGCTTGATGCCCCGCCTATCGGCGGCCTCCAGGTTCGCCTTCGAGCAGTAGCCGGCGTCCGCCGATATCTCCCTGGGACGCCGCCCGAGGTTGGCTTCGATGGCGTCGATCAGGGGTTCGAGCTGGCCCTGGTCGCTGGTCGAATCGGTCAGGGCGTGGGCGACGATGATCTGGCGTTTGGCATCGACCGCGGCCTGGGCATTATAGCCCTGGATGAAGCCGTCCTTGGTCTTGAGGATGCGGCTCTCGGGGTCGGTGAAGTTGCGCTGCGCCTTGTCCGCCGGCACATCCGCCGGCGGCTTGGGCTTGGGTCCCGGGCGCTTCGGCGCCCGCGTCTGGGCGGCGCGCGCGGCCGCGTCCCGCGCCTCGGCCTCCAGGGCGGCCTTGGCCTCGCGAATCTTGGCCAGACGCTTGGCCTTGTCGGCGACCCAGGCCGGCATCTCGTCGCCCCGCGCCGCGACCCCCAACGCCTCGTCCTCCGCCGCATCGGCCGCCGCCGCCCGATCGAGCCAGCTCTCGACCACCGCCTCGAGCCCGGCCTCCGCCCTGACCATGCGGGCGTAAGACATCGCCTTGTGCTTGGAGGCGTTGGCCTTGATCTTGGTGCCGTCCAGCGCCACATGGCCGAGCTTGACCAGCCCCGCCCGGCGGCACAGGGCCAGCACCTGCGCGAACAGCCCCGACAGCGCCGCGAGATGGCGCTTGCGGAAATCCGAGATGGTGCGGAAGTCGGGCCGCTGCATCCCCGTCACCGCCATGAAGTCGACGCGCTCCTCACACCCCCTGGCGATGCGGCGCGACGAATAGACGCCGACGCTGTAGGCGTACAGCAACAGCGCCACCATCATCACCGGGTGGTAGGGCGGCTGGCCGCGCGCCTCGCCATAGGCCGCAAAGATCGCCGACAGGTCCAGGCTCTCGCGCACCGCATCCCGCACCAGGTGCGCCGCGTGTCCCGCCGGCACGAAGTCATGGACCGAAGCCGGCAACAGCCAGACCTGATCCACGTCCCAAGCTCGAAAGGTTTTGCTCATGCCGTTTAACGAATCACACTCCGATACCCACGTCGAGCCAAATCCGAATTCTCGGACAGGCTCCTAGTGTCCCGACACCCCAGGACCCGAATATAACAGGAGAGACCGACATGGCGCACAACAGCTACCTGACCTATGGCAGGCGCGAAGGCCAGGACGATTTCCCGAGCCACCTGATCTCGGGCATCCCCTCCTTCCTCAAGGGTGCCGTGGTGCCGCCGGTGGAGGCGGAGCTGCGCGCCCACGGGGCCAAGGCCGCGGTGCTCGGCCTGCCGTGGGAGCACACCAACACCTGCCGGCCAGGCACTTCCATGGGGCCGAGGGCCATCCGCACCGCCACCGACCATTACATCAGCCACCATGGCGAGTTCCAGGTCGACCTCTTCGACGCCTTGGGCCTGGTCGATTGCGGCGACGTGCAGATCATCCCCGGGAACGCCCGGCGCACCTTCGACCGGGCCGAGGAATGCATCACCAACATCGTCGATGCGGGCGCGGTCCCCTTCGTCTTCGGCGGCGACGATTCCTGCCCCATCCCGGTGACGGCGGCCCTCGCGCGCTCCTGCTCCGAGGGCAAGAAGATCGGCTATATCCATTTCGATTCGCACATGGACACGGCCAGCGACGTGGGCGGCGAGAAGCTCAACCACGCCTGCCCGGTGAGCCGCACGGCCGAGCTGCCCAACTGCGGCAACATCGCGCTGGTCGGCATCAACGGCGCGCTCAACCCGCCCCAGGAGCGTGCATTCGTGGATGAGCACGACATCCTCATGTTCACCATCTGGGACATCGAGGAACAGGGCGTGGACCGGGTCATCGACCAGGTCATCGAGCGTGTCTGGACCGACGATGTGGAGAAGGTCGTCCTCCATACCGACCTCGACTGCATGGACCAGGGCTTCGTCCCCGGCGTCACCACGCCCGAGTGCGGCGGCCTCACCCCGCGCGAGATGATCCGCTTCGCCCGCGCCTTCGCGCGCAAGGGCATCGCCGCCTACGTCATCACCGAGTGCAGCCCCGTCTACGACCTGGCGAACATGAGCGCCCGGGTCGCCGTGCGCCTGGCCATGGACGTGATGGGGACGATCGCCAACCCCGAGGGCAAGGGCCGGGTGTAGTGCGCGGGGCGCTAGTGGTTCGAGTCTGACGCTTATAACCCTCTCCCCGCCTCTTCCCTTGGGGGGAGAGGGTGGCGCGCGGCACGCGCCGGGTGAGGGCGTGGCCGCCGGCAGGCGGCGGAAAGACTCTTAATAACGCGCCGACGCGCACCCCCTCACCCCGACCCTCTCCCCAAGGGGAGGGGGGGACTCTTTTGTCGCGTTCGATCCACTAGTAGAGCTTGCCGCCGTTGGGGACGGGGTGGCCGGGGCCGACCATGACCACCTCGCCGTCGCCGTCGGGAAAGCCCAGGACCAGGACCTCGGACATGACCGGGCCGATCTGCTTGGGCGGGAAGTTGACCACGGCGGCCACCTGGCGGCCGACCAGGGATTCGAGCGCGTAGTGCACGGTGATCTGGGCCGAGGTCTTCTTGACGCCGATCTCGGGGCCGAAATCGACCTTGAGCCGGTAGGCCGGGCGGCGCGCCTCCGGGAAGGGCGCGGCCTCGACGATGGTGCCGACGCGGATGTCCACCGCCTCGAAATCCGCGAACGAGATCGTCATCATGCCGCCGCCCCCACGAGCCCCGTAAACCCCGTGCCGGGCGTATAACACTGCGCGCCCCGGCGTCGCAACGGCGCGCGAATCGTAAAGGGGCCGCCCTCGCGGGCGGCCCCTTGCGACGACGCAACCTGGGGGGAGGCTTTACTTGGCCGCGCCGTTCTGTGCGACGAAGCCCTTGGCCTCGTCGAGGCTCTCGGTGACGCGCTTGGCGATCACGTCGGTGGCCTTGGCCGCCGCGACATTGACCGTCTCGGTCAGGGTCTGATAGTTGGCGAGCGCGGCGGCGAAGCCGGCATTGAGGAAATCGGCCTGCTGCGCGGCCTTCTCCTCCTGCGTGCCGGCGGCGAGGATGTCCGTGGCGGCCTTGCCGCAGGACTCGACGCTCGAGCGCGCGATCTCGCCCTGACAGCGGGCCATGGCCTGAAAGCCCTCGACCGCGACGCGGTTGACGGCTGCGAAGGTGTCGAAATTCTTGCGGTGATAGGCCATCAACGCCTCGAGGTCCATCCGCGGGACCTTGAAATCGCCCATGACCTTGGTGACGTCCATATCGAGGAAGGGGTTGCCCTTCTTAGCCATTGTCCACTCTCCAGTATCAGTGACGGTGTTGAGCCGTACGAAGGTTTATGCTGCACTGCAACATGTGATAGGAGATATGGCGCAGGCTGCTGGCCCTGTCAATGATTATTTTGCAGTGCAGCAATTCTAATAATTTTGGTGCGCTGCAAAAAGCGTGGTCGGCGGGTCGGCGGGGCGCTCATGCGTCGGCGGGCGCGGCCTCGTCCGGCTCCGGGCCCCGCGCCGCCCAGGCGCGCCGGGGCCTTCTCGCCGCCCGGGCCAGCGCATCGACGCGGCGAAGCTGGCGGTCGAGCGTGGCCATGGTGCGCGCCATGTCGGGGCTGTCGTCCGTGAACCAGACCCGCAAGGTCGCCAGATAGACGGCCCCGAGCCCGGCGGCGCGCACCCTGCCCCGGCACCCGCCCGCGGCGAGGCCGGCGACCTCGAGCATCCAATCCATCGACCGCATGAAGGTGGGCGCGTGGCATAGCGCCCAGGCGGGATCGACCATGAGGTCGCGCACGACCGCGGCCACCCCCTCCTTGTGCGGTGCCAT
Source organism: Alphaproteobacteria bacterium (assembly GCA_963666705.2). Lineage (GTDB taxonomy): Bacteria > Pseudomonadota > Alphaproteobacteria > CADEGL01 > CADEGL01. Next base: position 312,319 of record CAXXKO010000024.1, on the reverse strand, counting down.
GGCGTCCAGGCGCCGCATCACCAGGTCGAAGAGGCGGTCGCGGGACGGCTCGGCCAGGATCTCCGCATCGTCCTCGGGCAGCACCGCATCGTCGACGCGGCGGACGAACGCGGCGAGGATCGCGGATTTCGACCGGTGGACGGCATGCACTTGCGCGAGGGAGAGGCCGACCTCGGCCGCGATGTCGCGCAGAGTGATGCGCCGCCAGCCGTCGGTCGCGGCGAGCCGCAGGGCGCTATCGACGATATGATCCGGAATCTCCGCTCTTCGAACCATGACCCTCTCCCATCGGTGTTGAGCTCGCCACCTGCCGCCCGAGCGCTCGTCACGGCCATAGTGTGCCAGCTTCGGCCCGGGGCCGAAACCCCTCCGTGGGGTCGGATCGCGCCGGCAAAAACCGGTTTGACTTCCTCCGAGCCTGTGCGATTGTCGGCTTCCGGGGGGGGAGGCGATGTGATGAGAGCCGTCCGCGACAGCCGGTTCGCCCTTGCGGCAAGCTTTATCAAGGATGTCCGGCGCCAGCCCATGCTCAGCCGGGAGGAGGAGCTGTCGCTCGCCCGGCGCAGCCGGCGTGGCGATGCCGCCGCCTCGGCCCGCCTCGTCGCCAGTCACCTGCGCTTCGTCATCCGCATCGCCCGCACCTACCGCAGCTACGGCCTGCCCATGGCGGATCTGGTGCAGGAGGGCACCATCGGCCTCATCCATGCGGTGCGCCGCTTCAACCCCGAGCGCGACGCGCGGCTCTCGACCTATGCCATGTGGTGGATCCGCGCCTCGATGCAGGAATACGTGGTGCGCTCCTGGTCCCTCGTCCGGGTCAGCACCACGGCGGCGCAGAAGTCGCTCTTCCTCAACCTGCGCAAGCTCAAGGACGACGTGTTGGGGGGCGCCGATGCCCTGAGCGACGATATGGCCGAGCGCCTGTCGAAGCGCTTCGGCATTCCGGTGCGCGACGTCTTCACCATGGCCCGGCGCGCGGCAAGCGCGGACTGGTCGCTCAACGCCCGCCCGGGCGGGCAGGTCAAGGAGGACTGGCTGGACCGGGTGGCGGACGAGCGCGCCAACCCCGAGGAGGCGCTGGCGGCGGAGAGCGAGGGCCGCTTCTGGCGCGACCTCCTGGGCCGCGCCATGGAGTCCCTGAGCCCGCGCGAGCAGGTCATCATCCGCAAGCGCTACCTCGACGAGGCCAAGGCGACATTCGCCGCCCTCGCCGGCGAGCTCGGCCTCTCCAAGGAGCGTGTCCGTCAGCTCGAGGCGGTGGCCCTTGCCAAGCTCAAATCCGCCATGATCCCCTTGCGCGGCAAGGACGACCTGCCGGCCTGACCGCGCCGCGAAGACCTGGTGGCCAAGGCTCGATCGACATCCGCCTGGGCCGTTTACCCTATAAAAAGTAATGATTTATCACGCCGGCCAAGGCTGAATCTCGCTATTATACTGTTGTATTCCGGTATGTTGGGATGATTTTACTATTCCATACAATGGTCGGAAAATTTGTTAAAAATTACGGTTGCTTCGCAAGATTAATCCTTAATTAATTCTGTCAGATAATATTTGTCGGACAAATTTCGCCCCCACTGTCTACGACACACCACAACATGACGGAAGGACCGAGATGTCCGACACGCAAAACATCCGCGACGAGCGTTTCCGCTTCCTGCTGATCGACGACGCCACGCGTGAGGCCCTGAGCGAGTTCGCGCCGATACTGCACAAGCATATCGACGAGATCCTCGAGGGCTTCTACGCACACGTCACCGAGTGGGGCCAGGTGCGCGCCCTGGTCGGCGACCAGGCCTCCCGCCTCAAGGACGCCCAGAAGGAGCATTGGGCGCGCCTCTTCAGCGGCACCTTCGACGAGGCCTACTTTCAGGGCGTCGAGCGCATCGGCCGCGTCCACAGCCGCATCGGCCTCGACGCTCAGTGGTACATGGGCAGCTACTGCTACACCCTCAACAAGCTGCTCGACATCGTCGCCGCCACCCACCGCAAGAAATCGGACCGCACGGTCCGCGCCGTGGCCGCCATCAACAAGGCCGTGTTCCTCGACATGGACCTGGCCATGACCGCCTACAACGAAGAGAACAGCGTCCAGTTCAAGGAGAAGCTCAACACCCTCGCCGACGACCTCGACTCCAAGGTCAAGGGCGTGGTCGATACCGTCTCCTCGGCCGCGTCCGAGATGCAGTCCACCGCCGAGGCCATGACGGCGACGGCCGAGCAGACCAGCAACCAGACCAGCGCCGCCGCCACCGCCGCCGAGGAGACCACGACCAACGTCCAGACCGTCGCCTCCGCCGCCGAGGAGATGTCCAACTCCATCAGCGAGATCGGCCGCCAGGTCGACCAGTCCTCCGACATCGCCGGCAAGGCCGTCGAGGAGGCGGAGCGCACCAACGAGACCGTCAAGAACATGGCCGCGACGGCCCAGAAGATCGGCGAGGTGGTGAAGCTCATCTCCGACATCGCCGAGCAGACCAACCTCCTGGCGCTCAATGCCACGATCGAGGCCGCGCGGGCGGGAGACGCCGGCAAGGGCTTCGCCGTCGTCGCCTCCGAGGTCAAGAGCCTCGCCAACCAGACGGCCAAGGCCACCGAGGACATCGCCGGCCAGATCGGCGCCATGCAGGCGGTCACCAACGAGGCGGGCACCGCCATCAACTCCATCGGCGAGACCATCAAGGAGATCAGCGAGATCGGCACCACGATCTCCGCCGCCGTCGAGGAGCAGCGCGCCGCCACCCAGGAGATCGCCCGCAACGTGCAGCAGGCGGCCCAGGGCACGGGCGAGGTCTCGGCCAATATCGTCAGCGTCACCCAGGCCGCGACCGATGCCGGCGAGTCGACCCGGAACGTCCTCTCCGCCAGCGGCGATATCGCGACACAGGCCGAAATGCTCGGCAGCGAGGTCGACGGCTTCGTCAGGCAGATCCGCGAGGCCTAGGGGCGCGCCGTGCCTCGAGCCGTATGACATGGAGCCGCGCCTGCGCCCGTTGCTCGATACCAGCCTGACCCTATATGCTCGATTGGGCGGGCTCGAGCGGCGGCTGATGGACGCGTAACCCGATTGGGATGAGCCCGACCACCCGGCGGCGCGTCCTGACGCCGCGGTGGTGGGGTGGACGCGGAGGCAAGCAGCGATGGACTACGAGGCCCGATTCCGAGACGCGATCGCACAGCTCAAGGCCGAAGGGCGCTACCGTGTCTTCGCCGACCTCGAGCGCAAGGCGGGGTCCTTCCCACGGGCCACGCGCCACGGGCCGTCGGGCCCGGAAGAGGTCATCGTCTGGTGCTCCAACGACTATCTCGGCATGGGTCAGCACCCGGCGGTCGTGGGCGCGATGCGCGAGGCGGCGGCGCGCTACGGCGCGGGCGCGGGCGGCACCCGCAACATCTCCGGCACCAACCACATTCACGTGCTCCTGGAGAGCGAGCTCGCCGCGCTGCATGGCAAGGAAGCCGCCCTCCTCTTCACCTCGGGCTACATTTCGAACGAGGCGACCCTCAGCACCATCACGCGCCTCCTGGGCGACTGCGTGCTGTTCTCCGACCAGCTCAACCACGCCTCGATGATCGAGGGCATCCGCCACGGCGGGGCGGAAAAGCAAATCTTCCGCCACAACGACCTCGCGCATCTCGAGGCGCTGCTCGCCGCCGCCGATCCGGGCCGCCCCAAGCTCGTGGCCTTCGAGTCCGTCTATTCGATGGATGGCGACATCGCCCCCATCGCGGAGATCTGCGATTTGGCCGAGCGTTACGGCGCCATGACCTACCTCGACGAGGTGCACGCCGTCGGCCTCTACGGCCCCCATGGCGCGGGCGTCGCCGAGCGCGAAGGCGTGATGGAGCGGCTCACGGTCATCGAAGGCACGCTCGCCAAGGCCTTCGGCGTCATGGGCGGATACATCGCCGCCTCGGCCGCGCTCGTCGACGCCGTGCGCTCCCACGCGCCGGCCTTCATTTTCACGACGGCCCTGGCACCCGCCATCGCCGCCGCCGCCCTCGCGAGCGTCCGGCACCTGAAGACGAGCGGCGCCGAGCGCGAGCGGCATCAGGAGCGCGCCGCACGCCTCAAGCGCATGCTGGGCGAGGCCGGGTTGCCGGTGATGCCGTCGGAAAGCCACATCGTGCCGGTGCTGGTGGGCGACGCGCGATTGTGCAAGCTGGCGAGCGACGAGCTCCTGACCCGCCACGGCATCTACGTCCAGCCCATCAACTACCCGACCGTGCCGCGCGGCACCGAACGCCTGCGCTTCACGCCCTCGCCGCTCCACACCGACGAGATGATGGCACAACTCGTCGCGGGCCTTTGCGAGACCTGGACCCTGCTGCAGCTCGAATTCGCGGCCTAGGAGCCTGTCCGAGAATTCGGATTTGGCTCGACGTGGGTATCGGAGTGTGATTCGTTAAACGGCATGAGCAAAACCTTTCGAGCTTGGGACGTGGATCAGGTCTGGCTGTTGCCGGCTTCGGTCCATGACTTCGTGCCGGCGGGACACGCGGCGCACCTGGTGCGGGATGCGGTGCGCGAGAGCCTGGACCTGTCGGCGATCTTTGCGGCCTATGGCGAGGCGCGCGGCCAGCCGCCCTACCACCCGGTGATGATGGTGGCGCTGTTGCTGTACGCCTACAGCGTCGGCGTCTATTCGTCGCGCCGCATCGCCAGGGGGTGTGAGGAGCGCGTCGACTTCATGGCGGTGACGGGGATGCAGCGGCCCGACTTCCGCACCATCTCGGATTTCCGCAAGCGCCATCTCGCGGCGCTGTCGGGGCTGTTCGCGCAGGTGCTGGCCCTGTGCCGCCGGGCGGGGCTGGTCAAGCTCGGCCATGTGGCGCTGGACGGCACCAAGATCAAGGCCAACGCCTCCAAGCACAAGGCGATGTCTTACGCCCGCATGGTCAGGGCGGAGGCCGGGCTCGAGGCGGTGGTCGAGAGCTGGCTCGATCGGGCGGCGGCGGCCGATGCGGCGGAGGACGAGGCGTTGGGGGTCGCGGCGCGGGGCGACGAGATGCCGGCCTGGGTCGCCGACAAGGCCAAGCGTCTGGCCAAGATTCGCGAGGCCAAGGCCGCCCTGGAGGCCGAGGCGCGGGACGCGGCCGCGCGCGCCGCCCAGACGCGGGCGCCGAAGCGCCCGGGACCCAAGCCCAAGCCGCCGGCGGATGTGCCGGCGGACAAGGCGCAGCGCAACTTCACCGACCCCGAGAGCCGCATCCTCAAGACCAAGGACGGCTTCATCCAGGGCTATAATGCCCAGGCCGCGGTCGATGCCAAACGCCAGATCATCGTCGCCCACGCCCTGACCGATTCGACCAGCGACCAGGGCCAGCTCGAACCCCTGATCGACGCCATCGAAGCCAACCTCGGGCGGCGTCCCAGGGAGATATCGGCGGACGCCGGCTACTGCTCGAAGGCGAACCTGGAGGCCGCCGATAGGCGGGGCATCAAGCCCTACATCGCGACCGGGCGGCAAAAGCACGGCCAAGCCGCCGCCGTGGGCCCGCGCGCCGCGCCGCCCGGCGGCCGGGTCGCGGCCATGGCGGCCACCCTCAGGCGCGCCGGGCGCCGCAGCCGCTACCGCCTGCGCAAGCAGACCGTCGAGCCGGTGTTCGGCCAGATCAAGCAGGCCCGGGGCTTCCGTCAGTTCCTGCTGCGCGGCCGTGAGAAGGTCACATGCGAATGGGCGATGATCTGCACCGCCCACAACCTGGCCAAGCTCGCCGTCGCCCAAGCGCCATGAGACGCCGAGACCAATCATGCCTCTCGCCGCGCCAAGCCCCTGAAGGCAACCACCCATGAGCCAAACCACCAAAATCACGACAAGACCACTCGCCATCACCCCAATGCTTGCCAACAACATCAAATCTCGGACAGGCTCCTAGAGCGGTTCCGCTTTGATCGGACCCACTCTAGCGTTTGTTTCGCTCGCGGCAGCGGACCAAGAGGTCCGCGCCTGCGCGGGCGCGCCGGACGACCGGCGGGCCGCCTTGCGGCCTGGAGCGATTCCAGTCCAACTGGAAACGCTCTAATAGGAACCAGGACACGCGCCCGGCGTTAACCAGTTCGATAGACCGGTGGGATAGGTTGCCGGCAAAACCGACGGCCCGGGAGCGGACCATGGACAGCGCCTGGCTCGAGAAGCTGCACGACGAGACCCTGACTCTCCTGGAGGAAGCCCGGGACTACGCGCGCGATGGCCGCCGCGACGCCGACCGCGCGCCGGCCGAACCCGGCCCCTTGCCGTGGTACGCCTTCGAGATTTCCCGAATCAGTACGCTCCTGATCGACGCCATGGCCTGGATCCTGGTGTGGCGCGCCGTCGACAATGACGAGATGACCCGGCACGAGGCGCTGGAGCCCGAATGGCGCCTCATGCGCATCGCGGTGCTGGACGAGGGGCTGGAGGGCCCGGCCGAGCTCGACCCCCGCCTCCTCCAGATCGCGGACGCCAGCATCGCCCTGCACCAGAGGCTACGCCGGCTCGAGCGCCGCTTGATGGACGCGTAATCCCGGGGGCCCGACGATCCGTCCGCCGGGCTCAGAGCAGGTGCTGGCCGCCGGTGACGAAGATTTCAGTGCCCGTCACGTAGGTCGCGTCGGGCGAGCACAGGTAGAAGACCGTGGCGGCCACGTCCCCCGGCTCACCCATGCGATGCATGGGAATCTTGGGAATCAGAGACTGGTATTCGGGGCCGATCATGGCCGTCTCGATCTCGCCCGGGGCCACCGCGTTCACGCGCACGTCGAGGTCGGCGAACTCGCCCGCCATCTCACGCGTGAGCGCCGACAGCGCGGCCTTCGAGGTCGAATAGGCCGACCCCGCGAAGGGATGGATATGGTGGCCGGCGATCGACGTCACGTTGACGATGGCGCCCTTGCCCCGGTGCAGCCTGGTGACGAACCCCCGGGCCAGGATCAGCGGGGCGAAAAAGTTGATCTCGAACACCTGCCGCCAGGTGGAGAGCGCCCCGTCGAGGACGCCGAGGCGCTCGTTCGCCGATGTCTTGGGCGAGACGGCGGCATTGTTGACGAGGGCGTGGAGCGGATCGTCGCCCAGGACCTCGTTGGCCTGGGCGATGAATGTCATGAGGCTCTCGATCTCGGTCAAATCGGCCGTGAAGTGGTGGTGCCAGTTGGGGTCGCGCTTGCACTCGGGCGGCACGCCGTCTCGGCTGCAGGTGAGAACGCGCCAGCCCTCGCGCGAGAAGCGCATGACCGTGGCGTGGCCGATGCCGCGGCTCGCCCCGGTGAGAAGGATTGTCTTGCGATCATCATCCACGGCCCGACGTTAGCGCATATCCCGCCACGGAGCCACCTTGTGTTCCGGGTATTGTCGGTAACACGCGGTATGACCGGTCTATGCAACAAATGATCTGTCCGGCTTTAGAATCCTTCCGAAAGGGGGAGGGTTTGGATGCGCCGGACGGAGCAGTTACAGGGACTGAGGCTGATGAAGTTCGAGGATGTCTATGGCCGCACCTATCGCGGCGAGCCGAGCCAGGTTGAGGCGGCGGAGGTTCTGGGTATGAGCGAGCGGACCTTTCGGCGGTGGCGGGGGCGCTATGAGGCGGAGGGGGCGGAAGGGCTTTACGACCGTCGGCTCGAGCGGGCTTCGGCGCGGCGCGCGGGTGTCGACGAGGTGATGGCGGTGCTGACGCTGTTCGACACCCGCTACTGGGATTTCACGGCCAAGCACTTCTGGGAGAAGCTGGTCTCGGAGCACGATTTCAAGCGCAGCTACAACTGGGTGCGTCTGAGCCTGCAGGCGCACGGGCGCATGCGGCCGGCGCCGCGGCGCGGCGCGCACCGCAGGAAGCGGCCGCGGCGGCCGATGGCGGGGATGATGCTGCACCAGGACGGCTCCACGCACCACTGGGTGAGGGACCAGTCCTGGGACCTGATCGTGACCATGGACGACGCGACAAGCGACATCTACTCGGCCTTCTTCGTCGCCGAGGAGGGCACCATGAGCAGCTTTCGGGGGCTCGCCGAGGCGATCGCGGAGAAGGGGCTGTTCTGCTCGCTCTACGCCGACCGGGCGTCGCACTACTGGCACACGCCAGAGGCCGGCGGCAAGGTGGACCGGGACAACCCGACCCAGGTCGGCCGCGCGCTGGCCCAGCTCGGCGTCGAGCTGATCCCGGCCTATTCACCCGAGGCCCGGGGGCGCTCGGAGCGCATGTTCGGGACCCTGCAGAAGCGCCTGCCACAGGAGCTCAGGCTCGCCGGCATCACCGACATGGCGGCAGCCAACCGGTTCCTCGAAGAGGTCTACCTGCCGGCCCACAACGCGCGCTTCGCCCGCCCGGCCGAGGCGGTGGGTTCCGCCTTCGTGCCCTTCGCCGGCGATCTCGCGGACATTCTGTGCGTGCAGGAGGAGCGTGTCGTCGGCAACGACAACACCGTGCGCTACCACGGCCGCACGCTCCAGATCCCGGCCGACCGCCACCGCCACCACTACGTCAAGGCCAGGGTCCGCGTGCACGAGTACCCGGACCAGGCTCTGGCAATCTTCCATGGCCCGCGCTGCCTGGCGCGCTACCGGGAGGACGGCACGCCCATCGAGAGCACCGAAAGCCAGGCCGCGTGATCCGCTTCGACGCGACCGGCCCGCGCCCTGTGGATAAGTGGACAGCTCGGCTGCGCCGACCTGACCACTTATCCACAGGGCCAACAGCAACAACAGAAGCGGTCAATTCATATGGTACATAAACCGGTCAATTCAGATTGTTATCGACACCTTGTGTTCCGGGTATCAGGCCCCGTCGGCCACGGTGCGGCCGGGCTCTTGCTCGAGGCCGAAGGGATCCTGGTGGATGAGCACCTCGGCTTCGGGGAAGGCGGCCATGACTTCCTCCTCCACCTGATCGGCCACGTGGTGGGCGCGCAGGAGCGTCATGGCGCCGTGCATCTCGAGATGGAGCTGGATGAAGGCATCGCGGCCCGAGGAGCGGGTGCGCAGGTCGTGGATGGCCAGTACCTCGGGATGGGCGAGCGCGATCTCCTTGATGCGGTCGCGGTCGGTGACCGCGAACTCCCTGTCCATAAGCTGGTCCAATCCATCGCGGAAGATGTGCCACGCCGTCCACAGGATGTAGCCGGCGATGGCGAAGGCGAACAGCGGATCGGCCAGGGCGAAACCGAACTGGCCAGCGAGGACGAGGGCGGCGATGACGCTCACGTTCACCAGGAGGTCGCCCTTGTAGTGGAGGGAATCGGCGCTGATGGCCACGGACTTGGTGCGCTTGATGACGTGACGCTGGAACGCCACCAGGCCGAGGGTCGCCACGATCGACACCACCATGACACCGATGCCGAGGGTGGTGCGCTCGACGAGCTGCGGATCGAACAGGCGGCGGGCGGCCTCGAAGGTCAGGAACAGGGCCGATCCGGCGATGAATGTCGATTGGCCGACGCCGGCCAGGGGCTCGGCCTTGCCATGGCCGAAGCGGTGCTCCCGGTCGGGCGGCCGGAGGGCGCGGTTGACGGCATAGAGGTTGACCAGCGAAGCCAGCGCGTCGAGCACGGAATCGACGAGGGTCGAGAGCATGGAAACCGAATCGGTGAGCACCCAGGCCCCGAACTTGACGCCGACGAGCACCGCCGCCACGGAGACGGAGGCATAGGTCGCGAGGCGCATGAGCCGCGCCTGGGCCGCGAAATCCGTGGGAGCCTCAGCCATCGCTCATGGGTCCCCGCCCGTCCCGCCTATCAGGGATAGAGCTGCGCGGTGCGCCAGCCGTCGTCCTCACGGTAATAGGCCAGCCGGTGATGCAGTCGGAAGGCGCCGTCGCGCCAGAATTCGAGCTCGTCGGGAATGAGGCGGAAGCCGGTCCAGTGCGGCGGCCGCGGCACCTTGCGGAGGCCGAACCTGGCGGCGAGCTTGGCCACCCGCTTCTCGAGCGCAAGGCGGCTTTCGAGCGGGCGCGACTGATCCGAGGCCCAGGCGCCGATCTGGCTGCCGCGGGCGCGGGAGCCAAAATAGGCATCGGCCTCTTCGTCGCTCACGACCTCGATTGCGCCCACCGCGCGCACCTGGCGGCGCAACGACTTCCAATGAAAGAGGATGGCGCCCTGGCGGTTGGCGAGAAGCTCGATGCCCTTGCGGCTCTCGGTATTGGAGTAGAAGACGAAGCCGCGGTCGTCCAGTCCCTTGAGCAGGACCATCCGCGCCGAGGGCCGCCCGTCGGGCGTGGCCGTGGCAACGGTCATGGCTTCCGGGTCGCCGGGCTCGGCCGCCTTGGCCTCGGCGTACCAGCTCTCGAACAGCTCGAAGGGCTCTTGGGCCGCGGTCGCGCTCATAAAGATATCTCCCGGGACGGCTCAGGGCGCCATAGGGGGCTATTTCTAGCCCGGCCGGCACCAAATGCAAGGCCGGCCAGCGCTCTTTTCCCGCGGCTACGGCGCGAGGGCCCGAATCCGCCGTCTGGGCGCCCCATAACCAAATTGAAAAACAGGGGTTTAACCGCGAGCATAATGGCACAATATAATGACTCGACCGTGACGCCCTTACCGTTAATATCGAATCTCGCAAGAAGGGCGCGACTGGCCGGGTGTTTCGGAGGATGATAGCGTTCGGATTTAAGACTGGAGCTGGGAGAAGGTTTAGACAATGAAACCCATGAAGTTACTCCTCGTGGCCATCGTGGCGGTTAGCGTCATCGGCTGCACGCAACAGCAATACGACCAGACAGGCGTCGGGACCAAGACCACCATCGGCGCGCTCGCCGGCGCCGCGGGCGGCGGCCTTCTGGCCTCCCAACTGGGCGGGGGTGCGACCGGCATCGCCGCCGGCGTGCTGTTCGGCGGCCTGCTCGGCGGCGCGGTCGGCAACGTGCTCGACCAGAACGACCGCGAGTACGCCAATCAGACGACGCAGCAGAGCCTGGAAGCCTCCTCGACCGGCAGCACTTCGTCGTGGCAGAACCCGGATTCTGGCAATTCCGGATCGGTGACGTCCACGCGCACCTTCCAGAACGCCTCGGGCCTGCCCTGCCGGGAGTTCACCCAGACCATCGTCGTGGGTGGCCGGGCGGAGGAAGCTTACGGCACGGCCTGCCGCCAAGCGGACGGCACCTGGCAGATCGTCCAGTAGGCTGCGGCTAGGGAATACCCAAGGCCCGCGCCCCGTCGGGGCGCGGCGCCTTTCGTATGTCCGTGCACCGGGCGCCCCGCGCTCGCCTTCACCTGCCCCGACCTTTTGTGTAGGATGCCGCCGCCTGAGGGGTAGCGGTAGAGGGGAGCTTTCCATGACCTCGAGAGACGGCCTCATGGCCGGCAAGCGGGGCCTGGTGATGGGTGTCGCCAACGAGCGCTCGATCGCCTGGGGGATTGCGCGCGCGGTCGCGCTCGAGGGCGCGGAGATTGCCTTCACCTTCCAGGGCGAGGCGTTGGAGCGGCGCGTGCGCCCGCTCGCCGATTCCGTGGGCTCGGACTTCGTCATGCCCTGCGACGTGACCGACCCGGATAGCCTCGACGCCCTATTCGCAGCACTCGGCGCGCGCTGGGGCGGAATCGATTTCGCCGTTCACGCCATCGCCTATTCCGACAAGGACCAGCTCAAGGGCCAGTATCTCGACACCACGCGCGACAACTTCACGCGCACCCTCGACATCTCCTGCTTCTCCTTCACCGACATGTGCCGCCGCGCGTCGGCCATCATGCCCGAAGGCGGCAGCCTCCTGACCCTCACCTACTACGGGGCGGAGCGGGTGATGCCCCATTACAACGTCATGGGCGTGGCCAAGGCGGCGCTGGAGGCGAGCGTGCGCTACCTCGCCGTCGATCTCGGCGGCCAGGGCATCCGCGTGAACGCCATCTCGGCGGGGCCGATCAAGACCCTCGCCGCCTCGGGCATCGGCGATTTCCGCTATATCCTCAAGTGGAACGAGCTCAACGCCCCGCTCAAGCGCAACGTGACCACCGAGGAAGTGGGCTCGACCGGCCTCTATCTCTTGAGCGACCTCGGCAGCGCCGTCACGGGCGAGACCCACCACGTGGACTGTGGCTACCACGTGGTCGGCATGATGGCCGTCGATGCAGCGAGCGAGGTGCGCGACCTGATCGGCGAGTTCGCGCCCAAGGCCTGACCCCGGGCACGATCCCATGTCCGCCAACAGCTTCGGCCGCCTGTTCCGGTTCACCACCTGGGGCGAGAGCCACGGGCCCGCCATCGGCTGCGTCGTCGATGGCGCGCCGCCCCGCATCCCCCTGGCCGAGCCCGACATCCAGCGCTGGCTCGACCGCCGCCGGCCCGGCCAGTCGCGCCACACCAGCCAGCGCCAGGAGCCGGACGTGGTGCGCATCCTCTCCGGTACCTTCGAGGGCGAGACCACGGGCACGCCCATATCGCTCCTGATCGAGAACCTGGACCAGCGCGCGCGCGACTACACGGACATCGCCGACCGCTTCCGCCCCGGCCATGCCGACTACACCTACTGGGCCAAGTACGGCATCCGCGACTTTCGCGGGGGCGGCCGCGCCTCGGCCCGGGAGACGGCCGCGCGGGTGGCCGCCGGCGCCGTCGCGCGCAAGGTGCTCGACCAGGTGCTGGGTGCCCCGGTGAGCATCCGTGGCGCGCTCGTCCAGATGGGGCCCCATGCCGTCGACCGCGCGCGCTGGGATTGGGCGGCGGTGGAGCAGAACCCCTTCTGGTGCCCGGACGCCACGGCCGCCGCCGAATGGGAAGCGTACCTGGATGGGGTGCGCAAGGCCGGCTCCTCGGCGGGCGCGGTGATCGAGGTCCACGCCGCCGGCCTGCCCGCCGGCCTGGGCGAGCCCGTATACGGCAAGCTCGACGCCGAGCTGGCCGCAGCGCTCATGAGCATCAACGCGGTCAAGGGGGTGGAGATCGGCGACGGCTTCGCGGCCGCCGCCACGCCGGGCGAGGACGCGCATGACGAGATGCGCATGGCGGGGGAGCGCGTCACCTTCCTTTCGAACCGCGCCGGCGGCATCCTCGGCGGCATCGGCACGGGCCAGGACATCGTCGCCCGTTTCGCCGTCAAGCCCACGAGCTCGCTGCCCATCCCCAGGCGCGGCGTGACCCTCGGGGGCGAGGAGGTGGAAGTGCGCACCACCGGCCGCCACGACCCCTGCGTCGGCATCCGCGCGGTGCCCGTGGGCGAGGCCATGGTGGCCTGCGTCCTCGCCGACCAGGTCCTGCGCCACCGCGCCCAATGCGGGTGACGAGCCGTGCCTGAGCCCGGTGCGGGCACCCAATTTTCTGTAACGAATACGCGAGAAAGGAGAGGTTCCTTGCCACAGCCCGACCACATCCACATCCTGCCCGTCCCCGACCTCGAGTCCCTCGACGCCGATTTGCGGAAATACATGCGTGTCTGCGAGGAGAAGCTCGGCCTGGTGCCAAACGTGATCCGCGCCTTCGCGCTGCGGCCCGAGCGGCTGCGCAACTTCATCGCCACCTACAACGCCATCATGCTCGGGGACTCGGAGCTGACCAAGCTCGAGCGCGAGATGGTGGCGGTCACCGTCTCGGCCGCCAACCGCTGCTACTACTGCCTCGTCGCCCACGGCCAGGCCGTGCGCCGGCTCTCGGGCGACCCCGAGCTCGGCGAGATGCTGGTCATGAACTACCGTACGGCACCCCTGCCGGCGCGCGAGCGCGCCATGCTCGACTTCGCCTGGAAGATGACCGAGCGGCCGGCCGAGATCGACGAGGCCGACCGCCACGCGCTGAAGAAGGCCGGCATCCACGGCACCGCCTACTGGGACTTGTGCGAGACCATCGCCTTCTTCAACTACACCAACCGCATGGCCCAGGGCGTCGACATGATGCCCAACCGCGAATACCACACCATGGACCGGTAGGCCGTACGGCCTACTTCCGCGCCGCCAGCTTCGTGAACCCGTCACGCGTCTGGGGCAACCGCCGCTCGAGGATGCGGGAGGCGACGAGGGTGCGCAGGATCTGGGCCGTGCCGCCGCCGATGGTGAACATGCGGGCGTCGCGCACCATGCGCTCCACGGGCCGGTTGCGGGAATAGCCGGCGGCGCCGAAGACCTGGAGGGCGTCATTGGTGACGCGGATCGCCATCTCTGAGGCGAAGATCTTGGCCTGGGCGGCCTGGAGCGGGTCGGGGAAGGGCGAGGCGCCGCCGGCGCTCACCGCGGCGCCGTGGATCAGTGCGCGCGCCGCCGCCAACTGGATGCTCATGTCCGCCAGCATCCATTGCAGGCCCTGGAACTCATAGATGGGGCGGCCGAACTGCTCGCGCTCGCGGGCATGGTCGAGGGCCAGCTCGTAGGCCCCCTGCGCCAAGCCGAGCGCCACCGTGCCCGCGCCCACGCGCTGGGCGTTGTAGGCGGCCATGAGGTCCGCGAAGCCCTTCCCGAGGCCGCGCGGCGGGACCAGCATCATGGCGGGCGGGAGCGCCATGTCCTCGAACCGCACCTCGGTCTCCGGGATGCCGCACAGGCCCATGGTGGGCTCGCGCCGGCCGATCACCAGGCCCTCGGTCTCACCCCGCAGGGCGATGAAGGCGCCAATGCCCTCCTCCTCGCCATCCTCGCCGAAGACCCGGGCGAAGACGAGGTGGAGGCGCGAGACGCCACCGCCCGTGATCCAGTGCTTGGTGCCATTGAGCACATAGGTGTTGCCGCGCTTCTCGGCCCGGGTGGCCATCTCCGTCGCGGCGCTGCCCGCACCGGGCTCGGTGATGCAGATGGCGGGCTTGTCGCCACCCAGCACCAGATCGGCGGCGAGCTTCTTCTGCTCCTCGCTGCCATATTCCATGATGGCGCCGATGGCGCCCATGTTGGTCTCGACCGCGATGCGCCCGGTGACGCCGCAGACTTTCGCCATCTCCTCGATGACGATCGCCGCATCGAGGTAGGAGCGGCCCGCGCCGCCATAGGCGGGCGGGATTGTCGTGCCGACGAAGCCCGCGTCCACGAGTGCGCCCACGTTGTCCCAGGGGTATTCCTCGAACCGGTCGATCTCGGCCGCGCGGGGTGCTATCACCGCCGTCGCCACCTCCCGTGCCCGGTCGCGCAGGGCCGCTTGGGATTCGTCGAGCCGAACGTCCATGTCGCGCCGTTCCCTGGTGCCGAAATCGTGGGGGCGGCCGAGTATGAGGGCCGACCAAGGGGCGTGACAAGCGGCCGGCCCGCTCGTTCTAACGCCGGAAGGTCGCGACCAGCTCCAAGTGCGGGGACCAGGGGAACTGGTCGATGGGCAGGATGCGCGTGAGCCCGTAGCCGCCATCGGTGAGGATGCGCGCGTCGCGGGCAAAGGTGGCGGGGTTGCAGGAAACGGCGACCACGACGGGCACGGCCGAGCCGGCCAGTGTCTCGGCCTGCGCCTTGGCGCCCGCGCGCGGCGGGTCGAACAGGGCCATGTCGATGCGGTCGAGATCGCCCGCCGAGAGGGGCTTGCGGTCGAGGTTGCGGCACTCGGCCACCACGCCATGGAGGCCGGCGTCGCGCGCCGCGCGTTCCACCGCCCTGACCTGCCAGTCGAGCCCGTCGATGGCCCACACCCGGGCCTCCTTCGCGAGGGGAAAGGTGAAGGTGCCGCAGCCGCAATAGAGGTCGGCGATGCGTTTGGCCCCCCGCGCGCCAGCCACCACCGCCTCGACGAGCAACGCCTCCCCCGCCGC
The DNA here is from genome assembly GCA_963666705.2 of Alphaproteobacteria bacterium. Classification (GTDB taxonomy): domain Bacteria; phylum Pseudomonadota; class Alphaproteobacteria; order CADEGL01; family CADEGL01. Next base: position 296,704 of record CAXXKO010000024.1, on the reverse strand, counting down.
CGTCGCCTGGAGGAAGGCGCCGGCCGGCAGGGGCACGGCGACGCCGCCGAAGACCGCTTGGACCGGGCGCAATGCCGCCACCGTCTCCGGCCCGCCCTGCTTGGGGTGGCGGTGGGATATGCGCGCGAGACCGTGATCGGCCGCGAAGGTGGCCAGGCGCTCGCGCCCCGCGAGGCCGAGCGCTGCGGCCGAGACGAACAACAGGTCGAGCCCGCTGGCCGTCAGGCTCACCACCAGCTCCGCCCGCTCCCCCGGCCCGAGGAGGGGGGCGAGGAGGTCGCGCAGATGCGGCACCAGGGCCAGAATCGCGGGCGCGAGGATGTGGCACTCCACCATGTCCACCACCCGGTGGCTCGACCGCGCGTTGAAGCCGAGGAGGACGCCTTGCGGCCGACGGAGGGCGGTCAGGTCGGCCCGCCGGCGCGCCCGCGGAGGGGCCGGCGCGAGGGGCGCGATATCGGCCTCGATGCCGTGCCGCGCGAGGGCCGCGCGGAGGAGGCCGCGCTTCCAATCCCGGTAATGGCCGGCGTCGAGATGCTGGAGGGAGCAGCCGCCGCATTCGCCGAAATGGGCGCAGGCGGGCTCGGCCCGGCCCGGGCCCTGGGCCAGGATGCGCGTCGCCCGCGCGACGATCCCGTCGCCCCGCCGGCCGCCCAGGCGCGCGAGCACCCGGTCGCCCGGCACCGTGAAGGACACGAAGACCCGCTCCCCGTCCATATCGGCGATGCCGTCGCCGCGCGCGCCGATCTCGGCGATTTCCAGCTCGGCCTCGAGCTTCGCCATCAGGCCCCCTCCCGGCGCGCGGCGATGAGGAATTCGACGTTGCCGTCGGCGCCGCGCACCGGGCTCTCGGTCACGCCGAGGACGGACCAGCCCGGGAGGCCCGCGAGCCAGCCGGCGATGCGCTCGCACACCGCGGCCCGGAGCGCGGGATCGCGCACCACCCCGCCCTTGCCGACGCGGCCCTTGCCGACCTCGAACTGGGGCTTGACGAGGGCGACGAGGAAGGCCCCCGGGGCCGCGAGCGCCAGGGTGGCGGGCAACACGGTCTCGAGGCCGATGAAGCTCGCGTCGCAGGTGATGATGCCCACCGGCTCCGGCACCTGGCCAGCCGTCAGGTTGCGGGCGTTGGTCCGCTCCAGCACCACGACGCGGTCGTCCTGGCGCAGCTTCCAGGCGAGCTGGCCCCGGCCCACATCGACCGCATAGACACGCGCCGCACCGCGCGCCAGCAGCACGTCGGTGAAGCCGCCGGTCGAGGCGCCGATATCGAGGGCCGCGAGCCCCGCCGGGTGAATGGCGAAATGCTCGAGCGCGTGGGCGAGCTTGAGGCCGCCGCGCGAGGCCCAGGGATGCGCGCTGCCACGGACCTCGAGCGGCGCGTCGGCGGCAAGCATGGCTCCCGCCTTATCGACCCGCCGCTCGCCCGAATAGACCTGCCCCGCCATGAGAAGCGCCCGAGCCTTGGCCCCCGTCTCCACGAGGCCGCGATCGACCAGCAGCCGGTCCGCGCGCTGCCTGGGGAATCGATCCTTGGCGGTCACGACCCGCGCGGCTAGGACTTCGGCTGCCAGAGCCCCTCGCGCGCCAGATCGTCCATGGTCTCCCGGATGGCGCCGCGCAGGGTCTGGGCGATCTCCTCGATCTGGGCGTCGGTCACGATCAGCGGCGGCGAGAGGATGTTGAGGTGGCCGAGCGGGGCGCACGATGAGGCCGCGCTTCTGGCAGGCATCGGCGATACGCTTGCCGACGTTGACAGCCTCGGGAAGGAGCGCCTTCGTCGCCCGGTCGGCCCACGCTTTCGATGCACATCATGAAGTGGCTGCCGCGCACGTCGCCCACGAGCTCGAGGTCGCGCAGGCCTTGGAGCGCCGCCTCGAACATGGGGCCGGTGCGCCGGACGTTGCCGCAGATGTCCTCGCGCTCCAGGATCTCGATGTTCTTCAGGCCCGCCGCGCAGGCCACCGGGTGGCCCGTATAGGTGAAGCCGTGGAAGAAGGCCGCGCCCGGCGCGCTGATGACGTCGTAGATATCCTCCGAGAGGATGGTGGCCGAGAGCGGCAGGTAGCCCGAGGTGAGGCCCTTGGCGCAGGTCAGCACGTCGGGCGTGAAGCCGAAGACGTCCTGGGAGGCGAACATGTGGCCGAGGCGCCCGAAGCCCGTCACCACCTCGTCCGAGATGTAGAGCACGTCGTGCTTGCGGCACACCTCGAAGGTGCGCTTTTGGTAGCCGGGCGGCGGCACGATCATGCCGCCCGCCCCCATGATGGGCTCGGCGATGAAGCAGGCCACCTTCTCGGGCCCGACCTCGAGGATCTTGTCCTCCAGGTCCTGGACCCGCAGGTCGCAGAACTCTTCCATCGACATGCCGTCGGGCCGGCGGTAGCTGTCGGGCTCGGGGATATGGTGGATGAAGCCCTTCGCCACGTCCCAGCCCTCGTGGTAGGTCGGCCCGGTGAGCGCGATCGCCAGGTAGGTGCTGCCGTGGTAGGCGTGCTCGCGCGAGATCACGTGCTTCTTCTCGGGCTTGCCCAGGCGGTTGAAGTAGTGATGGATGATGCGGACGGCCGAATCGTTCGCCATGGAGCCGCCGGTGCCGAACATGACGCGCTCCAGGTTGCCGGGCGCCAATTCTGCGAGCTTGGCGGCCAGCTCGGCCGCCGGCGGGTTGGTCAGGTTGACGAAGCCCGAATAGAAGGGGATGCGCCGCACCTGGTCGGCGATGGCCTGGGCCATCTCCTCGCGCCCGTAGCCAATATTGACGCACCACAGCCCGCCGATACCGTCGATGAACCGGTTGCCGTCCGAATCGTAGACATGCACCCCGTCGGCCTCGGCGATGATGGTGCAGCCCTCCGCCTTGTTGACGGCGAGGTCGCTGAACGGATGGATGAGGTGGTCGCGGTCCTTCTCCCGCAGCTCCTCGGTCGCATAGCTGTAATTCGTATCCATGTCGATCGTCCCCTTTCTCGCCGCCCGTCTCGGGCCGCGTTGACGCCTCGGCCCGAGACATGCCAACCATGGCACCCGTGCCAATGGCCTTCCGCGCGAGACCTAGGGGGCATTCTATCGACGCTTTCGCCAAAATGGCAGCGATCAAGACACGCACGGATGGGTGGTACCCCGGCGCCGCGCTGCAAGGCGCGGTGACGCTCGGGACCGTCCCGATCCTGTTGCCGCTTCTCGTCGAAGACGCCGCCGGAGCAAGCGAGGCCGGGCTGGTGATGGCAACCCTCTACCTCGGCACCATGAGCGCGCCCATATGGGGCTCGCTCGCGGACCGGACCGGGCAACATGCGCTCCTCTTCCTCGCCAGTTTCCCAATCATCGCCGGCGCGCTCGCAGTCCTCGCCATCACGCGGGGCCTCGGGCTCTGGCTGCCCCTCGTCCTGCTCCTGGGGGCCGGGGTGGCGGCCGGCAACACGCTCGCCGGTATTCTGATCGTGGGACATCGCCCGAAGGCGGAATGGGGCGCGCGCATCGGTTGGCTGCAGACCTTCTATGGCGGCGGCTGGATGGTCGGCCTCGGCTTCGCCGCCTGGCTGCACACCGACCCGGAGGCGGGGCTCCTGATCTCGGCGGCGCTCCTGCTACCGGCCATGGCGGTGGGGTGGGTCGGTCTGCCGGGATCCAAGGCGGGGGGCGCGCGGCCCACCGCCCTCCTGTCCCACGGGGGCCATTGGCACGCGCCCCAGGCCGGCGAGGTGCTCGGTCATTTCCAACGCATAAGCCTCGACGCGATCCATCACGTGCGGCGGAACATGCACGGGGATTTCGGTCTGCTCCTGACCGGATGGTTTTTGGAGAGCTTCGGAGCGGCATCCGTCTTCGGCCTCTACCCCCTGCTGATGGACAGGGCATACGACATCGACCCCGGCCTGTCCTCGGCCTATTTGACAGCCGCCGTGGGCGTCAGCGTACTCCTCTACGCCCCATCCGGCGCGTTGAGCGAACGCCTGGGCGACTTTCGGGTGGTGACGATCGCCAGGAGTATGGTGCTCGTCGCCACCGGCGGCCTGGCGCTGCTCGCGTTCGTCGAGATGCCGGCGGCGAGCTGGCTGGCGCCCGCGCCAATCTTTCTCCTGTCGGCGGCATGGCCGCTGAGGATCGTGGCCGGAACCAGCCTGGCGGTCCATCTGGCGCCGTTACCAAAGGGGCAGGCGCTCGGCCTCTTCAACGCCGTGTCGGCCTCCGCCAGCGTGCTCGGGGCACTGGCCGCCGGGGGCTTCGCCGACACCCTCGGCTATGGGTCGATCCCCGTCCTGGCCGCGGCGGCGGCGTTGATCGGCACCCTCTACCTCGTCCCGCTCGCATCGAAACTCGCGGCGCGGCGACGGTGAGGCATTGGGGGGCCATTCCATCGGCGCTTGCACCAAAATTACGGTGGCCAGGTCCGACATCGAGGGATGGTACCTCGGCTACGCGCTGCAAAGCGTCGTGGTGCTGGGCACGGTGCCGATCCTGCTGCCCCTCCTGGTCCAGGACACGACCGGGGCGACGCAGGCCGGGCTGGTGGTGGCGGCACTCTTTGTCGGCAAGATGAGCGCCCCCTTATGGGGCTCGCTCGCCGACCGGACCGGGCGGCACGCGCTCATCTTCCTCGGCGGCTTCCTGATTGCCGCCGGCGCGATCGCCCTCCTCGCCAAGACACGAGGCCTCGCTTTCTGGCTGCCCCTCGCCCTGCTCCTGGGGGCCGGGGCGGCGGCCAGCGCCACCATCGCCGGCATGCTGATCGTGGAATTCCACCCGAAGGCGGAATGGGACACGCGCATCGGCTGGCTGCAGACCTTCTACGGCGGCGGCTGGATGGTCGGGCTCGGCCTCGCGTCCTGGCTGCACGCGGACCCGGAGACGGGCCTCCTGATCTCGGCCGGGCTCCTGCTGCCGGCCATGGTGGCGGGGTGGGCCGGCCTGTCGGCCCGCAAGGCGGGCGGCGCGGCACGTGTCTCCCTCCAGCCTGACCAGTGCCCTCGGCGCGCGCCAAGGGCCGTCGAGGTGCGCAGCGAGTCCCGCCGCCCCGAAATCCCGATCAGCCGGAAGCGGGGGGCGGCCCCTCGCGCATCAGAGCGCACAGCTCGTCGTCGGGAATCTGATCGGCCGCGTAGCCGAAGGTGCCGGCGCCGAGCATCTCGGCCGCCGCGCGGCGGACCAGGGCGAAGCTGGCGCGGGCCAGGCTGCCGCCGATGCTGATCCTCTTCACGCCGATCTCCGCCAGCACCGCCACCGAGAGCGGCGCGCCAGCCAGCCCCATGACGACGTTGACCGGCCCGTCCACCTCGCGCACCAGCGCCGCGATCGTCTCCCTGTCCTTGACGCCCGGCACATAGAGGCAGTCGGCGCCCGCCTCCCGGTACCGGTTGATGCGGCGCACGCCTTCGCGGAACGGGTCGGGGTGACCGACCAGGTAGGTCTCGGCGCGCGCCGTCAGGGTATAGGGGATGTCCGCGGCGTCGGCGGCCTCCCGCGCCGCCCGGATGCGGTCGGCGGCGAGCTCCAGGTCGTAGAGCGGCGCGGCCACGTCGGCCGAATGGTCCTCGATGCTGCCGCCCACCAGGCCGAGGCGGATCGACTCCCGGATGGTCGCGGCGACCGCCTCGGGCGTGTCGCCATAGCCGTTCTCGAGGTCGCCGCTCACGGGCAGGTCGACAGCGTCGGCGATCCGCCCATAGGCCGCCATCATCTCGGCGCGAGGCACGGCGTAGTCGTAGTCCGGATGGCCGGCGGCGAAGTTCACCCCGGCGCTCGTGGTGCCGAGGGCCTCGCAACCCGCCGCCGCGAGCACCCGCGCGGTGCCGGCGTCCCACGCATTGGGCATGACGAATGTGCCCTCGTCGAGGTGCAACGCGCGGAACCGGGTCGCCTTGGCGCGGAGGTCGCCGGCCATGCGCCCTGGTGCCCTGGGGATGCCCTCTATCAGGCGCGTGCGGATTTGCCGTCTCTGTGCTGCCCCAGGGCCTTGAGCGCCGTCTCGACAATTTGGCCCGTATCGACGCCCATGAGCTCGACCTGCCGGTCGGGCTTGTCCTGATCGACGAAGATATCGTTGAAGAACAGCGGCCGGAACTTGAGGCCGTTGTCGAGCAGGCCCGCCTGGGCGAGGTAGCTCGTCACGTGACTGGCGAAGCCGCCGATCGCCCCCTCCTCGACGGTCAGCAGCACCTCGTGCTCGGAAGCGAGGCGGCGTACCAGGTCCTCGTCGAGCGGCTTGCAGAAGCGGGCGTCGGCCACGGTGGCCGGGAGGCCGCGGGCCGCCAGCTCGTCGGCCGCCTCGAGGCTCGCCTCGAGGCGGGTGCCGTAGCTGAGGATCGCCACCGACGTGCCCTCGCGCACGATTCGGCCCTTGCCGATCTCGAGCGGGACCCCCGCCCCGGGCATCTCGACCCCCACGCCTTCCCCGCGCGGGTAGCGGAAGGCGCACGGCCGGTCGTCGATCGCCACGGCCGTCGCCACCATATGGACGAGCTCGGCCTCGTCCGCGGGCGCCATGAGCACGAAGCCCGGCAGGCAGCCGAGATAGGCGATGTCGAAGGAGCCGAAATGGGTCGCGCCATCGGCCCCCACCACGCCGGCCCGGTCCATGGCGAAGCGCACGGGGAGGCGCTGAATGGCGACATCGTGGACGATCTGGTCGTAGGCGCGCTGCAGGAAGGTCGAATAGATGGTGCAGAACGGCTTGATGCCCTCGCACGCGAGGCCGGCGGCGAAGGTCACGGCGTGCTGCTCGGCCAGGCCCACGTCGAAGGTGCGCTTGGGGAACCGGTCGCCGAACAGGTTGAGGCCCGTGCCCGAGGGCATGGCGGCCGTGATGGCGACGATAGCGTCGTCCTTCTCCGCCTCGGCGATCAACGCCTGGGCGAACACCTTGGTATAGGCCGGCGCCTTGGGTGTGCCCTTGTCCTGCTTGCCGCTCGAGACATCGAACTTGGAGACGCCGTGGTAGCGGTCGGCCGACTGCTCGGCCGGCGCGTAGCCCTTGCCCTTCTGCGTCACCACATGGACCAGGATGGGCCGGTGATCGTGGGTGTTGCGCACGTTCTTGAGGACGGGGAGCAGATGGTCGAGGTTGTGCCCGTCGATCGGGCCGACATAGTAGAAGCCGAGCTCCTCGAACAGGGTGCCGCCCGTCACCATGCCGCGGGCATACCCCTCGGCGCGCTTGGCCGCCACCTCGAACGAGCGCGGGAACTTGCGCGCCACCTCGCGCCCGATATGGCGGATCGAGCGATAGGGCTTGGAGGAGACGAGGCGCGAGAGGTAGGCGCTCATCGCGCCCACGGGGGGTGCGATGGACATCTCGTTGTCGTTGAGGATTACCACGAGGTTGGTGTTGCGGGGGCCGGCGTTGTTCATGGCCTCATAGGCCATGCCGCCGGTCATCGCGCCATCGCCGATCACGGCGATCACGCGGTTGTCCTTGCCCTTGAGCTCGCTGGCGACGGCGAAACCGAGGCCGGACGAAATCGAGGTGGAGGCATGGGCCGCGCCGAAGGGGTCGTACTCGCTCTCGCTGCGCTTGGTGAAGCCCGAGAGGCCGCCGCCCTGGCGCAGGGTGCGGATGCGGTCGCGCCGCCCGGTCAGGATCTTGTGCGGGTAGCACTGGTGCCCCACGTCCCAGATGAGCCGGTCGTCGGGCGTGTCGAAGACGTGATGGATGGCGACCGTGAGCTCGACCACGCCGAGCCCCGCGCCCAGATGCCCACCGGTCACCGAGACCGCGTCGATGGTCTCCTGGCGCAATTCGTCCGCGAGCTGGTGCAATTGCTCGTTACTGAAGTCCCGGATATCCGCGGGCAGGTCGACAGTGTCCAGCAACGGCGTTCTGTTGCTAATACTCAAGTCTGCGTCCCCCTCATGGGCGAAGCCACGCTCCTTGCGCCCTCACCACGTTCAACCACCGCGCACCCATGGCGCCGAAACGGCCCTGCGTTCCGGTGCTCGCGCACTTCAGGCGCGCCGCTCGACGATAAATCGAGCTACCTCGCGTAGAAGGTCTGCTTTTTCGCCAAATAAATCAAGATGCTTGGCCGCCTGGTCGGCGAGCATGTCGGCCTGGGCGCGCGCCCTCTCGGCCCCCAGGAGGGAGACGAACGTGGCTTTCCCGGCGTCCGCGTCCTTGCCCACCTTCTTGCCCACCTCCTCCTCCGTGCCCTCCTCGTCGAGGAGGTCGTCGGCGATCTGGAAGGCGAGGCCCACGTCGTGCGCGTACATACGGAGCGCCTGGCACTCCGCTTTCGTCGCCCGGCCGAGGATGGCGCCCGCCGCGCAGGAGAAGGCGATCAAGGCGCCCGTCTTCATCTGCTGGAGGCGGGTAACGGCGCCGATGTCGAGGTCCATCTCACCGGCGCGCAGGTCGAACATCTGGCCGCCCACCATGCCGTGGGCGCCGATCGCCGCCGCGAGGGCCTGGACCAGCTCGCAGCGCACGGTGGCGGTCGGGTGGGTGGCGGGCTCGCTCAGGATCTCGAAGGCATGGGTGAGCAGCGCGTCGCCGGCGAGGATGGCCGTTGCCTCGTCGTATTCGATATGGCAGGTGGGCTGGCCACGCCGCAGGTCGTCGTCGTCCATGGCCGGCAGGTCGTCGTGAACCAGCGAATAGCAGTGGACGAGTTCGGCCGCGACCGCGACCCGGAGCGCCCGGTCCCGCGGCACGTCGAACAGGCCGGCCCCGCTCAGCACCAGGAAGGGCCGCAGGCGCTTGCCGCCGTTGAGGGTGGCATACCCCATGGCCTCGAAGAGACGGGCTTCCGGGCCGTCACCGGTCGGCAGCAATCGTTCGAGCGTGGCCGTGACATCGCCGGCCACGTCACTCAGCGTGTCCTTGAATCCCCCCAAGACCGGCCTCAATCCAAGTCCGCCGGCTCGGCCCCCACGCCGCCCGCCGGGTCGAGCGTGATCCTGTCCACCTTGGCCTTTGCGTCCTTGAGCTTGGCCTCGCAGTGGCGCTTGAGCGCCGTGCCCCGCTCGTAGGACTGAATCGCCTCGTCGAGCTTGCTCTCGCCCTCTTCCAGGCGCTTGACGATACCCTCGAGCTCGCCCAGGGCGTCCTCGAAGCTCATTTTCGCGATATCGGGTGGAATGGGGCTCCGCGCCATGGTTCTACCGTGCGTTTTCCGGGGCCGAAGTCTAGATTCGCCCCCCAGGCGGGGCAAGGGAAACCGGGAAGGGGGTTTCAGGCCGCCATCAGGGCGCGGACATGCGCGGCGGCGCTGGCCGCCAGGGCGTCGAGGTCGTAGCCGCCTTCGAGGGAGGACACGAGGCGCCCGCCACATAGGCGCGCCGCCGCCTCGAGCAGGCGCTCGGTGACCCAGGCGTAGTCCACGGTGGCCAGGTCGAGGCCCGCGAGCGGGTCGTCCGCATGGGCATCGAAGCCGGCGGAGACCAGAATCAGCTCGGGCGCGAAGGTGTCGAGCGCCGGCAAAATGCGCGCCTCCATCGCCGCGCGGAAGGCGTCGGACCCGGCGCCAGGCGGCAGCGGTGCGTTGACGAGGTTGCCGCCGGCGCCCGTCTCCTCCCGCGCGCCCGTGCCGGGGTAGAGCGGGAACTGGTGGGTCGAGGCGTAGAGCAGATCCCTGTCGTCAGCGAAGAACGCCTGGGTGCCGTTGCCGTGATGGACGTCGAAATCGACCACCGCGACGCGCCCGAGGCCGTGGGCGCGGCGGGCGTGCTCGGCCCCGATGGCCACGCTGTTGAAGAGGCAGAAGCCCATGGCGCGCCCGGGCTCGGCGTGATGGCCGGGCGGGCGCACGGCGCAGAAGGCGTTCGCCGCCTCGCCGGCGAGGACGGCATCGACGGCGGCCGAGACCGCGCCCGCGGCCCTCAGCGCCGCCTCCCCCGAGCCCGGCGACATGGCCGTATCCGGATCGATATGGGCCAGCCCCGCGGCCGGGACGGCGCCGAGGATGCGATCGACGTGCGAAGCATGATGGACGAGCGCGAGTTGCGCCGCGTCCGCGCGCGGCGCCTCGCGCCGATCGAGGGCCGCGAACGCCTCGCCCTCGAGCGCGCCCAGGATGGCGCGCAGCCGGTCCGGCCGCTCCGGATGATGGGGGCCGGGGTCGTGATCGATGCATGCGGGATGGGAATAGAGGATCGTCGTCATGGGCGCCGCCGGCGAGCGTCGAGGAGGATGGCGACAGGATGGAGGGATCGGCAACGCCTGTCACGGAAAACCGGCCAGGTCATAGCCAAGCCATTGCCAGGCCATTGCCAGGCCATTGAAAGACCGAAACTTAGCGCCATTTCCCCACTGAATCTGTTAAGGATACTGGCACCCGGGCGGCCTGGAGAGCGTCGATCGACGGCCCGGCCGAAGCGCCCGGGCCATTGAGGAGCCTTGTATGTCCCGACCCGTCCGCTTCGGCGCGGCGCTGGCGCTCATTGTGGCGAGCCTCGGCCCCGGCTTGCCCGGCGGCGCGGGGCAGGCGCGCGCGCAGGAGCAGCAGGCGACGGCGGTCAAGGTCGACGCGGTGCGGCGCGAGGCGCTGGTCCAGACCCTGCCCGTCATCGGCCGCTTCATCGCCATCCAGGCGGGCGAGGTCGCCGCGCGCATCAACGGCCCAGTGGCCGAAGTGATGGCGGAGGTTGGCGACCGGGTGGCGGAAGGCGACGTGCTGGTCGTCATCTCCTCCGAGTCGCTCGAGGCGATGCGGGCGCTGCGCGCCGCCGTGGTCGATCAGCAGCTCTCCCAGATCAGGGTGGCGCGGGCCGAGCTCAAGAAGGCCCAGCTCGAGCTCCAGCGCCTCGAGAAGCTGCGCGCCAACGAGTCGGCGGCCTTCCAGAAAGCGCGCTTCGACGAGATGAGCCAGGACGTCGACCGCAACCTCGGCGACCTGGGCGTGGCCCAGGCGAAGCTGGCCCAGGCGCGCGCGAACCTGCGCCTGGCGGAGATCGACCTCGAATACGCCAGCGTCCGGGCGCCCTACCCGGGCGTGGTTACGCTGCGCCATACCATGGCGGGCGCCTACTTGAGCATCGGCGACCCGGTGGTCACACTGGTCAACGACCTCGATCTGGAGATCGAGGCCGACGTGCCGGCGATCAGCATCAACGGCCTTGCCGCCGGCACGCGGGTGGCCTTCGAACTGGCCGACGGCTCGAGCTATCACGCCATCGTCCGCGCCATCGTGCCGGAGGAGAACCCCCTGACCCGCACGCGCCCGATCCGCTTCTCCCTCCCCCCGGCCCACCGCGAACACGTCGCCGCCAACCAGAGCGCGACCATACAGCTCCCCATCGGCGGCGAACGCGAGGGCGACACGGTGCACAAGGACGCGGTTACGAGGCGCCAGGACAAGTACGTGGTCTATGTGGTCGAGGACGGTATCGCGCAGCTCCGCACCATCACCATCGGGGACGCGGTCGGCAACCGGCTCGAGGTCCGCACCGGGCTCGAGCCGGGCGATCTGGTCGTGGTGCGGGGCAACGAGCGGCTGCGGCCGGGCCAGGCGGTCCACATCGAGGGCGAGGGCGAATGAACATCATCCGCGTCGCCCTCGAGCGGCCCATCGCCGTCATCGCGGCGGTGCTGATGATCTTGATGTTCGGCATCGTCGCGCTCAACACCATCCCGATCCAGCTGGCGCCCGACGTGCGCAAGCCGATCATCACCGTGACCACCGACTGGTTCGGCGCCGCCCCCGCCGAGATCGAGCGCGAGATCGTCAACCGCCAGGAGGACGTCTTCAAGGGCCTCGAAGGGCTCGACCGCATCGAGAGCCGGTCCCAGGACGGCCGCGCCGAGATCACACTCGAATTCATCAACGGTCAGAACATGGACAAGGCCCTCCTCCTGGTCGCCAACCGGCTCGACCAGGTGAGCGACCTGCCCGACGAGGCCGACGAGCCCACCTTGCGCACTTCCAGCAACGAGGACCGGCCGATCGCCTGGTTCATCCTGAAGCGCGCCCAGGGCAACGAGCGGCCCATGGACACCTACTACGACTTCGCCGACAACGTGATCCGCGACCGCTTCGAACGGGTCGCCGGCGTCTCGCGCGGCAACGTCTATGGCGGCAGCGAGCGCGAGATGCAGATCACCATCGATCCCGAGCGCATGGCCGCCTACGGCCTGCAGGTGACCGACATCGTGGATACCCTGCGCGCCGCCAACGTCTCGATCTCCGCCGGCGACATCTCCGAGGGCAAGCGGCGCTACGTGGTGCGCACGGAAGGCGAGTTCACCACGCCCGAGCAGGTCCGGGCGGTGGTCCTGCGCACCGGCCGGGACGCGGTGACGGGGCGCATCGGGCGGGTGGCGGTGGGTGACGTGGCCGAGGTCGCCTTCGGCTACAAGCAGGCGGTCGCCTATTTGCGCAACCTCGGCGACGACGCCCTCGCCGTCAATGCCGTGCGCGAGCCGGGCGCCAACGTCATCGAGGTCATGGGCGGCATCCGCGCGGCGGTCGCCGCGCTCAACGCGGGCGAGGTTCCGGAGGCGGGCCTCATCCTCGAACAGGTCTACGACGAGACCGTCTACATCACCTCCGCCATCGACCTCGTGGAGCAGAACATCTACGTGGGCGGCACCCTGGCCGCCATCGTCCTGCTGCTGTTCCTGCGCTCGGCGCGGGCGACCCTGGTCATCTCGCTCGCCATCCCGGTCTCCGTGATCGGCGCCTTCGTGGCCATGGCGGCCATGGGCCGGTCGATCAACGTGATCTCTCTCGCCGGCATCGCCTTCGCCGTCGGCATGGTGGTCGATGCCGCCATCGTCGTGCTGGAGAACATCTTCCGCCTGCGCCAGGAGGGGAAGCCCGCCCTCGAGGCGGCCTACGAGGGCGCGCAGCAGGTCTGGGGGGCGGTCTTCGTCTCGGCGCTGACCACGGTCATGGTGTTCGCGCCCGTCCTCGTCATGACGCTCGAGGTCGGCCAGCTCTTCCGCGACATCGCGGTCGCCATCTCCGTCGCCGTCCTGCTCTCGCTCCTGGTCGCGGTGACCCTCATCCCCGCCCTCGCCCAACGCCTCCTCGGCAAGCCGGTCGCGGACAGCAAGACGCGCCTCCGCATCCCAGTCATCGACCCCCTGGCGCGCGCTTTCGTCGGCGGGGCCATGGCGCTTACGCGCCTGGTGGTGCGGAGCCGCGTGGCCGCCCTCCTCGTGGTCGCCGCCGTCTGCGGCACCACGGCGCTCGCCACCTGGGCCTACCTGCCCAAGCTCGACTACCTGCCGGACGGCAACCGCAACCTGGCCTTCGGCATGATGCTGCCGCCGCCGGGCTACAACCTGGAGACCACCTCGGAGATCGCGGCGCGCATCGAATCGGAGCTGCGGCCATTGTTCTCGACCGTGACCGGACCTGAATCGGCGCCGGGCGAGCCGGTCAAGATCCAGAGCTTCTTCTTCGTCGCGCGCCAGTCCCAGATCTTCCTGGGCGCGAGCGCCGTCGACCCGACGCGGGCCAGGGAGCTGGTGCCCGTCATCCAGCGCACCATGTTCGCCGAGCCCGGAACTTTCGGCTTCGTCAGCCAGCTCTCCCTCTTCGGCCGCGGCATCGGCGGCGGCCGCGTCGTCGAGATCAACATCTCCGGCCCCGACCTCGAGGCGGTGCTGGGCGTCGCCCTCGAGGCCACGGGCATGATCGAGACGGTGCTGCCGCGGGCGGACGGCAACCAGCTCCGCCCCAATCCCGGGCTCGAGCTGGGGGCGCCCGAAGTGCGCGTGGTGCCCGACCCGGTCCGCCTCGCCGATAGCGGCGTCTCGGCGCGCGAGCTCGGCCTCACCGTGGACACCTACAATGACGGGCTCAGGGTCGACGAGATCACGGTCGACGGCAAGCGCATCGACCTGACCCTCCTCGGCGCCGAGCGCAACATCCGCGAGACCCAGGGCATCAACAACCTGCCGGTGGTGACGCGCTCCGGCCTGATCCTGCCCGTGAGCTCCCTCGCGCGCATCGAATTGACCGCGGGGCCGACCGAGATCCGCCATCTGGAGCGCGTGCGCACCGTGACGCTCGAGGTCCGGCCCGCGGGCGGCATTCCGCTCGAGGTGGCGCTCGACCTCCTGAGCGCCCAGGTGATCGACAAGCTGGAGGCGGCGGGGTTGCCGCGCGGGGTCAAGCTCGGGCTCGCGGGGACGGCCGACAAGCTGAGCGAGACCTGGGACGCCATGGTGATCGACCTGGTGCTCGCCATCGTCATCGTCTACCTGGTCATGGCCGTGCTGTTCGAGAGCTTCCTCTACCCGCTCATCATCGTGCTTTCGGTGCCGCTGGCGACGGCGGGCGGGGTCGGCGGCCTCACCGTGCTCAACGCCTTCGTCTACCAGCCCCTCGACATGCTGACCCTGCTCGGGTTCGTCATCCTGATCGGCATCGTGGTCAACAACGCCATCCTTTTGGTGCACCAGACCCTGCACCTCCTGCGCCGGGAGCACATGGAGCCCGCGGCGGCGATCCTCGAGGCGACGCGGAACCGTATCCGGCCGATTTTCATGTCGACCCTCACCAGCGTGTGCGGCATGCTGCCGCTGGTGGTGTTCCCGGGTGCGGGCTCGGAGCTCTACCGTGGCCTCGGCTCGGTGGTGGTCGGCGGCCTCTCGCTCTCGGCCATCCTCACCCTCGCCATCATCCCGCCGCTGCTCTCCCTCGTGGTCGGCCTGGCCGAGGCCGGCAAGGCGCGGCACCTGCTGCCCGAATCCTTGCGCGCCGCCGCCGAATAGGGGCGATAGGCCGGCGGCTCAGCCGCCTTTGCGGATGACGAAGATATAGACGCCCGCCTCCTCGTGGGAGTCGAGGAGCGCGTCGCCCGTGGTCTCGCAAAAGGCCTCGAAATCCTGTACCGCGCCGGGATCGGTGGCGTGGATTTCGATCACCTCCCTAGGCGCCATGCCCTTCATGGCCCGTCGCGCGCGCAGGACCGGCAGTGGGCAATTGAGGCCCTTGGTGTCGAGGAAACGATCGCTCATGGCAGGAACCGGCGGTGGGGACGCGGTCTCGGCCGGGATCATATCGGGTGCGCCTGTCGCCGCCAAGGGATGGACACGACGGCCGCGGGGCGTATTGTATCCGGCCATGGACATCATGACCTTCGAAGCCAATGCCCGCCGCGCCGGGCGCCTCCTGAAGGCGATGTGCAACGATCGCCGCCTCCTCATCCTCTGTCACCTGGCCATGGGGGAGAAGTCGGTGGGCCAGCTCGAGGCGCTCGTGGGGCTGAGCCAGTCCGCGCTCTCGCAGCATTTGGCGCGGTTGCGCCGAGACAATATCGTCACCACCCGGCGCGAGGCCCAGACCATCCACTACCGCATATCGAGCCCCGAGGCGGTGGTGGTGATGGAGACCCTGCACGCCCTCTATTGCGGCGAGCCGGCGGTGGTGGCGCTGGCGGACGGCGCCGACCGCCAGGGCACCTAGAAATCGAGCGGCTTGCGCGGCCCGCGGCATCTCCCCGGTCCACATCCGACAGCATCGAGGACGGTCGAGCCATGGGCTATTCCAACATTCGGCTCGAGATCGGTGACGGGCTGGCGACACTCACCCTCGACCGGCCCGAGAAGCTCAATGCCTTCACCCCCCAGATGCACGCCAAGATCAGGGACGCGCTCGATGGGATCGAAGGCGACGCGGCGGCTCGGGCGCTGCTCATTACCGGGGCCGGGCGGGGCTTCTGCTCGGGCGCCGACCTGAGCCGCCGCGACCATTCCAAGGGCGCGCCCTCGCCCGACTTGGACGACAGCCTGGAGAAGGACTACAACCCGCTCGTCCACAGGCTCCGTGCCCTGGAGAAGCCCGTCATCGCCGCCGTCAACGGCGTTGCGGCGGGGGCCGGGGCGAACGTGGCGCTGGCCTGCGACATCGTCATCGCCGCGCGCTCCGCGCGATTCATTCAGGCCTTCGTGCGCGTCGGCCTGGTCCCCGACGCGGGCGGCACCTGGCACCTGCCGCGCCTCGTTGGCGCCGCCCGTGCCCGCGGGCTCGCCATGCTGGGCGAGCCGCTGGCGGCCGAGGAGGCGGCCCACTGGGGCCTCATCTGGAAGTGCGTGGACGACGAAGCGCTGATGGCGGAGGCGACCGCGCTCGGCCGCCGCCTGACCGCGGGCCCGACACTGGCACTCGGCCTCATGAAGCGGGCCTTCAACGCCTCGGCCGGGAATAGCCTCGACGCCCAGCTCGACCTCGAGAGCCGCCTCCAGAGAGAAGCGGGCCGGAGCGAGGATTACCGCGAGGGCGTCCTCGCCTTCCGCGAGAAGCGCTCGCCCGGCTTCCGCGGCCGGTGACGGCGTCTCTGCGCGGGTGCATCGACCTCGCCATGATGGATGAGCGCCCACTGACGGTGTGATGATTTGCTGAAAATAACAAACTTTAGCATATATTGTTATATTGAGGCATACAGTATGGAGCTCGCCGGACATGAACGTATCACTCACTTCCAAGCTCGAAGAATTAATCAGGGAAAAGGTCGATAGCGGCTTATACGGTTCCGCTAGCGAAGTGGTGCGAGAGGCATTGCGCCTGCTCGACGACCGCGACAGGCTGCGCGAGCGCAAGCTGGATGCGCTTCGCTGTGATATCGACGAAGGAATCGAGGAACTTGACGCGGGCCTCGGAAGACCACTCGATATCAATTCGATAAAATCGGAAGGACGCCGCACCCTTGAACGTCAACGCGCGAAGAAAGGGTAATGGCGACCGTCACCTTATCACGGGCCGCGTCGCGCGACCTTGCCGATATTTGGGCCTACATCGCCACAGACGACTTGCGGACCGCCGATGCGTGGCTCGACCAGGTGGAAAACTCTTGCCGCACCCTCGCAAACTTTCCTGGCATCGGACGGCGCCGCGAGGATTTAGGCGGAAAAGTTCTTAGCTTCCCTATCGGCGCCTATATCGTGTTCTATCGACCCATCGATGGCGGCATCGAACTTGCGCGCGTCCTGCATGGGTCGCGGGACATCGAAAGGATTTTCTGATGTGCTACACCTTAAAAATCACGCGCGCGCGCGGCGGCGGCGCAGGCGGTAGTAGGACCAGACCACGACGCCGCCAACGGCAATGACGGCGAAGCCGTAGATCTCGTACTCGAAGGCCTTGCCGATGATGCGGTCGAAGGCCTCGCCGAAGACGTAGCCGAGGCCCGCAACGGCCACCGCCCAAATCGCCGCGGCCACGAAATTGAGCGGCAGGAAGCGCCGCGGCGGCACGCCGCACATGCCCATGCCGAAGGAGGCGAAGGTGCGAATGCCGTAGAGAAAGCGGAAACCGAGGATGAAAGCCGTGTCGTAGCGGTTGACGAGGCGGCTGACATGCTCGGCACGCACGCGCCAGGCCGGGCGACGCTCGAGGAGGGCGCGCGCCCAGCGCCGCCCAAGATAGAAGTAGAGCTGGTCGCCGAGGAGAGTGCCGATGAAGGCCGCCAGCATGACGAGCGGCAGGCTCATATACCCGCGATGGGCGGCAAAGCCGCCCAGGACCACGATCGTCTCGCCCTCGAAGAACGCAACTACCCCAACGGCCAGATAGCCGTATTCGGCTATCAATTCCTCCATGCTAACCCTTCAGGAGCTTGCGGAGATTGGTCTCCGGATCGGCCAACAGGTCGGGGTCCAGGACGGCACCCGATGCCAGGATACGCTCGGCCACGTGCATCTCGCGGCCCGCGTTGATGGCGTTGACCGCGACCACCCGGCCGGCCGAGAGGTAGTAGACGGAGAAGCTGCCGGAAGCAAGCTCGCCGCGATAGACGATGCGGTCCCACGCCGCCGGCGCGCCCACCATCTGGAGGTTGGTGTCGTACTGGTCGGACCAGACCCAGAGCCGGTCGCTGTAGGGTGCCGGCTCGCCAGCCAGGTTGCGGCCCACGGCCATGCCCTGGTCTTGGGCGTTCTGGTACGACTCGAGCCGGATGCGCCGGCCGATCAGCTCGTTGGGCTGGCTGGCCACGTCGCCGGCGGCGAAGATATCGGGGTCCGATGTGCGGCCGAAGGCGTCCACGATGATCCCGTTCTCGACCTCGAGCCCCGCCTCGGCCGCGAGATCGTCGTTGGGCACGATGCCGACGCCGATGATGGCGAGGTCGGCGGGGACGGCCTCCCCATCGGCGAGGACGATGCGCTCCAGCCGGCCCGCGCCCTCGAAGCGCTCGATACCCACGCCGAGGCGGACATCGACGCCGTGGGCGCGGTGCAGGCCAGCGAAATACTCCCCCACCTCGGGCGCCACGGCCCGGCCCATCAAGCGGTCCGCCACTTCGAGCACCGTGACCTCGCAGCCACGCGCCCGCGCGCTCGCCGCCGTCTCGAGGCCGATGAAGCCGCCGCCGATGACGACCGCCCGGCGGCCGGGGCCGAGCGCGTCGCGGATGGCGCGCGATTCGTCGAGGGTGCGCAAGTAGTGCACCCCGGCGAGCTCGACGCCCGGCAGGGACAGGGTGCGGACCCGGGCGCCCGTCGTCAGCACCAGCCGGTCGTAGCTTTCGGCCCGGCCGTCGATCCAGACCTGGCGCGTCGTGGGATCGATGCGCGAGGCGTGCGCGCCGAGGCGGAGCTCGATACGCTGTTCGCCGAAATAGTTGGGGTCGTGGAGCCGGACCCGCTCATGCCCGCCCTCGCCCACGAGCAGGGCCTTGGACAGCGGCGGCCGCTCGTAGGGCTCGTGACTCTCCTCGCCCACCAGCAGGATGCGCCCGTCGAAGCCGGCGCCGCGCGCCGCCTGCACGACGCGCCCACCCGCGTGGGCGGCGCCGATGACGATGATGGTGTCCTGCGCGCTCACGGCCCGATCCGATCCTCTCGCCTCCCCGTGCGGCACCATATAGAAAGCGGTGGATTTCACCGTCAAGGGCTGGTTGGATCGGAGCGATGAAGCGGAGCTATCCAGAAAGGCCTTATGTGGGTGTCGGCGTCGTCGTTCTGCGCGGCGACGAAGTCCTGCTCATCCAGCGCGGCAAGCCCCCCAAGGCCGGCGACTGGAGCATCCCGGGCGGCGCCCAGCACCTGGGGGAGACCGTGGCCGAGGCGGCCCTGCGCGAGGTCCGGGAGGAGACCGGCCTCGAGGTGCGCCTGGGCGAGCACCTGGCCGTCGTCGATTCGATCCAGCGGGACGCGGCCGGCGTGGTCGCCTTCCACTACACGCTCGTGGATTTCGCGGCCTATTGGGTCGCGGGCGAGCCGGTGGCGGGCGACGACGCGGCCGCCGTGTCCTGGGCGAGAATCGACGAGCTCGACCGCTACGGCCTCTGGGACGAGACGGTGAGGATCATCCGCCTCGCCGCCGACGGCGCGCGCGCCTAGAGCGGTTCCACCTCGTCTGGAACGCTCCAGGCCGCAAGGCGGCCCGCCAGTCGTCCGGCGCGCCCGCGCAGGCGCGGACCACTTGGTCCGCTGCTGCGAGCGACAAAGAATGCTAGAGCGTTTCCACCTCGACTGGAATCGCTCCAGGCCGCAAGGCGGCCCGCCGGTCGTCCGGCGCGCCCGCGCAGGCGCGGACCACCTGGTCCGCTGCTGCGAGCGACAAAGAATGAGTGCCGTTCCACCCCGCCTGGAATTGCCCTAGATCACCCCCGCCTCGCGCAGCGCCGCGATCTCCTCTTCGCCCATGCCGAGGAGGCCCGAGAGCACCGCCGCCGTATGCTCGCCCAGGCACGGCGCGCGGCCGATGCGACCGCGCGCCATGCCGGAGAAATGGACCGGCTGCTCGATCATGGTGATCTCACCCGCGACCGGGTGCTCGGTGACCGTCAGGAGCTGGCGGAACGCCGTCTGCGCGCTCGCCGCCGCTTCCTCGACCGTCCAGATGGGCGAGGCCGGCACGCGCGCGGCCTCGAGTGCCGCGACCACCTCATCGACGCTCAGCACCCCCGTCCAACCCTCGATGATGGCGCGCAGCGCGGGCTCGTGGTCGGTGCGGTCCCGGTCGTGGAGGAAGCGAGGGTCGCTGGCGAGCTCGGGCCGGCCCATGCAGTCGGCGAGGCGCGCGAAGAGGGCGTCGTTGGCGACGGTGATGACCACGTGGCCATCGGCCGCGCGGAAGCTGCCGAAGGGCGTCGAAAGGGGGTGCCGGTTGCCGATCCGGCCCGGCGTCTGGCCGGCGTAGAGGAGCTGGGAGAGCGCCGTCGGCAGGAAGCTGAAGAGGGCGTCGAACATGGCCACATCGATGTGCCGGCCCTCCTGTCAACGGCGGAGCAAATTAGTCCACCCGGGCGGAGCAAAACTAGTCCACTTAACGTTATGCGGTACGCGGTGTTGGGGGGTTGTCCCGGTAGTCCATAGGAGGGACCCGCGCTGCTTCGTGTAGCGCTTGCGTTACGCGGAGCGAAGCAGCGTGGGAGGTTCCTGTGGACCCACCGGGTCAACCATTGCACCGGCGGTCAAGCAGGTATTTTTGGGGATTTCCGCCGTTTTTGGCTTTGGTTGAGACGATAGCTCTCGCCGTTCATTTCCAGGATATGGACATGGTGGGTGAGGCGGTCCAGCAAAGCCCCGGTCAGGCGTTCCGAGCCGAATATCTCCGTCCACTCATCGAACGGCAAGTTGGAGGTCACCAGGATCGAGCCCCGCTCGTAGCGCTGGCTGAAGACTTCGAACAGCAGCTCGGCGCCGGTCTTCGAGAGCGGCACGAAGCCGAGTTCGTCGATGATCAGAAGGTGATACTTTGCCAGTTGCTTCTGCAGGCGCAACAGGCGTTTTTCATCCCCGGCCTCCATCAGTTCATGAACCAGGGCAGCGGCCGTGAGGAAGCCGACGGAGAGCCCCTTTTGGCAGGCCGCCAGACCGAGACCGAGGGCGATATGGGTCTTGCCGGTTCCGCTGTTGCCGAGCGCGATGATATTCTCACGACGCTCGACGTATTCGCATCGCGCCAACTCCAGAACCAGCATCTTGTCGAGCGATGCGATGGCCTTGAAGTCGAAGCTGTCGAGGCTTTTGACGGCGGGGAACCTGGCCTGTCTGATCCGCCGCTCGACCATGCGGCGCTCACGGTCGATCAGTTCCAACTCGGTCTGAGTCGGACCCGATTTCCTTGGACACAGAATTGGCTTAATCGAAGTGTCCAAGGAGGACCGGAACATGACCGATAATTTTGAGAAGAAAGTTGCTGTTGATGGGCCTGTAGTAAATGCGGGCGAGCTTGGCTCGTCCACGTTTTCCCCAGGCCAGGCTTTGCCGGCAGGCCCGCTGGGACTTGGCCAGCGATGGACGGTGGCGCGCAAGCGTGAGGTCGTTCTGCGGCTTTTGCGTGACGAGCCGGTGCAACTTCTGTCGCGCCAGTTGGGCGTAGAGATCTTCCGGCTCGAGCAGTGGCGTGAGAAAGCGATCGGCGGGATCGACGCCTCGCTCAAGCAACGCAAGGGCGATCCGGTGCAGGCGGAACTGGATAGCGCCATGAAGCGGATCGGAGAGTTGACCATGCAGGTGGAACTGCTGGAGGCCAAGACGGAGACCTTCGGCCCTTTGGGGCGGCGGAGGTCGCGGCGATGAGTGCCGCCACCTCGCCCGGCACGGGTCTGGCCTACGGCCTGCGGCGGGTCTGCGCCGCCTGGGGCATGGCCCGCTCCTCGTTCTACGCCATGACCTCCGGCCAGCACGCCGAGCAGCCGCCGGCAAAGCGTCGGGGACCGAAGCCCGCGATCTCGGACCAGGCGCTGCTGGTGGCGATCGAAGCCGACCTGGAGGCATCGCCCTGGGAGGGCGAGGGCTACCGCAAGGTCTGGGCTCGGCTTCGGGTCTGTCGCGACATCCGGGTTGCCCGCAAGCGGGTGCTCCGCCTGATGCGCGAGAACAATCTGCTCTCGCCCCATCGCTGCCGCCGCCGTGGCGGCAATCCCCATGACGGTGAGATCATCACTCATGCCCCGAACCTCATGTGGGGCACCGATGGCGTTCGGGTGTTCACGGTGGACGACGGCTGGGGCTGGATCTTCACCGCCGTCGAGCATTGGAACGCCGAGTGTGTCGGCTGGCATGTCTGCAAGCGCGGCGACCGCTTCGCCGCCCTGCAGCCGATCTCCATGGGGCTTGCCGGGCTGTATGGCTCGACCTCCGCCGGCGCGGCGCGGGGGCTGGCCTTGCGGATGGATCACGGCTCCCAGTATCTGTCGGACCACTTCACCAACCAGATCAAGTTCTGGGGCATCCAGCCGTCCTACGCCTTCGTCGCCGAGCCCCAGACCAACGGCGTCGCCGAGCGGTTCAATCGCACGCTGAAGGAACAGATCATCCATGGTCGCATCTACCGCAACATCGCGGAGCTGCGGGACGCCGTCCGCGACTTCGTCGAACTCTACAATGCCCAGTGGATCGTCGAAAAGAACGGCTACCTGAGCCCCGCGCAAGCTCGTCAGGCGTGGCACGCCGCGATCTCAATCAGGACCGCCGCGTGAGACAAACTTGTGTCCAAGGAACCGGGTGCGCTACAGTTCCAACTCGGTCAGACGGACAAGATACCGCACATGGTCGGCGCCTCGGTGGCGCATTGGCGGGCCAGCTTGTCGTATTCGCGCAGGAACGTCGGCAGTTTCAGGGTCTTGAGGTGATGGGCCAGCAACACTTGCGGCGTATCGGTCATGACGCGCCTCCACCCAACAAGCTCATATAACTGGCGGCGGCCGTGGTCGCCACGTTGGCCCGAGGCAGGTAGGGATAGATATCCAGGTCGAGTTTGGGCGGGCGTCGCTCGATACGGCACAGCACAAGGTGTTTGACGGCGTCGTAGCCGATCGCACCCAGGCGCAGGGCGTCCTTCACCGCGCCGTGAAGCACCTCGAGATCGAAGGTCTCCACAAGCCGAAGGACCTGGACGTATTCCCGCTTGCCGGCCTTGCCCATGCGCGCCTCCAGGAGACGGCGCAGGGTTGGGAAGGCATCAGGCAGTTCCCATCCGGCTAGCGGCGCGGCCTGATCCAGGGCACCGATCTTGTGCTCCAGCAAAGGCAGGTAGTGGATCGGATCGAAGACCATGTCTTCCCGGTCGTAGGAACGGGGGTGTCGGGCAATGATCCCGGCGCCGCAACCGATAACCACCTCGTGGACATAGCCACGGATCCAGACTTCCTGATGGCCGTAGGCGACGGGCACGGAATAGTCATTCGTCCGGTAGCGCACCAGGGACAGCGAGTTGACCCGCGTGCCCTGCTTGTCGCACGCGTCGAACGGTGCCGGCAGTGGCCTCTTCAACGCTTCGCGGTCACGCACAAACCGTTCGCCGATGCTCTCGCGGTGGCCGCGCAGGACGTTGCCTTGCCGGTTGCGGCATTGCTCTTCCAGGTGGCCATTGAAGGCGTCCCAGCTCGCGAACCGGGGACGCGGCGTCATGAAGTTCCGCCGGGCATAGCCGACCACCCCCTCCACATTGCCTTTGTCGTTACCCTTGCCGGGACGGCCGTAGCGGTCCTCGAAGAGGTAATGGGACTGCAGCCCGCTGAACGCCCGCGTTCGTTGCCGCGTGCCATCTGACAAGATGCGCGACACCAGACACTTGTCGTTGTCGTAAAGAATCGATTGGGGAACGCCGCCGAAAAAAACAAAGGCTCTGTTGTGCCCGTCCAGCCAGGCCTCCGTCGTCGCCGCCGGGTAGGCCGCAACGAAGCAGGCATCGCTGTGGGGAAGTGTCATGACGAAAAAATGCGCCCGATACTTGACGCCGGCGATGATCGCATCCGCCTCGCCAAAGTCCGCTCGAGCATGGCCCGGAGGATGTGACAACGGCACAAACATCTCACGCCGACGAAGGCGCCGTTCCCGAACGTAATCCTTCACGATGGTCTCTTTGCCCGTGAAGCCATGTTCGTCGCGAAGGCGCTCGAATATACGCTTCGCCGTGTGGTGCTGCTTACGGTGAACCGTTCGGTCCTCCTCCAGAATACGGTCGATGATATCCGTGAAGGGGGCCAGTTTCGGGCGTTTCGGTGGCTGGCGTCGCCGATATCCCGGCGGTTCCGAATGCCGCAGCATCTTCCTCACCGTCTCGCGCGCAATGCCAAACCGACTTGCCGCCTCTCGCTGGCTCAGACCATCAACATGGCAGGCCAGCCGAACGCGCAGATATAGGTCCACGGTGTACATCCTCCCGCCTTCCATCTCAAAAAAGATCGAAGGCTACAGGTGGCAGAGTTTTACTCCGCCCGCGGCTGGGAAATCCCGCCGCTTCCGTGGACTAATTTGTCACCGCCGTTCTCACTTGCCTAAACCCCCGATCACCGGGTTGAGGGAGCCGCCATCGCCGAACGCGAGACTGTAGGCGAAGACGAGCCAAAGAACGGAAACCGCACTGCTAATCGCGAAGCAGTGCATTAAGACTGAGACCACGTTCTTGGAACTGACGAGGCCACCGTAAAATAGGGCGAGCCCGGCATGGTCATGAACAGGACCAGTGCGGTGGCCGTCAGTACCCACGCGGTATTACCGGTGTTGAGGGCCACTTCGTCGGCGGCCATAGCGTGGGCCGGCAGCAAGACGAGAGCCCCCAGTACGAGAAGACCGAAAAGTCCTGTCAGCTTGGTGACCGCCATGACATTCCCCCATTCATGATGTGGGCCCAGAACGGAATGCATCGCGATTTCTGGTCGTGTCCCAGGACGTGGTGTAGGATCTGTGGGTAACCGGCTTGCCGTAGCGACCGTCAAGAGTCTGGCCTAGGCAAGCCGGTTATCCACAGCGGGCGGCCATCGCGGTTTCCGGGTTAGGGTTGGGTTGGAACAACGCAACCTGGAACCGAGGAAGACCACGATGACCGACGATATGATGACCCTTCGCACGCTGCTTGAGAAGAGCTCGGATGCCGATCTGCTGCGCGAGATGATCGGCTTCACCGCCGAGCGCCTGATGGAACTGGAAGTCCTGGGCCTGACCGGCGCCGGCCACGGCGAGCGCTCGCCGGAACGGATCAACCAGCGCAACGGTTACCGCGACCGGGTCTGGGAGACCCGCGCCGGCACGGTCGAGCTGAAGATCCCCAAGCTCAGGAAGGGCGCCTACTTCCCCGGCTTCCTGGAGCCCCGCCGGATGGCCGAGAAGGCGCTCGCGGCGGTGATCCAGGAGGCCTACATCCAGGGCGTCTCGACCCGCTCGGTCGATGACCTTGTCCAGGCCATGGGCATGTCCGGCATCTCCAAGAGCCAGGTCTCGCGGCTGTGCGCGGAGATCGACGACAGGGTCCATGGCTTCCTGGAACGCCCCCTGGAGGGCGACTGGCCCTATCTTTAGCTCGACGCGACCTATGTGAAGGTGCGTCACGCCGGGCGCATCGTCTCGGTCGCCGTAATCGTCGCCGTCGCCGTCAATGCCCAGGGCCGGCGCGAGATTCTGGGTATGGCGATTGGCGCCTCGGAGGCCGAGACCTTCTGGACCGAGTTCCTACGCTCCCTGGCCAGGCGCGGCTTGCGCGGCGTGAAGCTGGTGATCTCCGATGACCACAAGGGCCTCAAGGCCGCCGTCGGGCGAATCCTGAACGCCACCTGGCAGCGCTGCCGGGTCCACTTCATGCGCAACCTCCTGGCCCATGCCGGCAGGCAGGGCCGCCGCGTGGTGGCGGCCTTCGTCGCCACCGCCTTTGCCCAGGAGGATGCCGAGGCCGCCAGCACCCAGTGGCGCCAGGTCGCCGACCAGCTCCGCCCCAAGGCGCCCAAGCTGGCGAGCTTGATGGACGAGGCCGAGCCCGACGTCCTGGCCTATATGACCTTCCCCAGGGAGCACCGAACCAAGCTGCACTCGACCAATCCCCTCGAACGCCTCAACGGCGAGATCAAGCGCCGCACCAACGTCGTCGGCATCTTCCCCAACGAGGCCGCCATCACCCGACTGATCGGTGCCATCCTGCTCGAACAGAACGACGAATGGGCGGTCCAGAGGGCACGCTACATGACCCTGGAAACCATCGCCCCGATCAGCCAAGATGACTGGGTCAAGCTGCCGCCCGAGGCGGCTTGATCGGTCCGGCTCAACCCGCCGGATCCCGTGAGGCGCCCGCCGCTCTTACACCACCCCACGGGACACGATCCGATTTCTTCGACCGCGTTGCATTGCTCGGCTCCTACCAGATAAATTGATCTTCTGGCCAAGCATGCACCCAGATGCACCGCCACTGGGCTGCTGCAAAATTCAACGCGTGAATTTGGTAATATTGAGTGATGCCGGAGAGCAGTGCTAGCAAACAAATGTCCAGCAGCGATGCGAATCACCCTCAGGCCAAGAGGCTCAGGCACCGAAGCATAAGCTGGCTAGCAATGATTCATTAACGTCCCTATCCGGTTAAGGCAGGTCGTGCGCCCTGGGGTTGCAAGCCGTGGATCAACTGGCGGTATGTGATGGTTGGCCGGGCCATGGCGCGGCTCAGGACGAAGTCGCCGAGGTCGTCGATCCGCCGGCGGCGGTTGAAGCGATAGGCCCATTCCCGGCCATAGCGCGGCAAGTGCTTGGCGCTGACGCCATGGTAGGTGCCGTTGAGCCAGGTCTTGAGGTTGCTGAACAGGACGTGGATGATCGGCATCTGCGTCTCGGCGTTCTTGCCTTGGCCTTGGACGGTGGGCTGGTGCCGGTAGACGGCGCCGAGCCCGGCATAGCCCTTGAAATCGTCGGTCAGCAGGCGCGCGCCCGGCGTCACGGCGGCCCGCACGAAGCCGCCGAGCTGCTCGGCATTGGCCCGGGGCAGGATGGCAAGCCGCGCCCGGCCGGCGACGAAGCCGCTGCCCTCGACCCCCTTGCCCGGCGCCACCGCCACCTTCTCCACCGCCAGCACGAGCAGGCTCTTGTTGGCATTGGCCATCCCGCGGCCCCGGCTCTCGGGCTTGCCGCGCCCGCCGTAGTAGCTCTCATCGACCTCGACCATGCCGTCCAGCAACGCATCCGGCCGCTCCGCCAAGCCATGGCGCAGCTTGTGAGCCATCAGCCATGCGGTCTCATAGCGAAGCCCCAGCTCGCGCGCCAGGAACAGGGCCGAGACCCCGCGCTTGTCCCGCCCCATCAACCACGCCGCCAGGAACCATTTGGGCAACGGTGTGCGGGTGCGGTGGAAGATGGTTCCCGCCGTCACCGACTCTTGACGACCGCAAGCCGCGCATTCGAAGACGCGCGCCCGCGCCTTGTGCCGATAGCCCCGCCGGTGCCCGCAGCGGGCGCACGCAAACCCAGACGGCCAGCGTCGATCCGCCAAGGCCAGGATGCACGATTCCTCGTCTCGGTAGCGCTCTTGGAACGTCAACAAGCCGCTCATGCCCTGTCTCCCGACCAATCCTCAGAGGCGGGAACAGTACACCCTTAGAGCGAACATATAAAGAACACTCGGTCGCTACCTGCATTAACCGGATAGGGACGTTCATTAAATTTGCGTCCCACACCCGCCTAGACTCATTTCATTGATTATGGGCGTGGGAGACGCCCGTGATGGAGAAGGTAGAGAGTAGGCTTCGTATGTCCGTTCCTGGCTAATTGCTGCCGTAAAAGGCACGTGTGCGGCAACCCTATATGTAGTGGGTATCTACATTAACCGGATAGGCACGGAACAAGGATCGAGCCGCCCTTCGAGACGCGGTTCTTCGAACCGCTCCTCAGGGTAAGGTTAGAAATTTCATCTCAGAGGCTTACCTCATGCTGAGGAGCCGCCGAAGGTGGCGTCTCGAAGCATTCTCCGCGCGATCGGGCCTCTGGAGCGCCCTAACCCGCACCCCGCTCGATCGCCGCCAGCACCCGGGCTGGCGTCAGGGGCAGCTCGGTCAGGCGGACGCCGATGGCGTTGCTGACGGCGTTGGCCACGGCGGCGACGGGCGGGACGATGGCCGTCTCGCCCACGCCGCGGGCGCCGAAGGGGTGGTGGGCGTTGGGCACCTCGACGATCACCGTGTCGATCATGGGCAAATCCGAGGCGACCGGGATGCGGTAGTCGAGGAAGCCCGGGTTCTCGAGCCGGCCCTCGGCATTGTGGATGAGCGCCTCGTTGAGCGCCCAGCCGATGCCCTGGGCCGCACCGCCCTGCATCTGGCCCTCGACATAGCCGGGATGCATGGCGCGGCCGACCTCCTGGATCACCGTGTGGCGCAGGACCGTGACCCGCCCCGTCTCCCGGTCCACATCGACGTCGCAGAGATGGACGCCGAAGGTGGGGCCGACGAAATGGGGCGCGTTCACGGATTTGCTGGCGGCGATGGGGCCGCCGGTCGTGTTCGCCTTGGCCGCGATCTCGGCCAGGGACAGGGGCTCGAAATTGCCCGCGTTGGCCCCCGCTGGCCGGGCGTGCCCATCTTCCCACTCGACGGCCTCGGCGGGGATCTCCCACATCTTGGCCGCCCGCGCGCACAATTCGCGCACCACGTCCTTCGCGGCCTCGACGACGGCGATGCCGGTCGCGAAGGTGACGCGGCTGCCGCCGGTCACGTAGGTGTAGCCGACCTCGCTCGTGTCCCCCATGACCGCGCCCACCTGCGCCACGTCGATACCGAGGGTGTCCGCCGCCATCATGGAGAGGGTGTGGCGGGTCCCGCTCAGATCGGGGCTGCCCGAGACCAGGATGGCGGTACCGTCCTCGTTGATGTTGACGGCGGCGCTCGATTCGCCGCCGCTGTTGAACCAGAAGGCATAGGCCGCACCCCGCCCCTGGCCCGGGCCGAGGGGCGCGGACCAATGCGGGTGCGCCTGCGCCGCCGCCAGGGTCTCGTCCGCGCCGATGGTGCCGAACACCGGGCCGGTCACGGTGCTGGTCCCCTCCCGCGCCGCGTTCAGCACCCGCAGCGCCATGGCGTCCATACCCAGGCGCTGGGCCAGCTCGTCGATCACGCCTTCGACGGCGAAGATGGTGCTCGGCGCGCCGGGGGCGCGGTAGGGGAAAATCTTCGGGATGTTGCACACCACGTCGTAGCCCACCGACTTCACGTTCTCGATGAAGTAGGCCCCGAACGCGCGCCCGACGGCCGAGGGCACCGGCGCGCCGGGAAAGGCGCCGGCCTGGAGCTTGATCTCGGCCTCGGCGGCGGTGATGCGGCCGTCCTTGGTGGCGCCGATACGGACCCGCACGGTGCTGCCCGAGGTCGGGCCCATGGCGCGCAGCACCTCGTTACGCGAGATGACGACGCGGACCGGCCGCCCCGCCTTGCGCGAGAGGGCGACGGCCACGGGCTCGATGGTGGCGATGATCTTGCCGCCGAAGCCGCCGCCCACCTCCGTCGGCGTCACGCGCAACTGGGAGAATTCCATGCCGTTGATGCGGGCCGAGAGGGCGCGGGCGTAGAACTGAGCCTGGGTCGAGCACCAGAGGTGGCACTGGCCGTCCGCCGAAGCGCTGGCGAGCGCCGCCTGGGGCTCGATATAGCCCTGGTGCACGGGCTTGGTCGCGAACGCGCGCTCGACGATCACGTCGGCGGCGGCGAACCCGGCCTCGATATCGCCGATGCTCATCTCCACCCGGCTGGCGATGTTGGACGGCGCCGCGGGCACGGAATCCACACCCTGGGTGATGAGGTCGTCGTGCAGCAGCGGCGCGCCGGTTGCCATGGCCTCCTCCACGTCGATGACGTGGGGCAGCACCTCGTAGTCGACCTCGATCGCGGCCAGGGCCGCTTCGGCGATGCGGATGCTCGTCGCCGCCACCGCCGCCACCGCGTGCCCGTCGTAGAACACCTTCCGGCGCGCCATCGAATTCTGGGACAGGTGGGCGTAGTTGACCGGGATGTTGCCGGCGAACCCCCACACCGCGGGCAGCTCCGGCAGGTCGGCCGCCGTCACCACCGCCTTCACGCCGGGGATGGCCTCGGCCCTGGCCGTGTGGATCGCCCGGATGCGGGCATGGGCGTGGGGGCTGCGCAGGATCTTGCCATGCAGCATGCCGGGCGCCCGCATGTCGGCGCCAAAGATGGCGCAGCCCGTGACCTTGTCCACCCCGTCCGGGCGCACCGCGCGCGTGCCGACCGATTCGCCCACCGTCGCTTCCTTCGCCGTCATCTCGTCTCGCCCCCCTCAGCCGGCTTCGTCGATGGCCGCGCGGATGCGCGCGGGCGTGAGCGGCAGCTCGGTCATGCGCACGCCGATGGCGTTGCTGACGGCGAGGGCCACGGCCGCCACCGGCGGGCAGATCGCCGTCTCGCCCACCCCGCGCACGCCGTAGGGATGGTGCTTGTTGGGCACCTCCACCAGCACCGTGTCGATCATCGGCAGGTCCGAGGCGACGGGGATGCGGTAATCCAGGAAGCCAGCGTTCTCGAGCCGCCCTTCGGCGCCATGGACGTACGCCTCGTTCAGCGCCCAGCCGATACCCTGCACGGCCCCGCCCTGAAGCTGGCCCTCCACATAGGCCGGGTGGACGGCCGTGCCCACGTCCTGGACCACCGTATAGCGCAGGATCGTGACCTTGCCGGTCTCGGGATCCACCGCCACGTCGCAGATATGGGTGCCGAAGCCGGGGCCGACGAGATGGGGGGCGTCCACCGACTTGCTGGCGGTGATGGGGCCGCCCATCTTGCTCGTCTGGCCGGCGATCTCGGCCAGGGACAGGGGCTCGAAATCGCCCGCGTTGGCACCCGCGGGCTTGGCGTGTCCGTCGTCCCACTCGACCGCCTCGGGGGGGATGTCCCATATCTTGGCCGCGCGCTCGCAGAGCTGCCCGATTACGTTCCGCGTGGCCCCGACGACGGCGATGCCGGTTGCGAAGGTCACGCGGCTGCCGCCCGACCCGAAGGTGTAACCGACGGCGCTCGTATCGCCGACGATGGGGCTGATGCGCGCCACGTCGATGCCGAGCTCTTCCGCCGCCATCTGGGCCAGTGCGATACGCGTGCCGCTCAGGTCCGGGCTGCCGGAGACGAGGACGGCGGTGCCGTCCTCGTTGATGTTGAGGATGGCGCTCGATTCGCCGCCGCTGTTGAACCAGAAGCCCGAGGCGACGCCGCGGCCCTGGTTCGCCCCCAAGGGCGCCGAATAGTGCGGATGGGCCTTTGCCGCCTGTACGGTCTCGGCACAGCCGATGGTGCCGAAGGTCGGCCCGATCACGGTGTTGGTCCCCTCCCGCGCGGCATTGATGGCGCGCAGCTCGAGGGGGTCGATTCGCAAGCGCTTGGCGATGTCGTCCATGACGCTCTCGACGGCGAAGAGGGTGCTGGGCGCGCCCGGCGCCCGGTAGGCGGCCGTCTTCGGCTGGTTGACCACCACGTCGTAGCCCACCGTGTGCGCGTTCTCGAAATAGTAGAAGCCGAAGGCGCGCCCCGCGGCGGTGACGATGGGCGCGCCGGGAAAGGCGCCGGCCTGGAGCTTGACCACCGCCTCGGCGGCGGTGACCGTGCCGTCCCTGGTGGCGCCGATCTTGACCCGGACGGAGCTGCCCGCCGCCGGCCCCATGCCGCGGAACACCTCTTCGCGCGACAGCACGATCCGCACCGGGCGCCCCGCCTTGCGTGAGAGCATCATGGCGACGGGCTCGGCGATGGGGATGATCTTGCCGCCGAAGCCGCCACCGATCTCCGTCGGGATCACCCGGATTTGCGAAGCCTCCATGCCGAGGAGGCGGGCGCAGACCGTGCGGACGACGAACTGGGCCTGAGTCGAGCACCAGAGCTGGCACTGCCCGTTCGCGGCGACGCTGGCGAGCACCGCCTGGGGCTCGATATAGCCCTGGTTCACGGGTTTGGTGGTGAATTCGCGCTCGACCACCACCTCGGCCCGGGCGAAGCCGGCCTCGACATCGCCGATGCTGAATTCCATGCGGGCAGCGACGTTCGATGGCGCCTCGGGCGCCGGCTCCACGCCCTGGGTGAACAGGTCGTCGTGCAGCAGGGGCGCGCCCGGGCGCATCGCCTCCTCGACATCGATGACGTGCGCCAGCACCTCGTAATCGACCTCGATGAGGGCGAGGGCCTCGTTCGCGGCGCGGGCGCTCGTCGCGGCCACGGCGGCGACCGCGTGGCCGTCGTAGAGGGCCTTGTGACGCGCGAGGGTGTTGCCCGAGAGATGGGCGTAATTGACCGGCACGTAGCCCATGATCTCGGTCTTGGACTCGAGCTCCGGCATATCGGCGGCCGTCACGACGGCCTTCACGCCGGGATGGGCCTCGGCCTTCCCGGTACGGATCGACTTGATGCGCGCATGGGCGTGGGGGCTGCGCAGGATCTTGCCGATGAGCATGCCCGGGGCGGTAATATCCGCGCCGAACCCGGCCCGCCCGGTGACCTTGTCCGCCCCATCGGGGCGGATCGGGCTCTTGCCCACCGATTTGTACGCCGTCGCATCGCTTGCCATCAATGTTCCCTTCCGAATCGGCGGTCGCTCGGGCCCGCCCTCGCTTCTTGTCGCTCACGGCAGCGGACCGCATGGTCCGCGCCTGCGCGGGCGCGCCGGAGTGCCGGCGGGCCGCCTTGCGGCCTCGAGCGATTCCAGACGAGCTCGAATCGCTCTAACCCTGGGCCACGCCCCAGATCTCGACCGTGTTCTCCGGGGTGTGCATCTGGGGCTGCGCCACCAATGTCATCGGCGGCAGGGCGCCGCCCACGCAGTCGGCCAGGGTCGCGGCGAAGGCGTGCGTGTCCGCCTCCTCGCCCGAGGACTGGAAGTAGCATACCATGAGCTTCAGGTCCGCCGGCCGCCGCCCGAAGGGCCGCAGCAGGTCCTCGACATAGCTCATGGTGAACCGGGTCTGGGGCAGGAGCTGGCCCGGCATCACCCGGAGGCCGGAGTTGAGCCCCGGCTCCGACGGCACCTGGCCGCCGAGCCAGATGGTGTCGCGCAGGCGGATGGCCTGGCGGTAGGGCAAGGGGATGGGCCAGTCCCACACGCGCTTGGGCCAATGGTCCTCGCGCGGGATGTACTTGTCGAAGCCGTTCCATTCCTCGCGCATGGCCAGGACTTCGATCTTGGTCTGTGCGCCGGCGGGATGGAGGCGCTGGCAGGGCACCACGGTCGCGGGCGGCCCGGGCTCGCGGAAGTGGCGCGCGCGCGCCTTCGCCATGCCCGCCCATTGTGCCCGCGTGGTGCCGAAGTAATAGCCCTCCATCTTGACGCTGTCCTGGGTCGAGGCGCCGAGCTCGGCGAGGGTGGCCTCGTGGGTCTCCATGATGGCGTGGCTCTGCTGGACGCCCTCACCGGGCTCGGCGATGGCGCCTTCGGCATCCGCCGCCGTGCGGTTGGCGACGGCGATGAACTCACCGGCCCGCAGGCCGCCCGTGACGGGGCGGTCGCCGAAGAGACCCCGCCTGTCCGCCGGCACCGGCCGCGTGGCGACCCGCATGTCGCCCGTCCGGCGCCAGCCGCCGGCGGCGATGGCCTGGAGCTGGATCGACTGGCCCGCGAAGGGCTGCACCGGCACCGGCAGGGTGCTGATGCAGGGCAGCGGATCGTCCGGGAAATGGCGGGCCATGGCGGCGATCACGTCCCAGTCGTCCGCCTCACCCGCGCCGGCCGTGAAGAAGGCCTTGAGGCGCACGATGTCCCCGAGCCCTCGGCTTTCGACGGCCAAGGCCGCGGCCATATTGGCGACCGCGCCGTCGATCTGCTTCCCGAGGTCGCCCGGATTGCGTATGCGTCCCGCGCCGTCGAAATCGCCCGCTCCGCCGACGAAGCTCAAGGCCCCGGCGCTGGCCGCCAAGTGGTGCGCATGGCCGATGGGAAGGCGCCATTTGCTCGGATCGGTCATAGCCTGCTTTCTCCTTCGTCGGCACCGTTTCGATTTTTCGTGACGCGAGATCCGATCACGTTCGACCGGAGCCAGGCCGCTCGCCCATCCATGGCGGGTCGAGCTTGGCGATTCTGTGGTAGACGGGGCAAGTCTCGTCGTGGGTGCCCGGCAGGTAACCTATGCTCATCAGGAACTCCTTGACGATCTCGGGCCCCGTGAACTTGAAGGTCGCGCGGAACAGCTTGACCCAATCCTCGTGGCTTAGCGGGTGGTGGTGTCGGAGCCAGCCGGCGAAGGAGCCATGCTCCGCGCGCAAACCCACCACGCGGCGCGCGTTCTCGATCGTCGCCGCGACCTTGAGGCGGTTGCGGATGATGCCGGTGTCGGCCAGGAGGCGCGCGGTATCCGCTTCGCCATAGCCAGCGATCCGGTCGACGTCGAAGCCCTCGAAGGCCCGGGTGAAGCCCTCCCGCCGCTTGAGGATGATGAGCCAGGAGAGCCCGGCCTGATTGATCTCGAGGATGAGGCGCTCGAACAACACCGATTCGTCCGCCACGGGAAAGCCGTACTCGGTGTCGTGGTAGGGCCCATGGAACTCGTGGCCGGGCGCCAGCTCGCAGTAACTGGCGGCGATCTCACCCACGCCCACCTCACGCCTCCTCGAGCTCGACCAGGGTGCCGGCGAAGTCCCTGGGGTGGAGGAACAGGACCGGCTTACCGTGCGCGCCTTTGCGCGGCTCGCCGTCGCCGAGGATGCGGGCACCCGAAGCGGCGAGGCGGTCTCGCGCGGCCAGGATGTCCCCGACCTCATAGCAGACATGGTGCATGCCGCCGCCCGGGTTGCGCTCGAGGAACCGGGCGATGGGGGAGCCGTCCCCGAGGGGATGGAGCAGCTCGATCTTGGTGTTGGGCAGCTCGACGAACACCGTGGTCACGCCGTGCTCGGGCAGCGCAATCGGCGCGGACACCTTGGCGCCCAGCGTCTCCCTGTACATGGCCACGGCGGCGTCGAGGTCCGGCACCGCGATGGCCACGTGATTGAGCCTGCCGATCATCCCTGGCCTGCTCCGTTCCTCGGTCTCGTGATTGCCCACTCGGCCTCCCCCTTACAAGCGCACCAGGTGGACCTCGGCGGAGGGGCGCTTGCCGTGGCTCGCCCGGAAGCTGCGCCGGATGGCCCGGCGGGCGATCTCGCGCACGGCGGCATCGTCGGTCCGAGCCCCCCGCGGCATGTCATCGACCGCCGCGCGGATGGCCGCGAGCACGTCCTCGTGCACGCCCCCGGGGTCCTCCTCGCCCTCGGTCACCCCGCGGACCGTCAGCTCGGGCTCGCGCAGGAGGCGGCCCCATTCGTCGACCACCAGGGTCGCCACCGCGACGCCGCTCCAGGCCATGCGGTTGCGGCTGCGGAAGGCCGAGCTGTCCATGCGCACGAGGCGGGTGCCGTCGAGCGCCAAGCGCCCCGAGGGCACCTCCCCCACGACCTCGGCCGGGCCGGGGGCGAGGCGGATCATGGCCCCGTTCCGGGCCTCGATCGCTTGCGGGACCTGGCATTCGCTCGCCAGCGCCGCGTGCTCGCGGATGTGGCGCGCCTCGCCGTGGACCGGCACGGCCACCTGTGGCCGTACCCACTGGTACATCTGGACCAGCTCGTCCCGGTTGGGATGGCCCGAGACATGGACGAAATGGTCCTCTTCCGTGATGACCTCGACGCCAAGCTCCACCAGCCGGTTCTGGAGCCGGGAGATGTCGCGCTCGTTGCCGGGGATGATGCGCGAGGAGAAGATCGCCGTGTCGCCCCGCTCCAGCACCACCTCCCGGTGGTCGCCGGCGACGATGCGGGGCAGTGCCGCGCGCAATTCACCCTGGCTGCCGGTGCAGGCGAGGAGAACCTTGTCCGGCGGCAGGTAGGCGGCCTCGGCCGGGTGCAGGAAGCTGGCTTCCAGGAGGTAGCCGTTCTCCCTGGCCGCGTCGTACATGCGCCATAGGGACCGGCCGACGAGGCTCGCGTGCCGGCCGCTCTTGCGCGCCACCTCGGCGATCGTCTCCAGGCGCGCGATGTTGCTGGAGAAGCAGGCGATGACGACGCGCCCGGTCTGCTTCCCCACCAGCTCCAGCAGGCTCTTGCGCAGCGCGCCTTCCGAGCCCGAGTGGCCGGGGCGCAGGACATTGGTCGAATCGCACACCATGGCGAGCACGCCTTCATCGCCGACGCGCCGCAGCGCCGCCTCGTCCGCGCGCGGCCCCACCAGCGGGTCGGGGTCGAGCTTCCAGTCGCCCGTATGCAGCACGGCGCCGGCACCCGTGCGGATGACCAGCGCCTCGGGCTCGGGGATGGAGTGGGTGAGCGTGATGAGCTCGATATCGAAGGGCCCGACGCGAAACCGGCCACCGAGCGGAATCTCGTGGATCGGCACCTCGTCCTCGATGGGCTTCTCCATCTCACGCAGCTTGCGGCGCAGCACCGAGGCGGTGAAGCCCGTGGTGTAGACGGGGCAGCGCAGGCGCGGCCACAGATAGGGCACAGCGCCCACATGGTCCTCGTGGGCGTGGGTGACGACGAGCCCCACGAGGTCGGCCGCCCGCTCCTCGATGAAGGCGGTGTCGGGCATCAGCACATCGACGCCCGGCACATCGTGGTGGCTGAAGGTGATGCCGAGGTCGACCATCAGCCACTTGCCAGCATAGTGGTAGAGATTGAGGTTCATGCCGATCTCACCGGACCCGCCGAGCGGCAGGAACAGGAGCTCTCCGCCAGCGTCGGTCACGCGCCGCGGTTCCGGCGGTGGACCTCGACGAGGCCGCGGATGGTCAGGTCCGGGTCGACATGGTCGATCGCGTCGGTGGCCCCGTCGAACAGGACCGCGAGGCCGCCGGTCGCGATCACCGTCGCGGGCCCTTGGCCATATTCCGCGCGGATGCGCGCCACCAGCCCCTCGATGAGGCCCGTATAGCCCCAGTACACGCCCGAATGCATCGCCGGGATGGTGGAGCGGCCGATCACCGTCCCGGGCCGGCGTACGGCGATACGCGGCAGGCGCGCGGCCGCCATATGAAGCGCCTCGAGCGAGAGGTTGACACCCGGCGCAATGATGCCGCCCACGTAGCTGCCATCCCCGTCCACCACGTCGAAGGTGGTCGCGGTGCCGAAATCGATGATGATCTTCGTGCCCGGATAGCGCGCGTGCGCCGCCACCGCGTTGACCAGCCGGTCCTCGCCCACCTCGGCTGGGTTGGGCACCAGGACCTGGATACCGAGCTCGACCCCCGGCTCGCCGACCACCAGGGGGTCCGCGTCGAAATAGCGCCGGCACAGGGATTTGAGGCCGTGGGCCGTCGCCGGCACCACATTGGCGATGATGGCGGCATCGACGGCCGCCGGCGCGAGGCCCTCGAGCGCCATCAGCTGGGTGAGCCAGACGGCGTAATCGTCGGCGGTGCGCTCCGGGTCGCTCGCGCTGCGCCATTCGCCGCGCCGCTCGTCACCGTCATAGACGGCGAAGACGACGTTGGTGTTCCCCGAATCGATGGTCAGCAGCAACTCGGCCTCATCCAGCAGGAAAGAACACGTCGCCGGCGGCGATCGTCCGCCGGCCGCCGCCCGGCATCTCCAGCACCAGTGCGCCGTCCGCGTCGAGCGCCGCGAACCGGCCGTCCAGCGTGTCATGGTCGAGGCGTACAACTATGGGATCGCCAAGCCCCTTGGCAACCCCAAGCCAGGCCGCGCGGATGGGAACGAACCCCTCCCGCGCCCAGCGCCCGCGCCACCCTGCGAAGGCATGGGCATAGGCTTGCAATACCTTGCCGACGCCCACCGCGCCAGCACCCGTGGCGGCGAGGCTGGTGGCGGGGAATTCGGTATCCTCGGGATGGCTGGCCACGTTGATGCCCGCGCCGATCACCACCCAGTCCACGAGCCCGCCCGTCCCCGGCATGGATTCGAGCAGGATGCCGGATGCCTTGCGGCCCGCCAGCAGCACGTCGTTGGGCCATTTGACCCGCACGGGCACGTCCCTCGGCGCGAAGGCCGCGAGGGTGTCGGCCACGGCCAGCGCGGCCACGAAGCTGAGCTGCGCGGCCGCCCATGGCGGAACCGCCGGTCGCAGGATCAGCGAGCAATAGAGATTGCCGGGCGGCGAGCGCCATTCCCGGCCCCGGCGGGCGCGCCCCGCCGTCTGCCTCTCGGCCCAGACGAGGGTGCCGTCGACGGCGCCTTCGCCGGCGAGGCGCGCGGCCTCGGCATTGGTGCTGCCCACGCTCTCCATCCTCACGAGACGGAAATCGGGGCCGAGCGCCAACCCGTCGTCCCGGCCGGCCGCGGCGGTCATCCCCCGAAGAGCGACGCGGCGGCGAAAGCCGCGCCGTTTACGAGCGGGCCCGGGTAGACGACGAAGAACAGGACGAAGACGCCGGTTCCCGCGAGCACCACCGCCAACTCGCGCCCGATGGGCCTGTCGAAGGCCTCGGTCGCCTCGTCGAAATACATGAGCTTGACGATGCGCAGGTAATAGAAGGCCGCCACCACGCTCGAAAGCACGCCGATGATGGCGAGGGTTACGAGCCCGGCCGCGATGGCGGCCTGGAAGACATAGAGCTTGCCGAAGAAGCCGGCGAGCGGCGGGATTCCGGCCATGGAGAACATGAAGATGGCAAAGGCAAGCGCTACGCCCGGGTTGGTTTTCGAGAGGCCGGCCAAGTCGTCGACCCCCTCCACCATGCGGCCCTTCTGGCGCATGCACAGGATGCAGGCGAAGGCCCCCACCACCATGGGAAGGTAGATCGCCATATAGATGAGCACGCCCCGCACGCCCTCCTCGGTGCCGGCCGCGAGGCCGACGAGTGCGTAACCGACATGGCCGATCGAGCTATAGGCCATGAGCCGCTTGATGTTGGTCTGCCATATTGCGGCGAAGGCGCCGAGCAGCATGGAGCCGATGGAGATGAACACCACGATCTGTTGCCATTGGTCGACGAGATTGCCGAACGGCTCGATCGTCACGCGAATGAAGAGGGCGACGGCCGCCATCTTGGGCGCCGCGGCGAAGAAGGCCGTGACCGGCGTGGGCGCACCCTCGTAAACGTCGGGCGTCCACATGTGGAAGGGGACGGCCGCGAGCTTGAAGGCGAGCCCGGCCGAGACGAAGACGATGCCGATGATGAGGCCGATGGAGACGTGCCCGCCCGTCTCGGCGAACATACCGGCCAGCGCGTCGAAGCGCGTGGTGCCCGAGAAGCCGTAGATCATCGAGGCGCCGTAGAGCAGCATGGCCGAGGAGAGGGCACCCAGGACGAAGTATTTGAGCCCCGCCTCGGACGAGCGCAGCGTATCGCGCCTGAACGCCGCGACGACGTAGAGGCAGAGGTTCTGCAGCTCGAGCCCGATATAGAGCGAGATGAGGTCGTTGGCCGAGACCATCATCATCATGCCGACCGTGGCGTAGAGGATCAGGATCGGATACTCGAAGCGGCCGATCCGCTCGCGCTCGTTGAAGTCGAGGGAGAGGATGAGCGTGAGGCCCGAGCCGATCAGCACCAGCTCCTTCATGAAGACGGCGAAGGGGTCGGTCACGAAGAGGCCACCGAAGGCCAGCACCCGGCCGTGGGTCGTGTAGGGCACGAGCAGGGCCGCGACCACGATCGAGAAGATGGTGGCCCAGGTGATCCAGCGCGTCGTCCCCTCGCCCCCGAAGGCGCCCGCCATCAACAGCACCATGCCCACGGTCGCGAGGACGATCTCCGGCAGGGCCGGCAGCATGGCGGGAAGCTCGATCATCCGTCCCCTCCCGGCTTAGTACCCACTATCATGAGTCCGTACCTCATACGACGGCGCCCCGAGGTTCCCGGCTAGGAGCGTGGCGCGCCGTGATGCCGGGGCATCACAAGCGGCGCGCGACGACGACCGGGGGCCTCGGGGCGTCGCCCCCCGGGTCGCTTTTCCCGCCACCTCGGGGCGTCGAGGGCGCTTGACGATGCCCCGGCATCGCCGGCGCGCCCCCTCCTGCCGAGGAGACGGGGAAGCGATCTTATGGGGTACGGACTCATGATAGTGGGTACTACCACGCCGCCAGCGTCGGCCCTTGGGCCGCGTCGAGCGCGAGATGATAGTTGGCGATCAGGCTCTCGACCGAGGGCTCGATGACCTCGAAGAAGGAGGTCGGGTAGATGCCGATCCACAGCACGACCAGGATCAGGGGCGCGAAGATCGCCTTCTCGCGCCAATCGAGGTCGAGGATCTCCTCGAGCGCGGCCTTGGTGAGCTTGCCGAAGACCACCCGCCGGTACATCCACAGCATGTAGGCGGCACCGAGGATCATGCCCAGGGCCACCAGCGCCGCGGCCCAAGTGTTGACCTGGAACAGCCCCAGCATAACCAGGAACTCACCGATGAAGCCGCTCGTCCCCGGCAGGCCGATCGATGCCAGCATGAAGACCATGAAGACGGCGGCATAGACCGGCATGCGCTCGACGAGGCCGCCATAGGCGGCGATCGAGCGGCTGTGCATGCGGTCGTAGACCACGCCCACGCAGAGGAACAGGGCGGCCGAGACGACGCCGTGGCTGATCATCTGGACGACCGCGCCCTCCACCGCCTGAAGGTTCAAGGCGAAGATGCCGATGGTCACGAAGCCCATATGGGCGACCGAGGAATAGGCGATCAGCTTCTTCATGTCCTCCTGCGCCAGGGCCACGAGCGAGGTGTAGATCACCGCCACGATGCTGAGCGTGAAGATCAGCGGGATGAAGAAGTCCGTCGCCAGTGGGAAGAGCGGCACGGAGAAGCGGAGGAAGCCGTAGCCGCCGAACTTCAGCAGCACGCCCGCGAGCATGACCGAGCCCGCCGTCGGCGCCTCCACATGGGCGTCGGGCAGCCAGGTATGGACGGGCCACATGGGCACCTTGACGGCAAAGGAGGCGAAGAAGGCGAGCCACAGCCAAATCTGGAAATCCGCGCCGAAGGCATGCTCCATCAACACCGGGATATCGGTGGTGCCGGCGTCGAAATAGACGGCGAGCACCGCGAGCAGCATGAGCACCGAGCCGGCGAGCGTGAAGAGGAAGAACTTGAAGGCCGAATAGACCCGCCGCGGGCCGCCCCAGACGCCGATGATGAGGAACATCGGGATCAGAACGCCCTCGAAGAAAATGTAGAAGACGATGAGGTCGAGGGCCGAGAAGGTCCCCACCATGAACGTCTCCAGAGCCAGGAAGGCGATCATGTATTCGCGCACGCGGGTCTGGATCGCCTCCCAGCTTGCAAGCACGCAGATTGGCGTGAGCAACGTCGTCAGCAGCACGAACGGCATGGAAATACCGTCCACACCCAAGTGATAGGAGATGTTGAAGTCGGGCAGCCAGGCGAGTTGCTCCTCGAACTGGAAGCCGGCCACGCCGCGCTCGAAATTGACCCAGACGAGGACCGAGACCGCGAAGGTGATGAGCGAGGTCCAAAGCGCCACGTTGCGCGCGTTCCGCGCCACGTCCGCCTCCTCGCCGCGGATGATGAGGATGAAGGCCGCGCCGACCAGGGGCAGGAAGGTGACGATGGAGAGGATGGGCCAGTCC
Organism: Alphaproteobacteria bacterium; assembly: GCA_963666705.2. Taxonomy (GTDB): domain Bacteria; phylum Pseudomonadota; class Alphaproteobacteria; order CADEGL01; family CADEGL01. Next base: position 255,623 of record CAXXKO010000024.1, on the reverse strand, counting down.
GACATCGCTGCCTATCCCGCCATGCCGTAGAGGTACCAGGTCACCAGCGCGACGACGCCGATCAACATGGCGAAGGCGTAGTGATAGACATAGCCGCTCTGCAGCCGGCTCGCGCGCTTGGCGATGTCGAGCGTCGCCGCCGCGATGCCGTCCGGCCCCACCCCATCGATGAGCGCGCCGTCGCCCGACTTCCACAGGCCGCGGCCGATGAGATTGGCCGGGCGCACGAAGATCAGGTCGTAGAGCTCGTCGAAATACCATTTGTTGAGGAGGAACAGATAGACGGGCCGCAGCCAGCGGGCGAAGAAGCCCGGCAGGTCCGGGCGCATCTTGTACAAGTAGAAAGCCAACGCGATGCCGAGGAGGCCGGCGACGAGCGGTAGTATCTTGACCGAGAAGGGCGCGTGGTGGCCGGCTTCGAGCGCGTCGTGCGCCGGCAGGACCAGGATCGAATCACCCCAGAATTCGCGGAAGTGCTCGCCCGCGAGAAGGTCCGCCCCGAGCCATCCCGCGAAGATGGCCCCCAAGGAGAGAAACATGAGCGGGATGGTCATGACCTTGGGTGATTCGTGGACATGGGCCAGGGTCTCGGCGTCCATCCGCGGCTTGCCGTGGAAGGTCATGATGATGAGGCGCCAGGAGTAGAAGGCCGTCAGGATCGCCGCCGCGATGCCCATGGCGAAGGCGTAGTTGCCCATCCAGCTATCCGCGCCCCAGGCGGACTCGATGATGATGTCCTTCGAATAATAGCCAGCGAAGATGGGAACGCCGGCCAGCGCCAGGCTGCCGATCCACATGGTCGCATAGGTGATTGGCACCTTGCGCCAGATGCCGCCCATCTTGCGCATGTCCTGCTCGTCCGACATGGCGTGGATGACCGAGCCCGAGGCGAGGAACAGGAGAGCCTTGAACCAGGCGTGGGTCGCCAGGTGGAAGATGGCCGCGGGATAGGCCGAGACGCCGGCGGCGAAGAACATGTAGCCGAGCTGGCTGCAGGTCGAATAGGCGATGACCCGCTTGATGTCGTTCTGGGTGAAGGCGATCGTGGCGGCGAAGAAGGCCGTGGTGCCGCCGATGACGGCGACGAGGGCGAGGGCGTCGGGTGCGTACTCGAACATGGGCGAGAGGCGCGCCACCATGAAGACGCCCGCCGTCACCATGGTCGCGGCATGGATCAGGGCCGAGACCGGCGTCGGCCCCTCCATGGCGTCGGGCAGCCAGGTATGGAGGATGAACTGGGCCGATTTGCCCATGGCGCCGATGAAGAGGAGGATGCAGACGATGGTCAGGGCGTGGAACTCGATGCCGAGGAAGACGAGCGAGGCGCCCGCCGCCGCCGGCGCGGCGGTGAAAACGGCCTCGAAATCCACGGACCCGAACAGCAGGAAGGTGCCCATGATGCCGAGCGCGAAGCCGAAATCGCCCACCCGGTTGACGAGGAAAGCCTTGATCGACGCGGCGTTGGCGCTCTCGCGGTCGAACCAGAAGCCGATCAGCAGGTAGGAGAGAAGGCCCACCCCCTCCCAGCCGAAGAAGAGCTGCATGAAGTTGTCGGCCGTCACCAGGCTCAGCATGAAGAAGGTGAACAGGCTCAAATATGCCATGAACCGTGGGATCGACTTGTCGTGGCTCATGTAGCCGACCGAATAGACGTGGATGGCGGACGAGACCACGCTCACGGTCAGCACCATGACCGCGCTCAGGGTATCGAAGCGGAGCGCCCAGGAGGCCTCGAACGCGCCCACGTCGAACCAGGTGAAGAGATCGATCACGCGCACGTTCCCGTCGAGCGCCACCTCGATGAAGATGGGGATGGAGAGCAAGGCCGAGAGGATCACGAGCCCGCAGGTGACGATCTGCGCCGCGCGGTCCGAGATCGCGCGCGCGAGGCCGAGGAGCCCGGTGACCGCGGCGCCGACGAAGGGAAGGAATATGCAGGCGACGTAGAGCACGCTCTCAGCCCTTCATCACATTGATGTCCTCGACCGCGATGGTCCCGCGGTTGCGGAAGTAGACGACCAGGATAGCGAGGCCGATGGCCGCCTCCGCGGCGGCGATACCGAGCACGAACAAGGCGAATACCTGCCCCACCAGGTCCTGCAGGTGGGCCGAGAAAGCCACCAGGTTGATGTTGACCGCGAGCAGCATGAGCTCGATGGACATCAGGATGATGATGACGTTCTTGCGGTTGAGGAAGATGCCGAAGAAGCCGAGCGCGAACAGGATCGCGGCCACGGTCAGGTAATGGGCGAGGCCGATCTCGAGCATCAGATGCCCTCCCCGCTCTTGACCTTGCGCAGCTCCACCGTGGCCTCGCGGCGGCGGGCGATCTGGGCGCCGATGCGCTGCTTGCGCACCCCTTCACGCCCCCTGTGCGTCAATACGATGGCGCCGATCATGGCGACCAGCAGGATGAGGCCCGCCGCCTCGAACAGGTAGACGTACTTGGTGTAGAGCACGAGGCCGAGGGCGTGGGCGTTGGACACCTCCCCGGGTGGCGGGATGGGGTCGCTCACGAGCGCGCCGGCCTCGGGCGCGATGACCCAAGCGGCGAACACGAACATCAGCTCGACGAGCAGGATGATGCCGATGAGCGCGCCGATCGGCAGGTACTGGAGGAAGCCCTGGCGCAACTCGACATAGTTGATGTTGAGCATCATGACCACGAATAGGAACAGGACGGCCACGGCGCCGACATAGACGATGACCAGAATCATGGCCAGGAACTCTGCCCCCAGGAGCACGAAGAGGGCGGCGGCGTTGAAGAAGGCCAGGATCAGGAACAAGACCGAATGAACCGGATTGCGGGCGGAGATCACCATCACGCCCGCGGCCACGGCCACGGCGGCGAAGACGTAGAAGGCGATGGCCTGGATGATCACCGTACCCCTCTCCTGCCTGGCGACCCGGCTGGTCTACTCAACGCTTGCTTCCCCCCCACTCTGTCCGTCTCGCCCACGCCCCTAGCGATAGGGCGCGTCGGCCTCCAGCCTTTGGGCGATCTCCGCCTCCCAGATATCGCCGTTGGCGAGCAGCTTGTCCTTGTTGTAGAGCAGCTCTTCCCGCGTCTCGGTGGCGAACTCGAAATTCGGCCCCTCGACGATGGCATCGACCGGGCAGGCCTCTTCGCAGAGTCCGCAATAGATGCATTTCACCATGTCGATGTCGTAGCGCGTGGTGCGCCGGCTGCCGTCGGCGCGCGGCTCGGCCTCGATGGTGATGGCCTGGGCCGGGCACACCGCCTCGCACAGCTTGCAGGCGATACAGCGCTCCTCGCCGTTGGGATAGCGGCGCAGGGCGTGCTCGCCCCGGAACCGGGGGCTCAACGGCCCCTTCTCGAACGGGTAGTTCACCGTCACCTTGCGGCGGAAGAAGTAACGCAGCGTGAGCGCCATGCCGGAGACGAGCTCGGCCAGGAACAGCGTTCGCGCGGTACGGTCCAGGACAGCCATGGCGGCCTATCCCCTCATCCATTTGCGGGCCGGGCGGCGCCCACCATAGCCGCGAAGCGCCCGAAGACAATGCCCGTGGCCGCCGTGCCCCGGTCCTCTCATGCCGTCATCCCCGGCGCCCAGCCGAAGGCCGCCAGAACACCCGCCGTCAGCACCAGCCAGGCGAGGGAGGCGGGCAGGAACACCTTCCACCCCAGACGCATGAGCTGGTCGTAGCGGTAGCGCGGGAAGGTCGCGCGCACCCACAGGAAGCAGAACAGCACAAGCGCGATCTTGAGCGCGAACCACGCCGGCCCCGGGATCCAGGTAAAGGGCGCCACGTCGAAAGGCGCCAGCCAGCCACCGAGGAACAGGATCACCGTCATGGCGCTCATCAGAATCATGTTGGCGTATTCGCCGAGGAAGAAGAGCGCGAAGGTCATGGCCGAATATTCGACGTTGTACCCGGCCACGAGCTCGGCCTCCGCCTCCGGAAGATCGAAGGGCGCGCGGTTGGTCTCCGCCAGGATGGAGACGAAGAAGATTACGAACATGGGCAGCAGCGGGATGAAGAACCACAGGTCCTCCTGCGCCATGACGATGTCGGAGAGGTTGAGCGAGCCCACGCACAACAGGACGGTGATGATGACGAAGCCGATGGCGACCTCGTAGGACACCATCTGCGCGGCCGAGCGCAGGGCGCCCAGGAAGGCGTATTTCGAGTTGCTGGCCCAGCCGGCCATGATGATGCCATAGACGCCGAGCGAGGAGATGGCGAAGAGGTAGAGGATGCCGACGTTGATGTCGGCCAGCACCAGGCCCGCATCGAACGGGATCACGGACCAGGCCACGAGGCTCAGGACGAAGGTGACCATGGGCGCCAGCATGAAGACGACGCGGTTGGCGCCGCTCGGGATGATCGTCTCCTTGACCAGCAGCTTGACCCCGTCGGCGATGGGCTGCATGAGGCCGAAGGGCCCGACCACGTTGGGGCCCTTGCGCAGTTGCATGGCCCCGATGACCTTGCGCTCGGCATAGGTCAGGTAGGCGACGGCGAGCAGGAGCGGCACCACGATGGCCACGATATAGGCCACGATGACGATCCCCGGCAGGAGATAGCCGCTCCACAGCTCAGCCATCGGTCCCCGTTCGCCCGCCGCGGGCCGCCGCGAGCTCGGCCGCGCATTTGGCCATCGTCTCGGACGCCCGGCTGATCGGGTCGGTCATGTGAAAGCTCTCGATCGGCGTCTTGAAGACGGCATGGTCGATTCCGCCGGCCGTGCCGAAAGGCCCCCAGGCCGCCGGCGTGACCTCCTCGAGGCGGGCGAAGACCGGACCCGCCTCGGCCATGCGCGCACGCACGTCCTCGAGGGTGTCGTAGGGCAGCTTGTGGCCGAGCACATCGGAGAGTGCCCGCAGGATCTTCCAGTCCTCGCGCGCCTCGCCCGGTGGGAAGTGCGCGAGGCGCGCGCGCTGGGCCCGGCCCTCGGTATTGACGTAGATGGCGTTCTTCTCGGTGTAGGCGGCGCCCGGCAGGATGACGTCGGCGGCATGCGCGCCGCGGTCGCCATGGTGGCCCTGATAGACCGTGAAGGCGCGCTCGAGCTTCTCCGTCTCGATCTCGTCGGCCCCGAGGAGGTAGACGAAATCGACCTCGCCCGCGGCGGCGCCCTCAAGGATGCCGGCCACGTCCCGGCCGCCCGCGCCCGGCGTGAAGCCGAGGTCGAGCGCCCCCACGCGCCCCGCCGCCGTATGCAGGACATTGAAGCCGTTCCAGCCCTCACGCACCATGCCGAAACCCTCGGCAAGCCCGCGGGCGAGCGCCAGAATTGCGCCGCCGTCCGGCCGCGCGAGCGCGCCCTGGCCCAGCACCAGCATTGGATTCGTGGCCCCCTTCAGGGCCTCGGCGAAGCTGTGCCGTCCCGCGGCCAAGCCCTCGAGCGTCTCCGGCCCCTCGCCCAGATTCTCGGTTCGGTAGGTGAGGTCGTGGTCGGGGCCGATGACGCCGACCCTGAACCCGCCCGCGAGCCAGCGCTTGCGCAGGCGCGCATTGATGAGGGCGGCCTCCCGGCGCGGGTCGGTGCCGATCAGGAGGCAGGCGTCCGCCCGCTCGATACCGGCGATGGTGGTGTTGAAGAGGTAGCCCGCCCGGGTCCCGGGGTCGAGCCTGGCGCCGTCCTGGCGGCAATCGGTGTGGGGCGAGCCGAGGGCAGCCATGAGGTCCTTGAGCGCCGCCACCGATTCGCAATCGACGAGGTCGCCCGCGATGGCCGCGATGCGGCCACCGGCGAGGCCCGCAAGGCGATCGCGGATGGCGCCGAAGGCCTCGGCCCAGCTCGCCTCCTCGAGCTTCCCACCGCGCCGCACCCAGGGCCGGTCGAGGCGCCGCTGGCGCAGCCCGTCGCAGGCGAAGCGTGTCTTGTCCGATATCCACTCTTCGTTGATATCATCGTTGAGGCGCGGCAGGACGCGCAGGACCTCGGGCCCGCGCGCGTCCACGCGGATGTTGCTGCCGACCGCGTCCATCACGTCGACCGTCTCGGTCTTCTCGAGCTCCCAGGGCCGCGCGACGTAGGCGTAGGGGGCCGATGTCAGCGCCCCCACCGGGCACAGGTCGATGATATTGGCGGAGAGCTCCGAGGTCAGCGCCCCCTGGAGATAGGTGCTGATCTCCATGTGCTCGCCGCGGCCCACGGCACCGAGCTCCTCGACGCCCGCCACCTCGGTCGCGAAGCGGATGCAGCGCGTGCAGTGGATGCAGCGCGTCATGTAGGTGCGGATGAGCGGGCCCATGGCCTTCTCGGGCACGGCCCGCTTCGCCTCGCCGTAGCGGCCCCGGTCGAAGCCGTAGGCGGTGGCCTGGTCCTGGAGGTCGCATTCCCCGCCCTGGTCGCAGATGGGGCAGTCGAGCGGGTGGTTGATGAGCAGGAATTCCATCACCCCGTTGCGCGCGGCTTCGGCTTTTTCGGACCTGGTGTAGACGACCATGCCGTCGCCCGCCGGCATGGCGCAGGACGCGATGGGCTTGGGCGCGCGCTCCATCTCGACGAGGCACATGCGGCAGTTGCCGGCAATCGAAAGCCGGTCGTGGTAACAGAAGCGCGGGATCTCGATGCCGACCTGCTCTGCGGCCTGGAGGATGGTCGTCCCGGGCTCGACTTCGACTTCGATGCCGTCGATGGTCAGTTTCGGCATGGCCCGCCCCTACGCCGCCCGGGCCGCGCCGGCGGCGCCCTTGACCCGGCGCTCGAGCTCGGGCCGGAAGTGGCGGAACAGGCCCTGGATGGGCCAGGCCGCGGCGTCGCCATGGGCGCAGATGCAATGACCCTCGACCTGATAGGTCACCTGCTCCAGAAGGTCGAGCTCGGTCGACGCCGCCTCGCCCCGGCAGATGCGCTCCATCATGCGCCACATCCATCCGGTGCCCTCACGGCAGGGCGTGCACTGGCCGCAGCTCTCATGCATGTAGAAGTAGGAGAGCCGGGTGATGGCCCGGACCACGTCGGTGGACTTGTCCATGACGACGACCGCGGCCGTGCCGAGGCCGGATTTGACCTCCGCCAGGGCGTCGAAATCCATGAGCACGGTATCGCACACGCTCTTGGGGAGGATCGGCGTCGAGGAGCCGCCCGGCAAAACGCCGAGCAGGTTGTCCCAGCCCCCGCGCACCCCGCCCGCATGCTTCTCGATGAGCTCCTTCAGGGGAATGCTCATCGCCTCCTCGACGTTGCACGGGCTCTCGACGTGGCCCGAGATGCAGAAGAGCTTGATACCGGTGTTGCGCTCGCGGCCAAAGCTCGCGAACCATTCGGCGCCCCGGCGCATGATCGTGGGCGACACGGCGATTGTCTCGACATTGGTGACCGTGGTGGGGCAGCCGTAGAGGCCGGCGCCGGCCGGGAACGGCGGCTTCAGGCGTGGCTGGCCCTTCTTGCCCTCGAGGCTTTCGAGGAGGCCCGTCTCCTCGCCGCAGATATAGGCCCCCGCGCCGCGGTGGACATGGACGTCGAAGTCCCAGCCCGAGCCGGCCGCGTTCGCCCCCAGCAACCCCGCCTCGTAGGCCTGGTCCACGGCCGCCTGCAGGCGCTCGGCCTCGCGGAAGAATTCGCCTCGGACGTAGATGTAGGCCGTGTGCGCGCCCATGGCGAAGCCGGCGATAAGCGCGCCCTCGACCAGCTTGTGAGGGTCGTGGCGCATGATCTCCCGGTCCTTGCAGGTGCCGGGCTCGCTCTCGTCCGCGTTGATCACCAGGAAGTGCGGCTTCTCCCCGATCTCCTTGGGCATGAACGACCATTTGAGGCCGGCGGGGAACCCGGCCCCGCCGCGCCCACGCAGGCCGGACGCCTTGATCTCATCGACGATTCCGTCCCGGCCCTTGGCCAGGATGTCCTTGGTGCCGTCCCAGTCACCGCGCCGGCGCGCGCCCTCGAGGCCCCAATCGTCGGTGCCGTAGAGGTTCGTGAAGATACGGTCCTTGTCGTGCAGCATCAGGACGAGCCTTCCCGCTGGAGCGTGGTCAGGGTGGTGAGGCCGCCCGCGGGCGCCGAGCCGCGCCGCCCGGTCTGGGAGCCGGGCGCGGGCGTCCGGCCGGCCTTGAAAGCATCCAGGATGGCCTCGATGCTCTCCGGCGTGAGGTCCTCGTAGTAATCGTCGTCGATCTGCACCATGGGCGCGTTGCAGCAGGCGCCCAGGCACTCCTGCTCCATCAGCGTGAAGACGCCATCCTCGGTGGTCTCGCTGAAATCGACACCCAGAACTTCGCGGCACTTGGCGACGATGCCGTCGCTGCCGCGCAGCCAGCAGGGCGTGGTGGTGCAGACCCAGACCACATGCTTGCCGACCGGCCGCTCGAGCAGCATGACATAGAAGCTCACCACCTCCTCGACGCGGATGAGCGGCATCTCCAGCATCCCGGCCACGTGCTCGATGGCAGCGCGCGACAGCCAGCCGCCGTTCTGCCGCTGCGCGAGGTCGAGGAGCGGCAGGACGGCGCTCTGCTGGCGCCCCTCGGGGTACTTGGCGATGTAGGCCGCCGCCTTCTCCCGGTTCTCGGGCGCAAACGCGAAGCCGCCGTCGTCGCTCCCGGTCATCGGTCGACCTCGCCGAAGACGATATCCATGGAGCCGATGATGGCGACGATATCGGCCAGCATGTGCCCCTTGGACATGAACTCGGTCGCCTGCAGGAAGGCGAATCCCGGCGCTCGAATCTTGCAGCGGTAGGGCTTGTTGGTACCGTCGGAGACGAGGTATACGCCGAACTCTCCCTTGGGCGCCTCGACGGCCGTATAGGTCTCGCCCGCCGGCACGTGATAGCCCTCGGTATAGAGTTTGAAATGGTGGATGAGCGCCTCCATCGAGGTCTTCATCTCAGCCCTCGGCGGTGGCGTGATCTTGCGGTCGTCTACCTTGACCGGCCCCTCGGGCATCCGCTCGATGGCCTGGCGGATGATGGCCAGGCTCTGGCGCATCTCCTCGATGCGCACGAGGTAGCGATCGTAGCAATCACCGTTCAGCCCCACGGGGATGTCGAAATCCATCGCGGCGTAACAATCGTAGGGCTGCGCCTTGCGCAGGTCCCAGGCCACGTTCGAGGCGCGGATCATGGGCCCCGATAGGCCCCAGTCCATGGCGTCCTCGGCCGAGATGACGCCGATGTCCACGGTGCGCTGCTTGAAGATGCGGTTCTCGGTGAGGAGGCTCTCCACGTCGTCGATCAGCTTGGGGAAGGTCTCGGCCCAGGCGAGAATATCGTCGGTCAGGCCCGCCGGCAGGTCGCGGCCGACGCCGCCGGGGCGGAAATAGGCCGAATGGAGGCGCGCGCCCGAGACCCGCTCGTAGAACTCCATCAGGATCTCGCGGTGCTCGAAAGCCCACAGGAACGGCGTCATCGCGCCCACGTCGAGGGCAAAGGTCGCGATGTTGAGCAGGTGGTTGAGGATGCGCGTGATCTCCGCATAGAGGACGCGGATATACTGGGCGCGCGGCGGCGCCTCGATGCCGAGCAGGTTCTCGACGGCGAGCGCGAAGGCATGCTCCTGGCACATGGGCGAGACGTAATCCAGGCGGTCGAAATAGGGCACGGCCTGGAGGTAGGTCTTGTGCTCGATGAGCTTCTCGGTGCCCCGGTGCAGGAGACCGATATGCGGGTCGGCGCGGTCGATCACCTCGCCGTCGAGCTCGAGCACCAATCGGAGAACGCCGTGGGCCGCGGGATGCTGCGGCCCGAAGTTCATGGTGTAGTTGCGGATCTGGGTATCGGCCATCAGTCGTCCGCTTCCTCGTCGCCGGCCTTCTCGTCGCCCGGCAGCATCCTCGTCATGCCCTCCCAGGGGCTCAGGAAATCGAAGCTGCGGAAGTCCTGCGCCAGCTTGACCGGCTCGTAGACCACCCGCTTCTCGGCGTCGTCGTAGCGCACCTCCACATAGCCGGTGAGCGGGAAGTCCTTGCGCAGGGGGTGCCCCTCGAAGCCGTAGTCGGTGAGAATGCGCCGCAGATCGGGGTGGTCGTCGAAAAAGATGCCGTAGAGGTCCCAGGCTTCGCGCTCGAACCATCCGGCAGCGCTGTAGATGACCGTTGCCGAGGGTACGGGAGCCGCCTCGTCGGTCGAGACCTTGATCCGAATGCGCTGATTGTGGGTGAGGCTCAGAAGGTTGTAGACGACCTCGAAGCGCTCCGCCCGGTCGGGATAGTCGGCGCCGCACAGGTCCGCCAGCATCTTGAACTGACAGTTGCTGTCGTCACGCAGAAACTGCAGCAACCGGATCAGGCCCTCGCGGCGCGCGGTCATGATGAGCTGGCCGTTCCGCGCCTCCATGTCGAGCGGGTCGTCCGGCAGCGCCGACCGGATGTACTCGCCGAGGTCGAGGAGCTCCTCAATCATAAGTTTCTCGCCTCGACAATCCGGACATGAAGAGCATTCCCGCGCGCCAGCTAGCGCAGGATCGTTCCCGTGCGGCGGATCTTCTTCTGCAGCTGCAGGATGCCATACAGAAGCGCCTCGGCCGTGGGCGGGCAGCCGGGAACGTAGATATCGACCGGCACGATGCGGTCGCAGCCCCTGACGACGGAGTAGGAATAGTGATAGTAGCCGCCACCGTTGGCACACGAGCCCATGGAGATGACCCAGCGCGGCTCGGCCATCTGGTCGTAAACCTTGCGCAGCGCGGGCGCCATCTTGTTGCACAGCGTGCCCGCCACGATCATGACGTCGGACTGTCGCGGGCTCGGACGGAAGACGACGCCGAAACGGTCGAGGTCGTACCGGCTGGCGGCGCTGTGCATCATCTCGACGGCGCAGCAGGCGAGCCCGAAGGTCATGGGCCAGAGCGAGCTCGTCCGCGCCCAGTTGACCAGATCGTCAATGCGGGCCACGAGGAAGCCCTTGTCCTCGAACTCGCTCGTGACCCGCTTGAGGACGGCGCCGTCGGACTCCCCGGCAACACCCACGGTCGCGCTCGGCGTCATTCCCATTCCAGCGCCCCCTTGCGCCATTCGTAGACGAAACCGACCGTCAGGATGGCGAGAAAGACCATCATGGACCAGAATCCGAACATGCCAATCTGCCCGAGGGTAATGGCCCAGGGAAACAGGAAGGCGACTTCGAGGTCGAAGATGATGAAAAGGATCGCCACCAGGTAGAAGCGCACGTCGAACTGGCCGCGCGCGTCCTCGAACGCCTCGAAGCCACATTCGTAGCTCGACAGCTTCTCCGAATCGGGCTTCTGGCGCGCAATCATGTAGGACATGACGAGCGCACCGGCGGCGACCGCGACGGCGACGCCGAGGAAGATCAGAATCGGGAGATATTCTTGCAGCAGATCCGCCACGCAAACCCCACTCCGGTCCGTTCCACCGCCCCCTCCGGCGGCACCGCGTACGGCCAGAAACCAAGCCCGGACGGCCATTTAGGCGGCGTCAACCCTTTACAACACCCCTCCCCCACCCGCAAGGAAATAACGGTGTAGCGGCAGCGGAAGGGCGCCCCCGGACCCCGTTTAAGAGGCGCGGCGACGATCGCGAATCCACCCGAGGGCGCGGACGACCGCGCGTCGATAGAAAGGCGCCCGGAAAAGGGAATGGCGGGAGTGACGGGACTTGAACCCGCGGCCTCTGGCGTGACAGGCCAGCGCTCTAACCAAACTGAGCTACACCCCCGTCGGGTGGGCGGTTGATGTACTTCACGCCCCGTGGCCTGTCAAGCGACCGTTCCCGCCGTGCGCCCGCCCCGCGTCCGGCTGGTGGGCGATGACGGGATCGAACCGCCGACCCCCTGCGTGTAAAGCAGGTGCTCTCCCAGCTGAGCTAATCGCCCGTGCCAGTGCCCCGCCGCCCTAGGCAGCCGGCTCGCCCGCCACGCCCTTCGGCGGGCGGGCGGGATCCGGTTGGGGTCTTAGTTGACGGCGTCCTTGAGGGCCTTGCCCGCCTTGAACTTGGGCTGGTTGGACACGGGGATGTCGATCCGCTCGCCGGTTCGTGGATTGCGCCCCTGGGACGCGGCGCGGTGCGCCACGCTGAATGTTCCGAATCCGACCAGGCGCACCTCACTCCCATTCTTCAGCGCATCCGTGACGGCGTCGAAAACGCAATCCACAGCCTGGGTCGCGCTTGCCTTCGACAAACCAGCGCTGGCGGCGACGGACGCAATCAGCTCGTTTTTATTCACAATCGTGGCCCCCTTCTATCAAGCACAAAGCTAATAACGGAATATCCTCGGAAGGAATCCAGCGGCAGCGGAGTGGCAGCAATGTAAGCTGTCGCATTCGCCCGCGTCAATTGCGGAGGATAGGTTATCCCCAGGCAATTCGGCTTTTCACCAGTCTTTTCGCCGTCGAGCGCTCCCCACGGTAACGCCGCGGGCGGTCGCCACCCTAGTGGGTGACGACCCCGCTCACATCCCCTTCGCCCTTCTTCGTACCGACAGACGCCAGCTCCTCGCTCTCGTCCCACTCGATCGGCACGAGCGGCGCCGTCAAGGCGTGCTCGAGCACTTCATCGACGGTGCCCACCGGCACGATTTCGATCGGCTTCTTGATGTTCTCTGGAATTTCGGCCAGGTCCTTCTCGTTGTCCTTCGGAATGAGGACCGTCGTTATCCCGCCGCGAACGACCGCGAGCAGCTTCTCCTTGAGCCCGCCAATGGGCAGCACACGCCCGCGCAGCGTGATCTCGCCCGTCATGGCCACGTCACGGCGGACGGTGATGCCGGTGAGAACGGACACGATTGCGGTGATCATGGCCACCCCCGCCGACGGCCCGTCCTTCGGGATGGCGCCTTCGGGCACGTGGACGTGGATGTCCCTCTTCTCGAAGATGGTGGGCTTGATGCCGAAGGTGATCGAGCGGGAGCGAACATAGCTCTCGGCCGCCTGCACCGATTCCTTCATCACGTCGCCGAGCTTACCGGTCGCGGTGGTCTTGCCCTTGCCGGGCAGGATCGCCGCTTCGATGGTGAGGAGCTCGCCGCCCACCTCCGTCCAGGCCAAGCCGGTCACCATGCCGACGAGATCCTTGTCCTCGACCTCGCCATAGCGGTAGCGCCTTACACCGGCGAATTTCTGCAGGTTGCGGCTGGTCACGGAAATTCGCCCGACACCGTCGGCCATGATCTGCTTGATGGCCTTGCGGGTCAGATTGGCGATCTCACGCTCGAGGTTGCGAACGCCGGCCTCGCGCGTGTAGTAACGAATTAGGTCCCTGAGCGCGCCGTCGGAGATCGACCACTCGTCCTTCTTGAGGCCGTGGTCTTTGACCTGCTTGGGAAGCAGATGAAGCTTGGCGATCTCGAGCTTCTCATTCTCGGTGTAGCCCGGGATGCGGATGACCTCCATGCGGTCGAGCAGGGCCTGCGCCATGCGCAAGGTGTTCGCCGTGGTGATGAACATCACGTCCGACAGGTCGTATTCCACCTCGAGGTAGTGGTCCTGGAAGGTCGAGTTCTGCTCCGGGTCGAGAATCTCGAGCAGGGCCGAGGACGGATCGCCGCGCCAGTCCGCGCCCAGCTTGTCGACCTCGTCCAGGAGGAACAGCGGGTTCGACGACTTCGCCTTCTTCATGCCCTGCACGACCTTGCCGGGCATCGAGCCGATATAGGTTCGGCGGTGACCGCGCATCTCCGCCTCGTCGCGCACGCCGCCCAGGGACATGCGCACGAAGTTCCGGCCGGTCGCGCGCGCGATCGACTTGCCGAGCGAGGTCTTGCCGACCCCGGGCGGGCCGACGAGGCACAGGATCGGGCCTTTCAGCTTTCGCGTGCGGAGATGCACCGCGAGGTACTCGAGGATGCGCTCCTTGACCTTTTCGAGGCCGTAATGGTCGTTGTTGAGGATCTCCTCCGCCGCATTGATATCGCGCTTGATCCGCGTGCGCGCCTTCCACGGGATGGCCAGAATCCAGTCGAGATAGTTGCGCACCACCGTGGCCTCGGCGGACATGGGGCTCATGTTGCGAAGCTTCTTGATCTCGGCCTGCACCTTCTCGCGCGCTTCCTTGCTGAGCTTCGTCTTAGCGATCTTCTCCTCGATCTCGGCGATCTCGTCGCGGCCGTCCTCGGTCTCGCCGAGCTCCTTCTGTATCGCCTTCATTTGCTCGTTCAGATAGTATTCACGCTGCGTCTTCTCCATCTGCCGCTTGACGCGGCTGCGGATGCGCTTTTCCACCTGCAGGACACCGATCTCGCCTTCCATGAAGCCGTAGATCCGCTCCAGCCTCTTGGAGACGGGAACGATCTCCAGAAGCTCCTGCTTTTCCGGAATCTTCAGAGTGAGGTGCGAGGAGATGGTGTCCGCAAGCTTGCCCGGCTCCTCGATCTGGTTGACCGAGACCAGCACCTCGGGCGGAATCTTGCGGTTGAGCTTGATGTACTGCTCGAACTGCGAGACCACCGAGCGCGAGAGCGCCTGCAGGTCCTTGTCCGCCTCTTCCTCCTCGGGCAGAGCCTCGGCGAACGCCTGGAAGAACGACTCGTTCTCGGAAAAGCTGACGATATTCGCCCGCCGCGAGCCCTCGACCAGCACCTTGACCGTGCCGTCGGGAAGCTTGAGGAGCTGCAGGACCGTGCCGATGGTACCAACCGTGTAGATATCCTCGGGCTTCGGGTCGTCCTGCGCCGCGTCCTTCTGGGTCGCGAGCAGAATCTGCTTGTCGTCCTTCATCACGTCCTCGAGGGCGCGGACGGATTTCTCGCGGCCGACGAAGAGCGGCACGATCATGTGCGGGAAGACGACGATGTCCCTCAAGGGAAGAACGGGATAGCGGCCGCCGCTAGCTATATCCAACATGGTGCCTCATCAAGAGGGGGGACGCGTGCCCCGCGAGGGTCCTGACAGCGCTTGGAAGCTCGGTTCTATAGGTGGCGACGGGCGACACGATGGTCAAGTACCGGCTCTCACTCAGGCGCTCGAGCCGACATCCTCGGCACGATCGGCATAGATGTGGAGGGGCGCCGCGCGCCCTTCCACGACCTCGCGGTTGACGACGATCTCCTCGACCCCGTCGAGACTGGGCAGCTCGAACATGGAATCGAGCAGGATGCCCTCCAGGATCGAGCGCAAGCCGCGGGCCCCGGTCTTACGCGCGACGGCCTTGCGCGCGATGGCCCGGAGCGCGTCTTCCGCGTATTTGAGGTTCACGCCTTCCATCTCGAACAAAAGCTGGTACTGCTTGACGAGGGCGTTCTTGGGCTTGGTCAGGATGTCCACGAGCGCCTGCTCGTCGAGATCCTCGAGCGTGGCGATCACCGGCAAGCGGCCGATGAACTCGGGGATCAGCCCGAACTTGAGGAGATCCTCGGGCTCGACCCCGCGCAAGATCTCTCCGGTCTGGCGCTCGTCCGGGCTGCGGACGTCGGCCCCGAACCCGATCGAGGAGCCGCGTCCCCGCGCCGTGATGATCTTCTCGAGGCCCGAGAAGGCACCGCCGCAGATGAACAGGATGTTGGTGGTGTCGACCTGCAGGAACTCCTGCTGTGGATGCTTGCGCCCACCCTGGGGCGGCACGCTGGCGATCGTCCCCTCCATGATCTTGAGGAGCGCCTGCTGCACGCCCTCGCCGGAAACGTCTCGGGTGATCGAGGGATTGTCCGACTTGCGCGAAATCTTGTCGACCTCGTCGATATAGACGATGCCGCGCTGGGCGCGCTCGACGTTGTAGTCGGCCGATTGCAGAAGCTTGAGGATGATGTTCTCGACATCCTCGCCAACATAGCCCGCTTCGGTGAGCGTGGTGGCGTCGGCCATGGTGAAGGGCACGTCGATGATGCGCGCGAGGGTCTGCGCCAGCAACGTCTTGCCACAGCCGGTCGGCCCGACCAGCAGAATATTCGATTTCGCGAGCTCCACATCGTTCAACTTGGCATCGTGGGCGAGCCGCTTGTAGTGATTGTGGACGGCAACCGACAGCACGCGCTTGGCATGCGCCTGGCCGATCACGTAATCGTCGAGGACCGTGCAGATATCCTTCGGCGTCGGCACGCCGTCCCGCGATTTCACGAGCGTGGTCTTGTGCTCCTCACGGATGATATCCATGCAGAGCTCGACGCACTCGTCGCAAATGAAGACAGTGGGGCCAGCGATCAGCTTGCGGACTTCGTGCTGGCTCTTGCCGCAAAAAGAGCAGTAGAGCGTGTTCTTGGTATCGCCGCTGGAAGACTTATTCATTCGCGCCCCTTGGATCCTTTGTGTGTGGGCATGGTCATGTTACCCACACGCGCCAATTCGGCACAACGCATAATTTAGCAACCTCGCCCAAGGGCGCCCACCGCATTCATGGCCTCGTCACAGCCTGCCTTTACCATGCCGGCCCATAGTCAAGATTCGGTAAACGTGGCGGCGGATTATTTACGGTCCCCCCGGTCGCCGTCGCCATCCTCGGCCTCGCTGCTCGAGCGCCGCGAGACCACCTCGTCGATGAGGCCGAATTCCTTCGCCTCCGGGGGCGAGAGGAAGTTGTCGCGCTCGACCGCCGCCTCGATGACCTCGATCGGCTGGCCCGTATGCTTCACGTAGATATCGTTGAGCCGGGCCCGCAGCGCCAGGATCTCGCGGGCGTGGATCTCGATATCGGTGGCCTGACCCTGCGCGCCGCCCGAGGGCTGGTGCACCATGATGCGGGCGTTGGGCAGGGCATAGCGTTTGCCCTCGGCCCCGGCCGCCAGCAGGAGCGAGCCCATGGAGGCGGCCTGCCCCACGCACACGGTCACGATGTCGGGCCGGATGTACTGCATGGTGTCGTAGATGGCCAGGCCCGAGCTGACCATGCCGCCGGGGGAGTTGATATAGCAGGAGATGTCCTTGCTCGGTTGCTCGGATTCGAGGAACAGGAGCTGGGCGCAGATCAGGCTGGCGACGCCGTCGTGGATCGGCCCGGTCACGAAGATGATGCGCTCCTTGAGCAAGCGCGAGAAGATGTCGTAGGCCCGTTCGCCCCGGTTGGTCTGCTCGACCACCATGGGCACCAGGGTCTGCATCTGGGTCTCGAAACCGTCGGCCATGCCTCGTGTTTCCTTATCCTTGGGTCCGTGGGGCGCCGCCCGGCGCGCCTCAACCTTCCTTCGCGTCCACGTCGGCGTCCGCGACGTCCGCGCCGGCGGCTGGCTCCGCGGCCTCGTCCTTCTTGGCCTTGGCCGTCTTCTTGGCCCCTTTCGCCTTCCGCGCCGGCTTCTTTTTCGGCGCCGGCTTCTCGTCCCCCGCGCTCGGGTTCAGCAGCTCCTCGATCGAGACCGGGCGGCTCGCGACATCGGCCAGCTCGATGATGAAATCGACGACCTTGTCCTCGATGATGGGTGCGCGCAGGCTGTCCGCCAAGGCCGGGTTGTTGCTGTAGAGCTCCAGCATTTGCCGTTCCTGGCCGGGGTAGCGGCGCACCTCCTCCATCATGGCCCGGTTCACTTCCTCGGGCGAGGCCGCGATGTTGTTCCGGCCGCCCACATCGGAGAGCAGGAGGCCGACGCGCACGCGGCGCTCGGCAATGGCGCGGTAATCGGCCTCGAGCTCGGCCTCGTTCTTCGCGGCATCGTCCTCGTCGAGCTCGCCCGCTCCCTTGGCCGCCTCGACCCGCTGCCAGATCTGCCCGAACTCCTGCTCGACCATGCTTTCGGGCAGGGGGAAATCGTGCTTCTCCGCGAGGATGTCGAACATCTTGCGCTTCAGATTCGATCGGCTGACCGATTTGTACTCGCTCTCGAGGCGCTGACGCATGGCGGCCTTG
Source organism: Alphaproteobacteria bacterium (assembly GCA_963666705.2). Classification (GTDB taxonomy): domain Bacteria; phylum Pseudomonadota; class Alphaproteobacteria; order CADEGL01; family CADEGL01. The sequence continues at coordinate 237,988 of CAXXKO010000024.1, read as the reverse complement.
AGGCTTTCGAGACTCTCCTCGCCCAGGCGCTGCGCCAGCTCGTCGTCAATGGGCGCTGCCACCTGCCCCTTGACTTCCTTGATCTGGACCGCGAACATGGCCTCCTTCCCGGCCAGCTCCTCGTTGCCGTAATCCTCGGGAAAGGTGACCGTCACGTCCCGGCTCTCGCCCGCCTTCGCGCCTACGAGCTGGTCCTCGAAACCCGGGATGAACATCCCGGCGCCGATCGCCAGGTGGTAGCCCTCGGCCGTGCCGCCGGGAAAGGGGGTGCCGTCGATGCTGCCCTCGAAATCGACCAACGCCACATCGCCTTCTCCCGCGGCGTGGCCCTTGTCCACGTCGGAGAGCTGCTTGAACCGCTCGCTGAGGGCCGTGAGCTCGGTCTCGACCGCCGCGTCATCGACCCCGGCCTCCAGGCGCTCCAGCTTGAGCTCGGAGAAATCCATCAGCTCGATCTCGGGCAGGGTCTCGACCTCGAGCGTATATTCGAGGTCGCCGCCATCTTCGAAGGCGATGATCTCGACGCGGGGCTGGACGGCGGGCCGCAGCTGGTTGTCCTGGATCGCCTGACCCGAACTCTCCGAGACCGCGAGCTCCACCACCTCGCCCTTCACGGCCACCCCGAAGCGCGACCTGAGGATGCCGAGCGGCACCTTGCCGGGGCGGAAGCCGGGCACGTTGACCGAGCGCCCGACCTCCTGGAGGCGGGCCGTCATCTGGGCCTCGATATCGTGGGCCGGAATCACGACCTTGTAGGCGCGCTTGAGGCCCTCGGTGTTGGTCTCGGTCACCTGCATATCCGTTACCCGTCCGTGAGCTGGAGACACATCGCGCGACCGGCCCCGTCCGCTTCGGTGAACGGCGCCGGTCTGGTGCGGGCGGAGGGATTTGAACCCCCACGACTTTCGTCACAGATACCTAAAACCTGCGTGTCTACCAGTTCCACCACGCCCGCTCGCCAGAATTCCCGGAAGCGGCCGGACGCCCCCGGCCGAAGTCGCGCGGTGTCTATAGCATACCACCCCGCGCGCGCAACAGGTGCTGCACCGACCTCGTCGATGGCGGGAAATGCGGCGCTCAGGGGCTCGCCCGCGCCCGCATCAGGCTGACCTGCGCGCAGGCGCCGAGGATGGCGTCGGCATCGATGCCGTAGACCCGGTGAAGGTCGCCGATGGTGCCTGTCTGGCCGAAATGCTCGACCCCGAGGGCATGGACCCGGTGGCCCATGACCGAGCCGAGCCAAGCGAGCGTCGCCGGATGGCCATCGATCACGGTGACGAGCGCCGCGTCGGGGGCGAGGGGCGCCAGAATCTCCTCGATCCGCGGCCGCGCCACGCGCCCGTCCGCCCGCGCGGCGCGGTCGGCCGCCGTCCAGCCCGCGTTGAGACGGTCGGCGGAGGTAACGGCGAGGAGGCCGGCGCCGGGCACGTCCTCGCGCACCTGCTCCCAGGCCTCCAACGCCCCTGGTGCTACGGCGCCCGAATAGGCGATCGCCAGCTCGGCCCCCGGTGCCGGCGGGTGGAGCCAATAGCCGCCGGTGATGATGTCCTGGGCGAGCGTATCCGACATCTCGCGCGCGGGCTGCGATATCGGGCGCGTCGAGAGCCTCAGGTAGACCGATCCGCCGCCCACGTCCCGCGCCCAGCCCGTGCGGCTGGGCCGGCCGCCCTCGCGCTGCATATAGTCGAAGGCCCAGGCCATGATGATCGCCAGCTCATCGACGAAGGCGGGCTCGAAGGCGGCGACGCCGTCCTGCGCCATGCCGATCAGCGGGGTCGAGACCGACTGGTGCGCGCCGCCCTCGGGCGCCAGGGTGATGCCCGACGGCGTGCCCACGACCATGAACCGCGCATCCTGGTAGGCCGCGTAGTTGAGGGCATCGAGGCCGCGCGCGATGAAGGGGTCGTAGAGCGTGCCGATGGGCAGCAGGCGGGCGCCGAACAAGGGGTCGGCCAGGCCCAGGGCGGCGAGCATCAGGAACAGGTTGTTCTCGGCGATGCCGAGCTCGAAATGCTGGCCCCGGCGGCTCATGGCCCAGCGCTGGGCGGAGACGACTTTCTCCTCCTTGAAGACGTCGGCCCGGTCGGCGCGGTTGAAGAGGCCGCGCTGGTTGACCCATGGCCCCAGGTTGGTCGAGACGGTGACATCGGGCGAGGTGGTGACGATGCGCTCGGCGAGCGGCCCATCCGCCCGGCTGATGTCGTTGAGGATGCGGCCGAAGGCATCCTGGGTCGAGATGGCGCGCCCACCGGCCGTGGGCGGCGCGAGGCGCGCCGGGACGGGCACCGGCTCGCCGCGGTGCCGGCGGGGCCAGCCTTGGGCGAAGGGCACGCCCGCGAGGAAGGCCGCGAGCGCATCCGCCGGCAGGTCGAGGCCGGCGAAGGGCTCCCACTCGTCGCCCGCGGCGATGCCCATCTCGCTCTGGAAAACGGCCATCTGGGCAGGGTTCATGAGGCCGGCGTGGTTGTCCTTGTGGCCCGCGAAGGGCAGGCCGAAGCCCTTGACGGTATAGGCGATGAAGCAGTGGGGAAGGTCCGAATCGACCGCCGCGAAGGCTTCGAGCACCGCCGCCATATCGTGCCCGGCGAGGTTGGTCATCAGTGCGTGCAGCGCCGCGTCGTCGCATTCGTGCAACAGCACGCGCACGAAGGCGTCGTCGCCCAGATCGCCCGAGAGGCGGGCGCGCCACGCGGCACCGCCCTTGAAGGTGAGCGCCGCGTAGAGGTCGTTGGGGCAGTTGTCGATCCAGTCGCGCAAGACCGCCCCGCCAGGCCGCGCGAAGGTGGCCTCGAGGCGCTTGCCGTACTTGAGCATCACCACTTCCCAGCCCACGGCCTGGAAGAAGTCCTTGATCTTCTGGAACAGCTTGTCGATGACGACGCTGTCGAGGCTCTGGCGGTTGTAGTCGATGACCCACCACAGGTTCCGCACATCGTGCTTCCAGCCCTCGAGCAGGGCCTCGAATACGTTGCCCTCGTCGAGCTCGGCGTCGCCCATCACGGCGACCATGCGCCCCGCGCAAGGCTCGGGCGGCGCCAGATCGTGGAACGCCACGTAGTCCCGCGCCAGCGCGGCGAACAGCGTCACGGCGACGCCGAGGCCGACGGAGCCGGTCGAAAAATCGACGTCGTCCGTGTCCTTGGTGCGCGATGGGTAGGACTGGGCGCCGCCGAGGCCCCGGAAGCGCTCGAGCTTCTCGCGCGTCTGCCGCCCGAGGAGGTATTGGATGGCATGGTAGACGGGGCTCGCATGGGGCTTGACCGCCACCCGGTCCTCCGGGCGCAGAACGTGGAAATAGAGCGCCGTCAGGATGGTGGCGACCGAGGCGCTCGAGGCCTGGTGGCCGCCGACCTTGAGGCCGTCGTCACTGGGCCGCAGGTGGTTGGCGTTGTGGATCATCCAGCTCGACAGCCACAGCACCTTGCGTTCGAGCTGACGCAGGGCGGCGAGGGTATCGGGCTCCGGCGCGCTGCCCTTGCGCATGGCGGATATGGAATCGATCATGGCGCGCTTCGCCCGCCCGCCGCGCGCGCGGGGGCGCGGACCCACGGATTCGCACCCTGCGTCGGTCGGACGAGTATGGCGACCCTCGCCGCCACGGCGCTCAGGCGTGCACGCGCTCGCTGAAATGATCGAAGAACGATCGCAGCACGAGGATGCGCGGTCCATCCTGGAGGCGCTCGCGGTACGGCCGCTCGAAACTGACCGAGTAACGGATGTGAGGAATGCCGAAGGTATCGGTGTAGACGGAGATCACCTCCGCCGTCTCCACCATTCGATCCGCGTGAACGCAGCGAAATGTCGAGCCCGTCTTGATGTACTCGATCTGATCGCCCCGCTTGAAAAACATGCTCGGGAGCTGGCGTCCTAGGAAATTCATGACAGCGCGGACCCTCCCTCCTCGCGACGAACCCACTTCGACGAATTGTTATTCAGTCATCCTTTCTATAATGAATCGTTAACAGGACGCAATGGCTGATGATCGCCTCATGCCGTATTGTCATATTTGCACACAACGAATTGAAATAAAGGCTATTTACCCACGCGAGAATCCACGCATCTGGGTTGAGGCGGAAATCCTGTGATCGGCCGTATAGACCTCGTGATTGGCCTCGATCTCGCCCAGCCGGTATTCGTAATTGACCATCATACCCCCTGATTCCGCAAGCCCCTTGGGTGACGTATCGGCGAGCCAGTTCAAGCGCTCCATCCGGGCGCCATTGGAGAGATGAAAGTGGGCGACGGGATCGAGCGCGCGCTTCCCCGCGCGCCGCTCGCGCATCAGGTAGTGGGCGCCGAGCCGCATCACCGGCGCCTTGAGCGCCGGCGCCATCTCCCCGTCCCCGTGCCAGTCCTCCCCGGCCAGCAACCCGGCGAGGCCGGCCAGGTCCTCGACCGGCTGCGCGAGGCCGGCCAGGGCCTTGAGGTCGCCCTTGGTCAGGAGGCCCGCTTCGCCCTCCCCTTCCTTCGCCGCCGCCGCCCGCGCCGCGAGCCAGCCCATGAAGCCAGGCATGGGCGAGAGGGTGGCGAACGTCTTGAGGCCCTTGAATTCGGCGGCGAGGTGGTCGGCGACCCGCTTGATGAGGAAGCCGCCGAAGCTGATCCCGGCCAACCCCTGTTGGGCGTTCGAGATCGAGTAGAAGATCGCCGTGTTGGCGTCGCCGGCATCGCCCACGGGCGCTTCCTGGTCGAGTAGATGGTGGATGTTGTCGGCGAGGCCGTCGACGAGCGCCACCTCGACGAAGATGAGCGGCTCCTCCGGCATGCTCGGATGAAAGAAGGCGAAGCACCGGCGGTCCGAGTCGAGCCGGTTCTTGAGGTCCTCCCAGCCCCTGATGGCGTGGACCGCCTCGTAGGCGATCAGCTTCTCGAGCAGCACCGCCGAGGCGTCCCAGGTGATCCGGCGCAACTCCAGGAAGCCGACGTCGAACCAGGAGGCGAGCAGGCGCTTCAGGTCCGCCTCGAGGGCGTCGAGGGCGGTGTCGGCGCCGCGCAGCCGCAGGAGCTCGGCGCGCATGTCGACCAGGAACTTGACGCCCTCCGGCAGGGCGTTGAACTGGGTCAGGAGCGTGACTCGCGGGGGCTGTAGCGCGCGCCGCAGATCATCCTCGGCCGCGCGCCGCCCCGCCGGGCTCCCCGCCTCGCCCAGCCGCGCCGCGGCCGCGTCCACCGTCGCGCCGTCGACGTCGAATTCAGCCGCGAGCAGCCTGAGGAAGCGCTCCCGCCCCTCGGCATTGAGCAACAGGTAGGTGCGGCCGAGGTCCGCCGCCCGCGCCCGGGCCGAGACCGCACCCCCCCACGGCGTCGAGGCAGGCCTGGATCTGGCCGCGAAGCCGCGCCGCGTCTTCGTCCGACAGCTCCGGCCTGGGGGCACTCGAAATCACGTCGCGCGCCGATTCCGCGACATCCCGCCAGGCGTTCCGCACCCTCTCGAAGGTCCAGTCGAGGAAGCCTCGGGCCGCCTCCTCGTCCCGTGGTGTGGTATCTTCGCTCATTGCGCACCGCTCTCTTGCATGACCCCGGCAAGCCCGCGCCAGACGCCGGGCAGGGCCTCGGCGATGTCCTCGGCGATCAGACCGGGCCCGAACGCCGCCGCCGCCGCGCCGTGCAGCCAGGCCGCCGCGGCGCCCGCGCTGAACGCCGCCAAGCCCTGGGCCATGAGGCCGAGGGCGATCCCCGCCAGCACGTCCCCCGCCCCGGCCGTGGCCAGGGTGGGCGGCGCGTTGGCGTTGATCGCGGCGCGGCCGTCCGGTGCCGCGATCACCGTATCGGCGCCCTTGAGCAGGACGGCGGCCCCGCTCCGCGCCGCGGCCGCCCGCGCGCGCTCGAGCTTGGAGCCGGTTCCATCGAAGAGGCGGGCGAATTCCCCCTCGTGGGGGGTCAGCAGGCAGGCCGGATGGAGGCGGCCGAACAGCGCCTCCGGGTCGTCGCCGAAGACGGTCAGGGCGTCCGCGTCGAGCACGGCCGCCTTGCCGGCGTCGAGGGTGGCGAGGGTCGCCGCGCGCGTGGTCTCGTCGATCCCGGCGCCGGGCCCCACCAGCACGGCGTTCTTGCGCGCGTCCCCGAGCAGGGCGGCAAAGCCTCGCGCATCGGTGATGGGCGCGGTCAGGAGACCCGCCATGCAGGCCGCGTAGATCGGCAGGGCGGCGGGCGCGCTCGCGATGGTGACGAGCCCGGCGCCGGCCCGCATGGCGCCGCGCGCGGCCAGCCGCGCCGCCCCGGTCATCTCGGTCCCGCCGAGGATGAGGGCGTGGCCGCGGTCGTACTTGTGGCCGGCGAGGCTCGGGCGCGGCAGCCGCGTGGCCCACAGGGCCGGGCCGTTCTCGCTGAGGCGGGGTGCGATCTCTCCCAGCACGCCCTCAGGTATCCCGATATCGGCCACCACCACCTCACCGCACAAGGCGCGGCCGGGGAGCAGCAGGTGGGCCGGCTTCTTGCGGAAGAAGGTGACCGTGAGCCGCGCTTGCGGCGCCGCGCCGAGGACGGCGCCCGTATCGCCGTCGACCCCGCTCGGCACGTCGATGGCGGCGAGGGCGAGCCGGCGAGCGCCCACCGCATCGACGACCGCGCGCGCGGGTCCGTCGAGGGCGCGCGCGAGGCCGGCGCCGAACAGCGCATCGACGACGAGGGCCGCGCCGTCGAGGACGGCGGGCTCGAGCGCCCTCACCGGACCCGACCAGTGCGCGGCATGGACCGCCGCATCGCCCGCGAGGCGCCCGACCCCGCCCAACGACGCGAGCTCGACGGTCCAGCCCGCCTCGGCCAGCAGCCGCGCGACGACGTACCCGTCGCCCCCGTTGTTGCCGGGGCCGCACAGCACGACCGCCGGTCGGGGCGACCAGCGGTCCATGACCGCACGGGCGACGGCGGCGCCGGCATGCCCCATCAGCACCGCGCCCGGCACGCCGGCCGCGGCGGCGGCCGTGTCGGCGCGGCCCATCTCCTCGGTGCTCAGGACGGCGAGCGCCCCCGCGCTGGTCGAAACCATCGGAATCCCGGTCCCCAGTGCCCGGTCGCGGGAAAGGTTGCCCTTAGCGGCTCACTCACCCGCGCCCTTGGAAAACTGCGCCATGCGCCATTTCAACGCCGCGCCCAGTCCCCCTTCACGTGATAGCGCCATGAACTTGGCGCCGCTCTCGGTCGTCGCGGCATACATCGGCGCCAGCACATCGACCCCGGCTTTCAAGGCCGTGTACATCCCAGCCGCCTCCAATCCCCGCCGCAGGGCCTGCTTGGTGCCGTAGAGCGCTTCCGGATCGATCAGCGCCAGCCGCTCGGCGTATTCGCGGGTCGCCTCATCGAGCGCCGCGGCCGGGACCACCCGATTGACCATATTGCACTCGAGCGCGGTCTGGGCGTCGATCATGTCCCCCATGTACAACATCTCGCGGGCGCGCTTGTGGCCGATGATGAAGGGCATGATCATCGCGGGGCCGGCATTGGAGAAGCGGATCTCGGGCTCGCCGAACTTGGCGTCGTCGGCCGCGATGGTCAGGTCGCAGAACATCGCGAGCTCGCACCCGCCCCCGAGCGCGTAGCCCCTGACCGAGGCGATGACCGGCTTGCGGATATCCATCGGCCGCATCTCGAACGCGAGGCACTGGTGCAGGTAGTCCCGCCATATGAGCGGATCCTCGCGCCACGACTGGTCGCCCTCGAGCTCGGCGCTGATGTCGTACCCGGCGCAGAACGCCCGCCCCGCGCCGCGCAGCACCACCACCCGGCTGTCCGGGTCCGCGTCCGCCTGGTCGAGCAGCTCGACAGCGCGCTCGAGGAGCGCATGGTTGACGGCGTTCAGCTTCGCGGGCCGGTTCAGGGTGACGTAGCTGACCGGACCCACGCGTTCGAGAAGGGCAACATCCTGATCCATCGAAAAACCTCCGAGCTCGGTCGGGCGGCCGGCCGTTCCCCGCCACCCGGCGGCCGGCGCACGCTCCGCAATTTGGATAAGTGTGGGCGCCGACACAAGGACCATCGGAATGGCCCGGGTGGCCCCCACTCGCGCCCGCGAGGGCTTGACCTCTCCGGCCCGAGGGCGTCATTTAGCCTCGCGGCTGCCCCCTGGGCGGCCATTGCATTACGCGACAGAGAGACATTGGAGGTGCGCCGTGACGGTAACCGAGCTTCAGAGCGCCGAAGACACCCGTGATTTCAGCCAGGGCGCCGCGTTCATCGACGGCGGCTTCTGCCCCATCGCCGAGGCCAAGATCTCGGTGCTCGACTGGGGCATGACCCGCTCGGACTGCACCTACGACGTGGCGCATGTCTGGAAGGGGCGCTTCTTCCGCCTGGACAAGCACCTCGACCGCTTCATGCGGAGCGTCGAGCGCCTGCGCCTCCAGCTCCCCTTCGACCGGGACGAGCTCGAGCGCATCCTGCACCGGTGCGTGGCCCTCGCCGATCTCGAGGATGCCTACGTCTCCATGACCTGCACCCGCGGACGGCCCACGGGCCCGACCCGCGACCCACGCAACTGCGAGAACAACTTCTACTGTTTCGCCATCCCCTTCGTGTGGCTGGCCACCCTCGAGCAGCAGGAGGCGGGCGTCCATATGCACGTGAGCTCGATCCCGCGCATCCACAAGGATGCGGTCGACCCCACGGTCAAGAACTACCACTGGATGGATCTCGAGATGAGCCTGTTCGAGGCCTACGAGCAGGGCAGCGCCTTCACCTGCCTCAAGGACATGGACGGCAACATCGCCGAGGGGCCGGGATACAACATCTTCGCCTACCGCGACGGCCAGTGGACGACGCCCGAATCAGGCGTGCTCGAAGGCATCACCCGGGGCGCCGCCCTCGACCTCTGCAAGGAGCTCAACGTCGCCGCCGTCGAGGGCACCCTGACGGACGACGCCCTGCGCACGGCCGAGGAGATCGTCCTGACCTCGACCGCGGGCGGCATCATGCCGGTCATCAAGCTCGACGGCAAAGACGTGGGCGACGGGACGCCGGGCCCGGTTTCCACGCGCCTGCGCCAGCTCTACTGGGACAAGCACGTGGATTCGGATTGGTCGAGCACCGTCAACTACGGCTGACGCCGACCCGACGATCGGTACGGTGACAGAGGGCGGCCCGGGGCCGCCCTCGCTTCCTTCACGACCGGTCCTCGGTCGCGTCTTCCGCGCGCTGGATCATGGCGCGCACTTCCGCGCGGACGACCGATTCGGTGACCCGCGGCAGGTTCTGGTCGACCCACTCCTGGAGCAGGGGCCGCAGCCGGTCGGCGAGGCGCGATTCGAGGGTCGGGCCGCGCTTGCCCAAGGGCGGCATTTCGGGTGCCCGCGGCGCCGCGATTCCTAGGTTCGCATCGGTGACGGGCTGCCGCGAGAGCGGGGCCGCATCGCCGCGGCCGGCCTCGATCGGCGGCGGCGGCACCCATGGCGGCGGCTCCCGATCGGTCGATGCCGCCGTCCGGTAGGCGATCTCCAGCGCCGCTTCCATGGGTAGCGGCGGCGGCCCCGGGCGCTCACCCCCGTCGAAGGGCGGCAGCATGACGGGGCGGGCGTGCCGCCCGGGCGCTGGGGCCGCCGCCTCTCGCCGCCCGCGCACCCGGCGCAGGCTCAGAAGCGAGAACAGCACCACCGCGGCCAGCACGATGACCCCGCCGGCGATCGTGTAGTAGCTCGGGATCTCACCCACGATCAGCACCGCCCATACGGGCCCCAGGACAACTTCCGAGAGGGACAAGAGCATCACTTCGGCGGCCGGCACGTATTTCGGGCCGTACGTGTACATGACGAAGCCGAAGGACGCCAGCACCCCACCCATGAACAGGCACAACAACAGATCATGGAGGGAAACACCGAGGTTGTCAGCCGTCGCGGCGAGGACGGACGCGATCAGCCCGGCGATGACCAGCGCCGGGGACATGTCCACAAGCGGGCGGGTGCGCACGCACACGGTGTAGCTCGCGAGCGCGGTCGCGGCCCCGATCGCCATGGCCTTGCCGAGAAAGCCACCGCCCGCGAAGCCGTCGCCGAACATGACCGCGACCCCCGCCAATGCAACCAAGCTCGCGATCCAGGTGGCGGCGCGCACGGTCTCGCGCAGGACGAGCCAGCCGATGAGCGCGGCGAACAGGGGCGCGGTGCTGATGAGGAAGAGCGCATCCGCAACCGTCGTGTGGACCAGGGCCATGGTAAAAAAGGGAAAACCGAAGCCCATGATGGCACCGGCCAGGAGGCCGGGCCGGCCGATGGCCCGGAACGCGGGGACCAGATCGCCGCGGCTGCGAAAGGCGACCACCAGCAGGACGCCGACGGTGAGGGAGGATGTGCGGTAGAACAGGATCTGCCAGGCGCCCGCCTCCTCGAGCATGCGGAAGATGGGCCCGGTGAAGCTGAGCGCGAAGCCGCCCGCCAGCACGGCCATCAGCCCGCGGACATAGCGCGGGCCATGCAAGGCGCTCGATACTTGCGTCATCGCGGCCGGGTCTCGCTCCTGGTCGGCGGATTTCTGGGAAGGCCAGTCATGGCGCGGCGCATCCTAGGACCGGCGGCGGGTTGCGAACAGCAAATAGTGCGGCCCCGCCGGACGGGCTCTATATTCGCCATCGGCCGGCATCGCGCGCCATCGCGCCGACATCGGGCCCGGCAAGCGGAAAGGACGAGCCATGAGCGACGTGTCGAGCGAGCTCAGGAACGGCGTGCGCACCATCACCATGAACCGGCCGCACCGGCTCAACGCCATCGGCGGCGACCTGACGGTCGCGTTGCGCGACGCCCTCCTCGCCGCGGCCGCGGAGCCGGCGGCGCACGCCATCGTCCTGCGCGGCGCCGGGCGCGCCTTCTGCGCCGGCGACGACCTGAAGGAGTTCAGCGCCCTGCCCCGGGACGAGGCCGGCGGGCGCGCCCATATCGACCGCATCCAGGACGTGACCCGGGCCATCCTGGGCAGCGAGAAGACCGTCATCGCCGCGGTCCACGGTTGGGCCGCGGGCGGCGGGCTCGAATGGATGATCGATTGCGACCTGGTGATCATGGCGGACACGGCGCGCTGCTTCTTCCCCGAGATGGCGCTCGGGCTCTTCGTCACCGGGGGCGTGACGGCGCTCCTGCCCCGCATCGTCGGGCCGCAGCGCGCCCGGGCCATGATCCTCTTCGGCGAGAAGCTCGACGCCGCCGAGGCGCTGGCCCTGGGCCTGGCCTGGAAAGTGGTGCCCGAGGCGGCGCTGTTCGACGAGGCCCAGGCCACGGGCGAGCGCATCGCCGGCCTCCCCGCGCGCAGCGTCCGCGCCTTGAAGCGCGTCATGGGTGCGGCCCCGGACATGGCTATGGAAGCGGTGCTCGACCTCGAAGCCGAGGCCACCTTCGCGAGCTTCCAAGACCCCGAATCCCGCGCCCGCGTCGAAGAATTCGGCGGCTGACGCGGGCGCGCGGGACATCGGGATGGCCCGCGGCGCCGCGATTCCATGGGCGCGGGGGGGCAAAACCGTCAGGGACCGTCAAGGAATGTCAAGGTCGCGGCAGAGACAATCGTTGTTTTTCAATGGCTTAAGGTGAAGCGGCCAGAACCTTGACATTTCTATACTTTTGTTCCTACTGCTAGCTCGTTATATGAATATGGTCCTCGGTACGCCTGGTTTCAAGCCCCCGCCGCCAAGACCGGCGCGGCGGCGCTCCTCGAGGGCCGGGGCCGAAGCGGGCGAGATCAGCGCGCGTCGAAGGCCGCCAGCACCGGGACCAGCTTTTCGATCGTCGCCGGCGTCGTCGGGTCCAGGTGGATTTGAATGCTGGAGGCGCCTTCGTCGACGAACTTTCGCAAGACCTCGGCGATCTCGGCCGGCGCGCCCATCAGGGGCTTGAGCGCCCCCAGGTCGGCGCCGCTGCTGAACGGCATGTCCTCCCACCAGGGATCGGCGCTTTCGTCCGCGATCAAGACGGTGACCGTGCGCGCGAGGGTCGCCGGGTCCCGGCCCACGTCTTCGCACGCGGCGTCGACGACCGGGCGCAGGGCGGCGAGCCCCCGCGGGCTGTTGCCGACATCGTCCCAGAAGGCGTTCCACATGTCGGCGTACCGGCCCATGATCCGCAGCATCCTGAGGCTCTTGCTGCCGATCATGATCGGCGGGCCCTCGGGCCGCGGCCCGCGGGGCTTCAGCTCGCACTGCTTGGCGCTGTAAAAACGGCCCTCGAAGTCGATATGGCCGTTCTTCAGGAGGCCGTGCACGATCTCCATGGCTTCCTCGAAGCGGCTGACCCTGTAATCGTAGGGATAGCCGAAGGCATCGTACTCGTACTTGTGATACCCGGCACCGACGCCGAGGATGAGGCGCCCGCCACTGATCTCATCGACCGTGTCCGCCATCTTGGCCAGCAGGGCGGGGTTCCGAAACCCCATGCCGAGCACCAGGGTCCCGAGCTCGACCGTCCTGGTGCAAGCGGCCGGGGCCGAGAGCACCGACCAGCATTCCCACACGCCCGTGGGGGGCGCGTCGTTCTCGAGCTTGTAGAGGAAGTGATCGACCACCCACAAGGAGTCGAGCCCGATTCCCTCGCTGACCTCCGCCAGCTCGCGGATCTCAGCCCAGCTGCGCACACCGTGGGTCAATTCCATGACCGGCAGGACGAGCCCGACCTTGGCCGGGCGGGTGGATCGGTCTTGCTGGGTCGAAGCCATGGGTCGCTCCTGGTTGTCGCTATGGCCGCCCGCCCGCGGGGTGCGCCCGGGACGGGGCGCCGAGCCGCATACGCCGCCTCCGCCATCGGCGCGGGGACGGGACTGTGTGATCGTGTACGGGAAACGACGGGCGCGCAATGGGTCACTAAAGGTGGTGCCGACCACTGCGCGCGAATGTCCGTGGTGGGGCGTTAGGCAGGCATGAATCCTAGTGGTTCGAACCCGACGAAAGAGTCCCCCTCTCCCTTGGGGAGAGGGTCGGGGTGAGGGGACGCGCGTCGGCGCGTCATAATAGAGTCTTTCCGCCGCCTACCGGCGGCAAAGCCCTCACCCTCCCGCTTCGCGGGTCCCTCCCTCTCCCCTCAAGGGAAGAAGTGGGGAGAGGGTTCCAAGTGTCAGACGCGAACCACTAGAACATCCTGAAAATGGTGCCTGACACCTTAGAATATGCGGGACTGGATCGCCCGGGCCGCGCCGGGCGATGACGATCGGGTTTGTGCGAGATAGGCCGCATCCAAACTCCAACGTCATGCCACGGCGAAGTCCGGGGCATCCGGAATTCGAGCACCACAGGGTCGCCCCGGCGAAGCCCTGGGTAACCGATCCGTGGCCTCACCCTACCGTCGGCGGCCAATGATCGGGCACGCGCACGGCCTCGTCCTCGCCGGGCCAGGGGGGCATGGTGACGAGGACGACTTCGAGGGCCTCGTCGGGCGCGGCGCGGAACTGGAAATGGGTGCCCAGCGGGATGCTCGCCGAGACGCCCGGCACCAGTTCGACCACCTCCTCGCGCTCTCCGTGCCGGCGCCAGATCTCGCCCCGGCCGCCGACCACGTACCACAGCTCCTCGACCGTGCGGTGGCGCACCGCCAGGGTCACCGCGCCCGCGGGCAGGGTGCAGTGGGCCATGCTGCCCCCGGACAGCGCGGTCAGCAGGCGGATCTCGGAGCCGTCGGGCGCGATGGCGTGGAAGGCGCGGGGCACGGTATGGGTCTCGAAGCTCATCGGCGGCCTCCCATTTCGCGGCGCGCGCTCGACGCCGGCGTGGCGTCCGCCCTATTGTTGCCCAGCCCGGAAGCGAAGGGGAGAGAGAAATGACGGCCAGACAGCGCGCATTCTCGGAGGAGCGGGCGGAGCGCATCGCGCCCGCCATGCAGGCTCATATCGAGGCCGAGAACTTCTGCGGCATCGAATGGCGCATCGCGCGCGGCGACCGCGTGCTCCATGCCGGGCGGGTCGGCCGGCGCGACACGGAAAGCAGCCTGCCGGTGCCCGAGGGCGCGATCTACCGCATCTATTCCATGACCAAGCCGATCATCTCGGTCCTGCTCTTGATGCTGTGGGAGGAGGGGCGATTCCGCCTCTACGACCCGCTGACGCGCTTCCTGCCCCATTTCGGCGACCGCCAGGTCCTGATCCGCGAGGCGGACGGCACGGAACGGCTGGAGCCCGCGCGCCAGCCCACCAATATCGCCGACCTGCTGACCCACACCTCGGGCCTCAGCTACGACTTCCTCTATAATTGCCCGGTCGCCGAGCGCTATGCCGAGGCCGTCATCATCGGCGACGGCAGCAGCACCCTGGAATCGCTGGTCCTGCGTATCGCCGAATTCCCCCTCGCCCACCAACCTGGCTCGGCCTACCATTATTCGGTCTCCGTCGACGTCGCCGCCCATCTCGCCCAGGTGATCGCCGACAGGCCCCTCGGCGAATTGCTGGAAGAGCGCCTGTTCGCCCCCCTCGGCATGGCCGACACGGCCTTCCACGTGCTCGAGGAAAAACGCGCGCGGATCATGGGCATGTACGGCACCGCCTTCCTCAACACGCCCTTCCCGCCCGCCGAGCCGCCGCCCCAGGAGCTGACGCCCCTGCCGGTCGACGACGAGCATCCCTTCGACAAACCGGGGGTCTACGAGCGCGGCGGCCACGGCCTGTTCGCCACGACCGAGGACTACGGCCGCTTCGCCGACATGCTGGTGACCGGGCGCGCGGCCGACGGCCGGCCGCTCCTGGCCGGGCCGACCCTGGACCTCTTCGCCGCCAACCGCCTTACGGACAAGCACCTGCCCATGGTCATCAACCGCCTGCCCATGCCCGGCTACGGCTTCGGCCTCGGCGTGCGGGTGCGCATGGACCCGGGCCAGACCCACACCCCCGGCCGGGTCGGCGAGTTCGGCTGGGCCGGCGCGGCGTCCACCAACTTCTGGGTCGACCCCGCCGAGAATATCACCGGCGTCTTCATGACCCAGTATCAGGGCCCGAGCGGCGCGGTCGAGCCAGTGACCGACGAGTTCCACACCCTGGCCTATTCGGCCCTGGTGTAGCGCCCCATCCAGGTCCGGTGAATGTCTCATTCCCCGTCGAGAATCGCGTCGGCGATCTTCTCGGCCGTCATCAGGACCGGGAAATTGGTGTTCGCACAGGGCACGACCGGGAAGATCGACGCATCGACGACCCGCAAGCCCCCCACCCCGCGCACCCGGCCGGCGTTGTCGGTCACGGCCATCGGATCGTCGTCGGCGCCCATCCGGCAAGAGCACGACGCGTGCCAGACACCGACGGCCGTCTGGCGGACGAACGCTTCCAGTTGCTCGTCGTCGGCCAATATCCGATCGAGCCGGAAGCCCTCCACGATCAGCTTTTCGATCAAGTAACTGCGCAAGGCGGCGGGGCCGTCGAGCAGGCGGGCCATGACGGCGGTCAGGATCCGGTTCCGCCGGTTGAGCACCCCGACTTGGCGGACCTTGTCGCCATAGCTCGCCGGGAATGGATCGCTCGTCACCGCTTGCAGGGCCGGGCCAGTATGCAGCGCCACCATCTTCCGGACGCCGTCCATCAGGCGGTCGAGATCGCGCCGGTCGGACAACAGGTTGAACTCCACCGTCGGCTCGGCGCGCCAGTCGCGCGCGGCCAGCTTGACCTGGCCGGTTTCGGAATAGGCCTTGTTGACGAACACGAGCATCGAGGCGATCTGCTCGCCGACGGCGTGCCAGGACGACTTGCTGACGACCTCGACGAACATGTCGCCAGCGGGCGCCCCGTCGATTTCAGAGGAATAACGCAGGCCCAGCATGACGTGGCGGCGGGTGAAGTCGTTGATCCGCGCGCTCGGCTTGATGAACGAGGCGACCGCGACCGACGGGTGGTCCATCAGGCGCTGGCCGACGCCGGGAAGGTTCGCCACGACCGCGATGCCGAGATCGCGCAGCGCCATGGCCGGGCCGATGCCGCCGCGCAACAAGTGGGCGGGCGAATGGATCGCGCCCGACGAGACGATGACCTCATGGGCGCGGAACTCGGTCTCCTTGCCGAGCACCATCGCCTTGACGCCGACGCAGCGCGTACCTTCGAACAGCAGCGCCGCGACCCGGGTATCGGTCGAGATCGTCAGGTTGTCGCGCATCCTCGTGCCGGGATCGAGATAGCCGATCGCCGCCGACACCCGGCGCTCGTAGGCGTTCGAGATGGGGAGCGGGAAATACCCGTCCCGGAATTCGCCGTTCTGGTCCTCGAGGTATTCGTAGCCGGCCTGGCGGAAGGCTTCACCGGCCGCCTTGGCGTGCCCGTTCCAGAGATCGGGAAAGATGCGGCGGACCGGAATCCGTCCGGACGTGCCGTGGTAGGCACCGCCGAAATCCATGTCGCGCTCGACCTTCTTGAAGTAGGGCAGCACGGCATCCCAGCCCCAGCCCGCGGCGCCGCGCGCCTGCCACTCGTCGTAGTCGGTCGGCGCGCCGCGATTGGCGAGCTGGCCGTTGATCGACGAGCCGCCGCCGAGCACGCGAGCCTGTTCGTATTTGCGCGAGGGCGGGCGGTTCTCGTTCGGGTTGTTGTGGGAGATGACCTGGGTGGTGACCTCGAGGCCGGTCCAGGTGAAGCGGCTGTCGAGGTAGGCGGCGCCGGGATAGCTGTCGAGGATCGCTTCGGGCACCTTGCCGTGCGGGGTGTCCTGTCCCGCCTCGCACAACAGCACCCGGTTGGCGCCGCGGCCGGAGAGCCGGTTCGCCAGCACCGACCCGGCCGAGCCTCCACCGACGATTATGTAGTCGTAGGCCAAGGGTCACTCCTCGTTGTCGTTACGGCCGCCCGCCCGTGGGTGTGCCCGGGATGGGGCGTCGAGCCGAGCCGCCGCCGCCATCGGCACGGGGCGTCGCCGTGCGATCGTGTCCGGGATTTGGCGGGCGCGCAATGGGGCGCCGACAGGGGCGCCGTTCACTTCCCGCGAATGTTCGTGGCGGGGCGTGAGGCAGGTGTGATGGGCCGGGGAAACATAGGTGCCGAAAAGGTGCCTGACACCTTAGTTACGCGCGGGCGCGCGGGCGAGACGGCCGGACGACGATGAGTCTGGCCCGTCGCCGTCCCGTATCAGCAATCGGAGGCCGTCCGCAATGCTTCCAGATCGAGGTCGAGCTCGGCCGCGATACGCACGACGTTGGCCCAGTCCTCCGCGCGCAGCGGCACCCCGCCGCGCCGGCGGCGCGCAGCCTCTCGCTGGGCCCGCTCGCCGGGCATCACGATCTCGTCGAACCCCTGCGCCAGCCGCGAGGCCTTGCAGTTCCGGATCAGGCCGTCGACCTTGGCCTTGAACGCGCCCAGCTCGACCAGGTTGGCGATGTTGACCGCCATCACGAATATGCCGCCGGTCCAGGGATGCTCGGCCGTTTGGTGGAACGGGATCTCCTTGGCCGTGTTCATTCCCGCCATGAGGCCCGACAGCACGTCGATCAGGATGGTCCAGGCGAACCCCTTGGCGCCGAGCGGCAATATGGCCCCGAGCTGCTCCGAGCCGCGGTCGAAGGGGTCGGTGACCAGGGGGGTGGGATCGTCGGTGAAGCGCCCGTCCTCGCCCACCAGCTGGTCCGCGGGCAGGCGCACGCCGTCGCGCGCCGCCAGCACCACTTGGCCGTGGGACACGGCGCAGGTGGCGCCGTCATAGACGATCGGCAGCTCCTCGCCCGCGGGGATCGCATAGGCCATGGGATTGGTGTTGAACACCGCATCGCGCCCGCCCCAGGGGGCGACCAATGGCACGCCGTTGCACATGGCGAGGCCGAAATAGTCGTGCTCGAGCGCCATGATGGGGTAGTTGGCCGCCATGGTGAAGTCGTTGGCGTTGCGCACCCACACGCTGCCGACCGTGGCCTCGCGCGCCTTGGCGATGGCGATCTCCATGGCCCGCGTGGCGACCACATGGCCGGACCCGTGGTGGCCGTCGACGAGCGCGAAGCCCGGCCCTTCCCCGACCACCTCGATGGGCGCGCCGAAGCGGACACCGCCGTCCCGGGCGAAGGGGTAGAGGAGCGGGATGGCGGCAATGCCCTGGGTCTCCTTGCCGTACAGGTCGGCGGCCAGGAAACATCGGGCGATGATGCGCGCCTCCTCGCCCGAGGCGCCGCACTTGCCCCACAGGGCCTGGTAGACGGCCTGCAGATAGCCCGCGGATTCCTTCAACATCGAATGGCTCCCTTCAATATCCGGCCTCGAGCGGTTCCGCTTCGATCGGACCCACTCTAGCGCTCTATTTCGCTCGCGGCAGCGGACCAAATGGTCCGCGCCTGCGCGGGCGCCCCGGGCGCCCCGGGCGACCGGCGAGCCACTTTGCGGCCTGGAGCGACTCCAGTCGAGGTGGAGGTGCTCTAGCCACCTCGCGGGCGGCACGCAGGTGGACCGTTACCAGACATCGGCGCCCGGACCAACCACCCGGCCCGGCCGGGAAATCGGGTGGGGCGTCGCCGGTTCCCGCGGCGCTCGGCTACTGGGGCCACGCGCTTTCCGCCCCCGCCCACCAGTGGCGCCAGGCCTCGATGTCGTAGGCGAAGCGTTGCCCGGTCACGGCACCGAGCGCGCCGATGATGTCGCCCCTGAGCCACGCGGGGTCCGCGGCCCGGTCCAGGCGGCGGATCAGGCGTGTCACGGTTGCGCGGTCGCCCTGGCCGGCCCAGCTTACCGCGAACAGGGCCATGGGCAGGGAATCGAACCACTTTTGCGGCCGGTTCGAAGCCTGGGACCAGGGCCGTTCCAGCAGGGCGGCGGGCACCGTTCCGCGGCCGGCCACGCCCATGCCCCAGAGGAGAATATGGCGCCCGAGATCGGCGGCCCTCGGCGTCAATCCGCCGCCGAACATGGCCACCGTCCGGTCCGGGAACGGCGAGTCCAGGGCGGCCTCGAAGAACCCGCGCGGGGGGCCGGCGCGGGCCCATTCGTAGGCCAGGTCGCGCAGGCGGGAGCCATAGCTGTCGGGGTCGGCGACGGCTTCGCCCAGGTTCGTCCCGGCGGCGGCCCAGTCGAGCGCCCCGGGGGCCGGGTGCGGCGGCCACGCCTGCGGCGGGCCGGGCGGCGGCGGGCCGGGCGGCGGAATCGGGGATGAAGAGGGGGGCGGGCCCCACAATATGCCGCGCCCTTGGGCGCCGGTGCCGCCCACATAGACCCGCCCGCCATAGACGGCGACATCGACGGGCCGGCCGCCCGCGAGGTCCTGGACGTGGCGCCAGAGGCGGCCATCCGCGCTGTGCCACAGGGCGCCGCCCGAGGCATCGCCCGCGGCATCGCCCACGCCCCAAAACCCATCGGCGGCGGCGGTGAAGGCCCGGAGCGGCGGCAAGGCCGCGGCATCCGCCAGGCGCTCGCTGAGCTGCCCGTCGGTGCGCCAGAAGGCCGCGCCGCCGGCATCGCGAACCAGCCCGTAGACGCCCCCCTCGGCGGCGGCCAGGTCGAGCGTTCTCGCCGTCTCAGGCCACCCCCGGACTTCCCGCACCGCGTTGCCGTCAAGGACCAGCAAGGGGAAGCGCGGGGCGCCGTCGCGGCGCTCGACGAGCGCGCCGAACAGGCGCCCGCCGAAGCCGGCCAGGGCGGTGATGCGCGAGACCCGTCCCTCCGGCGTCGGATGGTCGTAGGTCTGGCGCCAGCCCAGGCCGCCGTCGGTCGATCGATGGAGCCCCGCGCGCCAGGCCGACGTCGCCGCATAGAGGTGCCCATCCAGGCTTTCCAGAGCGTGGACGTGAAACATGGGCGGCTCACCGGGCATCACCCGCAATTGCCACCTGTCCCCATCGGTGACAGCCATATGGCCCCAGCCGACGGACGGGCGCGGGTCCTCGTAGGGCCAGTAGAGCAGCCCGCCGGCGGCCAGGGGCGTGCCCACGTCCTGGGTGAACAGGTGACGCTCGAAGCGCAGATCGCCGGCCGCGAGGCCGAGGCTGTAGATGTCGGCCGAATTGTGGTCGGGATAGCGCACGCTGTTGGCGAACCACACCCGCCCGCGGTAGCCGATCAGGGCGGACAGGGTCGGCCAGGGGCCGACGGTCGCCAGGGCTTCCAGGGCGGGCGGCGAGTCATTCTGCGCCAGGGTGACGGCGCCGGCGACACCGCGCCCGCCCGCCAGTGGAAGCAGGGCGGCGGCGGCAAGCAACAGCCAGCCCGTGCGCCTCATGGCCCGGGGTCGCCGGCGCAGCGGAAACCAACCATGTCGAGCCCGATGTCGGGCGGGTTGCCGTGACGGTAGGCGGTGCGCAGGCAGTAGGGGTTGTTGCCCCACCCGCCGCCGCGCAGCACCACCAAATGCGGCTGCCCGGGAAAACGGCTCGCCGTCCATTCCCAGACATTGCCCGCCATATCGAGAATGCCGAAGGGCGAGGCGCCGCGCGCGAACCCGCCGACCGGGGCCGTCCGCCAATAACCGTCGGCGGCATCGGGGGCGCAGCACGCCACGGTCCCGAAATTGGCGCGCCGCTCCGCCTGTGCGCCGGGGGCGCTCATGCCCCACGGGTAGCGGCGGCCGTCAGTGCCCCGGGCGGCAAACTCCCACTCCGCCTCGCTCGGCAGCCGGAGGCCGTGCCAGGCGCAGAAAGCGGCCGCGTCGCGGGCCGAGACCTGGACGACGGGATGGTCCTCCTTCTCGTCAATCGAGCTGCCGACGCCGTTGGGGTGGCGCCAGTCCGCGCCCGGCACGCGCCGCCAGGACCGGTCCCAAACATAGCCGCCGCCGCTCCTCTCGGCGTCCGTGCGGTGGCCGGTGGCGGCAACGAAGGCGGCGAACTGGCGGTTGGTGACTTCGAGGCGCATGAGCGAGAAGGCCGCGACCGTCGCCGGGCTCGGCGTCTCGTTGGGGTCGCCCTCATCATCGCCCATGACGAAGGTCCCGCCGGGGACGGGCGCCATGGCAACCACCGGCTGTGGGCCGGCGCCACCGATTTGGGCCGCGCCCGGCGCGTCCCGCGCTTGCATGGAACCGAACGCGACGAGGGCACCGGCGGCCAGGAAGAGAAGATCGCGGCTCATGCGCGCTACCCTATTTGAAATCGCGAATTCCGATCCATCATTTCGGCGCACCGCCCGCGCGCGCCCTCCCTTGACAGGCGGCACCCACGATCCCATCCTTCCCGTACCGCGTGATGCTGGGGTGCCTCCGGACGGCGATGCCGGGCCGGGGCTGAGAACACACCCACCGTACCTGAACTGGATAACGCCAGCGTAGGGAGCCAACACGGGGAAGACTCTCTCTTCCCAAGACCATGTAGAGATTCTCTCCCAGCCGCCGCGATTCGGCGGGCTCCCTCCGGCAATGGAGGAGAAGATGCGCTACTCGACCGTACGTCTCGCCATCGTGTCCTGTCTCGCCGTGGCCGCCGCGCTCGCGGCGCCCGCCGCCATGGCCGCGGAGGCGCGCATACCCGTCCTGGTGCCCATCACCGGGTTCCTCTCCCTCGAGGGGACGAGCCAGCGCAACGGCGCCGTCCTCGCCCTCGAAAACCCGCCCGCTGGCGTGGAAGTCAGCTACGAGGTCTCGGACACCGCGACCTCGCCCGAGCAAGCCGTCACGGCGCTCGAGCGCGCCCTCGCGCCCGGCGGGGCGACGGCCGCCGTGGGGTCCATCTTCGGCACCCAGATGCTGGCCATGCTGCCCATCGCCCAGGAATACGGCGTGCCGATGCTGACCATCTCGGGCACCGCCAAGCTGACCGAGATGGGCAACGCTTTCGTCTTCCGCTTCTTCCCCACCGACGCCGTGGTCAAGGTGGCCCAGGCGCGCTACGCGGTGGAGGAGCTGGGGCGCAAGCGCGCGGCCATCGTCTACCAGACCACCGCCTACGGCCAGAGCGGCCGGGCGCACCTGGCGGCGAGCCTGGAGGCGCTGGGGGCCGAAGTGGTGTTCGAGGAGGGCCTGGCACCCTCGGTCAAAGACATGCTGCCGACGCTGACCAAGATCCTGACGGCGCAGCCCGACGTGCTCCTCATCCATCTTCATTCCGGGCCCACCGCCCGCCTCATCAAGCAGGCGGCGGCCATCGGCCTCGGCCTGCCGATCGTCGCCGGCTCGGCCATGCACCAGCCCTCGACGGCGGCGCTGCTCGACCCGACGGACCTCGCGGGCGTGTGCGCCGAGAGCGGCTCCTCCCCCATCTCCGGCGGCTCGGCGGCCATGGAGCGGTGGGTGAGCGACTACCGCGCCCGCTTCGACGTGGAGCCCGACGCCTTCGCCCTGGCCCAATACGACGCGGTCAACATGGCGCTGGGGGCCGTCGCGGCCGGCGCCGGGTCGGCGGCGGAGGTGCGCGACGCGCTCGCGAAGGAGACATACGAGGGCCTCGCCATGACCTACAAGTCGGACGGCACGGGCAACATGGCCCATGACGCGGTGATCCTCTGCTACGACGGCGAGACCCTCACCCCGCACGTCGTCAAGCGCTATGAGAACGTGAGCGGCGCGCGCTGAGGGACGTGCCCGAGAGGCGAGCGGGGTGGGTGAAGCGCTGCTGATCGCGCAGCTCTCGATCAACGCGCTTGCCCTCGGCGCGGCCTACGCGCTGGTGGCGCTCGGCTTCGTGCTGATCATCAACGCGACGAGCGCGGTCAACTTCGCCCAGGGCGACCTGGTGATGGCGGGCGGGTTCGTCTCGGTCTCCCTCGCCGCCCTGGTGCCGCTGCCGGGGATCGTGCTGCTGCCCCTCGTCCTGGTGGCGATGGCGGTGCTGGGGCTGCTCTTCTCCCTCCTCGCCTACTTCCCGCTCAAAAGGCGGCCGCCGGTCGCGGTCTTCATCAGCACCATAGCCCTCGGCATCGTCCTGCAGAACGCGGCCAATGGCCTCTATGGCGGCGCGCCGCGCGCCGGGCCGCCCCTGTTCGGGGCCGGGCGGATGGAGCTGGGCGGCCTCGCCCTCGACCGCCAGTCGCTCGCGATTCTGGGGACGGCCGCCCT
Organism: Alphaproteobacteria bacterium; assembly: GCA_963666705.2. Lineage (GTDB taxonomy): Bacteria > Pseudomonadota > Alphaproteobacteria > CADEGL01 > CADEGL01. The sequence goes on along the minus strand of CAXXKO010000024.1, from coordinate 215,172 downwards.
CATCACAGGGGGGCTCCACTTCCTCCTCACCCGCACCCAGCTCGGCCGGCGCATGCGCGCCGTGGCCGAGGACCAGGAGATGGCCCGCGCCGTCGGCATCCCCGTCAACCGGATGATCGCGCTGACCTTCGCCCTCGCCGCGGCCCTCGCTGGGGCGGCGGGGCTGTTGCTCGCCAACCAGTTCTTCGTCACGCCGACCGAGGGCACCAACCTGATGATCAAGGCCTATATCGCCACAGTCATCGGCGGCTGGGGGCGGCTTCACGGCGCGGTCGCCGGGGCGATGCTGATCGCGGTCTTCGAGGTCGGGGTCGCGGCCTGGATCTCCTACCCGGTGGCCGAGGCGCTGCTCTACGCCGCCCTCCTCGCGGTCCTGTTCCTGCGGCCCCAGGGCCTCTTCGGCGAGGCGGCGGGCCGCAGGGCATGAGGCCAGCACGGCTCACCACCGGCATCCGCCCGGCGCTCCTCCTGGGCGCCGCTTCGCTCGCCGCCTACGCAAGCCTCTACGCCGACGCCTACGGCTTGCGGGTGCTGACTGTCGCCGGGGTCTATGCGCTATTGGTGATCGGCTACCAGTTCATCTTTGGCCAGGCGGGCGCCCTCTCCCTCGCCCAAGGCGCCTTCTTCGGCCTCGGCGCCTATGCGACCGGGATCCTGGGGACCGCGCTCGGCTGGCCCTTCGCCCTCACCTTCCCGGCCTCGATCCTGGTGCCGGTGGCCCTGGCGGCGGCGATCGCCATGCCGGTCTTGCGCCTCGGATCCCACTATTTCGCCCTCGCCACACTCGGCATCGGCCAGGTCGTCCTCATCGCCGCGGTCAATTGGGAGAGCGTGACGGGCGGGGCCAACGGCATCGCCGGCGTGCCCCGGGTCGACCTGTTCGGCTTCGTGCCCGGCCGGGGCTGGCCCATGCTCGCCTTCGTCTGGGCGCTGGTGGCGCTGGCGGCGGCGCTGGCCTGGCACCTCGGCCGCGGGCTCACGGGCCTGCGCACCCGCCTCATGCGCGATGCGCCCATCGCCGCGGGCGCGGCCGGCATCGATACGGGCGCCTTGCGCTTCCGGGCACTGCTGCTGAGCGCCGGCTATGGCGGCGCCGCCGGCGCGCTCCAGGTCCACACCTTGGGCGTGGTCTCGCCCGAGGTGCTCGAATTCCCGGTCATGGTCGCGGCGCTCACCATGGCCGTAATCGGGGGCCGGGCGCGCATCGCCGGCGCCATCCTGGGTGCGGTGCTGCTGGTCCACCTGCCGGAATGGCTCCGCTTTCTCGAGCTCTATTACATGATGGCCTACGGCGCCGGGGCGCTGGCCTTCATCATCCTCGCGCCAGCGGGGCTGATCGGCGCGTTCGAGAGCCTGCGCGCACGGCTATGGCCCGAGCCACCCGAGCCGGCGCCAGGCTGGCGGGAGCCGCCGGTGGTGGTGCGCGCCCCGCCCGCCGGGGGCGAGCCGCTCATGGAGATTGAGGGGCTCACCAAGCGCTTTGGCGGTGTCGCCGCCCTCGCGTCCGTCTCCCTGAGCATCCAGCCAGGCGAGATCTTCGGCCTCATCGGCCCCAACGGCTCGGGCAAGACGACCCTGGTCAACCTGGTGACCGGGCTCGACCGGCCCGACGCGGGCCGGGTCCGCTTCGCCGGATCGGACGTGACGGGGGTCGCGGCCCACCGTATGGCGCGCGTGGGCGTGGCGCGCGGCTTCCAGGCCGTGAGTCTGGTCGAGGACATGAGCGCCCTCGACAACGTGGCGGCGGCATGCGGGACCGGGACGGCCGGGCGGGGCGCCGCCGCCTTCGCCCGGGCGCGCGGCGAGGCGGTTGCCTTCCTCGATGCCATGGGCGCCGCGGACTGGGCCATGCGCCTGGCGGGGGCGCTTCCCCCCGGCGCGCGGCGGCGGGTGGAGATCGCGCGCGCGCTGGCTCTCCAGCCCGCGCTCCTCATCCTCGACGAGCCGGCGGCGGGCCTCACGGCGGCGGAGCAAGCGGACCTCGCGCGGCGGCTCGAAGCGCTCGCCGCGGCGGGCATGACCCTCCTCGTCATCGAGCACGACATGGGGTTCCTGATGCCGCTCGCCCACAGGATCGCGTGCCTCGTGGAAGGCCGACTGGTCGCCACGGGCACGCCGGGGGAGATCGGCGCCGACGCCCGGGTGATCGCCGCCTACCTCGGCACGACAATCGCGGAGCCAGCAGGATGAGCGCGCCGGTCCTCGAGATCCGCGGTCTCACGGTCGCCTATCGTGGCGCGGTGGCGCTCGACGATGTGAGCCTGGCGCTGGCCCCCGGCGAGGTGGTGGCGCTGGTCGGCGCCAACGGGGCGGGCAAATCCACCCTCCTGCGCGCCGCCATGGGCCTCACACCCGCGCGCGCGGGCACGGTGTTGCTGGACGGTGCGGGCATCGGCGCGCTCGCGCCCGAGCGCCGGGCTGCCCGCGGCCTCGCCTACGTGCCCGAAGGCCGGCGGGTCTTCGCCGGCATGACCGCGCGCGAGAATCTGGAGGTCGCCGCGCGCGCCGGGCGGCGCGAGCGCGAGCGGCGCCTCGACGAGGTCCTGGCCCTGTTCCCCCAGCTCGCCGCGAAAGCGCGCACGCCGGCCTGGCAGCTCTCGGGCGGCCAGCAGCAGATGCTGGCCATCGGCCGCGCGCTGATGGCGGCGCCGCGGGTCTTGCTCCTCGACGAGCCCTCCCTCGGCCTCGCCCCCCTCCTGGTGCGCGAGGTGCTGGAGAAGGTGCGCGGGATCGCCGCCAGCGGCACCGCCGTCCTCCTGGCCGAGCAGAACGCCGCCCTGGCGCTGGACGCAGCCGACCGCGCTATCCTCCTCGGCCTCGGCCGCATCGTCGCCGAGGGGACGCCCAAGCAGCTCGGCGCGGGCGGCGTCCTCGAGGCGGTCATGCTCGGGCGGTCGGTCCCGGCCGGCGGAACGTAGGGAGCCCAACAATCGGCTTCGCCTCGCGCACTGCTTTCTGCTACCTTCGCCGCCAACTGGGAAGCGCCCGCTGGCGCGCTTCTAACCGAAACCATCCAGAAATCGAGAGGGGAGACGCGACGTGGGCATGAGCAAGGCGGCGTGCGATGCATTCCTGAAGGAGCTCCGAATCGGGACTCTCTGTACCCTCAACGAGGACGGCTCGCCCAACGCGCTACCGATCTGGTACGACTGGGACGGCGAGACGATCCGCATGTTCTCGAACCACGACACGGGCAAGATCCGGCGCCTCAAGAAGGATTCGCGCGCATGCTTGAGCGTGGCCGACCCGGTGGGGGCGAAGGAGTCCTGGGTCACGGTCGAAGGCACCGTCGAGCTGCTCGAAGAGGGTGGCAAGGAACTCGCGCTCAATTGCGCCAAGCTCTATTACGACCCCAAGGTCTATCCCGACACCGAGAGCTCGGGCAAAACCATCGCCTATTGGGAGAAGTCGGACGACTTCGTGCTGATCGAGTTGACGCCGACGCGCATCCGCTCCTACTGAGGCCGGCGGCGGACCAATGGATCGAGTCTGACGTTTCGGACCCTCTCCCCATCGGGGAGAGGGTGGCGCGTGGAGCGCGCCGGGTGAGGGGGCGGCCGCCGGCAGGCGGCCAAAAGACTCTATGCGGCGCGAGGACGCGCACCCCTCACCCCGACCCTCTCCCCAGTGGGGAGAGGGGGTCTCTTCGGTCGTGTTCGTTCCACTAGCCGCACGTCTCGCGCGCGACCCAGGCCGCGCCCGGCCCCGATTCGGGCCACACGGTGGCGATGACGCGGCCGTCGAAGCCGGTGCGCTCGCGATAGCCGCAGGCGAGCCCGCTGGCGAGCGCCCGCACGTCCTCCTCCGACTCGTAGGCGTGCGGCGCGAGCACGACCCAGAGCACGCCGCGCCCGCGGATGACGAGCTCCTCGATGGCGTCGTTGGCGCCGGCCCAGCCGAGGAAGGCGTCCTCCTTCTCAACGAACCCATCCACCAGGAACCTCTCCGGCAGCTTGACGTACCTCACCAGCACCCAGGCCGCGCGGTCCCATTTGAGACGCGCCCACTTCCCCACCACTTCCTCGATGGGCAGCATCTCGCCCCGGTGCACGGTCTCGACGATCTCGTAGCGGGTGCCCGGCCCGCCGCGGATATTGAGCGCGCGGGCGACCACCTCGGCCTCGTCCTCTGCCCCGGCGAGAACGGACCCCAGGCCCGCCGCGGCGAGATAAAGGACGAGCCCGGCAAGACCGAGGCGTAGGGTGGACGGCGCGACAGTCATGACCGGCCATGATATGGGCATTGCATCGCGATTGGGGACGATCTTAGCCGAGACCGTGCTGCCTGTGTACGGGCAAGCGGCCAGGAAGCCATTGCCTCGGCGCGCGCGACGGCCTAAACCCGTCGCGGGACGGACGGCACCAATCGGGGACGGGAGGCATGGACGAGGCGGCCGAGGCGGCACGGGTCACCGCGCGAATGCTGCTCGACATCGGGGCGGTCAACTTCCGCCCCGACGAGCCCTACACCTTCACCTCGGGACGGCTGAGCCCGGTCTATATCGACTGCCGCAAGGTCATCTCCTTCCCCGCCGCGCGCGACGGCGTGATCGAACAGGCCATGACGCTCATCATCCGCGAGATCGGGCCCCACAATATCGACGCCGTCGCCGGCGGCGAGACGGCGGGCATCCCCTACGCCGCCTGGATCGCCGACCGGCTCGACCTGCCCATGCTCTACGTGCGCAAGGCGCCCAAGGGCTTCGGCCGCATGGCCCAGATCGAGGGCGATATGCCCGAGGGCTGGCGCGTGCTGCTGGTCGAGGACCTGGCGACGGACGGCGGCAGCAAGCTCATCTTCATCAACGCCCTGCGCAAGGCGGGCGCGCGGGTGAGCGATGCCTTCGTGGTCTTCCACTACGGCATCTTTCCCGAGAGCATCGCCGCCCTGGCAGAGAAGGACGTGCGCCTCCTCGCGCTCGCCACCTGGCACGACGTGCTCGACGAGGCGCGCCGGGGCAAGGACTTCCCGGCCACGGTGCTGGACAGCATCGAGGCATTCCTCGCCGATCCCGACGGCTGGGGCGCGGCACAGGCCGGCTGACGCCATGGCGCGGCGTGGGGCACTGTTGCTGTTGCTCGCCCTGGTAGCGGGGCTCTTCACACTGCCCGGCGGCCGCGCGCGCGCGGCGCGCGAGTCCCTCACCATCGGCATCACCCAGTTCCCCTCGACCTTCAATCCGCTGATCGATTCGATGCTGGCCAAGTCCTATATCCTGGCCATGACGCGGCGGCCACTGACGGCCTACAACGCCGCGTGGGAGCTTGTCTGCCTCGTCTGCACCGAGCTGCCGACGCTCGAGAACGGGCTCGCCAGGATCGAGCCTCTGGCCGCCGTGAACGAAGAGACCGGGGCCAGTGAGGGCATCGCGCTGACCGTCACGATCCACCCGGAAGCCACCTGGGGCGACGGGGTGCCGGTGAGCACGGCGGACCTGGTCTTCACCTGGGAGGTGGGCAAGCACCCCCAGAGCGGGGTGGGCAATTTCGAAGCCTTCCGCCGCATCCTCGATATCGAGGTGGTGGACGAGAAGACGGCGATCGTCCATGTCGATCGGGTGACCTTCGACTATAACGACATGAGCGGGCTCACCCTCCTGCCCGCGCACCTGGAGCGCGCCGCCTTCGCCGAGCCGGCCGAATACAGGAAGCGCACCCTCTTCGATACGGACACCACGAACCCCGGCCTCTATTTCGGCCCCTACCGCATCACCCAAGTCTCCCCCGGCGCCCATGTGGTGCTGGAGCGGAACGAGACCTGGTGGGGCAAGCGGCCCCAATTCGAGCGCATCGTCGTGCGGGTGATCGAGAATACGGCGGCGCTCGAAGCCAACCTGCTCTCGGGCGGGGTCGATTACATCGCTGGCGAATTGGGCCTCACCATCGATCAGGCGCTGGCCTTCGAAGCGCGCCACGGCGTCCGCTTCGATACCGAATACCGCCTCGGCCTCGCCTACGAGCATATCGACCTCGATCTGGCGAACCCCATCCTCCAGGACGCGCGGGTGCGCCGCGCCCTCCTCCTCGCCCTCGACCGGGAGGCCATCAGCGAGCAACTGTTCGGCGGCCGGCAGCCGGTCGCCCACGGCTTCGTGAGCCCGCTCGACTGGGTCTACGATGCGGACCTGCCCCACTACGCCCACGACCCGGAGGCGGCGGCGGCGCTGCTCGACGAGGCCGGCTGGGCCGAGATGCGGGACGGGGTGCGCCACAACGGGGCCGGCGAGCCCCTGCGCCTCATGCTCATGACCACGGCGGGCAACCGCACGCGCGAGCTGGTCGAGCAGGTGTTGCAGAGCCAGTGGAAGGGCATCGGCGTGGACGCGCGCATCCGCAACGAGCCAGCGCGGGTGTTCTTCGGCGAGACGGTGACGCGGCGCGAATTCGGCGCCATGGCCATGTTCGCCTGGATCAGCTCGCCCGAGAACGTGCCGCGCACGACACTCCGCTCGGACCAGATCCCCACGGCCGAGAACAACTGGGCCGGCCAGAACTATACGGGCTTCAAGGATGAGGAGGTCGACGCGCTGATCGACGGCATCGAGGTCGAGCTCGACCGCGAGAAGCGGCGAGCGATGTGGTACCGGCTGCAGGCCATCTATCTCGAGAAGCTGCCGGTCCTACCCCTCTATTTCCGCGCCAACCCCTTCATCTTCCCCAAATGGCTCAAGGGCATCGTCCCCACGGGGCACCAGTACTCCTCCACCCTGTGGGTCGAGGACTGGCGGGTGGAGGAGTGAACCCGACAACCGGCCGGGGCGGCGCGTGACCCGCTACCTCGCCCACCGGCTCGGCCAGATGCTGGTCGTGCTGCTGCTGATGAGCTTCCTGATCTACCTGCTGATCGGGCTGATGCCGGGCGACCCCATCGATCTGATGGTGAGCGCGGACCCGGACCTCACACCCGCGGACGCCGCGCGCCTGCGGGCACTCTACGGCCTCGACCTGCCGATCTGGGAGCGCTACGGCAACTGGCTCCTGGCCGCGCTCGGCGGCGACCTAGGCTACTCCCGCCTCTTCGCCCGGCCGGTGCCCGAGGTGATCGGGCCGCGCCTCCTGAACACCGGCATCCTCATGGGCATCTCCTTCGTGCTCTCGCTACTGATCGCCATCCCGGTCGGGGTCTATGCGGCGCTCCGCCCCTACTCGCGCGCCGACCACGCCATCAACCTCTTCTGCTTCGCCGGCATATCGGTCCCGCCCTTCTGGCTCGCCCTCCTCCTCATCATGGGGTTCGCGGTCGGGCTCGGCTGGCTGCCGGCGGGGGGCCGGAGCACGGTGGGCCAGGAGGGTCTCCTGGATTCGCTTCGCCACCTGGTGCTGCCCGCCCTCACCCTCACCCTCGCCAGCATCGCCGGCTACACGCGCTTCATGCGCGCGGCCATGATCGAGACCCTGCGCATGGACTTCATCCGCACGGCGCGGGCCAAGGGAGCGGGGGAGCTGCGCGTGGTCGTCAGCCACGCCATGCGGAGCGCGCTGGTCCCCGTGGTGACCATCATCGCCCTCAATTTCGGCGGCCTGTTCTCGGGCGCGCTGATCACCGAGACCGTGTTCGCCTACCCCGGCATGGGCAAGCTGATCTACGACGCCACCATGGGCAACGACTTCAACCTGGCCCTGGCCGGGTTCCTCTTCGCCACCCTCCTGACCCTCGCCTCCAATCTCGGCGCCGACCTGGTCTATGCCTGGCTCGACCCCCGCATCGAGTACGGGCGGGAGCGACCAGTATGAGCGGCGCGGCGCGCGAGGGCGCCCCTGCGCGGGCGGCCGCGGGCCGCTCCATGGCCCGGCTCATGTGGCGGCGCTTCCTCGAGCACCGCCTGGCGGCGGCGAGCGCGCTGGTGCTCGCGGCCCTGGTGCTGGTGACGGCGGCGGCGCCGGGGATGGAGGCCCTGCTCGGCCACGACGCCAACACGGTCGACCTCTTCAACCGCTTCCAATCGCCTTCCCCCAGCCATCCCCTGGGCACGGACGAGCTGGGGCGCGACGTCTTCCTGCGCCTCCTGTACGGCGGCCAGGTCTCGCTCTTCGTGGGCCTGGTGACGGCGCTGATCTCGGCCGTCATCGGCACCGCGATCGGGATCGTCGCAGGCTATCGCGGGGGCCGGCTCGACGCCCTCCTCATGCGGGTGACGGACGGGGTGATCGCGCTCCCGCTCCTGCCGCTGCTCATCGTCCTGGCCAGGATCGACCTCTCGAAGCTCGGCCTGCCGACCGAGGTGGCGCAATCCCAGACGGCCGACCTCTACCGCCTCATCGCCATCATCTCCCTCGTCGGCTGGACCACGGTGGCGCGGCTCGTGCGCGGCGCCACCCTCTCGGTGCGCGAGCGCGAGTTCGTGCGCGCCGCCCGGGCCATGGGGGCGAGCGGCGGGCGCATCATGCGGGTCCACATCCTGCCCAGCGTGATCTCGCCCGTGATCGTCGCCACCACCCTCTCGGTCGGCAATATCGTGCTGTTCGAATCGGTCCTGAGCTTCCTCGGCCTCGGCATCCAGCCGCCGCTGCCGAGCTGGGGCAACATGCTGACGGGCGCCCAGGAGCTGATCTGGTCGACGCCCGAATTGGTGCTCTACCCCGGCCTCCTGATCTTCCTCACGGTCATCGCCTTCAACTTCCTCGGCGACGGCCTCCAGGACGCCTTCGACCCCAGGGCGGTGCATCGGTAGGGGGGCGGCTAGAGCGGTTCCGCTTCGATCGGCCCCACTCTAGCGATTGTTTCGCTCGCGGCAGCGGACCGAGAGGTCCGCGCCTGCGCGGGCGCGCCGGATTACCGGCGGGCCGCCTTGCGGCCTGGAGCGAATCCAGTCGAGGTGGAATCGCTCCAAGTCCGTCTCAGGGCGTTGTTGGTGGATGGAGGCGCGGGTCGAGGGCGAAGGGCTCTTGCGAGCGGAGGGCGTAGGAACCGGCCGCGTCGGTGCCGACGAAGATCAGGTTCCAGCTATTGGAAGATACCGTGCTTGGGATCGCTATGAAATCGTGCCGGGCGAGCAGGTCGCCTCCGAAAATCTGTTGCCCGGCGCCCGGGATGCCCGGCCGCAACCAGCCGGGGTCGGGAACGGATGCCGGATCGACGACGTGAACGCTCGCGGGCTCGGATACGGTCATCGATGTCAGGACGTGTGGGACCGTGTCCAGCGCCTTGAAGCCCGTGTGTACCGCGACCTCGAGGATGGCCGTGGCCGGGTCGATCGAGCAGTACACGGCGCGGACGCCCCTCGTGTTCCAGCGCCCGCCATACCTGAAGGCGCCCTCGCCACTGTCCCAGGCCGCGGCAAACCCCGCTCGATCCAGGCGCCACGCCACGAGGTCGCGACCGCCAAGCGGCGCCGGCAGCGGCGTCATACGTAAACGCCGTACTCGAGCCGCCTCAAGAAGTCCTCGACCAGCGCCACGCCGGCGGGCGTCTCCAAGAGGTCGATCGGGCGCCGCTGATCCAGGCCGATGGCCGGACGCTCCAGCCATTGCTCCGCCTCTTCCCGCGACCCGAGCACCTCGGTCGCCTTGGCCAGAATTTCGGCAAACTTCCAGATTCTCCCGCTCTGCTCCTTGCTGAGCGGCTTCGCCGGCGAGCCCCTTCGGCGCTGGAAGGTACGCAGGCTCATCCCGACCGCCTTCTCGAGCGAGCCGTGCATCCGGAGGATCGCGAGGTTGTCGATGAGGTGCGACAATGCCTGCCCCGGCAAGCCCTGGAGAAGCATCTCATGGGCGTCGAGCGGGTCCCGAATCGCGCGCCGAAGGGTCCGCGTGCCGCCGAGCAGGTTCGCCACCCGTTCCAGCTCCCTTGCTTCGGTCGGCGGTGTCCCATGTTCAATCACGTCGGCCATTAAAGTCCTCCGTCATCTGTCGTGTTCAATATGACAAGTGTCGCGCGGACGTTCAAGGCGGTGGCGAACCCGCGCCAAGGGTCAGAACCCACCTTTCGGCCGATTCGTGCCGCCGGATCGGGCGCGCAATTCCGTGCCGGCCACGGGTGACAAGCCGGGGCGATTGGGGATAATCTCGCTCATGGTGGGTTGTGGGTTGTTCTGTCGCCGTGCGATCTTGCCGAGAAATCAAATTGATACGGTATCTCAAGAGGTTGGCTCATGCTCGCCATCCTGTCACACGGCGCCGTGAATGATCCAGGCGAGAAAGGCGAAGAAGACATGACCAAAACCGAGGCCCGCAAACGGGCAAAGGCGAGAGCGGCGCAGAAAGCCGTCAAGCGAGAGCCCGACCCCAACCGACCCGACCAGAAAATCCAGGCGGGGCGATTCGATCCGGGGACGAGCTCGATAAAAGGCCCGCGCGAGAATATCAACGCCAAGAGCTTCGCCGAGGCGAAGCGGGGCGCGGCGCGGTCGCGATAGGCCGCGCCGCCGACCCCGCCGGCCAAGCGCCGCCGCCGGCTACTGCAGTAACATTTGCGCCAGGCCTTCCAGGTTGCTCAGCTCATCCATGAGCACGGTGATATCCAGGCCGCCGCGCAACTCGGGGCGCCGCAGGAGTTCGATGAGGTTTGCCCGGTCCTGGAGAAGCTCCTCCGGCGAGAGGCGGCCGTCATCGTCGTAGTCGAGCGAGGCCAGGATCAAATTGCCGGCCAGGGGCGCGACCAGGACCGATCCGAGAGTCGCCATTCCGAGCTCTTCCGTCTCGGCGCCGTCCTCGTGGGAGATCGCAGCCGCCTGGGTCAGAATCCGCAAGATGCGCGATAGCTCGGCGAGAGAGAGAAGCCCGTCGCCGGAGACATCGCCGAGCCGCCAGACCGCCTCCAGGCAGCCGTTCCCGGCCCCCTCCGCGCAGCCGGCGCGCAAGGACGGCAAAGCCTCGATCCAGGTCACGATTTCCCCGTAATAGAGCGTGAACTGGGCCGGCACCGTATCACACATCTGGTAGGTTGCCCGGTCCCAGTCGGCCTCCGGCAGGGCATCCATCGACGCATCGTCCGGGATATAGACCTCCGTCAGCGTGTCACCTTCGGCACGCTCGATGAAGTAGGTGATAGCCTGATCGACGGGCCAGCCAATGGTGATCCGGTCGAGGCGCCCCGTCGTCTCGAGGCTGGTGATCGGCAACAAGCCGACCCACCCATCGCTGCTGTAAAATGTGTCGGCCGCCGTATATATGGAAAGCGATTCCGCCGCCACGCAATCGGGCGATGCCCAGATCCCACGGTATTCCTCGGGCATGCCCGAGAATTCCGGCGCCGCCATGGGTCTTGGCGTTTTTCCCGCCGCGAGAGCGGTCGGCGCGGCCGCGCCCAATGCCTGCTCGATCTCCGCGATCATACCGCAGGCCGTGGCACCGTCATTCCCCATCGCCGCCATCATCAGCTTCTCGAACTTCTCCACGAACGGCTGGGCCTCGGGCACCGACGGGTCCGGGAACCGCTCCTCCAGCAGCGGATTGAGCTCCATCATGCCCGCCTGGATGTCGCAGGGAGCCGGGGCCGCCACTTCCGCGGGCTCCTGGCTGGCGGCCGAATCGTAATCCACGCCCAGATCGATGCGGTAGCGGCCGTAAGTGCAGAAATCGACATAGTTCTCCTGCTGGTAACCGTCGTCGAGCCTGGCGGCGACCGTGAATTCGCAGGCCCCGTCTCCGGTCTTCACATCGGTCTCGACGATCTCGCCCGTCTTCATGGGCTCTCCCGCGACGAGGTTCTCGCCCGCGAAGGACTTGTCCGCGCTCTCGAAGACGTCGATTCCCTGGGTCGGGAAGACGTAAAGCTCGATCACGTTCGATTGGGAATCGTTCTCGATCACGACCGGTCCCGCGGCCGCCGCGCCGATACCCATCATCGCCGCCGAGAAACCGACAAGGAGCCCGTGCATCCAGTCGTTCGACATGTGCCAAATCCGTTTCCTGGGGCGCCCTTTCGTCGGACGGCCATATGAAGTTGGAGCACCGAGACCGCTCCCTCCGATCGCGGTAGATAGTAGCATAACGGGCATCGTTTGATGGTTCCGGTCCGAGATCGGCGAAGTCGGCCGCGATTCGCCCTCAATGCCGATCGACGTCCGGGGAGACCGATCGTATGTTCCCGCGGGTGCCGGGCGCGCCCGCGGCGCTGGCCGGACGGTGATGAGCGAGGCTCATCGCCCTCCGGTATCAGCCGCTGACAATCCGAATATCTCGCGCTCGCCGGCGACGTCGCGCAAGGTGTGGTGACCGAGGGAAATCACGGGGTCCGGCACGCTTTCGCCGAATTCGGACGAAATCAGGATTTGCCGGTCGAGCGTCCTCGAAAGGCCTTCGATGCGTGCCGCCTCGTTGACGGCCGAGCCGATAACCGTGAAGTCGAGCCGCTTGGTCGTACCGATATTCCCATAGGTCAGATCGCCGCGATGCAGGCCGATGCCGAATACCAGCAGCGGCGCGCCGTCCGCCGCGCGCTCCTCGTTGACCGCCTCGATCTGCCGCGACGCCGCATCCGCGGCCGCCAGGGCGCGGGCGCATGCGTCCGGCTCCTTCTGGCCCGGATCGTCGATGGCGAATATCGCCAGCACCGAGTCGCCGATGAATTTCAGCACCTCGCCGCCATGGTCGAGCACGGCCCCCGCCACGCTATCGAAATAGCGGTTGAGCAGGGACAAATAATCGTCACGCGAAAGGGACGCGGCGAGCGACGTCGAATCCCGCAAGTCGGTGATCCAGATGGCCGCGTGGATATCTTCGCCGTCGCCACGCTTGACCAGCCCGTCCATGACCCGCTGGCCGGCGTCCGAGCCCAAATAGGTCCGCAACAGGGTCGAGGACGAGAGGCGCAGGGCGTGCGATTCGAACAGACGACTCAGGGTCGGCAGAATTTCATAGATCTGGCCCAACGCCTCGGTGGAAAACCCGCCCGGCCGGTCGGACACCAGCGTGAGTATGTTGAGTTGCCCGTCCGAGAACCGAAGCGGCATGGCCACGTAGTCGGTGGCGCCCTGGGAGACGAGATCCTCGAGGATCGGGAAGTCCAGCCGCGCGCCTGGCCCTTCCAATCGCCGGCGCACGCCGCCCTCGCCGTTTATCACCACTGCGAACGGGCTGCCGCGGTATTGCTCGCTTTCCAAGGTCTCGTGCGAGACTTCAAACTCCGTGACCTCGTCGCCGTCGCGCCGCCATGTATAGACGAGCGCGTACAGCAATGGGTTCAGGGTGCGGACGAGAAGCCGAAGCCGCCACAAGGGGAACCCGGCCGCGATCATGGCGCCCGAGAAGCGCACCACCATGTCGCGGGACGATTTCGACTCCCAGGCCTCGTACACCAGCCAGTTCACGAGCGGATTTTCTTTCGCATCCGCTTCGTCGTGCGGCTGTTCGACGATCTCCGTATCGTCCGCGGACCACCTGTCGATCGCATGCCAGTCGAAAGCGACATATCCCTTGACGCTGGACGATTCGTCATAGGGTGTCTCGTAGCTCCAGACCGCGTCCTGGGCCGATTTCTCGCCGATCCGAATCGCCCAATAGGACGCGTTTCCCTTGAACGGGCAATGGGTGTGGCGATCGCTCTCGACCAAGAGATCCATGCGAACGTCTTCGCGCGGAAAGTAGAACACGGGTGCCAAACGGGTCTCGTGCATCACCAGGACGTTGCTGCTGTCGGCGATCGTCTCACCCTGGAACTCCGCGCGGATCCGCTGCGGGTCGGGCTCCAGGGACAGCCGGTACCCTTCATGTGCCCGCTCATGTGCCCGCTCATGCGGACCCTCGGTTAATGTATCAACGTTGGGCAATTTTCCACCTCCCCGGCATATCCCACGCCGCGATGAGAAGCACCGGCCCGTCACGGGCGCAGTTAATTCGTACGATATTATAACCGACATTTACCATTCAGGCCTCGCTCCGACGTCCATCTCGCCCAAATGAAGGTTGGGCGGCAGCAGCTCGAATACGGTGACAGCCAGTCCCGACACGAAGGCCTCAAAACGCGAACCGAGGCAGTGCGCTCGGCCCGGACGGCATTCAATGCGGGCCGGGCTCGGTCCGGCGATCGACCCATGGCCCTGTAAAAGCGGGGCTGGGACGCCTATATATCCCTCTCGAGATCCATAATCCCGGACATCCCATGACTAGCACCCACTTTCGCGAGTCCGTGTCCCATACGATCTCTTTTCCCGTCTCCTCGATAGGAGGGCGCGCGCCGGCGATGCCGGGGCATTGGCAAGCGTCCCCGACGCCCCGAGGGGGGCGGGAAAAGCGACCCGGTGGGCGGCGCCCCGAGGCCCCCGGACGTCGCCGCGCGACGCTTGTGATGCCCCGGCATCACGGCGCGCCACGCTCCTAGCCGGGAACCTCGGGGCGCCGTTGTATGGGACACGGACTCGCGAAAGTGGGTACTAGGCTCCAGGGCGAGATCGCCCGGCGGCGCACCTTCGCCATCATCTCCCACCCGGACGCGGGCAAGACGACGCTGACCGAGAAGCTGCTGCTGTTCGGCGGCGCGATCCAGCTTTCCGGCGCGGTCAAGGCGCGCGGCAAGGCGCGGCGCTCGCGCTCGGACTGGATGAAGGTGGAGGCCGAGCGCGGCATCTCGGTGGCGTCCTCGGTGATGACGTTCGACTACGCCGGCTGCACCTTCAACCTTTTGGACACGCCGGGCCACGAGGATTTCAGCGAGGACACCTACCGCACCCTGACGGCAGTCGATTCGGCCGTCATGGTGATCGACGCCGCCAAGGGCATCGAGGCCCAGACCCGCAAGCTGTTCGAGGTCTGCCGCCTGCGCGACGTGCCCATCATCACCTTCATCAACAAGCTCGACCGGGAAGGCCGCGACCCGTTCGATCTCTTGGACGAGATCGAGCAGACCCTGGCGCTCGACGTCACCCCGGCGAGCTGGCCCATCGGCATGGGGCGCGATTTCCGCGGCTGCTACGACGTGATCGGCGACCGCCTGATGCTGATGAGGAAGGGCCACGCCACCGGCGCGCTGGATCGCGACGGCGCGGCGCGGTGCGACGGCATCGACGACCCGGCGCTGGATACCCTGCTGCCGCAAGACGCGGTGGCGCGGCTGCGCGACCAGCTGCCCATGGCCAGGGGGTTGTGCCCGGCCCTCGATATCGACGCCTATCGGGAGGGGTATCTCAGCCCGGTCTTCTTCGGCTCGGCGATCAACAATTTCGGCGTCCGCGAGCTGCTCGATGGATTGGTGCGCCTGGCCCCACCGCCGGGTGGCCGCACCGCCTGCGCCCGCGTGGTGTCGTCCGACGAGGACAAGGTGTCGGGCTTCGTGTTCAAGATCCAGGCCAACATGGACCCCAAGCACCGCGACCGGGTGGCGTTCTTCCGCATCACCTCGGGCCATTTCAAGCGCGGCATGAAGATGCTCGCGGTGCGCAGCGGCAAGCCCATCAACCTGGCTAATCCGATGATGTTCCTGGCCCAGGAGCGCGAGGCCGCCGAGGATGCCTGGCCAGGCGACATCATCGGCATCCCCACCCACGGCAACCTGCGCATCGGCGACACCCTGACCGAGGGCGAGATGATCCAGTTCGCCGGCATCCCGAGCTTCGCGCCGGAGCTGCTGATGGCGGTCAGCCCGGTCGACCCCATGCGGGCCAAGCATCTCGGGCGCGCGCTCACCCAGCTCGCCGAGGAAGGCGTCGCCCGGGCGTTCCGGACCCGGCTCGGCTCGAACTGGGTGATCGGCGTACTCGGCGCGCTTCAATTCGACGTCATAGCCGACCGCGTGCGCACCGAATACGACATGCCGGTGCGTTTCAGCCCGGTCGCGGTCCACGCGACCCGCTGGCTCGCGGCGGACGACCCCCGCATGCTGAAGAAATTCACCGACAAGAACCGAGCCGCCATCGCCGACGACCATGACGGCACGCCGGTGTTCCTCGCGCGCAACGCCTGGCACCTGGACCACACCGCCGAGGAATGGCCCGATATCCGCTTCCTCAAGACCCTGGAAAGCGCGCCGGACGCGGCGGCGGCCTGAGCGACGCCGCCGACGGACGAGGGCGCCGGCAGGCGGCCGCAAGACTCCTTGCGACGTGCGATGCCCCCTCGCGAATAACCGGGCCAAATTCCCCCGCGGATTGGAGAAGCCGTCGGGATGCCCTTGCGGGCGCCCCGCGTTGACCGCCTAGAGGTGGGTCATTCAGGCCGGCTTTTCCCCGCAAGCCGGGCGAGCCGGCCCTCCAAGAAGTTGCGCTCGGAAGCGTTCGCGGATAAAGCGATGGCCTTCCGGTAGGCGCGGGCCGCTTCCGAACGCCGCCCGCACCGCTTCAGCAAGTCGGCGCGCGCGGCGTGGAGCGGTTGGTAATCATCGAGCTCGCGAGCGACCGTCTCCAGTAGCGCGAGCCCAGCCTCCGCGGTCTCGGCGTTGGCAACGGCGACCGCGCGATTGAGTGTCACCACCGCGGTCGGCGCCATCTCGGACAGTGCCGCGTAAAGCCCCGCAATCTGCTCCCAGTCGGTCGCGTCGATACTCGGCGCTTCGGCGTGAACCGCGCTAATCGCCGCCTGAACCTGAAAGGGGCCGGGACGGTGCTGGCCCAGACAGTACAGGAGCAGTTTCGTGCCCTGGCCGACCAGCTCGTGATTCCAGCGCGTGCGGTCTTGTTCGGCGATTGGGATATAAGTGCCGGTGTCGTCCGTTCGAGCTTCGCGGCGGGCGTCGTGCAACAGCATCAATGCGAGCAGGCCACCCGATTCGGGGTTTGGCATGAGTTGGTAGAGAATACGGTTCAGACGGATGGCCTCGAGGCACAAGTCCGCGCGCGTCGGGCTCGTGCCTTCCGTGGCCGCAAATCCTTCGTTGAAGATGAGGTAGATCACGTCGAGCACCGAGGCCAAGCGCTCGGCAAGCTCGGGGCCGTCCGGCACTTCGTAGGGAATCGCGGTTGCGCGGATCTTGTTCTTGGCCCGCACGAGCCGCTGGCTCATGGTGACGTCCGATACCAAATACGCCCGGGCAATCTCAGGCGTCGAGAGCCCACAAAGGGTTCGGAGCGTCAGCGCGACCCTCGCCTCCTGACCGAGCGCCGGATGGCAACAAGTGAAGATCAGACGCAACCGCTCGTCGGGAATCGGTTGGTCCCCCTCGGCTTCGCCGCCGTCGTCTTCCAGTCGAGCCAAGAGCTCCCGCCGGGTGGACTCGTCCCGTGCCGTTGCCGAGCGTCGAATGCGGTCGATGGCGCGGCGGCGCGCCGCCGTCAGCAGCCAACCGGCCCCGTTTCGCGGTGGGCCGTCGCGCCGCCAGCTCACCACCGCCTCGGCCACCGCGTCCTGCAACGCGTCCTCGGCCAAATCGAAGTCCCTGAGCTGGCCGACCAGCACCGAGATCACCCCGCCCGCATCTTCTCTATAGATGCGGGCCAGGGCCTCGTCTTCGGCGGCGAATTGCGCCATTCGATTGGCCGGCCGGCGATTGGGCGGCTGGCGATTAGGCGGCCGGCGCCTACATGGACATGACTGGGCGCACCTCGATCACCCCGGTCCGAGCACCGGGGATCTTCGCGGCGCACTCGATCGCCAGCTCGAGACTGGCGCATTCGAGGAGGTAGTACCCGCCGAGCTGCTCCTTGGTTTCCGAGTACGGGCCGTCCTTGAGCTTGGTCTTGCCGTCACGCACCGAGACGCAGGTGGCGGTCGTCGATGCCTGCAGCGCGTCGCCGCCCTTGAAGATGCCCTTGGAGATCATTTCCTGGGTGAACTTGCCGTATGCCTGAAACATCTCCGGATCCGATTCACCGGTTTCCTGGGTGTAAATGAGCGCGATATACTGCATTGGGTGTCTCCTTCGTCAATGGGTTGGTGAGAGCCACAATCCACTCGATCGGGTGTCTCATACCTATGTCGTGCGGGATCCCTCCAATTCGACAATCTTGAACGTCCCTATCCGGTTAAGGCAGGTCGTGCGCCCTGGGGTTGCAAGCCGTGGATCAACTGGCGGTATGTGATGGTTGGCCGGGCCATGGCGCGGCTCAGGACGAAGTCGCCGAGGTCGTCGATCCGCCGGCGGCGGTTGAAGCGATAGGCCCATTCCCGGCCATAGCGCGGCAAGTGCTTGGCGCTGACGCCATGGTAGGTGCCGTTGAGCCAGGTCTTGAGGTTGCTGAACAGGACGTGGATGATCGGCATCTGCGTCTCGGCGTTCTTGCCTTGGCCTTGGACGGTGGGCTGGTGCTGGTAGACGGCGCCGAGCCCGGCATAGCCCTTGAAATCGTCGGTCAGCAGGCGCGCGCCCGGCGTCACGGCGGCCCGCACGAAGCCGCCGAGCTGCTCGGCATTGGCCCGGGGCAGGATGGCAAGTCGCGCCCGACCGGCGACGAAGCCGCTGGCCTCGACCCCCTTGCCCGGCGCCACCGCCACCTTCTCCACTGCCAGCACGAGCAGGCTCTTGTTGGCATTGGCCATCCCGCGGCCCCGGCTCTCGGGCTTGCCGCGCCCGCCGTAGTAGCTCTCATCGACCTCGACCATGCCGTCCAGCAACGCATCCGGCCGCTCCGCCAAGCCATGGCGCAGCTTGTGAGCCATCAGCCATGCGGTCTCATAGCGAAGCCCCAGCTCGCGCGCCAGGAACAGGGCCGAGACCCCGCGCTTGTCCCGCCCCATCAACCACGCCGCCAGGAACCATTTGGGCAACGGTGTGCGGGTGCGGTGGAAGATGGTTCCCGCCGTCACCGACTCTTGACGACCGCAAGCCGCGCATTCGAAGACGCGCGCCCGCGCCTTGTGCCGATAGCCCCGCCGGTGCCCGCAGCGGGCGCACGCAAACCCAGACGGCCAGCGTCGATCCGCCAAGGCCAGGATGCACGATTCCTCGTCTCGGTAGCGCTCTTGGAACGTCAACAAGCCGCTCATGCCCTGTCTCCCGACCAATCCTCAGAGGCGGGAACAGTACACCCTTAGAGCGAACATATAAAGAACACTCGGTCGCTACCTGCATTAACCGGATAGGGACGATCTTGAATCATGCAAGCCTATTGAGATGATCTGAGCCGATGCCACATTGTTGGACGGTTTGGCGGCGAAGTTAAGGCGTATTCCGGTGCCCGAGGGTGGGTTAGTAATGGGGTATGATCGAGCCTGCAAGCCACGCCTGCCCGCTTTGCGCGGGTGCGAGCATCGTCCCCTACCACCGCGACGATGCGCGCGATTACCTGGCCTGCCGGACCTGTAACCTGGTGTTCGTGCCGGCGGCCCAGCATCTGTCGGCGGCGGGCGAGAAGGCCTGCTACGATCGCCACGACAACCGGCCGGGCGACCCTCGTTACCGGCGCTTTCTCGACCGGCTGTTCACACCGCTGAACCAACGCCTGGCGCCCCGCTCCCGGGGGCTCGACTTCGGCTGCGGCCCCGGCCCGACCCTCTCGAAAATGTTCGAGGAGGCGGGCCATTCGGTCGCCCTCTACGACCCCTTCTATGCCCCCGACAGATCCGTCCTGTCCGCGCGCTACGACTTCATCACCTTGAGCGAGGTGGTCGAACATATGGCCCAGCCAGGCAAGGTGCTGGATGGCCTGTGGGCCGGCCTCGCCCCGGACGGCTGGCTCGGCGTCATGACCAAGCGGGTCCGCGACCAGGATGCGTTCAGGACCTGGCACTACATCAC
Organism: Alphaproteobacteria bacterium; assembly: GCA_963666705.2. Taxonomy (GTDB): domain Bacteria; phylum Pseudomonadota; class Alphaproteobacteria; order CADEGL01; family CADEGL01. The sequence goes on along the minus strand of CAXXKO010000024.1, from coordinate 195,630 downwards.
CGACCCCACCCATATCGGCTTTTTCTCCGAAGCCACTTTCCAGTGGCTGACCGGGCGCTGGTCGGCGATGGGAGTATCGGCGACCCTGGTCGTCGCGGGAGCCGATGTAGTGCTGATCGAGAAGGGTCTTACCAAGCCGCGGTGATTCGAGCCGCGCGCTTGCGGGCGGCCCCGATTGACGCGAGACTGGAGCCGACTCCGGGGCGTCACATTTGATGAGGGGGACGACATGGCTGGCTACTGGGTAATTCGAAGCTCCAACATTACCAACCAAGAAGCGTTCGACGAGTATGCCGGGCTCTGGGCACCGCTCGCCGAGAAGTACGGCGCCCATTTCATCGCCGGCCGCGGGGTACGGCACGAGACGCGCGAAGGGCCGGACTTTCCCCGAGTGGCCGTGTTGGAGTTCCCATCGTACGAGCAGGCGCTGGCCTGCTACGACGACCCGGACTACCAGAAGGCGCTGTCCTATGCCGAGAAAGCCTACGCGGATCGCGACCTGGTCATCGTCGAGTCGAGTTAGTGGAGCGAACGCGACAAAAAAGTCCCCCTCTCCCCTTGGGGAGAGGGTCGGGGTGAGGGGGTGTGCGCCCGCGCGCCACGAAGAGTCTTTCGGCCGCCTTCCGGCGGCCACGCCCTCACCCGGCGCGCTCCGCGCGCCACCCTCTCCCCGCGGGGGAGAGGGTTCGAAGCGTCGGAATCGAACCACTAGCCTGGAGATAGCACCCAGCCGGGACGCCTGGTCCGGATCGTCGAATGTCGCTCAGCCGCGGACGTAATGCTCGAGCTGTTCGATGATGAACCTCTGATCGGCGATGACGCTTTTTACAAGGTCGCCGATCGAGACGATGCCGACCAGGCGGTCCTCATCCAGAACCGGGAGATGCCGCACGCGCTTCTCGGTCATCACGGCCATGCATTCCTCGACCGTTTGCTCGAGCTGCGCGCAGACGAAGCGCGTGGTCATGATCTCGTGGACAGGCGTCTTGGGCGACGACTTGCCTTTCAGGAAGACGTTCCGGGCGTAATGCCGTTCGGTGACTATGCCGACGGGCTTATCGTCCTCGATCACGACCATGGCACCGACACCTTCGCTCGCCATCTTCCGGATGGCGTCGAGCACGGTATCGTCGGGATGGACGGACCAGACTTCGTGGCCCTTTTCCTCGAGCAGCTGCCGTACCGTTGTCATCCGACACCTCGCCCGACAGGCCCCGTTCGACTCGGCGGCCGAGTGCGCGTCGCCGCCAATTCCGCCGCGCGGCCGACCGCGTAGCCCGCCCCGACCCGAATTGGCTTCCAGATGCTCGAATCGTACGGGTGGCGGTTTCTCGGCCGCTTCGATCCAGATTAGCCGAAATTTCCCAGATAAGCGCCAAGTTCGCGGAAATCGTACTTCGATTCAGCCACCATGGGAACTGCATTCGCCGTTTCGACCTGCCGTCGATGTCCCCGGCCTACGCTGGATTGGGTCCTGGTCGCAGATCATCGATCGGCCGCCGGATTTTGCTGAACAGCTCACGCCGGCTCGCACCCTCGCTCCTCGCCAGACCATGATCCTATCCGTCTCCAGCCCCCAGGGACCGGGACCGTGTCAACCATGTCTGCGAACACCTGTCAGCACTGTCGCCGGTCCATGCAATAGGGAGAGGGATCGAGGCGTCAGATTCGATTCCACAGGCGGCTTACAATTCGCGCCTGGTTCTGTTTAGCTTTGGAACGGGGGCGATCCGTGGGGCGACCCGCGGGCGCTCGTGGCGTTATCGGCGAAGGGTCGCGGCATGGCGGACGACGGCGGTCGGATTGGCAAGATCCTGACCTGGGTCGGTGTCGGCGCCTTCTGGGGCGCCGCCATCATCGGCCTCGCCTGGTGGACCGGCCTCGCCGCGCTCGTCCTTCCGGGCATTTTCGCGGAGATCGTGGAACACCCGAGCGATGCCCAGGTCCGGGCGAATATCGATACCCTGAGACCCGAGTACGCCCTGCAACGCGCGCCCTATGCCGAGGCGTTCGCCGGGGAGATCGCCGGCTTCATGGAGATGTGGCCGGGCGTCGCCAGCGGCGAGCGGTATCCGCGGGCCGAATCCGACGACTATATCCGGGTCAAGGCGGTGGCGATCGACGTCGATACGCGCGACATCTCATACCTCCACGCGGCCCTGCCACCCGAGTACCGCGCGGAATCGCCGGAGGAAGTGGCCGCGATCATCTTCGTGTCGTGCCATTGGGGCCCAAAGAACTGGCGCAAGTTCAGCTACCCCGCCTATGGCGCCACTTGCGAGCTGCATGTCGTCGACCGCGCGGAAGGCGCGATCGGCAAGCCCTGGCCGGCGGAGGTGAATCCGGATGCGCCGCTCGACGGTGTCACCTACGCCGAGCCGTGGGCGGCATTGGCCGGGACGATAGAGAGCCTACGGGTAAAATACGATCCCGAGTGATGTCCCGAGGTCGAGGCCATACGCCCGGATGGCTCCCAGCATCCCCGCTATGCGGCGCTGCGCGAATGCTTCAACCAGGCCTTCGCCCCCGCGCTCGACGCGTATCTGGCGACGTGGCCGGCGGTCGCCGACGGCGCCCAATTTTCGCACGCGGCCGATGATTACCTTCGGCCCAGGGCCGTGGCCGTCGATATCAAGAGCGGCGAGCTGGATGCCCTGCACTACCATCTGCCGCCCGCCCTGCGAGCAGGGTCGCCCGCCGAGGCGAATTCGGTCATCCTGGTCTCGTGCGAGCGCGAGGAGGTCGGTTTGTACGACGGTTGTATCCCGGCATACCGAACCGTCTGCGAGGCTTACGTGGTCGATCGGACGGACGGTGTCATCAGCTACACAACGACGGCACGCCGCAATCCGCCGGACGAAATCGTTACCTACGAGGAGGGTAGCTGCAGCTACGCCGGCAACGCCAACAAGCCGCGACCGACCGACGAATTGGCCGAGAGAATCGAACAACTGCCCAGGAGGTAGAGGACTCGCGGGGCCTCACGCCATCGCGTCGACCACCTGGCTCGGCGCGCGTCGGCTTCCACTCACACCCCCACGCCGCCATGCTGACCGGCCACCCATATCGCACGACTCCGTGGATGGCCAGGCACGGCTCGGCCTCAACAGGGTCGTCATCGTGAAGAGAGACCGTCCACCGCACTCACGTCGCGTCGCCGATGAGCTTGGCCCACGTCTCGACGATCCACTCGCTGTTTTTCACATAGACGTCGTAGCGCGGGATGATGGGTGTGTTGTCGCTGGAGACGGTCAGGAATTCCTGGTCGGTCAGTGTCGTCAGCCGGCGCGGCACCACGGGCGCCGTGCCCAGGCGGCGCGTGATCTCGGTCTGGACGGCGGGATCAGTGCAGTGGTTCATGAAGGTGTGGGCCGCCTCGCCCTGGGTCGAGCCTTGGACCAGGCCCCAGGAGCCGAAATCGAGGATGCCGCCCTCCTGGGGGAAGGTCGAAAGCACGGGAAAGCCGCCGGCCGCCATTGCGTGGGTTGCACCCTGGAAATACTGGCCGGCGTTGATCTTGCCGGCGCGCAGCGCCGCCTCGAACCCGCCGCCGAAGACATACCAGAGCACCACGTTCGGCTCGAGCTCGGCGGCCTTCTTCAGGACCTCGAGCAGGCCGTCGCGGGTCTCGAGGACCGTCTGACCGCCGAAGAAGGTGACGGCCACGATATCGAGCAGGTAGTTCGAGCTGATATCGTCCCTCCAGCCGAGCGCGCCCTTGAACTTCGGGCCCCAGGCGTCCGCCCAGGAGGTCGGCGGGTCGGGGTGGACATCGGTGTTGGTCGCGAAGGTGGCATACCAGGCGACCACGGGCGCCGCATTGAGCGTGCCATCAGGCTTGCGGTGGAGCAGGTTGGGGCGAACATTCTTGAGGTTCGGTAACTTGCTCTCGTCGAGGGACTGGAACAATTGGGGCAAGAGACGAGGGGCCAGGGCGCCGCACATGGTCAGGTCGGTCACCACCTTACCCGCGGCGGCGGCGGCCAGGAGTTTCCTGAACCAGTCCAGCCCACTCGTCTGGCCGACCGGCTCGATAGCGATACCGGTTTCCTTGGTGAAGGCCGGGTAGATGAACTTGGCGAGCTGATTTTCGAACTTACCGGAGTAGGCTGAGACTTTCAACGGCGCGGCGGCATAGGCGCGCGGCAGATAAGTGCCGACCGCCAAAGTACCGGCCGTCGCGACCGCGCCCGCGAGGAAGCGACGCCGTGTCGCGCGTCGTGTGTAAACGGTCATTCGATAGCGTTCCCTGTGCGGTCGCCCGACCAGGCAGTTTTTTTCGATTGGAAATGAATACCAAAATCCAATAGTGCCGAATTTCTCCTCGCGTGGCAACGAATGGCGGGATTGGGGCTTAACCAGGATTCCCCAGACTATGCCTGCCAATCGCCGACAACGGCAGCACCATGGGCATCCGTCCGCGAATTCGGGGCAACGCCGGTTCGCGCCCCAACACCCGTTTTCGGACGGACTTCGCTCACCCCCCGCCGCCCCAGCGGCCGAGGGTCTGGGCGTTGTCGCGATCCAGGACTCGCGGGGCTCTCGGCTCGTCGGCGGCGGCGGGTGGCACAGCGGCGAAGGCTTCCAAGCCGGCGCGGGTGTCGGGGTCGCGGGTCGCGGCGGCGAGGGCCTGGGGATCGGTCCAGGTGAAGCGCCCCGCCTCCATCCGCGCATAGATGCGCCCGGTTTCGTAGTCGGCGAAATTGATGGCGCGCAGCATGCGCGCGCATTGGCGCAGGAATTCGGTGTTGTTCCCGGGCGCCATGGCGCGCGTGTCGCCATAGACGTCCTCGGGCCGGATGGCGCCAATGTCGATCTTGCGGTAGCGGTCCACGTCGAGCAAGCATTTGATATCGAGGACGTTCATCTCGCCACCCCAGCCGAAGGCGACCGTCCGCGGCCGCGCGCCCTCGGGTACGTCGTTGTCCAGGAACTCGTAGTGGACGCGCTTGTCGGCCCGCAAGGCCCAGGTGAAGAAGAGCCGCGGCATGCCCGTATAGGCCTCGACATTGTGGTCGAGCAGGTCGTCGACGGCCTTGTAGCGCCCGTTCCTCTCGCCGCGCCGCCAGCCCCGCTCGACGGTCGCATGGGGCGGCGTGATCATGAAGAACATGTAGACGATCTCGCCGAAGCGGGTGAGGAGGTTGCTGCCCTCCTCCGCGCCCGATTCGGGCGTGAAGCTGTCGAACCGGAAGCGGTCGATGAGCAGGTGGGACATGCGGCCGTCCTCGGCCTTGGCCGCCATGTAGCGGTCGAGCTTGCGGTCGATGACCTCGACCTCGTGGCCCGTGAGTGTGCCGGCGTATTTCCGCGCTTCGCCCAGGGAGTCGTAGTCGAGCAGATATTTGCGCCAGATGTCGGGGCTGATGAGGGCGAAGTCGGCCCATTCGATGCCGAGCTCGGCGGCGAGCCTGCGTTGCAGGGGGCGCATGGTGCTCTTGCCCGCGGCCGAGGCGCCCTTGACGTTCATGACCACCGGCCGCTCTTGGCTGGGCAGCAGCCCATACCCCTCGCGCGCGGCCCCCTCACGGATATGGGGCTCGATGAGCCGGCCGATCGTCTCGCTGCCGTATTCGTTGCACACCATGTCGGCGGCGAGGGCCGTGAGAAGGGCGCAATCGCCCACCAGCCGGCCATGCTTGCCCGAGACCGCGTCCCCGAGGCGGGCGAGCGACCGGTAGGCGGCGGCCGCCAGCGGATCGTCCGCCACCTCGGCCTCGCGGCGCCAGTCGGCCAGTATCAAGCGTTCCCGCTCCTCGATGCCGGCGCGGGACGGGGCCTCCCTCGAGCGCGGACGAAGGAAGCGCATCACGCGGCCCCGCCTCGCCGGCGGCCCGGCCGCCATCGGGGCCGCGAATAGGGTCGATGCCAGCGCCTCCGCGATCAGGGCCGTGGCGGCGCGCCTCAGCTCCGCATATGACGCGACGATCCCGTCCATGTGGGGGGCAATATGGCGGGCGAGGATGGCCGCGGCCATGTCGCGGAAATTGATGCCGAGATCCTCGACCCTGGGGCCGTCGGAGACCGAGAGGTCGGCCGTCACCCGGATCAGCAGCTCGTGCATCACCAGGCGCTCGGGCCGGAAGGCGACCAGGTCCTCCGCCGGCATGCCGGTGAAGTCGCTCAGCTCGTGGGCGGCCTCGACGCTGGTGAAGACGCTCTCCGGGCGGAACATGGTCGAGAGCGGCAGGAAGGCGCGCGGAAGCCGCGAGCTGATGCCCGGGTTCCACGGGCCGGTCTTGGCCTCTTCCTCCGCCGCCGTGCTGGCGGGAGGCGCCGGCATTACGAGCGCATCCGGGAGCCGTTCGCGTCGTGGAGCGGGTGCGCCGTCACCGCCGCCGGATAGAGGGCCCCGTTGATCTCCACCTCCAGCGCCGTGCCGTCGGCGGCGAGTGCCGGCGGCACGTAGCCGAGGGCCACGCTCCTGCCCACCCAATGGGCGTAGCCGCCCGAGGTCACGTAGCCGACGCACTTGCCGGCATGCATGATGGCCTCGTCGTTGGTGACGTCGATCTCGTCCGAATCGACCACCATGGTGACGAGCTTCCTGTCGGGGCCGGCCTCGCGCTCGGCCAGGGCGGCCGCCTTGCCGATGAAACCCTTGCCCCAATCGATGAAGGCGTCGAGGCCGGATTGGGCGGCGGTGAAATCGGGGCGGAAATCGAGCGTCCAGGCACCCCAGTTCTTCTCGAGGCGCAGGGACATGAGCGCGCGGGCGCCATAGAGCACGAGCCCCAGATCCGCCCCCGCCTCCTCGATGCGCTCGAACAGCTTGATCTGGAACTGGGGCGCGCAGTGAAGCTCGTAACCAAGCTCGCCCGAGAAGGACACCCGCGCGAGGATGACCGGCACGCCGCCGACGAAGGTCTCGCGCACGTCGCGGAACCTGAGTGCCTCGTTCGAGGTGTCGTCGCGGCAGATGCGCGCGAGCAGCGTGCGCGAATTCGGCCCCGAGATGGCGATGCCATGAAGCTCGTCCGAGCGGTTGCGGTAGCGCACCCCGCTCTCGGGCAGGTGCGCCTCGAACCAGCGCCGGTGCATCTCCTGGGCCGGGCCGGAGCCGATCACCAGGAAGGTTTCGTCATCGAGGCAGGCGACGGTGAGGTCGCCATAGAGCTTGCCCTTGGGGGTCAGCATGGGCGTGAGCGAGAGGCGGCCAGGCTTGGGGATGCGCCCGGCGAAGAGGCGATCGAGGAAGGCGCGCGCGCCGGGGCCCCGTAGCTCGTGCTTGGCGAAGTTGGCGATCTCGACGGCGCCGACCGCCTCGCGCACCGCGCGGCACTCGGCGCCGACGTAATCGTGCGCGCGCGAGCGCTCGAAGGTCGGCTCCTCGTGCGCGTCCCCGGGGCCATGGGCGAACCACAGCACGTGCTCGAGCCCGAAGCTGTCGCCCATGACGGCGCCCCGCGCCACGAGCCGGTCATGGAGCGCCGTCGTCTTCTGGCGCCGGCCCTTGGGCAGGGTCTCGTTGGGGAAGGTCATGACGAAGCGGCGCTCGTAATTCTCCGACGACTTGATGGTCCCGTAATCGGGCGTCGCGTAATCGCCGAAGCGGGCCACGTCCATGGCCCATACGTCGATCGAGGGCTCGCCGTCGATCATCCATTCGGCCATGCAGAGGCCGACCCCGCCGCCCTGGCAGAAGCCGGCCATGACGCCGACGGCGACCCAATAGTTGCGCATGCCGGAGACCGGGCCGATCAGCGGGTTGCCGTCGGGGCCGAAGGTGAAGGGGCCGTTGACCATGTTCTTGATCCCGGCGCGGCCGAGGGCGGGGATGCGCTTGAAGCCGAGCTCCAGCCGGTCGGCGATGCGGTCGATGTCGGGCGCCAGTAGCTCGTGGCCGAAGTCCATGGGCGTGCCCTCGACCTTCCACGGCGTCGACCGCGGCTCATAAGTGCCGAGCAGCATGCCGTCGCGCTCCTGCCGGAAGTACATGTTGCCTTCGTAGTCGATGCCCGCCGGCAGGCGCTCCCCCGGGCCGCGCGCAACGATCTCGGGGATCGATTCGGTGATGAGGTAGTGGTGCTCCATGGGCTGCACCGGCAGGTGGATTCCGGCGAGGTGCCCGACCTCGCGCGCCCACAGCCCGCCGGCATTGACGACGATCTCGGCATGGATCGTCCCCTTCTCGGTGACCACGTCCCAACTCCCGTCGGGCCGCTGGTTGGTCTCGATGACCGGGGTGTGGGTATGGTAGCTGGCGCCATAATGACGCGCCGACTTGGCGAAGGCATAGGTCGCGCCCGAGGGGTCGAGATCGCCGTCGAGCGGGTCCCACAGGGCGGCGATGTAGTGGGACGGGTCGATCAGGGGATGGCGCCGCGCCGCCTCCTCGACGGAGATGAACTCCTGATCGAGGCCCATGTAGCGCGCTTTCGAGCGCTCGCGTTTGAGGTAGTCGTACCAGTCCTGGTTCGAGGCGAGGTAGAAGCCGCCGGTAGAGTGCAGGCCGACCGACTGGCCCGAGGTCTCCTCGATCTCCTTGTAGAGCTTGATGGTGTAGCCCTGGAGGCGGGAGATGTTGGGGTCGGAGCTGATGGTGTGGATCTGGCCGGCGGCGTGCCAGCTCGACCCGGAGGTCAGCTCGTCGCGCTCCAGCAGCACCACGTCCTTCCAGCCGTGCCTGGCGAGATGGTACAGGATCGAGCAACCGACGACACCGCCGCCGATGACGACCACCTTGGCATGGGATTCCATCCTCTCGCCCCCTTCGTCGGGTCCCGACCCGGTTCCAGCATATCCGAAAATGCCCTAGCATGATCCGGCCACGGCGAACGAGGAGACGGCAATGGACGATGATACCGCGCGGGAGGGCGGCCGGGCGACGGTCGGCATCCTGATGCTCGATACCAAGTTCCCGCGCGTCGTCGGCGACGGGGGCAACCCCGAGACCTGGCCCTTCCCGGTGCTGATCGAGAAGGTGCGGGGTGCGACGCCCCACCAGGTGGTGGACATGGGGCTCGAGGGCCTGCTCGAGCCCTTCGTCGCGGGTGCGGAAGCGCTGGTGGCGGCGGGGGCGGACGGCATCGCCACCACCTGCGGCTTCCTCGCCCTCTACCAGCGCGCGCTGGCCGAGCGCGCGGGCGTGCCCGTGGCCGCCTCGGCCATCCTCCAGGTGCCCTGGGTCGAGGCCCTGCTGCCGACGGGCAAGCGCGCCGGCATCATCACCGCCGATTCCGCGAACCTCACCCCCGCGCACCTGGCGGCGACGGGCGTGGCGCTCGACACCCCCATCATGGGCACCCAAGGGGGCCGGGCGCTGACCCGCGTCTTCACCGACAGGGCCAGCGAATACGACTGGGCCGACTGCGAAGCGGACCTGGTGGACGCAGGCCGGCGCCTCCTCGACCGGCACCCCGAGGTCGGCGCCTTCGTCCTCGAATGCACCAACATGCCGCCCTTCGGCCCGGCCCTCGCGGACGCCTTCGGCCTGCCCGTTTACGACGTTTACACGATGATAAACTGGTTCCAGATGGGCCTCCGGCCGACCCGGTTCAGGCGCCACGAACACGTGCACGCCGCCGACTGGCAACCCCGCCAGGCGGCGGAGTAGTGGCCGCGGGCGGGCTCGCGGGCCAGGTCGCGCTCGTCACGGGCGCCGCCGCCGGCATGGGGCGCGAACACGCCCTCCTGCTGGCCGCGCGCGGCGCCGCCATCATCGCCCACGACATCGATCGCGAGGGGGTCGAGGAGACGGCGGGGCTCGTCCGCGCGGCGGGGGGCGAGGCGCTCACACTCGTCTGCGACATCACGGCGGTGGCCGCCTTCGCCCGGCTCACGCGCGAGGCCGAAGCCGCCTTGGGCGGAATCGACATCCTGGTCAATAACGCCGGCTTGCACGCGGCCAAGCCGTTGGAGGCGGTGACGGAGGCGGAGTTCGACCAGATGTTCGCGGTCAACGTGAAGGGAACCTTCTTCGCCACGCGCGCGGTGGTGCCGGGCATGAAGGCGCGGCGGCGGGGCACGATCGTCAACATCTCCTCGGGCGCGGCCCAGCGCGGCAACCTCCACAACAGCAACTACGGCGCTTCGAAGGCCGCCGTCCTCGGCCTGACCAAGGCCTGGGCCAAGGAATTCGCGCCCTGGCGCATCACCGTGAATTGCGTCGCCCCGGGGCCGATCGATTTGGCCATGGCCCGGCGGGCGCGCACGGAGGCCCAGATGCGGGAACGGGCGCGCACGGATATTCCGCTCGGCCATTACGGCAAGCTGACCGACGTGGCCCACGCCGTCGTGAGAACGGCAGAGCAATAATCCCCCACTGAAGCGGCCGGTCGATCCGGCTGCGGCGGACCAAAATGGGACCGCGTATAGCCTTCTGTCAGGGTTGCTCTGACTGGAAGGCGGGGGGGATGTATCGGGTGGAGTTGTACGCACGGGTTCGGCGGGCGTGTCATGTCGAGGGGATGAGCACCCGCGAGGCCTCGCGGGTGTTTGGTGTAGACCGCAAGACGGTCCGTAAGATGCTGTCGTTCTCGGTGCCGCCAGGGTATCGCCGAAGCGCGCCGCCGAGGCGGCCAAAGCTGGGTCCGTTCACGGGAATCATCGATCGGATCTTGGAAGACGATCGGACCAGCCACCGCAAGCAACGGCACACTGCGAAGCGCATCTTCGACCGCCTCCGGGACGAGTACGGTTTCACGGGCGGCTACACCATCGTGAAGGACTACGTTCGTGAGCAGGGGCTTCGGTCGCGTGAGGTGTTCGTGCCACTCTCCCATTCCCCCGGTCACGCCCAGGCGGACTTCGGCGAAGCGATGGCGGTGATCGGCGGCGCGTTACGGAAGATCCACTTCCTTGCCTTCGACCTTCCCCACAGTGATGGTTGCTTTGTTGCGGCCTATCCGGCGGAGACGACCGAAGCATTCTGCGATGGCCACAACGCGGCGTTTGCCTTCTTCGGCGGCGTCCCCCGATCCATCCTGTACGACAACACCAAGCTGGCGGTTGCCCGGATCCTGGGCGATGGGAAGCGGCAGCGAACGCGCGTCTTCACGGAGCTTCAGTCCCACTATCTGTTCGAGGACAGGTTCGGCCGGCCGGGCAAGGGCAACGACAAGGGCAAGGTCGAGGGACTGGTCGGCTTCATCCGGCGGAACTTCCTGGTCCCCGTCCCGCGTGCCGAGAGCTTCGCGGCCCTCAACGATGCTCTCGCCGAACAGTGCCGCCGGCGCCAGGCGGCGCGGCTGCGGGGCCACAAGGAGACCATCGGCGAGCGTCTCGAGCGGGATCGTCAAGTTCTCTTGCCATTGCCGCCTGCTCCCTATGATGCCTGCGATAAGCGCCCTGGACGGGCGAGTTCGCTGTCGCTGGTGCGTTACCGCAGCAACGACTATTCCGTGCCCGTGGCCTACGGCCACCGTGAGGTGCTCATCCGGGGCTACGTCGATGAGGTGGTGATCAGCTGCGGGGCCGAGGTGATCGCCCGGCACCGCCGGTCCTACGACAGCGAGGACCTGATCTTCGACCCGCTGCATTACCTGCCCTTGATCGAGCAGAAGATCGGCGCCCTCGACCAGGCCGCGCCATTGGCGGGCTGGGACCTGCCCGAGGCCTTCATCACTCTGCGGCGGCTCCTCGAAGCTCGTATGGGCAAGGCAGGCAAGCGCGAGTACGTCCAGGTGCTCCGTCTACTGGAGACCTTCCGGCTCGAGGAGGTCGAGGGTGCGGTCGGCGACGCCCTGCGGCTCGGCGCAATCGGCTTTGATGCGGTGAAGCACCTGGTACTGTGCCGCATCGAGCGGCGGCCGCCCAGGCTCAACCTCGACGTCTATCCGTATCTGCCGCGCGCCCGGGTCGCGATGACGTCCGCCAAGTCGTACATGAGCCTGCTGTCGGGGCTCGGCGCATGACCGACACACCGCAAGTGCTGCTCGCCCACCACCTCGAGACGCTGAAGCTGCCGACCTTCCTGCGCGAGTACGACAAGATCGCCCGGCAGTGCGCCTCGGAAGGCGTCGATCACGTCCGCTACCTGTTGAGACTCGCCGAGCTCGAGCTGATCGACCGCGAGCGCCGCATGGTCGAGCGGCGCATCAAGGCGGCGCGCTTCCCCGTGGTCAAGAGCCTCGACAGCTTCGACTTCAAGGTCATCCCCTCGCTCAACAAGGCGCTGGTCCTGGAGCTGGCCCGCTGCGAGTACATCGAGCGCCGCGAGAACCTCATCGCGCTCGGCAACAGTGGGACCGGCAAGACCCACATCGCCCTCGGTCTCGGCCTGGCGGCCTGCCAGAAGGGCCTCTCGGTCGGCTTCATCACCGCCGCCGCGCTGGTCCACGAACTCATCGAGGCCCGCGATGACAAGCAGCTGCTGAGGTTCCAGAAGAAGCTCGCCACCTACAAGCTTCTGATCGTCGACGAACTCGGCTTCGTGCCGCTGTCGAAGACCGGCGCCGAGCTGTTGTTCGAGGTGTTCAGCCAACGCTACGAGCGGGGCTCGACCCTGGTCACCACCAATCTGCCCTTCGACGAATGGACCGAGGTGTTCGGCTCCGAGCGCCTCACCGGCGCGCTCCTCGATCGCCTCACCCACCACGTCAACATCCTCGAGATGAACGGTGACAGCTACAGGCTCAACCAGAGCCGCAGGCGTCAAACCCCGACTGCTAACTGAACCGACCACCCAGCCCACGCTTGACCCCGTGGGCCCACAGGTCCCTCCCGCGCGCGCCGCCGCGTCAGCCTGTTGAGGGCACGCCGCGTCGCGCGCGGGGCCCTCCCGTGGACTACGGGGACAAGCCCGCAGCCGCCAAGCGGTCCCTTCTTACACCGCCGAGGTGGTCCCTTTTTGCTCCGCCATTGACACCGTCGCCTTCCTGGCCTCGCCCGAGGCCAGCTTCATTACCGGCCAGGTGCTCGGCGTCAACGGCGGCGCGGTGATCGTGGGGTTCTAGAGCGGTTCCGCTTTGATCGGACCCACTCTAGCCCTATTTGTCGCTCGCGGCAGCGGACCAAGAGGTCCGCACCTGCGCGGGCGCGCCGGGCGACCGGCGGGCCGCCTTGCGGCCTGAAGCGATTCCAGTCGAACTGGAAACGCTCTAGGAGAGCAGCGAGCGGTCGATTGAATTTACCGGCACCGGATAACAGGCGCATCCGATCCCGTGTCTGCGCCGCCCCATCCTACGCCGGCATCTCCACACCCAATTCCGCGGCCATGACGGCGGCGCGGGACCAGACTTCCTCGAACATCCGGATGCCCTCGCGCAGGCTGCGCTCGCGGGTCAGATACGTGCGCTCGCCGGGGATGCGGATGGCGTCGACGCCGGAGGCCTTGCGCGAGGCGCGGATCTCGGCCAGGTGCACGTCCACGGCGGCGCGGAAGACATCCGGGGAGCCGAAGATGGCCGGGTCGACGGCCAGGAAGAAGTGGCCGAAGCCGAGGAACGGCACCGCCCGACCGTGCCAGGCATCGAGCGCCTTGCCGGTCGCGGCACCGACCAGCGGCCCGGCCATGAGGCCCAGGCACAGGGCCAGGCCGAAGCCGCGATGGTCGGCCAGGGGGCCGACCGCGCCATCGTGGATCGCGGCGGCGTCGGTGGTGGGCGCGCCGTCGGGGCCGACGCCGACGCCCTCGGGCAGGGGCGTGCCGTGATAGGCCGCCTGGCGCGCCCGCGACATGGCCACGGCGCTTGTCGCCATGTCGAGCAGCACCGGATTGGGCCCCGCCGTGGGCACGGCGAGGACAAGCGGGTTGGTGCCCAGGATCGCCTCGGTGCCGCCATAGGGATGGACGGTGGGCGGCACCACGGTGCAGATCATCGCCACCTGGCCCGCGCGCGCGATCATGGCCCCGTAGTGGCCAAGCAGGAATATGTCGGCGCTGTCCTTGATGCCGACCACGGCGCAGCCCGCACCCTTCGCCTTGGCGATCGCGGTCTCGGCGGCCAGGATCCCGGCCGGGTGGCCGAGGCCGTTGTTGCCGCCGATATGGGCCCAGGCATCGCCCTCGGCGACGATCTCGGGCCGGCCGGCCGGATCGATATGGCCGGCCCGGATGTCGGCGATCAGCGATTCCATGTGGTCGAGCCCCTGGATGTCGTGGCCGCACAGGTCGGCCTCCAGGTGCACATCAGCCGCCGTCGCGGCGATGTCGGGCGGGCAGCCAGCGGCGCGCAGCAGCCGCTCCATGAGGTCGCGCAGCACCTCGGGCGCGACCAGGCGGGTCGGCCAGTCGGCCCGGGCGGCTGAGGTCGTCCCGGGGGCGGTCATGACCCCATCTCCACGCCCAGGCCGGCGGCGCCGGGCACGAGGAAGTCCTCCCGGCGCCGCGCGCCGCGCCGGGTCACGTGGCGCGGGATGCCCCGCGCCACCAGCCTCGCCATTCGTGCCATGGTCACCCCCTCGCCGGCCGCGCACCAAATGCACGGCCTGGAAATTCAATGCTGTCAATGTCTAGACACGAGCAACTATATCCTGCTGCCAGCCAGACACATACTGTTGCTAATCAATTCGACCGGGGTCGCGCACGCCGCTCCGCCCCATAAAGCTCATGTCGTAGCCTTCGCCCCAGGCGCGGTGGTAGTCGTCCTCGAAAGCGGAATCGCGGGCGATGGCGCGGGTGGGGTGGAAATGCAGGATGACGCGCCGCTCGGGGTCGCGCTCGTCGTGCTCGGCGTATTCGGCCCCCTTCTCCGCGCCGTAATAAAGCACGGCCAGGCGTCGGAAGAACGCCGCGCCACCATCCTCCTCGATCTCCGCCAGCCCCTCGAGGGTCACCTGCTTGTAGGGCAGCTCGCTTCCAACCACGGCCAGGGAAACGCGCGGGTCGCGGCGGGCGTGCTTGTATTTGAGCCGCCCCTCGGTGACGCTCACCTTCACCACGCCGTCCTCGTAGACGTACCAGACGGCGGTCAGGTGCGGCGTGCCGTCCACGCGCAGGGTGGCGAGGATGCCGATGCGGGCCTCGGCGATGAATTCCGCAAGGGACTCCCGGAGCTCAATCACTGCTCGGCCAGTGGATGCCCCGGCTCTCGCCCCAGGGCCGGTGATAGTCGTCCTCGTTGGCGAAGTCGTAGGCGATGATCTTGCTCGGCTCGTAATGGAGGATGATGCGGCGCTCGGGGTCCGCTTCGTCGTAGTCCGCGTACTTGGTGCCGTTCTCCTCACCGTAATAGCGCAATGCCTGGCGGCGGAAGAAATCCTGGCCGCCCTCGATCTGGAACAGGGCCGTGCCCTCGAAGACCACGAGCTTATAGGGCAAGCCCTGCCTGGTGATGGCGAGGGACACCCTGGGGTCGCGCAGGGCGTGCTTGTATTTGAGCCGGCCCTCGGTGACCGGGACATTGACCGCGCCGTCCACGTACTCGTACCACACGGCCGTCATGTGCGGCGTGCCGTCCTTGCGCAGGGTGGCGAGCACGGCAACATTGGGCTGGGCCACGAACGGCCTCAGCGATTCCTTGAGCTCCGGCATCGGCGCACGACCTCCCTTTCGGTGTTTCCCCTCGGCCTCGACCGTAGCCCATGGGCCTCTCGCCCACAATCAGGGGAGCGGGCTGCCCACGCGACTACTCGGCCGCTTGGCCGAGCGCGGGCGCATCGTGCCCGGCCTCGATCTCGCGCAGCTCGCGATCGAGGCGGATGCCGGCATGGGCGCGGGGCCGGCTGAGAGGGGCCAGGAGGCTGTAGATCACCGGGATCAGGATAAGCGTGAAGACGGTGGCGATGCCGAGGCCGCCGAAGACGACCCAGCCGATGGCCATCCGCGCCTCCGCACCCGGCCCGCTCGCCAGGACCAGCGGCAATGCGCCCAGGACCGTCGAGAGCATGGTCATCATCACCGGCCGCAGGCGCGTGAGGGCGGCCTCGCGCACCGCCGCCATCACCGTGTGGCCGCGGTCGCGGAGCTGGTCGGCGAACTCGACCACCAGGATGCCGTTCTTGGCCATCAGCCCGACCAGCATGATGAGGCCGATCTGGCTGTAGATGTTGAGGGTCGAGCCCGTGAGCTTGAGGGCGAAGACCGCGGCGGCCAGGCCGAAGGGCACTGTCAGCACGATGACGAGGGCGCTCAGCACGCTCTCGAACTGCGCCGCGAGCACGAGCAGGACGATGAGGATGGCGAAGCCGAAGACGATGGCCACCTCGTTCGAGGTTTCCTCGAGGGTCGACGCCTCGTTGATGAAACGCAGGTCGATCCCCGGCGGCAGGATATCGTCGGCCATCGCCTCCAGATCGGCCATCGCCGCGCGCATCGAATAGCCGGGTTTGAGCGGACAATCGATCTCGACCGCGCGCTTCTGGCCGGTGCGGTCGAGCTCGGCCGCGACCCCCACCTCCTCCAGGGTGACGAAGGCCGAGAGCGGCACGAGCGCGCCCCCGGCACCGGTGACGAAGAGGTTGCCGAGGTCGCTCGGGTCGTCGATGGCGCCGGCGGCGGATTCGAGCAGCACCGGGACCGAGCGGTCGTCAACATTGAGCTCGGCCACCTCGAAGCCGTCGACCATGGCGCGCAGGGTATCGGCGACGCCCTCGACCGGCACGCCCAGGTCCTCGGCGCGGCGCCGGTCGATTCTGATCGAGATCTGGGGCTGGGTCTGCTGGAACTCGATCTCCGGGTTCTCAATGCCGGGCAGGCGCTCGTGCATGGCGGCGAGGAAATCGTCGGCCGCCGCCGCGAGGTCGCGATAGCTCGACCCGGTGAGGGCGAACTCGACACGGCCGCCGGTGCGATGCAGCCGCAGGCTGTTGGGCGACCAGATGCGCGTGGTCGCCCCGGGAATCGCCCGCAGGGGCCCGCGCAGGGCCTCCGCGATCTCGGCCTGGGTGCGCGCGCGCGCCGACCAGGGGGCGAGCGGGGCGACGATCCAGACCCGGTTGAGGTCCCAGCGCCCGACGATCGAGAGCACGTTGCCGACCTCGCCGCTCTCCTGGAGCGGCCGCAGCAGCGCCTCGGCCCGGGCCGACTGGCGGTCCATGTATTCGAGGCCGACCCCGTCGGGCCCCTGCATCATGATGAAGAGGGCGCCGCGATCCTCGGGCGGCAGCAGCTCCTCCTCGATGGTGGGGAAGAGGGCCAGCGCGGCGAGGGCGACGAGGGCCGTCCCACCAAGCACCAGGAGCCGCGCCGAAAGGGTGAAGTCGAGCAGCCGCTCGTAGACCCCGGCCGCCCTGCGCCCCGCCCGCGCGAGGGCGCCGCCCGCCGCCCCCGCATCGCCCTCGAGCGCTGGAAGGCGCGAAGCCAGCATGGCGCAAAGGGAGAGCGCCACGAAGGACGAGATCGCCACGGCCACGGCCAGCACCAGGCTGAACTCCGTGAACAGGCGGCCCGTCATCGAGGGCAGGAAGGCGATGGGGATGAAGACGGAGACGAGGGTCGCGGTCGTGGCGATCACGGCGAAGAACACCTGGCGCGTGCCCACGACGGCGGCCGCCATCGGCTTGAGCCCCATGGTGCGGTGGCGCTGGACGTTCTCCACCACGACGATCGAATCGTCGACGATCATCCCCGTGGCCAGCACCAGGGCGAGCAGGGTCAGGATGTTGATCGAGAAGCCGAGGAGCCAGATCGCGGCGATGGTGCCGATGAGCGCCACCGGAATGGCGGCGGCGGGGATCAGGGTCGGGCGTAGGGAGCCGATGAAGGCGAAGATCACGGCGAAGACGATCGCGACGGCTATGGAGAGGCTCACGATCACCTCACGCACGGAGCCGCGGATGAAGCGCGCGTCGTCGGATATCTTGACGATCTCGGCGTCGTCCAGGCGGCGGTTCAGGCGCGCAATCGCCTCATCCACGGCGTCCGAGATGGCGATGGTGTTCGACTGGGCGCGCCGGATGATGCCGAGGCCGACCACCTTGCGGCCGTTGAAGAGGCTGTAGCTCAAGGCATCCGCCGGGCCGTAGAAAGCCTGCGCCACCTCGCCCAGCCGCACGTCGTCGCGCAGCTCCAGCGCCTCGATGTCGGCGGGCCGCCAGATCGAGGCATCGGCGCGCACGAGCAGGAGCTGGTCGTCGGACTTGAAGCTACCCGCCGGCACGTCGAGGCTGGTGCCGCGCAGGACGCTGGCGACATCGTCGATCGACAAGCGGTAGCTGGCCAGCCGCATGGGATCGACGACGATGCGCAGGACCCGCTCCTGGTCGCCGAACAGCTCGACCGTGGCGACCCCCGGGATGGCCGAGAGCTCGGCCGACACGTCGTCCTCGGCCAGGCGGGTCAGCACCTCCTGGGTCAGCCGGTCGCTGACCAGGGCGAGGCGGATGATGGGCGAGGAATCCGCGTCCGCCTTGACGACGACGACGTCCTCGACCCCCTCGGGAAGCTGGCGCTCGATGGCCGCGACCGCCTCGCGCACGTCGTTGGCCGCCACGTCGAGGTCGACGTCGGTGGTGAACTCGACACGGATGCGGGCGTTGTCCTCCTCGCTGGCGGCGTTGATTGTCTTGACGCCATTGACGCGCGCGACGGCGCCCTCGAGCACGCTCGTCACCTCGGCGTCCATGGTCTCGGGCGAGGCGCCGTCGAAGAAGGCGCGCACCGTGACGACGGGCCGGTCCACATCGGGCAGCTCGCGGACCTCGACGCCGAGCAGCGCGGCCAAGCCGCCGAGGGCGATCAGCAGGTTCACCACCACAATGAGCACGGGGCGCCGGATGGAGAGGGCCGGCAGGTCGCTGACGCGCGCCATCACGAGCCGCCCCGCGTCGGTGCGAGGCCAGCTCCGGCGGCCTCGTCGGAGCCGAAGGGGACCGGGTCGAGGGCCTGGCCGGCACGCAGGCCCTGGACCCCCTCGACCACGACCAGGTCGCCGGCCGCGAGTGGGCCGTCGACCAGAATCCAGCCGCCGTCGCGGCGCACGAGTGCCACGAAGACCTTCTCGGCCGCGCCATTGCTGGCGCGCCAGAGATAGGCGCCGTCGCGGCTCCACAGCACGGCGACCTCGCGCACCCGGGGATAGGCGCGGCCGGTGAAGGCGAGCTCGACCTCGAAGGAAGTGCCCGGGCGGATGGCACCCTCGGGGTTCGGGACCTGTGCGCGCACGCGGAGCGAGCGCGAGGTCGGGTCGATGCGGCTGTCCGTGGCCTGGATGGTGCCTTCCATCTCGGCCTCGGGCATGGACCAGGGCCGGACCACGATCCTGTCGCCCAGGTGGATGCGGCCGGCGTAGTCCTCGGGCAGGCTGAATTCGACCAGGACGACCGAGCGGTCGTCGAGGGTGGCGATCATGGTCTCGTCCGTCACCCGGTCGCCGATGTCGATCTCGGTCATGCCGATGACACCGCCGAAGGGCGCGGTGACGGTGCGGTCGGCGAGGTCGGCCTTGGCCTGATCGAGGCGCAGGCTGGCACTCCGCAGCGCGGCCTGGGCGGCCTCGAGGGCGACCTGCGAGACGTGCCCGGAGGATGCCAGCTTCTCGACCCGCGCGACCTCTCGCGTGGCTTTGCCGAGCGCGACCTCGATGAGGCGCACGGCGAGCTGCTGGTGCTCGTCATCGAGGCGGATCAGAACCGCTCCCTTCTCGACCCGCTGTTCCGCCTCGAAGGCGACATCGACCACCTCGCCGGCCACGGGGGGATGGATCGCCGCCGAGCGGAGCGCCTCGCCAGTCCCCACCGCGCGCACGACCACCCGGTCCTCGGCCAGCACGAGGCCCTCGACCAGGACGAGGGTAGCGGCGACGGCTTGGGCCGGCGACTGGTCCGGCCTGGCCGCGTCCGGCGTGCCCAGGAGCCAGTACCAGCCGGCCCCCAACAGGGCGGCGATGAGGCTGAGGATGGCGAGCTGCGAAGGCAGGGACATACCCGGTGCGCGATTATGGAAGCAAAATGGCGCCGTCCATGCGGCGAGCGGGCGTCACCCCGCGCCGACCATGCGATGTCAACGGCGGAGCAAAATTAGTCCACCCGGGCGGAGCAAAACTAGTCCACTTGACGTTATGCGGTACGCGGTGTTGGGGGGTTGTCCCGGTAGTCCATAGGAGGGACCCGCGCTGCTTCGTGTAGCGCTTGCGTTACGCGGAGCGAAGCAGCGTGGGAGGTTCCTGTGGACCCACCGGGTCAACCATTGCACCGGCGGTCAAGCAGGTATTTTTGGGGATTTCCGCCGTTTTTGGCTTTGGTTGAGACGATAGCTCTCGCCGTTCATTTCCAGGATATGGACATGGTGGGTGAGGCGGTCCAGCAAAGCCCCGGTCAGGCGTTCCGAGCCGAATATCTCCGTCCACTCATCGAACGGCAAGTTGGAGGTCACCAGGATCGAGCCCCGCTCGTAGCGCTGGCTGAAGACTTCGAACAGCAGCTCGGCGCCGGTCTTCGAGAGCGGCACGAAGCCGAGTTCGTCGATGATCAGAAGGTGATACTTTGCCAGTTGCTTCTGCAGGCGCAACAGGCGTTTTTCATCCCCGGCCTCCATCAGTTCATGAACCAGGGCAGCGGCCGTGAGGAAGCCGACGGAGAGCCCCTTTTGGCAGGCCGCCAGACCGAGACCGAGGGCGATATGGGTCTTGCCGGTTCCGCTGTTGCCGAGCGCGATGATATTCTCACGACGCTCGACGTATTCGCATCGCGCCAACTCCAGAACCAGCATCTTGTCGAGCGATGCGATGGCCTTGAAGTCGAAGCTGTCGAGGCTTTTGACGGCGGGGAACCTGGCCTGTCTGATCCGCCGCTCGACCATGCGGCGCTCACGGTCGATCAGTTCCAACTCGGTCAGACGGACAAGATACCGCACATGGTCGGCGCCCTCGGTGGCGCATTGGCGGGCCAGCTTGTCGTATTCGCGCAGGAACGTCGGCAGTTTCAGGGTCTTGAGGTGATGGGCCAGCAACACTTGCGGCGTATCGGTCATGACGCGCCTCCACCCAACAAGCTCATATAACTGGCGGCGGCCGTGGTCGCCACGTTGGCCCGAGGCAGGTAGGGATAGATATCCAGGTCGAGTTTGGGCGGGCGTCGCTCGATACGGCACAGCACAAGGTGTTTGACGGCGTCGTAGCCGATCGCACCCAGGCGCAGGGCGTCCTTCACCGCGCCGTGAAGCACCTCGAGATCGAAGGTCTCCACAAGCCGAAGGACCTGGACGTATTCCCGCTTGCCGGCCTTGCCCATGCGCGCCTCCAGGAGACGGCGCAGGGTTGGGAAGGCATCAGGCAGTTCCCATCCGGCTAGCGGCGCGGCCTGATCCAGGGCACCGATCTTGTGCTCCAGCAAAGGCAGGTAGTGGATCGGATCGAAGACCATGTCTTCCCGGTCGTAGGAACGGGGGTGTCGGGCAATGATCCCGGCGCCGCAACCGATAACCACCTCGTGGACATAGCCACGGATCCAGACTTCCTGATGGCCGTAGGCGACGGGCACGGAATAGTCATTCGTCCGGTAGCGCACCAGGGACAGCGAGTTGACCCGCGTGCCCTGCTTGTCGCACGCGTCGAACGGTGCCGGCAGTGGCCTCTTCAACGCTTCGCGGTCACGCACAAACCGTTCGCCGATGCTCTCGCGGTGGCCGCGCAGGACGTTGCCTTGCCGGTTGCGGCATTGCTCTTCCAGGTGGCCATTGAAGGCGTCCCAGCTCGCGAACCGGGGACGCGGCGTCATGAAGTTCCGCCGGGCATAGCCGACCACCCCCTCCACATTGCCTTTGTCGTTACCCTTGCCGGGACGGCCGTAGCGGTCCTCGAAGAGGTAATGGGACTGCAGCCCGCTGAACGCCCGCGTTCGTTGCCGCGTGCCATCTGACAAGATGCGCGACACCAGACACTTGTCGTTGTCGTAAAGAATCGATTGGGGAACGCCGCCGAAAAAAACAAAGGCTCTGTTGTGCCCGTCCAGCCAGGCCTCCGTCGTCGCCGCCGGGTAGGCCGCAACGAAGCAGGCATCGCTGTGGGGAAGTGTCATGACGAAAAAATGCGCCCGATACTTGACGCCGGCGATGATCGCATCCGCCTCGCCAAAGTCCGCTCGAGCATGGCCCGGAGGATGTGACAACGGCACAAACATCTCACGCCGACGAAGGCGCCGTTCCCGAACGTAATCCTTCACGATGGTCTCTTTGCCCGTGAAGCCATGTTCGTCGCGAAGGCGCGCGAATATACGCTTCGCCGTGTGGTGCTGCTTACGGTGAACCGTTCGGTCCTCCTCCAGAATACGGTCGATGATATCCGTGAAGGGGGCCAGTTTCGGGCGTTTCGGTGGCTGGCGTCGCCGATATCCCGGCGGTTCCGAATGCCGCAGCATCTTCCTCACCGTCTCGCGCGCAATGCCAAACCGACTTGCCGCCTCTCGCTGGCTCAGACCATCAACATGGCAGGCCAGCCGAACGCGCAGATATAGGTCCACGGTGTACATCCTCCCGCCTTCCATCTCAAAAAAGATCGAAGGCTACAGGTGGCAGAGTTTTACTCCGCCCGCGGCTGGGAAATCCCGCCGCTTCCGTGGACTAATTTGTCACCGCCGTTCTCATACAGGGGTACCGGAACGAATATCACCAAGCGCAAGCAGGCGGAGGAGGCGGAAGCGGCCCTGCGCGAACAGGAGATCACCTTCAACGCGCTCATGGACAGCGTCACCGACGAGCTATTCGTCAAGGACACCGACGGGCGCTACCAATCGGTCAATGCCGAGGCCGCCGCGCTCTTCGCACAACCCGCCGAGGAGATCATCGGCCGGACGGAAGCAGAGCTGTTCCCCCAAATCAACACCGACCTCGTCAACGAGACCGACCGCCGCGTGCTCGATTTCGGCGAGATCCAGACTTTCGAGCTGGAGATGAAATTTGGCGAAATCACCCGATGGATCATGGTCAGGAAAGGCCCGCTTCGCACCGCGGACGGACGCATCCGGGGCCTGGTCGGCGTCGGGCGCGACATCACCGACATAAAAAGGGCCGCTGAGGCCCTGCGCCAGAGCGAGGAGAGAGTCCGGCTGATCGCGGACGCCTTGCCGGTCTTCATCTCTTATTTCGATACCGACAATTGCTACCAGTTCGTCAACGAAAGCTACGCGAGCTTGTACGAACGGCGAGCGGTGGAGCTTATCGGCCAGAGGGTCGAAGCGATTGTCGGTTCCGCCCGCTACGAGCAAATTCGGCCTGATATGGAACGTGCATTGGCGGGCGGGGATCGGAGCGCCGAGTACAAGTTGAGCTATCCGGACGGGACGACACGCGATATGGAATTTATCTACATCCCCCATCTCGGAGCCGGCGGTGGCGTCTTGGGCGTTTACGTCATGGGCACAGATGTCACGGAACGCAAGCGGGCCGAAGAGCAGCTGCGCCAGGCCCAGAAAATGGAGGCGGTGGGGCAGCTCACGGGCGGCATCGCCCACGATTTCAACAACCTGCTGGCGGTCATCCTGGGGAACGCCGACCTCGCCATGGAGGAGCTCGGGGAGGGCGACTCCCTGAAAGGGTATCTCGACGCATTGACGCGGGCGGCGATACGCGGCGCCGAGCTCACGAGCCAGCTTCTCGCCTTCTCACGCAAGCAGACCCTTCGGCCGCGGTCGATCGAGATCGATGCGCTCGCGGATGGCATGCTGGACTTCCTGCGCCGCACCCTCGGCGAGACGATCGAAATCCAAACGAAGCACGAGCCGGGCCTATTGCACGTCGAGGCCGATCCCGGCCAGCTCGAGAACGTCATCCTCAACCTCGCCATCAACGCGCGCGACGCCATGCCGGGCGGCGGCGTGCTGGCCATCGCGGCCAGCAATATCGAAATCGGCGAAGACTTCGCCGTCACCGACCCGGACATCGAGGCCGGGCCCTACGTAGCTCTGACGGTCCGCGACACCGGCGAGGGCATGCCGGAGGAGGTCGTCGAGCACATCTTCGAGCCCTTCTACACCAACAAGGGGGTGGGCCAGGGCAGCGGGCTCGGCCTCAGCATGGTCTATGGCTTCATCCGGCAATCGGGTGGTCATGTCGAGGTCGAGAGCGAGGTCGGCCAGGGGACGACGGTCAAGCTGTACCTGCCGGCGGTGCGAAAGGCGAAGAGCGACGCGAAGGCCCCGGGCCGCGAGAAGGACCGGCCGCGCGGGGGAGAGACCATCCTGGTCGTCGAGGACGATGACGAGGTGCGGATGCTGGCGATCGACGTGCTCGAGGGCCTCGGGTACGCCGCCATCGGGGTGGCGGACGGCGAGGCCGCCCTCGCGGCGCTGCGCGAACACCCGGACGTGGCCCTGCTGTTCAGCGACGTGGTTCTACCGGGAGGCATGAACGGCCCGGAAGTGGCCGTCGAAGCCCGCCGCATGCGGCCCGATCTCAAGGTGCTGTTCCTGTCCGGCTATATCGAGATTGCCGGCATCCGGGCGGGTCAGGTACCCGGAGACGACGAGCTCGTGCGCAAGCCCTTCCGCGTATCCGACGTGGCGGAGAAGGTACGGGCCGCGCTCGATCGATGACGGCGCGGCGCCCGCGGAGCGTTCGGCTCGGACAAGAGCACGGCGCGGCCGATGGTGATTCGGTGGGAATGAAGGGCGCCGGGTCGAGGAAGGGGGGAGATGGGCGTGGGCGGAAAGGGAGAGGCTTTGTGGCCGGTGTCGATCGTGGGCGGCGGTATCGGCGGGCTCGCCGCGGCCCTGGCGCTCGCGCGCAAGGGCATCGGCTCGATCGTTTTCGAGCAGGCCGCCGAGTTTGGCGAGATCGGCGCCGGCATCCAGCTCGGCCCCAACGTCTTTCGCATGTTCGACCGCCTCGGCGTGCGGGAGCGGGTCGAACGGACGGCCGTCTTCATCGACCACCTCATCATGATGGACAGCCTCTCGGGCGAGGTGGTGACGCGCGTCCCGCTCGGCGAGGCCTTCCGCGCCCGCTTCCGCGCGCCCTATGCGGTGATCCACCGGGCCGACCTGCACGCCACCCTCCTCGACGCCTGCGGGGCGATAGACCTGATCCGCCTCGAGCCCGCCTGCCCCATATCCGGGTACCGGGAGACGGGCGCGGGTGTCGCGGCGATGACCGCGGACGGGCGCGAGGTCGAGGGCCGGGCGCTGATCGGCGCCGACGGCCTGTGGTCGGGCGTCCGCGCGCAGCTCGTGGGCGACGGGGCGGCGCGGGTCTCGGGCCACATCGCCTACCGCGCCGTCCTGCCCATCGAGGCGGTGCCCGAGGACATGCGCTGGAACGCAGCCACCCTGTGGGCCGGGCCGGGCACGCACCTGGTGCACTATCCTTTGCGGCGCTCGGGCCTCTTCAACCTGGTCGCCGTGTTCCAGAGCGACAAGTATGTCGAGGGCTGGAACGAGCCGGGCGACCGGGACGAGCTCATGCGCCGGTTCGCGCGCGTCGGCCCCGAGCCCATGAGCCTCGTCGAGAAGGTGCCGGAGTGGCGCATGTGGGTCCTGTGCGACCGCGAGCCCATCAAGGACTGGAGCCGGGGATGCGTGACCCTCCTCGGCGACGCCGCCCACCCGATGCTGCAATATTTCGCCCAGGGTGCCTGCATGGCCATCGAGGACGCGGTCTGCCTCGCCGACGAGGTCGAGGCGGCGGAGGGCGATTTCGCCGCCGCCTTCCAGGCCTACCAGCGGGTACGTTACCTGCGCACGGCGCGGGTCCAGCTCATGGCTCGTTTCCTGGGCGAAGTCTATCATGCGGGCGACGTGCGCCGCGAGCTGCGCAACCACGTCCTCGGCGCCCGCACCCCCGAGCAATCCTACGAGGGCCTGGCCTGGCTCTACGACGGGCCATAGCAATGGCAATCGAATGGGACGGCCGTCCCGAACGAACTGGAGGTGGAAGATGAACGACCGTCGACCGAACCTGGAAGCCACCGGCCCCACGCGCGCGGCCGGGTTGCGCTGGGCCGTGCGGCTCATGCTGGCCGCATTGCCCGCCGTCGCCATGGGGAGCGGACCCGCGGCGGCCGATACACCCGATCGGATCGTGCAACAAATCGACTTCTCGGACTACGCCGAGGGACCGGTCGAGGACTGGCTCCAGGCCAAGGGCTTCGTCTTCGAGGAGGACGCCAAGCGCCGCGATCGGGTGGAGCTCGACACCGACGGGGACGGCCTGATCATCGAGAACAAGCGCAAAGCGTTCGGCCTGCTCATGAACGAGAGCATCAACGCGCCCGCCTTCAAGCATATCGAGATCGAATGGGGCGTAAACCGGTTTCCCGAAGGGGCGTCCTACGAGCGCAAGGTGAACAACGAAGCCATCATGGTCTACGTTTTCCTGGGCGACGAGCGCGTCTCGAGCGGGTCGTGGCTGGTGCCCGACAGCCCCTACTTCATCGGCCTGTTCCTGTGCAAGGACGACAAGGTGGGAGAGCCCTATATCGGGCGCTATTTCCAGAAGGGCGGCCGATATGTCTGCCTCGACCGGCCCGAGCCCGGCGAAGTGGTCACGTCGAGGTTCGACCTCATGGCAGCGTACCGGACCTATTTCGACAAGGAAGGTGACGACGATCCGGTGATCTCCGGCATGGCGATCGCCGCCGATACGGGCAAATCCGGCGGCGGCGGCAACGCCGAGGGATTCGTCCGCAGGGTGACGCTCATCGAATAGGGGGAGGTCTCGCCTTGTTGCGGTTTCTTCGCTCGGAGATCGCCGTTCTGGCGGGCGGTGCGACTGTCGTGCTCCTGACGCTTTTCGGCGATCCGTTGCTCCGCGACCTCGGCAACCCGGTGAGTTTCACTCTGCTCTTCGTCGGGATCTTCGGGATCATCCTGCTGTGCGCGTTCGGTGTGGTGCGGCACGCGGATGCCTTGGCCGGGCTTCTCGGAGAGCCGCTCGGCACGCTCACCCTGACCCTGGCGGTGATCGGCATCGAGGTCGCGCTGATCGCCACGATCATGCTGACGAGCGAGGCCGACCCGGCGCTCGCGCGCGACACGATGTTCGCGATCCTCATGATCGTTCTCAACGGCATGGTCGGGGCATCCCTGCTCGTGGGCGGGCTCCGCCACAGGGAGCAGGAATTCAACCTCCAGGGTGCCGGCGCCTTCCTCGCCGTGATCACGCCGCTCGCAACGGTGGCGCTGATCCTGCCCGCCTATACGGTCTCAACCGCCGAGCCGACCCTGTCGCCGGTCCAGGCTATCGCCTTCTCGATCGTCACGCTGCTCCTGTACGGGGTCTTTCTCACCATGCAGGCGGCGCGCCACAGGAGCTTCTTCATCCAGCCCGAGGGCGGCGGCGGCGGTGTCGAGGAGGTCGAAACAGAAGCGCCGGGGGCCGGGGGCCGTCACGACGTCCGCTCCCTGCCCTATCACATCGGCCTGCTCGTCCTGACCATGCTTCCCATCGTGCTGCTGGCCAAGAGTCTCGCCAAGCTCGTCGATTACGGCGTTGCCGGGCTGGGCGCCCCGGCCGCCGTGGGCGGCGTGTTGATCGCCATCCTGGTCCTGGCCCCCGAAGGCGTCAGCGCGCTCAATGCGGCGGCGGCCGACCGATTGCAGCGCTCGGTCAATATCAGCCTCGGCTCGGCGCTGTCGACCATCGGGATGACCGTTCCCGCCGCCTTGCTGATCGGCCTCGCGATCGGGCAGGACATCGTCCTCGGGCTCGGCACCGTCAACATGATCCTGCTCGTCCTCACCCTCGCGGTCAGCATGCTTACCTTCGGCAGCGCGAAAACGAACGTGCTTCAGGGTGCGCTACACCTCGTCCTGTTCTTCGTCTTTCTGGTGCTGATCTTCAGCCCTTGAACAGAGCGGCTCGTCTCGAGGACGGATCGTTGGGGCCTTGGTTGACGGGCGAGTCGATCCATATATAGACTCAGATGCAACGATGGCGCTCTATAGCCGGCACGGGCCGGGCCATGCTCCGCGGGGCCGCGCTTGCGGCCCTGGCGGCTCTTGTGATGCTGGCGCCCCTGCCCTCGGGCGCGCAGCAGGACTTCCTCACCGACTTCATCCTGCCCGAATCCGAGGCCAAGAAGCTGGCCGAGGCGGAGCACCCCAAGATCGTGGCCGCCTTCGGCGGCGAGTACCGCGACCCCGAGCTCGCCAAGTACGTCTCGAGCATCGCCACCTATCTCGGCCTGGTCTCGGCCCGGCCCGACATCACCTACCGCATCACTATCCTCAACAGCCCGGTGGTCAACGCCTTCGCCTTGCCGGCGGGCTACATCTACGTGACCCGCGGCCTGCTGGCGCTCGCCGACGACGAAGCGCAGCTCGCCGGCGTGATCGCGCATGAGATCGGCCATGTGACGGCGCGCCACACGGCCCAGCGCTACAGCCGCACGCTCCTCGCCCAGGGCATCCTCGGCCTGCTCGGCACCATGACCCAGGGCAGCACCATGGAGGGGCTCGCGGACTTGGCGGAGCCCATCGCCCTCGTCGCTCTGCAGAGCTACTCGCGGGAGCATGAGAACGAGGCCGATAAGCTCGCCGTCCGCTTCATGGCCAATGCCGGCTACAGCCCGCGCGGCATGTCGGGCTTCCTCAAGAAGATGGAGGCGAACGAGGGCCTCGAGGGCGCCCTCGCGGGCCAGGGCGACGCGCCGGCCCAGTTCGACCTCTTCGCCACCCACCCGCGCACGGCGGCCCGGGTCGAGCAGACCATCGCCGCCGCCATCGGCCTCCAGGTCGACCAGCCGATGACCGAGCGCGACCTCTACCTCGGCAAGATCGACGGCATCCTCTATGGCGACGACCCGGAGCAGGGGTTCGTGCGCGGGCGCGAATTCTCACACCCCGGCCTCGATTTCCGGTTCGTGGCGCCGCCCGACTTCCACCTCGTCAACGGCCAGGAGCAGGTGACGGCCAGGGGGCCGCAAGGCGCCTTCATGGAATTCGTCCTCGCGCCCGAGCCCTGGTCTGGGTCCATGCGCGACTACCTCCTGCGCGTCTGGGCCAAGGGCACCTCGCTGCGCAATATCGAATCCCTCGACGTGAATGGCTTTGCGAGCGCCACGGCCACGGCGCGGGTCGATCAACAGGGCCAGGCCATCGACATCCGCATTGCCGCCATCCGCGGCGACCGGGGAGCGATCTACCGCCTCCTCTACGCCGCCCCGCCCGGCCAAATGGGGCGGCTCGACCCCAATTTCCGCGATTCGGTCTTCAGCTTCCGCCGTATGACCCAGCAGGAGCGCCAAAGCTTGAGGCCCTACCGCCTCCAGGTGCGCCAGGTGCGGCCGGGCGAGAGCTACGTCGAGCTCGCGAGCCAGCTCCCCTACCGCGACGAGCGCGTGCGGCGCTTCCGCGTGCTCAACGGCCTCGCCCCCACCGACTGGGCCCGCCCCGGCGACCTGGTCAAGCTGGTGGTGGAGGAATAGCGGGCAGCGGCCCCGCACTCATCCCGCGCGGCTCATATAGTCGTAGGCGCTCAAGACGTGGCAGCGGACGACGTGGAAGAAGGTTTCGATCTCCACGTACTCGTCGTAGGAGCCCATGCCCGTCGGCGGCGGGCCGTAGACATAGGCCGGCACGTTGCGGTAGCGCCACAGGCGCGCGTCGGTGCCGCCCAGGCTGACGATGGGCACGGGCTCGTAGCCGCCCACCGCGTTGGCGTTCTTCTGCAGGTGCTCGACCATCTCGTGATAGGGCTCGCACCAGCTCGGCGGGTTGTAATTGATCTCCCTGAGCGTCGCCTGGGGGTAGCCCTCGAGCACCCGGTCGACCACGGCCATGACCTGTTCCTTCTCCACCCCCACGGGCAGGCGGATGTCGGCTTCGATGCGCACATGGTCGGGCACCATGTTGACCTTGAGCCCGCCCTGGATCATGCCGATGTTGAGGGTCACGCGGGGCACGATATCGGCGGCCCCGGCACCCATGGCGCGGTCCATCTCCGCATGTACCTGATCGAGCGCGCGGAACACGTTGTCCGGCATGTCGGGCTCGATCCCGGTCACGGCCTCCAGGTCCTGCATCAGGGCGGCGGCGACCTTGGACGCGCTCTCGGTCAGGTGCGGGTAGGCGCCGTGCGCACCCCTGGTGCGGACGTCGAGCTCGAGCCACAGGGGCCCCTTCTCGCCGAAGCGGATGGTGTAGGGACTCGAGGGCTCGCCGTTGAGACAGCAGTCGCCGTGGACCTCGGGGTGGTGCTCGTGCAGGTAGCGCGCCCCCCAGGGGCCAGAGGTCTCCTCGTCGGAGACGCATGTGAGGGTGAGGCGGCCGCTGAGCTTCTCCTTGATGCGGTGGAGGTAGCGGTAGGTGAAGATCGAGGCCGTGGTGCCGCACTTCATGTCCGAGCTGCCGCGGCCCCAGACCTTGCCGTCGGCCACGGCGCCGCTCCACGGCCCGTGGGTCCAGCGGTCGTCGCCCTCCTCGACGGGGAAGCAGTCGATATGGCCGTTCAGCACCAGGTGGCGCCCGGGGGCCGCGCCCTCGAAGGTGCCCACCACATTGGCCATGGTGGGCTGGGGGTCGACGAGGCGGTAGGGCAACGCCTCGCGGTCGAGGAAATCCGTGATGTGCTTGACGGCGACCGTCGTATCCCCTGGCGGATTGGGCGAGGCCGCGGCCACGAAACCGCTGAAGAACGCGACCAGTTGGTCCTTGTCCGCCTCGATCCAATCGAGCAGCTGCTGCTTCTCGGCGCTCATCTCCGCCATCGCCCCCTCCCCTGTTCGCCCCGGTTGGCCGGCCGCGAGCTTAGAGCCGGGTCGGGCGGCGTTCAATGGCGCGGTGGAGCGCGATCGGGGACCCGCGGGCCGTGCCTACTCCGCCGCTGCCCGGGTGACGCCCGTGCGCCGCGCGACCGACGCCATGACCATGTGCGCGAGGGTCACGAAGTCGTAAGTCGGCAGGCCGGTCGCGGCGCGCACCGCCGGGGCGGCCACGGGGAAGACCGAGCACTCCAGGACGAGGGCACGGATCTCCGGATTGTCGGCGCGCAGCCCCTCGATGGCCGCCAGCACGTCCCGGGCAAGCTGCTCCGCGTCGATGTCCGGCGCCTGCTTGCCGAGCTCGCGCCAGGATTCGCTGCCCTCGATGCCGGCGACCACGGCCGGGGTGTCCGCGAGCGACCAGCCGGCGCCGTTGAAGTGGATCTCGCCCAGGCGCGAGGAGTCGTAGGTGATGACGCCCACCTTGGCGCCCGGCGGGATCAGTCGGGCCGCGAACGGCACCAGCAGCAGGCTCGACATGGCCACCGGGATGTTCACCGCGGCGCTGACCTGCTCCTGGAACCGGGCGTTGAAGCCGCAGTTCGAGATGATCGCCGCGACGCCCTCGCGCTCGAACCGTTGCGCCACGCGGATATGGCCCTCGGCGACGCCGTCGCCGTCGCCGAGCACCCTCTCGGGGCTGGCCTCGGGCACCTGCTGGAGGCGCACGGGAAAGGCGTAGCTCGCCGGGTTGCCCATCGAGCGCGGTATGGTGACGGGCCGCTGGGTGAGTTGCAGGACGCCGAGCGTCGGTTGGGAGAGGGGCGTTGGCCGTGTCATGGTGTTCGTCCTTCCAGTGTGCTGTCTCCTAAGTACGTAGCCTATAGGATCGCCTTTCCCGACCTCTGGGTAGGAAGCGCCGCGCCGGCGATGCTGGAGCATCGTCAAGCGGCGATGACGCCCTCCAGAGGTCGGGAAAAGCGACCCTTCGGGCGGCCATGCAGGCTCCTCGGTCGTCGTCGTGCGGCCCTTATGATGCCGCTGGCATCACGGCGGGCCACACTCCTAGCCGAGAACCCTGCATGGCCGTCCTATAGGTTACGTACTTAGGAGACAGCACACTAGCCTATCCGGGCCGTGGGCCGTTGGGTTCGGCTTGGCCGGACGGGATGATGCCACGAAACGCGGCGTCAGACCACGTGCAGCACGCGCGGCGTGTCGGTCAGCACCTCGACGCCGTCCGCCGTCACGGCCCAGGTCTCGCTGAAGCCGACC
This sequence comes from Alphaproteobacteria bacterium, assembly GCA_963666705.2. GTDB lineage: Bacteria > Pseudomonadota > Alphaproteobacteria > CADEGL01 > CADEGL01. The sequence goes on along the minus strand of CAXXKO010000024.1, from coordinate 163,903 downwards.
GCGCCGACGCCCGGAATGCCGCAGTTGGGCACGGTGTGAAAGGTCATGCCGGCCTCCAGCACGCGAGGGTCGCCGGGCTTGAGGTCGATGATGTCGCCCTCGCCCCAGCCGGGCGGGAAGCCGATGCCGATCGAATAGCCGCTGCGGTGTTGCCAGTACTTGCCGAACCCGGCCTTCTCGACCACGCTGCGCCCGGCCTGGTCCACCTCGCCCGAGGTGGCCCCCGGCCGCACCGCCTCGAGCAGCGCGGTCTGGGCGCCGATCACCGCGTCCGCGACCTTCCTGAGCTCCGCCGAGGGCGGGCCCACGGAGATCGAGCGCATGATGGCGCCACCATAGCGGTAGTAGCAGCCGCCGATTTCGAAGAAGACCAAGTCACCCGCGCGGATCACGGCGCGCTCGTAGGTGGCGTGGGCCAGCGCCGAGCGCGGGCCGGTCACCACGTAGGGCTGGGAGCTGACATATTCGCTGCCGGCCAGGACCGTCCCGCCGTAGGTGGCGGCGGCGACCTCGTTCTCGGTCGCACCCGGCCGCGTCGCCGCGATCCCGGCCTCCAGTCCCGCCACCGCCGTGGCCGCGGCCTTGCGGATGTATTCAATCTCCCGGGGCGACTTGATCATGCGCCCCTTTTCCACCAGGCCGCCGGTCGGCACGAAGCTGGCCTTGGCCAAGCGCGCCCGCAGCCGGTCCAGGATCGACGCCGGCAGGAAGAAGCCCGCGTCGTCGAAGCCGATGCGCGCGGTGGCGCCGCCCATGGCCTCGATGCAGTTGGCGGTGGCGTCGAAGTAGCTCTCGGTGTCGCCGACGGCGTAGCCCTCCTTGATCCAGGACAGGCTGCGCACGTTGGCGAACTCGAGCCTGCGGGTGACGAACTGGGGCTCGCCGTCGAGTGGCACCGCCAGTGCCTGGAAGATGTAGTAGCCGGTCGTGCGGTAGCCGGAGAGGTAGTAGATGTTCTCCGGGCCGGTCACGAGCAGGATGTCGACCCCCGCCTCGGCCATGCGCGCGCGGGCGCCGGCGAGGCGCTCCCGGAACTCCTCGATCGGGAACGGAAGATCGAGCACCGTCGCGACTTCGGGTTTGTCGGCCATGTCATTTCCTCCGTTGTGTCAGCGAAATTCCACCCGGCACCGGGTGGCCGCTCCTCGGCGACATTCGACCCCGGCGCACAGCCGACTGATGGGACGCGCGGCCGACCCGTCCCGGAGCCGTCGCCCAACCCATGAAAGCCCGGGCATCGGTCGCCGCGCGCGTGGCGACCGATGCCCGGAAGCGTCTGGCGCGCCTGTCGACGGCACGCCAGGGATCGCGCGGCCGGACGACAGGCGCCAATAGCTCGGCCGCGCGGCCGGCCCTACTCGTCAGGATGCCACTTCGCCCACAACTCGTCCTTCAGGCCCGAGGTAATCGTGCGCTCCAGGAACACGTTGAGGAACTGCTGGAAATGGTACTCGCCCGGCGCCACCGCCCAGGACGTCCCCTTGGGAGCGATCGGCTCGGCGTTCAGCTCCCGGAGATGCATCGCCGGGTTCTCCTTGATGAACATGCGCAGGGTCGTGGTGTCGGTCACGGCGGCGTCGACCCGCTTGGAAGCCACCTCCATGAAGACGGTCGAAATCTTGTCCGTCACCATCGAGCGCACGTCGGCCCTGGTCTTGGACTTGAAGTAGGCCTCCTCGGCCGTCCCCGAGATGACCGCGAGCGTGACGTTCGGGTCGTCGATTTCCTCGTAGCTGTCGATTGTGGAATTCTCGGCCACGGCGGCGCTCAAGGTCAGGAAGTTGAACGCGTCGACGAACAGGATGACCGCGGCGCGTTTGGCCAACCGGAACAGGCCGACCAACGCGACGTCGCACTTGTCCGTGAGCACGCCTTGGATCACCGTCGCCCAGGTGGAATCGACCCACTCGATCTCGACCCCCATTTCCTCCGCCAGCACTTGGCCCATATCGACGTTGAAGCCTTCCCACTCCTCGGTCTTGGGATTCTTGTAGTTGTTCGGGATGGCCTCGGCCAGACAGGCCCGCAGGACCCCGCGGTCCTGGATCTCCTGGATCTTGTTGTCGAGCGCGAGCGCCGGCGTGCTTGCCAGACCTACGCTCAGGATGGCGGCAAGCAGAATGCCTGCTAGACGATGGGTCATCGGACGTCCTCCTCCCAATCTCTGTTTGCGGTTACGGCTGCTTGAAATACAAGGTCTTGCTGCGCCCGGTGGCACGCCCCTTGAGACCATGTTGCGTGATATCGCGATCCCGATCCACCACCAAATTCGGCTGCTACAACACCTTCGACAGGAACAGCTTCTGTCGCTCGTCCTTGGGCGCGCCGAAGAAGTCGGGCGGCTGGTCGTCGACGACGACCAGGCCGTCGCACATGAAGATGACCCGGTTCGCCATCTTGCGGGCGAAGCCCATCTCGTGCGTCACCACCAGCATGGTCATGCCGCTGCGCGCCAGCTCCTCGATGACGTCGAGGACCTCCTGGATCATCTCCGGGTCGAGCGCCGAAGTCGGCTCGTCGAACATCATGACCCGGGGCTCCATGGCCAGCGCGCGGGCGATCGCCACCCGTTGCTGCTGGCCGCCGGAAAGCTGGGCCGGGTACTTGTCGATCTGGTCGATGATGCCGACGCGCTCCAGGAGGCGTTCGGCGCGCTCGTTCGCGGCCTCCCGCGACAGGCCGCGCGCCTTCATCGGCGCCAGGGTGATGTTGTCCCGGACCGACATGTGGGCGAACAGGTTGAAGGTCTGGAACACCATGCCGACCTCGCGCCGGATTTTCTGAATGTCCTTCCGGCTGCCGGGCAGGTGGATGCCGTCGACGACGATCTCCCCCTTGTCGATGGGCTCGAGCCCGTTCATGGTCCTGAGAAAGGTTGACTTCCCACCGCCGGACGGCCCGACGATGCACACCACTTCGCCGACCGCGAACGAGATCGATATGCCGCGCAGGGCCTCGAACTTGTCGAAGAACTTGTGCACGTCCCGGCAGGATATAATCTCGTCACCGACGGACTTGGCTTGGCCGTTCTCGGTTTCCGAAGGGGTGCTCTGAGTATCCGATTGCGACATGGCTAGTCTCAGTTTCCGGTGCGTTGGACGCGACGACGCTCGGCGCGCCGGGCATAGATGCTGAGCGGGAAGATGACCGCGAAATACAACACGCCGGCGGCGGTGTAGAGCTCCATGAACTTGTAGGTCTCGGCGCCCAGGGTATTGGCCCGGTACATCAGCTCCCCGATCCCGATCGCCATCAGGAGGCTCGTGATCTTCAACATCTCGGTCAGGAAGTTGACGAACGCCGGCATCATCCGGCGCAGCGCCGGCGGCACGATGGCATGGCGCCAGACGTAGTAGTTGGGCAGGCCGAGGGCATGGGCCGCCTCGACCTGGCCGCGCGGGACCGCCAGGACCCCGGCACGGAAGATCTCCGCCAGGAACGCGCCCGCGAACACCGAGAGCGAAATGATGCCGCAGACCTGTGCCGAGATACGCACGTCGAGCAGCAGCGGCAGGCAGAAATAGACCCAGAAGATGATGACGACCTCCGGGACCGTGCGGAAGAAGTCGATGAAGGCGTTCGCCAACCAGTAGCTCAGCCCCGACTCGGAGAGCTTCCCCAGGCACGCCAACGCGCCCAACACGATGCCGATGGCGAGGGAGACCGTCGCCATGTAGAGCGTCATGCCCAGGCCCGAAAGCAGGAGCAGGTAGTTGTTCTCGAGGACGTTAAAGTCGAAATCCATGCGCCTAATGCTCCTTTTCCCGCAGGAAATACTCGAGGCGCAGGGTGGCGCGGCTCATGGCGTAACCGATGATGAAATAGACGAGTGCGGCAAAGGTGAAAATCTCGATCGGCTTGAAGGTGTGATTGCTGACCCGCGAGGCGACGGTCATGAACTCGCTGATCTGAAGGAGCGAGAGGATCGCCGTCGCCTTGAAGAAGCTGATCGTCAGATTGACCATGGGCGGGATCATGATGCGCAGGGCCGGCGGCAGGATGACCCGGGTCCAGCGCGTCCAGGCCGGCAGGCCGAGCGCGTAGGCCGCCTCCCACTGGCCGCGGTGGATGCTCTCGATCCCGGCGCGCACGATCTCGGTGAAGTACGCGCTCGCCTGGAGCGTCATCGCCAGGAAGCCGGTTGCCAACACCGACATGCTGAAGCCGGTCATCATCGGCACCGCGAAATAGAGCCAGAAGAGCTGGACCAGGAGCGGCGTGTTGCGCCAGATCTCGACGTAACCGGCGACGATCCAGCGCAGCGGAGCTATGGGAGACTGGCTGATCACCGCCAGCAGGATGCCGAAGAACACCCCCAGGCCCCCCGCCACGACGGTGATGATCAGGCTCAGACGAAGGCCCTTCCAGAGGACCGCCCTGAACTCCCAGATGACGGAGAAATCGAGCGCGCGAATCAGTTCCCAGTTCGCGTTGTAGGCCAGGACCGCGAGAAAGACCGCGACCAAGATGGGAAAAATAAATTTCGTGAGCGCCTTGCCGAGCGGACGCGGCGCGCTGCCGATGCCTTCACTGGTGCTCGTCATCAACCCGATGTCCCTTCACCTGCCGCACGGTGCCCGTCCTTGCCGTCGCGCGCCCTAGCCCGCCGCGGCCCGATCCGTCTTTGAGCGGCCCTGCCCGGCGAGGAGGGTCCCACCCCCGGCGAAGTCGTAGCGGACGTCGAGCAGCCTCAGGCTGTGCCACAGGGTCGCGTGGTTGCCGGAGACGACCGGCCGGCCCAGGTCCGCCTCGAGCGCCGGGATCAGCGCGATGGCGTCGATCGCGGTATCCGGAATAAGCAGCGGATGGGTCCGCGGCGACAGGCCGGCGTCGAACAGGTTGACTTCCCGCCTCAGGTCGAGCGCGTTGGAGTCCTCCGGCTCTGGACAGTCCAGCACCGTCATGGCGGCCACGTCGATGCCGGCGTCGTTCAGGAACGCCAAGAACGTATGGGTGAGACGCGCCGGGTAGGGGCTCAGCACATCGACGGTCCCCGCGCCCAGCTCCCTCGTGGCGGCCAGCATAGACAGCGAGGTGCTGGTCGCCGGCAGGCCGGAGGCCCGCGCCAGCTCGTCCACCTGCCGCTCGGCCCAGGCGAGCCCGCCGACGAAGCTGGCGCAAGTACACGCCCAGGCGATCGCACTGCAGCCCGCCGCCGCGAGCTCGCTCGCCGCGGGCAGGAGGACGTCCAGGCTTCCCGTTTCCAGGGCGCAGTCGATCCGGTGGGAGCCCGGGGTCAGGGTCAGCCCCTCCCGCACGCCGACGCCTTCGATCCCGAGCCTCGCGATCCAGTCGTCGTAGCGATGGACCTCGGTGTCCCGGGCAATGTAGGGCTGACCATGGCGCAGGACGGGGATGAGCACGCCAAGCGTCCTGCCTCCCGCCGACAACTCTTCCATCGCGGGCACCTTTTCGACCCCTCAATTGCCGTTGGACGGGCGCATGGCACCGATACTGACTTAGCCACCCCCTGTCAATGCGTGGGAAGCTTGCGCCGGTTCCCCGCGCGAAGCGGAAAAAGGGGTCCGCGGCCGCGAGGGCCTCGAGTCGGCATTCCCCCCTATCTGATGGCCAGCTCCCTGGGCAGCTTGCTGAGAATCTCGCCGCCCGCCTCGGTCACGATCACGGCCTCGCTGTGACCGGCGCCGTACCGGCCCTTGACCCGCAGGTTCATGGTCTGGTGGAACACCATCCCGGCCTCGAGCGGCGCCGGGTTGCGCTCGGTGATCATGAAGTGCGGACAGTCGAGCCAGCCGGGCGCGAAGCTGAGCCCCACCGAGTAGCCGTAGACATGATGGAAGATGATCCGGTCGAGGAGCGGGTCGATGATCTGGCGCCCGATGGCCGCCACCTCCTGGGCCGGCACGCCCGGCTTCATCGCCGGGATGATGGCGTCGAGGATGGCGCTCGAGGTGTCGGCCAGCTCCTGGAGCGGGCCCGCCTCGCCCACCGCGGCGGTGCGTATGATCGGCGCCGTGTAGCGCGCGCGGGTGCCGCCGAGCTCGATGAACACGGGGTCGCCCCGGCGGCAGACCGCGCCGCCCCGGTTGCTGTGCGGGGCGCCCACGCGCCAGCCGACGCAGACGTAGGGGTCCGAGACAATCGCCTCGCTGCCCGCGCCGACGAGCGCGGAGAGCGTCGCCGCCGCGATCTCGTAGTCCGTGGCCCCCTCCCGGATCGTGTCGAGGGCCGCCCGCACGCCCGCGTCCGTCATCGGCGCGGCCTCGCGCAGGTAGGCGAGCTCCGCCGGCGACTTCACCAGACGCAGGCGCTCGACCATGGCGCCCACGGCCCTGGCACCCAGCCCATCGAACAGCTTCTGGATCACCGCATAGGGCGTGTAGGTGCCGCCCACGTCGACCGCGACGGTGCCGCGATCGAGGCCGCGTCGCGCGAGCTCGCCGATCACCCGCTCGGCCGGATCCTCACCGAGGATCCAGGTGCTCACGCACTCGGCGCCCACACCGCTCGCGTCGAACCGCGCCTGTTCGTACATGGGCACCTGCAGGAGCGGCACCCCCTCCGCCGGGACGGCCAGGAACATGAGGTCGTTCACCGCCTGGGTGAAGTGGCCGATGAGATAGCAGACATTGCCGGGGCTCGTGGTCACGAACGTGTCGATGCCCTCGCGCGCCATCGCCGCCCGAAGCCCGGCCAGCCGGTGGGCATATTCGGCGTCGTCGAAGAAAACCTCGCGCCCTGTGGTCATGGTGTATCACTCCCCGTTGGCGTCCACGAAGCGGACGGGCTGGTTGTGAGGGGCCCCTCCATGAATTCGAGAGACCCCGGATGACCCTTCGCGGTCACCGGTAGCGTAGCAAATATGGCGGTCGAAGCCGAATGCGCTCCCCCCCGCCCGCGATCCGCCCGTGTTTTTCATCGCCTCGACGGTTTCCTCAACAGGGTCAGCCCGTCTCGAGCCGGGCGTCGGGGTCGAGCGGCCAGAGCGGCCGGGGCCGGCGCCGGTAGTCGAATCGCTCCAGGTTCGAAGCCCCCACGCCTGGGGTGTCCACGAAGATGGCGCGCCGGGCCACGTCGCCATATGCCGCGCGCCAGGCGATGGCGGACTTGACCACGATGATGCGCTGGGCGGCCGGCTCCAGGCCCAGGCAGCGGATCTGCTCGGCATCGAAGGGCATGGTCCGCAGGCTGGTGAGCACGACCCGGACCCCGCCCGCCTCGATCACCGCCGTGCGGCCCATGACCGTCTCGTAACCGGTCATGTAGGAACCGGTATGGCGGTAGCGCCCGTCGGTCAGCAGCCGGATCCGCCCGCGCACCGTGACGGGAGGGCCGTGCAGGTCGTCGGTCCTGCCGCCCACCGGGGCCTCGAAGACGCCGCCCTCGCCGGCGGCCTCGGCGGCCCGGACCGCCTGCGCGTCCGCCATAACCACCACCGCGCCCTCCGCCCCCAGGCGCAGGAGCGCGTCCAGGACGACCGTGCCGTCGCCGGCGGCGCCGCCGCCCACATTGTCGGCCGCATCGACGATGACGCTCGGCCCGTCGGCCGCCGCCATCGCCTGGCGGACCCCCTCCTCCACCGGCACGAGGACCGGCCGGAAGGCGTCCCGCGCCGCCCAGATGCGCCCGGCGAGATCGTCGGCGGCGGCCGCCGCCGCCCCGTCATCCTCGCCGTAGACCAGGACCGAGGCGCCGAGTTGGCCCACGTCGGCGTAGGGGAAGCCCATGGCGACCGAGCCGCACAGGATGCAGGGATCGGCCTCGATCCGGTGCAGGGCGGCGAAGATCTCCTTCATGGGCGCATCACCCGTCGCCTGGACCTGGGGCGGGGTCAGGACCGGCACCTTGCGGAGCGCGCCGGCCGGCCACGGACCACCCTTCATGAGCCGTGCGAGCACATGCGCCGCCTCGGCCCCCCGCGCCGCCATGTCGATGTGGGGAAAGGTGTCGTAGCCGATCAGGACCGTGGCCTGGGCCACCATCTCGGGGCCGATGTTGGCGTGGTAGTCGAAGGTCGCGACAATGGGGACCCCCGGTCCGAGCGTGGCCCTTGCAGCCGCGAGCACGGCCGCATCGGCGTCTTCCGCGTCCTCCGCCACGGCCGCGCCGTGGAGCACCAGGAGGAGCCCGTCGAGCGGGCCGGCGGCGCGCAACCGGGCCACCAGCTCTTCCCGGACATGACCGAACGCCGCCGCCGAGATGGTCGCGGAGGGCACCGCCCCCGCGTAGACCGTGGGCACGAGCTCGAAGCCGAGCGCGCGGCCCCCCGAGATCATGCCGCCGAGTTCGGTCCCCGTCTCCGGGTAGCGGTCCAGGATTTCCTCGCCCAGCGCATATTGATAATCGCGGAAATGCACGAGCTCGGTGCGCCCGGCCGCGAAGGTGTTGGTCTCGTGCCAGATGCCGCCGATCGCCACGCGCCAGCCCATGTCCCGCTCCTTCTCGCCCTCTTGCGCCGGTCGGGGCCTCAGGTGGTGGCGAAATTGCTGGCCGCGTGCGGCGCGAGCGCCTTCCTTTGCGCCGCGATCGCGGCCGCGTCCATATCGCGCTTCGGTCTGGGCAGGGCGGGTGCGAAATGGCCGTACCGGTCCTCGCCACGCACCAGCGTTGCCGTCATCGGCGGCCCGCTCGCGACCCTCACGTACGGGGGGACGTAGCGGATCGCGAGCCCGAGACGGGAGCGGTCGGTCTGGTTCGGTCCCGACGCATGGGCAAGCAGGCAGTGATGGATGGACATCTGACCCGGCTCGAGAGCGGCATCCACGATGGGCGTCTCGTCCGTCAGCTTCATCGCCTGACCGCGGCTCAGGGCGTTGCGCGGTGCCGGCATCTCTTCGTGGGGTTGTTTTTGATGGAGGTGGGTGCGGGCGCCATAGCGCATGCAGCCGTTCGCAGGCGTCGCTTCGCTGAGGGCAATCCAGGCCGTCGCGATGTCGTGGGGCTCGATGTCCCAGTAATAGGAATCCTGGTGAAACGTGATGAAGCTTTCCGACCGTGGCTCCTTGACGAAGAGATCCGCGCTTTCGACCAAGAGGTCGGGCCCCAGCAGGTCTTCCATGGTATCGAGGATGGCTGGATGCCGGACGATCTCATCCGCCCAGGTGAACAACAGGTGCACCTGGGCGTGCCAGGGATGGTCGAACGCGTCGAGGCGTGCCGGGTCCACGGCCTCGAATCGGGCGCAACATTCCGCGGCTTGGGCGGCCGGGATGGCCGGCAGCCCGATCAGATAGCCCTCGGCTCGAAACTGCGTCACCTGGGCCGGCGTCAGCGTCCGCGGACGCCTCTCCGATTGCTCGACCATGACATTGACCTCCCGTCGACGCCGCACCGCTCGATTGCCGGCCATGGTAGCATGAATGGACGCCGGCCGGGGGTGCAAAGCGGCCAACACGGCACCGGTCGAATTCGATAGCGGGGACGGTCACCGCGATGGGGAATCCTTTGTCAGGCCCCCGCCGCTCACTTATGCTCCGATCGGACTGGCGGGACGCGCCGGACCATAGGGACCGAGGAACGGGAGGACTCCGATGGCACTGCATTTCACCCGCGCGGAGCTTGCCGAGCGCCGCCAGCGTGCCTGCGAGCGGCTTGCCGAGCTGGGCCTGGACGGGATTCTGTTGTTCCGCCAGGAGAGCATGTTCTATCTGACCGGCTACGACACCGAGGGCTTCGTCCTCTTCCAGGGCATGTACCTGGGCGCGGACGGCTCGCTCGCCCTTCTCACCCGGCTCCCGGACAAGCGGCAGTCGGCATTTACCTCCGTCCTGGAAGACGTCCGCATCTGGCGCGACCGCGCCGGGGCCACGCCGGCCGACGAGCTGCGCGACATGCTGGAAAGCTACGGCTGCCGCGGCAAGCGCCTCGGCATCGAATACGCCGCCTTCGGCCTGACGGGGGAGAGGGCTCTCATGGTGAATGCGGCGATGGACGGGTTTTGCACCCTCGTCGACGCCTCGGACCTGGTGCGCCTGTTGCGGCTGGTGAAGAGCCCGGCGGAGATCGAGTATGTCCGCCGCTCCGGTCAGTTATGCGACGAGGCACGGGACGTCTGCATCCGATCGAGCGTGGCGGGCGCCTCGGTGAGCGCCGTCTATGGCGAGATGCTGAGCACGATGATGCGCGGCGGGGGCGATCCGACGGCCAATCGCTGGGTCGTCGGTGCCGGAGAGGCAGCCATGCTCGGGCGCTACCATGCGGGTCTCGGGACCATCGGCGAGAACGACCAGGCGACGTGGGAGTACGGGGCCTCCTACCGCCACTACCATACCGGGCTCATGCACATGGTGTTGACCGGAAAGCCGACGCCCCGGCAGACCGAGATGTTCGCGGCCTGCGTCGCCGCGCTCGACGCCTGTGGGGAGACCACGAAACCGGGGAACACCGTGGGCCAGATCTACGACGCCCACGCCCGGGCCATGACCGAGCGGGGGTTCGCCGACACCATCATGAATGCCAGCGGATACACCATGGGCGTGAGCTATCCGCCGACATGGATGGACGAGCCCATGATCTATATGGGCAATCCACAGGTGCTAGCCCCCAACATGGTGTTCTTCCTGATCATGGTGGTCTACGACGACACCTCGGGCGAGGCCATGTCGCTGGCCGAGACGGTGGTGGTGACGGAGGATGGCTGCGACGCCGTCTGCCACGCGCCGCGCGAGCTGGTGGTGAACACATAGGCCCCGCGGGCATCACTTCGTCAGTGAGAGCCGGCGCTCCACCCACCTGACGCCGACCGCCGCGATCAGGCTGAAGACCAGGAAGAAGACGCCGACGAGGGTCATCGGCTCGATGTAGCGGAAGGTGTAGGAGCCGATGTTCTTGGCCGTGAGCAACAGCTCGAGCACGCCGATCGCGGACAACAGCGGCGTGTCCTTGAACATGGCGATCAGATAGTTGCCGAGCGCCGGCACGACCGGCGGAATCGCCTGCGGCAGGACGACGCTGCGCATTTTCCGGTAGGCGCTGAAGTTGAGAGCGGTCGCGGCCTCCCACTGCCCCTTCGGCACGCCTTCCAGGCCAGCGCGGTATACCTCCGAGGCATAGGTGCTGAAGTGGATACCGATGGCGACGATGCCCGCGAACATCGGCGAGGGTCTGAGCCCGAGGGCCGGCAGCAGCCCGAAATACATCAGGTAGACCTGGATCAGGAGCGGCGTGCTGCGCACGTACTCGACGAACCCCGCGACCGGCAGCGAGAGCGCGCGCCACCGGGAGCGCCGGGCGAGCGCGAGCACGAGGCCGAGCACGGCGGCGATCAGGAAGCCGAGGGCCGTCACTTCGACGGTGATCACCGAGACGCCGGCGAGGACGGGCAGAATCTCCCAGACGAACCCCCACTCCCACAGCATCAGCGCACCTCGACCCGTCCGATATGGGCGCCCAGGCGCCGTTCGACGCTGCGCATGAAGAAGATGATCACGAGCGCCATGAGGAAGTAGATGTTGATCACGATGCCGAAGATTTCCGTCGACCGCAGGGTGAGGACGTTCAGTTGCGCGCCCCGGAAGGTCAGGTCGGTGATGGTGATCAGCGAGACGAGAGCCGTCGACTTCAACAGCTCGATGAACAGGTTGCCGAAGGGCGGCATCATCGCAACGAAGGCTTGGGGCAGGATGACGCGGCGCATGCTTTGCATGCGCGTCATGTTGAGGGAGGTCGCGGCTTCGAATTGCCCCTTGTCGACCGCCAGGATGGACCCGCGCACGACCTCCGCGCCATAGGCGCCAACGTTCAGCCCCAGACCGACAATGCCGACCGTGATCGCCTCGAGATAGATGCCGAAGTGGGGCAGGACGAAGAACAGCCAAAACAGCTGAACCAGGGCCGAGGTGCCGCGGAAGAACTCCACATAGGTCCGCGCGGCGGCACGGACGATCCAGATGCGCGACAGCCGGCCCAAGCCCGCGGTCAGGGCGAGCGTGAGCCCGAGGACGGCGGCGAGGAGGGTGATCTCCACGGTGACGACCGAGGCCTCGAGCAACGGTGGGAAGAACTCGAGGAAACTGATGTCACGATCCATCACCCGCCCTTTCGGTCAAGTGGGCCGGACGGGTAGGACGGCGGGCGGACAAGCGGCCGCCGCGCGCCCACGCCTCGGGCGGCGTTGCCGTGTCCGGCGGGCAGGCCGGGCACGCACCGTGACGAAGCGACGGGCCGCATCGGAGACCGCTGCGGCCCGCCCTTCGCCGGCTCGCCGACGGTGCTGGGAACGGCGCGGACTCCTACTCGCCCGCGCAGAGCTCCTCGGCCGTCACGTCGCCGGGCATCTCACCAACGCCGAACCCGAGCGGGCCGATCAAATCGAGATGTGCCTGGGTGCCGACGAAGCCGGCCATCTCCTGGTTGAACAAGTCCCGCAGATCCGCGTCGTCCTTGCGGAAGCCGAAGCCGGAAAAGCCGCGCCCGAATAGATCCACGTAGGGGTCGGCGCGTTCGAGGTTGGGATCGTTCGCGGTATCGACGACGTTCTGGACCGAGAGTCCGGTCAGGGCCAGCGCGTCGCCCCGCTCGGTCTGGATCGCGGCCGTCGCGGTGGGGAAGTCGGGCAATACGATCACCTGGTCGTCCGGAATTCCCGCGTCGCGCGCATAGTCGCGTTCGACGCCGCCCGCGACCACCACGAGCATGGCGTCGGAATTTTCGGCGATGTCGGTAAAGCTGTGCAGATTCTTGGGGTTGCCGGCCCTGACTACGAAACCCTGGCCGAGGCCGATGGTCGGATTGGAGAACAGGATCTGCGCGCACCGCTTGGGCAGGATGAACATGCCGGCCGCGATCATGTCGAAGCGCCCGGCGAGCAGGCCCGGGATGAGCGAGCCGAACTCGGTGAGCACGCCAACCATTTCGATGTCGCCGAGCTTGCTCAGCACCAGCTTGGCCAACTCAGGGGCCTCGCCGCTGAGCGTTCCGGACTTCGTGGCGAAGCCGAAGGGCGCTTCGTTCGCGAAGCCGACGCGGATGAAACCGTCGCTCTTGATGCGCTCGAGCGTGGTCTCCGCGCTCGCGGCGACCGTCAAGCCGGTCAAGGCCACGGCGGCCAGCGCGCAAGCGCCGAGCAATGCCCTTGTAACTTTTCCAATTCTACTCATTGCCTTCCTCCCTTGAACGAAGATTGAAGTTTGCCGATTCTTCGACGCGGCTACGCACCGTCGCCCGATGGGCGCGTTTGTCGCACCCGATCCCAGCCTCCGCGAAACACGCCCTCCCGCAACGATCATCGCATGCCTTATTCCGAGCACGATCGAACTCGAGACGTCGAGTTCCCGGTCGCCCTCTTATCGCCGAGCCGGGGAATGAGCTCATCCCCGATCCGAGCTGGTTTCGCATACTACCATAAGCAAGCGTGTTGCTGTGGACGGAATTTGGCCGTGTCCCGGCCAACCGCGCCGATTCACGACGGAATTTTGGCGCGAGCGCTCTTCGTGCTACCATCGTGGACGACTGGGGGCAGGCATCTGGGGAATCTCGTTTGAACGGGGTTACCGCGCATAGCAAAGGCATTCCGTGGCGCTTCTCGCCCGTGAAGCGGTGCCGATCGGTCGATGAGATCGTCGCGAACGGACTTTGCATCGGTTGCGGCATTTGCGAATCCATCGCTGGCACAGAGACCATCCAGATGGCGATCTCGCCCGATGGATTGATGCGGCCGCGTGTCCTGGGGCCGGTGAGCACACCCGCGACCGAGCGCATCTTGCAAGTTTGTCCAGGTGTGAGCATCGACGGGACCCGTACGGGCCATGCCGACCGATTCGTGGCGCATGATGCGGTGTTCGGCCCGATGACCCATATCTCGAACGGTTATGCCACCGACGAATCGATACGCTTCATCGGTTCCGCCGGCGGCACGCTCACCGCGCTCGGCATCTTCATGCTCGAGACGGGGCGCGTGGACGGAATCGCCCATGTCACGGCCTCGCGCGAGGCGCCCATGCGCACGGTCGCCAAAATCAGCACGACCCGCGACGAGGTCATCAGGGCAGCCGGCTCGCGCTACGGACCCGTGGCGCCGCTGCAACGGGTGTTGGAGTTGCTCGACGGGGGCACCCGGTTCGCCGTCATCGGAAAGCCGTGCGACATCGCCGCCATGCGGAACTTGGCCAAGTTCGACTCCCGTGTGGCCAATCAGGTCCCCTATATGCTCTCGTTCTTGTGCGGCGGCGTATCGAGCCTCGGGGTTTCGCAGCGTATCCTTGCGCGCCACGGCGTGACCGAGAGCGAGCTCGCGCTATTTCGCTATCGTGGCCATGGCTGGCCGGGAATGATGACGGTCGAAACCAAGGACGGTCGGGTCTTCGCGCAAACCTACAAGGAAACCTGGGAGGGACCCGAGGGCTATTCGTTGCAGTTTCGCTGCAAGATTTGCGCGGATTCGGTCGGTCTGGGCGCCGATGTGGTTATTGCCGACCCCTGGGTGCCCGAGGCACCGAGAGAGGAGTTCCGCGATGGCTGGGGGGGAAATTTCGCCCGGACCGGGAAGGGCGCGGCCCTGCTGCTGGACGCGGAGAAGGCGGGCGTGCTCTACCTGAAACACTACACGCTCGAGGAGTTGCGCGTGGCGGCCCGCTATCAGGTCAACCGCCGGGCATCGTTGCTGGCTCGGCTGACGGCCATGGTCCTGATGGGGGCGCCGATCCCGCGCTATCGAAAGCTAGCGGTCTGGCGATCCGCGCTGAAGAGAGGTCTTGTATTTCACAGCCGGAACTTGGTCGGCACCCTGAGTCGGCTTCGAAAGGGGGCGGGCAAGGAAACGCTGCTCACGCCGAATGCGGTCTACCGGGGCGACGCTCGTCCCACCACGACGGAATGGAGCGCATCCGAGGGACGCGGGAGCGATTGGGGTTGAGGCGGTGTTTCAACCTTCACCGCGGAATTGGCGGCGGGGCTCGTCGGGGAGCGCGATGATCGAGGACCTGTTCTCGCCTGAGCACTACGTCGAAACGCGACGCCCGCTCAACCAGGCGTCCGGGCTTCCGTGGTGGTGCTATATCTCTCCCGATTGGCATGAGCGCGAGATGGACGCCATATTCCACGGCGCCAACGCCGAGTGGATAGCCATCTGCCGCGAGGAGCAGGTCGCCAGGGCCGGCGACTACTTGTGCTTCAATCTCGTCGGCCGTCCCTTGATCGTGGCGAGAAACGACGACGGGGAAATACGCGCCTTCTCGGCCGTGTGTCGCCATCGCGGGGCGACCGTCGTCGAGGAGGGACTCGGGCATCGCCGCGCCTTCGCGTGTCCCTATCACGGCTGGACTTATTCCCTGAACGGAGAGCTCGTCGGCACCCCGGGCAAACCGGCGCCGATGGACGGCGTGGAGGGTTTCGAGAAAACCAACAACGCACTGGACCCCATACGCGTGGGCAGGTGGGGCGGGTTCGTTTTCGTGACGTACAACGCATCCGCACCGCCGGTGACCGAATGGCTGGGCGACCTGCCGACATTCCTGAAAAACTACGCGCTCGAGACCATGCAATTCACCCATCGGGACATCTACCAGGGCGACTTCAACTGGAAGCTATGGCTGGAGAACGGGTTCGAGCCCTATCACTCGCCGACCGTTCACGGGAGCCAAATGGATTCCTCCCAGTTTCAGCTATGGGAATTCGAGATGCCGAAGGGGCCGTGGGAAGCGATGTACAGCCGAGAAAGCTGGGTCACCTATGACGTCCTTCCCCCGATCGAATCCTTGACGGACGACCAGCGAAAGACGGCTTACCACCTCTGGGTGCAACCAAACCTGCACCTCATTCTCACCCCGTCCTATATGAAATTCCGCCAGTATTTCCCCGAAGGACCGGAAAGGATGCGCGTGATCGAGAGTTGGACGTTTCCGAAGGACACGATCGCCCTTCCGGATTTCCAATCCACCGTCGGGCCCGATTACTATCGCAAGTACGCCCAGGTCATCGACGAGGACTTACGGACTTTCCCCCGGGTTCACACGGGGCTGAAGGCGGGAATCGCGCGCCCTGGCCGCTACTCGCTGCAAGAGCGGCTGGTTCATCGCATCGCGAATTATCTGCTCGACCGCGTGGTCGGGCCACCGCGCGATGGCACCGCGACGCCACGGAACGAGGTGGGCGCCGCGCCGGATTGATTCGACGCCAAGGGTCGATCTCTCCGATGCGTTGTCCCGCTCCACGTGGAACTTTGCGAGGCAAGCATCGTTGGAAATTGCGCCTCCGTCTTCACTCAAAACGGGGAAGCGCGTCACAAAGCCCGATGCGAGCCGCCCTTCGGCAGCCCGCTGGGACACTACCCCCAGCGCAGGTGGCCGCGCTTCTCGAAGAACTGCTGGTGATAGTCCTCGCCCATCCAGAAATCGCCCGCCGGCACGATCTCGGTGACGATCTCCCGGGGGTACTTGCCCGACGCCTGGCGCTCGGCCTTGGTGCGCTCGGCAGCGGCCTTCTGGGCCTCGTCGTGATGGAAGACCATCGAGCGGTACTGGGTGCCGAAGTCCGGGCCCTGGCGGTTGAGCTGGGTCGGGTCGTGCATGTCCCAAAAGAGGTCGAGCAATGCCTCGTAGGAGACCACCTCGGGGTCGAACTCGACCTGCACCACTTCCGTATGGCCGGTCTGGCCCGTGCAGACCTCTTCATAAGTCGGGTTCGCCTTGGTGCCGCCGGCATAGCCCACGGCCGTCCCGGTCACGCCCGCCACCTTGCGGAACGCGGCTTCCGGGCCCCAAAAGCAACCCGCGCCGAACATCGCCTTCGCCATCGTCTCTCTCCCCGTCCCCGGTTGCTGGCCTGCCCCCGAATCTAGTCCTTCTGGCCCGCTTTGCAATACGGGCGGCTGACCTCGCGGCTTGAAGGCGAGGGCGATGCCGGCGGCGTGCGGCGCCTGACTGCCGATGGGGATGCGGACGGGAAAATCCTCGCACGCGCGAAGTCGGAGCCGCACTCGCCACCGCCCCAGAACGGAAACAGCCATTGATGTGCGTCAAGCGCCGGCGGCGCGCACCTCCTCGAGGAAATCCACGATCGCCGCCGTGAAGGCGTCGTTGCGGTCGCCCGCGACCATGTGGCCCGCGCCCGAGACGTCCACCAGGCGGCTGCCGGGCACGAGCGAGAGGAAATGCGCCGAGTCCTCTTCCGTCACCAGATTCGAGAGACGGCCGCGGACGAGCAGGGTGGGCGCCGTGAGGCAACGGGCGGCGTGGACGCGGGCCGCCTCGTCCGCGCTGCCCTGGACGCACAGGGGTCCGGTGACGAACTTCGGGTCCCAGTGCCAGCGGTAGCGCCCGTCGGGGCCGCGGCGGAGGTTCTTCTCCAGGCCCTTCGCCGCGACCGGGCGCGGCCGGTGGGGCAGGTAGCGTGCCACCGTCTCGGCCGCGGCCTCGATCGACTCGAACCCGTCCTCGAGCCCCGCGGACATGAAGCCGAGGATCTCCGCGACCCCCTCCGGCCGGACCCGGGGCGTGATATCGACGAGGACGCAGGCGGCGAAAGGGAAGGCGGCGGCGCGCGCCGCCGCCATCAGGATGGCCATGCCGCCCAAGGAAGCACCGACCACGACGGGCCGCGCCAGAAGCGCGCCGGCCATGTCGAGGAGGTCGTCGGCATAGCGGTCGAACCGGTAATCACCGTCAGGCGCCCAGTCGCTGTCACCATGGCCGCGCAGGTCCATGGCGACCGCCCGCCAGCCCGCCGCGGCGAGGCTCTCCGCACTTCCCTTCCACGCATGGTGGGTCTGGCCGCCGCCATGGAGAAGCAGGGCCGGCGGCGCATGGGCCGCGCCGAACGCCTCGTCGCGCAACACCAAGCCGTCCCGCGTGTGGAATTCCGCCGGCTCGCCCGGCATGTGCTCGGTCACGTCGTGCTATCCCCTTTACGCGCGTGGCCGCCCCGCCCCGGCTCCTCCCACGCGCCGGCAGCTTACTACCACACCCGCGCGCGACCAAAGGCGTCCCGGGGGCCAGGCGTTGACAGCTCCCGGCGCGGCGTGCTGATTCGTCACCGAAATTGAAACGGATCCAATCTCAACATCGGAGACAGCCATGGCCTACGGCTTTCGCGTGCCGACCCAGGGGCAGCTCGGCACCCCTGAGAATATTTGCACCGTCGCACGGCGGGGGGAGGAGCTGGGGTTCGGCTATATCTCCGTCTCCGACCACCTCATCATTCCCAGGGAATTCGATTCGTACTACCCCTATTCCGATACGGGCAAATGGCCGGCGGGGAAGTCCCGCGAAGCGGGCTCCTACCTCGAGCTCCTGTCTCTCCTCGCCTTCCTCGCCGGTGTGACCGACAAGGTCCGCCTGCTGCCGGCGGTCATGGTGCTGCCCTACCGCCCAGCCCTCTTGACGGCCAAGGCGCTCGCCACCGTCGACGTGCTCTCGGGCGGGCGCCTCACGGTGGGCGTCGGCGTGGGCTGGCTCAGGGAAGAGTTCGAGGCCGTGGGCGCGCGCCCCTTCGAGGACCGGGGCCGCGCGTCGGACGAGTTCATCGAGGCGTTCAAGACCCTGTGGACGGAGGAAGACCCGGTCTATGACGGCGAGCACGTCAAGTTCTCCAACGTCATCTTCCTGCCCAAGCCCGTGCAGAAGCCCCACCCGCCCATCTGGATCGGTGGCGAGAGCCGGCCGGCGCTGCGGCGCACCGCCCGGCTGGCCGACGGCTGGGTGCCCATCGGCAACAACCCGCGCCGCCCGCTGCGGACGGTCGAGCAGTATGCCGCGGCCATGGCCGAGATCCACGCCTTCGCGGAAGAGGCCGGGCGCGACCCGGCGGAAATCCACCTCGGCTACATGACCGGCTGGCGCACCGTGGCCGAGCCCGAGGTGCTGGCCGACGGCGGCCGCCAGGTGCTCACCGGCGCGCCCGAGGACATCGCCGACGATATCGGCCGCTTCCGGGAGCTGGGCGTCGAGGATTTCATCTGCCAGTTCCTGAGCCCGACCATCGAAGAGACCCTCGACCACATGGCCTGGTTCGCCGAGGAGGTGATGCCCCGCGCCGGCGGCTGAGCGCGGGGCGCGGACGGCGCGCCCAGCGCAGCTTCCAGGCGGGCGATCGGGGCTGGCGCCAGTAGGGATTGGATTGGCGCCTTCGGTGGGGCCGTGGCCCGTTGGCCGCTCGAAGGGTGACGACAAGCGGGCAACCTGGCGGGCAATGGGTGGCGGGCGCCGTACCGTCGAGGACCGTGCCCATCGCGGTGGCTGAAAACCTCTATCGCGAGCGTCCGAGCCGATTGCGGGTATCATGCCGCGGTCGTATTTCCCGGCCCGCCTCATTCGGCTGGGCGAGCGCCGGATGAAACCGCAAATAGGAATTGTGGCGATGGTTTCGCGAACAGGGCGTTTTCCGCGCCACCGGCTTCGCCGCCCTGGCCCGGCCCCTGTACCGTCAGCTCTTCGCGGCCGCCCTCAGGTCGTCCCGGCCGCCCCAGCATGAGGCCCACCCTCACGCCCGAGATCGCCCAGGCCGTGCGCCGGGCCGAGGGCGGCGGGGATCGGCGTATGATGAGCGGCTCGGGCGATCGGCCACGCGAGATAAATTTTATCTTCCGGTATTTTGCAATTTTTACTTGACGAATTTTCCTTATCATGATAGAACGAACATAGAACGGAATACGGAGGCCCCTCATGCCCATCCTCGAGCGCCGGTTCGACAAGCTGGCCCTCGCCGCCGTCCTCGCGCTGGTGGTGCCCGGTCTGCCCGGCTTCACCGCCGAGGCGCTGCCCCCCGAGAGCGAGACCGCCAAGGCGGACATCGTCGCGCGCATCCTGGAGGGGGGCGACTTCGAGCTGTTCGGCGAGGCCGACCCGGGCGTGTGCCTGCCGCTCCTCGACGCGCTGCGGGCGGGCGGCGCGGCGGTCGAGTTCGTCGAGCCCATCGTGCGCGCCGAATATTACCACGACGAGGCGCTTCTGCCCTACCGCGCCATGTGCCCGGGCATGGAGTTCAACCGAGAAACACAGCTCAGGGCCCACGCCTTCATCGACGACATCAGCGACTTGCCGGAGGCGGAGCAATACTACCTCACCGAAGCGACCGCCCGACACTATTTCGGCACGTGGAACTTCAAGCTCTACCGCGTCGACCTCGACGACGACCCCAGCAACGGCGAGGAGTATGTCTTCTACGCCGAGCGCTACTACCTGCGGGACAAGCTAGCCCCGTTCCATCTGCGCTACGAGGAGATCCCGCGCTCGGTCGATTGGAACGACCTCGTTCACCCGGAGGACATGCCCGGCGACGCGACCTTCACCCCCGGCCAATATACCGTTCTGGACCTGACGCATTGTGAATACATCGACCGCCAGACAATAGGAGATCCCTACGATTACTTCGCCGGGCGTAAGGAGAAAGCGAACAACGCCATCATCCTCCTCCAGGGCCGGCATTACATCGTCCAGCTAATAAAGGACCGCCCCGAACCGCTGCCGCCGGCCCGCGTGCCCTATTGGGTTCATTTCCAGTGGTTCAACGATGGGAGGTTCTCCGGTAGCTGCGCGTTCCAGGAAAAGAGAGAAGAGAAGTGATCCACATTCCGTTCAATCCACCACCCACCTTCCACAGGAAAGGAGAATGCCATAACCAGTCACAACACGCCGATCGATTCCGATACCCTCGACGCCGCCATGAAGTACACGAAGCTTTGGGAAGGGATGAACTCGACAGTAAAAGCCGATCGTAAGGGCATCCCGACCCTCGGCCACGGTTTCGCGCTCATCATCGATATCGGCAATAAATGGGTAATCAGAGACGACCTGATCGACAAGCTGGCGACGGCGAGCATCACGCTCGAGCCAGAGGACATGACGAAGCTCATAGAAATCCGGAAGGCCCTCGCGGCCGGCGACATCGCCGAAGCGAAGCGGCTGACGGCGGCGCACGACTTCCCCAGCATTACAGGGGAGCAAGCGGAGACCCTGTTCAGGGAGACCATCGCCGAGAAGGCCGAAATGGCGCGCAACGCTATGGGCCCAGCGGCCTTCGACGCCCTCTCGCCCGAGCGCCAGGCGGTCGTCATCGACACCGCCTACCAACGGCCCAGGGAGTTCCGCAAGATAGCGGCCCGCCTGGGGGCGGCGGCGGCCGCCGGCGATCACGAGATGGGTGCGGTGGTGCTCGCAAGCGTCGGCGGCGGCGGCCGACTCCGCGCGAACGACAATGCGCGCTATTACCGCAATCCTTATGACAGCACGGTGGTCCGGGTTTATGCCATTGCCGGTATCATCGCTCGTGACAACAAGCTGACCGTGGACGAGTTTCGTGACCTCAATCAGAGCCTCGATGCCGAGCTCGTCATCATGGGCCAGTTGGTTCGCGTCGCCCCGGCGATCCCGGCGGCCCCGGACGCCGACCTCGATGGAAAGCCCATAGAACAAAACATGAATGAAACTGGCGGGGTACCCCTCGGTCCGGGCCAGTGGCGGGTCGAGGCGGGAGACACCCTCACGGGAATCGGTCGGAAACTTGAAACCAAGCTCGGCCGCGTGGTACCGGCCACGGAATTGCAGCGCCTCAACGGTTTCAGCAACGACGAGGCCGATGACATTCACCCCGGGCAAATTCTGATCGTGCCCACGGGCGGCGCAACGCCGCCCGAGACGGAGGCCGCGCCGCCGGCGCAACCGGCGCCGCCCGCTCCCGGGCCAGGCGGCTCGCTGTTGCGCGAGCTGGAGGTCGATGTGGCGGAGCTGGCGCCCGAGGCCAGAAACATCCTCGGCGGCCGGCTCGGCTTCGATACCCGTGACGAGGCCCGGGTGGCGGAGAGCCGGGGGCGGGTCGAGGCCGCCGCCGAGGAGGCCTTCTTCCGCACCCCCGGCTTCGACGCCCTGCCCCGGCCCCTGGGCCGCCAGCTCTTCGCCGCCGGACTCCAGTCGACCCCGGGCCGGGCCGCCGACCTGCTCTCAATCGCCCTCGCCAAGGCCGGCGCCCCGCCGCGCAAGCGGCGCAAGACCCCGGGCGGCCCCAGCGTGCGGCCCACCCTCACGCCCGAGCTCGCCCAGACCGTGCGCCGGGCCGAGGGGGCGGGGCGGCTCGGGGAGGTTGTCTAATTCCGGTTCGTTGGTCAAGCCCTTCCGGACCCTTGTCTCCGCCGGGAACACGGTTGTCTGCGAAGTCTTCCCCGGCGGGTCCGCCGGGTCGCTTCATGATAGTGCCCTTTGGCTTCGGCCTCCCAAGGTATTATACCAGTGAGCGCCTGAATTGACTCTCGGGATATTCATTGATGGCGGATGATGGCGGATTGTGATTCTATGGTCTCCCACCAGATGTGGGGGATGTCATGGGATCAGCACTCAAGATACGGGATGATTTGACGCCTTTGGAGCTTCGGCGCTGGGCTCGCGTGGAATCGTACGGTCGAGCGGCGGCGCGGGCCTATGGGATCGCGAATGCTTTGGAGGAGATGCCCCGGGCTGATGCCGCGCGGCTTGCGGGGATGGATCGCCAAACGCTTCGCGACGCGGTTGTTCGTTACAATGCAAAGGGATTGGAGGGGCTTCACGACCGTCCAAAGGGCTACTCGCCGCGGCGGCTGACGGCAGACGAGGAAGCGGCGCTGGCGGCGGTCATCATCGCCGGGCCGGAGCCTGAGCGCGACGGGGTTTGCGCCTGGACCCGGGCCGATCTGTGCCGCTGGCTGGAGGAGCGCTTCGCCAAGACCTACCACCCCTCGAGCATGACCCGGGTTCTACGGCGGATGGGATTTTCCCGCCAGAAGGCGCGCCCGAGCCACCCGCGAAGGGACGCCGAAGCGCAGGAGCGCTTCAAAAAAGGGGGCTTCGCGACATCCTGAAGGCGACCGCCGCGGCGCATCCCGACAAGCGCCTACAGCTGTGGTTTCAGGATGAAGCGCGCGTCGGCAACAAGGGCCGGGTGTGTCACCGGTGGTGGCGCAGGGGCGAGCGTGCCCCCGGGACGCGTCAAATCGGCTACCAGTGGGCCTACATCTTCTCCGCCGTGCGCCCGGACACCGGCGACGACGTCACCCTGGTGATGCCGAGCGTCAACGCCAAGGTCATGGACCTGTTTCTCGCACACTTCGCCGATACCCTGGACCAGGATGCGCACGCCGTCATGATGTGCGACGGCGCCGGTTGGCACGACGAGCGCGCCCTCACCGTCCCCGACAACGTCATCTTGGCGCTGTTGCCGCCTTACAGTCCCGAACTCAACCCCGTCGAGCGGGTTTGGCTCTACCTACGCGAACGCTTCCTATCGCTCCGCGTCCTCGACGACACCGAGGCCATCATCGACGCCTGTTGCCAAGCATGGATCGACCTCATCGCAGAACCGGATCGTATGCGAACCCTCTGCGCCTATCCATGGATCATGAAGGTGATTTCATAGGCTCACTGGTATTAGACGCAATCGCGAACGGCTGTCCGCTTAGCAACCAAACGAACGGGATCGCCTCGGCCACCGTCTCGGCGGGGACGGGTCTTCCGCTTCTCGCGGAGCTCTCTCTTCTCCTTATCCAGCTATGCCGTGGCGCTCGCCTCCTTTTCCGGCCAGCGGAAGGCTTCGCCGGTGATCAGCATCCGGTGCAGGATCACCGCCAGCCGGCGCGCCAGCGCCACGCAGGCCTTCTTGTGGCTGGTCCGCCTCTTGATCCGGCGCGCCCAGTCCTTCAGCGGGTGGGCCCGGCGCACCACCGTCAGCAGGCTGTTGGCGGCCTCGTAGAGCAGCGCCCGCAGCATGGCGTCGCCGTGTTTCGAGATGCGCCCCGAATAGTCCATCCCACCCGACTGCCAGCGCCGCGACGTGAGCCCCACATAGGCGCCCACCGTGCGCGATTTGGCGAACCGCTCCGCTTCGCCAATGGTCGCCACATAGGCCAGCGCCGTCACCGGCCCCACCCCCGGCGTGCTCATCAGCAAACGGCAGGCCGGAGAGCCTTTCGCCCGCGCCACGACCGCCTCGTCCAGCCGCCCGATCTCGCGGCCCAGCGCCGCCGCCGCGGACAGAAGCGGCTCGATCATCACCTTCAGCTCGGGACGCCCCTCCAACGCCTCGCGGACGCGTCCGGCCAGCTTGCCCGATCCCTTGGGAAAGCGAAGGCCCAACGACCCCAACAGGCCACGGATCGCGTTCTCCGTATCGCGCCGCTGGCGCACCAGATGACAGCGCGCCTTGAGAAGTGCCCGCGCCTCCTGCGCCGCCTCGCTCTTCACCGCCACAGGGCGGCAAAACCCCGTGCGCGCGATCTCCGCCAAGAGCTCGGCGTCGTTCGCATCCGTCTTGTTGTGCTGAAGGCGCATCACCGCGTTCGCATGGCGCGCGTCGATCACATCGACCGAGACCCCCAGCCGGCCCAGATCCCGCGCCAGCCAGCCACTCAGCGTACCCGTCTCCAGAACGATACGGCCAGGGCACGGACAATGCTCCCGCAAAGCTGCGAACAGCGCCCTCGGATCGGTCGCAACCTTGCCCCGCGCCAATATCTTTCCCGCCACGTCCTTCACGCAAAACGCCGTCTCTTCCTTCGACACATCAAACCCAACATACTCCGTCATGGTCACTCTCCTTGGTTTGCCCACTGGGGCGCGTCCTCGCTCCCCGAATCATAGGCCCGGGAGAGTGACCACCGGAATTACGCTATGTATTAGCCATTGGACCAACATCGATCCGATCAGGCCGCACGGCGTTGATATACTGGCACCTGTTCAGGCGCCGCCCGCCGCGAGGGCGCCCCAGCTCGTGGTGCGCTCGATGCGGACGGCGATTACCGGCAGCCCTTCGAGCGCCATATGGCGGTATTGAGGGTAGCGGGCGCGGAGGAGCGCTTGCGCTTCGTCATGTTCCGCGCCGGCCTCCAGCACCTCGGCCGGCCCGCGCAGCATGACCCAGGCGAGCCGTGACCAGTCCCGGTCGTCGTAGCGGTCGGCGACGAGGGCGACGGCTGGATTCTCGGCGATGTTGCGCAGGCGTTTCAAGTCGCGGCCGACGCCGCGCTTGGGTTTCCCGTCGATGGTGATGTAGACGCTATCGCCGGTGAGCGCGAAGCAGACGGGGACGACGTGGGGCGCGCCGGCGCAGTCCGCCGTCGCCAGGCGGGCGACCCGCTGGGCGTCGAGGAAGCGGCGCTCGGCCGCGTCGGGCGTCCTCTCACTCACCCCTTGTCGGTGGCCTCCTTGAAGCGGCGGATGGCGCCGATGTGCTCGGCCGTCGAGGTGAAGCCGCTGCCCATGGTGTTGAGGGTCAGATGCGTGGCGCCCAGATCCTTCCACGCACCGGCCCATTCGAGCCAGTCGTCGGGCGCACGATCGCCGATGGTGAACCAGCTCTCGATGCCGATCTCGGCCGGGTCGCGGCCCGCCTCGCGGGCATAGGCGCGCAATTTCTCCAGCGCCGCCCGCGCCTCGTCGTCGGGCGGCATGGTGGGCATCCAGCCGTCGGCGATTCTGGCCGCGCGGCGCAGGACGATGTCGGCGCGCCCGCCGATCCAGATGGGGATCGAGCGATTGGCCGGCAGGGGGTTGAGCCCCGCGTCCGTGATCCTGTGCCACCGGCCGTCGTAGGTGACGTGCTGGCTGGCCCAGAGTGCGCGCATGACGGCAATCTGCTCCTCCGAGCGCGCGCCGCGGTTGGTGAAATCCTCCCCGAGCGCCTCGTACTCGACCGCGTTCCAGCCGACACCGATGCCGAGGCGCAAGCGGCCGCCGCTCAGCACGTCGATCTCCGCCGCCTGCTTGGCCACCAGCGCGGTCTGGCGCTGGGGCAGGATGACGACGCCCGTCACCAGCTCGATGCGCTCGGTCAGCGCCGCCAGATAGCCGAACAGCACGAAGATCTCGTGGAACATGTCGTTGCTGTCGTAATGCCCGGACCAGCCGGGGCGGCTGGCCGCGTTGGCGCCGATCACATGGTCGAACGCCAGCAGGTGGTCGTAACCGAGGGATTCGGCCGCCTGGGCATAGTCCCGAATGGCGGCCGGATCGGCGCCGATCTCGGTCTGGGGAAAGACGACTCCGATCTTCATCTGGCTCTTCCTGATTGGGTTCCGCGTGGTGTCCGGCCGCCACCATAGACCATCAACGGCCGTCGTAGGCCGCCCTGAAGCGGCGGATGGCGTCGATGTGCCCGACGGGCGAGGAGAAGCCGCTCTCCATGGTGTTGAGGGTCAGGTGCGTGGCGCCGAGGTCCTTCCACGCATCGACCCATTGGAGCCAGTCGGCGGTGGAGCGGTCGCGGATGGTGAACCAGCTCTCGATGCCGATCTCGGCCGGGTCGCGGCCCGCCTCGCGGATGTAGCCGCGCAATTTCTCGAGTGCGGCCCGCGCATTATCGTCTGGTGGGATGAGGGGCATCCAGCCGTCGGCGATCTTGGCCGTACGGCGCAGGACGATGTCGGCGTGCCCGCCGATCCAGATGGGGATCGAGCGATTGGCCGGCAGGGGGTTGAGCCCTGCGTCCGTGATCCTGTGCCACCGGCCGTCGTAGGTGACGTGCTCGCTGGCCCAGAGTGCCCGCATGAGGTCGATCTGCTCCTCCGAGCGCGCGCCGCGGTTGGTGAAATCCTCCCCGAGCGCCTCGTACTCGACCGCGTTCCAGCCGACACCGATGCCGAGGCGCAAGCGGCCGCCGCTCAGCACGTCGATCTCCGCCGCCTGCTTGGCAACCAGCGCGGTCTGGCGCTGGGGCAGGATGACGACGCCCGTCACCAGCTCGATGCGCTCGGTCAGCGCCGCCAGATAGCCGAACAGCACGAAGATCTCGTGGAACATGTCGTTGCTGTCGTAGTGCCCGGACCAGCCGGGGCGGCTGGCCGCGTTGGCGCCGATCACATGGTCGAACGCCAGCAGGTGGTCGTAACCGAGGGATTCGGCCGCCTGGGCATAGTCCCGAACGGCGGCCGGATCGGCGCCGATCTCGGTCTGGGGAAAGACGACTCCGATCTTCATCTGGCTCTTCCTGATTGGGTTCCGAGTAGTGTCCGGCCGCCACCATAGACCATCAACGGCCGTCGTAGGCCGCCCTGAAGCGGCGGATGGCGTCGATGTGCTCGGCGGGCGAGGAGAAGCCGCTCACCTGTGTGCTGAGGGTCAGGTGCGTGGCGCCGATATCCGTCCACGCACCGATCCATTCCAGCCAATCGCCGGGGGAGCGGTCGCGGATGGTGAACCAGCTTTCGACGCCGATCCCGGCCGGGTCGCGGCCCGCCTCGCGGGCGTAGCCGCGCAATTTCTCGACCTCGGCCCGCGCGTGATCGTCGGGTGGGATGACGGGCATCCAGCCGTCGCCGATTTTGGCCGCGCGGCGCAGGACGATATCGGCATGCCCGCCGATCCAGACGGGGATCGAGCGAGCGATCGGCAGGGGGTTGAGGCCGGCATCGGTGATCTTGTGCCATCGGCCCTCGTAGGTGACGAGCTCGCTGGCCCAGAGTGCCCGCATGACGGCGATCTGCTCTTCCGAGCGCGCGCCGCGGTTCGTGAAATCCTCCCCGAGCGCCTCGTACTCGACCGTGTTTTTGCCCACACCGATGCCGAGACGCAAGCGCCCGCCGCTCAGCACGTCCACCGCCGCCGCCTGCTTGGCCACCAGAGCCGTCTGGCGCTGGGGCAGGACAAGGACGCCCGTCACCAGCTCCATTCTCTCGGTCACGGCCGCCAGATAGCCCAACAGCACGAATATCTCGTGGAACATGTCCCTGGAGCTGGATGACGCCATGATCACGCGGTCGTAGGCCAACAGGTGGTCGTAACCGAGGGATTCGGCCGCCTGGGCATAGTCCCGTGTGGCGGCCGGATCGGCGCCGATCTCGTTTGTGGGAAAGACGACTCCAATCTTCATCTGGCTCTTCCCGATCGGTCCCGGAGTGGCTCGCGGCCACCACCATAGACCATCAACGGCCGTCGGCGGCCTCCTTGAAGCGGCGGATGGCGTCGATATGCTCGGCCGGCGTGGAGAAACCACTCTCCATGGTGTTGAGGGTCAGGTGCGTGGCGCCGAGATCCTTCCACGCACCGATCCATTCGAGCCAATCGCCGGGGGCGCGGTCGCCGACGGTGAACCAGCTCTCGATACCGATCGCAGCCGGGTCGCGGCCCGCCTCGCGGGCGTAGCCGTGAAATTTCTCGAGCTCGGCGCGCGCCTTGTCATCTGGTGGGAAAAGGGGCATCCAGCCGTCGGCGATTCTGGCCGCGCGGCGCAGGACGATATCGGCATGCCCGCCGATCCAGATGGGAATCGAGCGCTTGGTCGGCAAGGGGTTGAGGCCGGCGTCGGTGATCCGTTGCCATTTTCCCTCATAGGTGACGATCTCGTCGGCCCAGAGTGCCCGCATGAGGTCGATCTGCTCCTCCGAGCGCGCGCCGCGGTTCGTGATATCCTCGCCGAGCGCCTCGTACTCGACCGCATTCCTGCCGACACCGATGCCGAGGCGCAGCCGCCCGCCGCTCAGCACATCCACCTCCGCCGCCTGCTTGGCCACCAGGACCGTCTGGCGCTGGGGCAGGACGACGACGCCCGTCACCAGCTCGATGCGCTCGGTCAGTGCCGCCAGGTAGCCCAACAGCACGAATATCTCGTGGAACATGTCCTTGCTGTCGTAGTGCACGGTCGAGGAGCGCGACGACGCCAGGAGCACGTGGTCGAACGCCAGCACGTGGTCGTAGCCGAGGGATTCGGCCGCCTGGGCATAATCGCGTATGGCCGCCGGGTCGGCGCCGATCTCGGTCTGGGGGAAGACGACTCCAATGCGCATGCGATTTTCCTTGGATGCCGGCGGGATTCTCGAGGCCGGCACCATAGCCCATCGATGGCCGGGACACGCGGAATTCGGCGCCCGCCTTGCCCGGCGCACAAAAAAAAGAGCCGCCCAAAGGCGGCTCAAGTTTGATTAGGGAGGCGTCAAACGAGGGTTGGGATGAGGGACATCCCGACAGCTCAGGGCGAGCTGTCACAATCGAACCTTAACCGGCGGACGTTAACGGATGGTTAACGGGGATCGGAAAATTCGACCGTTCCGATTCCGCCGCGACGCAGCCGACAGATAACCACCCGATCCCCTATTGGGCGGTCCAGCCACCGTCCATGGCGAGGACGGCACCGGTGATCTGGCGCGCACCCTCGGAGCAGAGGAAGACGATCAGGGCCGCGACCTGCTTGGGCGCAACGAAGGCCCCGGACGGCTGTTTCCCGGCGATCAGCTCCCTGGCCGCCGCCTCTATTTCGAGGCCCCTCTGCTGGGCCAGGGCCTCGATCTGACGCTCGACGATGGCCGTGCGCACGAAGCCGGGGCAGATGGCGTTGCAGGTGACGCCGGTCTCCGCCGTCTCCAGGGCCACCACCTTGGTAAGGCCGGCGACGCCGTGCTTGGCCGCCGTGTAGGCGGACTTGTGGACCGATGCGACGAGGGCGTGGGCCGAGCCCGAGTTGACGATGCGGCCCCAGCCCCGCGCCTTCATGCCGGGGAGAGCAGCGCGGCAGCCGTGGAAGACGGCCGAGAGGTTTATGGCGACGATGCGGTCCCACTGGTCGGCGGGGAAGTCCTCGACCGGGGCCACATGCTGGATGCCGGCATTGTTGAAGAGGATGTCGAGCGCGCCGAGCTCGGCCTCACAAGCCGCGATCATGGCCGCGATTTCCTGGGGCCGGGTCATGTCGGCGGGGTTGTAGCGCACCGCCACCCCATACTCGTCGGCGATGTCGGCGCGCGTGGCCTCGATGGCGTCCGCCTCGCCGAGGCCGTTCAGCATCAGGCTCGCCCCCTCGGCCGCGAGCGCCCGCGCCGTCGCGAGGCCAATTCCGCTGGTCGATCCCGTCACCAGCGCCACCTTGCCTTCCAACATGTCCTTCCTGGCTCCTTCCTTGATGGCCCGTCAGCCGGCGCTCACGCCACCGTCGATGGAGAGGGCGGTGCCCGTGACCTGGCGCGCGGCATCGCTGCAGAGGTAGGCGGCGAGCGCGCCGATCTCCTCGCCCGTGATGAACTTCTTCGTCGGCTGGCCCGCGAGGAGGATGCGGCTCGCCGCCTCGATGGACACGCCCTCGGTCTGGGCGATGACCTCGATCTGCGGCCCCGACATGCCGGTCAGCATCCAGCCGGGGCAGATGGCGTTGCAAGTGATGCCGCACTCGGCCGTCTCCAGCGCCACCACCTTTGTGAGGCCGATGACGCCATGCTTGGCGGCGACGTAGGCCGCCTTCCTGACGGCGCCCTTGAGGCCGCTCGCGGAGGCGGTATTGATGATGCGCCCCCAGCCGCGCGCCTTCATGCCGGGCAGCGCCGCGCGGATGGCGTGGAAGGGCGCGCTCAGCAGCACGGCGATGAGCGCGTCCCAGCGCTCGACCGGGAACTCCTCGGTTATCGCTACGTGCTGGATGCCGGCATTGTTGCAGAGGATGTCGAGCGCGCCGAAGCGGCGCTCTGTCGCCGCGACCAGCTCGGCGACTTGGGCCGGATCGGCCATGTCCGCCCCGTGGTAGGCGACGTCGACGCCGAGCTCTTCCGCCATGCCGGCACGCAGGGTCTCGATACTGGCCGCGTCGCCGAAGCCGTTGAGCATGACGCTGGCGCCCGCCGCGGCGAGGGCCCGGGCGATGCCCACCCCCATGCCGCCGGTCGAGCCCGTGACGAGCGCGGCGCGGCCATCGAGCGATTCGGTCATTTTCTTCTCCTCCCTTTCCCGCCCGCCCTAGCCGGCCATGATGCCGCCATCGACCGGGAAGGTGGCTCCCGTGATCTGGGCGGCGGCATCGGTGCAGAGGAAGGCCACCGCAGCGCCAATCTCCTCGCGCGTAACGAAGCTCTTGGACGGCTGCTCGGCCAGCAGGATCTCGGTCGCCGCCTCGTTGGAGATGCCTTCGCGCGCGGCGATGACCTGGATCTGCGGCCCGGACATGCCGGTCAGCACCCAGCCGGGGCAGATGGCGTTGCAGGTGATGCCGGCCTCGGCCGTCTCCAGCGCCACCACCTTGGTGAGGCCCACGACACCGTGCTTGGCGGCGACGTAGGCGGCCTTGAACGGCAAGCCTTGGACGCCGGCGGTCGAGGCGTTGTTGACGATGCGGCCCCAGCCCCGCGCGCGCATGCCGGGCAGGGCCGCGCGGATGGCGTGGAAGGGCGCGGTGAGGAGGACGGCGATCAGCGCGTCCCAGCGCTCGGCCGGGAAGTCCTCGGTCGTGGCCACGTGCTGGATGCCGGCGTTGTTGACCAGGATGTCGAGGGCGCCGAACCGCTCCTCGGCCGCCGCCACCATTTGGGCGGCCTCGTCGGGATTTGTGAGGTCGGCGCCGTGGTAAGCCACCTCGACGCCGAAGTCCGCGGCCATGCCGGCGCGCAGATTCTCGATTTCGGCCGCGCCCCCGAAGCCGTTCAGCATCACGTCGGCCCCGGCTTCGGCGAGGGCCCGGGCGATGCCCACCCCCATGCCGCCCGTCGAGCCCGTGACGAGCGCGTGCCTGCCCGCCAGCGTCCCCGTCATCCCCGGTCTTCCCCCGTTTCCGTGGCCGTCACGTCTTGAAGAACGAATCGGCGGCACCGCGGTGCCCGCGCTTGGCCTCGATCTGCGCCCGCGCCCGGGCGATCTCGCCCTCGAGCCCGGCGATGTATTCCTCGATCTCCTCGATGCCCATGATTTCGAGGTTCTTGGGCACTGGCTTTGGCTTCAGGGGCTCGAGGTCGTCGATATCCATGGCGGCGGCTCCCCTATCGCGGTCGCGGCAGTATAATCGCTTCCTCCATTCCTGTTCCATCATCCAGGGAGTCGCCACGCCATACCCGACCAGCTTCCCGCCGAGATGACCGCCATCGAGATCAGCGAGCCCGGCGGGCCGGAGGTCCTGCGGCCCGCGCGGAGGCCGGTGCCGTCACCGGGGGAGGGCGAAATCCTGATCCGCGTCGCCGCCGCCGGGGTCAACCGCGCCGACTGCCTGCAGCGCCAGGGCGGCTACGCGCCGCCGCCCGGCGCTTCGGACATACCGGGCCTCGAATGCGCCGGCACCGTGGCGGCGCTCGGCCCGGAGGTCGCGGGCTGGCGGATCGGAGACGAAGTCTGCGCCCTGCTGACGGGTGGGGGCTATGCCGAATATGTGGCGGTGCCCGCCCCCCAGTGCCTGCCCATCCCGGCCGGCCTCGGCATGGCCGAGGCGGGCGGCGTGCCCGAGACGGCCTTCACCGTGTGGACGACGGTGTTCGAGCGCGGCCGGCTCCAACCGGGCGAGAGCTTCCTCGTCCATGGCGGGTCGAGCGGCATCGGCACAACGGCCATCCAGCTCGCCCGCCAGTTCGGCGCCCGCGTCTTCGCGACCGCCGGCTCGGCCGAAAAATGCGCGGCCTGCGCCGAGCTCGGCGCCGAGCGGGCCATCAATTACCGGGAGGAGGACTTCGTCGCCATCGTCAAGGAGGCGACGGAGGGCCGAGGTGTCGACGTGATTCTCGACATGGTCGGCGGCGATTACATCCAGCGCAACCTCTCCGCCATGGCGCTCGAGGGGCGGCTCGTCTACATCGCCTTCCTAGGTGGGGCCAAGGCCGAGGTCAATTTCGCACCCATGCTGATGAAGCGCCTGACCATCACCGGCGCCACCCTGCGCGCCCGGCCCGTCGCCGAGAAGGGCGCCATCGCCGCGGCGGTGCATGAGAAGGTCTGGCCCCTCTTCGCCGACGGCACGGTCCGGGCCGTGCTGCACAAGACTTTCCCGCTGGCCGAAGCAGGGGCGGCGCATACGCTCATGGAGTCGAGCGCCCATATCGGCAAGATCGTGCTCCTTCCCTAATGCTCGGGACCTAATACCGACCGGCCTTAAGGGAGACCGATCGTATGCTCCCTCAAACGCCGGGCGGCCGCATCCGCAGCCTTGGCTTCTTAATATCGCTCAAGCGCCGCTGAGGCACTTCTTTCGCTCAAGCGCCGCTAAGGCTGGCCTCGCATAAGCGCGGGCGCCCACGCGGCGCTTGCCAGACGGCAATGAGTCAAGCTCATCGCCGTCTGGTATAATGCTCGGGACACGTCACAAAAGGTTTATTCCAATCCCGCCCCGCATGTATAAGGGGGCGTCGATTCCACAGTATGCCGCGTTCAGTCGCGCGCCCCTCGCAGAGGCGACCGAGGGCGCGGCGCGGCGCAAGCGAATCCGAGGAGGAGCAATGGCCAAGCCGTTGATGCCCAAGGCCACGGCCGTGTGGCTGACCGACAACACCACCCTCACCTTCCAGCAGATCGCCGACTTCGTCGAGCTGCACGAGCTCGAGGTCCAGGCCATCGCCGACGGCGAGGTGGCGCCCGGCATGCAGGGACTCGACCCGATCGTGGCCGGGCAGCTCACGGCCGAGGAGATCGCCCGCTGCGCGGCGGACCCGAGCGCCAGGCTCAAGATGGCCAAGTCCGATATTCCGCGGCCCAAGGCGCGGCCGCGCGGCGCGCGCTACACCCCCGTCTCCAAACGCGCCGACAAGCCCGACGCCATCGAATGGCTGGTCAAGAACTACGAGGAGCTGAGCGACGCCCAGGTCGGCCGGCTGCTCGGCACCACCAAGCCGACCATCCAGGCCGTGCGCGACCGCACCCACTGGAATGCCCAGCAGCTGAAAGCGCGCAGCCCGGTGGAGCTCGGCCTGTGCAGCCTTGGCGAGCTCGACGCCGCCGTGACCAAGGCGCGGCGCGCGATCGAGCGGGTGGCCGAGCGGCGGCGCAAGGAAGAGGCGCGCGCGGGCGGCGGAGAGGCGGCTCCCGAAGTGGAGGCGGAAGCGCCGACCGCCGAGGCCGAAGCGCCGGTCGCTGAAGCCGAGGCGGAGACGCCGACCGCCGAGGCCGAAGCGCCGGTCGCTGAAGCCGAGGCGGAGACGCCGGCCGCCGAGGCCGAGGGCCAGGCTTTCGGGTCGGGCGAGCCGCCCGAGCACCAAGCTCCGGAGGCACCGGCCGAGTCGAGCGAGCAGCCCGAGAGCGAACCCGCGATCTGAGCCCGCGGGGCGGGCGTCAGCCCTCGCCGATCACCACCGCCACGTCCCAATAGCTCTTGGCCGGCGGGACGGCGATCATCTCCTTGTAGGGCTCGACCGTGGCCATGAGGGCGCCGCTCGACTCGTTCGCCTCCACGTCCGCCTTCGTGCCCCAGAGCGAGTAGGAGATGCTCCGCCCCGTCGCGCGGTCGCCGAGGAGGCGGGCGCCGCGGAAGCCGGCCTCGGCCTGGTAGGTGGCGACGTGGCCGGGCCAGCCGGCGGCCACCTGGTCGAGGCACTCGGGCTTGATCGTCACGTCGATGACGCGGGCGTGGCCGATTCCCCCGGCCGTTCCCGCCGGCACCTCCGCGCGGCCCTCGTAGAAGGAGAGTTGCGGCGTGCTCAGGCGCAAGTCGCCCATCTGGGCCACCAGTTGCTTGAGGGCACCCCCCGTCTCGTTGGCCCGCATCAGCGCCTCGGTCTCGAACATCACGATCGAAAGGGTGTGACCCATATCGCCGTCGAGGAGGAAGATGCCTGAGGTGAGGCCCTCGTAGCCGCCGATGCCAGCGCGCCACAGCTCGATCACCCGGTCCATGCGCGCGGCCTCCATATCGACGTAGTTCAGCCTGGCGAACATGGCCCCCCTCCTCGAATGGTTGATCTGGGAGAGCGATCATACACGAGCCCGCGACACGCGCGGTAGCCACCTCCCACCCTGTTGGGCTACCGTCTCCCGCGCAACCAGCGGGGGGAGTATAAATGACACGCCAGCACGTCAGTCCCGAGGGGCATTGGACCCTCAAGGTCGAAGTTCCTTACAGCATGGGCGTCCGCCAGGGCGAGATCATCATGCTCGCCGGGCAGGTGGATATGGAGGGCGACGGCATCGTCCGCAACCCGGGCGACCTCGACACCCAGACGGACGTGAGCATCGGCCATATCCGCAAGATACTGGCCGAGACCGGCGCCGGGATGGGCGACCTCGTGAAGCTGGTGGTCTTCTACAAGACCGACGGCGGCGTGGACGAGGACGCCTACCGGGCGCGCATCGGGGGCCTCCTCGGCGCGGGAGCCCGGCCGGCGATCGCCTTCGTGCCCCTCCCCATCCTCGCCTATCCCGGCATGATGGTGGAGATCGATGCCTACGCCATGCTCGGCGAAAGCGGCGAGACGCTGGCGCGCTCCCACTCGACGCCGACCGGCATCGCGCCCCTCGGGAACCCGTTTGCCGCCGCCGTGCGCTGTGGCGAGATGATCTTCATCGGCGGCATGGTGGCGCGGGACGCGGGCGGCTCCCTGCTCCATCCGAGCGACGTGGCGGCGCAGAGCAAGGCCGCGCTCGACGATATGACGGCCGTCCTCGCCGGCTTCGGCGCCACCATGAACGACCTCGTGAAGCTCAACGCCTACTACGTCGCCGGCGGCACGGCGGCGGAGTGGGAGGTCGGCGCGCGCGTGCGCGCGAGCTATTTCGAGGAGCCGGGGCCGGTGGCGACGGGCATCCCCGTCCATACCCTCTACCCCGAGGGTGCGATGATCCGGTTCGACGCCTGGGCCATGCTGGGCGAGGACGGCGCCCGCATCCCGCGCACCTACGTCTGGCCCGAGGGGCACTGGGACTGGCCCATCCACCTGCCCTACAAGCACGGCCTCAAATGCCGCGACATGATCTTCATCGGTGGCCAGGTCTCGATGGACACCGACGCGCGCATCCTCGATCCCGGCGACATGGCGGGGCAGACCCGCCGCAGCATGGACAATATCGGCAAGGTGCTAGACGGCTTCGGCGCGTCCTTCGGCGACATCATGAAGGTCAACGCCTTCTATGCCGGCACGGACGAGCCCGATGACCTGCACGCGAACGTCAATGTGCGCTCGAGCTACTTCTCGAAGCCCGGGCCAGCCTCGACCGGCGTGCCCCTCAACCACCTGGCCTACGAGGACATGCTGATCGAGATCGATACCATCTCAATGGCCGGCTGAGCGGCGGGAAGGAATCTGGATATGAGCGAGCTTGTGCGCATGAGCGCGCGGGAGGCGGTGCGCCGCCTGCGCGCGCGGGAAATCACGCCCCTCGAGTTGATCGACGCGGCGGTTGAGCGGATCGAGGCCGTCGAGCCCCAGGTCAACGCCCTCCCCACCCTCTGCGTCGAGCGGGCGCGGGAACAGGCGGCGCGCGTCCACGCCCAGGGCGAGCCCGATGATGCCGGCCCCGGTTGGCTCGCCGGCCTGCCCATCGCGGTCAAGGACCTGACCGAGGTGGCCGGCGTGCGCACCACTTTCGGCTCGCCCATCTTCGCCGACAACGTGCCCGCGCGCTCGGCCATCACGGTCGAGATCCTGGAGGGCAATGGTGCCGTCCCCATCGCCAAGTCCAACACGCCCGAGTTCGGCGCCGGTGCGAACACCTTCAACGAGGTCTTCGGCAAGACCCTCAACCCGTGGAACACGGCGCTCACTTGTGGCGGCTCCTCGGGCGGCTCGGCCGTGGCCCTGGCGACGGGCGAGGCGTGGCTGGCCACGGGATCGGACCTGGGGGGCAGCCTGCGCACGCCGGCCAGCTTCTGCTCGGTGGTCGGCCTGCGCCCGAGCCCGGGGCGCGTGGCGCGCGGCCCGGCCGGCATGCCCTTCGCCACCTTGGCCGTCGAGGGCCCCATGGGGCGCGACGTGCGCGACGTGGCCCTGATGCTGGACGCCATGGCCGGCGCCCATGCCGAGGACCCGATCGCGCTCGAAGCGCCAGGGACTTCCTTCCAGGCGACCGTGGCAGCACCGCGGGCGCCCACGCGTGTCGCCTTCAGCCCCGACCTCGGCATCGTGCCGGTGGATACGGAGGTCAAGGACATCTGCCGGGCCGGGGCGGCGCGCTTCGCCGAGCTGGGGGCAATAGTCGAAGATGCCTGCCCCGACTTCCAAGACGCGGGCGACATCTTCCAGACCCTGCGCGCGGCGAAGTTCGTCGCCGAGCGCCGCCCCCTCCTCGATAAGCACCGGGACATGCTCAAGCCCGACGTGATCTGGAACATCGAGCGCGGCCTCGGCCTCACCGCCGACGAGATCGGCCGCGCCGAGCAAGCGCGGGGCGCCCTCTACCACCGGGTGGCCGCGTTCTTCGGCACCCACGACATCCTCGCCTGCCCGGCCGCCATCGTGCCGCCCTTCGACGTGAACACGCGCTATGTCGAGGAGGTCGAGGGCCATAAGTTCGATAACTACGTCGACTGGCTGCTCATCAGCTCGGCGATCACGCTCACCTCCTGCGCCGCGATCTCGTTGCCCTGCGGCTTCACCGCGAGCGGACGGCCCGTGGGCCTCCAGCTCGTCGGTCGGCCGCGCGGGGAGGCGGCCCTCCTTGGTGCCGCGGCCCTCTTCGAGGATATGATGGGCATCGCGGGCCAGCTCCCCATCGATCCCCGGCCCGGCCCGCCGTGACCGTGCCCGGTGCCAGAATCGACGTCTTCTGGCATGAGGACGTGCTGCTGCACGATATCGGCCCCGCGGCCTTCGACGCGCCGCCAAGCCACCTCTTCGCGGTCGACGAGAGGCACGTCGAGGGCCCGGACCGGGTCCGCAACATGCTCTCGGTCCTCGAACGGGGGCCGATCTCAGCCCATCTCGAATGGCACCGGGGGCGGCAGGCGAGCCTGGACGAGCTGCTCACCTTCCACGAGCGGGCCTATATCGAGGCGCTGGAGGCCGTGGCGGCGGCGGGCGGCAAGGAATTCACCCGCTCCACCCGGCTGACGGCGGGCTCGATGGGGCCGGTCAAGGTGGCGGCCGGCACGGCGCTGGCCGCCATGGGCCACGTGCTCGACGGCGAGGGGGCGATCGCCTACGCCCTCGTCCGCCCGCCCGGGCACCACGCCGCGCCGGCCATGGCGGACGGCTATTGCTTCGTCAACAACGCGGCGCTGGCCGCCGAGCTGGCCATCCGTCGCGGGTGCAAGCGGGTGGCGATCCTCGACTGGGACGTCCACCACGGCAATGGCACCCAGGAAGGCTTCTACGAGCGCGGGGACGTGCTGACCGTCTCCATCCACATGGATCATCGCTCGTGGCATCCAGAGACGCACCCGCAGCTGGGCACGGCCGACGAGGTCGGGCGCGGCGCCGGGCGCGGCCTCAACATCAACGTCCCGCTGCCCATGGGCACGGGCGACGCGGGCTACGACCGGGCCATGGGCGAGATCGTCAAGCCCGCCGTGGACGATTTCGCGCCCGAGATGATCGTCGTGGCCAACGGCCAGGACGCCAACCAGTTCGACCCCAACGGGCGCCAGCTCGTCACCATGGCCGGCTTCCGGCGGCTGGGCGAGCACGCGCGCGCCCTCGCGGACACCCATTGCGAAGGCCGGCTGGTCCTCGTCCAGGAGGGCGGCTACCAGGTGAGCTACGCCGCCCTCTGCCTGCATGCCTCGCTCGCGGGCGTGCTGGGTGTCGCGGCGCCGATCCCCGACCCGATGGCCTTCCTGCCCGAGCCGACCCGGTACCTCGATGCGGCCATCGCCGAGATCCGGGCAGAACGGTCGGCCGCAATCGCGAGGGGATAGTGGAAAGAATCCGACGATTCGAGCCTTCTCCCCTGGGAGAGAGGGGAAGTCCTATGTTGCATTCTCTCCACCAGGGCGGTTCCGCTTCGATCGGACCCACTCCAGCCTTATTTTGCGCTCACGGCATCGGACCAAGTGGTCCGCACCTGCGCGGGCGCGCCGGGCGGGCCGCCTTGCGGCCTGGAGCGATTCCAGTCGAGGTGGAAATGCTCCAGATACGCGGTTATCAGTCGAGCTTGCCGCCGGCCACGAGATCGACCCGCGCGAGGTCAGCCAGAAACCGCGCGCAAAACGCGTGGTCCCTGCCCCCAAGCCCCTGGGCGCGCATCATCTGGAAGACCGCCGCCGCAAGCCGATTGAACGGAAGGGGCACCGTCAGCTTTTCCCCCAGCTCGCCCGCGAGTACATGATCCTTGTGCATGAGGTCGACCGCGAAGCCCGGCTCGTAGTCGTCGCTTCGCAGGCGCGGGGCCATGATGTGATCGAGCACGTAATTGTCCGCGACCGAGTGTTTCATCACATCGAGGGATTGGTCGGCGGGAAAGCCGGCGGCCGCCGCGAGCACCAGGCCCTCGGCCACCGCCAAGGTGATCACACCGGATACGTGGTTGGTGACGAGCTTCATGATGCTTCCCGCACCCACCAGGCCCAGATGCTGGTATCGCTCGCCCAGCAATTCGAAGACCGGTGCCGCGTCCCTCACCGCCGCGTCGTCACCGCCCACCAGAAAGGTGACGTTCCCCGCTTTGGCGCCCTCGGTGCCGCCGCCGCCGGGCGCGGCGCTGGTCACCGGCGCCTCGACATACCGCACCTGCTTGGCAACGCATTCACCGTTCGCCCACCGGCTGGTCTCGGGGTCGATGGTGCTGCAGTCGATGAGCAACATGCCGGCTCTCGCCGCGTCGAGCAGGCGCCCCGAGCCGGTCAGCACATCCCGCACGGCACCCGGGTTCGGCAGGGAGAGCAGAATCGTGTCGCACCGGGCGGCGACGGCCCTCACGTCACCGGCCGGCGTCGCGCCAAGGCCGCGCACCCGATCGATTCGCGACGGGTCGATGTCATAGACCATCAAGGCCCCGAAATGCTTCAAGAGGTGACCGGCGAAGTGATAGCCGACGGCGCCCAGCCCGATTTGACCGACATGTTTCGTGTTCATGGGGTGGCCCCGCTCAGAAGTCGTAGAGGCGGGCACAATTGTCCCACAGGATCTTACGCTTGGCCTGGGCGCTGAAAGGCTGCTCCGTCAGGGTCCGGGTTGCGTTCGGATACCGACAGTCCTGATGGGGAAAATCGGTGGAGAACACGAAGTAGTCGTCGCCCATCTCTTCGATCGCGTAACGGGCCAGCGCCTCATCCGCCTCCACCCCGACGAAGCATTGGCGCTTGAAGTATTCACTGGGTGGCATGGGCAACTGCTTCTCGACCAGGTGCCTGCGTGCTTCCCAATGTTCGTCCATGCGCCAGAGCCAGAAAGGCAGCCAGCTTGCATTGCCTTCGAGGAACGCGAAGCGCAGCCGGGGGAACCGCTCGCACACCCCGCCCGCCACGATGGAGAGGCATGCATACATGGCCTCGATGGGGTGGGCCGCGGTGTGTTCGGTCAGCCACAAGTCCTCGTGCACGCCGTCGAACCGGTCGCCCATGGCGACCGGCAGCGCGCACGGGGTCCCTTCGTGGAAGCCGACCGTCAGTCCCTGGTTTGCGCATTCGGTCCACATCGGGTCGTAAACGGGGTTGTTCCAATTTCGCTTGCGGATCGGGTTGGGCCTGAGGAACACGGCCTTGAAGCCACGCGCGCCCGCGCGCCGGATCTCCTCCACGCAGGCAGGGACATTCTGCGCCGGCAGCATGGCCGCCCCGTACATGCGTTCGGGCGCATGGCCGCAGAAATCCACCAGCCAGTCGTTGTAGGCCCGCGAGATGTCCGCCGCCAGATTGTCGTCGTCATATTCCTTGGCGTGGGCGAAGAGGCCCCTGGTGGGAAACAGCACCGCCACGTCGATCCCCTCGGCATCCATGGCTTCGATCTGCACGTCCGGGCCCCAGCCGCGCCGGTCGTAGTCCTCGAACAGATCGAGGCGCCCGTACTTCTTGGCGAGGCCTCTGGCCAGGTCTTCCTCATTAACGATCTTCTTGGAACGGGAGATGATCTCACCGTCGTGCTCGAGATGCAGGTCGGTGAGGTAATGGGTGGTTCCGATCGGGGCGCGGTCGCGAAACTCTTCGCTCATATATCGCTGCCACAGGTCCGGGGGCTCCTGCACATGCATGTCGCTATCCATGACCTTAAGGCCGCCTATCGCCATAACCGCCTCCCGTCCTGCTTTCCAAAAGGTGTCGAGGATATCGCGCCCCTGCCTAAGCGAACACGAGGCGCGGGATGGTGCAGGAGACGACCCAGTTGGGCTGGTCCACGACCTCGCTGATGCGCATGTCGGCGCAGACGCTGCACAGCATGTAGGCGTCTTCGGGCGTCATCTTCTGGGCCACGCCGAGGCAGTCGATCATGCCGCGCACGGCGTTCCGTGCCGCCTCCATCAAGTCGGGGCCGATGCCGGTCGTGACCTCATAGCCCTTGGCGTCGAGGTGGCGGCTCACGGAGCCGGGCGCGGCCCTGATCGCCGGCTCCCGCGAATTGTCCCAAGTCATGTGGCGCTGGTGGGCATGGATCGTGTGGTCGGCGGTGGTCCGCCCGGTGGCCGTATCCATGATGGCGCCCCCCACCCGCGCGCGACAGAAGACCGAATGTCGTGCGCCGATTAAACCCTTTCGGCTGGGACCGCGCCACCCTCGATCACCCTGCCCTCTCCCCGTTCGAAGGAAAGCGGGCCGGGACTTTTCAGGTGACGGAGAGCGCGATCAGGTTCCCTCGGCGCCCGAATGCGGCGGTCCGTCGAGCCGATGATCGGCTCGCCGGATGCTCGTCGCAAGGGCCTGTGGAGTGTTCGGGCGATCAGATCTCGCGACCCTTGGGCACCGGATTGTGCGCTCGCACCCAGCGGAAGAGGTCGCTCGTCGCCGGCAGCCCGCCAGCGACGACGATTGTCTGACCCGTGGTCCAGCCGGCCTCGTCGGAGCAGAGGTAGACGGCGGCGCCGGCGATATCCTCCGGCCGGCCGATACGGTTGACGGGGTAGAAGGAGGCGCGCGACGCCCGGTCCTCCTCGGTCTTCAGGTGGCGCGCGACAAGCTTGGTGTCGATGAGCGCGGGTGCGACGGCGTTGACCCGCACGTTGTGCTGGCCGAGCTCGACGGCCAGGGTCTCCGTCAAGCTGACCAGCGCCGCCTTGGCCGAGCCATAGACCCCTTCGCCGGGCGCCGAGTAGACGCCATCGATGGAGACGATGTTGAGGATGGCCCCGGAGCGTTGCTGGATCATGTGCTCGGCCGCCTTCTGGGTCATGAAGAAGGGCACACGCAAGTTCAGCTGGTAGATCGCGTCGAAGCC
This sequence comes from Alphaproteobacteria bacterium, assembly GCA_963666705.2. Taxonomy (GTDB): domain Bacteria; phylum Pseudomonadota; class Alphaproteobacteria; order CADEGL01; family CADEGL01. The sequence continues at coordinate 122,091 of CAXXKO010000024.1, read as the reverse complement.
GGCGACGCTCGCCTCCTGGAGGGGGCCGAGGCCGCCCTTGACGCTGCTTCCGCCACCCGCATTGTTGACCAGGATATGGAGCCTGCCCATGGCCTCGCGCGCGTTGTCGACGAGGGCCAAGGCCGCGTCCATGTCGTTCATGTCGGTGGGGAAGACCCAGGCTTCGCGGCCGAGCGCCCGGATCTCCGCCGCGACCGATTCGAGCTCCTCGACGCTGCGCGCGGCGAGCGAGACGTCGCCGCCAAGCCGCGCGAAGGAGAGCGCGATCTCGCGCCCGATGCCGCGGCCGCCGCCGGTAACGATTGCTTTCTTGCCTTCGTACGAAAACATGATCCCCGGTCTCCTCGATCCTGGTTGGTTGGCGCCGTCCGGCGGCGCGACGCTGGGTCCACCGGCAAGTTTCGCCGGTTCGATCCGGGCCTTGCAAGCGGCTTGTCGGGGGACCGGAAATCAGGCGGCGGCGACGAGGCGGTCGAGCCTGGGCTTCCAGTCGGCGTAATCGGCCGTGTAGTTCCAGCCGCAGACCTTGGCGACCGCGCGCCCTTCGAGCCGGTGCTGAAGGGTCCTCGCGCCCTGGGCCGCGCGGTCCGCCGGGCCGAAGGGGTTGTGGACGAGGTGGTTGCCGCGGTCGAACACCATGTCGCAGGCGAACAGGACGTCCTCGAACAGGTAGGCCATGTAGCCCGGCGTGTGGCCGCCCAGGTGCCAGGCTTGGAGGCCGCCGTCGGCGAAGTCGCCATCCAGCACGCGGTCGATGGTGAAGCGCTCGGCCAGGGGATGCTCCGCGTCGCGCGCGTGGAGCCAAACCTCGGCCCCGAACCGGTCCCGGTAGAGGTTCGAGGAACCGAGGAAATCCTTGTGGGTGAAGGCAATCACGTCCATTGGCTCGACATGCCGATCGAAGGTGCTGGGGCAGTCGATCCAATACCGCCTGTCACCCGCCTCGATGCGGTAGGCGGCATGCTCGACGCCGATGGGCGGGTCGGAGTTGAGCCGCGCCACCCGGCCCGTCACGGGCGTCGCCTCCACATGGTAGCGGGCCGCCGCCTCGTCGATGGTCAGGAACTGCTCGCGGCCCGCGCCGCAGAACGGGCAGGTATGGGGATGGTGCCCGACCATGTTGAAGCCGCATTTCTTGCAGACGTACTGTTGCCGCGCCATGACCTTGTGCTCCGGTAAGGGTTGCGCCGATCCCCCCAATGGCCACCCGGGCCAACTCGGCCGAACCGGCGGAGGTTAGCACCGGCGCGGATCGGTTTCGAGGGCCTCTCAGCGGCGGATGGCGATGCCCTTGCCGGCTTCCTCGGGCCAGGGCAGGGAACCGTGCGCAGCCGTGAGGGCCTCCATATGGGCGCGCAGGGCCGGCGGCATGGGGGCGGTGCGGCGCGTCGCCATGTCGATGTGGATGTCCAGGTGCTCGCTCGTCGCCGCGGTGTAGCCTTCGCTCTCGTTTTCGAGGGTGACGAAGTAATGGAAGGCCTTGTGGCCCTAGTCGAGGAGCTGGCAGTGGAAGGCGATTTGGGCGCCCACGAGCAGCTCGCGCTCGAGGGTCATCTGCCAGTGGAGGGCGAAGGAGCTGCGCTCCGTATTGCCGACATTGGCATAGCCGAGCCCCAGGTATTCGAGCCAGTGCTTGCCCGCCTCCATCATGGCCGCGGCGTAGGAGGAGAGGCCCATATGCCCGTTGGGGTCGATCCATTCGGCCCGCACGTGTCCCCGCGCCAGCAGAAGTGGCGCCTCGATCGCCTTCCCCGGCCGCCAGGGCCTGGCCGAAAGCTCGATCCCGCCCCCGTCGCTCGGCTCCGGCTCGGTGGCGACTCCTGTGGGCGTGGTCACGCGCGACTTCCCTCCCGCCAAGACCGGCCAGCCGGCCCGGCACGCACAACGGTTATCTCCTCGGGTTCCCGCCCGGGCGTGCGGTGGCGGGAGCCGCGCCCTGTCTAGCGACTCGCGCGGGCTGCCGCAATCGGGCACGAGACCTCGTAGGCCATGTCGAGGACATCCGGGCCACTACGGGCTTCGTTCGATCCCTGGTAAAGTCGCGCCGGACGAGACGAAAGGGACCCCATGACGCGATTGCCGCACGCACCGGCCGAGCGGGTGACGTTCCGGTGGGAGGGGCGGGCGGTCGAAGGACGCGCGGGCGACACGGTCGCCGCGGCGCTCCATGCCGCGGGCGTCCGCACCCTGACCCGATCGCGCAAGTTCCACCGCCCGCGCGGCCTCTCGGGCAGTCACGCGGCCGGCGCCATCGCGCGCGTCGATGGCCGGCCCAACATACGCCTGGACCTGGAGCCGCTGGCCGAGGGCATGGATGCGCGGGCGCAGAACGTATGGCCGAGCTTGCGCTTCGACCTGCTGGCGGCGGCGCGGCTCATGCGGCGGCGCTGGCTGCGGGGCGGGTTCGAGCATCCCAGCGCGTTGCGGAGCGGCACCCGCACCTTCGAGCGGTGGGAGCGCCTGCTCGGCTTCATGGCCGGCGGGGCCACCCCGCCAGCGGCGGCCGACCCGCGGGAGCCGCCCGCCGGCCGACGCATACACGCCGACGTGGTCGTGATCGGCGGCGGGCCGGCCGGGCGGGCGGCGGCCAATGAAGCGGCCGGGGCCGGCGCGCGTGTCATGCTCGTCGCTGGCGGGGCGGACCCGGGGCGCTTCGCGCGCGCCTCCGGCGCGGTGCTGCCCGACCTGACAGCCGCCGTCACCCTGCTCGCCGACACGCAAGCCTTCGCCCTCTATCGCGGGGGTGCGCTGGTTGCCTGCGCGCCGCGCGACGGGCGCGCCCCGGCCACGGTCATCGATGCCGGTCGGGTCGTCCTCGCCACCGGCCGGCGATCCTGGCCGCCGCTGGTGCCGGGCGCCGACCTGCCGGGCGTCCTCGACCTCCATGCCGCCCTTTCGCTGGCCCACGACCATGGAGTCGCACCCGGCGCACGCGTCGCCATCGTCGGCACGGGGGCGGAGGTAGCGGCGGCCGCGCGGCTCGGCGAATTGGGCGTCAACATTGTTGCGGCGGCCCCCGTCGCCACCCTTCGCCTTATCCATGGCCGGCGCGCGGTGACCGGGGTCGAGCTCGACGGCGCCGTTTCCTGCGATGCGCTGGTCCATGCCGGCCCGTGGCGCACGGATCCGAGCCTCCGTTTCCAGGCCGGTACCGACGGGGCGTTCCGGCTGGAGGCGGGGGAGCCCGCCATCCCCGTCGAGGCGGTCGGCGCCGCGGCGGCGCCGGACGAGCCCGCCTCGGCCGGTGCCGCGCTCTCGCCCGACGCGATCCTCTGCCCCTGCATGGACGTGACGGTGGCCGAGGTCCACGACCTCGTGGCCGCGGGCATGGCCAGCATCGAGGTGGTCAAGCGCATGACCGGCTGCGGCATGGGGCCATGCCAGGGGGTGCCGTGCTGGGACATGCTGGCCCTGGCGCTCGCCGAGGCGACGGGGGGTGCCGCGGAGTTCTTCGGCCACCCGAGCTACCGCGCGCCGCGCGCCGCACTCACCGTGGCCCAGGCGGCCGGCCTCGACCGCATCGTCGAGCCCCAGCCGTGAGCACCGCGCTGCCTGCCAAGGTCTCGGTCGCCATCGTCGGCGGCGGCATCCAGGGGCTCGCCTGCGCCTACGGCCTGGCCACGCGCGGCGTCCGCCACGTCCTGGTGCTCGATGCCGGCTATTGGCAGGGCGGCGCTTCGGGGCGCAACGGCACCCTGATCCGGGCCGGCTTCTCCTCACCCGAATGGACGCGGCTCTTCGGCCACTCCCACCGCTGCTGGATGAACCTCTCGCGCCAGCTCGGCCAAAACGTCATGTTCTCGCGCCGCGGCTATGTCACCATCGCGGAGACGGAGGCGACGGCGGCGGTCTTCGAGGCGGCGCTGGGCGTGCATCGGGACTGCGGCGTCGCCTCGCGGCGCCTGGACCGGGAGGGCCTTGGCCGCGTCCTGCCGGCAATCGCGCGCGAGCGGGTCCGCGACGCGATCTACTTCCCCGATAGCGGCGTCGCCCCCCACCACGCGGCCATGAAGGGCTACCTCGAAGCCTGCCGGGCGGCCGGCGTCACCGTGCGCTATCACAACACAGTCACGGGTATCGAGCGCGCGGCCGGCCGCGCCGCGGCCATCCTGGTGGGCGACACGCGCATCGAGGCCGACGCGATTCTCGTCGCGGCCGGGGCCCACAATATCGAGGTGGTCGCCATGGCCGGGGTCGAGCTCGACGGCAAGATCATGCGCATCGAGGCCTGCGCGCTCGAGCCCATGCGGCCCTTCATGCGCCCCGGCATCGCCCTCATCGACCGGCTCGTCTACCTGCACCAGACGGCGCGCGGGGAGATCGTGGGTGGTGCGGACCTGCCGGGCCGGCCGCGCATGTCGCTCGCCTCCGACCTGCCGGTGATGGCGGCCACGGCGCGCCACTACGCGGAAATGTTCCCGGCCCTGGGGGACGTCCGCATCCTCCGCCAATGGGCCGGCATGATCCACGAGACGACGGACCTGGGCCCGCTCCTCGGCCCGCACCCAGACCTGGCGGACCTGTGGCTCAGCGCCGGCTGGGCTTACGGCTACGCCGGCGGGCCGGGCGGCGGCGACCTCATGGCCGAGGCCATCGCCACGGGCCGCATCGACGACCGCATGGCCCCCTTCGCCATCGACCGCTTCCGCCGCGGGAGACCCGTGAAGGAGTCAGCCGTCGTGGTGTCGAGCTGAAGCTCCGCTTCGCGCCTCGGCCAACAGCGCGCGGGTCCCCTCGAGGGTCAGTCCGATCTCGTCGCCCACGGCGCGGCCTCCGTTCCCCCGGGCCGAATTCGCCGCGTCATCGCACCGGCCACGACTCCAAGCCAAGCCGCCCCCGGCCCTCATACTTCGACAAGCTCAGCATGAGGGCCTCGCCCTGAGCCCATCGAAGGGGGAGGGCCTAATACCAGTGAGCCTATGAAATCACCTTCATGATCCATGGATAGGCGCAGAGGGTTCGCATACGATCCGGTTCTGCGATGAGGTCGATCCATGCTTGGCAACAGGCGTCGATGATGGCCTCGGTGTCGTCGAGGACGCGGAGCGATAGGAAGCGTTCGCGTAGGTAGAGCCAAACCCGCTCGACGGGGTTGAGTTCGGGACTGTAAGGCGGCAACAGCGCCAAGGTGACGTTGTCGGGGACGGTGAGGGCGCGCTCGTCGTGCCAACCGGCGCCGTCGCACATCATGACGGCGTGCGCATCCTGGTCCAGGGTATCGGCGAAGTGTGCGAGAAACAGGTCCATGACCTTGGCGTTGACGCTCGGCATCACCAGGGTGACGTCGTCGCCGGTGTCCGGGCGCACGGCGGAGAAGATGTAGGCCCACTGGTAGCCGATTTGACGCGTCCCGGGGGCACGCTCGCCCCTGCGCCACCACCGGTGACACACCCGGCCCTTGTTGCCGACGCGCGCTTCATCCTGAAACCACAGCTGTAGGCGCTTGTCGGGATGCGCCGCGGCGGTCGCCTTCAGGATGTCGCGAAGCCCCCTTTTTTGAAGCGCTCCTGCGCTTCGGCGTCCCTTCGCGGGTGGCTCGGGCGCGCCTTCTGGCGGGAAAATCCCATCCGCCGTAGAACCCGGGTCATGCTCGAGGGGTGGTAGGTCTTGGCGAAGCGCTCCTCCAGCCAGCGGCACAGATCGGCCCGGGTCCAGGCGCAAACCCCGTCGCGCTCAGGCTCCGGCCCGGCGATGATGACCGCCGCCAGCGCCGCTTCCTCGTCTGCCGTCAGCCGCCGCGGCGAGTAGCCCTTTGGACGGTCGTGAAGCCCCTCCAATCCCTTTGCATTGTAACGAACAACCGCGTCGCGAAGCGTTTGGCGATCCATCCCCGCAAGCCGCGCGGCATCAGCCCGGGGCATCTCCTCCAAAGCATTCGCGATCCCATAGGCCCGCGCCGCCGCTCGACCGTACGATTCCACGCGAGCCCAGCGCCGAAGCTCCAAAGGCGTCAAATCATCCCGTATCTTGAGTGCTGATCCCATGACATCCCCCACATCTGGTGGGAGACCATAGAATCACAATCCGCCATCATCCGCCATCAATGAATATCCCGAGAGTCAATTCAGGCGCTCACTGGTATAATACTTCGACGAGCTCAGCATGAGGGCCTCGCTCTGAGCCTGTCGAAGGGGGAGGGCCGCGGGTGGGAATCGCGACAGCGGATGCAGGCCGCGTCCCTACCGCCACACCTCGTCGACCCGGTCGTAGGCGCCGGTGCGGGGGTCGTCGGCCTCGGCCCGCAGCACCTCCTTGCGCACGCGCTCCGACGGGGTGCGGGGGAGGTCGTCGCGGTAGGCCCAATAGCGCGGCACCTTGAAATAGGCCAGGCGCTCGGCGCAGAAGGCCGCCAAGTCCTGGGGCGGCGCGGATTCGGGCACCGCGCCGTCCTGGAGCACCACGTAGGCCTTCACCTCCTCCCCCCGCAGGTCGTCGGGGACGGACGTGCAGGCGACGAAGCGGACCTGGGGGTGGTGCTCGATCACCTCCTCCACCTCCATCGCCGAGATGTTCTCACCGCTACGCCGGATCACGTCCTTCTTGCGCCCAGCGAAATAGAGGCGCCCGGCCGCGTCCATGCGCCCGAGGTCGCCCGTGTGCAGCCAGCCGTCCTTGAAGAATTCGGCCGTCGCCTCCTCGGCTCTGTAGTAACCGTCCATCATGCCGGGGCCGCGCAAGACGATCTCACCCACCTCGCCGCGGGGGATGGGACGGCCCGCGTCATCGACGACGCGGATCTCCCGGTCGGGCACGGGCCGGCCGATGCAGCCGCTGCCGATGGTCTCGGCATGCTCCGTCGGGTCCTCGACGGACCCGAAGCCCAATTCGGTCATGCCGTAAGCCTCGTACCAGGGCGCGCCCCAGCGCGCCTCGATCTCAGCATGGGAGGCGGGCGGGATGGCCGAGCAATGGACGAGGCGCATGCGGTGGTCGCGGTCCGCCGGATCGGGCGGCATCTTGAGCAGGAGGCGCGGCATCACACCCAGGCAATAGAAGTAGCTCACGCCGTATTCGCGGACCTTCGACCAGAAGGTCGAGGGGTGGAAGCGGTCGAGGACCACCAGCTCCGCCCCGGCGAGCAGCGTGCCCACGGTGTTCCATTGGGGATCGGCGTAATAGAAGGGCTGCGCCGTCAGCACCACGTCGCCGTCGCCCTCGGCAAGCGCGGACCGGACGAAGTTGCGCCCGAAGGTGATCCAGAACCCATGGGACAGCATGCAGCCCTTGGGCCGGCCGGTGGTGCCGGAGGTGTACTGGATGTTGACGAGGGTCTCGGCGGGGCCGGCGCGCCGCCCGCCGCCGCCAGCAGGTCGCCGAGATAGCGCGCGCCGCCACCACCGTCGCCATCAACCGAGACGATGTGCTCGAGCGCGAGGCCGGGCTCCTCGATGCTTCGGATCATGGGCACGAATTGGTCCGACGTTACGACGACCTTGGCGCCCGAATGCGCGAGCAGGTAGCCGGCGTCGGCGGTCTTGTAGAAGGTGTTGACCGGCACCATGACGGCGCCGGCTTGCGCGATGCCGAGCCAGGCGAGCGGGAACTCGGGCCGGTTGCGCAGCATGACGGCAACCTTGTCGCCGGGCGCGATGCCGATGCCGCCGAGCGCGGCGCCAATGGCGCCCGACCGGCGCGCGATTTCGGCGAAGGTCAGGCGCTCACCCGTCTCGTCGAAGGTGAGGGCGATTCTCTCCGGCCACAGGGCCGCCGCGCGCCCGACCAGCGTTGCCAGATCGCCCACCGCCTTCATCGGTGGCTGGCCGTGAGCGGCGCTCACGGCGTGCCTTGGATGCCGTAACCACCGTCGACGGGCATGATGTGGCCGCTCACGAAGGAGGCGGCGTCCGACGCGAGGAAGATCACAGGGCCGGCGATCTCCTCGGGCGCCCCGTGGCGGCCCACCGGCGTCCTGGCTTCGACGGCGGCCCTATGTTGGGCATCGTCGTAGCGCTCGTCCGAGCCGCGCATATGGTTGGTCATGAAGCCGGGGTTGACGGCGTTTACCCGGATGCCGAAGCGGCCCCATTCCGAGGCCAACTGGCGGCATAGCTGATCGACTCCGCCCTTGGCGGCGCCATAGCTGGTGAGGCCGCGGAAGGCCGAATAGCTGCCCGTCGAGGAGACGAGCACGATGGCACCACCCTCCCCCTGCGCGATCATACGCTGGCCGGCGAGCTGGGCGCAGTGGAAGGCGCTCGTCAGGTTGACGGCGATCATCTCGTCCCAGGCCTCGGGCTCGATCTTCTCCGCCCGCGCCGCCCGGCCGATGCCGTGGTTGACCACCATCACGTCGAGCCGACCGTAATGGGCCACAGCGCGGTCGATGAGGGCCTGGACCTGGGCCCTGTCCACGGCGTCGAAGGGAACCGCGAGGGCCTCGCCGCCCGCCGCCCGGATGGCGGCGGCGCTCTCCTCGATGACATCGGGCGTGCGGCCGCAGACGACGACCTTCGCCCCCGCCGCCGCGAGGCCCGCGGCGACGGCCTTGCCGATGCCCCGGCCCGAGCCCGTGACGATCGCGACCTTGCCCGTGACGTCGAAGAGATTTGCACCCATGAGGCTTCCCCTTGCCGTTCGGACGCCGTTGAGGCGGGCGCGGCCGGAGCCTACCCCGCTCTAATATCGCCCGCCGCCGAGGGTGAGGCCTTCGAGGTCGATGGCGGGCTCGCGCCCGACCATCATGTCGGCGACGATTCGGGCCGAGCCGCAGGCCATGGTCCAGCCGATATGGCCGTGGCCGGTGTTGAACCACAGGTTCTTGTGCCGGGCCGTGCCGAAGATGGGCGGTCCGTCCGGCGTCATGGGGCGCAGGCAGGCCCAATAGGTCGGCTTCGACCAATCGCATGCGTTGGGGTACATGCGCTTGGCCGTCGCCAGGATGGCATGGAAGTTCTTCTCCTTGAAGCCCTGGTCGTAGCCCGCGAACTCGGCCTTGCCGCCGACCCGAAAGCTGTTGCCGAACTTGCCCCAGGCAACCAGCACGTCCTCGTCGACGCCGCCCACCTCCGGCGTCAGGTGGCTCTCGTCGCAGGGGAAGTCGACCGTAAAGCCCTTGACCGGATAGATCGGTAGCTTGACGCCGACCGTGCGCGAGATGAAGGGGCTGTAGCTGCCGCAGGAGAGTACGTACTGGTCAGCCGCGAATTCGCCCTTGTCCGTGACGACGGCCTCGATTCTGTCGCCGCTCGCTTTCAGGCCCTTGATGGTATGGCCGTACTTGAAGGTGGCGCCCAACTCGGCCGCCATTTCGGCCATCCGCTCGGTGAACATGCGGGCATCGCCACTGCCGTCGGTCGGACAGTAGAGGGCGCCCACCAGCGTATCGCGGTAGGGCGCCATGCCGGGCTCGATCGCGATGACCTCGTCCGGCGTCTTGACCTGGATCTCGACGCCCTGCTCGGTCATCAGGCCGGTTCCGGCCGCGGCCTCCTCGAAATGCGCCCGGTCGCGGAAACAGTAAAAAAGGCCCTTGCGCAGGTAGTCGAACTCGATCCCCGTCTCCGCTACGACCTCGTCCATGAAGCGCTCGGAATAGCGGCAGATGCGCAGCTTGCGGATGGTGTTGGCGCGAAAGCGCTCGGCCGTGCAGTTGCGCAGGAACTTGAGGCCCCAGAGCCACATTCCGATATCGATGCGGGGCCGGACGATGAGCGCCGCATTCTTGTCGAAGAGCGAGCGAGCCAAGGTCGCGGGCGCCCGGGGCGAGGCCCAGGCACCGGAGTGCGCGACGGCGAGCAGGCCCGCGTTCTGGTAGCTCGTCTCCCGCGCCGGCCCCTCGGCCCGTTCGATGACCGTGACCTCGTGGCCCTCCTTGGCCAGGAAATAAGCCATCGTCGCCCCCACGACACCGGCCCCCATCATGATCGTCTTCATCGCACCAGCGCCCCCTCGCGCGGCAAGCTGTCGAGACACGGGCGAATCTATCACAGCCGTTCTGGGACAGGTAGCAAAGCGGGGGCAGGTGGATCGAGGCAACGATCATGCCCGGCACCTTCGTGTGCAACACGGGCCAGCTCCTCGAACGCTGGACCGATGGCGCCTTCATCGCCAATACCTACCGGGTGATCAACGATTCGGGCCGGGCGCGCTATTCGGCACAACTCCTCTTCACGCCCGATCGCGACGCGGAGATCGAGGTGCTGGCGGCCTGTTGCGGGCCCGACAACCCGGCCCGCTACCCCGCTATCAACGCGGGCGAGCACCACGCCGAGCGCATGCGCTACACGTACTGAGCGGACGGGTCCCGGTCTGCATGAGCTCGGAAGCTACTCATCCTGCCCTCATGCTTCGACAGGCTCAGCATGAGGGCCTCACCCGGGGCCAACCCACCCACCCCGGCCCTCATGCTTCGTCAGGCTCAGCATGAGGGCCTCACCCGGGGCCAACCCACCCACCCCGGCCCTCATGCTTCGTCAGGCTCAGCATGAGGGCCTCACCCGGGGCCAACCCACCCACCCGGTCCTCATACTTCGACAGGCTCAGCTTGAGGGCCTCACCCTGAGCCTGTCGAAAGGTGAGGATTGTGGCTGGGGCCCAGGAAAGTGAGTCCTTCCGCGCCTCGGCCAGCCTGCGGATCAGCTGGGCCAGGAGCTTGTGGGCGTTCACGTTGAGGGCGCCGCTCGGCAGCAGAGTCCTACCGCGCCTCGGCCAGCCTGCGGATCAGCTGGGCCAGGAGCTTGTGGGCGTTCACGTTGAGGGCGCCGCTCGGCAGCAGGAGGCGGGGGAGCTTTACGAGACGGTTGCGTTCGAGCGCCCGCAGCGCCGCATCCGGGAGCCCATCCGTGAGCGCGGCAGGGTCGCGCAGCTCCAAGCAGATGTTGCGCCGCATCTTGCCGCCGACCACGTAGAAGGCCTCGATCTCGCCCCAGGGGATCGCTTCGAGGCCCCAGTCGGCGCACCAGACACCATCTTCGTCGATCACCAGGCGCGGCTCCCGCCGCGAGGCGGTATAGCCCGTATAGGCGAGGATGGCGGCGCCGAGCCCCAGGTTGAACCAGCCGACGAGGAGCGGGTCGCGGATGTCCGACATCACGCCCAGCAGCACGAGGAGGCCGAGCACGAACAGAAGGCCGCCAATCAGCAGCCGGTCGTAGACCCGCGTGAGGTAGGCGACACGTTCGCCACCCGCAGCCACGGCGTCCCGTCCCGCCTTAGTCGAGAGCCCGGCGCGAAGTCTCGGGCAGGCGCAGGACGACAATGAGCGAGATAAGGGCCCCGGCCATCAGATAGTAGGCCATGGAGAGGTCGTCGTGGGTGCGCTCGATCAGCCAGACCGCCACCAAGGGCGTGGTGCCGCCGAAGATGGCCAGGCAAACATTGTAGCCGACCGAGAGCGCGCTCACGCGCACGCGGGCCGGGAACACTTCGGCCATGGTTGCCGGGCCCGAGCCGAGGAAGGCCGCCAGCAGAATGGCGAAGCCGACCTGGCCGCCGAGTATCAGCGCGTCATTGGGCTGATGCATGGCCAGCATGAGCGGATAGGTCAGCAGCAGGATACCGCCCGTGCCGATCAGCAACAGCGGCTTGCGCCCAATCCGATCTGAAAGCATGCCGGAGACCGGGATCAACACCAGGAGGACCACCATGCTGATGGTGTTGATGTCGAGGGCGGTGGAGCGCGGCTCCTTCACATGCTCGATCAGGAAGGTCACCATGTAGACGAACACCATGTAGAAGGCGATGGCGTTCATGATGTTGAAGCCGATGACCTGGAGCATGGCGCGCCATTCGTCGCGGAACGCCTCGATCACCGGAGAGGGGTCGCCCGGCTCGCGCTTCACCACCGGCAACTCGGGGATGCCGTGCCGGATCAGCCAGCCGACGGCGCCGACGAGGATCCCGAACAGGAACGGGATGCGCCAGCCCCAAGCCTGGACTTCCGCATCGGTCAGAAGCGCGCTCATCAGCGCGCTGATGGCCGAGCCCAGGAGGATGCCGGCGACGGCGCCGAAGATGGTCCAGCTCGCGAAGAAGCCGCGCCGCTTGGGCGGGGCATGTTCCACCAGGAAGACGATGGAGCTCGTGTACTCCCCACCCACTGAGAGGCCCTGGAGCATGCGCAGGAGAACCATGAACACGGCGGCCGCCGCGCCGAGGGTGGCATGACCCGGCAAGAGGCCGATGAGGAAGGTGGGAATGGCCATCAGCATGACCGAGAGCAGGAGCGCCCGGCTGCGGCCGATCTTGTCGCCGATATGGCCGAAGACGGCGCCGCCGAAGGGGCGCATCAGGAAGCCCGCGGCGAAGGCACCGAAGGCGGCAATGAGCGAGACGACCGGATTGTCGGAGGGGAAGAAGATGCCGGCTATGATGGGCGCGAAATAGCCGTAGACGGCGAAGTCGTACCATTCCAGCACGTTGCCGGCGACGCCGGCCATGATGGCGCGGCGGCGCGAGACGTCCCCGATTCCCTCACTCATTCCCGATCACCTCTTATACCGATCGGTCTTAAGAAAGACCGATCGTATGCTCCCTCAAACGCCGGGTGGCCGCATCCGCGGCCTTGGCTGCCTCGCATAAGCTCGGGCGCGCGGTCGCGCTTGCCAGACGGCGATGAGCGAGACTCATCGCCGTCTGGCACTATCCCGCGTCCGGCAGGACCACGTCCACATCGATCTCCATAACATATTGCGGACGGGCGAAGCCCTTAATGATAACCACGGTCTGGGTCGGATAGACCCCTTCGAGCCACCGCGAGACCGTGTTGCAGACGGGGGCGATGTATGCGCGGTCGGAGACGTAGATGCGTGTGGCGCAGATATGCTCCAGGCCGGCCCCCGCCTCCGCCAGGAGGTCGCGCACGTTCGCAAGCGCGTTCTCGGTCTGGGCCACCGGGTCCTCGGCCCCGCCGAAGATGCGGTCGCCACCACGCTCGCGCCCGGTTTGGCCGCGGATGAAGACGTGGTTGACCGCCTTGACGATCCAGCACAGGTCGTTGTCGAGCGCCTGCTCGGGAAACGCGTCCCTGGTGTTGTACTTGTGCCGCCGATCGTGCGCCATGGTGTCCCCCCTTCCCCCTGTGCCCGACTAGCTGCCCAAGACCCGGTCGCCGAGGCCGGCGGCCTGCTTCACGAAACCGAGCGGGCGGCCGAAATCGAAGGTCTGATAGACGGCGTTCAAGTGGGCGTAGGGCGGCGACTGGGCGAAGAGGTGGAAGGTCAGCCGGTGCCCCGCCAGGCCGGAGCTCAGGAGGTCGCGGGCGAAAGCGAGCAGCTTGCGCCGGTCCTCGGCCGACCAGCCGTCGCCGATGGTGTAGTATTTCTCGAGCCACGGGCCGGTCTCCGGCGACTCGAACGCCTTGTGGTCGGGTGTGACGCAGATCTGGCCGCCGCACAGCTCGCGCGCGATGTGCATCATCTCGGGCAGCCGAGCGCAGGCCATGGTGCGCCCGGCGTAGAATGTCGATTGGTGGGGCATGAGGAGACCGGCCGGGCTCCTCTCGGCAAGCTCGATGGCGGCGGTCTGATAGGCCCGCACGCTCTCCCGGTAGCAGGCCAGGGTGGCCAGCTTCTCGCGCACCGCCTGTTGCTTGTCGAGCCCGGTCTGGCGCACGTTGAAGAGGGCCGCGCCGATCAGCATGTCGGCCACGTGGATCAGGCGCTCGACGAAGGGGAAGCCTGTGTAGTGGTGCAGCATGCCGCGGATGAAGGCGGCGGCGCGGGTGTGGCGGTAGAAGAATACGTACTCCCACGGCACCAGCACGTTGTCGAAGACGATCAGGCTGTCGACCTCGTCGAAGCGGTTGGTGAGGGGGTAGTCGGCGGCGTCGCCCCGGCCCGAGAGCGGCGAGCGGCAGAGGTGCACGAGGCCCTCCAGGTTCATGGGACAGAGGAAGCCGAGCGCGTAGTCCGAGAGCTTGGCGTCGCCCCAGTTGGCGATGGTGGGCTTGACGAAAGCCTCGTGGGCGTAGGCGGCGGCGGTCTCGTACTTGGCCCCGCGCACGACGATGCCGGCATCGGTCTCCTCGACCACGTGGAGCAGCATGTCGGGGTCCTGCTCCTGCGGGCGCTTGGAGCGGTCGCCTTTGGGGTCGGTGTTGGCGGAGACGACGAAGCGGTCCTGGGTGCGCACCCGCTCCACCTGCCGCGCGATGTTCTCGCCGAAGCGGGGATCGACCTCGTCGAGCAACTCGCGGCCGTCGAGCAGCGACCACAGCCCGCCCACGGTCTCGTCGCCCACGCGCATGATGACGCCGCCGATGTCCTTGCACACGCGGTCGATCCAGCGGCGCTTGTCGTAGAGGTCGGCCTTCTCGCGCGGCGGCCGGTTGGTGATGGCATGGGCGTCGCCGCCGTCGCCATCGGTATAGGCCATGGCGCCGCGGGACGCGTCCTCGTGGGCCATGTCGTAGATGCGCGCGCGCATATCGACGGCGCTCCTGAAGGCCGGATGACTCGGCACGTCCGTGACGCGCTCACCATCCAGCCACACCTCCCGGCCGTCGCGGATCGAGTCGCGATAGGCTTCCCCCGTCAGCAGCACGGCGGGCGTTACCTGTTGCCGGGCGCGTGGTGGCGGGGGGCGCTGTCGGGATCGATGGCGCGGAGGAGATAGTCGTTTATCTGCGGCTCGTAGACGCCCCAGACCTCGCGCAGCTTGGCGATGGGGGCGTCGGACCAGTCGACGCGCAAGTCGCAGGTCGGCCAGACATACTTGTCGACGACGTAGAGTCCGGCGGACTTCACCGACGCGACCTCGCCACCGGCCACGAGCCCCTCCTCGAGCGCGCGCAGGAGCCGCTCTGGCAAATCGAGGCCAGGGTGGGCGTCGAACGTATCGACCATGGCCTGGGGCACGTCGGTATTGGCGAGGAGGTTGCCGGCACCGGCACTGTCCTTGCCTTTGGCACTGGCGTAGGTACCGAGACAACTGGTGCCCGAATGGGTCGCGGGGGTGCCTTTCCGACCAACGATCGCGAGCTGGCGATAGTGGATGTTGGCGCCGTCCTCGGCGATCAATTGCGCGAGGACCGCATCCGCCGTCCCGCCCTTCTCGAGGAGGTCGAGCCCCAGCTTGCCGAGTGCCGGGTTGGTGATGTTTTGGGTCGCGACCGCGCCCACGCCCGCCCGCGCCCAGGTGCAGCGGCTAGCCACACAGACGCTCGAAGTGCTGA
Organism: Alphaproteobacteria bacterium; assembly: GCA_963666705.2. Taxonomy (GTDB): domain Bacteria; phylum Pseudomonadota; class Alphaproteobacteria; order CADEGL01; family CADEGL01. Next base: position 106,979 of record CAXXKO010000024.1, on the reverse strand, counting down.
CGGCGATGCCGAACTGGCCGGTGCGCCCGCAGCGGCCCGTAATCGAGAATGTCACGTCTCTACTCCTCCCCCGTCTTGTCGGTGTCTCAGGCCTCGTCCTCTGGAATCACGGCCTCGATATCGATCTCCATCAGGAGCTCGGGCAGGGCGAGGCCGTTGACGATCAGCCCGGTCGAGACCACGTGCACCCCCTTGAGCCCCTTGCCGATGGCCCGGTAGACGGCGCCGCGATAGGCCCGGTCGGTAATGTAGACGGTCATCTTGCACGCATGGTCGAGCTTCGAGCCCGCCTCCTCGAGCAACACCTTGACGTTCTTCATGGCTTGCTCGGCCTGGGCGCCCGCGTCGCCCAGCCCCACCAGGTTGCCCTCGAAGTCGAGGCCGGTCTGGCCGCGCAGGAAGATACGGTTCCCGGCCCGCACCACCATGGCGAGGTCGTTGTCGATATCCTGGCCCTTCCAGACGTCCCGGGTGTTGTATTTTCGCAGGCGCGTGTGTGCCATCTCGCCCCCCTCCCCTTCGTCAATTATTTTTCCGCTGGCCGGCCCTGCAGGCCGAAGAACGATGTCTCCCGATACACTTCCGGCAACTCGACCTCGCAGTCGATGACGCGGGCGAAGCGCGTAGCCTCGCCGCGCACGATGAGGCCCTGGAACTTGCTCGCCACCGGCGACTCCGCGAGGGGGAAGGCGTCCGCCGCCGTATAGACCGGAATGAACAGGCCGCGCGAGCCGCGTGACCGGTTGGGGGACGAGCCGTGGAGGACGAGGGTGTGCATGAGGCAGACGCTGCCCGCCTTGCCCGTAATCGGTACCATGTGCTCGGCGTAGCGGGCGCGCACCTGGTCCGAGACCGTGCCGGTGAAGTGATCGTCGTGCCACAGGCTGAAGATGCCGTCGCGGTGGGAGCCCGGTGCCACCATCAGGCAGCCGTTCTCCAGCGTCATGTCGTCGAGCATCAGGAGCGCCGACACGATGTCCGAATTGGTATGGGGCGTATAAGCGAAGTCCTGATGGTCCTCGACCACCGTCGCGGTCCCCGGCAGCTTCACGTTGATCTTGCTGTGGTGGAACTTGACGTCGGGGCCGATGAGCTGGGCCACCATGTCGGTGAGCGCGCTATCCGCCATCACCTCGTAATAGGCGTCGGACACCTCGACGGGGTTGTTGACGCGGCGGAGCGCCGGCGGCACACGAGCGCGGCCCGGCTGGAGGTCGAAGCGGGCGCGGCCGTCGATGGTCTCGCCGAAATTCTCGCCCCGCCGCGCCGCTTCCTCGACCCAGCCCGCGAGCGCCGCGTTGAGGGCCGCGAGCTGGGTGGGCGTCACCGCGCCCTCGGCGCACACGTAGCCTTCGTCACGGAACTGTTGGATCTGGCTTTCGGTCAAGGCACCCATGAGCCTTCACTTTCCCCCGCTGGCCTGACGGGCACGGTCCGAGAGGCCGGCGGCCTTCTGCACGAAGTCGAGGGGGCCATCGAAATCGAAGTTGTTGTAGACCGTGTTGAGGTGCGCGTAGGGCGGCGACTGGGCGAACAGCCCGAAGGCCAGCCGGTGCCCGGCGTAATCGGAGTTCAGGAGATCGCGGGCGAAGGCGAGCAGCTTGCGCCGGTCCTCCGCCACCCAGTCCTCGTTGACGGAGTAATACTTCTCGAGCCAGGGCTTGGTCTCGGGTGCCGCAAAGGCGGCCGCGTCCGGCGTGACGCAGATCTGCCCGCCGCACAGCTCACGTGTGAGGTGCATCATGGCTGGTGCCTGGCTGACCGCGTGCACGCGCCCGGCATAGAGCAGGGACTGGTTCGGCATGAGGAGGCCGCCCGGGCTCTCTTCGGCCAAGGCGATGGAGGCCGTCAGGTGTGCCTCGATGCCCTCGCGCCACACCGCCAGGGTGGCCAGCTTCTCGCGCACCGCCTGCTGCTTGTCGAGCCCGGTCTGGCGCACGTTGAAGAGTGCCGCGCCGATCAGCATGTCGGCGAGATAGAGGAAGCGATGGATGAAGGGGAAGGCCGGATAGCGGTGCAGGGTACCGCGGATGTAGGCGGCCGCCCGGGTGTGGCGGAAGAACAACACGTTCTCCCACGGCACGTGCACGTCGTCGAAGACGAGGAGGGAATCGACCTCGTCGAAGCGGTTGGAGAGCGGGTAGTCCGCAACCGGCGCACGGCCGGCGAAGCCCGTGCGGCAGATATGCTTGAGGCCGGGCGAGCCCATGTCGCAGATGAAGGCGACGGCGTAGTCCGAGAGCTTCTCGTCGCCCCAGTTGGCGATGGTGGGCTTGACGAAGGCCTGGTTGCCGTAGGCCGACGCCGTCTCGTACTTGGCACCGCGCACGACGATGCCCGAATCGGTCTCCTTCACAAGATGGAGCAGCATATCGGGGTCCTGCTCCTGCGGGCGCTTGGAGCGGTCGCCCTTGGGGTCGGTGTTGGCGGAAATGTGAAACGTGTCGCTCTGCACCACATTGTCGATGTGACGGACGATGTTGTCGCCGAAGCGCGGATCGACCTCGTTGAGCACGTCGATGCCGTCGTAGAGCGACCACAGCTCCCCCACCGTCTCGTCGCCGACGCGCAGGACGATTCCGCGCACATCGTGGAGCACGGCATCGACCCAGGCGCGCTTGTCGTGCCAGTCCTCGCGCGTGCGCGGTGGCTTGTAGGCGGTTGTGCTGGGCTCGTTGGTGCCGGGGTCGATATAGGACATGACGCCGCGCGTCGCGTCCTCGTGGGCCATGTCGTAAATGCGCGCGCGGATGTCGACGACGGGCTTGAAAGCGGGATGTGTGGTGACGTCGGCGATACGCTCGCCATTCATGTGGATCTCGCGCCCGTCGCGCAAGGATTCCCTGTACTCGTCGCCCGTCCGCAGCATCTGGCTCCCCCTCGGGCCGCATCTTCCCGCGTCGGCGGGGGTTAGGCAACACCCGGGGCGGGCGGTGTTAAATCGGCTTTTGCATCGCTCTGGGCAGGAACATGATCGACATTTGGCAAAGGTTGACGAATGTAACGGTCATCGTTACATTCGGTTCGTGATCAAGAGCTTTGCCTCGCGAGAGACGGAGTCTCTCTTTCGCGGACGGTCCAGCCGGCGGCTTCCGGGTCCTGTGCGGCGCCGGGCGTTGCACAAGCTTTTGGCGATTCACGCCGCCGTCGCGCTCGAAGAGTTGGGGCGCATCCCCGGCAACCGCTTGGAGAGGCTGAAGGGGACCCGGGCCGCTCAACACTCGGTCCGGATCAATGACCAGTGGCGGGTTTGTTTCGTTTGGCGGGACGGAGATGCCTACGACGTCGAAATCGTGGATTATCATCGCTGACGAGGTTGCCATGGCGAAACGCCGCAAGCGCGACATCGCGCCGGTTCATCCGGGAGAAATCCTCAAGGCCGAATTTATGGAACCGCTCGGGCTCAGCGCAAACGCGCTCAGCCGCGCCATCGGCGTGCCCAGGACCCGTCTCAACGATATCGTGCTCGGCCGGCGCGGGATCACCGCCGACACGGCGATGCGGCTGGCGCGGTACTTCCGGATCAGCGCCCGGTTTTGGATGAACCTCCAATGCCATTACGAGCTGGAGGTCGCCGAGGAGGCTCATGGCGAGCGCCTCGACCACGAGGTCCGGCCCCACGCCGCCTGAGCGATGCGGCGCGCTACACATAAGCTCCGCGCACCACCCACGCCTCCGACCAAATTACGCCACTCGTAGGGAGGCCCACGACCTTCGGGGCGGGGAAGCCTGGCAACTCAACTTGAAGCTAGTACGTCGGCTAGCGTGGACCCACTGGCCCCAGCCAAGTAGATTCCCCGCTGGGAAAAGCATCGAGAACGAGGCTTCGAATGACGGGAAAACTATCGCTCGAGGAGCTGCATGCCCTCATCGACGCCAGGGAGATCGATACCGTCCTCCTTTGTTTCGTCGATCTGCAGGGCCGCCTCCTCGGCAAGCGCGTGACGGGCTGGTTCTTTCTCGAGCACGGAGTCGAGGAGGTTCATGCCTGCGACTACCTGTTGGCGGTCGATATCGACATGGAGCCTGTGCCCGGCTACGCGGCCGCGTCCTGGGAAAAGGGCTATGGCGACTTTGCCGTCAAGCCGGACCTTGCGACCCTGCGGCGCACGGCGTGGCTGCCGGGCACGGCGCTGGTGCTGGGCGATATCCTCGACCATCACGGCGCGCCGGTGGCCCACTCGCCGCGCGCCATCCTCAGGCGCCAGATCGAGCGCGCAAGAGAGATGGGCTTCGTCGCCAAGATCGGCAGCGAGCTCGAGCTCTACCTCTTCGACGAGACCTACGACGAGATCGCCGCCAAGCGCTTTCACGAGCCCAAGACGGCGGGGCGCTACTTCGAGGACTATCACATCTTCCAAACCACCCGGGAGGAGCCGCTGATCCGCGCCATCCGCAACGCCCTCGACGATTCGGGCATCCCGGTCGAGTTCTCCAAGGGCGAATGGGGACCGGGCCAGGCGGAGATCAACCTGCGCTACGCCGAGGCGCTTGCGATGGCCGACAACCACACCATCTACAAGAACGCCGCGCGCGAGATCGCCCACGAACAGGGCAAGGCCGTGAGCTTCATGGCCAAGTGGCATTACGAGCTCGCCGGCAACTCGTGCCATATCCACTCCTCCCTATGGGATGCCGAGACGGACGCGGCCCTGTTCCACGATCCGGACGGGCCGCACGGCATGTCGAAGCTGTTCCGCCACTACCTCGCCGGACAGCTCGCGCTCGCGCGCCCCATGACCTATTTCCTCGCCCCCTACATCAACTCCTACAAACGCTTCCAATCGGGCTCCTTCGCGCCCACCAAGGCGGCCTGGAGCGGCGACAACCGCACGGCGGGATTCCGGCTCGTGGGCGCGGGCGCCGGCATACGGATCGAGTGCCGCATCCCAGGGGCCGACGCGACCCCCTACCTCGCCTTCGCCGCCACCATCGCCGCCGGCCTCCACGGCATCGAGGCCGAGCTCGAGCCCGAGCCCATGAGCGAGGGTAACCTCTACGACATGGACGTGCGCGAGATCCCCAAGACCCTGCGCGAGGCGCTCGAGGAGCTGGACCGCTCCGAAGTGCTGCGCGCCGCCCTGGGCGACGCGGTCGTCGACCATTACCTCCATACCGGGCGCTGGGAGCAGCTCGAATACGACCGCCGGGTCATGGACTGGGAGCTCAAGCGCGGCTTCGAACAGGCCTGATAGGACGCAACCGCCATGACCATCCCCCTCGTAGGCAACTGGGGCTATCCCACCATCGTCCGCTTCGGCGCCGGGCGAATCGCGGAGCTGGCGGATGCGTGCCGTGCGCTCGGCATGGGCCGGCCGCTCCTCGTGACCGACCCCGGCCTCGCCGCCCTGCCCATGGTCGCCGCGGCCGCCGCGGCCGTTCGCGCGTGGGGCCTGGAGACGACCGTCTTCGCCGACGTGCGCGGCAACCCGGTGGGCCAGAACGTCGCGGACGGGGTCGTGGCCTACCGCGCGGGCGGGCACGACGGGATCATCGCCTTCGGCGGCGGCAGCGCGCTCGACGCCGGCAAGGCCGTGGCGCTGATGGCCGGGCAGGTGCGCCCCATTTGGGACTTCGAGGACGTGGGCGACAACTGGACGCGGGCGGACGCCGACGCCATCGCCCCCATCGTCGCCGTGCCGACCACGGCGGGCACGGGCTCGGAAGTTGGCCGGGCCTCGGTCATCACCAACGAGGATACCCACGAGAAGAAGATCATCTTCCACCCCAGGATGCTGCCCGGGCAGGTGATCGCGGACCCGGCACTCACCACCGGCCTGCCGCCACACCTGACGGCGGCGACCGGCATGGACGCGCTTGCCCACAACCTCGAGGCCTATTGCGCGCCCACCTATCACCCCATGGCCGAGGGCATCGCCGTCGAGGGCATGCGCCTCGTCAAGGACTGGCTGCCGACGGCCGTGCGCGACGGCGCGAACCTGGAAGCGCGCGCCCACATGCTCGCCGCGGCCAGCATGGGGTCGACCGCCTTCCAGAAGGGGTTGGGCGCCATCCATTCCCTGAGCCATCCGCTGGGTGCCGTCTACGATACCCACCACGGCCTGACCAACGCCGTCGTCATGCCTTACGTGCTGGCCTTCAACCGCCCGGCGATCGAGGACAAAATGGCGCGCCTCGCCCGCTGGCTCGGCCTCGCGGACGCCTCCTTCGACGGTTTCCAGGCCTGGATACTCGAATTGCGCCGAGAGGTCGGCATCGCCCACACCCTGGCCGAGATCGGCGTCGATGGCGCAAGGGCCGGAGAGATCGCGCGCATGGCGGCGGCCGACCCAACGGCGGCCACCAACCCGGTGCCGCTCGAAGCCAGATCCTTGGAGCGCCTCTTCACGGACTGCCTCGAAGGCCGCCTAGTGTCCTGACTCGCCGGCGGCCGCGGCGAGGTCATCGAGGAAGCGCGGCACCAGTGGCGCGTGGGCCGGCGCCAGGCGCAGATGGATGGCATCCGGCCCGCGGATCGTGTTGGGCACCCAGCCGCGCGCGCGCAGACCGGCCGCCACGGCGGGAATATCCATATCCCGGGCACTAATACATAGCGTAATTCCGGTGGTCACTCTCCCGGGCCTATGATTCGGGGTCGCGAGGACGCGCCCCAGTGGGCAAACCAAGGAGAGTGACCATGACGGAGTATGTTGGGTTTGATGTGTCGAAGGAAGAGACGGCGTTTTGCGTGAAGGACGCGGCGGGAAAGATATTGGCGCGGGGCAAGGTTTCGACCGATCCGAGGGCGCTGTTCGCAGCTTTGCGGGAGCATTGTCTGTGCCCTGGCCGTATCGTTCTGGAGACGGGTACGCTGAGTGGCTGGCTGGCGCGGGATCTGGGCCGGCTGGGGGTCTCGGTCGATGTGATCGACGCGCGCCATGCGAACGCGGTGATGCGCCTTCAGCACAACAAGACGGATGCGAACGACGCCGAGCTCTTGGCGGAGATCGCGCGCACGGGGTTTTGCCGCCCTGTGGCGGTGAAGAGCGAGGCGGCGCAGGAGGCGCGGGCACTTCTCAAGGCGCGCTGTCATCTGGTGCGCCAGCGGCGCGATACGGAGAACGCGATCCGTGGCCTGTTGGGGTCGTTGGGCCTTCGCTTTCCCAAGGGCTCGGGCAAGCTGGCCGGACGCGTCCGCGAGGCGTTGGAGGGGCGTCCCGAGCTGAAGGTGATGATCGAGCCGCTTCTGTCCGCGGCGGCGGCGCTGGGCCGCGAGATCGGGCGGCTGGACGAGGCGGTCGTGGCGCGGGCGAAAGGCTTTCCGGCCTGCCGTTTGCTGATGAGCACGCCGGGGGTGGGGCCGGTGACGGCGCTGGCCTATGTGGCGACCATTGGCGAAGCGGAGCGGTTCGCCAAATCGCGCACGGTGGGCGCCTATGTGGGGCTCACGTCGCGGCGCTGGCAGTCGGGTGGGATGGACTATTCGGGGCGCATCTCGAAACACGGCGACGCCATGCTGCGGGCGCTGCTCTACGAGGCCGCCAACAGCCTGCTGACGGTGGTGCGCCGGGCCCACCCGCTGAAGGACTGGGCGCGCCGGATCAAGAGGCGGACCAGCCACAAGAAGGCCTGCGTGGCGCTGGCGCGCCGGCTGGCGGTGATCCTGCACCGGATGCTGATCACCGGCGAAGCCTTCCGCTGGCCGGAAAAGGAGGCGAGCGCCACGGCATAGCTGGATAAGGAGAAGAGAGAGTTCCGCGAGAAGCGGAAGACCCGTCCCCGCCGGGACGGTGGCCGAGGCGATCCCGTTCGCCTGGTTGCTAAGCGGACAGCCGTTCGCGATTGCGTCTAATACCTTGGGAGGCCGAAGCCAAAGGGCACTATCATGAAGCGACCCGGCGGACCCGTCGGGGAAGACTTCGCAGACAACCGTGTTCCCGGCGGAGACAAGGGTCCGGAAGGGCTTGACCAACGAACCGGAATTAGACAACCAAGCTGCGGTGATAGGAACCCATTGAGATCGCCTCTCCGGCTCCCCGGCTAGGAACGGGCGCGCAGGCGATGCGGCGCATCGGCAAGCGTTCGCGACGACGTCCGGGGAGCCGGAGAGGCGACCCTGCGGGCGCTTGTCCAAGCCTTTCGGACGGCGTCGAGGTCCGCTTCCGATGCGCCGCATCGCTGCGCGAACCTCTCCTTGCCGAAAGACTTGGACAAGCGTCTCAATGGGTTCCTGTCACCGCAGCTTGGTATAAAGCTCAAGATCGCCAGATCGGGCCGGCCAAGGACCTCCAGCCCGTCGATGGCGCCGATGCCGGCCGTGAGTTGCGCGTGCGCCCGCATGACGGCGTCGGCCCGGGTGCGGTATCCCGCCTGGCCGAGATGGCGCATGACGGCCCAGGCGGCGGCGATGGGTGCCCCCGTCCGCGTGGCCGCGAAGGTGGGCGCACGGTACGGCCCGTGCCCGCCGGCCCGATCGAAGACGAGATGCCGGTCGAGGCTGGCTTCACGCAAAACGATCACCGATGCGCCCTTGGGCGCGTAGCCGTACTTGTGCAGGTCGGCCGAGATCGAGGTCACGCCAGGGAGGGAGAAATCGAAGGGTGGCAACGGATAGCCCGCCGCGCGGGCGAAAGGTGCGAGGAAGCCGCCCATGCAGGCGTCGACATGGAGCCACAGGCCGCGGGCCGCCGCCAGCTCGCCCAACTCGGCAATCGGATCGACGACCCCGTGCCAGTAGGTCGGCATCGAGCCGACGAGCGCAACGGTCGCGCCCGTGAGCGCTGCCGCCGTCGCGGCCATGTCGGCGCGCAGGTCGCCGCCGCGCACGGGCACCGTCACCAGCTCGAGGCCGAGATAGTGCGCCGCCTTGGCGATCGAGGGATGCGCGGTTGATGGGGCGACGACCTCGGGCGCCGCGATTCCGGGCCGCCTCTCCCGCGCCCGGTCGCGAGCGGCCTTTAGCGCGAGAAATACGCTCTCGGTGCCGCCCGTCGTCACGTGGCCGACCGCATCAGGGCTCGCGCCGAACAGCCCACGCGCGAAATCCACTAGCTCCGCCTCGAAGCGCGCGATGCTGGGATAGACCGACGGGCCGAGCGCGCTGGTGCCGAGGAACTCGAGGTAGGCCGCCTCGCCGACCGCGCGGACTTCCTCGCCCGCGTCGAAGGCATGGATGAAGGCGCGCGTGTGCCAGTCCGGCTGCGCCCGGTCGCTGTCGGCGGCGCGCGCCTCTTCCAGCATGCATATGAGCGCCTCACGCTCGAGCCCGGCCTCCGGCAACGATCCCATGCCCGCGCCCTCCCCTTCGTGGCCCGAGTGTCTGTCCTCGCGGCCCGTCCGGCAAGCCGCTCGCGGCCGATGACGAGGCCGTGAGCAGGTATTGAAACCGCCCCCGCGGCGCCCCCAAGTCATGGGCGAGTTGGAATGCGCCGAGCGGCGCGCGTGCCGGAGCCTCCCCGAGGTGCGATCCCGCAAACCGGCCGTTGGCCAATGCTTAACGCTTCCCAACGTAGGATTGACAGGCTGGGACAAGTGCCCGGCCGCATATGGGGTGAGATCCATGACGGTTTTCCAGTCGACGGACTTCGACGGCCACGAGCAAGTGGTCTATTGCGGCGACGAACGGAGCGGCCTGCGCGCCATCATCGCCATCCACAACACCAATCTGGGGCCGGCCCTCGGCGGCTGCCGCATGTGGCCTTACGGCTCCGAACGGGAAGCCTTGAGCGATGCGCTCCGCCTCTCGCGCGGCATGACCTACAAGAACGCGCTTGCCGGCCTCGATTGCGGCGGCGGCAAGGCCGTCATCATCGGCGACCCCAAGTCCGACAAGTCCGAGGCGCTCCTGCGCGCCATGGGGCGCGCGGTGGACAGCCTCGGCGGCCACTACATCACGGCCGAGGATGTGGGCATGACCGTCCAGGACATGGACGTGCTGCGCCAGGTGACGCCCCACGCCCGCGGCGTCTCGCGCGGCTGCGGCAACCCCTCGCCCGCCACGGCCTTCGGCGTCTACAACGGCATCCGGGCAGCCATCGCCTACAAGCTCAAGCGCAACGGGCTCGATGGGATGCGTATCGCCGTCCAGGGGCTCGGCAGCGTCGGCGGCCGGTTGTGCGACTACCTCGCGCGGGACGGCGCGCGCCTCGCGGTCGCGGACATCGACGAGCCCCGCGTGCGGCGCGCGGTCGAAACCCACGGCGCCGAGGCCGTGCCGAGCGCGGAGATTCACGGGTACGACGCGGACGTCTTCGCGCCCTGCGCCCTGGGGGCCATCCTCAACGACGAGACCATCCCGCGGATCAAGGCGCCGATCGTCGCCGGCGCCGCGAACAACCAGCTCGCCGCGCCGCGCCATGGAGCGGCCCTCACCGCCCGCGGCATCCTCTACGCGCCCGACTATGTCATCAACGCCGGGGGTGTGATCGACGTGGCGGCCGAGGGACCTGGCTACAACGCGGACGCCGTCCTCACGCGCGCGGCCGGCATCCACGACACGCTCCTCGGTATCTTCCAGCGCGCCGATGCCGAAGGGCTGCCGACGGGCGCGATCGCCGACCGCATGGCCGAGGACCGCTTCCTGCGGGAATAATACCGATCGGTCTTAAGAAAGACCGATCGTATGTTCCCTCAGACGCCGGGCGGCCGCGTCCGCGGCCTTGGCTTTCCTCGCATAAGCTCGGGCGCGCGGTCACGCTTGCCAGACAACGATGAGCGAGGCTCATCGCCGTCTGGTATATTCCCTAATCCCAGAGGCCGAAGCGCGCGCGGATTTCCGCCGTCGGCTCGATCTTGAAGTCCTCTATGGGGATGCCCGAGGCGTCGGCCACACGGTCCACATGCTCGTAGGCCGCGATAATGCCGGCGGCGTCCACGAGGGCGGCCTCGCCGAGCGCCGCGATCACCGCCGCCCGCGCGGCGTCGATTTTCTCCGGCTGGTCGAGGACGACGGCATCGGCGAATGCCAGCAACTCGTTCGCAGCCCGGATACGATCGTCGGACGCCCGGCCCTCCTCGATGGCGCGAAGGTCGTAGTCGTAGCCGACCAGCTCGCCGCTCGCACGGAGCAGCCCCGCATGGCTGGCGGTTCAGTAAAAGCACTGGTTGAGGGCGGAAACCCGGGCGCTCAACAGCTCGATCTGGGCATGGTCTATGGCGCGGTATTCGCGCGAGAAGTCGCGGATCGCGGGATCGCTCAGATAGAAAGCCTCGGTGTAGTCGAAGCACGCCAGGACCTCGGCCGGCACCAAGCTGAAGGCCCGGTGGATATTGAGCGCGAGGTTGGTCTCGTAGGGGTTGGGGTCATTCTCGGCGACGTCCTCGGGCGCCACGGTCGGCAGCCAACAGAGGCCCGGCTTGGCCCCGGCGGGGCGGAGGCGGGTGGGCTCCCCCGCTATCGGCTCGGGCAGCTCCCGCATGGGAATGCCGAGGCCGCGGGCAAGGGCGTCGAGCGCCATGATCGTGCCCGTGACGCTCACGATCTCCACATAGGACGTGTCGGGAATGCCCGAGTCCATGACCTTTCGGAACCAAGTCTCGGTCAGGCGCCCAGGGTCGGAGCGCACCCGGTGGATGACCTCCACCAATTCTTCGGGCAACGCAGCCAAGCCGTCGTGCCGCCCCTCGACCGCGAAGGGCGAGAGCGCCGCCTTTTGTTCGCGGCAGAGAGCGCAATCCTTGGCCGCCCGCGCCTCGACCGCAATTGCAACCCGTTCCGCCCCCGTGAGCCACGTGCCGGGCGAGGCGACGTAATGCCAGGCCCGCGCGGTGGCGGCATCCATACCTCACGAATGAGAAGCTCCGACATCTCGGACGGGCGCTCGTAGACCGCGGTCGCCATCGCTTTCCTCCCCCTTTTGTCCAGGCCGTCATCCTACCCCGCAGCCGCGCGCGGCGGAAGGCGGCCCGAGAAGCCATGCAATTTTCGAATACCCATTATTCTTTTTTGCGAATTATCCACACTTGCTTTATCAACAACATGACCGCATGAATAGTAGGGATAATTATTAAGAATGCATCGCATTCGCAATTTCGTTTGCGAACAATGTTGCGACCGGAACGGAGTATCCACGAAATGGCGAAGACGTACCGCCGTCTGGCCGCGCTTGCGGTATCGGCCCTCATGCTGCTGCCCGCCGCGGCGCTCTCGGCGGAGGTCAATATCTACTCCTACCGGCAGGAGCACCTGATCCGGCCGCTGCTCGACGCCTTCACCGCATCGACCGGCATCGAGGTCAACCTCGTGAGCGGCAAGGCCGATGCGCTCCTGGAGCGGCTCAAGAGCGAGGGCCTGAACAGCCCGGCCGACATGCTGCTGACAGCCGACGCAGGGCGCCTCATCAGGGCCAAGGCGGCGGGCGTGCTCCAGCCCATCCACTCACCCGTCCTCGACGCCGCCATCCCGCCCCAGTACCGCGACCCCGAAGGCTATTGGTTCGGCCTCTCCCTGCGAGCGCGGGTGATCTTCTACGCCCCGGGCAGGATCGCGCCCGACGAAATTCAGAGCTACGAGTCCTTGGCGGACCCCAAGCTGCAGGGCCGGGTCTGCGTCCGCTCCTCCTCGAACGTCTACAACCAGTCGCTGCTCGCGGCCATGATCGAGGCGCATGGGCCCGAGGCGGCGGAGGCCTGGGCGGCGGGCGTGGCCCAGAATTTCGCGCGCAAGCCCCAGGGCGGCGACCGCGACCAGATCCTCGCCGTGGCCGCCGGGGAATGCGACGTGGCGGTGGCCAATACCTATTACTTCGCCCGCATGCTGACCTCCGACGACCCGGCCGAGCGCGAGGCAGCGGAGAAGGTGGCGCTCGCCTGGCCCAACCAGGACGGGCGCGGCGCCCACGTCAACGTGGCCGGTGCCGGGGTGACGCTGAGCTCGCGCAACAAGGACGCGGCCGTGCGCCTCCTGGAGTTCCTCGCCGGCGCCGAGGCGCAGAGCCTCTATGCCGAGGTGGTGTACGAATACCCCATCGATTCCCAGGCCCAACGCGCAGACGTGGTCGCGGCCTGGGGCGACTTCAAGGCCGATGGGGTGGACCTCGCCGCCTTCGGCCAGCACCAGGCGGAGGCCGTCCGCATCTTCGACCGGGCGGGCTGGCGGTAGAGTTGCCTACCGATTCCCGCTGGCGAGCTTGACCGCGTCCGGGTGGGCGCGCAGGCGGCTCATGGCGAGCACCCCGAGGAACGGCCCGATGGCAAGGGGGGCGAAGGCATAGCGCCAGCCCACCCACGCGACCAGTGGCGGCATCATGTGGACGGTCACGAGGGTCAGCAGGAACCCGACGCAAGTCTGCACCGTGAGCATGGTGCCGACATGGGCGCGGTCCGAGAGCTCTATGATACAGGATGAGAACTGGGCCGAATCGGCGACCACGGCGATACCCCAGAGAAGCGCCAGCGCCGTCACCAGCCAGGGGTCGGCACCGAAGAGGAATCCGATCGCCAGCGCGCAGGCGCCGCTCACCGCCATGGCCAGCATGGTGAGCGTGGTACGCCCCAGCCTGTCCGCGAACAGGCCACCCGCGAGGCAGCCGACGGCGCCGACGCCGACGACGGCGAAGGCCGCGAGGCTGGCGTGGATGGAAACCGCCGGCGTTGCCCCGCCGGCGGTGGCCGTAAAGCTCGCGTGGAAGAAGAGGCCGATCCAGGCCCACATGGCGTAGAGCTCCCACATATGGCCGAAATAGCCCAGGTTGGCGAGCCGCAGCGACTTCGTGGTCCAGGCTCGCAGGACGAAGGCGGGCTCGAAGGGCGGCGCGCGGGTGATCGCCGGGCCCAGGCGCACCAGGTTGACGAGGAGGCCGGCGGCCGTGGCGGCCACCGACGCCAGGACGAGCGTGAAGCGCCAATCGACGCCGCCGGCCGCGTTGAAGGCGTGGGGCGACGCGGTGCCGAGGGTCAGGGCGCCGACAACCAACCCGACCAGGAGCCCGGTATCGCCCTTGGCCCAAGTGGCGGCGATCTTCATGCCGACGGGGTAGATCCCGGCCATCGCCGCACCCGTGAGGAAGCGCAGCAGGATCACGGTGGCCGAGGTCGGCTCGAACGCGAGAACGGCCAAATTCGCGGCCGCGCCCATGAAGGCCGAAATCATGAAGAAGCGCCGGGGCGGCAGACGATCCGCGAGGCCGAGTATGGCGCTCCCGAGCGTGCCGGCGACGAAGCCAAGGGCCACGCTGCTGGTCAAGAGGGCCGCCTGGCCATCGCTCAAGGCATAGGCGAGCCTGAGCGCCGGCACGGTGGCCGAGATCGAGAGCCAGAGGCCGAGCGCCAACACTTCGCACAGGGCGAGCAGGCCGATCGATAGCCACTTCGTCACGGCCGCGGCCCCGTCAGCCGAGCGCCGCGGCGATACCGGCGATGGCGGCCGACCAGTCGCCCGAAGGTGCCTGGCGCACGATGCGGACGGATGGGTACCAGGGGCAGAGGTCGCCCTCGGCCGGCCAGCACCAGTCGGCCGCGCGGGGCGTGAGGACGAGCGTCGGCTTGCCGAGCGCGCCGGCAAGATGGGCTACCGGGCCGGCCGCCGCGATCACCAGGTCGAGGGACGCGAGCTGGGCGGCGAGTCCGTCGAGATCGTCTGACGGATCGATCGTCGGGTCGGTGAAGGGCGCGGCCAGCGCGCGCGCGCCAATGGCCGCGACCTCCGCCGCCACGATGCGGCCCTCGAGGTTGACGACTCTCAGGCCGGGCCGGATCAGGACGGGCTCCATGTCCGCGAGGGCGAGGCCGCTGTCGCCCGAGCGCCAGGCGATCCCGACCTTCACGCCCGCGCCCAGGGTCGCGTAGCGCGCCCGGCACGCCTGCTCGCGCAGGGGATCGGGCGCGAGATAGCCGGCCTGCTCCGGGAAGCTTGCGAGCTCCGGGCGCAGGAGGCGGCCGAGGCTGCCAAGCGGGGCCTCGGCGCCGATCGTCGGGTCCGCCGTCCGGGCATCGGGCGGGTCCGCGCGCGCCACCACCGCGGCCGCGGGGAAAGACCGGGCGAAGAGGGGGACGAGGCGCGGATCGCATTCGAGGATCACCTCCGCGCCGACCGAGATGATGTCCCGCACCATGGACGCGAACATGACCTCGTCGCCCGGCCCCTGCTCGCCCCAAGCCAGCAGGCGCTGCCCCAAGAGCGGCCCGCCATCCCAGCGCTGATGGGCGAAGGCCCGCGCGCCGATTCGCCCGGCCAGGCCCTCGACCCGGAAGCGCCACTCGTAGTCCACCCAGCCTTCGGTGAAGCGGCCGAGGGAGAGGAGGGAGACCGAGCGGTTGAAGCGGGCGACGGGGTAATCGGGATCGATGGCGAGGGCGCGGTCGAAACGCTCGAGCGCCGCCGCCTGTTGGCCCTGGCGCTGGAGGGCGGTACCGGCATTGTTGTGGGCCGCCGCCAAATTGGGCTCGAGCACGAGCGCGCGGTCGTAGCAATCGACGGCGAGGGTGTAATCGCCGCGGGCCTCGAGCGCCCGGCCGAGGTTGTACAGGGCATGGGCCGAATCGGGCCCGAGCTCGGTCGCCTCGTGGAAGTGGCGGACGGCGCCTTCGAAGTCGCCCGCGGCGAGGAGCAGCGCGGCGAGATTGGTGTGGGCCTGGACATGCCGGGGATCGGCGGTCAGGAGCCGGCGGTACTGGTCGGTGGCCGCCTGGGTGGCGCCGCTCTCGGCGAGGGTATAGGCGTGGCCGAACAGGAGGTCTGCGTCTTGGGGCGCGCCGGCGACGCCTTGGCGATAGGCGGCCTCGGCCCCCGCCATGTCCCCCGCCCGGATACGTGCGGCGCCGAGTGTGCGCAGGACCTCGGGCTGGCCGGGCTCGAGCGCGAGCGCGCGATTCAAGGCCGCGAAGCCGGCCTCGGTGCGCCCCGCCGCCATCAGCATGCGCCCGAGGCTGGCCTGATAGGCGGCCGTCTCGTTGAGCACGATGGCGCGTTCGACCAGCGCCACCCCCTCCTCGGTCTGCCCGCACGCATGCCGCGTCATGCCGAGAAGGTTGAGCGCGTCCGGCGTCTCGGGCCGCTGGTGCAGGATCTCGGTCAGGACCAGCTCCGCCTTGTCGCTATCGCCCGCGTGCATGTGGGCGACGGCGAGCCGCAGCGCCTCGGCGAGCGGCAGAGTCTGGAGGTCGGGCGCGGCGCCCGGCGGCGGTACATCGGTGCTCAGCCCGCATCCTCCTCGAGCGAGAGCAGCGTCGCGTTGCCGCCCTGGGCGGTGGTGTTGACCGAGACGACGCGCTCGGTCGCGAAACGATGCAGGTAGCGCGGACCACCCGCTTTGGGGCCGGTGCCCGAGAGCCCCTCGCCACCGAAGGGCTGCACCCCGACGACCGCGCCGATGGTGTTGCGGTTGACGTAGGCGTTGCCCACATGGAGGCGGTCGAGGACGTAGTCAATGCTCGCGTCGATGCGGCTGTGCATGCCGAAGGTGAGGCCGTAGCCGGTGGCGCCGATTGCCTCGATCACGGAATTGATGCGGTCCGCGCGATAGCGGACGACGTGGAGGACGGGGCCGAACACCTCGCGCTCGAGCCGGCCCAGCCCGTCGATCTCGAAAGCGGTGGGCGGGAAGAAGGTGCCGTGTTGGGTGCCCGGGCCGAGGGGCGCCTCGTAGAGGAGCTTCGCCTCGCGCTTCATGCGCGCGGCATGGGCCTCGAGCGTGGCCCGGGCGTCGGCGTCGATCACTGGCCCCACGTCGGTCTCGAGCAAGGCGGGATCGCCGACCACCAGCTCCTCCATCGCTCCCGTCAGCATATCGATGAGGCGGGGGGCGATATCCTCCTGCACGAACATGACGCGCAGGGCCGAGCAGCGCTGGCCCGCGCTCTGGAAGGACGAGGTCACCACGTCCGCGACCACCTGCTCGGGCAGGGCCGAGGAATCGACGATCATGGCGTTATGGCCGCCGGTCTCGGCGATCAGAGGGGCGATCGGCCCCTCGCGCGCGGCCAGGGCCTGGTTGATGAGGCGGGCTGTCTCGGTCGAGCCGGTGAAGGCCACGCCCGCGATACGGGGGTCGGCGATTAGGTGCGCGCCCACCACCTCTCCCCGGCCGGGCAGGAGCTGGAGCACGTCGCGCGGCACCCCGGCCTCGTGCAGGAGGGCAACCGCGCGCGCGGCGATGAGCGCCGTCTGCTCCGCCGGCTTGGAGATGACGGCATTGCCGGCCGCGAGCGCCGCCGCGATCTGGCCGCAATAGATGGCGAGCGGGAAGTTCCACGGGCTGATGCAGGCGAACACGCCGCGCCCGTGGAGCGCGATGCGGTTGGCCTCGCCCGTCGGCCCGGGCAGCATCACCGGCGCGGAGAATTCGGCCCGCGCCCGCGCGGCGTAGTAGCGGCAGAAATCGACCGCCTCGCGCACCTCGGCCACGCCATCGCGGATGGTCTTCCCCGCCTCGCGCGTGCACATGGCCATGAGCTCGGCCATATGGGCTTCCATGAGGCCGGCCATGCGGTCGAGGCAGGCCGCGCGCTCGGCCGCCGGAGTCGCGTCCCAGCGCCTGGCCGCGGGCACGGCCGCGGCGAGCGCCGCATCCGCCTCGGCCCCGCTCGCCTCGACCACCGTGCCGATCCAGCGCCGCCGGTCGGCGGGGTCACGGGTGGCCACGCCCTCGCGGTCGGCGAGGTCACCGGCGATCAGGGGGTCGGCGCGCCATGGCTCCGACGCGGCCGCTGCCATGGCGCGTGCGAGGGGAACTAGGGCGGCCGGGTCGGCGAGGGCCACGCCCGCGGCGTTGGGCCGCTCGGCACCGAACATCCGGGCCGGTATCGGGATGCGCGGATGGGGCTTGGAGGCGAGGCCGCGGACCTTCGCCACCGGATCGGCGACGATGGCGTCGACCGGCAGCGCCTCATCGACGATACGGTTCACGAAGGAGGTGTTGGCGCCGTTCTCCAGGAGGCGACGCACGAGGTAGGGCAGCAGATCCTCGTGGCTGCCGGTGGGCGCGTAGATGCGGCAAGGGATGCCCGCCCCCCCGTCCGCCCCGGCGATTTGATCGTAGAGCGCATCGCCCATGCCATGAAGGCGTTGGAACTCGAGCTCCCGGCTCCCGCCGGCGAGCTCCAGCACCGTGGCGAGGGTGAGGGCGTTGTGGGTCGCGAACTGGGGATAGATGGCGTCGGCCACCTCGAACAGGCGTCTCGCGCAGGCGATGTAGGAGACGTCGGTCGAGGCCTTGCGCGTGAAGACGGGATAGCCGTCGAGCCCCTCGACCTGGGCCAGCTTGATCTCGGTATCCCAGTAGGCGCCCTTGACCAGCCGGACATTGAGGCGCCGGCCGTGGCTCCGGGCCAGGTCCGCGAGCCAGTCGATGACGGGAAGCGCGCGCTTCTGGTATGCCTGGACGGCGATCCCGAAGCCGCCCCAGCCCGCGAGCCGCTCGTCACCCGAGACCCGCTCGAGAATATCGAGATGCATGTCGAGCCGGTCCGCCTCCTCGGCATCGACGGTGAGGCCGATGCCGGCCTCCCGCGCATGGATCGCGAGGGCCGCGAGGAGGGCCGCCAACTCGGGCACCGCGCGGCCCGCCTGGGCGAATTCGTAGCGCGGGTGGAGGGCCGAGAGCTTGACCGAGATGCTGGCCCGCTCGTGCTCGTTGCCGCCGCGCGCCACCCGGCCGATGGCCGTGATGGCGGCATCGTAGGCCTCGTAGTAATGGCGCGCGTCAGACGCGGTGTGCGCGGCCTCACCCAGCATATCGAATGAATAGCGGTATCCTTGCGCCTCGGCCGCCTTGGCGCGGTCGAGGGCCTCGTCGATGGTGCGGCCGAGAACGAACTGGCGGTCGAGGATGCGCATGGCCTGGCGCACGGCGCGGCGGATCACCGGCTCGCCGCTCTGCGAGAGCAACCGCCCGAGGGTCGCGCCCACGGTCTCGCCGCGGAAGTCGCCCAGCTCGATGACCCGGCCGGTCAGCATCAGCGCCCAGGTCGAGGCATTGACGAACAGGGAGTCGCTGTGGCCGAGGTGGCTCTCCCAATCCGCCGCCGCGATCTTGTCGCGGATGAGGCGGTCCGCCGTCTCGTCGTCGGGGATGCGGAGCAGGGCCTCGGCCAGACACATGAGGACCACGCCCTCACGGCTCGAGAGCTCGTATTCCTGCATGAAGGAGTCAATGCCGCCCTCGCGCGCGCGGTTGGCGCGCAAGGTTTCGACCAGCGCCCGCGCCCGGGCCTCGATCCGGCCGCGCACCTCGCCATCGAGCGCGGCGAGGCGCTCGACGACCGCACCCTCGTCCTCCCGGTAGGCGGCACTGATGGCGGCGCGCAAGGGCCCGGGTTCGGGCAACTCGGTCTCGAAGATCATGGTCGCGGCGGCCTCGCGGGCGTGATCCTGGTGGGGTCGATCACTCTATCCCGCCCGTGGTCGCTCGCCAACCGGCCGGCGCGGCCTATGCCGCCTCCCGGATCACGACGCGTATCGGGGTCGGCTTGCCGCCCGACGCCGGGTTGTTGACCTGGGGGCAGTTGGAGATGGCGACGATGGCGTCCATCTCGGCGCGCAGCTCGATATAGTCGCCCGCTCGTGAGGGCGCCTCGACGAAGGTCCGCTCGGCTATCCGGCCGCCCTCGTACACCGGCACGTGGCAGAAGAAGTTGAGGTTGGGCACCATGTCGCGCCGCCCCATGCCGTGCTCGCCGATGGCCGCCAGCAGGTTCTCGCGGCAGCCGGGGCAGTCCGAGACGCCGTAGAGCATGGCGTTGGTCGCGGCTCCGCAACAGCCGCCGATGGTGTCGTGATAGCCATCGCAGGTGTCGCCCACGATAGCGAACATGGGGTTGCCGATATCGGAGTAGAAAACATGGCCCTCGGTCAGGCGCAGGGTGCGGCTTTTCTTGATGGTATTGGGCGCGCTGTAGCGCTCCGCCGTGTCGTGGGCGTTGTAGCAGAGGAAATCGACGCCCTGCCGGCCCTCGAGATCGACGATGCGGAGCAGCCGGCCCTTCTCGACCAGCCCCGACCAGGGCGCGCCCGCCGGCACGATGTCGTCGCGCACGATCAGGCCTGGAATCTCAACGTTCGTCATGTTCTCGGTCCTATGTTCAGATGAGGCCGAGAGCGCGCAGCTCGGCGGCCATGCGTGGCGGCATGGCCTCGTCGATCTCGCCGGGAACGAGGTCGCGCGCGGCGTCCGCCGGCTCGAGATAACGCCAGCCCTGAAAGATGCGGCAGGGCCTGGGATCGACGCGCACCAGTTCGGGGCCATAGCGGATCTGGCAGAAGCGGCGGCCCTCCTCGTCCACCATGGGTACCAGGTCGGCGACCGGGTTGCGGCACAGGATGACGCCCTTGACCACCCAATATATGGAGCCGCCGTCGAGCACCTGGGCGCGGCGGCGCGGCATCATCCGCGTGTGGTGGGTCAGGACCTCCATGCGGCCCGCGCGGCGCGCCTCGGCGAGGCGGCGGGTCTGATAGCCGATCATGTCGTCGAAGCTCTCGCTGCCGACGCTGAGCTTGAGCAGATGCACGGTCATCAATATTCCCTGGGGACGCTGGAAAGCCCTCCGTCCCCCGAAAAGTTATTAAACCAGCGCCGGCCCGGTGTGGCCAGCGCGAGCATCGTCCGTGATAGGATTCACGCGGAAAAAGATGCCGCCGAGGAGGTCGCGATGAAGAAATCCGAAATTCCGCAAGGGTCGTGGACGCGCATCCGCCCCTTGCAGCGGGATGAGGTGGACCCTTACACGGCAGCCGAGATGACCAAGGCCGACGTGTTGTGGAGCGCCGGCGTGCCCTTCAACCTCGGCAAAGTCATGGCCTACCTGCCGCGCCTCATGCAGACGGACGTGGACTACGAGAACGCCTTCATCTTCGACCCGCCGAGCTTCCGGGGCGGCGTGCAGGAGACCGGCTTCAACGACCGCGCCATCAAGGAGCTGGCAATTCTCAAGACCGTGATCCTGTGCCGGGCGCACTTCCTGTTGCTGCACCATTCGCTCATCTACCTCGATTCGGCCGAGAACGCCGGCGAGCGCGAGGATGCGCATGCGAAGCTCCTCCACCTTCATGCCCATGAGGACCATGCCGGGCACTATACGGCGCGCGAGCGGATCGTCCTCGACTACACGGCCAAGCTGGCCGAGGACGCGCATCTGGTGACCGATGGGGACTTCGCGGCCTTGCGCGAAACCCTGCGCGCCCACGACTTGACGGACGCGCGGTTGGCGGCGCTACCGGCGGCGGCGCTCGACCGCCACGTGGATGCCCAGATCGTCGAGCTGACCTGGCTCGTCACCCATTTCTGCCACCTGGCACGCTGGTGCACGGCACTCCAGATCCCGCTCGAGGGGCCCGACGACGAGTACGATTTCCTCGCCGATTACGCCGCGCGCGTGCCCGCCGATGTGCGCCAGCGGAACGAGGCAGTGCTGGCCGGATGACTCACAAGAAGCCGAGGGCGCGCCACCAGAGGTAATCGAGCGGCATCAGGACGACGACGGTGACGAGGGCCAGGGGAAGGGTCAGACGGGTGCCGGCCGTCATCGGCACCCCGCCGAGCTGCATGCCGATCATGAGCGGCGGCAGCTGGTAGGGCAGGATGATGGTCGAGAAGCCCAGGACCTGGGTCATGAGGACGGTCAGGAGCGGCAGGCCGCTGGCCGCCGCGATATCTTCGGCGAGCGGAGTCAGGATCGCCGGGATGCCGGCGATGGTTGTCGCCATGCCGAGCAGGGTCGAGAGGCCGAAGAGGACGGCGAAGTTGCTGCCCGGTCTCCCGGGCGCGAGGCCCCCTTGCGCGATGAAGCCGTGCGCCAGCACGTCGCCCAGCCCCGACCAGGCGACCACCGCGGCCAAGCCCAGGATGCCGGCCACGTAGATCAGCGTGCTCGCCTGGATGCGCTCGTCGAAGAGGCGGGCCGGGATGATGTCGATACCGGGCAGGAGGCAGGCAAGCCCGGCGGCGAGGGCGATCCAGGCGGGCGAGATATGGTGGATGAAGTCCGTCGACCAGAACACGAGCGCCAGCGCCAGGATGACGGCCAGCACCTTCTCGTCGCGCGAGAGGGGCGCGCGGGCCTCGGCCGCCGGGGTCGGGCCCGGCTCCTCACGGAACAGCCAGGTGGTGAGGGCGACGATAGCGGCGCCCTTGAGGAATCCCAGCACGGGGAAGTGCAGGACCAAATAGCCGACATAGGTCATGTGGATGCCGTAGATCGTCTCGCTGGTGCCGAGCAGCACCATGTTCGCGAGGTTGGCGGGCAGGATCGCGGTCGAGGGCATGAAGGTGCCGAGCCCCATGGCCAGCATCATGCCGTTGCGCCCACGGCTGCCGTAGCCGAAGCCGAGGCGGTCGGCGAAGGATGCTACCACCGGCACCAGCAGCACGATGCGCCCCAAAGTCGAGGGCATGAGGAAGGCGAGGACGACGCCGACCAGCACGAGGCCCAGGATGACGCGCCCGTAGCTGGCGCCGAAGAGGCCCACCAGCGACTGGGCGAGGCGGCCGCCCAGGCCCGTGCGCTCGATTCCCACGCCGATGACGAGGCCACCGAAGACGAGCCAGAATGCAGTCGATGCGAAGCCCGCGAAGACCACGTTCGCGGGGGCCAGCGCGAACAGCATGGCGAAGGCGAAGAAGGTGATGGTGGTGATGAAGGCGGGCAGCGCACCCGTGGCCCAGAAGGCGATGACGAAGACGGTCAGCGCGGCGGCGCCCATGGCTTGCGGCGGCACGCCCGCCGGCGCGGGCAGCACCAGCAGCACCGCTGCGGCCACCAGCGCCGCCGCCGCGATGACGCGCGGCACATGATGAAGAATGCCGGTGATGAGCAGGTTCCCCCCGAGGCAGAGATTCCACCTCACCCTTCGTCCTTCGACAAGCTCAGGATGAGGAGGCTCAGGGTGAGGGCGTTTTATGTGAGGTGAACCTCACGGACCCTCATGCTGAGCCTGTCGAAGCATGAGTGGGAGGTGGGACGCGGCTGTCAAGCCGGCCTCGGTGTTACGCCTCCTTGGCCTTGAGGGCGAGGGAGACTTTGGACGCGGGCGCCCGGCCGAGCGCTTCGCACACGTCCCAGCCGGCGCGCGCCAGGCGGTCCAGGTCCACACCGGTCTCGATGGCGAGCCCGTCCAGCATGTAGAGCACGTCGTCGCTGGCGACGTTGCCGGACGCGCCCTTGGCGTAGGGACAGCCGCCGAGGCCGGCGACGGACGAGTCCACCACCGCCACGCCCCGCTCCATACAGGCGAGGATGTTGGCCAGGGCCTGGCCGTAGGTATCGTGGAAATGGACGGCCAGCTTCTCGACCGGGACGGCCGCCGCGACTATGTCGATCATGGCCTGGGCGCGGGCCGGCGTGCCGACGCCGATGGTATCGCCGAGGGAGACCTCGTAGCAGCCCATCTCCAGGAGGCGCGTGGCGACCCGGGCGGCGGCCTCGGGTGCTTTCTCGCCCTCGTAGGGGCAGCCGAGGACGCAGGAGACGTAGCCGCGCACGCGGATCCCACGCTCGCGCGCGGCCTCGCAGACGGGCGTGAAGCGCTGGAGGCTCTCGGCGATGGAGCAGTTGATGTTGCGCTGGGAGAATGTCTCCGAGGCGGCGCCGAAGATGGCGATCTCCTCCGCCCGCGCCGCCACGGCCGCCTCGAAGCCCTTCATATTGGGCACGAGCACGGGGTAGCTGACCCCCGGCCGGCGCGCGATGCCGGCCATCACGTCCGCCGTGTCCGCCATGCGCGGCATCCATTTGGGCGAGACGAAGGCGCCCGCCTCGATGGCCCGTAGGCCGGCATCGGCGAGCCGATCGATGAAGGCGATCTTGACCGCGGTGGGAACCGCTCCGGGCTCGTTCTGCAGCCCGTCGCGCGGCCCCACCTCGACCATGCGGACGCGGGATGGCAACCGCATCTCAGCCCCCCTCCCCGCCGTCGATGACCAGGAGCTCGACCCCTTCGTCCACCTGGTCGCCGGGGGCGAAGTTGATGCGGCTCACGATGCCGTCGGCGGGGGCGGCGATGGTGTGCTCCATCTTCATGGCCTCGAGGACCATCAGCGCCGCGCCGCGCCTGACACTGGCCCCTTCCTCGACCAGCACCTCGAGAATCTTGCCCGGCATGGGGGCGGAAAGGTGCCCCGTCCCGGCCTCGATGCCGGCGGTGCGGGCCAGGGGGTCGGCGAGGGCCAGATGGTGGGTGTGGCCACCGTGGATGACGGTCAATTCGTCACCACGGCGGATCACGCTCGCGCGCAGCCGCGCCCCGCCCAAGTCGGCCAGGACCTCGCCCTCGGGCCCGATCTCACCGCGCGCCACGACACTGCCTCCCGGCAGGTCCAGCACCCAGGCCCCGGCGCGGTAATGGACGGTGAGGGCGACCGCCGCTTCGCCCTCGCCGCCGGGGGCGAGGTGGATCACCTGCCGGCCCTCGTCGTTGAGGCGCCAGCCGTCGGTGCGGTGCCAGGGCGAGTGGGGATCGGCGCTCGCGCCCGCGGCCCGGGCGGCCTCGGCCGCCTGGTCGAGGAGCAAGCGGATGGCCGCGAAGGCCAGGGCGCGGTCGGGCAGCGGCCCCGGCTCGGGGAACAAATCGCCGCGATGGCGCTCGACGAAGCCGGTCTCGAGCACGCCCGCGGCGAAGGCGGGATGGGCGGCGATGGCGGAGAGGAAATCGAGATTGGTCGAGAGGCCGACCACCTGGCTTTCGCCCAGGGCCGCGCGCAGGCGGCGGAGGGCGGATGGGCGGTCCTCGTCCCAGACCACGAGCTTGGCGATCATGGGGTCGTAATGGACGCTCACCTCGTCGCCCTCGAGCACGCCTGAATCGACGCGCAGATGCACCGAATCCTCGGGGAAGCGCAGATGGGCGAGCCGGCCGGTCGAGGGCAGGAAGCCGCGGGCCGGGTCCTCGGCATAGACGCGCGCCTCGATGGCATGTCCGAGGGCCTCGACATCGTCCTGCCGGACCGGCAAGGGCTCGCCCGCCGCGACGCGGAGCTGCCATTCGACCAGGTCCTCGCCGACGATCATCTCTGTCACCGGATGCTCGACCTGAAGGCGCGTGTTCATCTCCATGAAGTAGAAGGCGCCATCGGGATCGACCAGGAACTCGACCGTGCCCGCACCCACGTAATCGACGGCCCGGGCCGCCGCCACCGCCGCCGCCCCCATCGCCGCGCGCAACTCTTCCGTCATGCCGGGGGCGGGCGCCTCCTCGATCACCTTCTGGTGGCGGCGCTGGATGGAGCAGTCGCGCTCGTAGAGATGGACCATATGGCCGTGGCTGTCGGCGAAGACCTGGACCTCGATATGGCGGGGCCGGTCGAGGTACTTCTCGATCAACAGGCGGTCGTCGCCGAAGGCGGCCTTGGATTCGCGCCGCGCCGATTCGAGCGCCGATTCGAGCGCGCCCACCTCCGTCACCACGCGCATGCCGCGCCCGCCGCCGCCGGCCGACGCCTTGACCAGCACGGGATAGCCGATCTCCCCAGCCGCGCGCGCGAGGGCCACCGCGTCCTGGTCCGCGCCGTGATAGCCGGGGACGAGCGGCACCCCCGCCTCGGCCATGAGCGCCTTCGCCGCCGCCTTGTCGCCCATGGCGCGGATAGCGGCGGCCGGCGGGCCGACGAAGACCGCGCCCGCGGCCGCGACCGCCTCGGCGAAGCCCGCGTTCTCGGACAGGAAGCCATAGCCTGGATGGACCGCGCCGGCCCCGCTGCGCGCGAGCGCCTCGAGGATGGCCTCGATTTTCAGATAGCTCTTTGCCGCCGGCGCGGGGCCGATCAGGTGGGCTTCATCGGCGAGGGCGACGTGGCGAGCGGCCGTGTCGGCCTCGGAATAGACGGCCGCCGTGGCGATGCCCATGCGCCGGGCCGACGCCATGACCCGGCAGGCGATCTCGCCCCGGTTGGCGATCAGGATCTTCTCGAACATCACGGCTTCGCGGCCCAGGCGGGCGGGCGCTTCTCGAGGAATGCGCTCAAGCCCTCGTGCGCCTCGGGCGAGGTGCGGGCGCCGACGGAGATGGCGGCCATCTCGGCGATGCGCGCCTCGTCGAGGCGCGTGTGCGAGAGGTCGAGGATCAGGTCCTTTGCCGCCACCAGGGAGGCCGGGCCGGCGGCGAGAAGCGCGGTGACGATATCCTCGGCCGCCTGATCCAGCGCCTCGGGGGCCACCACCTCGTGCAGCAGGCCGATGCGGTGCGCCTCCGCGGCATCGAAACGCTCCCCCGTCACACCGTAGCGCCGCGCCGCGCGGGTACGGATCGCGCGGTCGAGCTGGACCTGTATGGGCGAGGGGATCACGCCCACACGCACCTCGGTCAGGCCGAAGATCGCATCGCTGGCGCCGATGGCGATGTCGCAGCAGGCGACGAAGCCAATGCCGCCGCCAAAGCAGGCGCCCTGGACCACCGCGACCACCGGCCGGGGGAACTCGTTGAGGGCGCACATGGTGCGGATTGTGCGGGTCGAGAAGTCGCGGTTCGCCGCCTCGCCTCTCGCGCCCAGCTCACGCTGATAGGCGAGGTCGGCGCCGCCCGAGAAGTTCTTGCCCACGCCCCGAAGGACGAGGATACGAACGGCCGGGCCATCGGCGAGCGCCGCCACCGCCGCGCGCGCGCCGTCCATCATCTCGCCGTTATAGGCGTTGGCACGCTCTGGGCGGTTGAGGCGCACGGTGGCCACACCGCGGCCATCCACCTCGCTCAGGACCACGGGCTCGGTCATGGCGCCCGCCTCTCGTCCGACCCCTCACCCCGGCCCTCTCCCCAAGGGAGAGGGAGTAGAGCGTGCCGGCCACCAGCACCCTCTCCCACCGGGAGAGGGAGGGCCCCGCGTAGCGGGAGGGTGAGGGGTGGAGAGAAAGTCCCACGAGATATCAGGGTGAGAAGTGAGGTACCGACCATCCCCCTACCCCTCCCCCCGCCAGCGCGGCTTGCGCTTCTCGAGGAAGGCGGCGACGCCCTCGCGGCCTTCATCGGTGGCGCGGATGCGGGCGATGCGGGCGGCCGTATCGGCCATCACCGCCTCGCTCACCCCGCCGCCGACGGCGAGGGTCAGGGCCTTGGTGCCGGCAATAGCCCGGGGGCCGCCGAGGCAAAGCTGGGCGACGATCTCGTCCACGGCCGCGTCGAGGGCATCGGGTGCCGCGACGGCGTGGACGAGGCCGATGCGGTGCGCCTCATGGGCGTCGAAGCGCTCGGCCGTCAGCATGTAGCGCCGCGCCGCGCGCGGGCCGATGGCGGCCAGCACATAGGGGCTGATGGTGGCGGGGATGAGGCCGAGGCGCACTTCGGAGAGCGAGAAGCGCGCGGCCTCCGACGCCACCGCCACGTCGCAGCAGGAGACGATGCCGACCCCGCCACCGAAGGCCGCCCCCTGGACCCGCGCCACCGTCGGCACCGGCATGGTGTCGAGGCGGTTCAGCGCGCGGGCGAGCACCATGGCGTCGGCCAGGTTCTCTTCCTCGGAGTAGGTGGCCGTGCGCTTCATCCAGTTGAGGTCGGCCCCGGCGCAGAAGCTCCTGCCCTCGCCCGCGATGACCAGCACCCGCACGTCGTCCCGCGCGGCGATGCCGTCGAGCGCCTCGTGCAGCGCCACGATCTGCTTATCGTCGATGGCGTTGTGGATCTCCGGCCGGTTGAAGGTCAGCGTGGCGCGGCCGTGGGCGTCGATCGTCATTTCAAGCCGCTTGCAAATCATATTCCGTCCTATTCCCCAACTACCTATGATACAAATAATAAAATCTCGCCTGTTTAGTTCCTCTCCATAATATTAAGAACATCATAAAAAATAAAATAGACAAAATTACATTACTATTATAAAACTCACCCAACATCCTTGAAATACCCTTGCCTATCCGGTTATCACCCACACCCACTATATGTAGTGTGCACCCATTTTCCTGAGTAAAGCTCGGTGCAGGTCGAAGCGGAGATATCTCCGGCGATGCCGAGCAGGGACTCGGACGGCATTGTAGCGGCTTTTAGGCGACACTTTAGCGTGGTGGAAATCCTAATCATTGAGTCGGATTTGGCAAAACGCCACGTTGCATAAAGGACCGTCACTTCATTGAGCTTCCCGTCTGGCCGTGGGTTTCTTCGTTTTTCCCTTGGTCGCCAATTTATCTGAAATCGGAGGTGAACGACACCGATGGAATATTCCAGGAAATCAGAGCTTCATTGAATTGTAGGATTCGAGTGCCGGATTATTCACAAATAGCTCTGTGAACTGGTTTTCAAGTTCGCTCAATACGTCATATGGAGTAAACGGATTGAGGATCACGTTCTTGCGTGTCGCTTCGTCTTCGCTGCGACTCAAAACGCGCAGGAGACTAACAGGCGCGGACGGGTTCTTCGCAACGATTCGTGCCAGCGCGTCGCTTTCTTCGACTAGTGCCGTCAATCGCTCAGACGATGTCGTTTCATCAGCAGCTTCCCGTCTGGCCGTGGGTTTCTTCGTTTTTCCCTTGGTCGCCACCGTTCCGTCCCCCGATGTTAAGTACGTGACGTGAATTAAACTCCGGTTCGGTTTTCAGAACAATCAAGAATTAGCCGGATCGCCTCCTCAATGCGCCTGCGCCGGCCCTTGCCTGCAGTCCAAGGAGACACACTACATATAGTGGGTGTGGGTGATAACCGGATAGGCAAGGAAATACCTCCAGATACTGCAATGAATACAATATTATTAACATATAATTTCTCTTTGGTTAATTCCTTAAATGGTTCTACAAATGAATGAAGACAAAAAAAATTCTTAACAGTTATATAAATACAAAAATCATATAGTAATATAATTATCGTCCCTATCCGGTTAATGCAGGTAGCGACCGAGTGTTCTTTATATGTTCGCTCTAAGGGTGTACTGTTCCCGCCTCTGAGGATTGGTCGGGAGACAGGGCATGAGCGGCTTGTTGACGTTCCAAGAGCGCTACCGAGACGAGGAATCGTGCATCCTGGCCTTGGCGGATCGACGCTGGCCGTCTGGGTTTCGCGGCGGAACGGAAGCGCGCGTGCGCCCGCTGCGGTGCACCGGCGGGGCTATCGGCACAAGGCGCGGGCGCGCGTCTTCGAATGCGCGGCTTGCGGTCGTCAAGAGTCGGTGACGGCGGGAACCATCTTCCACCGCACCCGCACACCGTTGCCCAAATGGTTCCTGGCGGCGTGGTTGATGGGGCGGGACAAGCGCGGGGTCTCGGCCCTGTTCCTGGCGCGCGAGCTGGGGCTTCGCTATGAGACCGCATGGCTGATGGCTCACAAGCTGCGCCATGGCTTGGCGGAGCGGCCGGATGCGTTGCTGGACGGCATGGTCGAGGTCGATGAGAGCTACTACGGCGGGCGCGGCAAGCCCGAGAGCCGGGGCCGCGGGATGGCCAATGCCAACAAGAGCCTGCTCGTGCTGGCGGTGGAGAAGGTGGCGGTGGCGCCGGGCAAGGGGGTCGAGGGCAGCGGCTTCGTCGCCGGCCGGGCGCGACTTGCCATCCTGCCCCGGGCCAATGCCGAGCAGCTCGGCGGCTTCGTGCGGGCCGCCGTGACGCCGGGCGCGCGCCTGCTGACCGACGATTTCAAGGGCTATGCCGGGCTCGGCGCCGTCTACCGGCACCAGCCCACCGTCCAAGGCCAAGGCAAGAACGCCGAGACGCAGATGCCGATCATCCACGTCCTGTTCAGCAACCTCAAGACCTGGCTCAACGGCACCTACCATGGCGTCAGCGCCAAGCACTTGCCGCGCTATGGCCGGGAATGGGCCTATCGCTTCAACCGCCGCCGGCGGATCGACGACCTCGGCGACTTCGTCCTGAGCCGCGCCATGGCCCGGCCAACCATCACATACCGCCAGTTGATCCACGGTTTGCAACCCCAGGGCGCACGACCTGCCTTAACCGGATAGGGACGATAAGTTATATAGGATATTCACTAGTGTCCGGTTAAAAATCGAATAAATTCAATTGGTTGGTTATTTGCGAAGCGTTGCATCTGTTTTCGTCTCCCGCAAGTGCTTGATGTATGGGCATTTTCTCGAAGAGGGTCACCGAGAGGATCTGTAACAAAGTGTAGAGCGAGGCGTCCAGGTCGAGGCGCTTCTTGACGATGGCGACGAGGACGTAGACCGAGACGGCAATCCAGATCTGCGTCTTCACCGCGTTCTCCGACGTGCCGTAGAACTGCTTGATCCGAAGATGCTGCTTGATCCACTTGAAGAAGAGTTCCACCTGCCAGCGGCTTTTGTAGAGCGCGCAGATGGTGGCGGCCGGAAGCGAGAAGTTGTTGGTGATGAAGACCAGCGTCTTGCCGGACTCGGGGTCCTTGAAGCGGATGCGCCGCAGAAGTTCGGGGTAATCCTGACGGGTGTAGAAGCCGTCCAGGGAGATGGTCTGGTCGCAAATGATGCCGGTCGAGCGATCCGTCGGCGCCGAATAGACGCGATGAGCATCGATGTTCGACTTGGCACGCGTGACGAAGAAGGCCCCGGCTTGGTGCAACACATAAAGGCGGGCAAAGTCGACGTAGCCACGATCCACGACGTAGATGGCTCCGGCTTCCGGCAAGAGCATATCGAGGGCATGAACGTCGTGCAGCTTGCCATCCGAGATGTGGATAAAACTCGGAATGTTGCCCCGCAGGTCGAGCAGCGTGTGCATCTTCACCGCCGCCTTGGTGGTGCGGAAGTGCGCCCACGGAAAGACCGACAGGCACAGAGCGATGGTCGTCGAGTCCAGGGCGTAGACGGTATTGGTCAGGTCCAACCCCAGTTCTTCGTCGACGTACAGCGTCCTCGCCTGGGTGATGAGCCGCTGGGCCAACGCCGCATGGATACGCCAGTCGCGCCTTTCGTTGGCATCGGCCAGCGTCGAGCGCCGGACCGGCTGGCGGAAGCCCATGTGATAGAGTTTCGATGCGTGGACCGAGAGGCAGGTCTCGATGTCGCGCAGGCTTTCCCGGTAGGTCAGCTGGGCGAAGGCCATGGACCGGTATTGCTCGGCGCAGGAAAGCGTCCGGACCCGGTGATCGCCGCCATAC
Organism: Alphaproteobacteria bacterium; assembly: GCA_963666705.2. Classification (GTDB taxonomy): domain Bacteria; phylum Pseudomonadota; class Alphaproteobacteria; order CADEGL01; family CADEGL01. Next base: position 76,111 of record CAXXKO010000024.1, on the reverse strand, counting down.
CGGTCGACGATCCGCGTGAAAGTAGTCCATGGCAGGAAGTCCATGAGCTGAGCGAACAGGGTCTTGCCGGTGTTCATGAGCATCTCCTCGGAGAAACTCCGAAAAGTGCTCCATCCAATTCAAATCGACACCATGCATTTTCGCTTCAAACCCCGCAGAAATCCTGGCTCTCAAAGCCAGCACCGCTCAGTTAACCGGACAGCAGTGTGGGATATTATTAAAACATAATAAATCCCGCATTTCCCAAGCATCGTCGATATTCAGTGCGGCGAGAAGGCGATTCTGCTATAAGAATCATGAAGTTGTAGCATGCATGGAGCGGCGGATATGGCACACTCGATGGGTGAATCGAAACCGGGGTGCCTTCGGGTCGTTTTTGACCGTCGATTGAAGCTTGAATTCCACGGTTCCAAGATTACTTCTGACGCCGGGTTGCTCGCCTACCGGGAGCTTGACGATGCCCTCGGCCTGACTGAGATGGCCGAGGGTGTTTTCCAGGATAGCCGTACCGGCAAGAACGGATGGCACGGCAAGACGGGTCAGTTTCGCCAGTCCGTTTTCGGGCGCCTTGGCGGCTATGACGATGTGAACGACGCCGACCGTCTGGGACGCGATCCCGCCATGCGCTGGATTGTTGGCGGCAAGGCCATCGAAAGACAGGCCGCTTCCACCAGCCAGATGGGATGCTTCGAGACGGAGCTATTGGCCACCGACGAGAACGTTGAAGCCTTGGTCGACATGAACGGGGTGTGGATCGACAAGGTTCATGACCGCCATCCGCCGAAGATGATCATTCTCGACATGGACAGCAGCGTCAGCCCGACCCATGGCGAACAAGAGGGAACAGCGTACAATGGTCACTTCGGCTGTACCTGCTACCATCCGCTATTCCTGTTCAACCAGTTCGGCGACTTGGAGAGATGTTCCCTGCGCCCCGGTAATGTTCACAGTGCCGACGGATGGCGGAATGTTCTGGAGCCGGTGGTGATGCGCTATAAGGAAAGGAAGGTGCGGCTGTATTTTCGTGGCGATGCCGCCTTCGCCTCACCGGAGATATACGAATATCTCGAAGCCGAGGGATTACTCTACGTCATCCGCCTCAAAGCGAACGCGATTCTCCAGCGGAACATTGCCCATCTGCTTACGCGACCTGTCGGTCGCCCGCCCGACCATGTTCGCCGTTTCCACGCCAGCTTCAGCTATCAGGCCGGATCGTGGAACAAGAAGCGCCGTGTCGTGGCCAAAGTGGAGTGGCACCCCGGCGAGCTGGTTCCTCGCGTCGGTTTCATCGTCACTAATCTGTCGCGCCCTACCAAGCGGGTGGTGGCGTTCTATAATCACCGTGGCACGGCGGAGCAGCACATCAAGGAAGGCAAGAACGCCATCAACTGGACCCGTCTGTCATGTCGCAAGTTCCGCAACAATGCCGTTCGGCTCCAGCTTCACGCCCTGGCCTACAATCTGGGCAACTTCATGAGGACACTGGCTTTGCCGAAGGAGGTGGAGCACTGGTCGATGACGACGTTGCGCGACAAGCTGGTGAAGATCGGGGCCAAGGTTGTCCGACATGGCCGCTACGTTACGTTCCAATTGGCTGAGGTGGCGGTGCCGAGGGACCTGTTCCGGAAAATCCTGAGCTTGATTGATGATCTGCGACGAAGACCCGCTCCGGCGTAGGCCGAGGGAATCGACGGCGAGGAGAAAGCGACAGGAGAGGTGTGTCTGGATGGCGAGAAAAATGACCGAGTGGCCTTCCAAGCGCGGGCCGATTACCAAAATCATGCCATCGGATGGCTGCATAGGGGATACAGTTCCCTTGGCGGTGGGAAAGTGGTACGATTTCCACGAATTTGGATGGTATATGGGGAATGTCGGTAAATAGAAATCCACAATGGTAACGTTAACACAATGTAGATAGCACACGATCTGTCCGTTCTATGTAGCACACGATCTGTCCGGTTTATTGAGCCTCCTGTTTGAAGGGGGTGGGATGAGACGGACAGATGTTTTGCAAGGTGTGCGCATGATGAGGTTTCGGGATGTTTTCGGTCGTTGTGAGGCGGGATCGTTGAGCCAGTTGGAGGCGGCGGAGGTGCTTGGGGTCGGCGAGCGCACGTTTCGGCGCTGGTGCCGTCGTTTCGAGTGTGAGGGCGATGCGGGGCTTCTGGACCGGCGTCTGGGCAAGCCGTCGCCCAAGCGGGTGCCGGTGGACGAGGCGATGCGGGTCGAAGCTCTTTACCGCGAGCGCTACGCGGGTTTCACGGTCAAGCACTTCCACGAGCACCTGGTGAAGGACCACGGCTTCCGCTGGGGTTACACCTGGACCAAGACGTTTCTCCACGGCCGCGGCCTGGCGGCGCCGGCGCCCAGGCGCGGGGCGCACCGGCGCAAGCGGCCGCGGCGGCCGCTCGTGGGCATGATGCTGCATCAGGACGGCTCGACGCACCGCTGGCTGCCGGGCCGCGACGAAGAGCAGGATATGATCGTCTCTCTGGACGATGCGAGCGGGGCGATCTACTCGGGCTTCCTGGTCGCCGAGGAGGGCACCATGTCGAGCTTCCAGGGGCTGGGCGAGGTGTTCGGCCGGCACGGGCTGCCGTGCGCGCTCTACACCGACCGCGCGAGCCACTACTTCCACACCCCCCAGGCGGGTGGCAAGGTGGACCGCGACAAGCCCTCCCAGCTCGGACGGGCCTTGGCCCAGCTCGGCATCGAGCACATCGCGGCCTATTCGCCGGAGGCGCGCGGGCGCTCCGAGCGCGCCTTCCGCACCTTGCAGGACCGGCTCCCCAAGGAGTTGGCATTGGCCGGCGTCTCGACGATCGAAGGGGCCAACCGCTTCCTCGCCGAGACCTTCATTCCCGACTACAATGCGCGCTTCGCGATCGCTCCCGAAGAGCCGGGCTCGGCCTTCGTCGCCGTGCCGGCGGAACAGTGGCGCGACGTGCTGTGCGTCCAGGAGACGCGCACCGTCGGCAACGACAACACCGTACGCTTCCACGGCATCGTCCTGCAGATCCCGCCGTCATCGCTGAGGCCGCACTACGTCAAGGCCAAGGTCCGCGTCCACCACTATCCGGACGCCACCTACGCCATATTCCACGGGCCGCGCCCGATCGCCCGCTACCGAGGCGATGGCGCGCTTCTGGAAGGAGACACCATGAAGAGGGCCGCGTGATGCCGCTCGACGCGACCCGCCCGTGGATAAGTGGACAGCTCGGCTACGCCGACCTGACCACTTCCCCACAGGCGCCACAACATCAACAGAGCGGTCAATCGATGTGCTACATAAACCGGCCAACTTAATTCGCTATCTACATGGTAACGTTAACACAATAAGTGCTGTTAACATCATAATAATTATCGTCCCTATCCGGTTAATGCAGGTAGCGACCGAGTGTTCTTTATATGTTCGCTCTAAGGGTGTACTGTTCCCGCCTCTGAGGATTGGTCGGGAGACAGGGCATGAGCGGCTTGTTGACGTTCCAAGAGCGCTACCGAGACGAGGAATCGTGCATCCTGGCCTTGGCGGATCGACGCTGGCCGTCTGGGTTTGCGTGCGCCCGCTGCGGGCACCGGCGGGGCTATCGGCACAAGGCGCGGGCGCGCGTCTTCGAATGCGCGGCTTGCGGTCGTCAAGAGTCGGTGACGGCGGGAACCATCTTCCACCGCACCCGCACACCGTTGCCCAAATGGTTCCTGGCGGCGTGGTTGATGGGGCGGGACAAGCGCGGGGTCTCGGCCCTGTTCCTGGCGCGCGAGCTGGGGCTTCGCTATGAGACCGCATGGCTGATGGCTCACAAGCTGCGCCATGGCTTGGCGGAGCGGCCGGATGCGTTGCTGGACGGCATGGTCGAGGTCGATGAGAGCTACTACGGCGGGCGCGGCAAGCCCGAGAGCCGGGGCCGCGGGATGGCCAATGCCAACAAGAGCCTGCTCGTGCTGGCGGTGGAGAAGGTGGCGGTGGCGCCGGGCAAGGGGGTCGAGGGCAGCGGCTTCGTCGCCGGCCGGGCGCGGCTTGCCATCCTGCCCCGGGCCAATGCCGAGCAGCTCGGCGGCTTCGTGCGGGCCGCCGTGACGCCGGGCGCGCGCCTGCTGACCGACGATTTCAAGGGCTATGCCGGGCTCGGCGCCGTCTACCGGCACCAGCCCACCGTCCAAGGCCAAGGCAAGAACGCCGAGACGCAGATGCCGATCATCCACGTCCTGTTCAGCAACCTCAAGACCTGGCTCAACGGCACCTACCATGGCGTCAGCGCCAAGCACTTGCCGCGCTATGGCCGGGAATGGGCCTATCGCTTCAACCGCCGCCGGCGGATCGACGACCTCGGCGACTTCGTCCTGAGCCGCGCCATGGCCCGGCCAACCATCACATACCGCCAGTTGATCCACGGTCTGCAACCCAACGACGCGCTACCTGCATTAACCGGATAGGGACGATAATTATTATGGCATTTCCTCTAATATGTTCGAAATCTGGTATTCTATCATATAATTTTTCGTTATCGACAATATATCCTGGACCGATTCCGCTCCATGGATAATAGGCTATTTGGCCATTCGGCAGTTTCCCGAGCCTCTGATTGGGATCTTCTACAAGATCGACGGGTGACGTATACATCGTAGCCCTTATCCCACCCTACATCCTGAACACGCCGAACCGGGTCGGCTCGACGGGGGCGTTGAGGGCGGCGGAGAGGGAGAGGGCGAGGACGGCGCGGGTCTCGGCCGGGTCGATGACGCCGTCGTCCCAGAGGTTGGCGCTGGCGTAGTAGGGATGGCCCTGGCGCTCGTACTGCTCCTGGATCGGGGCCTTGAAGGCGGCTTCTTCCTCTGCCGGCCAGGTCTCGCCCTTGGCCTCGATAATATCGCGCCGGACCTGGGCGAGGACGTTGGCCGCCTGCTCGCCGCCCATCACCGAGACCCGGGCGTTGGGCCACATCCACAGGAAGCGGGGGCCGTAGGCGCGCCCGCACATGGCGTAGTTGCCGGCCCCGTAGCTGCCGCCGATGATGACCGTGAGCTTGGGCACCCGGGCGCAGGCCACGGCCGTCACCATCTTGGCCCCGTCGCGGGCGATGCCGCCGGCCTCGTACTTCTTGCCCACCATGAAGCCCGAGATGTTCTGCAGGAAGACGAGCGGGATGCCGCGCTGGGCGCAGAGCTCGATGAAGTGCGCGGCCTTCAGCGCCGATTCCGAGAACAGGATGCCGTTGTTGGCGACGATGCCGACGGGGTAGCCGAAGATGCGGGCGAAGCCGCAGACGATAGAGGTGCCGTAGAGCGCCTTGAACTCGTCGAGCTCGCTGCCGTCCACGATACGGGCGATGACCTCGCGCACGTCGTAGGGCTTGCGCACGTCGACCGGCACGACGCCGTGGAGCTCCCCCGGGTCGTGGGCGGGCTCGGCCGGCTCGCGCAGGGCGAGGCTGGGGGCCTTCGTCCGGTTGAGGTTGGCGACGATGCGCCTGGTGATGGCGAGGGCGTGGGAGTCGTCCTCGGCATAGTGGTCGGTCACGCCCGAAGTGCGGGAATGGACGTCGGCCCCGCCCAGCTCCTCCGGGCTCACCACCTCCCCCGTCGCCGCCTTCACCAGCGGCGGGCCGCCGAGGAAAATGGTGCCCTGGTTGCGGACGATCACGGCCTCGTCCGACATGGCCGGCACGTAGGCCCCGCCCGCCGTGCAGGAGCCCATGACGACGGCGATCTGGGGGATGCCCGCGGCTGACATGGTGGCCTGGTTGTAGAAGATGCGGCCGAAATGGTCCTTGTCCGGGAAGACGCCGGGCCAGTTGGGCAGGTTGGCCCCGCCCGAATCGACGAGGTAGACGCAGGGCAGGTGGTTCTCGCGCGCCACGTCCTGGGCGCGCAGGTGCTTCTTGACCGTGAGCGGATAGTAGGTGCCGCCCTTGACGGTGGCGTCGTTGGCGACGATGACGCATTCCTGGCCCGAGACGCGCCCCACGCCCGTGATGATGCCAGCCGCCGGCACCTCGCCCTCGTACATGCCGTGGGCGGCGAGCTGGCTGAGCTCGAGGAACGGCGCGCCGGGATCGAGGAGGGTGCGCACCCGGTCGCGGGGAAGAAGCTTGCCGCGCGCCAGGTGCCGCTCGCGCGAGCGCTCGGGCCCGCCCAGCTTGGCCACCGCCACGGTCGCGCGCAGATCGGCGACGAGAGCGCCCATGGCGGCCGCGTTCTCCTTGAACGCCGCGGAGCGGGGGGTGACGGCGGATTGGATGACGCTCATCGATCGGTGCCCTCCGGCCTCGGCGCCCTACTCTAACCTGATCGACACGATCTCGGGAGGCATGTTGAGGCGGATGGGGAGGATGCTGGTGCCGATGCCGCCGGTCACGACCATCATCCTATCGCCTTCGCGCACCAGGCCGTAGGCGTAACGCAGGGGCACGCGGCCCGGAATAATCAGGGCGCCGATGAAGGGCAGATAGACTTGGCCGCCATGGGTGTGCCCGGCCAGGGTGATGAGCGCGCGCTCGGGCACATCGGCGAAGCTCGCCGGGCTGTGCGCGATCACGATCATCGGGTCGGCGGCGGGGATGCCGGCGAGGGCCGCGGCCGGATCGGGTGCGCGCGTCATGTCGTCGGCCAGGCCCGCGACCCACAGCGGGCCACACGGCAAGTCGAGGTGGATGGCCTGGTTTTCCAGCATCGTGACGCCGGCGCCCTCGAGCGCCGCCTTTACGCGCGGGCCGTCGTACCACCAGTCGTGGTTGCTGAGGACGCCGACCACCCCAAGGGGCGCTTCGAGCCGCGCAAGCCGCGTGGCCATGGGCTCGGGCGCCACATCCCGCCGGAAGAGGACCTGGGCGGAGACGTAGTCCCCCAGCAACAGCACGAGGTCGGCATTGAGGGCGTTGATGCGCTCGACGATCCTCTCCAGCCGATCGAGGGTGACACGGGGGGCGCCCACATGGATGTCCGACACCACCGCCAGCTCGAGGGTTGGGCAGCTCCAGCGCGGGTGCGCGATGCTCACGCGGCGGGTCACCAGGAGGGTGGGCTCGACCAGGGTGCCCCACAGACCCGCGAGCACGCCGAGGCCGACGAGCGCGAGCGCCGCGCGTGTCCAAGTGAATCGCATTCGGGGCGCGCCGGCTCACCAGCCGCCGGCCTCGATCCAGCGCTCGATCTCGGGGAACTTGTCGAAGCCCCAGAAGGGCTCGCCATCGACGATGACGAAGGGCGAGCCGAAGACGCCCTTCGCCATGGCCGCCGCCGTCGCGTCGCGCAGGCGGTCCTTGATGGCCTGGTCCTGGATGGCGGTGAGGAGCTCCTGCGGGTTCACGCCCTCCCGCGCCGCCACTTCGGCCACATCCTCGGGCTTGGTTAGGTTGCGGCCCTCGACGAAGGCGGCGTCGTAGAGGGCGCGGGCCACGCGCTTGGCCAAGGCCTCGTCGCAGCCCAGGAGCCAGTAAGTGGCGCGGCTCGCCGCAACGGCGAGGAAGGGGAAGGGGTCGGGCATCTTCAGCTCGAAGCCCATGCCGCGCGCGACCCGGTGCATGTCCCTGAGCGCATAGTCGCCCTTCAGGGGGATATCGACGATGGGCTGGCCGCCCGTCTCCTTCATCACCACGCCGAGGAGGAAGGGCGTCCACTGAACCGCGCGGCCGTGGCGGGCGCCGAGCGCCTCGATCTCCCGCGCCGCGAGGTAGCCGTAGGGCGAGGAGAACTCGAACCAGAACTCGATCGGGTCGGCCATGGGTGTTCCCTTCCTACTCTCCCGAGATGGCCCGGCTGATGACCATGCGCTGGATGTCGCTGGTGCCCTCGTAGATCTTGCAGACGCGCACGTCGCGGTAGTAGCGCGCCACGGGATAGTCCTCGAGGTAGCCGTAGCCGCCGTGGGTCTGGATGGCGTCGGAGCACACGCGCTCGGCCATCTCGGTGGTGAAGAGCTTGGCCATGGAGGCTTCCTTGATGCAGGGCTGGCCGGCATCCCTGAGCGCCGCCGCATGCAGGATCAGGTGCCGCGCGGCCTCGATCTCGGTCGCCATGTCGGCCAGGCGGAAGGCCACGGCCTGGTGCTCGATGATGGGTTTGCCGAAGGATTCCCTTTCCTTGGCATAGGCAAGCGCCGCCTCGTAGGCCGCGCGGGCAATGCCGAGGGCCTGGGCCGCGATACCGATACGCCCGCCTTCGAGGTTCGCGAGCGCGATGCGGTAGCCCTCCCCCGGCTGGCCCAGCATATAGCCAGCCGGGACGCGCACCGCGTCGAAGGCGATCTGGGAGGCGTCGATATGGCGCTGGCCGAGCTTGCGCTCCTTGCGCGCGACGCTGTAGCCGGGGGTCTCGGTCGGCACCAGGAAGGCGGTGATGCCCTTCTTGCCCGCTCCGGGGTCGGTGACGGCGAAGACCAGGACCACATCGGCGACGGCGCCCATGGTGATGAACTGCTTGGTGCCGGTGATGACCCAGTGGTTGCCATCGAGGGTCGCGCGGGTGCGCAAGTTGGACGCGTCGGAGCCGGCCTGGGGCTCGGTCAGGCAGAAGCCGCCCAGGATCTCGCCGCGCGCGATGGGGCGGAGCCAGCGCTCCTTCTGCTCTTGCGAGCCGAATTCGAGGATGGGCAGGCCGACGACCGAGTTCTGTACGCTCAAGATGCCCGCCAGACCGCCGTCGCCGTGGGCCACCTCCTCGAGCGCCAGCGCGTAAGTGACGTGGTCGGAGCCGGCGCCGCCCCACGCCTCGGGCACCAGCATGCCGAAGAAGCCCAGTGCGGCCATCTCGGCCACGGCGCCCCGGGGGAACTCGCCCGACTCCTCCCGCCCGGCGGCGAAGGGGGCGAGGCGCTCGCGGGCAAAGGTGCGCGCCGTGTCGCGCACGAGCCGCTGGTCTTCGGTGAGGATCACGTCCGTACGCCCATGAGCATCCCTTGTCCCCGCCTCACCCTTCGACAGGCTCAGGATGAGGCTCCCGCCGGTCTAGCGAATTGTGCCAGGCGGTTCTTGTTCGGGCCTCGCTGTCCTCATGCTGAGCCTCCTCATCCTGAGCGCGTCGAAGGACGAAGCGTGAGAGGCTCGTTCACGCCGTTACCACGGAAACTCCGCCCCGTCGTAGTTGAGGAAACGGCCGTTGTCGGCGCGCGTGAGGCCGGCGATGACGCGGCGCATGCCGGTCACGCTCTCCTCCGGGGTGATGTCGGCCTCGGGGCCGCCCATGTCGGTCTGCACCCAGCCGGGATGGAGGACCGCCACCGTCACGCCCTTCTCGGCCAGGTCCACCGCCGCGCTCTTCATGACAGCGTTGAGCGCCGCCTTGCTGGCGCTGTAGATGTAGCGGTCGCCCCAGTCGTTGAGGCCGATGCTGCCCAGGCGGCTGGAGACGGAGACCATGAGCTTCCGCTCGCTCCGCAAGACATGGGGAAGGAAGCGCTCGGCCACCGCCAGCGGCCCCATGACGTTCGCGCGCATGGTCTCGGCGAAGGAGTCGTAATCGGTCGCGCCGAAGCCGAGGCCGCGCGCGCCGATGACGCCCGCGTTGTTGAGCAGGAGGTCGATTGCGGCGCCGTCGAGAGTGGTGGAGAGCGCGTCGATGGACGTGACATCGGCCACGTCGAGGCCGTGGATGCTGACATCCCCGGCCACGGCGCCGAGGGCCTCCGCCGCATCCGGGGCGCGGCAGGTCGCGAGCACCCGCCAGCCGTCGGCCGCGTACTGGCGCGCGAAATCGAGGCCGAGGCCCCGGTTCGCACCCGTGATCAGGACTGTCGGCATCGGCCGCTCCTTTCCGCGCTCATGGCGCAATCGCCTACCAAGGGGCGTCGCGTCCGTCGTGGGACATGAAGCGGCCGGTATCGGCGATGCCGAGGCCGGCGATGACCCGGCGCATGCTGGCGACGCTCTCCTCGGGCGAGAGGTCGGCACCCGCCCCGCCCATGTCGGTGCGGACCCAGCCGGGGCTCATGGCCACCACGGCGATGCCGCGATCCTTGAGGTCGATCGAGGCGCTCTTGACGATCATGTTGAGCGCCGCCTTGCTCGGGCCGTAGAGGTAATGCCCGCCCCAGTCGTTGGCGCCCATGCTGCCCCACAGGCTGGAGACGCAGACGACGAGCTTGCGCTCCCCGCGCGCCACGTGCTCGATCAGGCGCTCGGTCACGGCCAGGGGGCCGAGGGCGTTCACGGCCATGACGGAATCGAAGGCCGCGAGGTCCACCTTGCCGAAGCTCTGCTCGGGGCCATAGACGCCGGCGTTGTTGACGAGCACGTCGATGGCGTCGCCCTCCAACGCCCCGGCGAGCGCGCCGATGGATGCCATGTCCTCGACATCGAGGCGATGCAGGCTCACCGCGCCCGCGATGCCCGCCAGCGCATCAGCCTCATCGGGCGCCCGGCAGCAGGCATGGACCCGCCAGCCATCAGCGGCGTACTGGCGTGCAAGCTCGAGGCCGATGCCCCGATTGGCGCCGGTGATCAGGACGCTCGGCATGTCTCGGGCACCTCCCTCAATCGAGGATCTGGAAATGGGCCTCGGTGGGCGCGTTGTCGTTGATGGGCATGATGTCCTGGGGGCAGGCGGAGAAGACGATCACCAGGTCCATCTCGGCGCGGAAGAGGACATGGTCGCCCGGCTTGCTGGCGGTCGGATAGATACCGATGACGCCGTCCGCCTCCATGGGCGTGTTCTGCCACAAATTGAAGGGCGAGGGCGTCTCGGTCGGGTGATAGCCGGCCTCGACCATCGACTCCCAGAGATTGTCGGTGCAGTTGCGGTGGTATCCCTCGCAGCCCAGCAGCTCGTACCGGTAGCGGTCGCAGGCCGCCATCAGGGTATCGTGCACGCTGGGCGAGTTGTCCTCGAGGATGGTCAGGATGGGGCGGCGCCGGTTGGTCGTCATACTGTCGCCCACGCTCGGGCGGTAGTTCATGAAGGCGACGCGGCAATGCTCCATGGACATGAACTCGCGCAGGTCGTGGGCGTTGAAGGCCCAGTTGTCGACCACCTGGGTGCCGTGGGTGTTGATGACCTTGATAGTCTTGCCTTCGGCGACAAAAGCCGCCTTGCCGCGGCGCGCGGGAATGGTCGTGAGCTCGCTGGACATGGGCCCTACCCCCTTCTCTTCATCGAATGCCAAACCCTCGCATCTCGGCCCGCGGGCCGCAAGCAGCCGCCTTCTACCGGTTCGCGCGGGCCTCGAAAACGTAGCCGAGGAAATTGAGCAGGACCTGGGCCGCGAGGAAGGCGGTGATGCCCGTCGGGTCGTAGGCGGGCGCCACCTCGACCAGGTCCATGCCCACCACCTCGCCCCGCCCGGCGAGGCCCTGGAGGATCTCCATGACCTCGTAATAGAGGAAACCGCCGTGGCTCGGCGTGCCGGTGCCTGGGGCGATCGAGGGGTCGAAGCCGTCGATGTCGATGGTGACATAGTAGCGCGCGCCCTCGGGGATGAGGGCCAGCGTGCCGTCGGCCCCCAAGCGCCGCACGTCGCGCACCGAGAGGATGGTCGAGCCCGCGGCGCGGGCGTCGTCATAATCGGCCCGGTTCGAGGAGGAGACGTTGCGGATGCCCATCTGGGTCATGCTCGTCACGTGCGCCATCTCCGCGGCGCGGCGCAGCGGGTTGCCGTGGCCGTAGCGCACGCCGTGGCGCTCATCGACGAAATCGAGATGGGCGTCAACCTGCACCACGTGGACCGGCGGCTCCTCCGAATAGGCGGCGATGATGGGCGCGTGGACGGCGTGGTCGCCGCCGAGGATCACCGGCATGGCGCCGCATCTGAGGATCTGGCGCACCGCCGCCTCGGTGTTGGCGTGGCTCTTCATGGTGTCGGTATGGACGATGTCGGCGTCGCCCACATCGACCACGCGCACCTTATCGGCCGGCATGTAGACCACGTCGTCCTCGTGGTCGTAGGCGCCCGAATGGCCGAAGGAGAACAGGGTCGAGGCCTCGCGGATGGCGCGCGGGCCGAAGCGGGCACCCGAGCGGTACTGGGTGCCCATGTCGTAGGGCACGCCGAGCACGGCCACGTCGGCGTCGATATTCTCCCAGTCGAGCCAGGGCGGCGCCTTGGCGAAGGTGCAATGGCCGACGAATGGCAGGTTGAGCCGGCCGCTCTCGTATCCGTGTTCCGCCATGGCTTCGTCCTTAGCTCCTGTCCGGGGTGTCGCGATTAGCCTTCGCGCACGAGGGCCGTCGCCTCCATCTCGATGAGGATGCGGGGGTCGGCGAAGGCGGCGGTGACCATGGTCTGGGCCGGCCGGATGTCGCGGAAGACCTCACCGATGATGGGGGCCACGGTCTCGAAGTCGCGCCATTGCAGAAGGTAGAGGCGGAGACGCACCACGTCCTCAAAGCGCGCGTCGGCTTCCCCGAGCCCCCAGCGCATGTTCTCCAGCATCTGGCGCGTCTGCTCCTCTATGCCGGGATGGATGGTGTGGGTCTTGTAGTCGAAACCCGTGGTGCCCGAGTGGAACACCCACTCCCCGTCCCGCACCGCGCGCGAATAGCCGAGGATGTCCTCGAACTTGGAGCCGGAGGAGATCAGCTTTCGTGCCATGGGCTCGCCTCCTTGTTCGCGGCCCGACACCTGCCCTAGATCACCTGGAAGTGCGCTTCCACGGGGTTGCCGCCGTCGGGTCCGTTGACGGGCACCACGTCCATGGGGCAGGCGGAGAAGGCCACCACCAGGTCCATCTCGGCCCGCATGAGCACGTGGTCGCCGGGCCGGACGACGGGCGGGATCATGTCGAATTGGCCGGTCTTCTCGTTGAACCAGGTGTTCTGGAACATGTTGAAGGGGCACGGCGTCTCGGGCAGATCGAGGCCCAGGTCCTTGAAGGCGTTGGCCAGGTTGTCGGTGCAGTTGTCGTGGTATTCCTCGATGCCGAGGCTACGGTAGCGGTAGATGTCGCAGGCGGCGAACAGCATGTCGTGGACGCCCGGCGAGGTGTCCTCGAGGAAGGTGAGGATGGGGCGGCGCTGGTTGGTGACAAGCGAATCCCCGACCTTGGGCCGCAGGCCGTCGAGGGCCACGCGGCAATGCTCCATGGACATGCATTCGGCCAAATCGGCGGCGTTGAAGGCCCAGGTGTCCACGATCTGGAAGCCGTGGGTGTTGATCACCTTCACGTTCTGGCCCTTGGATACCTTGGCGGCGGCGCCCTTGCGCGCCGGGATGGTTTGCAGCTCGGCTTCGGCCATCTTTCCTCTCCTCCCTATTGGTTTCGCTTGGCTTCCGGCAGCCGCGCCGACAGCACCGTCCAAATCGTATCACTCACGAACGAGTCGCACTTCCACATCAAAGCTTGGTCCCGTCGTTGCCGACGGCCTCGGCTTCTTCACGCTCCGCCTCGCGGCGGCGCTCGTCGAGAAAGTCGTCCACCGAGCTTTTCCCACCCTTCGCGTACCGGCGGACGAGCGCTTGCGCCCGGCGAATGGCTTCGGCACGAGTATAGAGCGTGACTTCGCCATCCTCGCAGCGCATCAACACCTCATCGCCCTCCGCCAACCCTAGCACCTGGCGAAACCGGGCCGGCACAACCACTCGGCCGCGTCTATCTATCTTCGTCTTGGCTCGCACGATCCGTCACCAACACACATCGATGAACCTTCTGCGAATCTAAGGCAAATGCTCCAATCCGTCAGCCGCCCCTACCCCGACTCCTCGAAGATCTCGCGGCCGATGAGCCAGCGGCGGATCTCGGACGTGCCGGCGCCGATCTCGTAGAGCTTGGCGTCGCGCAGGAGGCGGCCCGTCGGCGTCTCGTTGACGTAGCCCATGCCGCCCATGACCTGGATCGCCTCGAGCGCCATCCAGGTGGCGCGCTCGCCCGCGTAGAGGATGGCGCCGGCCGCGTCCTTGCGCGAGGTGCGGCCGCGGTCGCAGGCCTGGGCCACGGCGTAGACGTAAGCCTTGGACGCATTCATGGTCGTGTACATGTCGGCGAGCTTGCCCTGCATGAGCTGGAAGCTGCCGATGGGCTGGCCGAACTGCTTGCGCTCGTGGACGTAGGGCACGACCAGGTCCATGGCCGCCTGCATGAGGCCGAGAGCGCCCGCGGCGAGCACCGCGCGCTCGTAGTCGAGGCCGCTCATCAACACATTCGCGCCCCGGCCGACCTCGCCCAGCACGTTCTCCGCCGGCACCTCGCAATCCTCGAAGATCAGCTCGCAGGTGGGGGAGCCGCGCATGCCGAGCTTGTCGAGCTTCTGGGCCGTCGAGAAGCCCGCGAAGCCCTTCTCGACGAGGAAAGCGGTGATGCCTCGCGAGCCCGCAGCCGCGTCGGTCTTGGCGTAGACCACCAACACCTCGGCCTCGGGGCCGTTGGTGATCCACATCTTGGTGCCATTGAGCAAGAAGCGGTCGCCCTTGCGCTCGGCCCGCGTCGTCATACCGATCACGTCGGAGCCCGCCCCCGGCTCGCTCATGGCGAGGGCGCCCACATGCTCGCCCGAGATGAGCTTGGGCAGATAGCGGCGCTTCTGGTCCGCATTGCCGTTGCGCCGGATCTGGTTCACGCACAGGTTCGAGTGCGCGCCGTATGAGAGGGCGACCGAGCCCGAGGCGCGGCTGATCTCCTCGACAGCCACGCAGTGCTCGAGATAGCCCATGCCGGCCCCGCCCCACTCCTCCTCGACCGTGATGCCGTGAAGACCCAGCGCGCCCAGGCGGGGCCAGAGGTCGCGGGGGAAGGTGTCGGTGCGGTCGATCTCGGCTGCCCGCGGGGCGATCTCAGCGGCGCAGAAGGCCGCGACCGTGTCGCGCAACATGTCGGCGGTCTCACCGAGGCCGAAATCGAGTGATGGTGGCTGGTTGGATATCATGGCGCCGCGCGCTGCCTCCCTTGCGTGGAATCTACTGTCAAACCGGCCGAAAGCGAAGTGTTGGCCGCACGGGCGTTCGGGTAAGGAGGCGTGGTGCCCCATACCCGGCCCTCATACTTCGTCCTTCGGCAAGCTCAGGATGAGGAGGCTCAGCATGAGGGCCTCACCCTGAGCCTGTCGAAGGGTGAGGGCCGCCTTACCGTCCGTCCCCGCCAGTGCCGAGCGCCTCGTCCGACTGGCCGGCGAGGGCCATCAGGGTCTGTTGCGAGGCGCAGACGAGTGTCTCCTCGCCGTCCTGAACCGCGAACGCGTCGGCCCGCACGACCGTGAGCGTACGGCCCGGGCGCACCACCTCGCCCCGCGCGATGATGCGCTCGCCCGCCCCGGGGGCGACGAAATTGAGCTTGTATTCGGCGGTGAGGACGGCCGTCGCGGGCGGCATCAGGCTGAAGGCCGCGTAGCCGGCGGCGCTGTCGAGCACCGTGGCGATCGCGCCGCCGTGGAAATAGCTGTGCTGCTGCAACAGGTCCGCGCGCCAGGGCAAATGCAGCTCGCACAGGCCGGGCTCGATGCGCGCGAGCTCGATGCCCAAGAGCGCCATGAAGCTCTGGCGCCCGAAGCTCGACCGCACCCGCGCCGCGAAGTCCGGATCCCGTGGCTCGAAACGTGTCATAGGGCCCCCAATCCTTAGTAATTACGTTAACGTTAACGTTAACGTAATTACTTTATCAAAATCGGCGAATTAGAACCACACCGCCCAGCAGCATGATAGCGCCAAGGCCGCGCCAGGGGCTGAAGGCGTGGCGCGGGAAACCGACGAGGCCCCAATGGTCGAGCAGGATAGCGCAGATCATCTGGCCGGCCACCACGGCGGCCAGGAAGGCGGAGGCGCCCAGCTTGGGCACCAGGATGATGGTGGTGGTGACGAAAATGGCGCCGAGGAGGCCGCCAACGACGAAGAGGTGCCACGGCGCCTGGGTGATGCGGCCCATCTCCGGCACGCTCACCCGGCTCGCGAGCGCGAAGAAGGCGAGCGCCAGGGTGCCGACGGCGAAGGACACGAGGGCCGCGCTCACCGGGCTTTCGAGCACGCCCGAAAGCTGGTAGTTGATGCCGGCCTGGACCATGACGCCAGCCCCCACCGCCATGGCCAATAGGATGTAGAAACCCGGCATGTCCCCTCCTCTATCTGTGCGGCGCGGGCGCGACCGACCTAGGCCCGCCGCTTGCGGCCCATCTCGGCCAGGCGGTGGCAGCGCGCCTCCAGGTGGTCGAGCCAGTCGAGCGCGAGCTGGCCGTCCTCACGCCGTTGTTCAAGGGTATGGCGGTGCTCGGCAATACGGTTGAGCAGATAGCCTGGGCTGCCCATGTCCTCGGGGCCCGCATAGTGCAGGTCGAGCATCTCGCGGATCTCCTCGAGGCTGAAGCCGAGGCGCTTGCCGCGCAGCACGAGGCGCAGCCGCCTGCGGTCGCTCTCGCCATAGACCCGGGCGAGCCCCCGCCGCGCAGGCCGCAAGAGCCTGCAATCCTCGTAGAAACGGATAGCACGGGCGGTCACGCCAAATTCCCGCGCCAAATCGGCGATGCCATAGATGGCGGCCATGGGCCTCCTACCCCTCACGCATAATATCGTCAAATATGTTAATTTACGATTACGTAAACGTCAAACACTGATTTCTACAAGAGCAGCCAGGCCGCAAGACCGAGGAAGGCGAAGAAGCCGACCACGTCGGTGATGGTGGTCAGGAAGACGGCCGTGGCCACCGCCGGGTCGATGCCGCGTAGGGCCAGGCCGACGGGGATCGCGGCCCCGGCGAGGCCGGCCACGATCAGGTTCACGATCATGGCGGCGGCCATGATGAGCGCCAGCGGCAGACTCTGGAACCAGAATCCCGCGGCCAGCGCGGCCAGGAGTGCGAACAGGATGCCGTTGATGCCGCCCACCAACACCTCCTTGCCGATGACGCGGAGCGCGTTGCTGGCCGTCAGCTCCTTCATGGCGAGTGCCCGCACGGCGACGGTCAGGGTCTGGGTGCCGGCGTTTCCCCCCATGGACGCGACGATGGGCATGAGCACGGCGAGGGCGACGATCTGTTCGATGGTCGCCGCGAAGAAGCCGATAACGGTGGAAGCCAGGATGGCGGTGCCGAGATTGATCGCCAGCCAGGAGAAGCGTGACCTGGTGGTGGCTATGACGGCGCGGTAGAGGTCCGGCTCGCTCACGCCGCCCAGGTGCATGAGGTCGTCCGAGAGCTCCTCCTCGATCACGTCGACCACGTCGTCGACGGTGATGACGCCGAGCAGCCGCCCGTCGCCGTCCACGACCGGGGCGGAGACGAGGTCCTGCTGGCGGAAGAGGAAAGCCACCTCCTCCTGGTCCATGGTCACGGGCACGGTGAACAGCTCCGCCTCCGAATCCATGATTTCGCCCACCGAGATGGGCCGCCGGGTGCGCAAGACGCGGCTCAAGGGCACCGTGCCGATGGGCCGGTGGCGGGGATCGACCACGAAGAGGTCGTAAAAGTCGTCCGGCAGGTCGTCGGTGCCGCGAAGGTAGTCGATGATCTCGCCCACGTTCCAGAAGGTGGGCACGGCCACGAAGGCGCGTTGCATGAGGCGCCCGGCGCTGTCCTCGGGATAGGAGAGGCCCTGTTCGAGGACGGCGCGCTCCGCCGCCGGCATGGCGTCGAGGATCTCCTGCTGGGTTTCTTCGTCCAGGTCCTCGATGAGGCCGACGGCGTCGTCGGTCTCCAGCTCAGTGACCGCCGCGGCGACTTCTTCGGCATGTAGCTCGGCCAGCACCTCGTCGCGCACCGCCTCGTCGAGCTCGGCCAGCATGTCCGCCTCGAGGTGCGGACGAATGATGTCGAGGACGAGCATGCGGTCGGAGCCGCTCAGGCGCTCGAAGAGGTCGGCCGTGTCGGCGTAATGGAGCGGCAGGACCAGCTCCTCGACTCGCTCGATATCGCCGCGGTCGAGTGCCTCGCGCACGGCGCGCACGACCTCCCCGGTCAGGCCGAAGCCTTCCTCCACCGCCGGCGCCAGGTCGGTCTCTGTCTCGCGCGGGGGATCGGCCATGGCTCAGCTTCCCGTCAAGGGTTTCGGCCAAATCGGGTAGGAGGGGGGCCTCGCGGCGCCCCTCCTCCCACACCACCGGGCATACGTTCTACGTACCACGGCGGTTTCCGTCAGTCTGTAACGCAAGGTACCTGTCGGCGACGGGCACGAGGCCCTGCCGGACGAACCAGGCGAGGGTCATGGCCTCGGTTGCTTGGTAGCTGAGGGCCATGCGCCACCAGCCCTTGCCGGTCAGCGCCAGTATCCACGCCCGCCATTCCGGCACGCCGAGCCCTTGCAGGAAGTCGGCGATGGCCTTCGTGCGTTTGCACTGCTTGAGCCGCACGCAGCGCAGCTTTCGACGAATCCATTCGTCGAGGCGTTGCAGGTGCCTCTTGCAGTGGGCGTGGCGGAAGTAGCCCACCCAACCGGCCAGGAAGGCATTGACCTCCGCGATCATGCGCGCAAGCGAGATACCCCGGTTGCGCTTGGTGATCCGACGCAGGCGTTGCCTCACGCGGTCCAGGCTCTTGGGCGCGATGCCCAAGCGCCCGTCCCACAACAGCCGGTGGCCGAGGAATGAGCGCTCCCCGACCGGGGCGACGGCGCTTTTCTCCCGGTTGACCTCGAGATGCAACCTGCTGCGGAGGAATTCGGCGACCTTGGCCATGACCCGCTCTCCCGCCGCTCTCGACCGCACATAGATGTTGCAGTCGTCGGCGTAGCGGCAGAAGCGGTGGCCTCGCGCCTCCAGCATCTTGTCGAGGTCGTCCAGGAGCAGGTTGGCGAGCAGCGGCGAGAGCGGGCCACCCTGGGGCGTGCCCTCGTATCGCCGCGTGCAGACGCCCTCTCGCATCATCCCCGCTTCCAGGAAGCGGCGGACGAGCCTCAAGAGGCGCCTGTCGCCGATGTGCCGCGCCAAACGGGCCATGAGGATGTCGTGGTTGATCCGGTCGAAGAACTTCTCCAGATCGAGGTCGACCACGATCCCGTAACCCGCGGCAACGTGCTTCCCCGCCTGGGCCAGAGCGCCGTGGGCGCTCCGCCCCGGGCGGAAGCCGAAGCTCGACGCCGAGAACGCCGGGTCGAGGATCGGCTGCAGGACACCCAGCATGGCCTGCTGGACCAGGCGATCGACCACCGTCGGGATGCCCAATTGCCGCACCCCGCCGCCCGGCTTGGGGATCTCCACCCCCTTGACCGGTCGTGGCCGATAGCCGCCTCGCACCAGTTGCGCCACCAGCATGTCCTTGTGATCGGCGAGCCAGGGCCCAAGGTCGTTGACGGTCATCCCGTCCACTCCCGGCGCCCCCTTGTTCGCCTTCACACGCTTGTAGGCATGGCTCAGGTTGGCCGCGCTCGCCACCCGTTCCATCAGGTCTTGCGTCAAGGCTCGTTGCTGGCCCAACACCGCGAGCGCTTGTGGCTCCGCGAACGCCCCAGCGCCGGTTCCGCCGTCGCCAGGCGCGCCGTGGCGCAGGGCCTTCAGCAGCGCCTCGTCGAAGAGGTCAAGCTGATAAGCCCTGCCTTGCTGCCGCTCCACGCTCATCGAGTTGGACCAGACTGCTCCTTGCTTCCGGATTCGGCCCTTCATCCGCCTACCTGGCCGACTACTACGGCCTCTGCTGACTTCTCCACCCCCATCGCTTCCCGTCGCCGGGGCGCTACTCGGTTCGCCCGAGAGGGGCGGAGATCTCCCTGGGTAAGACCCTGATCTTTCCTCCGGTCGCGGCCGGATTTACCAATGCGATGTCCGAACGACTATCGGGTCGCGCCACCCATAGCTGGCTTACCCCATCGCACCGGCCTTCTATCCGGTTCCTGTTCGTCCGCTCCGGATTTCGCCTCGGGCTTCCTCCCCACCCCGCCTCGCGGCGACGCAGTTGCCTCCAGCTTACGATTCCGGTCGTCACGGCTCGTAGAGGACTTCCACCTCCTAGATCAACGCCATGCCAGGCACACGAAGAAAGGCCCGCCAAGCTGACACGGCGGGCCTTCGAAAATGGTGCGGTCGAGAAGACTCGAACTTCCACGGGGTTGCCCCCACAGCGCCCTCAACGCTGCGCGTCTACCAATTCCGCCACGACCGCAAAACCTCTCGAATTTACGCCGCGCCCTTGCGCGGATAAGGCTCGGGGATTACCAAATCAGGCCCTATATAGCAAGGGCGCTGCGGTATTTCGGGGACTGGCGAGGCGATTGGATGGTGGGCGGGGCACGGAGATGCCGCATCGAGTGGCGCGTGAGCGACCGGCCCGTCGCTTATGAGCCCGCGGTCGCGGATATGGAGGCGCGGGTCGCCGCAATTCGCGCCGGCGCGGCGCCCGAGCTCGTCTGGCTGCTCGAGCACCCACCGCTCTACACCGCCGGCACCAGCGCCAGGGACGGCGACCTGCTCGACCAGGGGCGCTTTCCCGTCCACCGCACCGGGCGGGGTGGCCAGTATACCTATCACGGCCCCGGCCAGCGGGTCGGCTACGTCATGCTCGACCTCAAGCGCCGCGGCTGTGACGTACGCCGCCACGTGCACGATCTCGAGGAATGGCTGATCCGCACCCTCGCCGCCTTCGGCGTGAGCGGCGAGCGGCGGCCGGGTCGGGTCGGCATCTGGGTCGCCCGCGGGGCCGCGGGCCGGGCGGTGCGGGAGGACAAGATCGCCGCCATCGGCGTGCGCGTCCGGCGCTGGGTCAGCTATCACGGCGTATCCCTCAACCTCGACCCCAACCTCGAGCATTTCGCTGGTATCGTGCCTTGCGGCATCGCCGAGGAGGGACTCGGCGTCACCTCGCTCCACGCCCTCGGCCATGTGGCTTCGATGGCGGAGCTCGATTCGGCGCTGACGATCGCTTTCGAGGATGTCTTCCAGGTGGCGGTCGAGCCAGCTGCAATGTAGCGCCCGGTATTTGAAGACACAGTATACGGGGACAGTATATAATTTTCTATTGGAGAATTATATGCTGTCCCCAGATATCAAGATCGAGGCCAGACATGAAAGTGCTGTTGACGTGGAGCGCGGATGGGGAGGAGGTCGAGCGGGTCCGGAGCGCCCTGCCCGGCGGGTCCCACGTGGCCGCCCCCGGCAGACGTCCGAGCCTGTCTCTCTACGAGGAAAGCCACCCGGAGGCGGTGGCCGAGGCCGCCGACGCCGACGTCATCATGGGGTGGGTGTTGCCCAGGGGGATCCTTGAGGCGGCGGCGAGGCTGAAGGCGCTGATCTGGCTTCACGCGGGGTGCGAGGAGCTTGACTTCGCCACCCTCAAGCGCCGCGGCATCCGGCTCGCCAATGTGCGCGGCGCCAATGCGGTGGCCGTCGCCGAGCATGCGATGGCGCTCACCCTCGGCCTCGCCAAGCGGGTCCTGCCCAACCACCAGGCTGCTCTTGAGGGCCGCTGGCAGCCCTTGTGGGAACCGGAGCTGTCGAGCGTCCTGCTCGAAGGCGGGACGCTGGCCGTGGTCGGGCTGGGCCAGATCGGCGCCGCCGTGGCCAAGCGGGCCAAGGCCTTCGACATGCGGGTCCTCGCCGTGCGCCGCCATCCCGAGCGGGGCGGGGCGCACGTCGATGCGGTCCACGGGCCGGCGGGGCTCCATGCCGTTTTAGGAGAAGCCGATGTCGTCGTGCTGGCCGCGCCGATCACCGACGAGACCCTGCACTTCATCGACGCGGCCGCGCTCGCCGCCATGAAGCCCTCGGCGTTGCTCGTCAACGTCGCGCGCGGCAACCTGGTCGACGAGCAGGCGCTGTACGCGGCGCTCATCGAGGGGCGGCTCGCCGGCTACGCTTCGGACGTGTGGTGGAAGCTGACCTACGCGCTGCCGGCGACGCACCACTTCCCCACCCCGTCGCGGACCGAGCTGCACAAGCTGCCCAGCGTGCTGGTCTCCGGCAACCGGGCAGCGAGCCCGCTGGCGGTCAAGGACCGCATGCTGGACCTGGGCATCGAGAGCCTGGCCGCCTTCGCCCGGAGTGAGCCCATGCCGCGCGGCGTCGACCTGGATCTGGGTTACTAGGGTATCTGGGGGTTATCTGGGGACAGTATAGAGGGGCATCCCTCAGAGCGTGGGCAGCTGCCGGAAGCCGGGGCGGCCGTCGTCCTCTCCGGGCGCCTCGGCGATGTCAGTGACGTAGGCATCGGGCGGGCCGTCGCGGCAGGCCTCGATCATGGCCGCGACCGCCGCGGCGTTCCCGATGAAGAGGGCCTCGACCGTACCGTCGCGGCGATTGCGGACCCAGCCGCGCAGGCCCCGCGCCTTGGCCTCCTTGTTCGTCCAATACCGGAACCAAACGTCCTGCACCCGACCGGTGATGCGCACGCGGACGGCGTGCCTCTCACCACCCGCGGCCACTCAACCGAACTCCAGGATCGCCTGGTCTGCGGCGAGACTGTCGCCAGGGCCGGCGTGTAACGCCAACACGGTTCCGTCGCGCGCGGCGCGCAGCACGTTCTCCATCTTCATGGCCTCGACCACCGCCAGCACCTCACCCATCTTGATCTCCTGGCCCTCCCGGACGGCGAGGGAGAGCAAGAGGCCGGGCATGGGCGAGAGCAGGAACTTGGAGGTATCGGGCGAGGCCTTCACGGGCATGAGCGCCGCCAGCGCCGCCGCCCGCGGGGTCAGCACGAGCACGCGGAGCTCGACGCCGCCATGGAACAGGGTATAGCCGGGGCCGATCCGGTCGACCTGAACGCGCACGGGCGCGCCGTCGAGCGTGCCCTCGAACAGGGCGGCACCCGGATGCCAATCGCTCACGATGCGGTGCGTCCCGCCCTCGACGGTGGCCTCATACCCCCCGCCCGAGTCGCGCAGCACCACCGGATAGTCGTCGGTACCCGCGCGCACCACCCAGATCGTGCCTGGCACCGCCTCGTGGCCCGCGAGTTGGCCCGAGATGGCCGCCTCACGCCCCACCACCCGGCGGTGGATGACGGCCGCCACCGCCGCGAGCCGCACGACCTCGGCCCGGCCCGGGGCGGCGGCCATGAAGCCGTCGGGGAACTCCTCGGCAATGAAATCCGTGCTCAGCCGGCCCTCGAGGAAGCGCGGGTGCGCCATTACGGCATTGAGGAAGCTGATGTTGTGGTTGACGCCGCGTATCTGGAAGCCGTCGAGTGCGGCGCGCATGGCGGCGGCCGCGGCCGCGCGGTCCTCGCCCCAGGTCACGGCCTTGGCGATCATGGGGTCGTAATGGATGCTGATCTCACCGCCTTCATGGACGCCGCTATCCACCCGCACGTTCGCCGCCGGCGGCGGCTCGCGATAGCGCGTCAGCCGCCCGATTGAGGGCATGAAGCCGCGCTGGGGGTCCTCCGCGTAGACTCGCGCCTCCATGGCCCAGCCAAAGAGCTTGACCGCTTCCTGCCCGAGCGCGAGCGGCTCGCCCGCGGCGATGCGGATCATGGCCTCCACGAGATCGAGACCGGTCACCATCTCGGTAACCGGGTGCTCGACCTGGAGGCGGGTATTCATCTCGAGGAAATAGAAATGCCGCTCGCGGTCCATGATGAACTCGACCGTGCCGGCCGAGACGTAGCCGACGGCGCGGGCGAGGGCGACGGCCTGCTCGCCCATGGCGGCGCGGGTGGCGGCATCGAGGGCCGGGCTAGGCGCCTCCTCGATCACCTTCTGGTGACGGCGCTGGATCGAGCATTCGCGCTCTCCCAGGTGGATGACGTTGGTGTGGGCATCGGCGAGCACCTGGATCTCGATGTGGCGCGGCTCCTCGATATACTTTTCGATCAGGATCCGATCGTCACCGAAGCTCGAGCGCGCCTCGCTCGACGTCGCGCGGAAGGCTTCGGCGATATCGGCCTGCGAATGCGCGATGCGCATGCCCTTGCCGCCGCCGCCAGCCGTGGCCTTGAGCATCACCGGGTAGCCGATGCCGGCGGCGATCTCCGCCGCCTGCCCGGCGTCTGGCACCTCGCCATCATGGCCCGGGACCGTGCTTACGCCCGCCCGCGCGGCGAGGCGCTTCGATTCGATCTTGTCGCCCATGGCCGCGATCGCGGAGGCTGGCGGTCCGATGAAGGCAATGCCGGCGGCGCCCACGGCCTCGACGAAACCCGCGTTTTCGGCCAGGAACCCATACCCGGGATGGATGGCCTCGGCCCCCGTGCGGCGCGCGGCCGCGATCACGGCGCCCGAGTCGAGGTAGCTTTGGGCCGAGGGCGGCGGGCCGATCTCGACCGCTTCGTCCGCCATGCGCACGTGGAGCGCGCGGGCGTCCGCCACGGAATGGACAGCGACCGTCGAGATGCCCATGCGCCGCGCCGTCCTGATGACGCGGCAGGCGATCTCGCCCCTATTGGCGATGAGGATTTTCCCGAACACGGCGCGTATCCTAGGGCATTGTCAGATAGGCTGGAACCGGTCCGGTTCCAGCAGCTCAGAAGATGCCCTAGTACCCACTTTCATAATTCCGTGTGCCATACGACGGCGCCCCGAGGTTCCCGGCTAGGAGGGTGGCGCGCCGTGATGCCGGGGCATCACAAGCGGCGCGCGACGACGTCCGGGGGCCTCGGGGCGCCGCCCTACGGGTCGCTTTTCCCGCCCCCTTGGGGTGTCGGGGATGCTTGGCGATGCCCCGGCATCGCCCGCGCACCCCCTCCTACCGAGGAGACGGGAAAAGCGATCGTATGGTACACGGAATTATGAAAGTGGGTACTAGCGCCGATCGGCCTCGTCGATCAGCTCCTGGACCTTGCGCTCCTCCCACCTGCGGGTGAACCAGGGCAGCTTCTCGTATACCTGCGCCGCGTGCAGGCCGACGAAGAGGCCCCAGCCCAGGAGCGGGTAGAAGAACCAGGGGTTTCCCGGCGTGAACACGTCGACGAGGAGGAAGCCGAAATTCACCAGGGCATAGATCGTAAGATGGATGAAGAAGCCGCGCAGGGCCCGCATCCGCCGCCAGGCCCATTGCTCGATCTCAGCCGCGCGCGCGGCCTCGCGCGCATCCGCGCCGGGGCGCAGGCTGACCGGCTCGCTTCCGGCGCCGCGCGGCCGGGTGTGCTCGTCACTCATCACGACATCCCTTTCCCATGCGGAACCTTCATAGAGGTATGTTGTCGTGCTTCTTCCACGGATTCTCAAGCTTCTTGTTCTTGAGCATGGCGAGCGAGCGGCAGATGCGCCGACGGGTGTTGCGGGGCATGATGACGTCGTCGATGAAGCCGCGGTGGCTGGCGATGAAGGGGTTGGCGAATTTCAATCGGTACTCTTCCGTGCGCTCGGCGATCTTCGCCTCGTCCCCCCGGTCCTCGCGGAAGATGATCTCGACCGCGCCCTTGGGGCCCATGACGGCAATCTCGGCGCTGGGCCAGGCGTAGTTCACGTCGCCGCGCAGGTGCTTCGAGGACATGACGTCGTAGGCCCCGCCATAGGCCTTGCGCGTGATTACCGTGACCTTGGGCACGGTGGCCTCGGCGAAGGCGAAGAGCAGCTTGGCCCCGTGCTTGATGATGCCGCCGAACTCCTGACCCGTGCCCGGCAGGAAGCCGGGCACGTCGACGAAGGTCAGGATGGGGATGTTGAAGCAGTCGCAGAAACGCACGAACCGCGCCGCCTTGATGGAGGAGGCGATGTCGAGGCACCCGGCCAGCATCATGGGCTGGTTTGCGACGATGCCGATGGTCGACCCCGCCATGCGGGCGAGGCCGATGATGATGTTGCCGGCGTAGCCCGGCTGCAGCTCGAAGAAATCGCCGTCGTCGGCGACTTTCACGATCAGCTCCCGCATATCGTAGGGCTTGTTGGGGTTGTCGGGGATGAGGGCGTCGAGCGAGATCTCCGACCGGTCGGCCGGGTCCGACGTGGGGCGCGCGGGCGGCGGCTCGCGGTTCGAGGCGGGCAGGAAATCGACGAGCCGGCGCACTTCGAGGAGCGCCTCGATGTCGTTCTCGAAGGCGCGGTCGGCGACACCGGACCTGGTCGTGTGGGTGACGGCCCCGCCCAGCTCCTCATGGGTGACCTCTTCGTGGGTCACGGTCTTCACCACCTCGGGCCCGGTCACGAACATGTAGGACGTATCCTTGACCATGAAAATCATGTCGGTCATGGCCGGGGAATAGACGGCGCCGCCCGCGCACGGCCCCATGATGACGGAGATCTGCGGCACCACCCCCGAGGCGAGGACGTTGCGTTGGAACACCTCGGCATAGCCGGCGAGCGAGGCCACCCCCTCCTGGATGCGGGCACCGCCCGAATCGTTGAGCCCGATCACGGGCGCACCCACCTTCATGGCCTGGTCGATGACCTTGCAGATTTTCTCGGCGTGCGCCTCGGAGAGGCTGCCGCCGAAGACGGTGAAATCCTGGCTGAAAACAAAGACGAGGCGGCCGTTGATGGTGCCCCAGCCCGTCACGACCCCATCGGAGGGAACCGTTTGCTCGGCCATGCCGAAATCGGCACAGCGATGCTCGACGAACATGTCGTATTCTTCGAAGGAATTGGGGTCGAGCAGGACCTCGAGCCGCTCGCGCGCGGTGAGCTTGCCCTTGGCGTGCTGGGCCTGGACCCGCCGCGCGCCACCACCGGCCCGCGCGCCGGCGCGCTTCTCCTCGAGCTGCCGCAGGATGTCTTCCATAGCCTAACCTCCATCCATGCCGACGCCGCCGCTCACGCCCGCAGGAGCGCCAGGAATCGGCCTGCGTCCTCTATTCCGGCGCAAAGCGCCTGGGCACGGCTCCCGGCCTCCTCATCCTCGCCCCACCTCTCCACTTGAAAGGCCTCGTCGAGCTGGGAGGCGGCGAAGACGGCCGCCGCGTCGAGCCGGCCGTGGACCAGGGCGAGCCCCAGGACCAATGACCCGGCCGCCTCCGCGGCCGATTTGAGCGCCGTCAGCGCGAAGTCGTCGAGAGCGGCCACGGCCGCCCTGTGGGCCTCCACCGATGCGGCGGGCTGTTCCACATAGACTACGCCAGACGTGACCTCGAGCCGCTCGCCGAACGCAACCATGGCCCAGTCGAGGATCGGCTGCCAGGCCGCCTGTTGCCGGTCGGCGAGGTCGGGCGGGTGACCTGCCCGGTAGCAGAGAAGGTCGGTCCGGGCGAAATCACCCAGCTCGCCGACGGTTCTGTCGCGCATGTGGCCGGTCAGGTCGATGGCTGTGTTCGCCAGGCACGAGAGCGGCATGGCGTAAGGGTCCACCTCCTCGCCCTGCGCGGCCCATTCGGCCGCGATCGCCTCGGCCAGCGCCCGCGACGGCATCACGAGCGCGGCCTTGGCCGGGGTGCGCACCGGCCTGCCGTCGAGGGCCACGCCGAAGCCACCTTCGGCCTCGACGGCACGCGCCTCGCAATAGAACCGCCGGACCCGGCCCGTCACCTGAACAGGCTCTTGATCTTGTGGCCGAAGCCCTCGACGACGCGCCGGATCGCGCTTTTCTCCACAACCCCCGAAACATCGCCGGTCTCGACGTCCACTGAGCAGGCGTTGCTCTTGCCGTCGTGGTCCGAGACCGCGTGGGCGAGCGCCGTGAGCGGCAGGGTCGCGAGACTGACGAGGACGGCGAGGACCGCACCGGCCGCGTCCAGGGCGTCGGTCGAATATGTGGGATCGCTCAGTCGTCCGGAAAGATTGATGGGCACAGCGACACTCAGGAGCCCTTCGCTCCTGGGCCGCGGGTCGAGCACCAGGTCGATCCGGTCATCGCCGAGGCCGAGGGTTCCGCCACCGCCGATGGTGAAACTTTCCGCGTCGAGCACCATGGTCTTGCTGCGCGCGGTCCCTTTCACCACATCGAACCGAAGCACGATGCAATTGATGCGGTCGCTGTCGATGGCCGCGG
Organism: Alphaproteobacteria bacterium; assembly: GCA_963666705.2. Lineage (GTDB taxonomy): Bacteria > Pseudomonadota > Alphaproteobacteria > CADEGL01 > CADEGL01. The sequence continues at coordinate 48,483 of CAXXKO010000024.1, read as the reverse complement.
CCCAAGGATCGATCAGGGTCAACAGATCGCCCGCCAGCAAACGCAGGTTCTCGTTCTCGACGCGGCCCTCGCCCATCACCGCGCTCATGCGACCCTGGAGCGAGGCGGCGACGGCGCGTGTCGACCGGCCCGCGCCCGCGAGCGCGAAATCGAGGTCGGTCGCACCCTCAAAAAGATGGATGCCCGTGATTTCGTCGAGCAAGACGTCGATTCCGACCCGACGGCCGGTGAGGCCGAACTTGACCGCCGGCAGGTCACCCCCACCATCGAGGACGAGCTCGACGGCAACAGCCCCGCCGGCGACGCTTGCGTTGAGGGGTGCGATCGTCAGCCTTCCCCCGTCGAGCACCAGCCGGGCCGCCACCTCCTCGAACGCGAACCCGCGGCTTTCGAGCCTGTCGATGGCGAGCTCGAGCCGGGCATCCAGCGCCCGCAGGCCAGAGAGCACCAGCGGCTCGTCGTCGATCAGATCACCTTCGCCCGGGCCTGGCGTGGCGAGGAACGGCAGGTCGACGTCGCGCAGGAACGGGCCCTCGAGTCTTCCGGTTATCGACGGCGGGTTGGCGTCGAGTGTAATTTCGAGCGCCGCCGAGAGGGCCGATTCGCCGATTCCGAGCTCGAGATCGACCGGATAGGGGGCGTCCGCGGCAACGAGGCTGGCGATCGAGCCGACGGTACCGGAGATGCCGAACGCACGGCCCTCGTACCTTCCATTCGCGGCCAGGGAGACGCGGCTCGCGCCGTCGGGTGCGTTCGCCACCAGCTCGTCGAGCACGAGCGTTCTCTGATGGCTCGAGAGGCCGTCGCGATAGGTGATGGCGATATCGCGCATCACTACATTGTGGACCTCCGGGATGTCCCCCTCGCCGGCCGCGGCGGCGTCACCGTCCGCTATACTGTCCGCGCCCTCGGGCGGGTGATCCAGGAGCCAGTTGCCGTGCCCGTCCCGGTCCGTCTCCAGGAAGATCTCGGCCCCCGACAGCACGATGCGCTGGACGTGGACCTCACCCAGCAGGAGGGGCAGGGCCGAGACCTCGGCCTCCAGGAGGTCGAACCGCAGCATATCGGGCCGCGTGCCCCATGGGGCGTTTGCGAAGCGCACCTCGCGTGCGATCAGCCTGGGCCGCAATGAGAGCTCGAGATCGAGCTCCCCGGCAATGACGAGCTGGCGCCCCGTGGCGTCGCGCACGACCGCGGCCACGTCGCCCCGGTAGCGGTCGAAGTCCTGGGTGGCGAGAACGATCCCCGCCGCGACGACGACGACCGCGACGATGGCAAGAACCGTGGCGGCCACGGCCACGGCCATTTTGATGGGCCCGCGTGGGCGCATTCATACCTCCAACGAAACCGGCCGCTATGAAGGATGCCAGCGGCCGCGCGACAACTATAGCAAAGCGCGAGGGTCGGGGTAAAAGCCCCGGTGCGCCGGAGGCTTGCGGTCAGTCGAGCTCTTCGAACATGGCGAACGGGTCGTCTTTACCACCGGACTCGAAACCGAGGAAGCGCCAGGTCTCGGCCATATGATCGGGCAGCGGGGCGACGACACGCATCTCACCGCCGCTGGGGCGCGGCAGGGCGAGAGCACGGGCGTGCAGGTGGAGCCGACGCGCCTCGGGCAGGCCGGCGAGGAACGCGTCCAACCCGCCGTATTTGCCGTCGCCGAGAATAGGGCAGGCGATGGCAGCCATATGGACGCGGAGCTGGTGCGTGCGCCCGGTAAGCGGCATGAGCGCGACCCACGCGGCCCTGCGACCGGCCGCCTCGGCGACCGCGTAGCGCGTAATGGCCTGCTGTCCGCCGACAGCGGCCGGGCCGACCCGCTCGCCGCCCTTGGCGAGCCGCAGGTCGATCTCGCCCCGGTGCGGGCGGGGCACGCCCACGGTTATGGCCCAGTAGAGCTTCCGCACCTCATGCCGCCGGAACGCGGCCGTCAGGTGCGCCGCGACGGCCTGGCCGCGGGCGAGGAGCAGCACGCCGCTCGTATCCTTGTCCAGGCGGTGGACGAGGCGCGGGCGCTCCGGCGCGCCAAAACGCAGGGCGTCGAGCAGCCCATCGAGATGGCGCGTGGTGCGAGAGCCGCCCTGGACCGCGAGCCCCGCCGGCTTGTCGATGGCGATCACATCCGCGTCGCGATGGATCACGCGGGCCTGGATCCAGGCTTCGTCGCCGGGCGCTATTCTCGCCCGCGGGGCGGCCGCCGGAGTCTCCGGCAGGGGCGGCACACGGACGCGCTCGCCACCCTCGAGCCGGTCGTTCGCCTTGGCGCGCTTGCCATCGACCCGGACCTGGCCCTCGCGCAGAAGCCTTTGCAGCCGGCCGTGGGTGAGCCCGGGGAAGCGCCGCCGAAACCAGCGGTCGAGCCTGAGCCCGGCTTCACCGGCATCGACATCGTAGGTGGCGACGCGGCCCACCTGCCCCTCCCTCAGCTATCCGCCCCGCTCGGGCGCCGGTCGCGGAGCTTTCGCCAATAGTCGAGGCGCTTGGCGATCTCGCGCTCGAAGCCGCGCTCGGCCGGCCGGTAGAACTGGCGGCGGGCCATGGTGTCGGGGAAATAGTCTTGGCCCGAGAAGCCCTCCGACGTGTCGTGGTCGTACTCGTACCCCTTGGCGTAGCCGAGATCCTTCATGAGGCCCGTGGGCGCATTGAGGATGTGCTTGGGCGGCATCAGGGAGCCCGTTTCCTTCGCCGCCCTGGTTGCGGCGCCAAAGGCCCGATAGGCGGCGTTCGACTTGGGCGCGGTGGCCAGGTAGATGACGCACTGGGCCAGCGCCAGCTCGCCCTCTGGCGTGCCGAGGCGATCGTAAGCCTCCCACGCGGCAATCGCCTGGGGCAGGGCGTCGGGCTCGGCGAGGCCCACATCCTCCGAGGCGAAACGGGTCAGGCGCCGGGCGATGTAGATCGGATCCTCGCCACCCGCCAACATGCGGGCGAGCCAATAGAGGGCGGCATCCGTATCCGAGCCCCGCAGGGACTTATGCAGCGCGCTGATGAGGTTGAAGTGGCCGTCCTGGCTCTTGTCGTAGAGGGGTGCGCGGCGCTGGATCGCCGCGGCGAGGGCGGCGTTGTCGAGCAACGGGCCGGGCGGCAGGGCGATCAGCTCCTCGGCCATGTTGAGGATGTAGCGCCCGTCGCCGTCCGCCATGGCCCGCAAGGCCGCGCGCGAGTCGGTCTCGAGCGGGAGGGTGCGGCTCTCCACTGCCTCGGCGCGCGCGAGGAGCACTTCGAGCGCATCGTCGCTCAAGCGATGCAGGACGAGGACCTGACAGCGCGAGAGGAGGGCGGCGTTGAGCTCGAATGAAGGGTTCTCGGTGGTAGCGCCCACGAGCGTCACCGTGCCGTCCTCGACATAGGGCAGGAAGCCGTCCTGCTGGGCCCGGTTGAAGCGGTGGATCTCGTCGATGAAGAGGAGCGTGCCCTGTCCAGCCTGGCGCCGGCCGCGCGCCGCCTCGAACACCCGACGCAGATCGGCCACGCCCGTGAAGACGGCCGAGAGGGGCTCGAAATGCAGGTCCGTTTCGCGCGCGATCAGCCGGGCGATCGTGGTCTTGCCCGTGCCGGGCGGCCCCCAGAGCACGATCGACGCGAGGCGCCCGGTCGCCACCATGCGGCCGATCGGGCCCTCGGGGCCGAGCAGATGGTCCTGGCCGACGACCTCATCGAGCGTGGCCGGCCGCAGGCGGTCGGCCAACGGGCGCGGCGCCTGCGCCTCGAACAGGGTGCTCAACGGCGCGCCATCATGTTGATGAGCTGCGAGCCGCGCCGAACGGTAATGCGCCAGTCCCGGTGGTCCTCGCGCAGGGCAAGCTCGAGGTCGGCGACGGTTTCGATCTTCTCGTCATTGATAGCGAGGATGATATCGCCCGGCGCGAACCGCATGAGCGCCGCGGGCGAGCCCCGGCGCAGGTCGAGGATGATGACGCCCGCATCGGGAACACCGACGGCCGACAGCTCCTCGGCCAGGGCCGGTGACAGATTCGCGGCCGTGGCGCCCGACAGCGGATGCGAGCCGTCGAGCAGGGTTTCGTTGCGCCGCGGGACTTCGGGCGGCGCCACGAGGGAGACCTCGACCGACAGCTCGCCGCCCTTGCGGAAGATCGAGAGGCGCGCCCGGTCACCCACGGCCAGGGTGGCGATGCGAAACTGCAGCGCCTCCGCGTCGGGCACCTCATGGTCGCCGACCGCGAAGATCACGTCACCCAGCTTTATGCCGGCCCGGTCCGCCGGTCCACCGGGATGAACCTTGTTGACGAGCACACCCAAAGGCCGCCGCATGCCGAGGGACTCCGCGATCTCGGCCGTCACCGTCTGTCCCCGCGCGCCCAGCCAGGGCCTGATCAGCGGCATGCCGCTCGTGACGCCCACGATGACCACCGCCACCATATTCGAGGGAATGGCGAAGCCGATGCCGCTCGCCGTGCCGCTCTGGGTGAAGATCGCCGTGTTTATGCCCGCGAGGCGGCCGTCCATACTGACCAGAGCGCCGCCCGAGTTGCCGGGGTTGATCGCCGCGTCGGTCTGGATGAATGAGCGGAAATCCGAGATGTTGACGCTCGTCCGGCCGAGCGCCGATACGATACCGCTCGTCACCGTCTGCCCGACACCGAACGGATTGCCGATGGCGAGGACCAGATCGCCAACCTCGATTTCGTCCGAGTCCATGAGCTCGAGAAAGGGCAGCCGCTCCCCCGCCGCATCGATCTTGAGCACCGCCAGATCGGTGCGTTCGTCCAGGCGCAGGACCTGGGCCGGGAATTCACGCCGGTCGGCCAGCACCACGTTGATCGCATCCGCGTCCTTGACGACGTGGTAGTTGGTGACGATGAGCCCGTCGATGCGGATGATGACGCCCGACCCGAGCGAGTTCTGCCCGGGGCCCACGGGATCGCGCGGGAAGACATCGCCAAGGAACTGGCGGAAGAATGGGTCGTCGAAGAGGGGCGAGCTGAACTGCTGCGCCGCCTTGGTGGCATAGATGTTGACGACCGCCGGCGCGGCCTTTTTGACGAGGGGTGCGAAGGACAGCGCCAGCTCCGCAATCGAGCCGGGCAACACTTTCTCCGCGGCGCCCGCCGGCACCCACAGGAGGCCGAGCGCGCAGAGGGCCGCCGCGGCCAGGCGCCGTATCTTGCTTGTCGGGCGATGCAGGTTGCAACCCGGCGCGGCGGAGGCGGTCGTGACCATCTTCTCAAGCAGACCCAAGGAATGCGAACACCACTCTATCACCCGGAAACGAAAGAGGCAGCCTCGGCGGCTGCCCCCTCTTCCCGTGGCTTCCAGGCCAAGGCGGCCTAGAAATCGAGATCCTCGTCGCCCTCGCCCGGCACGGGACCCGAATCGAGCCCCTTCGCCGCCGGATCGCGGTCCACAAGCTCGATATAAGCCATCGGCGCGGCGTCACCGTAGCGGAATCCCGACCGCAACACGCGTGTGTAGCCGCCGTGGCGCTCCGCGTAGCGCGGGCCGAGAGTATCGATAAGCTTGGCGGTCAGGTCGCGGTCGTGCAGAACGCTCATGACCTGACGCCGGGCGTGGAGGTTGCCCCGCTTGCCGAGGGTGATCAGCTTGTCCACCACGGACCGCAAATCCTTGGCCTTGGGCAGGGTGGTCTTGATCTGCTCATGCTTGATCAACGCCGCCGCCATGTTGGCGAACATCGCCTTGCGGTGGCTGCTCGTCCGGCCCAGCTTGCGGCCGCTCATGCGATGGCGCATGTCAATACACTCCGTTCCAGATCGTGGCCGACCCCTAATAGGGCTCGTCGAGCTTCTTTACCTGCTCTTCGATATTCTCCGGGGGCCAGCCCGCCACCTCCATCCCGAGGTGCAGGCCCATCTGCGTCAGCACCTCCTTGATCTCGTTGAGCGACTTGCGGCCGAAATTCGGCGTGCGCAGCATCTCGGCCTCGGTTTTCTGCACTAGATCGCCGATATAGATGATGTTGTCGTTCTTGAGGCAGTTGGCCGAGCGCACGGACAGCTCCAACTCGTCCACCTTGCGCAGGAGGTTCTTGTTGAACGGAAGCTCGGAGACCTCTTCCTCCTCCGGCGTCGCGCTCGGATCGTCGAAATTGATGAAGAGCTGAAGTTGATCCTGGAGGATGCGGGCGGCGAGCGCGACCGCGTCCTCGGGCGTGACAGCGCCGTTGGTTTCGACCTCGATGGAGAGCTTGTCGTAATCGGTTACCTGGCCCACACGCGTGTTCTCGACCTTGTATGCCACCTTACGCACGGGGCCAAACAGCGCATCAACAGGGATGAGGCCGATGGGCGCATCCGTGGGGCGGCTCTGGGTCGCCGGCACGTAACCCTTGCCCGCCTCGACCGTGAGCTCCATCGAGATCCTGGCGTCGCGATCGAGGGTCAAAATGACGAGATCGGGGTCGAGGATGTCGATGCCGTGCCCGGCATCGATCTGCGAGGCCTTGACCTCGCCGGGCCCCTCGGCCTGCAGGGTCATGCGCTTTGGCCCATCGCCATGCATGCGCAAGGCCATGGATTTGATGTTCAGCACGATGTCCGTCACGTCCTCCTGGACTCCCGGAATCGACGAGAACTCGTGCAGGACGCCGTCGATCTGCACCGATGTCACCGCCGCTCCCTGAAGGGACGACAGCAGAATCCGGCGCAGGGCGTTGCCCATGGTGAGGCCGAAACCCCGCTCGAGCGGCTCGGCCACGATCGTCGCCACGCGCCGCGAATCGGCGCCCGCATCGATCTGCAGCTTGTTCGGCTTGATAAGTTCGGTCCAATTCTTCTGAAACAAGCGAATGCCCTCACGTTTATACGTTCTCGGGTTTAGCGGATCCGGCTACCGGCCAGCCCGCGCCGAAATGGCCCTCGGCTGGCCACCGCCGGCGGCCGGGCCCGGGGCCGGCGGCCGCGTCTAGACGCGGCGCCGCTTGGGCGGCCGGCAGCCGTTGTGCGGGATCGGCGTGACGTCCCGTATCGCCGTGATCGTGAAGCCCACGTTCTGAAGCGCGCGAAGCGCGGATTCGCGCCCCGAGCCCGGGCCCTTGACGTGAACCTCGAGCGTGTGCACGCCATGCTCCTGCGCCTTGCGGCCAGCGGATTCCGCCGCCATCTGGGCGGCAAAGGGCGTGGACTTGCGCGATCCCTTGAATCCCTGGCTCCCCGCCGACGACCACGCGATGGCGTTGCCTTGCGCGTCGGTGATGGTGATCATGGTGTTGTTGAACGTCGCGCTCACATGCGCGACGCCGGAGGATATGTTCTTCCGTTCCCGGCGCCTTATGCGCGGTGCTGGGGCTTTGGCCATCTTGCCTTCCTAAGAGTGTTTGTTATTTCTTCCTGCCGGCGATCGGGCGGGCGCGGCCCTTGCGCGTGCGTGCGTTGCTGTGGGTGCTCTGGCCGCGGGTGGGCAAGCCCTTGCGGTGCCTGAGGCCGCGGTAACAGCCCAAATCCAGGAGCCGCTTGATGTTCATCGCGGTCTCGCGCCGAAGATCGCCTTCCACCTGGTAGTTGCGGTCGATCATCTCGCGGATGCGTATCACCTCGTCATCCGTCATGTCCTGGACCCGGCGCTCGTCGGGGATGCCGACCGTATCGCAAATCTGCTTCGCTTTGGTCCGACCGATCCCAAAGATATATGTCAGTGCAATATGGACAGGCCTTTGTGTGGGGATGTTTACGCCAGCAATGCGCGCCACGCCTTATCCTCCTGACATACAAGGGAATTCAATAATCCGGACATACAAAGACTCCCCGCTCGGCCGGTCCGGGGGAGAGCTCGGATTATAGGGATCGCGCCCTTCAAGTCAACATCCGAGTATCGTGTCGATCGCGGCGCTCACCGCGTCGATGCCGGCCATGCCGTCGACCGCATCGAGGACACCCTTGTCCCGGTAATAGGGCAGAATGGGTGCCGTCTGCGCGCGATAGGCCTCGAGCCGGGCGCGCACCGTCTCCGGCTTGTCATCGTCACGGCGGACGAATTCGGTGCCGCCGCATACGTCGCAAACACCTTCGACCGCCGGGCGGTTGAATTCGTCGTGGTAGCCCGCGCCGCACATCGCGCAGGCGAAGCGACCGGCGATTCGCCCAATCAGGATATCCTCGTCGACCAGGAACTCGATCACTTGGTCGATCTTCAGGCCCTTGGCGTTCAACATGCGATCGAGCGCCTCGGCCTGGGCCAGCGTGCGCGGGAAGCCGTCGAGCACGACGCCGTCCTTGGTATCCGGCGCCTCGAGGCGACGGCCAATCATCTCGATGATGATCTCGTCGGGCACGAGCTCGCCCGAGTCCATGATCGCCTTGATTCGGTCGGCGAAGTCGCCGCCGGCCGCCGCCGCGGCGCGCAACATCTCTCCGGTGGAAAGCTGCACCAAGCCGCGGTTTTCGTCCAGGCGCCGGGCCTGGGTTCCCTTGCCGCAACCGGGTGGCCCGAGCACGATGACGATCATCCGCGCCGGCCCCGCAACTTCGATTTCTTGACCAGGCCCTCATATTGATGGGCGAGGAGGTGGGAATGGATCTGGCCCACGGTATCCATGGTCACCGTCACCACGATGAGGAGGCTGGTGCCACCGAAGTAGAAGGGCACGCTGAAATTCGAAATCAGAATCTCGGGCAGGACGCAGACCGCCGAGAGGTATATGGCGCCCACGGTCGTCAGGCGCGTGAGCACGTAATCGAGGTAGTCGGCCGTGTTCTTGCCGGGGCGGATGCCGGGGATGAAGCCGCCGAACTTCTTGAGGTTATCGGCCGTATCGGAGGGGTTGAAGACCACGGCGGTGTAGAAGAAGGCGAAGAACACGATGAGGCCCACATAGAGCGCCAGATAGAGCGGCTGGCCGCGGCCGAGGATGGCCGTCACCGTGGACAGCCATTCGGGGCCCTGGCCGCTCGCGCTGAACCCCGCGAAGGTGATGGGCAAGAGCAACAGCGAGGAGGCGAAGATCGGCGGGATGACTCCCGCGGTATTGAGCTTGAGCGGCAGGTGGGTGGCGCTGCCGCCCGTCATCCGGTTGCCTTGCTGGCGTTTGGGGTATTGGACCAGGATGCGCCTCTGGGCCCGCTCCATGAAAACGATGAACGCGATGACCGCCACCGCCATGGCGAACAGGACGATGATGAAGAGGGTCGAAAGGGCGCCCGTCCGCCCCAGCTCCAGGGTGGCCGCGAGCGCGCTCGGCACCTCGGCGACGATGCCGGCGAAGATGATGAGCGAGATGCCGTTGCCGACGCCGCGGGCCGTGATCTGCTCGCCCAGCCACATGAGGAAGATGGTGCCGCCCGTGAGCGTGATGACGGCCGAGACCCGGAAGAATATGCCCGGGTTGATTACGGCCGAGCCAGTCATGCCCTCGACCCCCACCGCGATGCCGTAGGCCTGGAGCGCGGCCAGGATCACGGTGCCGTAGCGGGTGTACTGGTTGATCTTCTTGCGCCCGGTCTCGCCCTCCTTCTTGAGCTGCTCGAGCCGGGGCGAGATCGCGCTCATCAGCTGCATGATGATGGAGGCGGAGATGTACGGCATGATGCCGAGGGCGAAGATCGTCATTCGCCCCAAAGCCCCGCCGGCGAACATATTGACCATGCCGAGGATACCGCCGGCCTGGCGGGCGAAGATCTCGGCGAAAATGGCCGGGTTGATTCCGGGCATCGGCACGTAGGTGCCGAGGCGGAAGACCACCAGGCAGCCGAGCGTGAACCACAGCCGCCGCTTCAGCTCGGTGGCCTTGGAGAAGGCGCCGAAATTGATGTTGGCGGCCAGTTGCTCGGCGGCGGATGCCATTCTCTACTCCGGTCCTAGCCTCGGCCCGCGTGTCGCGGCCGGCCTTGGCGGGACCCCTGCCCCAGGCCCGCACCCCCACTCGTCAGGAGATTGGGTGCGGGCATTCGGATTGCAAGCGGCGGCTTCAACCCTCTCCCTCGGCCCCGGCTTCCGGCGCCGCGGGCTTGGCTTCGAGCACGGTGATGCTGCCGCCGGCCTTCTCGACCGCGGCCACGGCCGACTTGGACGCGCCGGCGACCTCGATATTGAGCTTGGCCTTGAGCTCGCCCTTGCCGAGCAATCGGATGCCATCGCGCAAGCGCGTCACCAAGCCCGCCTCCTTGAGCGCCTGACCGTTCACCGGCTTCGTCGCGTCGAGCTTTTTCTCTTCGACAGCGCGCTCGAGCGTGCCGAGATTGATGACCGCATAGCGCTTGCGAAAGGGATTCGTGAAGCCGCGTTTCGGCATCCGGCGATAGAGCGGCATCTGGCCGCCCTCGAACCCCATAAGCGAGACGCCGCTGCGCGAGCCCTGACCCTTGGTACCGCGGCCCGCGGTGGTCCCCTTGCCGGAGCCGGGGCCGCGGCCGACGCGCTTGCCCTTCTTGCAGGCACCCTTGTTGTCCGCGAGCTCGTTGAGTTTCATGACGCGGGCTTCCCGGATTCGCTCTCATCACTCTCGACACGCACCAGATGCTGGACCTTGTTGATCATGCCGCGCACCGAGGGCGTATCCTCGAGCTCCTTGGTGCGGCGGATTTTGTTGAGTCCGAGGCCGATCAGCGTCTGGCGCTGGTCGCGCCGCCGGCCGATGGGGCTGCCTGTCTGGGTAACCCGGAGGCGGGGCTTGTCAGTCGCCATGTCCTACTCCCTGGCCTCGGCTTCTTCCTCGCCGCCGCGGCCGTAGATCTCACTCACCTTGCGGCCGCGTCGGGCGGCAACCTGACGAGGCGAGGATACGTTCGTCAGGCCGTTGATGGCGGCCTTGATCATGTTGTGCGGATTGGATGTGCCGATCGACTTAGCGACCACGTCATGTACGCCCAGGCATTCGAAGATGGCGCGCACCGGGCCGCCGGCGATGATGCCCGTGCCAGCGGGCGCGGCGCGCAGCACCACCATGCCGGCCCCATAGCGCCCGACGACGTCGTGATGCAGCGTGCGCCCCTCGCGCAGCGGTATGCGGATCAGCTCCCGCTTCGCCTGCTCGGTCCCCTTGCGGATGGCCTCGGGCACCTCCCGCGCCTTGCCGAGGCCATAGCCGACCCGACCCTTGCCGTCGCCCACGACGACGATGGCGGAGAAGCCGAAACGCCGGCCGCCCTTCACCACCTTGGCGACGCGGTTGATGCTCACCAGCTTTTCGGTGAGCTCGCTCTCCTCGCGGGGCATGCGACTGTGTCCGCGCGGACGTGCTGGTCGTGCCATTGTCCTATCCCGTCAGAAACTGAGGCCGGCTTCGCGTGCAGCGTCGGCCAGGGCCTTGACCCGGCCATGAAAGCGGTACGCGCCACGGTCGAAGACCACCACGGTCACGCCCGCGTCCTTGGCGCGCGCGGCGATCAGCTTGCCAACCTCGGCCGCGGCGCCCACGTCGGCGCCCGTCTTGAGCTTGGCGCGCAGATCCTTCTCGAGGCTCGACGCGGCGGCCAGGGTCTGTCCGGCACTATCGTCGATAACTTGCGCATAAATGTTCTTGCTCGAGCGGAACACGGACAGTCGCGGGCGGCCGCCGGCGAGCTTCCCGACCCGGTAGCGCGTTCTCGCCTTGCGGCGATTGAATTTGTCCTTCGAGCTCAGCATCGGCGGCGCGTCCTTACTTCTTCTTGCCTTCTTTTTGGCGAACCAACTCGCCCAGATAGCGGATGCCCTTACCCTTGTAGGGCTCAGGCTTGCGTTTCGAGCGTACCTCGGCGGCCACTTGGCCGACCACTTGTTTGTCCGTGCCGAAGATGGCGATCTGCGTCGGGCGCTCGCACGTAATTTTTATTCCCGCCGGGATCGGGTAGACGACCTCGTTACTGTAACCAAGCTGCAAGGTCAGCGTCTCGTCGCTGGCCTGGGCGCGGTAGCCCACGCCCCGGATCTCGAGGTTGACGGTGAAACCGTCATGCACACCCGTGATGAGGTTGTTCGCGATGCTGCGCGAGGTGCCCCACATGGCGCGCGCGCGCTTGGTGGCCGCGCGCGGCCGCACCCACAGCTTGGAGTCCTCAAGGCTGAGCTCGACCTCGTCGGGGAAGAACTTGGTGAGCTCGCCGAGCTTGCCCTTGGCTGTGAGCACCTGGCCCGCGATTCGCACATCGACCCCTTCCGGGACTTCGACGGGATATTTGCCTACGCGCGACACGTCGTCCTCCTAAAACACGCGACAGATGACCTCTCCACCCACGTTGGCGGCGCGCGCCTCGGAGTCGGAGAGAAGGCCCTGGGGAGTCGACAGGATGGCGATACCGAGCCCGCCATAGACACGGGGCAGGTCCTTGATTTTCGAATAGACCCGCCGGCCAGGCTTGGAGACCCGGGAGATCTCCTTGATGGCTGGCGCGCCCTGATGGTACTTGAGCTCGATTCTGATTTCCGAGACGCCCTTGCGCAACTCGTGGCTCGCATAATCCCGTATGTAGCCCTCGCGCTTCAACACCCCGAGCACATTCTCACGCATCTGGGACTGGGGCGAGACAACGCTCGCCTTGTGCGCGCCTTGGCCGTTGCGAATGCGGGTCAGCATATCACCGACCGGATCGCTCATAGTCATGGCCGTCGCCTCCTACCAGCTCGCCTTGACCATGCCCGGAATCTGGCCCTTGAGGGCCAGCTCGCGCAGGGCGATGCGCGAGATGCGGAACTTGCGGTAATTGGCGCGCGGCCGGCCGCTCAGCTCGCACAAGTTGCGGATACGCACTGGGGCACCGTTGCGCGGCATCTTCGCGAGCTTGAGGCGCGCGTCGAACCGCTCCTCGGGCGGCAGGGAGCGGTCGTTCGCCGCCACTTTGAGCGCCGCGCGCCTGTCCGCGTACCGAGCCGCCAGCCGCCGGCGCTTGGTATTGCGCTCTATAAGGCTCTTCTTCGCCATAAATCCTCGACCTCCGGTTCTCGTTTCAGGCGGCGAACGGCATATTGAAGCCACGCAGGAGTGCCAGCCCCTCTTCGTTGGTCCGCGCCGTGGTCACGATGATTACGTCCATCCCTCGGATCTCGTCCACCTTGTCGTATTCAATCTCGGGGAATACGATTTGCTCCTTCAAGCCCATGGCGAAGTTGCCCCGGCCATCGAAACTCGCGGTCGAGAGGCCGCGGAAGTCGCGCACGCGCGGCAGGGCGACGGTCACCAGGCGGTCGAGGAACTCGTACATGTGCTCGCGCCTCAGCGTGACCTTGCAGCCCACCTTCATGCCGTAGCGCAGCTTGAAGGCGGAAACGGCCCGCTTGGACTTGATCACGAGCGCCTTCTGACCGGTGATGAGCGCCAGCTCCTCCGCCGCCTTGTCGACCTTCTTCGTATCCGCGACCGCCTCGCCCACGCCCATATTGACCACGATCTTCTCGAGGCGCGGCACCTGCATATGGTTCTTGTAGCCGAACGATTCCATGAGCTGCGGCTTGACGACCGCCTGGTAGTGCTCTTGCATTCTGGTTGCCATCGACGCTCTCCTAACGATCGATGATCTCACCGGAGCGCTTGGCGAAGCGCACCTTGCGGCCGTCTTCCAGTAGCTTGTACCCGACACGGGTTGGCGTGTTTTCCTTGGGGTCGAGGAGGGACACGTTCGACGCGTGGATCGATGCCTCCCTCTCGATGATCCCGCCCGGGTTGCCCGCGGCGGGGCGCGTGTGCCGCTTGATCATGTTGACGCCCTGCACGATGACCCGCCGCTTTGCCGGAATGACGCGCAGGATCTCGCCCGTCTTGCCGGTATCCTTGCCGGTGATCACGGTGACCTGGTCGCCCTTGCGGATCTTCATTTTGTTCGCCATGCCGGTGCGCTCACAAAACCTCGGGTGCCAACGAGACGATCTTCATGAACGCCTTGGCCCGCAGCTCACGCGTCACGGGGCCGAAAATGCGCGTTCCGATGGGCTCGTTCTGGGGGCTCAGCAACACGGCCGCATTCCGGTCGAAGCGGATGGCGCTGCCGTCGGGGCGTCGAATTTCCTTGGCCGTGCGCACGACGACGGCGCGGTGGATGTCGCCCTTGCGCACGCGGCCGCGCGGGATCGCCTCCTTGACCGTCACCACGATGATGTCGCCCACGGAGGCGTACTTGCGCTTGGACCCGCCGAGCACCTTGATGCACTGCACCCGGCGGGCGCCCGAATTGTCGGCGACGTCCAGACTGGTCTCGGACTGAATCATGACTCTGCCCCTCGCCTAGGCCGACTGCGCGGCATCGGCGCCTTCGTCGCCGATGACTTCCCAGCACTTGCGCTTGGACAGCGGGCGGCACTCGCGAATGCGAACCCGGTCGCCGACCTTGCGGCTGTTGTCCTCGTCGTGGGCGAGGAATTTCTTCGAGCGCACGATGTACTTCTTATAGAGCGGATGCTTGAAACGCCGGTCGACGAGCACCGTAACCGTTTTTTCGGCCTTGTCGCTCACCACCTTGCCAAGCATGACCCGTCGCGGCATTAGCGTCCTCCTAGCCCACGGCCTTTATCGGCCATCACAGTCTTCACCCGCGCGATGTCGCGTCGAACCTGGCGCACGCGCGACGTATTCTCGAGCTGACCGCTCGCCTTCTGGAAGCGCAAGTTGAACGCCTCCTTGCGCAGATCCTTCATCTTGTCGGTCAGCTCGTCCGGCGTCATCGCCCGAATATCCTCAACCTTCATGGCAGCGCACTAGCCTCCGTCCGCGAGCCGGGTCACGAAGCGCACCTGCAGCGGCAGCTTGGCCGATGCCAGCTCGAGCGCGCGCTTGGCAACGTCGTGCGGCACGCCGTCGATCTCGAACATGATCCGCCCCGGCTTGACCCGGGCGACCCAGAACTCGGGCGTGCCCTTGCCGCTGCCCATGCGCACCTCGGCCGGTTTCGAGCTCACGGGCACGTCGGGAAAGATACGGATCCAGACCCGGCCGGCGCGCTTCATGTGGCGCGTCGCGGCACGACGCGCGGCCTCGATCTGGCGCGCGGTCACGCGCGCCGAGGCCATGGCCTTCAGGCCGTAGGAGCCGAAGTTGAGCTGGCTGCCGCGCCACGCGAGGCCGTGGATGCGGCCCTTGTGCTGCTTGCGGTACTTGGTCCGCTTGGGCTGAAGCATGGTTCTACTCCCCGATCTCGATCAGCGCGCGGGCTGCTGCTCGGCGAGGCGCTTGTCCTGCGCCATGGGGTCGTGGGCCATGATCTCACCCTTGAAGATCCACACCTTCACGCCGCAGGTGCCGTAGGTCGTCTTGGCCGTCGCCGTGCCGTAATCGATGTCGGCGCGCATGGTGTGGAGCGGCACGCGGCCCTCGCGGTACCACTCGGCGCGCGCGATCTCGGCCCCGCCCAGGCGGCCGGCGCAATGGATGCGGATGCCCTCGGCCCCAAGGCGCATGGCCGACTGGACCGAGCGCTTCATGGCGCGCCGGAACGCCACCCGGCGCATGAGCTGCTGGGCGATGTTGTCGGCCACCAGGGTGGCGTCGAGCTCGGGCTTGCGGATCTCCACGATGTTGAGGTGGACGTCGCCGCCCGTCTCGCGGTTGAGGTCGGCGCGCAGCTTCTCGATGTCGGCGCCTTTCTTGCCGATGACCACGCCCGGGCGCGCCGTGTGGATGGTTATGCGGGCCCGCTTGGCGGGGCGCTCGATGACCACGCGGCTGACCCCGGCCTGCGCGAGGCGGGTGGTCAGGAAAGCGCGCAGGCGCAGGTCCTCGTGCAGCATGTCGGCGTAACCCTTGTCCGCATACCAACGCGAATCCCAGGTCCGGTTGATGCCAAGCCTGAGTCCGATCGGATTGACCTTATGACCCATCAGGCAGTCTCCTCGCGTTCCCGCACGATTACGGTCAGGTTGCTGAACGGCTTGCGGATCCGCCCCACCCGGCCCCGCGCCCGCGCCCGGAAGCGCTTCATGACGAGGCCCCGGCCGACGCTGGCCTCCGCTACATAGAGCCGGTCGACGTCGAGCTGGTGGTTGTTCTCGGCATTGGCGATGGCCGATTCGACGACCTTGCGCACCTCGCCCGCGATGCGCCGCTTGGAGAAAGTGAGGTCCGCGACCGCCGCCGAGACGTCCTTGCCGCGGATGAGGCCGGCCATCAGATTGAGCTTCTGTGGGCTCACGCGCAGCGAATGGGCCACAGCCTTCGCCTCGGTATCCGCCAGCCGGCGCGGGGGCTTGAGCTTGCCCACGATCAGCCCCTCCGCGCCCGGCGGTCGGCCGCATGGCCGAGGAAGGTGCGCGTCGGCGAGAACTCGCCGAACTTATGGCCGACCATGTTCTCGGTCACCATAACGGGGATGAATTTGCGGCCATTGTATACGCCGAAGGTGAGGCCAACGAACTGGGGCAGGATGGTCGAGCGGCGCGACCATGTCTTAATCACCTCGTTGCGCCCAGAATCGCGCACTTTCTGCGCCTTCTTGAGCATATAGCCGTCAACGAATGGACCTTTCCAAACCGAACGCGACACGTCCCTACTCCCTAGCGCTTGTGACGCCGGCGCACGATGAGGCGATCCGATGGATTCTTCCTCTTACGCGTGCGTCTGCCCTTGGTGGACTTGCCCCAAGGCGTGACCGGGTGGCGCCCGCCCGAAGTGCGGCCCTCGCCACCGCCATGGGGATGATCGACAGGATTCATCGCCACGCCGCGGACCGAGGGGCGCTTGCCGAGCCAGCGCTTGCGGCCCGCCTTGGCGAGCTTGATGTTCTTCTGGTCGGGGTTGGACACGGCCCCAATGGTGGCCATGCACTCCCCGAGGACCCTGCGCATCTCGCCCGAGTTGAGGCGCAGCATGGCATAGCCCGCCTCCCGGCCCACGAGTTGCGCGTAGGTGCCGGCCGAGCGGGCGATCTGGCCGCCCTTGCCGGGCTTCATCTCGACGTTGTGGACGATGGTGCCCACCGGCATGCCGCGCAGCGGCATGGCATTGCCGGGCTTCACGTCGGCGGTGCCGGCCGAAATCACCTTGTCGCCCGGTGCGAGGCGTTGCGGGGCGAGGATATAACTCAGCTCACCATCGTCGTATTTGATGAGGGCGATGAAGGCCGTGCGATTGGGATCGTACTCGAGCCGCTCGACCGTCGCCGGCATGTCGCGCTTGCGGCGCTTGAAGTCGACGATGCGGTAGCGGCGCTTGTGCCCGCCGCCAATGCGTCGCGCCGTGATGCGGCCGTGGTTGTTGCGCCCGCCCTTCTTGGTCAGCCCCTCGGTCAGCTTCTTGACCGGATCGCCCTTCCACAGCTCGGACCGGTCGACCAGCACGAGGCCGCGGCGCGAGGATGTGACGGGCTTGTAGGATTTGAGTGCCATGCCCTAAATCCCCGTCGTCACATCGACCGACTGGCCCTCTGCGAGGGTGACGATCGCTTTCTTGGTGTCGGCCCGTCGGCCCGGCCGGCCCCGGAAGCGCTTGACCTTGCCCTTTTGGCGCAGGGTATTGACGGCCGTGACTTTGACCCCGAAGAGCCCTTCGACGGCGGCCTTGATCTCGGGCTTGGTCGCGTCCATGGCCACGCGGAAAGTGACCTGGCCGTGCTCGGAGCCCAGGGTCGATTTCTCGGTGATGACGGGCGCCCGGATGATCTCGTGCAGCCGATCGACGCCAAGCTTGACCGTCTTATGATAGCGCCAGCTCATCGCAGCCTCGCCTCGAGGTTCTGCACCGCCGCGCGGGTCAGCACCAGCGTGTCGCGCCGCAGGATATCGTACACGTTCGCGCCCTGCTGCGGCAGCAGGTCGAGCCCGGGGACGTTGGCCGCGGCGCGTGAGAAGTTCGGATCGAGCTCGGGCCCGTCGATGATCAGCGTGCTGCCCCAGCCGAATGCATCGAGGCGCTTGACCAGCGTCCGCGTCTTGGGCTCGTCGAGCTTGGCGGCGTCGATCACCACCAGCTTGCCCGTCGCCCGCTTGGCGGAAAGCGCGCATTTGAGGCCGAGCTTGCGCACCTTCTTGTTGAGGCTATAGCCATGATCGCGCACCACCGGGCCGAAGGTGGTCGCGCCGCCGCGGAACTGGGAGGCGCGCAGGGTGCCGGCGCGGGCACGGCCCAGGCCCTTCTGGCGCCAAGGCTTGGCCGTCGTGCCCCTGATCTCGCTCACGCCCTTTGTCTTGTGGGTGCCGGCGCGGCGCTTCGCGAGCTGCCAGTTGACGACGCGGCTCATGATGTCCTTGCGCACCTCGACGCCGAAGACCTCCTCGGTGAGGTCTATATGGCCGCTGGCCTTGTTGTCGAGGTCGACGACCTTGATCTTGATAGCCATCAGTCCGCCTTCTCCGGCGCCGCGGCGGCGCCGCCTTCCTCGACCTCGGGAGTATCGGGCGCTTCGGAAGCCTCGGGCTCTTCGGCAGCACCGGCGCCGCGCAGCCCGGCGGGGTAGGGCGCATCCTCCGGCCGCGTGCGCTTGACCGCGTCCCGCACCAGCACGAAGCCGCCCTTCGAGCCCGGTACCGCACCCCGCACCAGGATCAGGCCCCGCTCGACGTCCGCTTCGACAATCCGCAGGTTCTGGGTGGTGCGGCGCGCAGCACCCATGTGCCCCGCCATCTTCTTGCCCTTCCAGACCCTCCCCGGATCCTGGCTGTTGCCAGTCGAGCCATGGCTACGGTGGCTGACCGAGACACCGTGGGAAGCGCGCAAGCCGTGGAAATGATGTCGCTTCATGGCGCCCGCGAAGCCCTTGCCGATGGTGGTCCCGGTCACGTCCACAAACTGGCCGGCGACGAAGTGGCCGGCGGTAATCTCCGCCCCCACCTCGAGGAGGGCATCCTCGCTCACGCGGAACTCGACCAACTTGGCCTTGGGCTCGACCTTGGCCTTGGCGTAATGCTCGCGCAGGGGCTTGGTCACGTTCTTGGGCTTGGCACTGCCGGCGCCGAGCTGTACCGCGCAATAGCCGTCTCGATCGGGCGTCCGGGTCGACACCACCTGGCAATTGTCGACCGCGAGCACGGTGACCGGCACGTGGTCGCCGTCGTCCGTGAAGACACGGGACATGCCGAGCTTGCGCGCGATCAATCCGGTTCGCATGGCTCTTCTTCCCCGGCCCCGGCGCTAGAGCTTGATTTCCACGTCGACGCCCGAGGCGAGGTCGAGCTTCATCAGCGCGTCCACGGTCTGGGGCGTCGGATCGACGATATCGAGCATGCGCTTATGGGTGCGGATCTCGAACTGCTCGCGCGACTTCTTGTCGATATGGGGGCCGCGCAGCACGGTGTAGCGCTCGATCCGGGTCGGCAACGGTATGGGGCCGCGTACCTGCGCGCCCGTCCGCCTCGCGGTCTGCACGATCTCGCGCGTCGACTGATCGAGCACGCGGTGATCGAACGCCTTCAGGCGAATGCGTATGATTTGTCCGTCGACAGCCATCTTGTTACCCGTTCGATCCTCTCGCGCCTTGCGGTTCGCCGCTATTCCGTTATGGAGGCGACGACGCCCGCGCCCACCGTGCGCCCGCCCTCGCGAATCGCGAAGCGCAAGCCCTCGTCCATGGCGATGGGGGCGATCAGCTCGACCTCCATCGTCACATTGTCGCCCGGCATCACCATCTCCGTCCCGTCCGGTAGCTTGATCGACCCGGTCACGTCCGTCGTCCGGAAGTAGAACTGCGGCCGGTAGTTCGAGAAGAACGGCGTGTGACGACCACCCTCCTCCTTCGTCAGAACATAGGTCTCGGCCGTGAACTTCGTGTGCGGCGTGATCGACCCCGGCGCCGCCAGGACCTGGCCACGCTCGACCTCCTCGCGCCCGACACCCCGCAGCAACACACCGATATTGTCCCCGGCCTCGCCCCGGTCCAGCAGCTTGCGGAACATCTCGACACCCGTCACAACCGTCTTACGCGTGTCCGTGATGCCGATGATCTCGATCTCCTCCCCGACCTTCACCACGCCGCGCTCCACACGCCCCGTCACCACCGTCCCCCGGCCCGAAATCGAGAACACATCCTCGATCGGCATCAGGAACGGCCGGTCCCGCGCCCGCTCGGGCTGCGGGATGTAGTCGTCGACAGCCGCCATCAGCGCCACAACCGACTCCTCGCCCGTCGCCGCGTCGCCACCCTCCAGCGCCGCAAGCGCCGAACCCGGCACCACCGGGATGTCGTCGCCCGGGAAGTCGTACGAAGACAGAAGCTCCCGAACCTCGAGCTCGACGAGCTCCAGAAGCTCAGGATCGTCGACCATGTCCACCTTGTTCAGGTAGACAACGATCGCCGGGACACCAACCTGGCGCGCGAGAAGGATGTGCTCCCGCGTCTGCGGCATCGGCCCGTCAGCCGCGGAGACGACCAGGATCGCACCGTCCATCTGCGCCGCGCCCGTGATCATGTTCTTCACGTAGTCCGCGTGACCCGGGCAGTCCACATGCGCGTAATGCCGGTTCGCCGTCTCGTACTCCACATGCGCCGTCGCGATCGTGATCCCGCGCGCCTTCTCCTCCGGCGCCTTGTCGATCTGGTCGAAGGCAACGAAATCGCCACCGAACTTCGCCGCCATGGTCTTCGTGATCGCAGCCGTCAAAGTCGTCTTGCCGTGATCGACATGACCAATCGTGCCGACATTGCAATGCGGCTTCGTGCGCTCGAACTTCGCCTTCCCCATGGCCTCTTATCCTCGTAATCCCACCGACGAGCCCGATGCCCGTCAGGCCATTTTCGCCCGGACCTCTTCCGCCACGGCCTGTGGTACCGGCGCGTAGTGGTCGAAGTGCATTGTGTAGGTCGCGCGCCCCTGGCTCATGGACCGCAACGTGTTGACGTAGCCGAACATGTTCGCGAGCGGCACGTCGGCCGTGATGACTCGGGCGTTGCCACGCGTGTCCATGCCCGAGACGTGTCCGCGCCGGCTGTTCAGGTCGCCGATGATGTCGCCCATGTGCCCCTCGGGCGTCACCACCTCGACCCGCATCAGGGGCTCGAGGAGCTTGACGCCGGCCTTCTCCATGCCTTCGCGATAGGCGGCGCGCGCGGCGATCTCGAACGCCATGACGCTCGAATCCACGTCGTGATAGGCGCCGTCGAGCAGGGTGGCCTTGAAGTCGATCATGGGGTAGCCCGCAAGGACGCCCGTGGCACGCGCCGACTCGATTCCCTTCGCGACACCGGGGATGTAGTCCTTCGGTATGTTGCCGCCGACGACCATGTTCTCGAAGACGAAGCCCGCGCCCGCCTCGAGCGGCTCGAACCGGATCTTGACGCGGGCGAACTGGCCTGACCCGCCCGTCTGCTTCTTGTGAACGTAGTCGCACTCGGACGTCCGGCTGATGGTCTCGCGATAGGCCACTTGAGGGGCGCCTACATTGGCGTCGACCTTGAACTCGCGCTTCATGCGGTCGACGATGATGTCGAGGTGCAGCTCACCCATGCCGGCGATCACCGTCTGGCCCGATTCGGGATCGCTCGAGACGCGGAAGGAGGGGTCCTCGGCCGCGAGCCGCGAGAGGGCCCGTGACATCTTCTCCTGGTCGGCCTTGGTGCGCGGCTCGACCGCCACTTCGATGACCGGCTCGGGGAACTCCATGCGCTCGAGCACCACGGGCTTCCGGGGATCGCACAAGGTATCCCCGGTGGTGACGGATTTGAGGCCCGCGAGCGCTATGATGTCGCCGGCACGGGCCTCTTTTGCATCCTCGCGCGAATTCGCGTGCATGAGCAGCATGCGCCCGACACGCTCGCGCCGGTCCTTGACGGCGTTGAGCACCTGATCCCCGGTCTTGATCGTGCCCGAATAGACGCGGATGAAGGTGAGGGTGCCGACGAAGGGGTCGGTCATGATCTTGAAGGCCAGGGCGGCGAAGGGCGCGTCGTCCTTGCTCGCGCGCTCCACGGGCTCGTCCTTGCCCGGCACCAGGCCGCGGATGGGGGGCACCTCGGCCGGCGAGGGCAGGTAGTCGACGATGGCGTCGAGGAGCGGCTGCACGCCCTTGTTCTTGAAAGCCGAGCCACACAGGATGGGCACGAAGACGCCCGAGACAGCGCCCTTGCGAATGCAGGCCCTGAGCGTCGCCTCGTCCGGCTCCTCGCCGCCGAGGTATGATTCGAGCGCGTTGTCGTCGAGCTCGACCGCCGACTCGACCAGCTTCTTGCGCCACTTGGCCGCCTCGCCGGCGAGCGCCGCCGGGATGTCGCCGGCGACGAACTCGGCGCCGAGGTCCTCGTCCTTCCAGGTGATGCCCTGCATCTTGACCAGATCCACGACCCCGAGGAAATCAGCCTCCGAGCCGATGGGGAGCTGGGTGACGAGCGCGACCGCCCCGAGGCGGTCCTCGATCATGTCGACGCAGCGGAAGAAATCGGCACCGACCCGGTCCATCTTGTTGACGAAACAGAGGCGCGGCACGCCATACTTGTCGGCCTGGCGCCAAACCGTCTCGGATTGGGGCTCAACGCCCGCCACGCTGTCGAACACGGCGACGGCGCCGTCGAGCACGCGCAGGGACCGCTCCACCTCGATGGTGAAATCGACGTGGCCCGGTGTGTCGATGATGTTGATCCGGTGCCCGTTCCACTCGGCCGTCGTCGCGGCCGACGTGATGGTGATGCCCCGCTCTTGCTCTTGCTCCATCCAATCCATGACGGCGGTGCCCTCATGCACCTCGCCGATCTTGTAGGAGCGGCCGGTGTAGTAGAGCACACGCTCGGTCGTGGTGGTCTTGCCGGCATCGATATGGGCCATGATGCCGATGTTGCGGTAGAGGTCGAGGGGGGTTGTGCGTGACATGATTCGATTCCGCGCGAGATGCGCCCTTTACCAGCGGTAATGCGAGAATGCCCGATTGGCCTCGGCCATACGGTGCGCATCCTCGCGCTTCTTGACGGCCGCCCCCCTGTTCTCGGCCGCCTCCATGAGCTCGGCGGAGAGGCGCTCCACCATGGTATGTTCCGGGCGCGCGCGCGCGGCGCTGATCAGCCAGCGGATGGCCAGCGCCTGGGCCCGGACCGGGCGCACCTCGACGGGCACCTGATAGGTGGCGCCGCCAACCCGGCGCGAGCGAACCTCGACGGCCGGGCGCACATTCTCGAGAGCCTCATGAAAGGCCTTGAGCCCCTCGTTGCCGGTGCGCGACTTGATGCGGTCGAACGCGCCGTACATGATCACCTCGGCCGACGCCTTTCTGCCCGAGTACATCATCACGTTCATGAACTTGGACACCACGGCATCGCCGTATTTGGCATCCGGAATGATATCGCGCTTCTCGGCGCGGCGGCGGCGTGACATCCCGGACCCCTCCTATTTCGGCCGCTTGGCGCCGTATTTCGACCGCCGCTGACGCCGGTCGCCCACGCCCTGGGTATCGAGGGTACCGCGAATGATGTGGTAGCGCACGCCGGGCAGGTCCTTGACGCGGCCGCCGCGGATCATCACCACCGAGTGCTCCTGCAGGTTATGGCCCTCGCCCGGGATATAGCTCGTGACCTCGAAACCATTGGTAAGGCGGACGCGGGCGACCTTGCGCAAAGCCGAGTTCGGCTTCTTCGGCGTCGTGGTGTAGACGCGCGTGCACACGCCACGCTTCTGCGGGCACCGATCGAGCGCGGGAACCTTGTTGCGCGTTGGCGGCGTCCGCCGCGGTTTGCGGATCAACTGATTGATAGTCGGCATTCGTTGCTCACACTCTAACAAGCCGGCACGCCCCGGGGACGATAAAAAATCCGCCTGGGAAGCAAGTTCCCCTCGCTTCCGGCGGGACAATTCATCCCCGATCGACGTGCGGTCGGCTTAGATCGCTCTCAATCTGCAAGAGCTGTTTGTTTGGAGACAGTTATACACCACCTCCTAAAGCGCGCGCATACTATGCAGCCCCCCCTTCCCAGTCAAGCACCGATTTGCGAAAAACCGGCCTTTTCCGGGCGGTTGAGGCTACCCCCGACGCGCCGCACGAGGGTGGCCGGGGGGCTTCGGTGTCGGGTGCCGGATCAGGCGATCTGCGGGGCCTGCTCCTCCTCGACAGCCGCCGCGGCGGCGGCAGCGGCAGCCTCCGCGGCCGCCAGCTGCTCCGCCTGCTGGGCGGCCAGCTCGCGATCGCGCTCGGACGCGATCAATCGCACCCGGTTCATGGTCCGGCCGGTGCCGGCGGGGATCAGGCGGCCGACGATGACGTTTTCCTTGAGGCCCTCGAGCCCGTCGATGCGGCCATTGACGGCCGCCTCGGTGAGCACCCGCGTCGTCTCCTGGAAGGAGGCGGCCGAGATGAACGACTTGGTCTGCAAGGACGCCTTGGTGATACCGAGCAGCACGGGCTTGCCTTCGGCCGGCTTCAAATTCGCCGCGGCCGCCGCCTCGTTGACCGCCTCGTACTCGGTGCGGTCGACCTGCTCGCCGGTGAGGAAGGTGGTCTCACCCGGGTTCGTGATCTCCATCTTCTGCATCATCTGGCGGACGATGACTTCGATGTGCTTGTCGTTGATCTTTACGCCCTGAAGCCGGTAGACCTCCTGGATCTCGCTGACGAGATAGGTGGCAAGGGCCTCGACGCCTAGCACGTTGAGGATGTCGTGCGGCACCGGCTTGCCGTCCATCAGCGAATCGCCCTTCTCGACATAGTCGCCTTCCTGCACGGAGATATGCTTGCCCTTGGGGATCAGGTACTCGATGGGCTCGCCTTCGCCGTTCTCCGGCACCACCACGATACGGCGCTTGTTCTTGTAGTCCTTGCCGAACTCGACGCGCCCGTCGCCTTCGCTGATGATCGCGTAGTCCTTCGGCCGGCGCGCCTCGAACAGCTCGGCCACCCGCGGCAGGCCGCCGGTGATGTCCCGCGTCTTGGAGGATTCACGGGGAATTCGGGCCAGGACGTCGCCCGCCCTCACCATGGCGCCGTTCTCGACATTGAGGATGGCGTCGACCGACATGAAGTAACGCGCCTCGAGGCCGTTGGACAGGGTTATCACTTCACCGGCCGTGTCGCGCAATGTGATCCGCGGCCTCAGATCCGCGCCGCGTGGCTGCTGGCGCCAGTCGATCACGACCTTGTTCGAGATGCCGGTCGCGTCGTCGAGGATCTCGCGCATGGAGATGCCCTCGATCAGATCGAGGTAATTGGCGACGCCCTCGCGCTCGCTGATGATGGGCAGTGTATAGGGGTCCCACTCGGCAAGGCGCTGGCCGCGCTCCACCGACGCACCCTCATCCACGAGGAGTCGCGCCCCGTAGGGCACGCGGTGGCGCGCCCGTTCTCGGTTGTTGTCGTCGACCAGGACAATCTCGGCGTTCCGTCCCATGACGATGGGCACGCCGTCGCTGTTGTGGACCACGTTGCGGTTCTTGATCGTGACACGGGTTGCGAACACCGCCTCGATGGTGGACTGCTCGGAGCCGTGCTGAACCGCGCCGCCAATGTGGAAGGTCCGCATGGTGAGCTGGGTGCCCGGCTCGCCGATCGACTGGGCCGCGATCACGCCGACCGCCTCGCCCACATTGACTTCCGTGCCACGCGCCAGGTCGCGGCCATAACACTTGCCGCAGACCCCGATCCGCGATTCACAAGTGAGCACGGAACGGATGAGAACCGATTCGAGGCCGGCCCGCTCGAGGGCCTCGCCCGCCTCCTCGGTGACCATGTCGCCCGCCCGGACGATGAGGTCGCCCGAAAGCGGATCGACGAAATCCTCGGAGGCTGTGCGGCCGAGGGTCCGCTCGCTCAGGGAGGAGATGATCTCGCCGCCCTCGACCACCGCGCCGATGGTGATGCCCTGCACGGTGCCGCAATCGTGCTCGACGATGATGCAATCCTGCGCCACGTCCACGAGGCGACGGGTCAGATAGCCCGAATTGGCCGTCTTGAGCGCCGTATCCGCGAGCCCCTTGCGCGCACCGTGAGTCGAGTTGAAGTATTCGAGGACGGTCAGCCCTTCCTTGAAGTTGGAGATGATGGGCGTCTCGATGATCTCGCCCGACGGCTTGGCCATGAGGCCGCGCATGCCGGCGAGCTGCTTGATCTGGGCGGCCGAGCCGCGGGCGCCCGAATCGGCCATCATATAGACCGAGTTAACGGGCTCACCGGGGCGAATCGCCTCCATCGCCTTCATCATCTCCTCGGCCACCAGGTCGGTGCACTGGGACCAGGCGTCCACCACCTTGTTGTACTTCTCGCCCTGGGTGATGAGGCCATCCTGATATTGCTGCTCGTACTCCTTGATCTTCTCGCGGGTCTCGGTGACCAGCTTCTCCTTCGCGGCCGGCACGATCAGATCGTCCTTGCCGAACGACAGTCCGGCCGTGCAGGCGCGGTTGAACCCGAGCGCCATGAGGCGATCGGCGAAGATCACCGTCTCCTTCTGGCCGCAATGGCGATAGACGACGTCGATAACCTCGCTCACGTCCTTCTTGGTCATGACCCGGTTGACCATGTCGAAGGGGATGTTCGGATGGCGGGGGAGGATCTGCGACAGGATGAGGCGGCCCGGCGTGGTTTCGACGCGCCGTGTCGTCGGCGCGCCGTCGGCGCCCACGTCTTGATACCGCGCGCGGATCTTGCTGTGCAGGGAGATCACGCCGGCCTCGATCGCCTGCTCGATCTCACCGATATCGCCGAAGGCCATGCCCTCGCCCGGTTCGCCGTCGCGCTGCATGGTAAGGTAGTAGAGGCCGAGCACGATGTCCTGGGTCGGGACGATGATCGGCTTGCCGTTGGCCGGCGACAGGATGTTGTTTGTGGACATCATGAGAACGCGCGCCTCGAGCTGGGCCTCGAGGGAGAGGGGCACGTGGACGGCCATCTGGTCGCCGTCGAAATCGGCGTTGAAGGCCGTGCAGACCAGCGGATGGAGCTGGATCGCCTTGCCCTCGATGAGCACCGGCTCGAAGGCTTGGATGCCGAGCCGGTGCAGGGTCGGCGCGCGGTTGAGCAGCACCGGGTGCTCGCGGATCACTTCTTCGAGGATGTCCCACACCTCGGGCCGCTCCTTCTCGACCATGCGCTTGGCGGCCTTGATGGTCGAGGCCATGCCGTAGAGCTCGAGCTTCGAATAGATGAAGGGCTTGAACAGCTCGAGCGCCATCTTCTTCGGCAAGCCGCACTGGTGCAGCCTGAGCTCCGGGCCGACCACGATCACCGAGCGGCCCGAGTAATCGACGCGCTTGCCGAGAAGGTTCTGGCGGAAACGGCCCTGCTTGCCCTTGAGCATGTCGGAGAGCGACTTGAGCGGGCGCTTGTTGGCACCCGTGATGACCCGGCCGCGGCGCCCGTTGTCGAACAGGGCATCGACCGATTCCTGGAGCATGCGCTTCTCGTTGCGCACGATGATCTCCGGCGCGCGCAGCTCGATCAGCCGCTTCAGGCGGTTGTTGCGGTTGATCACCCGGCGGTAGAGGTCGTTCAGATCCGACGTCGCGAACCGGCCGCCGTCGAGTGGCACCAGCGGGCGCAGCTCGGGCGGGATGACCGGAACCACCTCGAGGATCATCCACTCGGGCCGCGTGCCCGACTCGATGAACGCCTCGACGATCTTCAGGCGCTTGACGAACTTCTTGCGCTTGGCCTCGGAGCCCGTCTCCTTGAGCTCCACGCGCAATTCGTCGCGCTCGGTCTCGAGCTCGATCACCGACAGCATGGAGCGGATAGCCTCGGCCCCGATACCGGCGTGGAAGGAATCGACGCCAAATTCGTCGACCGCCTTCTGGTAATCCTCCTCGCCCAGCAGCTGATGCAGCTTGAGGGTGGTGAGCCCGGGCTCGGTCACCACGTAGTTCTCGAAATAGAGCACCCGCTCGAGATCGCGCAGGGTCATGTCGAGAAGCAGCCCGACCCGGCTCGGCAGCGACTTCAAGAACCAAATGTGGGCCACCGGGGCGGCGAGCTCAATATGACCCATGCGCTCGCGGCGGACCTTGGACAGGGTGACCTCGACACCGCACTTCTCGCAGATGATGCCGCGGTATTTCATGCGCTTGTATTTGCCGCACAGGCACTCGTAATCCTTGATGGGCCCGAAGATGCGGGCGCAGAAGAGGCCGTCGCGCTCGGGCTTGAAGGTGCGGTAGTTGATGGTTTCCGGCTTCTTGATCTCGCCAAAGGACCAGGACCGGATGCGCTCCGGGCTGGCGATCGAAATGCGGATCTGGTCGAAGGTCTGCGGGACGCTGACCTGGCCGAAAATGTTCATCAACTCGTTCATGGCTATGCTCTCCTGTTACCCGGCACGATCTCTCTCACATGCCAGGGGGCGGCGCCGGCCCCCTGGGTCGCCGGGCGGCTAGAACCCGCTTTCCTCGAGCTCGACGTTGAGGCCGAGCGAGCGCAGTTCCTTCACAAGCACGTTGAAGGATTCGGGAATGCCGGCCTCGAAATTGTCGTCGCCCTTGACGATCGACTCGTAGACCTTGGTGCGGCCCGAGACGTCGTCCGACTTGACCGTCAGCATCTCCTGGAGCGTGTAGGCGGCGCCGTAGGCCTCGAGCGCCCAGACCTCCATCTCGCCGAAGCGTTGGCCGCCGAACTGCGCCTTGCCGCCCAGCGGCTGCTGGGTGACCAGGCTGTAGGGGCCGATGGAGCGGGCGTGGATCTTGTCGTCCACCAGGTGATGGAGCTTCAGCATGTAGATGTAGCCCACCGTCACCTTGCGGTCGAACGACTCGCCCGTGCGGCCATCGATCAGGGTCACCTGGCCGGAGCTGTCGAGGCCCGCGTTCTCCAGCATCTCGATGATATCTCGCTCGGTCGCGCCATCGAACACGGGCGTGGCGATGGGGATGCCATTGCGCACGTTGCCCGCCAGCTCGAGGAGCTGATTGTTGTCGAGGCCTGTGATGTGCTCCTTGTAGCTCTTCTCGCCGTAGATGCTTCTGAGCCGCCTCTTGAGCCCGTCGAGGCGGGCCGCGCCGCGGCGCACCTGATCCAGCATCTCACCGATCTCGCGGCCGAGCTGGGCCGTGGCCCAGCCCAGATGGGTCTCGAGAATCTGGCCCACATTCATGCGCGAAGGCACGCCGAGCGGGTTGAGGACGATATCGACGGGCGTGCCGTCCTCGAGATAGGGCATGTCCTCCATCGGCACGATCTTGGAGATGACACCCTTGTTGCCGTGACGGCCGGCCATCTTGTCGCCGGGCTGCAGCTTGCGCTTCACGGCGACGAAGACCTTGACCATCTTCATGACGCCGGGGGCCAGCTCGTCGCCGCGTTGGAGCTTGTCGACCTTGTCGTCGAAGCGCTTGACGATGAGCGAGATGGCCCCGGCGAAGTTCCTGCCCACCGCTTCCACATCGGCCATGATCTTGTCGTTCTTGACGCTGATCTGGCGCCACTGGCCCTTCGTGTACTCGGCCAGCACGTTCTCGGTCAGCTTGGTGCCGGCCTCCAGGCCCTTGGGGCCGGCCGCGGCCACGCGGTTGAGCAGCAGCTCCTTGAGACGGGCGTAGTAGCTGCGCTCGAGGATGCCCTTCTCGTCGTCGCGATCCTTGGCCAGGCGCTCGATCTCCGACGCTTCGATCTGCAGCGCGCGCTCGTCCTTCTCCACGCCGCGGCGCGAGAAGACCCGCACCTCGACCACCGTGCCGCCGACGCCGGGCGGCACCCTGAGAGAGGTATCGCGCACGTCGGACGCCTTCTCGCCGAAGATCGCGCGCAGCAGCTTCTCCTCCGGCGTCATCGGCGATTCGCCCTTGGGCGTCACCTTGCCCACGAGGATGTCGGCCGGCAGGACCTCGGCGCCGATATAGACGATGCCGGCCTCGTCGAGGTTCTTGAGCGCTTCCTCGCCGACGTTCGGGATGTCGCGGGTGATCTCCTCCTGGCCCAGCTTGGTGTCGCGGGCCATGACCTCGAACTCCTCGATATGGATCGAGGTGAAGACATCGTCGCGCACGATGCGCTCGGAGATCAGAATCGAGTCCTCGTAGTTGTACCCGTGCCACGGCATGAAGGCGACCAGCACGTTGCGGCCCAATGCCAGCTCGCCGAGCTGGGTCGAGGGGCCGTCGGCGATGATGTCGCCCGCCGCCAGCAGGTCCCCGTCCTTCACCAGGGGGCGCTGGGTGATGCAAGTGTTCTGATTCGAGCGTTGGAACTTGAGCAGGTTGTAGATGTCGACGCCCGAGACGTCGGACGCGGTCTCGTCGGTCACGCGGATGACGATACGGGTCGCATCGACCTGATCGACCACGCCGCCCCGGCGCGCGACCACGGCAACACCCGAATCGCGGGCCACGGTCTCCTCCATGCCGGTGCCGATGATAGGCGCCTCGGCGCGGATCAACGGCACCGCCTGGCGCTGCATGTTCGATCCCATGAGCGCGCGGTTGGCGTCGTCGTTCTCGAGGAAGGGGATGAGGGCCGCGGCCACGGAAACGAGCTGCTTGGGGGAGACATCGATGAACTCGATCGCCTCGGGCCGCACCATCACGAAATCGCCGCCCTTGCGACAGCTCACGAGGTCGGACGACAGCCGGCTGCGGGCATCGAGCTCCGCGTTGGCCTGGGCGATGGTGTAGCGCCCCTCCTCGATGGCCGAGAGGTACACGACCTCGTCGGTGACCTTGGCGTTCACCACCCTGCGGTAGGGGCTCTCGATGAAGCCGTACTGATTGACGCGTGCGTATGTCGCGAGGCTGTTGATGAGGCCGATATTGGGCCCCTCGGGCGTCTCGATCGGGCAGATGCGGCCGTAATGGGTGGGGTGCACGTCGCGCACCTCGAAGCCCGCGCGCTCGCGTGTGAGGCCGCCCGGCCCCAGGGCCGAGAGGCGCCGCTTGTGGGTGATCTCGCTGAGCGGATTGGTCTGGTCCATGAACTGGCTCAGCTGCGAGGAGCCGAAGAACTCGCGGACCGCCGCCGCCACGGGCTTGGCATTGATCAGGTCGTGGGGCATGACCGAATCGATCTCGACCGTGGACATGCGCTCCCGAATTGCCCGCTCCATGCGCAGGAGGCCAACCCGGTATTGGTTTTCCATCAGCTCGCCCACCGAGCGCACGCGACGGTTGCCCAGGTGGTCGATGTCGTCGATCTCGCCGTGCCCATCCTTGAGCTCGACGAGGTGCTTGATGATGGCGAGAATGTCGGGCTTGCGCAGCACGCGCGGCGCGTCGGCAGGCTCGAAGCTGAGCCGCGCGTTCATCTTCACCCGGCCGACGGCGGACAGATCGTAGCGCTCGCGATCGAAGAACAGGCCCTTGAACAGGTTGGCCGCGGTCTCCGTGGTCGGCGGCTCGCCCGGGCGCATGACGCGGTATATCTCCATCAGCGCTTCCTGGCGCGTCGCGTTCTTGTCGGCGGCCAGGGTGTTGCGGATATAGGGGCCCACGTTCACGTGGTCAATGGCGAGGGTGACCAAGTCCTTCACGGTCACGCCCTCGAGCTCGACGATCGTCTCCTGGGTCAGCTCGTCGCCGGCTTCGAGATAGATCTCGCCCGTCTTCTCGTCGATCAGATCGATGGCCGCGTAGCGGCCCACCAGCTCCTCCTCGGGGACGAGATACTCCTTGAGGCCCTCGTCCCGCAGCTTGGTCGCCGCGCGCATGGTGAGCTTTTCCCCGGCCTCGGCCACCACCTTGCCGGTCTTGGCATCGACCAGGTCGGCAACCAGCTTCACGCCGCGCATGGCCTCGGGCGCGAATTTCGTCTTCCAGCCCTTGCCCGTGCGCTTGAAGCTCACCGTGTCATAGAAGTATTTGAGGATCTCTTCCGCCGTCATGCCGGTAATGGCGTCCTCGTCCACCCCCTTCTCGGCCGCGATCAGCGCCGCCCGGGCTTGGGCGCCTTCCTCGCTGTCCAGGGCCAGGAGGAGCGTGGTCACCGGCAGCTTGCGGCGCCGGTCGATGCGCACGTGGACCAGGTCCTTGGCGTCGAACTCGAAATCCAGCCAGGAGCCGCGATAGGGGATGACGCGGGCGGCGAACAGATACTTGCCCGAGGAATGGGTCTTGCCCTTGTCGTGGTCGAAGAAGACGCCCGGGGAGCGATGCATCTGGGAGACGATGACCCGCTCGGTGCCGTTCACGACGAAGGTGCCGTTCGCGGTCATCAGCGGCATGTCGCCCATATAGACGTCCTGCTCCTTGATGTCGCGGATCGAGCGCGCCCCCGTCTCCTCCTCGATGTCCCACACCACGAGGCGGAGGGTGACCTTGAGGGGGGCGGCATAGGTGATGCCGCGCTGCTGGCATTCCTCGACGTCGTATTTCGGCTCCTCGAATTCATAGCGCACGAATTCGAGCTGCGAGCGCTCGGAGAAATCGCGGATCGGGAAGACCGACTTGAACACCTCCTGAAGCCCGGACTCGGTCCTGTCTTCCGACCGCACATGGGCCTGCAGGAACTGATCGTAGGAGGTCTTCTGGACCTCGATCAGGTTGGGCATCGGCGCGATCTCGGAGATGCGGCCAAACGTCCTGCGGACACGCTTGCGACCAGTGAAAGTCAGGGCATTCGTCGTCATTGCGGATCCTCTCGAACTCGTTGCATGGCGCGCCAGAGGGGGCTAATCCCGGCGCTCGCTCATAAACGGCTTCGGGGACGCCCCCATCGGGGCGCCCCGTCACACCTGGCGGCTTGCGCCGCTTCGTTGCTGGGGACGCGCATGGCGCTTCCCCGCCGATCCTCCGTCCGCGGCGCTCCGTCGCGGGCCGACGTCGCGCCCGCGAACGCCGGCGATCGGGCGCTGGTGCCCAATCGCTACTTGACCTCGACCGTCGCGCCGGCGCCCTCGATCTGGGCCTTGAGCGCCGCGGCCTCGTCCTTGTCGACACCTTCCTTGATGGCCTTGGGCGCGCTCTCGACCAAGTCCTTGGCCTCCTTGAGGCCGAGGCCGGTGATGGCGCGCACCTCTTTGATGACATTGATCTTCTTCTCGCCGTACGAGACCAGGACGACGTCGAAGGCGTCCTGCTCCTCGACCTCGGCGGCCTCCGCCGCGGGGGCCGCGGCGACGGCCATGGGGGCGGCCGCGCTCACGCCCCATTTCTCCTCCAACAGCTTGCTCAGCTCCGCGGCCTCGATGACCGTCAGGGTGGAAAGCTCGCCGGCAATTTTTTCCAGGTCTGCCATTTCTTCCTCTACTCCTCGGCTTGAACGTCGTTATAGGGTTCGATCGCTCACGCAGCCTCGCCCGTCTCTCCATACGCGGCCAGCACCCGGGCCATTTGGCCTGCCGGCGCCTGCAGAACGACCGCGATTCGCGTCGCGGGTGTCTGCACCATGCCGATCAGCCTGGCCCGCAACTCGTCCAGCGACGGCAGGTCGGCCAAGGCCTTGATGCCGTCGATATCGAGTCGCCGTTCGCCCATCGCCCCGCCCGCGATCTCCAGCTTGCCGTTCTCCTTGGCGAACTTGACGGCCACCTTGGCCGCCGCCACAGGATCATCCGAAACCGCGATCGCGGTGGGACCGACGAACAGGGGCGCAAGATCCGCGTATTTCGAGCCGTCGAGAGCGAGCCGCGCGAGCCGGTTTTTGACAACCTTGTAGCTGGCTTCCGCCTCCCGCATACGTCGCCGCAACTCCGACATCTCGGCGACCGACATGCCCGACTGATGGGTCACGACCACCAGCTCGGCCCCGTCGAATGTGCGGTTGAGCGTTGCGACCAGCTGTCCCTTCTCGGGTCGGTGCACTTTTGCTCACTCCGGTTCGGTTTCCACGTCCCAAGCGGCCCGCCGTCTGGCGGCCCGCCCGGATACAGTTGCGCGGGCCCCCTGGAACATCGCCGTTCCCCGGGGCCCCGTTCGCCCGTCCCAGAAGTTCAAGCCGCCCGTGCCGCTCGCGCGGCCCGAAAGGGCTTGGACATCTGTCTCATGCAGGCGGCTGCCCCTTAAGCCGGCGGGTCGCCCCGACGGCACCTGCAATCTCGGACAGGCGGGCGACGGACGAATGGCCCGCCACCCTCGATCCGCCGCGCCCCAAGTCGGGCCCGGCGGAAACTCGTCGTCACTCGGCGCCGGCCCGGTCCTGCCGGACGCTGCCGAAGTCGATCTTGACGCCCGGGCCCATGGTCGAGGCCAGGGACACCTTGTTGACATAGTTGCCCTTGACGCCCGTGGGCTTGGCCCGCGCGACGGCCGAGACGAAGGCCGCGATGTTCTCGAGCAGCGCTTCCTCGGTGAAGCTCGCCTTGCCGACGCCGGCATGGACGACGCCGCCCTTCTCGGCGCGGTATTCCACCTGCCCGCCCTTGGCCGCGGCCACGGCCGCCGTCACGTCGTTGGTCACGGTGCCGAGCTTGGGGTTGGGCATCAGGCCGCGCGGGCCCAGCACCTTGCCGAGCCGGCCCACCACCGGCATCATGTCCGGCGTCGCGACACAGCGGTCGAAGTCGATCTCGCCCTTCTGGATCTTCTCGGAGAGGTCCTCGGCGCCGACCACCTCGGCCCCGGCGGCCTTGGCCTCCTCGGCCTTGTCGCCCCTGGCGAAGACGGCGACGCGCACGCTCTTGCCCGTGCCGTTGGGCAAGGTGACCATGCCGCGCACGTTCTGGTCCGCATGGCGCGTGTCGACGCCGAGGTTCATGGAGATCTCGACGGTCTCGTCGAACTTGGCGCTGGCGTTGCCCTTGACGAGCTTGACCGCCTCCCCGACCTCGTAGACCGCGTCGCGGTCGACCGTCTCGAGAAGGCCGCGCAACCGCTTACCCTTTTTCGCCATTCGTCCTACTCCGCCACTTGGAGGCCCATCGAGCGCGCCGTGCCGGCGATGATGCGGCACGCGGCATTGATGTCGTTGGCATTGAGGTCCTCCATCTTCGCTTCCGCGATCTCGCGGATCTGCTTCATGGTGACCCTGCCGATAGTCTCGCGGCCGACCTCGCCCGAGCCCTTCTCGATGCCGGCCGCCTTCTTGAGGAAGAAGCTGGCGGGCGGCGACCTGGTGGCGAAGGTGAAGGACTTGTCCGCGAACACGGTGATCGTGGTCGGGATGGGCATGCCCTGCTCGAGGCTCTGGGTGGCGGCGTTGAAGGTCTTGCAGAACTCCATGATGTTGACGCCGCGCTGGCCCAGCGCCGGGCCGATCGGCGGCGAGGGGTTGGCTTGCCCCGCCGGCACCTGCAACTTGATGTATCCGCTTATCTTCTTCGCCATGTATTCCTCATCCGGGCGTCGTCCGGGCTCCCGGCGGGAGCCGCATCGGCCCCCTGGGCCTAGAGTTTCTCCACCTGGGTGTATTCGAGCTCGACCGGAGTCGCGCGCCCGAAGATCGACACCGAGACCTTGAGCCGCGCCCGCTCCTCGTCGACATCCTCGACCATGCCGTTGAAGGAGGTGAAGGGGCCGTCGCTCACGCGCACCTGTTCGCCGATCTCGAAGATGATCGACGGCTTGGGCCGCTCCACTCCCTCCTTGATCTGGCGCAGGATACGGTCGGCCTCGGCGTCGGTGATGGGCGCGGGCCGGCCGCGCCCGCCGAGAAACCCGGTGACCTTGGGCGTGTCCTTGACCAGGTGCCACGTCTCGTCCGTCAGATCCATCTTGACCATGACGTAGCCGGGGAAGAACTTGCGCTCCGCCTTGACCTTGGAGCCGCGGCGCATCTCCACGACCTCCTCGACGGGCACCAGCACCTCCTCGAAATGATCGCCCAGGTCCTTCTGGTCGGCCTGCTCCCGAATCGAGGCCGCGACCTTGCCCTCGAACCCGGAGTAGACGTGTATGACGTACCAACTCGTGGCCATCTCGCCTCAGCCTCCGATCCCGAGGATGGCCTGGATGCCCAGCGACAGGATCCAGTCCACCATGAACAGAAAGACAGCGGCGAGGAACACCATCACGAAGACCATGGCCGTCGTGACGCCCGTCTCCTTGCGGGAGGGCCAGGTGACCTTGGAGGCCTCCTGCCGCACCTCGCGAACGAACTGTCCTGGATTCGTCTTCGCCATTCGGCCCTTGCTTCAATTTCGCCCGTCGCCAGCCCCACTCCCGGCACATCGCCCGGCGCCGGAAGTGGCAGGAGTGGAGGGGCTCGAACCCCCAACCCCCGGTTTTGGAGACCGGTGCTCTACCAGTTGAGCTACACTCCTACCGGATCGACCCGGGGTCGAGTTTTCGTGTTTGACGCCCCTCGTCGCCTTGCGACCAGCCGCTATTCCGTTATGGAAGCGACGACGCCCGCGCCTACCGTGCGCCCGCCCTCGCGAATCGCGAAGCGCAAGCCCTCGTCCATGGCGATGGGGGCGATCAGCTCGACCTCCATCGTCACATTGTCGCCCGGCATCACCATCTCCGTCCCGTCCGGTAGCTTGATCGACCCGGTCACGTCCGTCGTCCGGAAGTAGAACTGCGGCCGGTAGTTCGAGAAGAACGGCGTGTGACGACCACCCTCCTCCTTCGTCAGAACATAGGTCTCGGCCGTGAACTTCGTGTGCGGCGTGATCGACCCCGGCGCCGCCAGGACCTGGCCACGCTCGACCTCCTCGCGCCCGACACCCCGCAGCAACACACCGATATTGTCCCCGGCCTCGCCCCGGTCCAGCAGCTTGCGGAACATCTCGACACCCGTCACAACCGTCTTACGCGTGTCCGTGATGCCGATGATCTCGATCTCCTCCCCGACCTTCACCACGCCGCGCTCCACACGCCCCGTCACCACCGTCCCCCGGCCCGAAATCGAGAACACATCCTCGATCGGCATCAGGAACGGCCGGTCCCGCGCCCGCTCGGGCTGCGGGATGTAGTCGTCGACAGCCGCCATCAGCGCCACAACCGACTCCTCGCCCGTCGCCGCGTCGCCACCCTCCAGCGCCGCAAGCGCCGAACCCGGCACCACCGGGATGTCGTCGCCCGGGAAGTCGTACGAAGACAGAAGCTCCCGAACCTCGAGCTCGACGAGCTCCAGAAGCTCAGGATCGTCGACCATGTCCACCTTGTTCAGGTAGACAACGATCGCCGGGACACCAACCTGGCGCGCGAGAAGGATGTGCTCCCGCGTCTGCGGCATCGGCCCGTCAGCCGCGGAGACGACCAGGATCGCACCGTCCATCTGCGCCGCGCCCGTGATCATGTTCTTCACGTAGTCCGCGTGACCCGGGCAGTCCACATGCGCGTAATGCCGGTTCGCCGTCTCGTACTCCACATGCGCCGTCGCGATCGTGATCCCGCGCGCCTTCTCCTCCGGCGCCTTGTCGATCTGGTCGAAGGCAACGAAATCGCCACCGAACTTCGCCGCCATGGTCTTCGTGATCGCAGCCGTCAAAGTCGTCTTGCCGTGATCGACATGACCAATCGTGCCGACATTGCAATGCGGCTTCGTGCGCTCGAACTTCGCCTTCCCCATCGAACTACGCCCTACTCCATTTCGTGAAACGAGGCTTGATGACGCCCCACCCGCCCGACCGGCCGCCGGGCCCCGCATGCTGGAGCGGGTGATGGGGATCGAACCCACATAACCAGCTTGGAAGGCTGGGGCTCTACCATTGAGCTACACCCGCACTCCGCGGCGCGACCCCCATTCGCGCGTATATCCGCCCCCAAATCGAATGGTGGAGGGGGTAGGATTCGAACCTACGTAGGCGTACGCCAACGGGTTTACAGCCCGTCCCCTTTAACCACTCGGGCACCCCTCCGCCGGATGGTCCAGTCAAGCCAGCGCGATGAGCGTGGGAATATGAGGATTTGCCGGAGATTGTCAACGTTTAAACAGGCGTAAACACCCGACCGGACACCATTTTTTCCAAAGCCTGACGCCGGACGAGTTGCTTTCGCGATTTCACTGGGCGCAATAATAGAGCGGATCGAGCAGGAACGCAAGATGGTCGAGCGACAAAAGCCGAACACGCCGCGCCGCGGCGGGCGTCACCGCCGCGGACGGAGTGACGGCGCGGGTCCGGCCGGCCAGTCCCCGGACGGGTGGCTCTACGGCACCCATGCGGCGCTCGCGGCCATCGAGAACCCACGGCGGCGGTGCCGCCGCATCCTGGCCACGCCCGAGACGGCGCGCGACCATGGGGCCCGCATCGCGGCGGCGCGCCCCGAACAGGTCCCCGAACAGACGACCCGCCCCGAGCTCGACAGCATGCTGCCGCCAGGCGCCGTCCACCAGGGCCTCGCGATCCTGGTGGACCCTCTGCCCGAAGCCGACCTCGACGAGGCCCTGGCGGGGGCCGGGCGGGACGCGCTCCTGGTCGTGCTCGACCAGGTGACCGACCCCCAGAACGTGGGCGCGGTCCTGCGCTCGGCCGCCGTCTTCGGCGCCCTTGCGGTCGTCATGACCCGCGATCATGCGCCGCCCGTCGCCGGCGCCCTGGCCAAGGCGGCCTCGGGTGCGCTCGAGGTGGTGCCGCTGGTGGTGGTGACCAACCTCGCCCGGGCGCTCGACCGCCTCAAGGCGGCGGATGTCTGGTGCCTGGGCCTCACCGAGGACGCGGAAGCGCCGCTGGCCGGGGCCTGGCCCGAGGGCCGCGCGGCGCTGGTCCTGGGGGCCGAGGGCAAGGGGCTGCGCCGCCTCACCCGCGAGCGCTGCGACGCGCTCCACTGCCTACCCACCCGGGGCGCCATCGCCAGCCTCAACGTCTCGAACGCCGCCGCCGTCGCCCTCTATGAGCTGGCGCGGACCCGGGCGGGCTGAGCGAAGGCCCTACCGCCAGACGCCATCCACCCGGTCGTAGCTGCCCTCGCGCAGGTCCGCCCTGGCCGCGAGCAACGCCGACTTCTTGATCTTGAGGCTGGGGGTGCGCGGGAACTCGCCGCAGTATTCGAGGTAGCGCGGGATCTTGAAGCGGGCCAGGTTCCGCTCGCAATGGGTCAGCACCGCCTCGGGCGGGACCTCGGCGTGGGTCTTCTCGGGATCGAGCAGCAGGTAAGCCTTGACCTCTTCGCCGCGCAACTCGTCGGGAACGGGCACGACGGCGGCCTCGAGCACCCCCGGCACGGCGCGCAGGACGCCCTCGACCTCGACGGCCGAGACATTCTCGCCGCTGCGCCTCACCATGTCCTTCATGCGGCCGAGGTAATGGAACCATCCGGCCGCGTCCCGCAGGCCGACATCGCCGGTGCGGAACCAGCCGTCCGGGTGGAACGCCCGCGCGTTGGCCTCGTCCTTCTTGTAGTAGCCGCGGAGGATGGAGTTGCCGTTCTTGCAGCGCACGCAGATCTCGCCGAGCGCGCCCCGCGCCACCTCCCGCCCCTCGGGATCGCACACTTTCGCCTCGCGGAAGGCGGCCGGCACGCCGACGGTCCCGGTGCCGGTCATCCGCCAGGCCTCCATGGGCACGTAGATGGCGCAGCCGAGCTCGGTCATGGAGAACCCCTGGCGCGCGAGGCAGCCGTAGCGCTCCTCGTACCAGGCGTAGTTCTCCCTGCGGTGGCTGTAGCAGGACATGACGATGAGGTCGTTGTCGGCGTCGTCGTCGCGCGCCATCCGCTTGGAGACGACCTCGGGGAAGTTGCAGTAGTTGATGCGGTATTGCTTGAGCCAGCCGAAGAAGCGCGTGGCGCTCTGCTTGCGCGCGACGTAGGCGGTCGCACCCTGGCGCATGGTCAAGAGCAGGAGCCACTGGGCGTCCACGTAATAGAAGGGCTGGGCGATGAGGACGCGTTTCAATTGGTTCTGGAACTGGGCCGCGCCCACCACCCCATAGGTGAGCCAGAAGCGCTGGGTCTGCATGGCGCCCTTGGGCAGGCCCGTGGTGCCCGAGGTGTATTGGATGTTCATGAGGTCGTCGAGCGTGGGCGCCTGGGCCGGCGTGAAGGATTCCGCCGCCGCGCCGATCAACACCTCCCAGCGCACCGGATAGCCCTCGCCCCCCTCGCCGATCACGACCACCCGGTCCCTGGGCACGACGGCCGCCTCCATGCCTTCATAGATCGCCAGCAGGTCGTCGTGGATGACCAGGAAGCGCGCGTGGGAATCCGAGAGCATGTAGTGCAGCTCGCGCGGCATATAGTTGTAGTTGATGGGCACGGTCACGGCCCCGATGCTGGCCAGGGCGAGCCAGGTCACGGGGTAGGTGGACGAGGTATGGACCATGAGTCCCACATGGTCGCCATGGCCGACGCCGAGGGCGGCGAGGGCATTGGCCGCGCGCGCGACCCGCCGGTCGAGCTCGGCATAGGTGATGGTCTCGCCATCGTCGAAGAATTCCAGCACCGGCCTGTCGGGCCATCGGGCGGCGGCCGTGGCGAGGAGCGCCGCGATGTTGGCCGGCAGGGGCTCGGCCTCGACCCGGCGCATGAGGCGCTCGGAGGGCCAGGCCGAGACCTCGGCCATGGTGGGCGGGCGCTCCGTCATGGCGGGCCTGGCTCAGGACGCGTTCGGCACCGGGGAATAGTCGGTCAGATTCCAGAGCTGGTTGCGGATGTCGGCCGTCAAGGTTCCGTTCGCCTCAGTGCGGCGCCGGATCTCGATCCATTCCGGGTCCGCCTTCATGGCGCCCCAGGACGCCTCCATGTGCGCGAGGTCGTCCCAGGCCAGGATGTAATGCAGCTCCCGCACCGAGCCCACCATGGGCTGCCAGTAGGCCACCACCTTCATGCCGTGCTTGGCGAAGATCTTGTGGGTCTCGTCCCGGAAGCGTGCGTGCAGCTCGGGCATCTTGCCCGGCGCCGCCTCGTACAAGCGGTATTCGTAGATCATGGCTTGGCTCCCCCCTCCCAGTGATTGAATCGCGGCGCAGCTTTAGCACCGCCGTCGCCCCTGTCAATCGGTGACGTCAATCCGCGAGACGGAAGAGCGGTCGCAGGCGCACGCCCACCCAGGTGCCCGCGAGGGCGCAGGCGATCCACAGCCAGCCATGCAGGCTCGCCGACGCCACGCCGCTGAAGAAGGCGCCGATGTTGCAGCCATAGGCGAGCCGCGCGCCGTAGCCCATGAGGAGGCCGCCGACCACCGCCGCCAGGAGGGAGCGGAGCGGCACCCGCCACACGGGCGCGAAGCGGCCGGCGAGCCCGGCGGCCGCAAGCGCGCCCAGCATGATGCCCATATCCATGATCGAGGTCACGTCGCGGAAGATGCCCTTCTCCAGGGCCGCCGCCGGGAAGCGGCCGGCCCAGAAGGCGCTCCCCACCGGGTCCCAGCCGAAGGCCTGCGCGATCTTCGCCCCCCATAGGCTGAAGGCCCAGGTGATCGACCAGGGATGGCCGGCGACCAGAAGCGTCACCCAGTTGAGGACCGCCAGCAGAGCGGCGCCCAGCAACAGGGGCCAGGGCCCGGTCAGGAGCCGGCGCCAGCCCAGGCCGCCCGCCCACAAGGGCCGCTGCACGGCACCCCGGGCATAGGCACGGAGCGCCAGCCAGATCGCGGCGAGAAAGCCGAGCTGCAGCGCCAGCGCCCAGCCCCAGCCCAGGCTCCGGGCCAGGGAGATGGCGCCGAGGCTCGGCAGGCGACCCCAGAAAGCGAGGTCGAGGCTGCCCCAGAAGGCGCCGGCGACGAAGCCGGCGAGGGTCACCAGCATGCGGGTGCTGCCGCCGCCCGCCGTATAGAGGGTGCCCGAGCCGCAGCCGCCGCCGAGCTGCATGCCGAGACCGAAGAGGAAGCTGCCGACGGCCACCTGCACGCCCACGGGCGCCACCGCCCCCGAGACGCCGCGCCCCAGCGCTTCGCCCGCGGCGAGGACGGGGGCGAAGAGCAGCATGGCGAGCCCCAGCATGACGAGCTGCGCTGCGACACCCGAGACGTCGCGTGCGAGAATCGCCCGCCGGTAGGCCGAGGTGAAGCCGAAGGCCGCGTGGTAGAGGGTGATGCCGAGGAGGCCGCCCACGGCGAACAGCACCCCGAGCCGCCATTGCTCGACGCCGAGCACGAGCGCCCCCAGCCCCAGGGCCAGGAGCCCGGCCATCGCCACCACCCGCTGGACGGGCCAGCGGGGCGATGCCGGGGCCGCGCGCACGGACGCGCTCACGGACGCGATTCCCCATTCATGCCGTCAGTCTCGCACGAACCGCCGGGGCGGGAGGAGTCCGCATCGCGGACGTCACAGCGTCCACGATCGGCGACGCGAGGCAGGAGCGGAGACCGGCCAGGAGGGCCGAAAAACGTCAAGGAATGTCAAGGTGCAGCGAAACGAACACTAATAACATCAATGGTTTAGTGGAATCGGGCTCGAACCTTGACATTTCTTAACATTCTTGTCCCGTAGCCAGAATGTTCACTTATATGGGTGCGTGATCCTGTGGTGTCAAGCGAATTGGCCGCCTGGCCCGCGATCGCCGTAATAGAGCTTACCAGCGGGAGATGGTCCGGCATGCCCCATACAGGAGCGGGGCGGTGAGGGCAAAAGGGCAGCCCATGGTTTGCCTCACTGGTGCGCCTCCTGCCATTCCCGCGCCAGGCGCTCAGCGCCTGAGAACGGCGGTGACAAATTAGTCCACGGAAGCGGCGGGATTTCCCAGCCGCGGGCGGAGTAAAACTCTGCCACCTGTAGCCTTCGATCTTTTTTGAGATGGAAGGCGGGAGGATGTACACCGTGGACCTATATCTGCGCGTTCGGCTGGCCTGCCATGTTGATGGTCTGAGCCAGCGAGAGGCGGCAAGTCGGTTTGGCATTGCGCGCGAGACGGTGAGGAAGATGCTGCGGCATTCGGAACCGCCGGGATATCGGCGACGCCAGCCACCGAAACGCCCGAAACTGGCCCCCTTCACGGATATCATCGACCGTATTCTGGAGGAGGACCGAACGGTTCACCGTAAGCAGCACCACACGGCGAAGCGTATATTCGAGCGCCTTCGCGACGAACATGGCTTCACGGGCAAAGAGACCATCGTGAAGGATTACGTTCGGGAACGGCGCCTTCGTCGGCGTGAGATGTTTGTGCCGTTGTCACATCCTCCGGGCCATGCTCGAGCGGACTTTGGCGAGGCGGATGCGATCATCGCCGGCGTCAAGTATCGGGCGCATTTTTTCGTCATGACACTTCCCCACAGCGATGCCTGCTTCGTTGCGGCCTACCCGGCGGCGACGACGGAGGCCTGGCTGGACGGGCACAACAGAGCCTTTGTTTTTTTCGGCGGCGTTCCCCAATCGATTCTTTGCGACAACGACAAGTGTCTGGTGTCGCGCATCTTGTCAGATGGCACGCGGCAACGAACGCGGGCGTTC
The DNA here is from genome assembly GCA_963666705.2 of Alphaproteobacteria bacterium. Lineage (GTDB taxonomy): Bacteria > Pseudomonadota > Alphaproteobacteria > CADEGL01 > CADEGL01. Next base: position 5,641 of record CAXXKO010000024.1, on the reverse strand, counting down.
AGCGGGCTGCAGTCCCATTACCTCTTCGAGGACCGCTACGGCCGTCCCGGCAAGGGTAACGACAAAGGCAATGTGGAGGGGGTGGTCGGCTATGCCCGGCGGAACTTCATGACGCCGCTTCCCCGGTTCGCGAGCTGGGACGCCTTCAATGGCCACCTGGAAGAGCAATGCCGCAACCGGCAAGGCAACGTCCTGCGCGGCCACCGCGAGAGCATCGGCGAACGGTTTGTGCGTGACCGCGAAGCGTTGAAGAGGCCACTGCCGGCACCGTTCGACGCGTGCGACAAGCAGGGCACGCGGGTCAACTCGCTGTCCCTGGTGCGCTACCGGACGAATGACTATTCCGTGCCCGTCGCCTACGGCCATCAGGAAGTCTGGATCCGTGGCTATGTCCACGAGGTGGTTATCGGTTGCGGCGCCGGGATCATTGCCCGACACCCCCGTTCCTACGACCGGGAAGACATGGTCTTCGATCCGATCCACTACCTGCCTTTGCTGGAGCACAAGATCGGTGCCCTGGATCAGGCCGCGCCGCTAGCCGGATGGGAACTGCCTGATGCCTTCCCAACCCTGCGCCGTCTCCTGGAGGCGCGCATGGGCAAGGCCGGCAAGCGGGAATACGTCCAGGTCCTTCGGCTTGTGGAGACCTTCGATCTCGAGGTGCTTCACGGCGCGGTGAAGGACGCCCTGCGCCTGGGTGCGATCGGCTACGACGCCGTCAAACACCTTGTGCTGTGCCGTATCGAGCGACGCCCGCCCAAACTCGACCTGGATATCTATCCCGACCTGCCTCGGGCCAACGTGGCGACCACGGCCGCCGCCAGTTATATGAGCTTGTTGGGTGGAGGCGCGTCATGACCGATACGCCGCAAGTGTTGCTGGCCCATCACCTCAAGACCCTGAAACTGCCGACGTTCCTGCGCGAATACGACAAGCTGGCCCGCCAATGCGCCACCGAGGGCGCCGACCATGTGCGGTATCTTGTCCGTCTGACCGAGTTGGAACTGATCGACCGTGAGCGCCGCATGGTCGAGCGGCGGATCAGACAGGCCAGGTTCCCCGCCGTCAAAAGCCTCGACAGCTTCGACTTCAAGGCCATCGCATCGCTCGACAAGATGCTGGTTCTGGAGTTGGCGCGATGCGAATACGTCGAGCGTCGTGAGAATATCATCGCGCTCGGCAACAGCGGAACCGGCAAGACCCATATCGCCCTCGGTCTCGGTCTGGCGGCCTGCCAAAAGGGGCTCTCCGTCGGCTTCCTCACGGCCGCTGCCCTGGTTCATGAACTGATGGAGGCCGGGGATGAAAAACGCCTGTTGCGCCTGCAGAAGCAACTGGCAAAGTATCACCTTCTGATCATCGACGAACTCGGCTTCGTGCCGCTCTCGAAGACCGGCGCCGAGCTGCTGTTCGAAGTCTTCAGCCAGCGCTACGAGCGGGGCTCGATCCTGGTGACCGCCAACTTGCCGTTCGATGAGTGGACGGAGATATTCGGCTCGGAACGCCTGACCGGGGCTTTGCTGGACCGCCTCACCCACCATGTCCATATCCCACTAGTGTCCGGTTAACTGCGGCGGTTTTCCGGTTAGTGGGTTGTGGTTAAACGTTCTTTCGGGATATTCGCGTGTCACCGACTTGAACTCCCGGTGTTAAGCCAGACATGCTCCTGCCTTCCCGGTCAGGAGCATGGCTCATGTATGCAGGCAAGATCGTTTTCGCCCAGGTGATCGACCATCTGCCCGTGCACAGCTTGCGCCGTTGCGTCCACCGCTACGGCGGCGATCGCAGGCTGCGAAGCTTCTCCTGCCTCGATCGGTATCTGTGCATGGCCTTCGCGCAGCTGACCTATCGCGAGAGCCTGCGCGACATCGAGGCCTGCCTGCGCGCCCAGCACACCAAGCTCTACCACATGGGCATCCGCGGGCGCGTCGCCCGCGCCACCTTGGCCGACGCCAACGAGAGGCGCGACTGGCGCATCCATGCCGACTTCGCCCAGGCGCTGATCCGCATCGCCCGGCCGCTCTATGCCCAAGACAGCTTCGGCCTCGAGCTCGACCACACCGTCTATGCCCTCGACTCGACCACCATCGACCTCTGCCTCGCGGTCTTCCCCTGGGCCCCGTTCCAGCGCACCAAGGCCGCCATCAAGCTCCACACCCTCTTGGATCTGCGCGGCAATATCCCAACTTTCATCCATATCAGCGACGGCCGATGGCACGACGTGAGGGTGCTCGACGAGCTGGTCCCCGAGCCCGGCGCCTTCTACGTCCTGGACCGCGGATACATCCATTTCGCCCGCCTCCATCGCCTGAGCCAGGGCGCCGCCTTCTTCGTCGTCCGGGCACGGGCCAAGTTCCAGTTCCGCAGGATCGCGTCCCGCGCAATCGACAAGACCACCGGCCTGCGCTGCGACCAGACCATCCGCACCGCCGGCCAGCACACCGCCACCGACTACCCGGACAGGCTCCGCCGCGTCCGATACCGCGACCCCGAGAGCGGCAAGGCCTTCACCTTCCTGACCAACAACTTCACCCTGCCGGCGCTGACCATCGCCCAGCTCTACAAATGCCGCTGGCAGGTCGAGCTGTTCTTCAAATGGATCAAGCAGCACCTGCGCATCAAGCGCTTCTACGGCACCTCCGAGAACGCCGTCAAATCCCAGATCTGGATCGCCGTCTCCGTCTATGTGTTGATCGCCATCGTCAAGAAGCGCTTGGCTATCAACGCCAGCCTCTACACAATCCTCCAGGTCCTCAGCCTCACCGTCTTCGAAAAAACACCGCTCCTTCAATTGCTTACAAATCCAGAAACCACGACACCAATCCACCCCCATGCTAACCAATTGAATCTATTCGACTATTAACCGGACACTAGTGTCCATATCCTGGAAATGAACGGCGAGAGCTATCGTCTCAACCAAAGCCAAAAACGGCGGAAATCCCCAAAAATACCTGCTTGACCGCCGGTGCAATGGTTGACCCGGTGGGTCCACAGGAACCTCCCACGCTGCTTCGCTCCGCGTAACGCAAGCGCTACACGAAGCAGCGCGGGTCCCTCCTATGGACTACCGGGACAACCCCCCAACACCGCGTACCGCATAACGTCAAGTGGACTAGTTTTGCTCCGCCCGGGTGGACTAATTTTGCTCCGCCGTTGACACGTAAATGACGCCGAGGTTGAATTGGGCGCTGGGATGGCCCCGCGCGGCGGCCAGCCGGTACCACCTCACCGCCTCGGGATAGTCCTGCGTCACGCCCTGGCCATTGTCGTACATGAGGCCGAGATTATACTGGGCGCGGGCATTGCCGGCTTCGGCCAGTGGCCTCCACGTACGCAGAGCCGTTGCGTAGTCGCCGCCGTTATAGGCATCGAGGCCTTTCCGGAAGTCCAACTCCTCCCGGTCGGCGGGCTCGGTCCGTTGCGATCGTGGAGGGCTGCGCCCGGACCAGCAGTCGCTGGAGGAGCGCCCGCTCCTGCCCGCCTACGTTCAGGGGCAGGCAGGCGGCCAGGGCGAGCAGGACCATGGGGGCGAAGACGAGGATGCGAAGCATGGCGGCCTCTCTTTCGCATTGGCCTCGGATGGATAGGTTATCACCAACGGAGAAATAGCCATAACGCCTCCATCAGTCGGACGGGTACCCCCCAGCCGCACCTCGTCCGCCGGTGCTATTGCCGCGTTGTGGATCGGCTGGAAACGAGGCCGCTTCAACATGGCGGCGATCCACCCCTGTCCATGCCTGTGCAGCTGGATTCATTACGATCAGCTCCAGAGAACCATGGAATGGCACTCAGTATGATCCGAATCAACAACCCCACACGAGATCGGTCGCAGGATCGAACTTGGAGGTTTGTCAACTGAAAAACGTAGTATAGACCTTGCCTATCCGGTTTACACCCACACCCACTAGGGCTAGAATGGGCGCAAACCGGATATAGGGGAGCGCGCCATGGATGTTCTCGACCGCGCCGATCTCCCATTCCCGCATTCGCTACCCGAGTTCCAGCGACTTTTCCCCGATGATGCGGCCTGCGCCGCCTACCTGGAGAAAGCCCGCTGGGGAGACGGCTTTGCCTGCCCGCACTGCGGCACGGCGGGAGAGCCGTTCCACTTTGAAAACCGCCCTGGCGTCCTGCGCTGCCGCAAGTGCCGCCAGAACACCGGGCTGACGGTGGGAACAGTGATGGAGCGTAGCCACACTCCGCTGAACGTCTGGTTCTGGGCCGCTTATCTGGTCGCCAGTCAGACGCCCGGCATGTCCGCCGTGCAGTTTCAGCGGCAACTTGGTCTTTCGCGCTACGAGACGGCCTTTCAAATTCTCCACAAGCTCCGCTCGGGCATGGTGCGGCCCAACCAAGACAGGATCGGTGGACAGCCCAAGAACCATGTTGAGGTGGACGAAACCTGGGTTGGCGGGCGAACGCGTGGGGAAGGCCGTGGTGTTCACCACAAGGTTCTCGTCTCCTGTGCCATCGAGGTGCGTCATCGAAAGCCGGGCACCAAGCTCGACAACCGGAAAGACGGACGCTATGCCGGACGCGTTCGGCTCGCCGTCGTGCTCGACCGTAGCGCCGAGTCGCTCTGTGGGTTCGTCGAGAGCACCGTCGCGCCGGGATCGCTGATCGTTACTGACGATTGGAGCGGCTATGCTGGCCTCGGTAAGCGCGGCTATGAGCACTTCGCTGTTGCCGAGTGTGGTGATCCAGAGGTTGCCGAGCAATACCTGCCGATCATCCATCTGGTTTTCGCCAACCTGAAGACGTGGCTGATCGGTATCCACCACGGCGTTAGCCACCAGCACCTACAAGCCTACCTCAACGAGTTCACCTTCCGCTTCAACAGGCGGTTCTACCCGTTCAACGCCTTCCGCTCATTGCTCGGCATCGTGGGCGACACCTCTGCTCCAACCTATGCCGAGCTTTACTCGGGAGAGTGGCGGCACCCTACATGTAGCGGTCATGGGCGTTAACCGGATAGGCAAGGTATAGACTATCGTCCCTATCCGGTTAATGCAGGTAGCGACCGAGTGTTCTTTATATGTTCGCTCTAAGGGTGTACTGTTCCCGCCTCTGAGGATTGGTCGGGAGACAGGGCATGAGCGGCTTGTTGACGTTCCAAGAGCGCTACCGAGACGAGGAATCGTGCATCCTGGCCTTGGCGGATCGACGCTGGCCGTCTGGGTTTGCGTGCGCCCGCTGCGGGCACCGGCGGGGCTATCGGCACAAGGCGCGGGCGCGCGTCTTCGAATGCGCGGCTTGCGGTCGTCAAGAGTCGGTGACGGCGGGAACCATCTTCCACCGCACCCACACACCGTTGCCCAAATGGTTCCTGGCGGCGTGGTTGATGGGGGCGGGACAAGCGCGGGGTCTCGGCCCTGTTCCTGGCGCGCGAGCTGGGGCTTCGCTATGAGACCGCATGGCTGATGGCTCACAAGCTGCGCCATGGCTTGGCGGAGCGGCCGGATGCGTTGCTGGACGGCATGGTCGAGGTCGATGAGAGCTACTACGGCGGGCGCGGCAAGCCCGAGAGCCGGGGCCGCGGGATGGCCAATGCCAACAAGAGCCTGCTCGTGCTGGCGGTGGAGAAGGTGGCGGTGGCGCCGGGCAAGGGGGTCGAGGGCAGCGGCTTCGTCGCCGGCCGGGC
>CAXXKO010000023.1:0-31778 GCA_963666705.2 Alphaproteobacteria bacterium | reverse complement strand
GCTCCTTGTGCAGACGGTCGTAGCCATCCGTATAGATGACATGGACGCCCTCCTCCGCGGCACGATCCACCAGGCGGTTCCAGTCCCGCTTCAGTTCCTCCGATCGCTCCAGGGCCTCCCGCGCGAAGGTCGCGGTCCGCAGCCGATCGTGGTAGTCCCGCCCGCCGACGAGATAGCCGATGGCGCGGCCGAAGCGGGAGAGCGCCGCTTGCACAGGCGCGGCGCTGGACATGGCCCGAGCCCGGTCCACCGCGTCCGCATCATCCAATGCGAACCGGGGACCGACCCAGTGGCGATTTTGCAGGCGCCGCAGCTCGCGCGCCTGCCGTTCGGCCAACTCCTTGTCATCATCCCCGATCGCCTCGCGAAGCGCCGAGAGCGCCCTTATCATGAGCGTCCCGGCCTCCACGATCCTGTTAAGATGGGCGCCATGGGTTTCCTTGTTGGAGAGCATGGCCTCGCCCGCCGCCGTCAGACGCTCGGCCTCCTGCCGCCAGTCCGGGTAGGCCGGCACCCCGGTCAGCTCGATTTTCCGATCCGCCGCAACGTCCTGGAGAGAGGCGCGTGCCTCCATGTGCCGTTCCGCTTCGCCTGGATAGTCCAGGATATGTTTGCGGGTCGAGAGATAGCGCTGGTGATTCTCAAGGACCCGGATCAAGGGCGCCCGTGACTTGGCCGGGATATCCGGGCTAAAGTCGAATGACGACCACCAGCGGGACCAGAGAATGTTCTAGTCCGTATCCCTCCTCCGCTACCATCAAAAACGCCCGCTAGGTCAATGATTTAGCGGGCGTCACCTTGCCATGTGACCGGCGATTCGGCAGGGACTCGACCGTTCCCGCTAATCCCTTGGAATACTTTGCTTTCCTACCCGTTACCCCAGCCCCCAGGTCCCTTATCGCGCCCAGCGCGTGGGCCGTCACCGATCACAGAGCCGTCCGTTGAAATGACGATCATGTCTTTTGTTTGCCGGTATCGCTTTCCGTCTCCGAGACGGAACGGTAATGCATCTATGTAGCGCACCCGGTTCCTTGGACACAAGTTTGTCTCACGCGGCGAGCCTGATTGAGATCGCGGCGTGCCACGCCTGACGAGCTTGAGCGGGGCTCAGGTAGCCGTTCTTTTCGACGATCCACTGGGCATTGTAGAGTTCGACGAAGTCGCGGACGGCGTTCCGCAGCTCCGCGATGTTGCGGTAGATGCGGCCATGGATGATCTGTTCCTTGAGCGTGCGATTGAACCTCTCGGCGACGCCGTTGGTCTGGGGCTCGGCGACGAAGGCGTAGGACGGCTGGATGCCCCAGAACTTGATCTGGTTGGTGAAGTGGTCCGACAGATACTGGGAGCCGTGATCCATCCGCAAGGCCAGCCCCCGCGCCGCACCGGCCGCGGTCGAGGCATACAGCCTCGCAAGCCCCATGGAGATCGGCTGCAGGGCGGCGAAGCGGTCGCCGCGCTTGCACACATGCCAGCCGACGCACTCGGCGTTCCAATGCTCGACGGCGGTGAAGATCCAGCCCCAGCCGTCGTCCACCGTGAACACCCGAACGCCATCGGTGCCCCACATGAGGTTCGGGGCATGAGTGATGATCTCACCGTCATGGGGATTGCCGCCACGGCGGCGGCAGCGATGGGGCGAGAGCAGATTGTTCTCGCGCATCAGGCGGAGCACCCGCTTGCGGGCAACCCGGATGTCGCGACAGACCCGAAGCCGAGCCCAGACCTTGCGGTAGCCCTCGCCCTCCCAGGGCGATGCCTCCAGGTCGGCTTCGATCGCCACCAGCAGCGCCTGGTCCGAGATCGCGGGCTTCGGTCCCCGACGCTTTGCCGGCGGCTGCTCGGCGTGCTGGCCGGAGGTCATGGCGTAGAACGAGGAGCGGGCCATGCCCCAGGCGGCGCAGACCCGCCGCAGGCCGTAGGCCAGACCCGTGCCGGGCGAGGTGGCGGCACTCATCGCCGCGACCTCCGCCGCCCCAAAGGGCCGAAGGTCTCCGTCTTGGCCTCCAGCAGTTCCACCTGCATGGTCAACTCTCCGATCCGCTTCATGGCGCTATCCAGTTCCGCCTGCACCGGATCGCCCTTGCGTTGCTTGAGCGAGGCGTCGATCCCGCCGATCGCTTTCTCACGCCACTGCTCGAGCCGGAAGATCTCTACGCCCAACTGGCGCGACAGAAGTTGCACCGGCTCGTCACGCAAAAGCCGCAGAACGACCTCACGCTTGCGCGCCACCGTCCATCGCTGGCCAAGTCCCAGCGGGCCTGCCGGCAAAGCCTGGCCTGGGGAAAACGTGGACGAGCCAAGCTCGCCCGCATTTACTACAGGCCCATCAACAGCAACTTTCTTCTCAAAATTATCGGTCATGTTCCGGTCCTCCTTGGACACTTCGATTAAGCCAATTCTGTGTCCAAGGAAATCGGGTCCGACTCACGGTAATGCATCTAGACTTTTCGGTTTGATATTGACCAGAAGGCATACGCCGCCTGTCCGGCGTTTTGAACGCCAGTCGGCATCGCATAATTTGCGACGATGCCAGTTCCGAAAGTTCTTAATCTACTTCTCGATCCTTTCATCAAGGTCATTCGTCGTGGCCGTCGCATTCGAATAAGCGAACGAGTTTCCCCATCCGCGAATGACCCGATCCAGCAAATCCAGGGTCTGCACATAACGTTGCCGGTGCGCGAAACTGTCTTGCGCAGGTACGCCGCTCACGCTTGTCGGCATATGGATAACATTGCGAACGAAGGGGACATGTTCTTGCAGGCAGTTCAGCCAGGGCCGCCATGCCGAGGCCGAGCCGCTCAGTCAGCGCGCGTTGGCGATCTTGGAGAAGGCCCTCGGGCCCGAGCATCCGAACGTGGGCCAGGGCCTCAACAGCCTGGCCGGCATCTACCACGCTCAGGGCCGTTATGCCGAGGCCGAGTCCCTCTTGATCCGCGCGCTCGCGATCTGGGAGGCTTCCCTCGGCCCCGGGCACCCGGAAGTGGCCCGGAGTCTCAACAACCTGGCTGGGCTCTACTACGTTCAGGGCCGCTACGCCGAGGCCGAGCCCCTCTACCGGCGTTCGCTCGCTATCCGGGAGGAGGTCCTGGGACCGAGGCACCCGGACGTTATTCGGAGCCTCGGAAATTACGCCGCCTTGCTCCGCGCGACGGGGGGCGGCTCGGAAGCGGACGATCTGGAAGCCCGCGCCCAGGCGGTTCGGTAGAGGCACTCGTCGCGCCGCTGGGCGAACCGAAATCCGGCCGCCGGGCACGTGCGTCGATCGGCCCGCCTAATACCAGCGGCCGATGAGCTTGACTCATCGACCGCTGGCAAGCGCCGCCCGCGCGCCCGAGCTTATGCGAGGGTCGTGTCCCAGGACGTGGTGTAGGAGTTGTTGGAGCCTCTGGTAGCTGTGGGTAGGCGGCTTGCCGTAGCGACCGCCGAGAGTCTGGCGTAGGCAAGCCGGCTATCCACAGCGGAGGCCATCGCGGTTCCGGTTTAGGGTTGGGCTAGTGCGAACCAACCTGACCCGAAGGAGAACCACGATGACCCAGGACATGATGACCCTACGCGCGCTTTTGGAGAAGAGCTCCGATGCCGATCTGCTTCGCGAGATGATCGGCTTCACGGCCGAGCGGCTGATGGCACTGGAGGTCGAGGGCCTGACCGGCGCCGCTCACGGCGAGCGCTCGGCGGATCGTATCACCCACCGCAACGGCTACCGCGACCGGTCCTGGGAGACCCGGGCCGGCACGGTCGAGTTGAAGATCCCGAAGCTGAGGAAGGGGAGCTACTTCCCCGGCTTCCTGGAGCCGCGGCGGATGGCCGAGAAGGCGCTGGCTGCGGTGATCCAGGAGGCCTACATCCAGGGCGTGTCGACCCGCTCGGTCGACGATCTGGTTCAGGCGATGGGGATGTCGGGCGTCTCCAAGAGCCAGGTCTCCAGGCTGTGCGGCGAGATCGACGATAAGGTCAACGGCTTCCTTGATCGACCGCTGGAGGGCGACTGGCCCTATCTGTGGCTGGATGCGACTTATGTGAAGGTGCGCCAGACCGGACGCATCGTCTCGGTCGCGGTGACCGTGGCTGTGGCCGTCAACGACCAAGGCCGCCGCGAGGTCCTGGGCATGGCGATCGGCGCGTCGGAGGCCGAGACCTTCTGGACTGAGTTCCTGCGCTCGCTGGCCCGGCGCGGGCTGCGCGGCGTGAAGCTGGTGATCTCCGACGACCACAAGGGCCTGAAGGCCGCCGCGACCCGGATCCTCGGCGCCACCTGGCAAAGATGCCGCGTGCACTTCGCCCGCAACCTGCTGGCCCATGCCGGCAAGCAGGGCCGGCGCGTCGTCTCCGCCTTCGTCGCCACCGCCTTCGCCCAGGAGGACGCCGACAGCGCGAAGGTCCAGTGGCGTCAGGTCGCCGACCAGCTCAGGCCCAAGGTCCCCAAGCTCGCCGCCCTGATGGACGAAGCCGAGCACGACGTCCTCGCCTACATGAGCTTCCCCAAGGAGCACCGCCAGAAGTTGCATTCGACCAACCCGATCGAACGGCTCCATGCCGAGGTCAAGCGCCGCACCAACGTCGTCGGCATCTTTCCCAACGAAGACGCCATCACACGGCTCGTCGGCGCCATCCTTCTCGAGCAGAACGACGAGTGGGCCGTCTCAAGGAGATACATGACGCTGGAATCCATCGCTCCGCTGGGCGATGGTGTCCCCATCACGCTGCCCACCGTGGCAGCCTGAACGTCCCGGCCCTACCCGCCGGGAGCCGCGTAGAGCGCAACGCTCTTACACCACCTGCCGGGACACGATCTGCGAGGCCAGCCTTAGCGGCGTTTGAGCGAAAGAAGTGCCTTAGCGGCGCTTGAGCGAAAGAAGTGCCTGAGCGGCGCTTGAGCGATATGAGAAGCCAAGGGCGCGGATGCGCCCGCCCGGCGCTTGAGGGAACATACAACGGGTCATTCTTATGGGCCGTTGGTATAACATCACACTTGAAGCAATGGGATCGAATGCCCACATGGTTGGAAGCGCCCGGACCCCGGCGATGAACTGGCGACGAATGTGTCAAGGTTTGTCAAGGTCTGAAGCCGAATTCACTAACGTTTTGATTTTATTAATATTTTGTTATACGCACCTTGACATTTCTTAACGTTTTCGGGGTGCATGTCGACCGTTTCGCAACGCCGCCGTCCGCCACCGATGCCCGGCGCACAGGTTGCCAGGAGCGCCGCGCGGCCCGCATACTCCGCCCCCAACCGAGGTGGCGGGGAAGGGGGTGCGCGTGCCCGAGATCCAGATCGACAAGCTGTTCAGGCCGAAGTCGGTCGCCGTCGTCGGCGCCTCGACGCGGGCGCTTTCCTTCACCTACCGCTGTATCCAGAACCTGGGCGCGGCCGGCTTCCCCGGCCCCGTCTATCCCGTGAACCCGCGCTACGAGGAGGTGTGTGGCCTGCGCTGCTACCCCTCCCTCGGCGACCTTCCGGGGCCGGTCGACGCGGTCTATATGGGCACCGCCGCGGCCCGCGCGCCGGCGCTGCTCGAGGAATGCGGCCGGCTCGGCATCGGCGCCGTGGTGCTGCCGGCGAGCGGCTTCTCCGATGCCGACGCCGAGGGTGCGGCGCTCGAGCGCGAGGCGGCGGCAATCGCCGCGCGCCACGGCATCGCGCTCAACGGCCCCAACAACATGGGCGTCGCCAACAGGTTCGAGCGCGCGACCCTCTGGCCTTCGACGCTCCTGGACGGGACCGGGCCGGGGCCGGTCGCGATCATCTCCCAGAGCGGCTCGATCGCCATCGCCACCTCCCAGGACGAGCGCGGCCTCGGCCTCGGCTATACCATCACCTCCGGCAACGAGGCGGTGCTGACGGCGGGCGATTATTTGCGCTACCTCGCGAGCGATGCGCGCATCAAGGTCGTGCTCCTGTTCCTCGAGACCATCCGCGAGCCCGCGGCCTTCGCCGCCGCCGCCCTCGCGGCCCATGCCGCCGGCCAGCGCCTCGTCGCCCTCAAAGTGGGGGTGAGCGAGAGCGGCATCCGCGCGGTCCAGGCCCATACGGGCGGCATCGCCGGCGACGACGCGGTCTACGATGCCTTCTTCCGCCGCCTGGGCATCCTGCGGGTCCATGATTACGACGAGATGCTGGAGCTCGCGGCCCTGCTCTCGGCCTATCCGGAGCCGCCACCCAACCCCCACACGGTGCCCATCACCCTCTCGGGCGGGCAGGCGGCGCTGCTCGCCGATTTGGCCGAGCGCTACCGCATCAGCACGCCCGCGCTCCGCCCCGAGACGCTTGAAGCCATGAGCGCGGCCTTTCCCGCCTTCTCCAACCCCCGCAACCCGCTCGACGCATTCGGCCTCGGCTGGGACGAGGACCGCTTCGCGCAAATCATCGCGGCCCTCGTCGCCGACCCCGAGCTCGCCACCATCGCTCTCGCCATGGACGCGCCCAGCAAGGGGGGTGCCGATGCCACCTGGGTCACGATCATGGCGGATATCTGCGCCCGCCACCTGCCCTGCCCCGGCAAGCGCTTCGTCTTCATCAACAACGCCGCCGCCTGCGGCCTCAATCCCCACGTGCGCGAGAAGCTGGACGCGGCCGGCATCCCCTACCTTGTCGGCATGCGCGCCGGCTTCGCCGCCTTGGGCCTGTGGGCGCGCCCGGCACCCCCCGAGGCGGTGCCGGAGCCCGCGGACGCGGCCGATGCCGTCGCTTGGGGCGCCCGCGCCGGCACACCTGGTGGATTGAGCGAGCCCGCGCGCATGGCCCTCCTGGCCGAGGCCGGCGTGCCCATGGTGCCGTGCCGCGTCGTTGCCGGCGCCATGGAAGCAGTCGCGGCGGCCAACGAATTCGGCTGGCCCGTCGCCCTCAAGGCGGCGACGCCCGGCCTCCTCCACAAGACCGAGCGCGGCCTCGTCCGGCTCGGCCTCGCGGACGCCGGTGCCGTGCGGGCGGCCTACGAGGATTTGGCCGCGTCGATCGTGGGCGAAGCCGGCGGCGAGGTCTTCGTCGAGCCCATGGCGGGGGCGGGCGTGGAGCTGATCCTCGGCGCGCGCATGGACCCGGATTTCGGCGCCGTGATCGCCGTCGGCCCCGGCGGCACTCTCGTAGAGGTCGTCGGGCGCGCGAGCGTCCGCCTGGGTCCCGTCTCGACGGAAGCGGCGCGCGAGATGCTGTCCGAGACGCCGGCCGCTACGCTGCTCGCCGGTGTCCGCGGCGCCGGGCCGTTCGATGCCGAGGCCGCCGCCCTTGCCATCGCCGCCTTCTCCCGCTTCGCCCACGCCGTGCGGGACGTGGTGGCGGCGGTCGAGGTCAACCCGCTCATCGTCCTGCCCCAAGGCCAGGGTGCCGCGGGCGTGGACGCGGTCCTCGAGCCTTTCGAGTAGGGGCGCGGCGGCCTGCCCACCCCTACCGGTGGCGGCGGGAATGCGCTATTCATGGCGCCGTCATGGGTGCCAACGGACTCATCATCGGGGTCGAGGAGCTGGCGGCGCGGGTGCCGGACGGGTGCCTGCTCGCCGTGCCGCCGGACTATGCCGGGGTCTCCATGGCCGCGACCCGGGCGCTGGTGCGGCGCGGCGTGCGCGGCCTGCACCTTCTCGCCGTGCCCCAGAGCAGCCTCCAGGCCGAGCTTCTGATCGGTGCCGGATGCGTCGCCACGGTCGAGGCCGGCGCCATCACCATGGGCGAGCTGGGGGCGGCGCCGCGCTTTACGGCCGCGTTCAAGTCGGGCGCCATCCGCATGATCGATTCGACCTGCCCCGCCATCCACGCCGCCTTGCAGGCCGCCGAGAAGGGCATCCCCTTCATCCCCCTGCGCGGCCTCATCGGCTCGGACGTGCTGCGCTACCGCGACGACTGGCGAATCGTGGACAATCCCTTTGCCGAAGAAGGCGGCGACCCCATCGTGCTGCTGCCCGCCATTCGGCCCGATATCGCCCTCTTCCACGCACCGATGGCGGATGCCGCCGGCAACGTCTGGATCGGCCGCCGGCGCGAGTGCGTGGTGATGGCGCACGCGGCGCGCGAGACGCTCGTGACCGTCGAGGAGATCTATGACGGCGACCTCTTGGCCGACGAGGAGCACGCATCCGGCACCCTGCCGGGCCTCTACGTCTCGGCCGTGGCCGAGGCGCCGCGGGGCGCCTGGCCGGTGGGTTTCGTGGACCGCTACGAGCGCGACCTCGACCACCTGCGCGCCTATATGCGCGACGCCCGCACGGACGAGGGGTTCGATGCCTACCTCGCGGCCCACGTGACGGGCGAGCGGACCGCCGCCTGAGCCATGGAACATTCGCGCCAGGAGCTGCTCGTCGCGGTGGTCGCGCGCCTGCTGGAGGGCGCGGGCCACGTGGCCGTGGGCGCTTCCTCTCCCATCCCCGGCGCCGGCGCCTTCCTCGCCCGCGCCCTCTCGGGCGACCGGGTGCGCGTGAGCGTCCTCGGCAGCCGCCGCTTCAACTTCTTCACCGACGGCGGGCGCGAGATGTTCGACTGCGCGGCGCAAGGGCGCATCGACGCCTTCTTCCTGGGCGGCGGCCAGATCGATGGCGAGGGCAACATCAACCTCGTCGGCACGGGCGACTATCCCGAGCTCGCCGTGCGCTGGCCCGGCTCTTTCGGCTCGTCCTACCTCTACTTCATGATTCCGCGCGTGATCCTGTTCCGCGAGGAGCACAGCCCCCGGGTCTTCGTCCCCAAGGTCGATTTCGTGAGCGCGCCGGGGGTGAGCGAGGACGGCGTCTGGCGCCGCGGCGGGCCGCACGCGCTCCTGACCGGCCGAGCCCTTTTTACGTTCGACAAGGCACGGCGCCGCTTCCGCCTCCAAAGCACCCATGCGGGCGAGACGCTTGCGAGCGTGGTCGAGAACACCGGTTTCGAGTTCGACCGCGATGCGAGCGTGCCCGAGACCCTACCCCCCGACGCCGGGCTGCTGGCGCTCATCCGCAGCCGGGTGCGCGAGGAGATCGCCGAGACCTATCCCCGTTTCGCCGAGCAGGTCCTCGGGGCCGCCGCGTGACGGGCCGCCGATCGTCCCGAGGGAGACAACGACGATGAGCGACACCAAGGGCGCCCTCCAAGGGCTCAGGGTGATCGACCTCTCGCGGGTGCTCGCGGGGCCGTCCTGCGCGCAGATCCTGTCCGACCACGGGGCCGACGTGATCAAGGTCGAGCCGCCCCAGGGCGACGAGACGCGCGACTGGGGCCCGCCCTTCCAGGAGGGGATCAGCTCCTATTTCGCCGGCCTCAACCGCAACAAGCGCAGCATCGCCCTCGACCTCTCGAGCGATGGGGGGCGGGAGGTGCTCTTGCGCCTGCTCGACGGCGCCGACGTGCTGCTGGAGAATTTCAAGATCGGCACGCTTGCGCGCTGGGGCATCGGCTACGAGGCGCTGGCCGAGCGCTTCCCGCGCCTGGTCCATGCCCGCATCACCGGCTTCGGCGCCGACGGTCCCTTCGGCAGCCTGCCCGGCTACGACGCCATCGCCCAGGCGCTGAGCGGGCTCATGAGCATCAACGGCCATCCCGAGACGGGCGCCGTGCGCATGGGCGTGCCCGTGGTCGATCTGTGCGCCGGCATGAACGCGGTCATCGGTATCCTCATGGCCTTGCGGGTGCGGGACGCCACGGGACGCGGGCAGTTCCTGGAGGTCGCGCTCTACGATTCGGGCGTCGCACTCCTCCACCCCCACGCGCCCAACTACTTCATGTCGGGCGAGACGCCGCGCCTCCTCGGCGATTCGCACCCCAACATCGCCCCCTACGACCAGTTCCCGACGGCGACCCGCAACGTCTTCCTCGGTGCCGGCAACAACCGCCAGTTCCGCTGGCTGTGCGAGGAGCTGGGCAAGCCCGGGCTGGCCGAGGACCCGCGTTTCGCGGACAACAAGGACCGGGTCGCCAACCGCGACGCGCTCAACGCCGAGCTGCGCGCTCTGCTCGCCGACCAGGAGGCGGTGGACCTCTCGCGCCGCCTCCTCGCCAAGGGGGTGCCGTGCGGCGCCGTGCAGACCGTGCCCGAGGTGGCCGAGCACCCCCACACCCGGCACCGCGAGATGGTGTGGGAGCGCGACGGCTTCAAGGGCACCGGCATCCCGATCAAACTCTCGCGCACCCCCGGGTCGGTCAAGTCCCGCCCGCCCGCCTTCTCGAATGCCTGCCGCGACATCCTCGCCGAGGCCGGCTATTCGGCCGACGAGGCCGAGGGCCTGATCCGCGACGGCGCCGCCTTCGAGGAGCGCCGCAAGGCCTGACCCAATCTGTCAACTGGACGCCTTTCGCCACAGGTGGCATATTCCGCCCCGCATCAACGGGGTCGCCCAGCCGCCATGACCATCGGAACCCGCCTCTATACCTGGCTCAAGGGCTCACTCGTGGGCACCGACCAGTTCGGCAACCGCTATTACCGGGAGCGCGGCAAGCCCGCGCGCGGCGTGGCGCGCCGCTGGGTGATCTATGAGGGCGAGGTCGAGGCGTCGCGCGTGCCGCCCGAATGGCGCGCCTGGCTCCACCAGACGATCGCCGAGCCGCCGCTCGGAACAAGGCCGAGATATGCCTGGCAGCGCGAGCATCAGCCCAACTCGACCGGCACCGCGGCGGCCTACCGCCCGCCGGGCCACGAGCTCGAGGGTGCCCACCGGGCGCGGGCGACCGGGGATTACGAGCCCTGGAGGCCATCGTGACGGGATGGCGCCGCCCATGGGGCCGCGAGGCTATCGGCCCATGAGGCGGATGAGCCGCAGCGTCCGGGACGCGGTCGTCGGCGCGGGCGCGCTCGCCGCACTCGCCGTCTTCGTGGCCTGGGGCTTCTCCGCCGGCGGGGCGGCGGGCGGTGGGGGATACGACATCATCGCCCGGTTCTCACGCGTGGACGGCATCACCATCGGCTCCGAGGTCCGCCTCGTGGGCGTGCCGGTGGGCGCGGTCAGCGCCCTGCGCCTCGACCGTGAGAGCGGCATGGCCTATCTCACTCTCTCCATCGAGTCGGGCATCGCTCTGCCCACCGATACCAGCGCAATGATCCTGAGCGAGAGCGTCCTCAGCGGCAAGCACGTGAAGCTGGACGCGGGCGGCTCCATGGACATGATGGCGGCCGGGGACGGGATCGAGTTCGTCCAGGATTCGGTGATCATCGAAGGCATCCTCGAGCGCATCGTGCGCGCGGCCGAACGCCGCCGGGAAGAGCGCAAGGCCGGGGAAGAGCAGCAATAGCGGCGCGCGGCGCCGCGGACGCGGGAGCTAGGGACACATGGGACGGAGCCTTGTCGAGACGGTGTTGGGCGCGGTGGTGCTCGTGGTCGCCGTCGTGTTCGTGTTCTATGCCTACGACGCCAGCAACATCCGCGCGGTCGACGGCTACGAGGTCACGGCCAAGTTCTATGGCGTCGACGGCCTGACCGGGGGCTCGGACGTGCGCGTGAGCGGCGTGAAGGTCGGCACCGTCACCAATCTTCGGATCGACTTCGACGCCTATCAGGCCGTCGTCACCATGAGCATCACGCCGGACCTCGAGCTGGCGACCGACACGCGCGCCTCGGTGACGGGCGAGGGCCTCCTGGGCGGCAAATACATCATGCTCGAGCCCGGCTCGGGCGAGGACATGATCGCGGATGGCGGCGAGATCACCGA
The DNA here is from genome assembly GCA_963666705.2 of Alphaproteobacteria bacterium. Taxonomy (GTDB): domain Bacteria; phylum Pseudomonadota; class Alphaproteobacteria; order CADEGL01; family CADEGL01. The sequence continues at coordinate 20,173 of CAXXKO010000023.1, read as the reverse complement.
CACCAAGGACGTGGTATCCGTCGAGGTGCTGCTCGGCAAGGCCATCTTCCTGCTCTCCGAGGAATGACCCCATGACCGCGGAGGCGAGCCGGGCGGAATCCGTCACCGGCCGCGCGCAGCATTGGGACCCGGCGCGGTACGCCCGCAACGCGGGCTTCGTGGCCGCTCTCGGCGGCCCCGTCCTGGCCCTGCTCGACCCGCGCCCGGGCGAGCGGGTGCTCGATCTCGGCTGCGGCGACGGGGCGCTGACCGCGCGCCTCGCGGAGATGGGTGCCCGTGTGGTGGGCGTGGACGCGAGCGCCGACCAGGTCGCGGCCGCCAACGCGCGCGGCCTCGACGCACGGGTGATGGACGGCCAGGCCCTCGCGTTCGAATCCGAATTCGACGCCGTGCTCTCGAATGCGGCCATGCATTGGATGCGCCGGGCCGAGAGCGTCGTCGACGGCGTGTGGCGTGCCCTCGCGCCCGGTGGGCGGTTCGTGGCCGAGATGGGCGGCGGGGCGAACGTCGCCGTCGTTCTCGACGCGCTCACGGCGGCGCTCGCCCGCCGCGGGGTCGGTGCGCGGGCCGTGATGCCGTGGTATTTCCCGACCGATGCGGAATATCGCGCCCTGCTCGAGCAACGGGGCTTCGCGGTCGCGTCCATCGAGCTGATCCCGCGGCCCACGCCACTGCCGGGCGACGTGCGGGACTGGCTCGAGACCTTCACCGAGAGCTTCCTCTCGACCGTGCCGGCCGCCGATCGCCCCGCCCTCCTGGACGAGCTGGCGGCGGCGCTCGGGCCCCGGCTCCTGGGTGCCGACGGCGTCTGGGTGCTCGACTACGTGCGCCTGCGCTTCCTCGCCCGCAAGCCGGGTTGAGGGGCTTGCCGCCCGCCATATTTCCGCCCCACTGATCTGGCCTAAGCTGGCGCGCGGATCGGCGGGCAAGCTTTGACTTGGCTCGCCGGCCCCGCTCGGCGATGATCCAGTCAAGGGAGAGAGCGATTCCAGAATCGGCGTCACGCGCGCTTCCCGCGCTCCTGTTTCTTCTGGCCCTGGCGGCAAGTGGGCCGGGGCGCGCCCAGACCTGGATCGAGAACGACATCGCCGTCCTCCAGGGCCTCGACAAGATCACGGCGCGCATCTCGACCTTCGAGGCGCCGCTCGACCGGGTCGTCCTCTTCGGCACCCTCGAGATCATTCCCCGCTCGTGCCAGAAGCGCCCGCCCGAGGAGCAGCCCGAGAGCACCGTCTTCCTGGAGATCGAGGATACCTACCAGGATCGCGAATCCGAGCGGCTGTTCACTGGCTGGATGTTCGCATCGAGCCCCGCCCTCTCGGCCCTCGGGCATCCCGTCTACGACGTCTGGGTGATCGACTGCCGCCGGTCGCTGGAAATCCCCGATTAGCCGGTTCGGGATCGGTTATCCGTCACCCAACGCCCGCGAACAGGGCGGCGATATCCGGGCCGTCCGGCGCCGCGCCGAACGCGGCCTGCACCGAGAGCGCTTTGGCGAGGCGCGCGCGATAGGTTTCACGACTGATCTCGGTGGCGCCGAAGCGGGCCAGGTGGCCGGTTAGGAACTGGGTGTCGAGGAGGGTGAAGCCGCCGGCGCGCAGGATCGCCACCAGATGGGCGAGCGCCACCTTGCTGGCGTCGGTCACGCGGGTGAACATGCTCTCGCCGAAGAAGGCGCCGCCAAGGGCCACGCCGTAGAGCCCGCCGGCCAGCTCCCCGCCCTGCCAGGCCTCGACGCTGTGCGCCCGCCCCATGGCGTGGAGGGTGGTATAGAGCGCCAGGATCTCGTCGTTGATCCAGGTCTCGGACCGGCCCGGCCGGGCCTCGGCGCAGCCCCGCATGACCGCTTCGAACGCCGTATCGGCGCGCACGGCGAAGCGGCCCCGGCGCAGGGTCCGGCGCAGGCTGCGCGGGACGTGGAAGGATTCGAGCGGGATGATCCCCCGCACCTCCGGGTCGATCCAGTAGAGGGTCGGGTCGTCGCGGGCCTCGGCCATGGGGAAGAGGCCCACGGCATAGGCCTGCAACAGGATCTCGGGCGTGAGGGGGCCGCTCACGAAGCCTCTTCGGCGGCCTCGGCCTCGCGCCCCGCGGCCCCTTTGCCGACCTTCGCCTCCAGCCAGTGGATGTCGTACACGCCGTCGATGAAATCGGGCTCGGCCGTCAGGCGCAGATGCAGGGGGATGGTGGTCTCGATGCCGCCGATCACGCATTCCTCGAGCGCGCGGCGCAGGCGCAGGATGCATTCGTTGCGCGTGCGGCCGTGGACGATCAGCTTGGCCACCAGGCTGTCGTAGAAGGGCGGCACCGTGTAGCCGGCGTAGAGGCCCGAATCCATGCGCACCCCGAGGCCGCCGGCGGCGTGGAAGTCCGTGACCAGGCCGGGCGAGGGGCGGAAGGTGTCGGGGTTCTCGGCGTTGAGGCGGCATTCGATGGCGTGGCCCGAGAGCTCGATCTCGTCCTGGCCATAGCCGAGCGGGGCGCCGTTGGCGAGCCGAATCTGCTCGCGCACCAGGTCGATCCCGCTGATCATCTCGGTCACCGGGTGCTCGACCTGGAGGCGGGTGTTCATCTCCAGGAAGTAGAACTCCCCGTCCTCGTAGAGGAACTCGAGCGTGCCCGCGTTGCGGTAGCCGATGGTGCGCACGGCCGCGCACGCCATGCGCCCGAGCTCGTCGCGCTGGGCGGCGTTGAGCGCCGGGCTCGGCGCCTCCTCGAGCACCTTCTGGGCGTTGCGCTGGAGCGAGCAGTCGCGCTCGCCAAGATGGACCACCCGGCCGTGGTTGTCGGCCAGGATCTGGATCTCGATATGGCGCGGGTGGGCCAGGTAGCGCTCGATATAGAGCTCCTTGTTGCCGAAGGCGGCCATCGCCTCGCTGCGCGCGCGCGCCAATGCCCGGGGCAGGTCCTCGGCGCGCTCCACCAGCTTGATTCCCTTGCCCCCGCCGCCGGCCGCCGCCTTGATGAGGAGCGGGAAGCCGATCGCCTCCGCCGCCGCCAGGGCTTCGGCCTCGTCGGCGACGGCGGCGTCCGGGCCGGGCACGACGGGGACGCCGCATTCGCGCATGGTGCGCTTGGCCGAGATCTTGTCGCCCATGGTGGCGATATGCTCTGGGCTCGGCCCGATGAAGACGAAGCCGTGCTCCTCCACGATGGCGGCGAAGTTGGCGTTCTCGGAGAGGAAGCCGTATCCGGGATGGATGGCGTCGACGCCGGCGATGGTCGCGGCCGAGATGATGGCCGGGATGTTGAGGTAGCTCTGGCGCACGGGCGGCGGCCCGATGCAGACGCTCTCGTCGGCGAGGCGGACATGCATGGCGTCGGCGTCGGCCGTCGAATGGACGGCGACCGTGGCGATGCCCATCTCGCGGCAGGCGCGGTGGACGCGGAGCGCCACTTCGCCCCGGTTCGCGATCAGCACTTTCTCGAACATGACCGGGCCGCGCCTAGTCGATGATGACCAGCGGCTCGCCGTACTCGACCGGCGTCCCGTCGGCGACCAGCAGGCGGACGACCCTGCCCGCGCGCGTCGCGCGGACCTCGTTGAAGGTCTTCATCGCCTCGATCAGCAGGAGCGTCTCGCCCTCGACCACGGTCGTGCCGACGCGCACGAAGGGCTCGGCGCCGGGCTCGGGCGAGAGGTAGACCGTGCCGACGATGGGCGCGGTCACGGCGCCGGGATGGGGCGGCTCCTCATGGCCGGCGGCCGGGCCGGCGTGCGGCTCGGCCCTGGGGGCGGCGGCCGCCACGGCCACGACGGCGTTGCGCGCGACGCGCAGGCGCATGTCGCCGGACGCGTACTCGATCTCGCTGAGCCCGGTCTCGTCGAGAAGAGCGGCGAGCTTGCGCACCAGGTCGCTGTCGATCTCGTGTCCGGCCATCAGTCGCCCCGCTCGCGCGCCACGATTCCCGCCACGGCCTCGAGGGCGAAAAGATAGCCCTGGCCACCGAAGCCGCAGATCACGCCCTCGGCCACACCTGAGATATAGGAATGGTGACGGAAGGATTCACGCCGGTAAATGTTCGAGATGTGGACCTCGACGACCGGCACGCCGCTCGCCTGGAGCGCGTCGAGGACGGCGACCGAGGTGTGGGTGTAGGCGCCGGCGTTGAGGATGATGCCGGACGCCGACCCGCGCGCGGCCTGAATCCAGCCGACGAGCTCGCCTTCCGCGTTGGATTGGCGGAAGTCGAGCGCGAGCCCGAGCGCCGCCGCCCGCTCCCGGCAGGCGGCCTCGATGTCGGCCAGGGTCTCGCGGCCGTAGATCTCCGGCTCGCGCGTGCCCAGCATGTTGAGGTTCGGCCCATTCAGGATCAGGACCGTGCGAGTCGGCACCACCTTGGTCCCTTCGCTCGAATTTCGGCTATTGCCAAAGGGTTATCACACGCGCCCGACCGGGCGCAATGCGCGATGCCAGCCCGCGCGGCGGATGATCGGCGATGGAAATGCCGCCGCCAAGGGCGTAACATCCCGTGGCTGCGGGGTTGCCTGGAGGTCCTCATGAACCAACTGCCCTTGCGCGAGATCGACGAGGCCGAGGTCGCGGCGTTCGCACGCGACGGCGCGGTCTGTCTGCGCGGGCAGTTCGACGGCGACTGGATCGATCTCCTCGCCGCCGGTTTCGAGCGCACCAAGGCGAGCCCCAGCATTCACGCCATGGACCACGCGCCGGAGGAAGGCGATGGCCGCTTCGTCACCGACCTCGCCATGGCCCAGCGCGACGCCGATTTCCAGAGCTTCGCGCGCACCTCGCCCGCCGGGCCCATCGTCGCCCGGCTCATGCGCTCCGCGACCGCGAGCTTCTTCTTCGACACCATGTGGATCAAGGAGCCGGGCGTCGGGAAACCCACCAACTGGCACCAGGACCAGCCCTACTTCACCATCGACGGGGCGCAGACCTGCACCATGTGGCTGCCACTCGACCCGGTCGGCCGCGCGGCGTCGCTCCAGTTCGTCCGCGGCTCCCACCGCTGGGGCCGCTGGTTCGACCCGACGAGCAGCACGGACGGCACCCCCTACTACGCCGACAGCCCCTATACGCCCATGCCCGACATCGAGGCCGAGCGGGACCGGCACGAGATCCTCGCCTGGGCCATGGCGCCGGGGGACTGCGTGGTGTTCCACGGGCTCACCATCCACGGCGCCGCCGGCAACCCCTCGCGGGTGCGGAGGCGGCGGGCGCTCGCCACCAACTGGGCCGGGGACGACGCCACCTACGGCGCCCGGCCCGGCTACGCCCGCCCGCGCTTCGAGGGCCACGGCCTCGAAGCGGGCGACCCCATGAGCTGCGAGATGTTTCCCCTGGTGTGGCCACGCGATGGCGATGGCGCGCACGCGAACGAGAGGAGGATGCGATGAACCGCGAGCCACTGTCCGGGATTACCGGGGACGACATGGCGGCATATGAGCGCGACGGGGCGGTCTGCCTGCGCCGGATGTTCGATTCCGAGTGGATCGATCGCATTGCCGGCGCGATTCACGAGGCGCGCGCGCATCCCGGGGCCTACGCCCAGGACCACACGGTCGCGGGCGAATCGGCGGGGTTCTTCAGCGACTTGCAAATGCATCACCGGGTTCCGGCCTTCGCGGACCTCTACCGCGACGGGCCGGTGGGGGAGATCGCCGGCCGGCTCATGGGGGCGGCCCGCGTCAACCTGCTGCACGACGCCATGTGGGTGAAGGAGCCCGGCGCCTCCCGCGCCACGCCGTGGCACCACGACCAGCCCTTCTACTGCATGGATGGCCATCAGATGATGGTGCTGTGGCTTTCGGTCGACCCGGTGCCGCGGGGCCTGAGCCTCGAGTTCATCGCCGGGTCCCACCGCTGGGGCCGCAAGTTCCGCCCCGAGCGCGTCAACGGTGGCTGGTACGACGGCTATGGCGAGGGGGACGGCTTCGAGCTGCCCCCCGATATGAGCCCCGAGAGCCGGGCGCGGTACCGCATCCTCGGCTGGGACCTCCAGCCCGGCGACTGCATCGCGTTCCACGGCATGACCCTGCATGGCGGGCCCGGCAACGCGACGGCGGCGCCGCGGCGGGCGATGTCGGTGGTCATGGTGGGGGATGACGCCACCTACGTGCGGCGCCCGGGTGAGACCCAGCCGAGCTACGAGGGCTGCGGGCTCGCGGCCGGCGACCCCATCGACAACGAATACTTCTGGCGCATGTGGACCCGGCCCCCGGACGCCGCCCGCCCGTCATGACGCCGAGCGCCGCCGCCGCAAGCGAGGCCGCCGCCGCGCCCGAGCGCCGGCCCGCCAACCTCGACCCGGCGCACCTCCTCGGCACCATGCTGCTGATCCGCGCCTTCGAGGAGCGCACCATCAGCCTGTTCCACGCCGGCCTCGTCAAGGTGTAGCGCGCCACATGGTTTGAGTCGGTGCGCCACATGGTTTGAGTCGGTGTGCCGCATGATTTGACCCTTTCCTAAGGGCGAAAAAGTCAGAACGAAGCCTGGCGCTACGCCATACTTTATGGGGGAAGGTTCTCGGGGCCAGCCCTTTCCTAAGGGCGAAAAAGTCAGAACGAAGCCTGGCGCTACGCCATACTTTATGGGGGAAGGTTCTCGGGGCCAGCGAACCAATCAGTCCGCCGCCGGGCATGGAGGGAGAACAAGGCGTTTAAACTCCGGTCTGTTTTCCGGCAGGATCGGCGGATTGTCCGGGTCGGCACAGGCGGAGAGAAGCTGCTCTCTTGTGACGATGGTCTCCCAGGCGGTTCCTTTATCTTCATCCACCACAACGGGACTACCGAAATTTGCACCACTAACATCGGCGCCTGTCATATCTACACCGTCGAGGTTTGCTCCTTGGAGCTTTGCCCCACGCAGAACAGCACCAATCAAATCCGCCGGGCCGAACAGCAAATTGCTGTCATCCTCTGCAAGTCCGGCATTGAAAATGCGTGGACCGACCCCAGGCTTTCCCGGTAGGAGCTGGGACCTGGCTCTTGGAGGCCATGGCTAGGTACCGCGAAGGTCCGCATCCCGACCGTATAACGTCTTGATCGTCCAGATGGTTGCGGCCGGAAGGAAGTCCAGCGTCTTGCCGGACTCGGGGATCTTGAGCGAAGACGGTTTGGTCTGGTCGCAAATGATGCCGGTGAATCTCGATGTTCGACTCACGGTGAAAGAAGGCCCCGGCTCAACACATAAAGAAAGTCGACGTCTCCATCTCCGGCTTCCGGCAAGAGCATATCAGGGCATGATCGTGCTCGGAATGTGCCGATCGTCGAGTCCAGGGCTATAAGTGGTGTTTGGAATTCTGATGGAGACACCACATGTGGACGGACGAGAACCGAAGTCTCTACGAGCGCAAGGGCGTTCGGTATCCCAGCGATTTGACGGACCGGGAATGGACCTTGATCGAGGCGCTGATCCCGCCGGCCAAACGCGGCGGCCGCCCTCGACAGGTGGACGTGCGCGAGGTGATGAACGGGGTCCTTTATGTTCTGGCGACCGGGTGCCAGTGGCGCGCGCTGCCCAAGGACCTGCCGGCCAAGTCCACGGTGCACGAGTATCTGATGCTTTGGGATTGGGACGGCACGCTCGAGCGCATTCACCACGCGCTCTACGTTCTGAGCCGGGAGTTGGAGGGTCGCGAGGCCTCGCCGAGTGCCGGGGTGATCGACAGCCAGAGCACCAAAGGGGCGGAAAAAGGGGGGCGTGCATCGACCCGGCGGGCTATGATGCGGGCAAGAAGATCAAGGGCAGGAAGCGCCATCTCCTCGTCGATACCCTCGGCTTGATGCTCGCCGTCGCCGTTCATCCGGCCGACGTACAGGATCGCGATGGCGCCCTGTTGGTGCTGGATCGCCGCACCCGCAGGCTGTTTCCCTTCCTGGAGGCCATCTTCGCCGATGGCGCGTACGGCGGCGACAAGCTGCGCCGGGCCATGGCCGATGCCGCCTGGCGCATCGAGGTGGTCAAGCGGCCCGCCACGGCCAGGGGCTTCGAGGTCATCCCCAAACGCTGGGTCGTCGAACGCACCATCGCCTGGATCAATCGCTGCCGCCGCCTCGCCAAGGACTACGAGAACCTCAACCGTACGGCTGTCGCCTTCATCCGCCTGGCCAGCATCCGGCTCATGCTCAGAAGGCTTACACGATACTGCTATCCATCATAAACTTTCCGGACGGACTCTAAGGATGGCTCCTCTCAACCTTGCGATAGTAAGATCGGCGTCCCGAAGGTCAGCATCTTGGAGGTTCGCTCCCTCCAATCTCGCATTCCAAAAATGAGCGCCCCGTAGATCGGCCTCAATCATCGGCGCCTGCCTAAGGTTTACGGATTGAAGGGACACCCCCTCACTCACCAAATGTTCAACAGCGTCTTTCTGGCCGATATTTCCTCGCGCTTGAGGTGACATTGCAATAATAGTCCAGTCACGAACGATCCGGTCTTTCTCTCTCTGCTCTATCTCCCCTTTCTGTGTCTCGACCGCGACGAAAAGAGCCGCCACCGCGACGAGCAATGCGACAACAGTAGCAACCGCGCCAACGGCATGGGTTATTGAAGAACAGAAGTGCACGAAATGTGAGCGCCGCCAACGGGCTATCAGACGTGCGGCACAGTATTCCAGCTTGACACGCGAACGCCGCGCCTTCGGGAATTTGCGCCGAATTGTAAGCAGTTCGCGAAAATTGGTCGTCTTGGCCATTCGTCTAATCTGTGTGACCCAAATGTCCCCGCATTTACTGGAGCATGGCACCTGCGTCCGTCGGGTCAGTGTTTAGTAGCGCCACTATCGCGCCCGAGATTCGGAGCCACACGGCACGGCCGCTTTGATCGCCAAGCGCGGTCATATCCATGACCGTTGCCACCGCATGAAGCTTCGCCCCCTCACGCCCATGTTGGTCTATGAGCAGCTTGGCGCTACGGTAAATGTCCAGGTCTGAGACCACGGCAACCCAGTTGGGCACTTATACCAACCGCCCCTGATCGTGACTCATGAGGGGGTTTTCAAACTAGATTTTGTGTGATTCAAGGTAGCCAACACCAATGGAGGGTATTTGATGTTGGCGATTTCGTTGCGAGAGGACTACGGGGCGGGAGATGTGCGAGCGCTTGCGGCCCGGGCCAAGGATGCGGCTCAGGCCCGGCGGCTTTTGTCGATCGCGGCGGCCTACGACGGGATGAGCCGTGGTGATGCGGCGCGTGTCGGGGGCATGGATCGGCAGACGTTGCGGGACTGGGTTCACCGGTTCAACGAAGGCGGCCCCGACGGCCTGATCGACCGCAAGCCCGGCGGGACGGCGCCGCGGCTGCTGCCGGCGCAATTGGAGGAGCTGGCGGGGATCGTCGAGGGCGGTCCCGATCGCGAGCGGGATGGGGTGGTGCGCTGGCGGTGCCTGGATCTCAAGTCTCTGATCCGGGCGCGTTTCGGCGTGGACTATCACGAGCGCAGTGTCGGCAAGCTGCTGGTGGCGCTTGGCTTCTCGCACATCTCGGCGCGTCCGCGCCACGTCGGCCAGGATGCCGAGGTGATGGAGGGCTTTAAAAAAAATTCCCAGGCCATCTGGCAAAGACCGTAGCGACCCAGCCGTCTGGCACGGCCATCGAGGTCTGGTTCCAAGACGAGATGCGCGTGGGTCAGAAGAACGGCCTGGTGCGGCAATGGGCGCCCAAGGGGTCGCGTCCGCGCCAGACCAAGGACCTGCGAACCGAATCGGCCTACCTGTTCGGTGCCATTTGCCCGGAGCGCGGTGAGGGCGCGGCGCTGGTCCTGCCCTACGCCAATACCGAGGCCATGGGTCTGCATCTCGAGGAAATCAGCCGGGCCGTCGCACCAGGCGCCCATGCCGTCGTGCTCCTCGATCAAGCCGGCTGGCACACCACCGCCAAGCTCGGCATACCCGACAACATTTCGCTCATGCCCTTGCCAGCCAAGTCACCAGAACTCAATCCGGCCGAGAACGTCTGGCAATACCTTCGTCAGAACTGGCTCTCCAACCGCGTCTTCGACACCTACGAGGCCATCGTCCAGGCCTGTTGCCAAGCCTGGAACAACCTCATCGACCGCCCTTGGAAGATCATGTCCATCGGAATCAGAGAGTGGGCCCGCACAGGTCAATGTTAAGAGTCCGTCCGGAAAGTTTATGATGGATAGCAGTATCGTGTAAGCCTTCTGAGCATGAGCCGGATGCTGGCCAGGCGGATGAAGGCGACGGCCGTACGGTTGAGGTTCTCGTAGTCCTTGGCGAGGCGGCGGCAGCGATTGATCCAGGCGATGGTGCGTTCGACGACCCAGCGTTTGGGGATGACCTCGAAGCCCCTGGCCGTGGCGGGCCGCTTGACCACCTCGATGCGCCAGGCGGCATCGGCCATGGCCCGGCGCAGCTTGTCGCCGCCGTACGCGCCATCGGCGAAGATGGCCTCCAGGAAGGGAAACAGCCTGCGGGTGCGGCGATCCAGCACCAACAGGGCGCCATCGCGATCCTGTACGTCGGCCGGATGAACGGCGACGGCGAGCATCAAGCCGAGGGTATCGACGAGGAGATGGCGCTTCCTGCCCTTGATCTTCTTGCCCGCATCATAGCCCGCCGGGTCGATGCACGCCCCCCTTTTTCCGCCCCTTTGGTGCTCTGGCTGTCGATCACCCCGGCACTCGGCGAGGCCTCGCGACCCTCCAACTCCCGGCTCAGAACGTAGAGCGCGTGGTGAATGCGCTCGAGCGTGCCGTCCCAATCCCAAAGCATCAGAACCTCGCGCACGTCCACCTGTCGAGGGCGGCCGCCGCGTTTGGCCGGCGGGATCAGCGCCTCGATCAAGGTCCATTCCCGGTCCGTCAAATCGCTGGGATACCGAACGCCCTTGCGCTCGTAGAGACTTCGGTTCTCGTCCGTCCACATGTGGTGTCTCCATCAGAATTCCAACACCACTTATAGAATCACAACAGACTCATTCGATTCAAGAACTTCTGGGACGGACACTAAGGGCGGTTGGTATTAATGCCTGGAGCGACGGGACTTCCCTTCATGGACCTGAAGACTACTCGGCTTCCCGAGTACGGGCTAGAGCAAGCTCGCCTACCGAGGGAGCTATGGCTGAATCTTGGTGACGGTATGGGTCAGGCGGCGGCTTGCGGTTGTTGCCTGACGGCTTCGATGCCGTCGATGAACTTTACACCGACGATCAGCTTGGGCAACTGGTTGTGTCCGTCGAGGCGGCGCCAACTGTTTTGTGCCCCCTGGGTGAGCTTGAAGACCATGGCGAGCGCCGTCTTGTTGGAGAGGCATCCCTTGGATCGCACGGTACGGTGTCGCACGGTGGCGAATGTGCTTTCGATGGGGTTGGTTGTCCGCAGGTGCTTCCAATGCTCGGCGGGAAAGTCGTAGAACGCCAGCAGCGTTTCGCGATCCTTGGCCAGGCATGCAGCCGCCTTTTCGTATTTGACGGCGTAGGTCTCGATGAAGGTGTCGAAGGCGTTGTCTGCGTCGCTCCTGGTCTCGGCCATCCAGATGTCCTGGAGAGCACGCTTTGCCTTCGATTGCTGGCTCTTGGGCAGCTTGTTCAAGACGTTCGCGGTCTTGTGCACCCAACAGCGCTGGCCGCGCGTCCGGGACCACACTTCCTCGATCGCCTTCCAGAAGCCGAGCGCGCCGTCGGCGACCGCGAGTTCAGGCCCCATCGCGAGCCCGCGCCGCTTGAGGTCGAGCAGCAGCTCGCGCCATGATTGGGTGCTCTCGCGCACGCCGTCGATGAGGCCGACGAGTTCCTTCTTGCCCTCGGGCGTCGCGCCGATGATGACCAACAGGCATTGCGCGTCGTCCTCGAGCCGGGCCTGCACGTGGATGCCGTCGGCCCAGAAGTAGACGTAGCGCCGGGCCGACAGATCCCGCTTCAGCCAGTGTGCGTGCTCCCCCGCCCAGACTTCGGTGAGCCGCGCGATGGACGAGGCCGAGAGGCCGCCGGCGTCCGGCCCGAGTAAGGCCGCCAGCGCCTCGGTGAAGTCGCCGGTGGAGATGCCCTTGAGGTAGAGGATGGGGATCAGGACCTCGAGGCTCTTCGAGCGCCGCGCATAAGGCGGCAGCAGCGCCGAGGAGAAGCGGATGCGATCGGCGCCCAGCCCCGTGCGGTCGCGGACCCGTGGCCCGCGAACCGCGACCGGGCCGATGCCGGTCATGATCTCGCGTTCCGGCAGATGACCGTGGCGCACCAGCCGTTGGCGGCCTTCATCGGTGCGCTCCTCGGCGTGGCTCCCGAGGAACGCGGCCACCTCGGCCTCGACCGCTTGGGCCAAAAGGGAAGGGGCGCCGTTGCGCAGCACCTCGGTCAACGGATCGGAAAACGTCGATGGCTGGGAAAGCTTCAAAACGTTATTGTCGGTCACGGCGTATCACTCCTTTGCTGGAGAAGTGGAGGCTCAATCACCCCCACGATACGCCACCTTAACCCTTCACGCCGTCACCAACTTCTGGCCATAGCTCCGCCCGCGCGCCGCGTGGCCGGTTGCTCTGACACGTGGCGGCGCCATCGCTGGATTACCTGTCGCCGGCCGCGCCACCGTCGCGCTCGCGCTGGTACGCGGCCGGATCGAGGCTCAACGCCCGGCAAACGGCCAGCTCCAATTCTCCGAGCTGGACATGCTCTTCAGGAGGGGCGATCCGTGCTATTTCGCCGCGCGTCGAGGGGTCACGCTTCGAGGGGTCAGGCCTTGCATTGTGAATTCGAACTGATTGTGACGCAATGGACCGCCACCCCTCTCGCCAGGCGCTAGACGAAACACCTTGACGCGATAGGACCCGATGCCCATATAGGTGGATGCACACGGCCCGCGGCGAAATAGTGTCAAGGTTTGTCAAGGTTCGAGTCCGGATTTCATAAGCCATTGATATAAAACATATTCACTGCCCCGCACCTTGACAGGCCTTGACATATCCGGGTCGATTCGACCCGGTCTCCCGCCATTTGCGCGCTCCGTCCGGCGGCGCCTAGAGACAGGCGTTGATACGCCGCACGGCCTCCTGGATCTGCGCCAGGCTGGCGGCGTAGGAGAAGCGCAGGTAGCCCTCGCCATAGGCGCCGAAGCTGGTGCCGGCGACGGTGGCGATGCCGGCTTCGTCGAGAAGCTTGACCTGGAGGTCGCGGGCGCTCAGGCCCGTGCCCTCGATGTTGGGGAAGGCGTAGAAGGCGCCGCCCGGGTCGGCACAGCGAAAGCCCGGGGTCTGGTTGAGCGCGGCGACGATCGCCCGGCGGCGCTCGTCGAAGGCGGCGACCATCTCAGCCACCGCGTCCTGGGGGCCTTCGAGGGCGGCGATGCCAGCGAACTGCGCGGCGGCGTTGACGCAGGAATGGCAGTTGATGGCCAGGCGCTCGGCATATGGGAACAGGGCCTCGGGCCACACTGCGTAGCCCATGCGCCAGCCGGTCATGGCGTAGGTCTTGCTCCAGCCATCCAGGAGGATGAGCCGGTCGCGCAGGCCCTCGTATTCGAGGAGGCTCACATGCTCGTGGGCACCGTAGAGGATGCGGCTGTAGATCTCGTCGCTCAGCACCACCACCTGGGGGTGGGCCGCGAGCCCCTCGACCAGGCGGTCGATCTGGGCCCGGGGGACGACGCCGCCCGTCGGGTTGGCCGGGCTGTTGAGGATCAGGAGGCGCGTGGCCGGCGTGATCTTGGCCAGCACCTCCTCGGCATCGAAGGCGAAGCCCGTCTCCTCGTGGAGGTCGATGGGCACGGGCTTGGCCCCGGTGAAGGCGATCACCGATTCATAGATCGGGAAGCCGGGGTTGGGATAGAGGATCTCGGCCCCCGCCTCGCCGAACATGAGGATGGCGAAGAACATGGTCACCTTGCCGCCCGGCACCACCAGGATGCAATCAGGGTCCACCTCGACGCCGCGGTTGCGCGCGATGTCGGCCGCCACCGCCTCGCGCAGAGGCCGGATGCCGTTGGCCGGCGTGTAGCCGTGGTGGCCGTCGGCGAGGGCTTTCATGCCCGCCTCGACGATATGCGCCGGCGTCTTGAAATCGGGCTGGCCGATGCCGAGGTTGATGATGTCGCGGCCCGCCGCCGCGAGGGCGTTGGCGCGCGCCAGCACCTCGAACGCCGTCTCGGTACCGAGCCGCGCCATGCCGGCGGCCATCTGGATCATCGCTATATCCCTTTCGTAATCGCTCAGGCGCCGCGCAGGCTCCTCGCTGTTCGCTCGGGCGCCCTGTCGGGCTTGCCGGCGAGCCGAAGATCGGCACGCCGGAGGACTAGATTATACCGTCATACAGCGCCTAGTCGCCGCGCGACTCTTCGTTTCGCTCAGGCGCCGCTAACGCTCCTCGCTATTCGCTCGGGCGCCCTGTCGGGCTTGCCGGCGAACCGAAGATCGGCGCGCCGGAAGCTGCTCGGCACCATTGGGTCGTCAGGCCGACCGCCGCCGGTCCACCGCGTCGGCCAGCAGGCATAGCTCCTCGAACATCAGGTTGTTGGCGACGTTGGCGGTGAGGCCCGTGGGGTCGAGGGGTGGGGAGACTTCGTTCACGTCGGCGCCGTAGAGGTCGAGGCCGCGCATGCCGCGCAGGATGAGCTGGGCGTCGCGCATCATCAGGCCGCCCGGCTCCGGCGCCCCGGTGCCGGGCGCATAAATCGGGTCCATGCCGTCGATGTCGAAGGTGATGTAGCTCGGCCCGTCGCCCAGCACCCGGCGCGCGGTGGCGATTGTCTCCGCCACACCGAGATCGTAGAAGGTGTCGATATCGATGACGGTGATGCCGCGATCGAGCGCCCAGTCGAGGTCGTCGGCGCTGAAGAGGGTGCCGCGGATGCCCACCATCACGTGGCGCTTGGGGTCGAGCACGCCCTCCTCGATGGCGCGGCGGAAGCAGGTGGCGTGGTTGTACTTGTTGCCCAGCAGCTCGTCGTGGGTGTCGGGATGGGCGTCGAAATGCAGCATGCCGAGGGTGCCGTGCTTCTTGGCCACGGCGCGCATGACGGGCAAGGTGATGGTGTGGTCGCCGCCCGCGACGAGCGGCAGGGCGCCGGCCTCGACGATGCCCTCGAAGAAGGTCGTGATCTTGGCCAAGCTCTCCTCCGAAGCATCGTAGGGGTTGACGGGCGCGTCGCCCACGTCGGCCACGCGGCAGACCTCGAAAGGCGCCATGCGCGTCGCGAAATGGATGCGGCGGATGAGGCGCGACATCTCGCGCATCTGGGCCGGGCCGTGGCGCGCTCCGCCCCGGTTGGACGGCATGTCGAATGGCACCCCGGCCATGGCGATGTCCAGCCCCGCCGGGTCCGCCTGGAAGGGCGCCCGCATGAAGTTCGCGATGTCGGAGAAGCGGGCGACGTGCTTGGAATCGATGGGCAGGGTGGATTCGTCCGCTGGGCTCATCGTTGGTTCCCTCTTTGGTTATGGCGCTCGAGCGCCGCTGAGGCACTTTATGACGCTCGAGCGCCGCTAAGGCTCTTTGTTTCGCTCAAGCGCCGCTAAGGCTCCTCGCTGGTCGCTCGGGCGCCCTGTCGGGCTTGCCGGCGAGCCGATGATTCGGCCCGCCGGGGGCTACTCGCGCATGGCTACAGCTCAGCGGAAATCTGACTGAGGGTCGTGGCGAACTTGTCCACGACTTCGTCGATCTCGGCCCGTGTCGCGGTGTAGGGCGGGGCGATCAGCACCTGGTCGCCGCGCACGCCGTCCACGTTGCCGCCCGTCGGATAGACGATGAGGCCGTTCTCGAATGCCCGGTCCTTGATGCGCAGGTGCAGCCGCTTCTCGGGCTCGTAGGGTTCCCGTGTCTCGCGGTCGCGCACGATCTCGATGCCGGCCAGCATGCCGCGGCCACGGATGTCGCCGACGAGGTGCATCTGCCCCAAGGCCTCGTTGAGCTGGTCGAACATGTAGGCGCCGTCCGCCCGCACCTTGGCCAGCAGGTTGTCGCGCTTGATGATGGTCTGCACGGCGAGGCCGGCGGCGCAGGCGGCCGTGTGGCCGGTGAAGGTATGGCCGCTAGCGATGGCCTCGTAGCGGGTCAGGATGGTGCGCTCGATATACTCCTGGAACACGGCCGCGCCCAAGGGCACGTAACCGCCGGCGAGCCCCTTGGCGACCGACATGAGGTCGGGGACGACGCCGTCCTCCTCGAGCGCCCGCCAGGTGCCGCAGCGCCCGACGCCGCACAGGACCTCGTCCGAGATCAGCAGCACGCCGTGGCGGTCGCAGATCTCGCGCACGCGCTTGGCGTAGCCGGGCGGCGCCGGCACCGCGCCACCGGCGGCCCCGACAACGGGCTCGAAGATGAAAGCGGCGACGTTCCCGGGGCCGAGGCGCTGGATCTCGTCTTCCAGCTCCTTCGCACCGTGGGCCGCCACGTCCTCGGGTGCGACGCCCGCGGGCGGGCGGTAGGTGTTGACGGGGGAGAGGAAGCTGACTTGCGTGAGGGCACCTTCGTAGGGCTGGCGCCGCTCGAGGAAACCCGAGACCGAGAGCGCGCCCAAGGTGTTGCCGTGGTAGGACCGCTCGCGGCTGATGAAGCGCGTGCGCGTGGGCTCGCCGTTCGCCTGGTGGTACTGGAGGGCGACCTTGAGGCAGGATTCGACGGCCTCCGAGCCGCTCGAGACATAGACCATGCGCGTGAGCCCGCCGCCCGCGCGCTCGCCGATCAACGCCTTCAAGTCCTCCTGCGCGTCGCTCGAGAAGAACTTGGTGTAGCCGAAGGCGACCTTGTCGAGCTGGGCCTTCACGGCCTCGGTCACCTCTTCGTTGCCGTGGCCGATGCAGAACAGGACCGGCCCGCCCGAGCCGTCGATATACTGCTTGCCACTCTCGTCGTAGAGATAGACGCCCTTGCCGTGGGAAATGCGCGGCATCGGGTTCACGGGGAGAGCGGCGCTCTGTCCTTCATTCATCTTCGGGCTCCTTCGTCTGGATCGGCCGCCATTGCTTCACCGATTCGCCGCCCGGTCAAGATGCGCGCCAGGAATTCGGGGACAAATCTGGCTCCGCCCCTGACCTTCGTGGTACATGACGGGGCGCTAATAGCGAATGGGGAGATGCGCCGTGAAGCCGGCCAATTCCATCGTCATGGAGAACCCGGCATCCGTCTTCGACGAGATGTCGCGCCTCGCGCGCGCGCACGACGCCATCAACCTCGGCCAGGGCTTCCCGGACGGCAACGGTGACGACGACGTGCGCCGCGTCGCCATGGAGGCGACCGAGGCGGGGCCGAACCAGTATCCGCGCTCCTTGGGCGTGCCCGCGCTGTGCCAGGCGGTGGCCGAGCACGACCGCCGCTTCTACGGCCTCGAGTTCGACTGGGAGACCGAGGTCCTCATCACCTGCGGCGCCACCGAGGCGCTGGCCGTGGCCCTCTTCGGCCTCATCGAGCCGGGCGACGAGGTGATCATGATCGAGCCCGTCTTCAACATCTACGTGCCCATGGTGCGCCGCGCCGGCGGGGTGGCCAAGTACGTGCGCCTGGAGCCGCCCGATTGGGAGCTGCCGCGCGAGGCCCTGGCCGAGGCCTTCTCGCCGCGCACCAAGCTCATCCTCCTGAACAGCCCCATGAACCCGACCGGCAAGGTGTTCGGGCGCGAGGACCTGGAGCTCATCGCCCGCCTGGTCGAGGAATACGACACCTACGCCCTCTGCGACGAGGTCTACGAGCACCTGCTGTTCGACGGCCGCGCGCATATCCCGCTGGCGACGCTGCCCGGCATGCGCGAGCGCTGCATCCGCATCGGCTCGGCGGGGAAGACCTTCTCGCTCACGGGCTGGAAGGTCGGCTACATGACGGGCGTGGCCAGCACCCTCATCTCCGCCATCAAGATGCACCAGTACATGATCTTCTCGACACCTGGGAACCTGCAGACGGCCATCGCCTACGGCTTCGGCAAGGACGACGCCTATTTCGCTGGCCTGCCCGCCGCGCTCCAGGAAAAACGCGACCGCTTCTCGGCCGCGATCGCGCGCGCCGGCCTGAAGCCGCTGCCGTGCGAGGCCACCATCTTCCTCTCGGCCGACATCGGCCCCTTGCGCTTTAACGGCGACGACGTCGAGTTCTGCCGCCATATCGCCAGCGAGGCGGGGGTGGCGGCCATCCCCTACGGCGCCCTCTACGCCGAGGACGCGCCCGACCACTACGTGCGCTTCTCCTTCTGCAAGCTCGACGAGTCCCTGGACGAGGCCGCCGCCCGCCTGGGGCGGCATTTCGGCGGCGGCTGAGGGTATGCGCCGTGGCGTCTGAGGTGCTCGAGGCGCATCTCGCCCGCAACAGGGGCTTCGAGCGCGCCGCCTATCCGGCGACCATCCCCGCCCTCCTGCGCCGGGCGGCCGAGCGTTACGGCGACGCCCCGGCCTGCACCTTCTTCGAGGATGACGAGACCCTGAGCTTCCGCCAGCTCGACGCCCTCTCGGGCCGCCTCGCCAACGGCTTCGCGGATTTGGGCGTCGGCCATGGCGACCACGTCGGGGTGATGCTGCCCAACCGCATGGAATACCCGCTCACCTGGATGGCGCTGGCCAAGATCGGCGCCGTCATGGTGCCGATCAACCCGCGCTACACCCGGCACGAGCTGGAATTTGCGCTCGCCGATTCGGACGCCGGGTTCCTGGTGATCGACGAGGCGCACCTGCCGCTCCTCGCGGCGCTCGGCGACCGGCCGGCCGCGCTCGAGGATACGCGGGTCGTGATCCGCGGCCGCGCGGCGCCGGCGGGCGGGCGCACCTGGGCCGCGCTGTTGGAGGGCGGGGCCGAGGCCTTCACGCCGGCGGCCCCCATCGCCGGGGGCGACCCGACGACCATCCTCTACACCTCCGGCACCACGGGCCTGCCCAAGGGCTGCATCCATTCCCAGGACTACTGGCTGGTGATGAGCCGCCAGATTCCCGCCGCCACCGAGGCGCCCGTCAGCCGCCTCCTGGTGCAGAACCTGTTCCACTACATGAACTGCCAGCACCTGATGGTCTCGGCCCTCAATATCGGGGCGGCGCTCTACGTCGCGCGCCAGCCGAGCGGCAGCGGTTTCATCCCGTGGCTCAAGCGGCTCGGCATCGAGTTCTGCATCTTCCCCGAATTCGTGCTCAAGCAGCAGCCCGAGGCCGCGGACGACGCGGCGACCAGCCTGAAGGAGGTCATGCTGGCGGGCTGCGCGCCGTCGAGCCAGGTGGAGATGGAGCGCCGCTTCCGGGTCCCCGCCTGCGAGATTTACGGCATGACCGAGATCGGCGGCTCCCTGCGCATGCCGGCGTCGTGCCGCGACATGGTGGGCTCGGGCTCGGTCGGGCTGCCCATGCTGTTCCGCGAGCACTCGGTGCGTGATTCGGAGGGCGCGCCGGTGCCGGTGGGCGCGGTGGGCGAGCTGTGGGTGCGCGGGCACGGCCTCATGGCGGGCTATCACCGCCGGCCCGAGGCGAATGCCGAGCAGTTCCGCGGCGACTGGTTCCGCACCGGCGATCTCGCGCGCGCCGACGAGCGCGGCTTCCACTACATCACCGGGCGCATCAAGGACATGATCCGGCGCAGCGGCGAGAATGTCTCCGCCCGTGAGGTCGAGGAGGCGGCCCTGCTCCTGCCCGAGGTGGAGGATGTGGCCGTCGTGTCCGTCCCCGACGCGGACCGGGGCGAGGAGATCAAGCTCTACCTGTGCCTGAAGCCCGGGCTCGGCCGCGCCGGCCTGCCGGTCGAGCGCGTGCTGGCCCACGCCCGCGAGCACCTGGCACCCTTCAAGGTGCCGCGCTACCTCGCTTATGTCGATTCGTTCCCGCGCACGGCCTCGAACAAGATCGAGAAGGGGACCCTGCGCGCCGCCGCGGACCCGCGCGCGGACGCCTTCGACGCCCAGGACGGCGTGTGGCGATGAGGGTGGCACGGCCGAAAGCGCCCGGTGCTTGACGCCCCCGGCACGGGTCGCTACATGACAGCCGCACACTTGTGGTGGCAGTAGCTCAGGTGGTTAGAGCACCAGATTGTGGATCTGGGGGTCGGGGGTTCAAGTCCCCTCTGCCACCCCATTTCTTTTCAATGGGTTAAGCTGCAAAAGCCCGCAATTGCGGCTCTCCATATCGTCAATTGACAGCCACTTTGACAGCCACCAGCCGGAAATCGGTCAGATTTCGCCCGTTAAGAGCGCGTCCATCTGGGTCGCGGCCTCGCGTTGGAGTTCGGGCATCACGTGGCTGTAGGTGTCCATCGTCATGCTGATCTGGCTGTGGCCCAATATCTCCATCACGATCCGGGGATGGACG